>NZ_CP020919.1:0-1408017 GCF_003076475.1 Flavobacterium kingsejongi | reverse complement strand
CGTCGTGAACTGGAGGTTATCGAAGAATTTACCAACGTGGATATTAACCACTTTTGGCCCACCACCGACAACCGAATCCGCGACAGCTTTACCCGACGCATCGTTACCCGCCGCAGTGGCTGCCATTGGCACAAACGGGGTATCTTCTTTCTTTTCAGCCTTTGGGGCAACTAATTTTTTAGTCGCTTTTACTTCCACATCGTCAACCCCTTTTATCCACTTGTAGGCCTTGTCTATGGCTTCCAGGATTGGTTTAACAATATTGTCCCATAGCCATAAAATAGTATCCATAAGGGACGATATTACCTGGACTACTTTTTCAATGATCCATCCAATAAGGCGAAACACGTCTTTTAATATTTCCGATTTCTGTACGAAATCCAAAAACGAACTAACAAAACGATATATCTTTTCGCCGATAATTACAGAATACCTGTAAACGTCTTTAAAGGCCTGGACTATAACTATTATATAATCATTCCATCCGCTTGTACCGTTAACAATATCCGTAACATAGTCAATCACACGACCGACACCCGTAGAAATCATATCAATATAAGGCTGGGCGCGGGCTAACATGGCAGGAATGCTTTCTGAAAACTGGACACCCATATCCAAAATTCGATCAAAAACCACGGAAAAGGCATCGCCAATATCGGAAGCCGTATTGCTTATTTTATCCTGGATAGTAGACCAGCGGCCAAATTTGGTGCGGCTCATCGCCTCCATTGCTCCAGCATAAATACCGCCTTTATCGGCTGCCATAGCGAGGGTTTTAGAAAGATCATCGTAAGAAACTTCCATTTCCTTAACCTGGTCGATTGACTTCCCGGTTGACTTCGCTAACATCGCATAGATATTAATACCGGCGATACCAAACTGGCGGATATCCATCGCCGTAGCTTTACCCACCGTTTTAATTTGCTGCATATTGGCCGCCATACGGCTAAGAACATCGTTACCACCCCCCACGGCCGAAATGGCGTTTACAAGGTGTAATGTATCTTGACGGGCAGCCTCTGCCGATAGCCCCGCCGATATCAGCGAACGGTTTACCATTACCAGGGAATCGGTATCAAATGGCGTTACGTCGGCATCTTTACGGATATTCTTATAGGCCTTATCTGCCCCATCCTTTCCCAAAAAGGTACTTAAGCCGACGATATCCTGCTCCTTTTTCATGGTCTTGGAAATGATGGTACCCAAACTACTGGATATTACTCCAGCAATTGCGTTACCGATTTGCAAGGCCAATCCGCCAATCCATGAACCGATAGCCATTGAACCGGTAGACATACCACCGCCACCGCCGGAACTTCCGCCACCGCCACGAGAAGTATTGCCTGAATGCCGTGAGGCCTGACGTTCTAAAGCTGCTAATTCACGCCTGGCGGATGCTATCTGACTTGGTATGGTCGAGGTACTGATCGTATTATTTACCTGTTGGATGTTGCGCTGTAACTGGGAAAAACTTTGGCCTAATACCTGGTTTCTACGGGTAACGTTTTGCGCCTGTCGGCTCATGTTGGTAAAGGCGCGACCGGTCGTGGAATTGAGCCGGCCAATTTGGCCAGACATCATATCACGCATTTTTACGACAAATTCAACTATATTACTCATGTGTAGGTTATTGTTGGGAACCTTGCATTTCCCATAATTTCAGGGCAATACCGGTACGGTAGAAAAATAAATTATCACCCCATTCTTTTAGGGCATTTGCGCCGAACCTCATAGAGCCGAACACAATAAGGAAATCAATACCAGCGGTGCGGTCTTCACAGTCTTTTTGGCCTTTGTTACTAAAAGCGAAAAAAGTCGGCTTTCTTCCCTTCCAAGATGTTATTTATTTGTAAAAACACCGCGATAAATTTGTCCTCGTCATCAATCAAATCGATATCGCCATCGATCCAAAGCGCTTCCATAATCAGGGCTACTGCCTTACCTAAAGAGGCCGTTCCGATCGTAGTCATATAATCCCCTAAATCGTCCGCCGTTGGTGGTCGTAATACGGCCAAAGAACTACCTACATGTAACAAAATCAATTCACGACCACCATACTGTTTTTTCCAATTTTCCAGCTGTGCCAGGGTAAACCTTTTTTCGAATGCTCCCAGGTTATTATCCGCTGTTACTTTTGGCGTTTCTGCTTTACTGATTTCTTTTGCTTGACGTGCCGCGAAAGCACTTTTTACGTTTTTAGACATTGTCTTTTTTTATTTTTTTGTTAGTTTTAAGCGACTGAGTGGGATATATTCATTGCGATAAATGGCAATGTTATTTCCCGGTTTTTGGCGTTTTGCTCCAGTTCGACACCCGTCTCAGTGAAAGCCACACCGCTGGCGACATACGTCGAAATGGCATCGGTAGCCCTTTTTTTATAAGAGACTGTAATTACAATTGTTTCGTGAGGCACTTCGGTTATATCATCGTAGCCCGCTATTTTTGCAGCTTTGTTCATGGCATCCGCTTCGAAGCCTAAAAGCTTGATATTTCCGTCGTACTTCTTATTTCCGGTCATGATATCAATAGGGTCGGAACCGCTACCGTATAAGTGTTCCTTTTCGACTTCTTTTTTCAAACTGAACCCCCGGAGGCCTTTTATTGTACGCCCTAATAATTTGATTTCGAACTGTGACCAAGCACATTCCGAAGAGGTTATATTTACATTCATTGATTATAGATTAGTAGTTAAACCCATTGTTATATTAATCCAGGTCAGGTACCCTAATGGTTGTATTTTTACCTGTATCGACAGGGTGCTGGTATTAATGATATTTTGGGCAGTAGGGATAATTACATCTACCGCGCTCAGCTGAGCTTCCGTACCGGCTAAAATTGCCGTTTTGATCAAGTCCTCCAGGTATTGCGCATCTGCATCGTTGATGGTTCCGTCCGGGTTCATACGTACCGATGTTTCAACAAATGGCATACTGGTAGCTGTAGCGATACGTTGTACTTTATCCATCATTCGGCCGTAAGCCAGGATTTCAAAATCATCGTTTCCGGCCATTTTATCAATCCCGAAATAATACCCTGCGGCACCGTCGCGGTGATGAAAAATGATATACCCTGCATCGCTCAGGTTGTCCAGTTCTTCCGGGAAAAATTCTTCCAAAGGACGATCGCCGATAAACACGGGTGTAATAGTCAGCGCGCCATTTTGGCCGTTCCCTATTTTTACATGTGCGCCGTATTTAATCGCCCTGGCCAGTGCTACGGAGCCACTTGCGGAGCCATCAGCCAAAGAACCACCCAACACTACACCGACGTAAGTATTCGACGCAGTAGCCGGCATAAACGTGTTAGCCTGGTCAACGTCCACGACACGCCCCTCAATTAGTAATCTGATTGGCTGGTTTATTTTTTGCTGGTATTGGCAAAGTGCTTTTGAAGCCGTAACAGCGTCGGAAACATCTTTGTCCAAAAATGCAACTGGCGGGGTGTAGGTTGCGTCCGGCTTGCGGCAGATATAAGGCATATTTACCCTTCCACGGCTTACCGCTAAAAGCTTTTTAAGCCCGTTCGCATTCGTTGTGCTAACCATATCTTTTAACAGCATAGTATCTTCAACTCCCAAAACCCAAACTTCCTGAGTTCCGCCCAATTCGTTGTAAAACTCCCTTAGTTGCTTATTCAAAAAAGGCTCTAATTCCGGGGTATATCCTTTTTCCACAGCATCGTCGTACCCATAAACCGTTTTAACGACACCGATGTTTGCAACGGTATAAGCCGTTCCCATGATTCCTGCAATGCCGTCCAGTACAGGGACTGGGCGCTGCAGGTTCCCTGACGTGACAGCTACTGTTACGCCGGGGGTTCCTGTACCTTGTGCCATTATGCGTTAAGTTCAGCTTTTGCAACTTCAATAGCAGCGATATAGTCCTGTTTTGTTTTACCGGCAGTACCAAGGGAAAGCCCTTTCGAAAGTGCCTTTAAATCTTCATAACTGGCCGTAAGAGGGTCAATATTAACCAGGTCTACGATATAGTACTCCTTTCCGGTGTTTTCCGACTTTTCCAAACTTTCCATTTTTGATCGGGTAAAGGATTGGACGGTATTATCTTTCAAAGTCAGGGTGGAAAAACCGGTCAATTTGACCACCTAATTCCGGAGTAAATTGACCACCCGTTCCGGAGCAAACTGACCACCTAATTCCGGAGCAAATTGACCACCAAGTTTTGTGGTGAATTAAGTATTAAAAACTATTGATTTTTTCATGTTGTTAGAACCATACATTCGTTAAAAATTTACGGATTATGGCAAACAAAATAACAGACATGAGTAAAATTAGAAAAGTAATTAAATTCTATTGTAATGGAAAGAGTAAGTTATTTATAAGTAGCTACTTATCCCTTTCAAGAAATACGGTAAAGAAATATATTTCTTTATTTGAAGTTCTCGAATTAAGCTTTGAATTAATCGACCAAAAAACCGATGCAGAGCTGGAACTTTTATTCTCCCAGACTAGTGTAGAGGCCATTAGCCCGAGATTACAGACACTTTATGATTTTTTTCCTAAAATGGAACGTGAACTAAAAAAAGTTGGCGTTACCGTACAGCATATGTGGGAACAATATATTGCTGTAAATCCTGATGGTTATCGAACTTCACAATTTCATTATCATTACAATATATGGGGCAAACGAGTTAATCCGGTCATGCATATGAACCATAAGGCTGGTGATAAAATGTATGTTGATTATGCCGGAAAGACACTCTCAATTATTGATATAGATACTGGAGAAGTCAAAGAAGTACAATTTTTTGTAGCAATATTGGGCGCTAGCCAATACACGTATGCTGAAGCTTCCATGAGCCAGCAAAAGGAAAACTTTGTTGACTCGGTAGAAAATGCCATGCGCTTTTTTGAAGGCACTCCTGCCGCCATTGTTCCAGATAATTTAAAATCTGCCGTAATAAAAAGCAGTCGTTTTGAACCGACAATCAATGAAACCCTGGCTGATTTAGCAGAACATTACGAAACCACAATTTTACCTGCCAGAGCTTACAGGCCCAGAGACAAGTCACTAGTTGAAGGAGCTGTTAAGATATTATATCGAAGGATTTATGTAACCATAAAAGAAACTAAGTTCTTTTCTCTGGAAGAATTAAACCAGCAGATCTGGGATTTACTTGACTCTCACAATAACAGAAAACTGACAGGACGCCCTTATTCCCGCTTTGAATTATTTTTAGAAGACGAGAAAGAAAAACTGCGTCCACTCCCACAAGATCGTTTTGAAATTAAATACCAGTCTTTTGCAACAGTAATGCAAAACGGTCATGTTCAATTAAGCCAGGACAAAAACTATTACAGCGTTCCGTATCAATATGTAAAGAAGAAAGCCAAGCTGTTATATACCAAATCAACAGTAGAGATTTATTATAAATACAATCGAATAGCTGTACATCCAAGAAACTACAAACCTTATGTCTATACAACAACTCCTGAGCATTTAGCCAGTACACATCAATTTGTAGCCCAATGGAGTGCTGCCCGCTTCATTGAATGGGCTAATAATATTGATGAGTCAGTAGGAGAATATATAATGCAGATAATCGAAAGCAGAAATCATCCAGAACAGGCTTATAAAAGCTGTTTAGGAATACTGAATTTTGAAAAAAAGGTAGGCAGACAGCGATTAATAAATGCCTGCAGGCGGGCACTTGATTTTAAAATTTACAATTTTAAGACCATACAAAACATTTTAGAAAACAACTTGGATCATATTGATTTTGATCAAGAACCTGAGCAGGAACTTCCCGATCACAGTAACATAAGAGGAAAACACTATTATAACTAAATTAAATCTTGAAAAAATGAATGAATCCACAGTAACCAAAATGAAACAAATGAAGCTTTATGGCATGTTTAATGCTTTTAAAACAGCCATTGAAAGCGGGAAAACAGATCATTATACCCTTGACCAGTTTGTATCGATGATTATTGATGCAGAATGGGATGAAAGGTACAATCGTCGTATTGAACGAAGTATCACTAATGCCAAATTCCATTACAAATCAAATATTGAAAGTATCAATTTTGATGTATCACGTAACCTGGACCGAAACATGGTACTGCGTCTGGCAGAATGCGAATTTATAGAGAAAAACGAAAACATTTTAATCACTGGAAGCACCGGTGTCGGTAAAAGTTATTTAGGTACTGCATTAGGTTATCAAGCCTGTATACAGGGTTTTAAGGTAAGTTATTTTAATACCTTAAAATTGTTCGCTAGACTAAAAATGGCTAAAGCAGATGGTACTTATCTACGGGAACTTACCAAAATACAAAGACAGGATGTTATAATACTTGATGATTTTGGACTCCAGGCACTTGACAGCCATAACCGAATTACTCTTTTAGAGATCATAGAGGACAGGCATAATAACGGCTCTATAATCGTGACATCACAAATACCAGTTCAAGGCTGGTATGATATAATTGGAGAAAAAACGATAGCCGATGCAATATTAGACAGACTTATACACCAATCTCATAGGCTTGAATTACATGGAGAATCCATGAGAAAGAAAAGAGGAATAAACAAAGAGTGATATTTTATTATATTTGAATACTAATTAACAGATGAAAAAATATAGTTTTTAATCAAAACGGAGGTGCTCACTTTGCACCGGAATTAGGTGGTCATTTTGAACTGGAATCAGGTGCTCACTTTAAAACGGAATGGGGTGATCAATATAACCGGAATTTGCACTAAAACACCTACTGGTGCCGATAAAATAACAATTGTTGCAATTATTAAAAACCACTTTTCTTTACGGTGCCGCTTCTCCATTTTACGCATACTCTCTTTATGTTCTACCCATATTTCATAAGCTGTCTTATTATCATCCATGACATTTTTTTTTCAAAATTAAATATATTCATTCTTTAATAATTACGGTTTTACTCAATTTGGAATCTTTGGAATAACAGGAATCTTTAGAATCCTAATTAATACCTAAAATCTGTAAAATGGATCATGCGGCCAAAATATATATTATCCCGGCATTTTTCGGCTTTCGGTCGCCAATAGTCTGAGAAGTCCGCCCAGGTGTCGAAACCCTCATTAACGGCAAACTTTAAGCTGGCGGCCTTATCGTACGATTTACGGCCGTTAACAGATATTTGCAAATTAGTTTTATCAGCTTCAATAATTACATTTTGGTAGCCGTTAATTTTAAATGGCCGTGAAATGTGAACCATTTCATAACACTTGAGTTCGCCCATTTTTTTACGGATAACGGCTATAGTTGGCACAATGTATTCGTGCGGCTCAAAGTATAAATTAAAGTCGATTATCTCATGTATTTTCGGGGCACAGCAGGCATACACATCAGCATCAAATAATACCCGCACCCGATCTATCATTTGTTCCCTTAATTGGATATCCTTGTTTTGAAGCAACCCCTTTGTAAGTTTTTCGGCAAAATACGTCGGCTTATCATTTATCTGTGATAAAAAATTTAATACCATACTTTTAACGTTTTAGAATAATTAGAATCTTTGGAATCTTTGGAATTCCATTAATATAGAAACCCTGTAAAATGGATTATTTTGCCTTGATACACGCCCTGGGGTGATTTTTTTATAATCGGCTTCCAATAGGCTGCAAAATCACTCCAATAGTCGAATCCGTCATTTAGTGCAAATTTTAGCCTTTCAAATATTTCATGTATTGGGCGGCCATCAATTGTAATTTGGATATTATTATCCGTGATAACCATTACTACTTTTTGAATTCCCATACAATGAAAAGCTGGTGCAAACTGGATCGTTGGGTTTTGGTCGGGGTTTTCGGAAACTAATCGTAACACAGGGATTATAACCTCCCTAATTTCCCAAACATTCTGCTCGTCTTTTCTAATTGTATGTATTTTTTCACCACAAGTGAAATAAACCTTTTTATCAAAATTTAGCGGGCGGCGTTGTTCGGCTTCAATCAAAAAATACATCGGCTTACGATCGCATATTCCTTTAATAATCTTTTCCGCGAAATAGGTAGGTTTGTCTTTTATATGTGATACAAATTCTAAGGGTATAGCCATTTTTAATAGTGTTTTGGAATAGTTGGAATTCCAATTATTCGTTTATTATTTTTAAATTTCTTTTTGGGGAGTTATATTCAAAAATTATTGTTTTTCCTTCGAATTCGGCTCGCATTACATTTGTAGAGTACTTATCAAATGATTTGAGTTGTTTTTTATTTTTAACATCTATAACCCTCAAAGAATTCGTACTTAATGTATCGTAGACTGCGAGTGATCCGTCAGGAGTTATGAGACATAAATCCCCTATATTTTCGTTAATACTTCTTTTGTAATGTATTTCTCCATTTACGTCATATATCAAAAACTTACCCTTAGAGTTAGCAACCTTCCCCCAGTCGTTACATGCTATAAAACCGTTATTAGATACTTTACAATCATGTGGACGTATAGCGTCGATGGAAAATAAAACTTTCTCCCTAGGTGTATGTATTAATGAAATATAACCTTTCATAGAATCATTGCCGGCAGATAAATAGGCTACGGCATATTCACCACTTTCTGAAAAATTAATTAAACCAGTATTTCCAATTATAGTTTGTTCATAAGAGTTTAAAGAACGTCTTTTCGAACCTTTGGATTTCCAGGATTTTTTTTTAAGCAACTCAAATTCTGCTGCTCTTTCTTTCGTTGCCTCATTACTCAAATCAATAATATATTCTTTTCCCAAAATATTGATAACAACAGTTTCGTTTTTTTTATAACTGGAAAATAACCATTTAAAAATGTTCATGTTTTTGTTTTTCCAGGCAAGTTACAAACTTCAATTATTCCAACCTTACGGAAAACCGTAAGTTTGGAATTTTTGGAATTTTTGGAATTTTTGGAATCTTTGGAATCTTTGGAATTTAAAAAGGTTTAAGCTGCTTTCTGCCAATCATCTGCGTAATATTGCTGATTGATGAAAGTTGATAAATGCGCTTTGGCTGTATTTTTACGGGCTAAGTATCTATTATAACCAGGGATTGCCAGGAAGCATTTAATTACGTCGGCAGGCTTTAATTTTTTAAAGGCTTTTTCGGCCTCTACTCGCTTAACTTTATTATCGTAAAGATTCCAAAGGGTTTCGAAAGTTAATTCGGGTAATGCCGTTGTAATCTCAAAATTAGCCTTACCCTTCGGAATCCAAACCGTTTTCATAGCTGATTCGGTTGCAGGAAAATTACCATCGTAAAAAAACCAATTAATTTGTTTTTGGGTGAGGTTTCCGTCCAGGACTTCGAACCTACTTAAAGCACCGTTTAAATGATATTTAAAGACCCAAAGGCCTGGCGCGTTCCTCGCTTTAACTGTATATGTTGTAACTTGCTCCATAGCTAAAATATTTTGTTATCCAATAATCCGGGCGGGCTTTTCGGTACCTCTTATGTACTCCCAATTTGATAGGCCTACGTTTCCGCTGTAACATAAAGCGGTTATACATATCCCCGGCATACTGTCTTCCGGAATTTCGTGAGGGATTATGAAGGGTGTACCATTTTAGCAAGTTTTTTTTTGTTTGTTGGGTAATTACGGTATCGTCGTCAATATCATCAATAACAATAATATTATTTATCTTGTTATGTTTTTCAATTGCTGCGTAACGCTTTTCGGCTGCCTGTTCTTCCTGCTCCATTCTTTTTTTAATTAGTCCTATTGATAGCGAAGCAGATTTAAAAGCTACAGAAACGGCTTTAATTGATTCAGCTATTGTTTCTGCAAAAAAAAATGTTTTAAAATTACTCATGCTATTTTTTCCGTTAATTCGTTAGTAATAATTAGCAAAGCATTTTTTTTATATGTGTCATTTACTAAATGGGAATAGACATATAAAATACCATTTAAGGCTACAGCTTCGTGATACTCAAGGTTAATTTTTACAGCTTTTTTCTTTTGCTCACTCAGCAGCTGCCCGCCAACATGTTGCTTTTTAAGCTTAACCGATGTTTTTGATAGAATACTGCGGACAAACCTTTGGTCGCTGGTTTTTATTTGGACTTGCTCCATAGCCTGTAAACTTTCAATAATTACTTCGAATTGCGACCAGTTTATTTTTAAATCTATTTTTAACATGCTTCGGTGGTGGGTTTAGTTAATACTTTTTTGCAGTCCTCACATACCATAACTGTGGTTTCACATGTGGCCTGTATGGACACAACTCCTATGTATGCGATATCGTGGTTGCATTTCTTTTGAATACTCCAGGTTCCTACCTTTTTTTGCGTTGCCATTACACTTTGTATTTCGTGGTTAGGATAATACGCTGGAGGGCTTTAATAATCTTGGATAGTTCATTGTCTATCATTTCTTTTAAAGGCTTTTTAACCGGTGATTTATCACTTTTTAAAAAATCACTAAGCAGTAGCATATTTGGTACTTCGTGGTGGACTGGGTGGGGTTTCGTCCACTGCAATTCACGCATCAGCGATAGTATTTTTTTATGCTTTGGGTTTAAGGCATCGAAATAAGCCCAATTTTCACCTGTGTGGGGCTTTTCTCCCTGCTTGATAAGGATTTGGTTAGCCTGGTCAAAAGAAAGGTCGTTAAGGCTTGTTTTCGCGTTGTCGTTGGTAGCCCATTGTACATATTCCTCCTTTACCCCGATATCGTAGCCGACATTTCGCCGGATAGCCAGTTTTTGGTCTTTGGTTGCTGTTGTCATTGTCTCGTTATTTTGAATTTTAAAATATCCCCAGCTAAGTTTGCCGGGGATTACTATTATATGTAATAATTGAGTTTATTACTATTTACGCACTTATAAGTACGTTGCGGGCTTATGTGGCTTGAAAGCTGGGTTATTAATAACCCCCCGTTTGTAGTTGGCAAATGCCTTATGTTCTGCACTGGTCAGGGATTCCCTGGCGATCCAGTTATTATACGAATCCTTGTAAACTTCCTTCCCGTTTACCTCGTAAACTTCGTGGTCAGTAATTGGTTTGATTTTTACGGACATGTTATGATTTGTTAAATTGAAACTCATAACCGGCGGGAAAATCAGCTGAGGACATTGCCAGGGGTATATTTACCTTTTTGCCATCGTCCAGGATAGTGTAGGCCTCAATGAACCAGCAAGACCGTACCGGCTTGTAAGCGGCTGCGATGATCTTAACACCGTCGGAAAACTCAGCGTTATTAAACTTCGTTTCCAGCTTTTGCAACTCCAACACCCTGGAGCCTTTCAAATTCCCTTTTGCATCCTTTTTCAGTAAGTTAAATACCATATCGACCAGGGCGGCAGTTTCGGCATTTTTTGACAAAGAATTTATAAACTTCGATACCTTTTCAATCCCGGCGCTGGCGGTGTCGTCCCAACCATCTGTTACACGGTACCCGATTGTAATTTCGCCTATTTCTGTGCTAAAGGTGTGGGTTTGCTGTTTTTCCTTTATTCCGAATACCTGGCTTTTTAATTCCAGGATATTTTCGAAGTATTTAAAAATATCCCTTTTAGCTTCGGAAAGAAGCTGTGATAAAGCGGTCAGGTTTAACAATGCTTTGGGTAGTGTGTCCTGAACTAAATCTTTATACGATTCCCTGGCCGATACCTTTGCCGATTCACGACGATTTAATTCGGCTTTCAATTCATCATCGGACAGCTGTAACACTTTTGCTTTTTGGGTTTCGTTAAAGTTGTCGACGTCCGATTTGTGAATCTGGGATAACCTTTCTTCCAGTAGCGTATCATTTGGATAATTGGGATTTGTTTTAAAGGATTCGGGGCGTGAAGCTGACTTTAAAAAAGTTTCAAACGCTTCATTTTCTGTTTGTGTGTTCATGGGTAATTGATTTGAAATTAATTGTAGTTCTATGACAGTAATATTATTTATGTTATTCGATTTCATTTTTGTAAAGCTTGTCGATTTGTACTAAGGGTTCCCAGTCGTAAACACCGGTTAAGCGGGTAGCCTCTTTTATTTTTTCTTCGATTTCCGCTGACACTGGTTTTGTGGGTGCGTCGGAGTAATCCAATTCATGAAGCAGATGGCCGCGCTCCTGGTTAATCATTATTCGTTCGCCAGCCGTAAATATTGCTTTCTCCTGGGTATCGAATTGAAGCACTATAAAAAGTAGTACTAAGCGTTCCTGTATTTCTTCTTTATTCATTGTCGTTTTCTTTTAAGAGTTTTTCAAGGTTTTGTTTGTCTCGTAGGATAATTCCATATTCGGGGCTGGCGGGGTTTTCAATCAACCATAAACCCAAAGACATTATTTTTAATTTGATTTCGTTTTTTCGCATAGCTTAGTTATTTAGTTATAACATAGTTTAACTTCCGGTCGCCTAATCCCATCTATTTTAAAAGGCATAGGCAATTCCTTTGGGCGTTCAGCGTCTAACAGTGTTTTGGGATAAATTGAAAACACTCTTAGGATACATATACCATACAGGTCACCAATTTCGAGTAAGCTTAAATTTTCGTAACGCTCATAAAGCATTATAAATTCGTCATTACATTTTTTAAGTTCGTTCATAAACCAGTGGCATATTTTAGGACTGGCAAACACCTTTTGGAAGTGTTTTTCAGAGACCGAATTGTTTAAACACCATTTGTGATATAATTCCAGGGGCTTGTCGCTTTGTTCCGGTTTTTGATTTAGGAACCATTCAATATCGTTTTCCATTGCTCTAATTTGTTAAGTCGTTCCAATATTCCGCAGCCGCTTCCGGCCATATTACAAAAGGTTCACCACCGCCATACCGGCTTATTGGAAACGCTTTAAAACCTTCTACCCTGATTTTAATATCAGCATCATACCGTATAAATTCTGCGACACTGCCTTTTGGTTCTGTACCGTTGGCGTGGCTTATGAAAATAAAAAGCACGTCGGTAAACTCTTCTTTTAGGGATAAATATTCCTTTTTGGTTAATCCGGTGTATTGTAACGAATCAATAAAAACAATACCCGGCCGCCTCTTTTTTCGTAACCGTTCTTTTAGTTCCGGTATCGGCTCCCTGGCCAGTATGACAAACTTTTCTTTAACTTCTATCATTTTACAGTCATTAATGTTTTTTTGAAGCGATAACCGTGCGCCCTCTTCCAGGGAGTTATAAGCTACTTTTTCGAACTCAGTTAACATTTTGGCCAGGATCATATTAAACCGGGACTTCCCCGAACCTGATTTGCCCCATATTATCCAAACGCCCGACGCTTCCGGCAACCCTAATATTTTTTGCCAAAAAGCATTCAGTTGCAACACCTTAAAAACCATCTTTTTTATTTCATCTACTGAAACCGCGCGCTTTAATCTTGTACTCATGCCATTTGTCTTTTAAAAGCGTGTATTTTTCGTTTAACTCGTCTTAAATCATTTTCGCAGTCCTCAACAACAGCTTTAACCATGCTCTTATCACTTATCCCATTAGCACTACATATTTTAAATACGTCGGTAGAAGTAACCCCGCCTAACTCAATGAACTTGCGGCCTAATCGGCTGTATATCTCGGTATGCCCCTTTTTATTCAATTTGCGCCCTCTTCTAATTCTTTTCTCTAAATGATCCGTTGCGCACATTACAAGGGCGCAAAGGTCTTCTAATGCATTAAAAAGGGTAATAAAGAAGTATAACACCTGATCGGGTAGTTTGTCTGCCTCGTCTAAAACGACGATTGGCTCGTCCTTTGCTTTAAGCCGGCGTACAACCTCCGCCATCATATCGCCAACCGTAAGCCCGGCGGAATCATAACCCATCGCTGTAAGCAATTCAGTTAAAAATGTTTTTCGGTTCCAAAACTCGTTACATGATAGTACGTAAGCGTTTTTATTCTTTGCAGCAAATAGTTTTGCCGTTTGTGATTTTCCGGAACCAGCTGCCCCGATGATACCCATTGCCATGCTATGTTTTTTCGCATCTTCTAAACAGAGGGTCATTTTAACGTAGTCGGTGGTTTCAACATAAACCCATTCGGTGGATGATCCGATTTGTGCTGCGACGTTGCGAAACATATCGTCGGTAATCAAATCCCAATTATTATTCATCATTTGGGAAATAGTGGCAGCACTTACATTTTTAAGCGATTGTGCGGCTTTGTTTTGGCTTTCGTGACGGGCGATGTAATTTGATAAGCTTTCTACAATTTGTTGTTTCTGTGTAAATTCCATACTTTTGAATTGTTTAAGTGTTAAGTGTTAATTGTTGGGTAATCTTCCGGCGGACTTTCTCAGGGTGACACCGGTTTTTTATTAATAAATTGATACGTAATCCATTTTATCGGATTCATCACTTTCAAAAACGGCATTGCTGATTTTCTTTTGATAATCTCCAATGCCGTAATTTTCTTCTTGCGGTTTTGAAGCCTGTTTTATTTTTGCTTTCTGCTTTCTACTACTTTCTATCCCTTTAAGCCCTGGACTACGCAGTCCGTAATCTTCCGCCAGGCGGTCATGATCTGCCAGTAATTCGTCCATTTCGTTCCTGGTGTTAATTCTGATCGCTTTATTTTCGGCATTTACTTTTCTTGTAAATTCTGCTTCCCAGTCTTCCTGCTCCTGTGCATTTCGATGTATGACCGTTTTCGGTTCTGCCTCCGCTACACGTCTAAGGCCTAAAGGCGTTTGCTCGTATAAGTGTATTAGTGTCATATCGGACGGATCAAACTTTACAATGAACTTTTTATCTATATTTTTGTGTAACCACTCTTGGTCAGGCATGTTATTTTTCATTACCATGAAATCGTACTTAATCTTTTTCTCAGTGAACGAAATACCGTAGGCATTGGCTGTAACTGGTTTTTCCCTGGTGATCCAAAACATATCTACCATATCCCAAATGGAAACTTCCGGCGTGGCTGGGTTCTGACTGTTTAAATACATTTCTAATCGTGAAACCCCTGTTTTTGGATGCGGCGCAGCGTTCCATTGTTCCCGGCGTTGTTTGTACACTTGTTTCACCTCGTCGAGGGATGGAAGGTTTTTAACATTGTCCAGGATAAATTCCATATTTGCCCGCGATTCCAGCTTTTTGGTGGTAATATTCATCCCAGTAAAAAACCAGTCTCTTTTCAAGTATTCCGCCTGGAATCTTCCGAACGCGTTTTCAATTGTTTTAGACTTACCGTTGTAAGGCTGCGTTTTATTGGTAATTCTTGAAATCTTACTTAAAAAGCTTGATGCCTCTAACTTACCGTGGCCGCCCTGGTTGTCAAACTTGATTTCGTATGGCTTGTGGCCTGCCGTTTGTAAAGCCATTTTAAAGGCAAAATACTGGGCTTCGTAATCTTCTGTTTGGCTAATGTGGTAACCAACAAAAACCTCACTGTAAGTGTCGAAAACCTCGTAAACCTGGCACGTTTTCATTTTTCCGTTTTCCAAATAGTAGTAATTCAACTTTGTACCATCTGAGTACCATAGAGAATCGCGCATACTTGGTAATTTGGTTGAATGCTGATAGGTGTACTTTTCTTTTGCTTTCAATTCCCCGTATCGGTACCCATACCAAAGGGCTTCTATTTTCGGGTCTTGGAGAAAATTCCGCAGGGATAGTTCCGTTTTTAGCGTCGGCCAGTCTAAACCGGTAGCATGTTCGTTGTAATCCCTCAGTAATTGTGCGAAACTTGCGCATTTCCTTACTCTATCACTCCAGCGGGCTAAAACCCAGCTTTTTGCCACGTCGGCCAGCTTTTCGGTGTTTTTGTTGCAAAATCCTTTATGTATCAGGCTCACATACCCCTCAGCGTTGTAAATCTTGTAACGATCCTGCAATCGTCTTTCATTTGCTGGCAAAGAATGCGGCCACGTGTGGCGAGGTAATTCCTGTACAATTGTTGTGATCTTTTCCCAGGGTTTCACTTTCGAACCTAATGCCTTTCGTTTGCTCATTGTCGATTCCAAAATCGTTTTAATGGCATTTAGTACTTCGGCGTTGGCGATATACTCTTTTATACTCTTGTCAGGCAGTGGGTCGTTACTGTCAAGCGTATAGTTGTTAAAGAAGTCGACCGCGTTTTGATCAGTTTTAAGGTAGTCACTAAAATGTATGTGCTTTGCTCTTTCCGTTGGATCGCCAGCCAGGGCGATGATCTTTTCTTTTATATCGGAGCGGATCGTTTCGTACTCTATCAGTGCGACCCTTCCATTTCCCCCGCGCTGCAGCCTTTTAATTTGCCCCCTTAGTATTAGGCTATCAAAATTTGGCTTTGTTAATATACCTTCTTCTATCAGCCAGGCTGCCTGTACGCATAAAATGTTGTTGTTATAGTATTCGAACATTTTTTGGTTGTTTTAATTTTCATTTATGAACTTAGATATTATCGGTTGCATACCTTTTTGATACTGTTTGACACCCTCTTCATATTCTAATATTATTATTTCCGGCTTTTTACCTTTTCGTGAACCTCGTAAACATTTTCTAATGTAGTTTACAGTAACGCTGTACTTAAATGCTAAGGCGTTGAGGATTTCCGTATTGTAATTGTTATTTTTTTGTGTTTCTTTGCTCATAATTTATGTCCTTTTGTACGGGACAAATTTAGTATGAAATATTCATACTAAATATAAATAATATGAATTTTTCATGCTTTTTTTTATATGGATAACGTAAAACATAGGTTTTTCAAGGCTTACGACTACTTGAAAGAAATTGAAGCAGTAAAGAATTTGCAGGATTTTGGTGATAATATAGGCACCAACAAGGCTGGAATTAGTGATATTAAAGCTGACAGAAAGAAAATAAGTGTCGAAAATTTAATTAATCTAAATGAAAAGTTCCCGGTTATTAATATTGATTGGTTGATTACAGGCAAAGGGAGTATGATAATTTCATACTCCAAAAAAGACAATTCGTTATCGCATGTAAAAGAACCTGAGCCAATATATAATCACACACCAAACATTGTGACCGTCGATAACAGTGGAAAGGAAAATATAGTACTGGTTCCTGTAAAAGCTGCTGCTGGTTATTTGAATGGTTTTGGTGATCCGGAATTTATACAAAGCTTACCTACATATTCAATACCTAATATTCAGAATGGGGTTTTTAGAATGTTTCAGGTTAATGGACATTCAATGTACCCAACCCTACACAGTGGGGCTTATGTGGTAGGCCAATTTGTAGAAAATTGGATAAAGGACATAAAGGACGATCGAGTTTTTATACTTGTGTCCAAAAATGAAGGTATAGTTATTAAGCGTTGTCTGAACCGTATTTCAAAGTATGGTACAATATATTGTAAAAGTGACAATAGGCGCGAATACCCCAGTTTCGCTATGGCACCAAGTGAAATATTAGAAGTATGGGAGTTTAAAATGGCATTAACCTGGGAACTTTCCAATCCTGCTGATATATACGAGAGAATTAACGATTTAGAAGCCAAAGTTAATTTTTTAGAGAGTAGAAGTAAATAATATAATGCTAATAAACTAAATAACAGGTGTTTAACAAAACATTGTCGATGCTTAGTAGGTACATAAGTAGGTACTTAAAGCCTAAAACACATCATTTATGATCTGTTTTAGGCTTTTTCTATATCTTTTAAACTGTTAAATTGGTGTTTTTTGAATGCCCAACTGAATGCCCAACTGAATGCGCAACTCTATATTTCACATTTTAAAACCACTTTTCAAAGCATAAAAAAGCCTCTGTAAAGAGGCATCAACAAACAAACCATACATACAGACCTTATATACTTTAAAACCCCTTAAAACGCTATTTTATCAGTGTTTTAAGGGGTTTTAACATGGGTTACATTGGTTCAATGGTAGTATTTAAACAGTACTGACCCGTTTTATAGTGCTAAATGGTAGTATAATGGTAGTATATGGTAGTATATGTACAATTCGTTTTTTTTATAATTTCGACCTTTTTTATCGTTAAGGCCTTATTTTATTGGGCTTTTCGACCTTTTTTATTTATTGTCTTTTTGTACTATTCGTTTTATAGCCCTTATATGCTTAAAAGTAAAATACCGCCTTATATTAAAGCCGTCTATATCTCATTACTGATCATCATTATTGTTTTTTTTATGATCATGGCCAAAAAGCTCATCGTCCCATTGATGGTTTCAGGTTATGTCGCGATGCTGATGACACCTTTATGTGATCGCCTGGAACGCATTAAGATTCCACGTGCCCTGAGTGTCATTATTGTGCTGTTGTCCACAATAACTGCTGTAAACGGATTAATTTTTCTAATTTTTCTCCAAATTAAATCATTCGTAAAAGATATTGATGGCGATGCATTTTCCAAGTGCAACACTTATATTGTTCAAATCAGTAAATGGTTACACGAAACTTTTTCCATTGAAACCGGAATGGAAAATGGCTTCAAAATGGACCGGATCATCGAAATGGCAGACAAATCGTAATTAGGCATGGGTAAGATGATACTATCTACTGTAGGTACCTTGTCCGATCTTTTGTTACTTCCAGTATTCATTTTCTTCCTTCTGCTGTACCGCGATCATTTAGCGATATTTTTAACCCGTTTATTTAAAGAACAGAAACACGATGATGTAATGGCAAAAATCGTATCCATTCGAAAAATAGTTCAAAATTATCTTGTGGGAGCGAGTAAGGTAATGGTAATTTTAGGTATTGTCAACTCTATTGTATTGTTCTCTCTCGGAATCAAACATGCCATATTCTTCGGAATGATTGCCGGAATGCTCAATATTATTCCCTATTTGGGACCTATGGTTGGAGCGTTACTGCCTTTCCTGTTTGCATTGATCACTAAAGATAGCTTTTTCTATCCGGCAGCAGTGGTGGTTTCCTTTACGATTATTCAGCTCGTTGAGAGTAGTTATCTTACCCCAAGAATTACGGGAAGCAATGTTAATCTGAATGCTTTAGTCACATTTATTGGCCTTCTAATTGGGGGTACGATCTGGGGATTGATGGGAATGATCCTCATTATTCCAACCATTGCAATATTGAAAAACCTTTTTGAACTGAGCCCGGAAACACGGCCTTACGCCTATCTTTTTGGGGAAGAACAATCCTATTGGCTCGGCAAAAAAAAGCAATTGCTACAGGAAGCTGATGAAAAATAACTTATCCCCTATATTCGGCAAAAGCTTCCAAAACCTCAGTAATTTGGGTTGTTGTAGTGTAGCTGTGAAGACAAAAACGCAAGCGCTCTTCCCCTTCCGTAACAGTGGGGGCCAATATTGCTTTCACCTCAAAGCCCTTTTCCTTTAGAAATTGGCCCGCAGCGCGACAATTGGCATTTCCACCTATAAGCGCACAGTGAATTGCTGAATTGCTGGGTATAAAATAATTTGTCAATCCCAATTCCATTATTTTGGCATTAAAGTGGCTTATATTTTCCCGCAATATACGAATACTGTTTACTGGAAATCCATCCTCAGCAGTACAAACGGCCAATTGTTCGTAAGCCTTAAAAATAGTAGCAAGAGCATGAGGAGGCAAAGCCGTTGTATAAATAAAACTGCGGGCAAAATTGATGAGGTATTTTTTTAACCCATCCGCTCCGAGTATCGCTGCACCATGACAACCGAGACCTTTCCCAAAGGTCATTATTCTTGCAAAAACCTGATCCTGCAGTCCTAAATATTGTAGAAGGCCTTCCCCCGAAGTGCCAAAAACCCCTAAGGCATGAGCTTCATCTACTACCAGGAGGCAATTGTATTTTGCTGCTATTTCAATTAACCGCTTAAAATCCGGACTATCACCATCCATAGAAAAAACCGATTCTGTTGCGATATAAATTTCTCCCTGTCCCTTTTCCGAAGCTTTACAACGCAGAATCAGTTGCTCCAGTTGGTCCAGGTCATTATGCCTGAATTTATATGCTTTGGAATGAGAAAGCTGGATACCAGCGCGTATTGATGCATGGCAATATTCATCAAAAAGGACTAAATCATTTTTTTGAGGTACAGCACTAAAAAAACCAATATTAGCATCATAGCCTGAATTAAAAATTAAAGCCGACTCTGCCTGATGAAATTCCGCAATGTAAGCTTCAGTGATTTCATACAAATTATGATTTCCAGATAGCAACCTTGACCCGGTTGATCCATTGCTATTAATACCTTTTTCTATTAGATAGGAATGAACTGCACTAAAAATCACTTCCGATTTTGAAAACCCCAAGTAATCGTTCGAAGAAAAATCTATTAAATTAGATACAGGCTGTAATTGCCGCAGGGAAGCATTGTCTTCGCGTGTGGAAAGCTTTAGAGCCAGTGATTTAGGAAATTGTACCGCCATATCGCAAATGTATATAAATCTCCGTAGAAATATTAAATTTAATTTTTAGCCGTAGCGCAGTAATTAGTTATTGTTTTACAATAATTTTATACCTTTACTCAATAATCCTTACTTTTCTCCTTACAATGAAAAAACTTTACTTTTTAAGAGCTTTGCTGGACATCTTCCTGTTCTTTGCGGCATTGGCAGGCGCCGGGCTCCTTATTTTAATTCCAATCCTGCTATTCGGATCTGATTCTACGGGAATCCCCTTTGAAGTAAATGGTGAAGAGGTAACTGTAATTTCCATGGAAACGCAAGTTATCCTGCTGTTGCTTTTTGTTGGTTTTGGCACGTTCGTTTACGGTGTATTCCTGTTACGAAAAGTGCTTACTCTTTTTTCAATGAAAAGAATACTCGATGATCTTGTCATAAAATACATCGGGCGCATTGGCAAATGCTTTATTGGGGCATCTTTCCTGATGACGTTACCCATTTCGTTGTATAAAGCACTGTCAAAAGCGGAACTGGATATCCAGCTGCGTGTTGGCGGCTTCGATTTTTTCCTGTTCACCATCTGCCTGGGACTATTTTTTATTGTACTCAGTGAAATGTTGCAAATTGCAAAACAACAAAAAGAAGAAAAAGCTTTATCAATGTAATATGCCAATAATTATCAATCTTGACGTAATGCTTGCCCGAAGGAAAATGCGTTCTAATGAACTTGCAGAGAAGATTGGTATGACTACCGCAAACTTGTCTATCCTAAAAACGGGCAAGGCAAAAGCAATCCGGCTTTCTACGCTTCAGGCCATTTGCCAGGTCTTGAATTGCCAGCCTGGCGACATCATAGAATACAGCCAGGAAGCCGATTTTAAAACGATATCCCCATAGTAAACCTCACTGCTTGGAACAAATACGTTTCTAAGTATAAAAAGCCCCTTAAAACAAAAAACGTCCCGAGAATATCGGGACGTTTTATTATCTATACAGTGTCCCGTCCTGAAATAGCGATACAAAAAAAAACTCAATTATGTCTAAAGAGAAAAATTATGTAAAGCGAACCCAGCGAGATTACAGTATGTCTCTCAAATTGCAAATCGTCCATGAGATTGAACGAGGAGAGTTATCTACACATGGAGCTTGTAAAAAATATGGTGTGCAAGCACGTTCAACAGTTGTTAGTTGGCTTAGAAAATTTGGTAACTTTGATTGGGAAACCCAAACCCCATCTCAAATGGCTAAAACACCTGAACAGCAAATCATGGAACTCGAAGCTAAAGTTACGCTTCTTGAAAAACAGAAAGCTCATCTGGAGCAACAAGTTAATTTTACGGATAAGAAAGCTATTATTTTTGATATGCTTATTGATATTGCAGAGAAAGAATATAATATCGATATCCGAAAAAACTCATCACCCGAACAATTGTCCTATTTAAAGAAGAACAAAAACAAACCTTAGGTTTTACCTGTAGTTTGTTCGGGATAGACAGGCAGGTCTATTATCGTAGCATTAAAAGAAAAATCTTAAAGCAATCAAAGTCTGAACAAGTCATTCTTATGGTAAGAAAGATTAGGATGAAAATGCCTCGTATCGGTACGAGAAAGTTGTATTATTTATTAAACCAGGAGCTTAGAGCATTGAAGATTGGAAGAGATATGTTTTTTAATATCCTCAAAGTAAACCATCTGCTAATATCTCCAAAACGGAGCTATCATATTACGACTAACTCATATCATCGTTTTAAAAAACACAAGAATTTAATTGAAAACTTAAAAATAATACGTCCTGAACAGGTTTGGGTATCCGATATTACATACATCGGAAAAAGAAGTAAGCCCTGCTATTTAAGCTTAGTAACAGATGCATATTCAAAACGGATCATGGGATTTAATGTAGCTACTAATTTAAATGCCGAAAATAGTCTTAAAGCTTTACAAATGGCTCTTAAGAGCAGGAAAAATAGTTGTTTGTCGTTAATCCATCACTCAGATAGAGGTATACAATATTGTTCTGATGAATATCAAAAAGTGATACGCAAGACTAAAAACCTGCGCTGTAGCATGACTGAGTCTTATGATCCATATCAAAATGCGGTCGCTGAAAGGGTAAATGGAATATTAAAACAGGAGTTTTTAGTAGATAGGTATAATGATCAGCAACTTAATATTATTAAGTTAGTAGTTAAGGAATCTATACAGATTTATAATCTAGTAAGACCGCATTGCTCTAATCATATGCTTACTCCGATGCAAATGCATCAGCAAAAAGAAATAGAAATGAAAACCTATAAAACAAAAAACAGAAGTAACCATGAAGCTACTTCTGTCTAAAAAATGTACTTTTATTATTATTAATCCTGTATTGCTATTCTAGGACTAGACACAGAGGATTCTTAGTCTACCAGAATCATTATTTTATTGTCATTCATTTCCAATGTTCCGGATTTGATCGGCAATAAATATTTATCGGCATTTTTTGAATATTTCTGTTCAAAACTTGTGCTTGTCGCAAAGCTTGGAGCTGCAATCTTAATAGTACCTTCTACCAAAACAGAAACGATGGCAGCGTGGTTATTCAACATTTGAAACTCACCGTCAACACCTGGCACGGTTACCGAAGTAACTTCTCCTGAAAATAGTGTAGCTTCTGGCGATACAATTTGTAAATACATAGTTTTTTAGTTTACAGTGAATGGTTTAGATAGTAAAATCCATTTGGATTATACGATCATCTGCCAATTAAGCTTCCGCCAACATTTTCTCTCCAGTTTCAATAGCCTCTTCAATAGTCCCTTTAAGGTTAAAAGCTGCTTCAGGAAGGTGGTCTAATTCACCATCCATAATCATATTAAATCCTTTTATTGTTTCTTTAATATCTACCAAAACTCCAGGAATTCCTGTAAATTGTTCTGCTACGTGGAAAGGCTGAGATAAGAAACGTTGTACACGTCTTGCTCTTGACACCGCCAATTTATCTTCTTCAGATAATTCCTCCATACCAAGGATGGCGATAATATCCTGTAATTGTTTGTATTTTTGTAGAATTTCTTTAACTCTTTGTGCACAATCATAGTGATCAGCACCTAAGATTTGTGGCGTAAGGATTCTTGAAGTAGAATCCAAAGGATCTACTGCAGGATAAATACCAAGCTCCGCAATTTTACGGGATAATACTGTAGTAGCATCCAAGTGAGCAAATGTAGTTGCTGGTGCTGGATCCGTTAAATCATCCGCAGGAACGTAAACCGCCTGTACTGATGTAATAGAACCTCTTTTTGTAGAAGTAATACGCTCTTGCATAGCTCCCATCTCTGTAGCCAGTGTTGGTTGGTAACCTACCGCTGAAGGCATACGGCCTAACAACGCGGATACTTCAGAACCTGCCTGAGTAAAACGGAAAATATTATCCACGAAGAAAAGTACATCTTTCCCTTGTGCTTCACCAGCACCATCACGGAAGAATTCCGCAATAGTCAATCCTGATAATGCTACACGTGCACGTGCTCCAGGTGGCTCATTCATTTGTCCGAATACGAAAGTCGCTTTTGACTGACGCATACCTAATTTATCTACTTTGGATAAGTCCCATCCTCCATTTTCCATAGAGTGCATGAATTCATCACCATATTTTATAATTCCAGACTCCAACATCTCACGAAGTAAGTCATTTCCTTCACGTGTTCTTTCTCCAACTCCTGCGAATACAGAAAGTCCACCGTGACCTTTTGCAATATTGTTGATCAACTCCTGAATCAATACTGTTTTACCTACACCAGCACCACCGAATAATCCAATTTTCCCCCCTTTTGCATAAGGCTCGATCAAATCAATTACTTTGATACCTGTAAATAAAACTTCAGAAGAAGTTGATAATTCTTCAAATTTTGGTGCCTGACGGTGAATTGACATTCCATTCTCTCCGGTCTTTGGCAAATCACCCAATCCATCGATCGCATCACCGATTACATTGAACAAACGTCCGTAAACATCTGCACCGATTGGCATTTTGATTGGATTTCCTGTTCCTACAACTTCATAACCTCTGCTTAATCCGTCTGTAGAATCCATAGATATAGTACGAACAGTGTTTTCACCTATGTGTGACTGAACTTCTAATACCAATATAGAACCATCTTTTTTAGTGATTTCTAATGAATCATAAATTTTTGGAAGTTCGGCATCTTGTGTATTGAACACTACGTCAACCACTGGACCGATGATCTGTGCAACTTTTCCTATTACTTTAGACATACTTATGTATTTATTAAACAGCTTATTATGACAATGGGAAATACCCTCATTTTTCAGAGTGCAAAAATAGTTTAAAAAATGAAAATTTAATAATTTTTTCAATGTTTTTTATCGATGTTTTACAGGATTGTTGGTTTCTTGGGAGAAAGAACAACCTTAATCCCCCTTTTTAAATATACCTCATGCCCCGACATCCCAGCAAACAACGATTCAATCACCATCTACTTTACAACTACAAATAAAAAAAGGGCAGAAAAATTATTTTCTGCCCTTTTTACTTTTCTTTATATTTTACTTATTCAACCGTAACTGATTTAGCAAGATTTCGTGGCTGATCTACATTACATTCCCGCATTACCGCAATATGGTAAGAAAGCAATTGTAATGGAATAGTCGTCAACAAAGGCGACAAAGCATCCACTGTATCCGGAATTTCGATCACATGATCTGCAAGATCACGTACCTGCACATCCCCTTTGGTCACCACGGCAATAATTTTACCACTTCTGGATTTAATCTCCTGGATATTACTTACTACTTTATCATAATGCCCTTGTCTCGGCGCAATAACAATAACCGGCATATGCTCATCGATCAAAGCAATTGGTCCGTGTTTCATTTCCGCAGCAGGATAACCTTCTGCATGAATATAGGAGATTTCTTTTAGCTTCAAAGCACCTTCCAAAGCTACAGGGAAATTATACCCTCTACCTAAATACAGGCAATTTGGAGAATCTTTATAAATAGCCGCGATTTGTTTCGCTACATCATTACATTTTAATGCCTCAGCAACTTTTTCAGGAATCGTTTCCAGTTCCGCAAGATAATTGTGATAATCAGAATGTGATAATGTACCTTTTGCCTTAGCAATACGCAATGATATCAATGTTAAAACTGTAATCTGAGTAGTGAAAGCTTTTGTAGAAGCCACACCAATTTCAGGCCCTGCATGAGTGTAAGCTCCTGCATGGGTTTCTCTTGAAATGGAAGAACCAACTACATTACAAACACCAAACACAAAAGCACCTTTTTCTTTAGCCAATTTAATAGCCGCCAAAGTATCTGCTGTTTCTCCCGATTGAGAAATAGCAATAATGACATCCCCTTTATTTATAATAGGGTTTCTGTAACGAAATTCAGAAGCATATTCTACTTCAACAGGGATTCTGGTAAACTCTTCAAAAATATACTCTGCTACCAGTCCGGCATGCCATGACGTTCCACAAGCTACAATAACAATACGCTGCGCATTTACGAATTTCTCAAGGTTATCTTCTATTCCGGCCATTTTGATTATCCCCTCATTAGCCAAAAGTCGGCCTCTGTAGGTATCCTTAATTACACTTGGCTGCTCATAGATTTCTTTCAGCATGAAATGATCATACCCCCCTTTTTCTATCTGCTCCAGATTCATTTGCAACTGCTGAATATAAGGATCAACCAAAGAATCATCTTTAATCTTACGTATTTTCATGCCTTTATTCAAACGGACTACTGCCATTTCTTCATCTTCAAGATAGATCGCATTTGAAGTATATTCTATAAAAGGAGTAGCATCGGAAGCAATGAAATATTCATTTTCACCGATTCCTATTGCCAATGGACTACCCAAACGGGCAGCAACAATTTCATTTGGCTTTTTTATGTCAAAAACCACAATAGCATACGCACCCACGACCTGATTAAGAGCTACCTGTACTGCCTTTCCTAATTTTAGGTTATGACTCTTCTGCACATCTTCAATAAGATTAATCAATACCTCGGTATCAGTATCAGATTTAAAGGTATACCCTCTATTAATCAACTCTTTCTTTAACGGCTCATAATTCTCTATAATACCATTATGTATAATGACTAATTCTCCAGAATTAGAGTAATGCGGATGAGAATTTACATCGTTTGGCACTCCATGAGTAGCCCAACGGGTATGCCCCATTCCTATAGTACCATTAGTAGTAATTTCTTCTGCTGATTTTTTTTCAAGATCCGAAACTTTACCTTTAGTTTTTGATAATTTTAATTTTTCACCGTCATACAACACGATCCCAGCACTATCATATCCTCTGTACTCCAGTCTTTTAAGACCCTTAATAATAACAGGATAAGCTTCCCTGTGACCTATATAACCAACAATTCCACACATATATCTAATTAATTAGGTTTAGTATAATAAATTTCTAATTTGAGTTTTTTAGGCTCATCCGCAGGACTGGTATTATTACCATACAACACTGTCCCCAAAGGACTGATAACAGACCCAACCGGCACATATTTAAAATTACTGCTTCCTCCCGGAAGAGACAATGGTGTTTTCAAAGCAGCATTAGTAATCGTATTTATATTCTCTGTTACAGAAAGACCCAGTCTGACATTCGTAGAATCAAGCTTCAATAACGCTTTAATATGTTCTGTAATTCTTATTTTATATTTTTCCCCTTTCCCATCAGAGGTCACTTCCATTATACCGCCAAAAATATATTTATTCAATTTTGCATCGGTCGAAATTGTAGAATTATCATAATAATAATCCAGCAACGGCCTATTGTTTTTAGCATCGAAAAGATAGACTCTTCGGGGTTCATAAACTTTAGCCGCAGTAGCATTTCCCGCTTGCGCATCCATGGTCGTCCTGTCAATATAAAAAACAAGATTGGCTTCGTTAATTAACCAACCTCTTGTTCGCAGGTCTGCAAGCTCATTAGAAACACCATCGTTATCATCATCTGCTCCATTGAACAAATCGATAAAAGCTGTTGATCCGGCACCACCTTTTACATACAACCTATCTGCTCCAAGCGAAGTATTAGGATTTGTAATTGCATTTTGGTAAGCTGAATTATATTCATTATCCAACAAACTTATCGTATTACCCTTCAAATCAAGAATAACTGTTTTCTCAACTGTCGCATTTTCATCATCTGTAGTAGATGGGGTAAGTTCTGTATAGGTTATTGTAATTTTTCCATCACCAAAATTCAGCATCGACAAGCTATTACCATTAGGTTCAGTTGCCGACTGCCCTACTTTAAAATAAAGTCCACGAAAATAATTCTTAAACACACTATTATTTAAAAGATTTCCAGAAGCGCTATTGATTATTTTCTGTGTAAAATATGCTTTATTCAGTTGCAGTTTCATTCCTGGTTTTGATCGTGTTACAGTACCATCTGTTGCCGTAGCTACATTTTCAGCAGCACTGAAAACAAAATCATCATTTTGATAAGGAGCAATCGTATCATTAAGACGCACACCTATTTTTGCCGCATCAATTGTATTATTCATATCAGAATAATACAATTGTGTTGTTTGCGTTGTCGCTGCAGGATCAAAATCTCTCAAGAAATAACCGGATTCAAAAACTTCCAGTTTAATTTTAGAAGTTCCATAAAGCGAATCCAATTCATAAATACTGGAGCCATCTGCTTCAGTACTTTTTAAGGTGCTAAAATAAGGAACCAACAATTCCACTTTAGTAATCACTGCAGACGCAGCAAATGTGGGTGCAACACTATTCAGCTGCACCTGTGTTACAAAACTAGCGGTGGTTTTTCCAAAGACAGGATTATCATAAACCCCTAAAGGATTTGTAGTAAGGTTATTGGATTGCACCGGAAAGGTAGCTTTACTATAAGCACTAATATTTTGCGCAACATACAAGTCAGAATCAAAATGATCATCACCTACTATATCCGCACCAATACTATTAAAATCTTTATCACAGGAAACAAAAAGAACAACCAAAAAAAACAATAATACTTTTTTTGCTAACGAAACTGTATGCATAGTTTATTTTATAATTTTACTTTAAAACTTGATCTTTGTAGAAGTTAGTATACGCTTCTGCAAATTTATCTTTCGGGACGAAAGGTAAAAAAGGTTTTTCCGATGATTCTATAAATTTTGTTAAACTTGCCGAAAGGTTGTCTGACGCTATGATTACTGCATCCGAATGCAATACCGAAGCCTTGATTATATTCTCATAATTAGGTTCCGCAAGAAATGCAATCGCATCATCCGGAATCTGATCAAAAGCTACCTTTTTCATCATATCCATATCCAGTGTCCCTTCAAAAGACTGATTATATACTGATGTTACAATTTTAGTATCTGAAAAAAGAGCATCGTCCTTATAGTAATGTTTCATGTAGATCGGCAACATCGCTGCCATCCATCCATGAACATGTATTATATCCGGAACCCAGTTCAGTTTCTTCACCGTCTCTACAACTCCTTTTGCAAAGAAAATCGCTCTTTCATCATTGTCCGGGTATAAAACTCCGTCTTCATCAGTGAAAGTTGCTTTCCTTTTAAAGTATTCATCATTGTCTATAAAATAAACCTGTATCCGCTCTTTCGGTATGGAGGCTACTTTTATAATAAGCGGCATATCCAGATCATTTATAACAAGATTCATCCCTGAAAGACGAATAACTTCATGCAATTGATGTCTTCTCTCATTAATATTTCCGTATCTTGGCATAAATATTCTTATCTGTCCTCCCTGATCATTGATCATTTTTGGCACATCATAAGACATCAAAGAAACCTCATTCTCAGCCAGATAGGGCACCACTTCAGATGATACGTACAATATCCTCTTATCCTCCATAATTATAATAACTTTTATTATTGGCAATAAATAATGCGCAAAATTACGAAAATTTATGCAGATATTAACTAAAACCTTAATTTTGCACCCAATTTTAATAATAAGCATATGCTCATTTTCAATAATCAGGCAGATCTGAAACACCATTTAAAATCTGTGAACCAGGCTAAAACAACAATTGGCTTCGTTCCTACTATGGGTGCTTTACACGAAGGCCACCTGTCACTGATTTCAAAATCACTTACTGAAAATACCCTGACCGTTGTCAGTATTTTTGTAAATCCGACCCAGTTCAACAATGCCGAGGATCTTGAAAAGTACCCGCGTACTATGGAAGTTGATACTGCAAAAATAGAGCAGGTAAGTGATGCTGTTATTATTTTCGCCCCTTCAGTAGAGGATATTTACCAGGGAAATACCGTGTCAGAGCATTTCGACTATGACGGCCTTGAGAATCAAATGGAAGGCGCTCATCGCCCCGGCCATTTTGACGGAGTGGGCACCATTGTAAAGCGGTTATTCGAAATCATCAATCCTACCAATGCCTATTTTGGTGAAAAAGATTTCCAGCAATTGCAGATTGTAAAAAAAATGGTCGAGAAACACCACCTTCCTGTTAACGTTATCGGACGCCCGATTTTAAGAGAATCCAGTGGCCTTGCTATGAGCTCCCGCAACGAACGGCTATCTCCGGAAGCCCGTACCGAAGCAGCCCTGATCTTTAAAATAATGACCGAAGCCAGAGAACAATTCAAGACCCACACCCCAGCTGAGGTGATTCAGTATGTCATTACTGCGTTCGAAAAAGCACCCAATTTTAAACTTGAATATTTCGAAATAGCCAACGAATCCACTTTATTACCGGCGACTTTTAAAGAAGAAAATAAAAAATATAGAGCATTTATCGCGATTTTCATCAACAACGTAAGATTGATTGATACCATTTCATTAAATTAATTAACTTTGTACCATGCAAATTGAAGTTGTTAAATCCAAGATTCATCGCGTGACGGTGACTGGAGCTGATTTAAATTATATTGGAAGTATTACCATTGACGAAGCGCTTATGGAAGCGTCCAATATTATCGAAGGAGAAAAAGTAGCCATTGTTAACATTAATAACGGTGAACGATTAGAAACTTATGCGATAAAAGGAAACCGTAACAGTGGAGACATTACCCTGAACGGCCCTGCTGCCAGAAAAGTTCAAAAAGGGGATATCATCATCATTATTTCATATGGAATTTTGGATTTTGAAGAAGCAAAAAAATTCAAGCCTACATTAGTTTTTCCTAATGAAAAGGACAATTCCCTGACTTAAATTCTTGAAACAGACGCTATCCAAATGGCTTTCTATACTACTCCCACTTATGTTGGGAGTTTTTTTAATTATATACACCTATAATCAATTTTCGCCGGAGCAGATCAAGAAAATCCAGCATCATTTTGAAAATGCCAACTATAGTTATATTTACTTGTCCTTATTGCTGTCGCTCATCAGCTACATTTCAAGGGCATACCGGTGGAAATATTCCCTGAATCATTTGGGCTATCCCAATTCCTTCCATAATAATTTTATGGCCGTCAGCATTGGCTACCTGATGAACATGACAATTCCAAGATCGGGCGAAGTTACCCGTGCTGTAATTTTGAAAAAATACGACAACATACCTTTTGACAAAGGATTCGGAACCATCGTAGCCGAACGTATTGTGGACTCTTTTATATTATTATTATGCATCTGTACGGCTTTGATTTTTCAGTTTGAGGTCGTTAAAGCTTTTGTAATCGACAAAATCCCGAAACAGAAAATCGCCTGGCTTTTAGCTATTGGATTTATCCTTTTTATTATCGCACTCCTATTTTATTACTATTCCAAACTCAAAATTGTCCTTTTAATCAAGGAAAAGATTTCCGGGCTAAAAGAGGGATTGCTTAGTATCTTTAAGATGAAAAACAAATGGGGATTTTTGCTCCATACTATTATTATCTGGGTTTCCTATATTTTAATGTTTTATGTCACGATCTATGCCTTACCCGAAATAAGCCATATTGGGATCGGAGCCGTAATAACCTCCTTTGTTGTCGGTAGCATCGCTATAGCGCTCACCAGCAGCGGATTTGGAACATATCCTGTATTAATGTCCAAAATACTATTATTCTACAGTGTCGCAGAAACAGCCGGTAGCGCTTTTGGATGGATTGTCTGGACCTCACAAATGTTAATGACGGTGGTTTTGGGTTGCCTTTCCTTTTTGCTGCTCCCACTCTTTAACAAAAATAAATAAATTCAGTATATTGGTACTCGATTTTAATCTGACTTAGTAATCTTGTATACAACATGAAAAAAATTACATTGCTGCTGCTTTTGTGCCTTACAATCAATGCCTTTTCCCAGAAAACAACCGAACAGGTACAATCGGAAAAATTAGGGGAAACACGCGACATTACAATCGCACTACCACCATCCTACACAACGAACACCGATAAAAAATATCCTTTACTGCTGATTTTGGATGGCGAATACCTTTTTGACCCTTTTAATGGCGCATTAATATACGGGACTTATTGGGACGACCTTCCGGAAGTAATCGTAGTCGGAATCAATCAAAATAAAAAAGGGGAACGTTTTGAAGATAGTGCCTACGATCCAGAAAGTGGAGTTCCTTACGAAAAAGGCGCTAAATTTTATGAATTCATCGCTTCTGAACTTGTGCCTTCCCTGCAAAAAAAATACCGGATTGCTCCCTTTAAAATCATTGCAGGTCATGATACTACTGCGGGATTCCTGAATTTCTTCCTGTATAAAGACCAACCTGTCTTTAATGCTTATATTTCGTTGAGTCCTGATTTGGCAACCGATATGGAAGACCGGATTCCACAAAGGCTTTCCGTAATCAAAGAACCATTATACTACTATCACGCTACAGCTGATGGTGACGTGAAAAAATTTCAAAAAAGGATTCATGCCCTGGATGACAAAGCGAAAGTGATCAACAAAAAAGAACTAAACTATAAGTTTGATGACCTGAAAGACAATACGCATTATTCATTAGTCCTTCATGCGATCCCGAATGCCCTGTACCATATTTTCTCTGCGTATAAACCCATATCTCCTTCAGAATATCAGGAAAAAATCGCAACGATGTCCGGGAACTACAGTGACTATCTGGTACAGAAATATGATTTTATCGAAAAGTCCTTCGGAATCAAAATGCCGATTCGTATGAATGACTTCAAGGCTATTGAAGCCGCAATATTGAAAAACAAAGCGTATCCGGAATTTGAAAAACTGGCTGCATTGTCTAAAAAGAGTTATCCTAAATCCATGTTGGCCGATTACCAGATGGGAATGTATTACGAGAATACAGGCGACTTCAAAAAAGCAGCCCGCTCCTACCAAAGCGCATTTGGTAAAAATGAAATTGGCGACCTGACCAAAGATATGATGTTGGAAAAATCAGATGCGCTGAAGAACAAGTAAACACCATTATGTCAAAAATAAAAACGACCTTTTTTTGCCAAAATTGTGGCGCTCAATATGCAAAATGGCAAGGGCAATGCAATTCCTGTAAAGAATGGAACACTATTGCAGAAGAAATTATCCAGAAAGAAGATAAGAAAGACTGGAAAACCGCTACAGACCACACTACAAAAAGAGCTGTAAAGCCTTTAAAAATCCATGAGATTGACAGTACCGAAGAAACCCGTATGGACACTCGTGACGGGGAACTGAACCGGGTACTGGGTGGTGGCCTTGTACCGGGGTCCCTTATCCTTTTAGGTGGCGAACCCGGAATAGGAAAAAGCACTTTATTACTTCAGATTTCACTTAAGCTTCCCTACCGTACGCTTTACGTTTCCGGAGAAGAAAGCCAGAAGCAGATCAAGATGCGTGCCGACCGAATTAATCCGTTAAGCGACAACTGCTATATTCTGACGGAAACAAAAACGCAGAATATCTTCAAACAAATTGAAGCCATAGCGCCGGAAATTGTCATTATTGACTCCATCCAAACACTGCATACCGATTATATTGAATCTTCACCAGGAAGTATCTCCCAAATCCGGGAAACTACTGCTGAGCTGATCAAATTTGCGAAAGAAACCAATGTTCCGGTTATTCTAATTGGCCACATTACCAAAGACGGGACTATTGCCGGTCCCAAAATACTGGAACACATGGTTGATACGGTATTGCAATTCGAAGGCGACCGGAATCATATCTATAGAATACTCAGAGCGCTCAAAAACCGCTTTGGTTCCACATCAGAATTAGGCATCTATGAAATGCAGGGAAGCGGCCTTCGTGAAGTTTCCAATCCCTCTGAAATATTAATCTCCCATAAAAATGAAGAGCTTTCCGGTACCGCTATAGCCACCACTATGGAAGGCATGCGTCCGCTGATGATCGAAATTCAGGCTCTGGTAAGCACTGCTGTATATGGCACACCACAACGAAGCACTACCGGTTATAATGCCAAACGCCTTAATATGATATTGGCCGTGCTGGAAAAAAGAGCCGGTTTCCGATTGGGTGCCAAAGATGTTTTCCTCAATATCACTGGAGGAATATCCGTTGATGATCCTGCTATCGATCTCGCTGTAGTTGCCGCTATATTGTCGTCAAACGAAGACATTCCTGTAAGCAAAGAGTTTTGCTTTGCAGGAGAAGTAGGACTATCGGGTGAAATCCGACCTGTGAACAGAGTAGACCAACGCATACAGGAAGCGGAAAAATTAGGTTTTTCTACTATATTCGTTTCAGGATATAATAAAATCACCCTTAAGAACACCGGCATAAAAATACGGCTTGTTTCAAAAATTGAAGATGTGGTCAGCGATCTGTTTGGTTAATTATGAATTGTTTGTGATTCAAAAAAACTATTTTTACGAAATATTACTTAATTTAAGCCTGCGCTTCAATAACTCCACAATACTATGAAAACCAGAAAACAAAAAATTATACGGATTGCCCTTGCGATCTGTCTGTTTTTTGTGATTGCAATCAGTGTCGCATTTACTTTTAGAAACACACTCCTGCAGAAAGCCATTACCCGGATTGAAAATAAAATTGCCCGGGATTACGATAGCAAACTATCTATTAGACAAGCTTCTTTTGTAGGATTTTCAAGTGTAGAACTTACGGAGATCACCTTGGTTCCTAAAGATGCCGATACACTGTTTCGCATCCAGAATATAAGAACGAGTATTAATTTCTGGCAGTTACTTAAAGGCGATGTACAACTGGGTAGCCTCGAATTAAAAAACGGATACATACAACTGGTTAAAAATGAACATGGGAGTAATTACGATGCTTTCCTGCACAGTAAAGAACCGTTGAAAAAAAACAACGACCGTATAAACTATGCAGAAACAGCCTACAAGATCCTGACAAAAGCCCTCAACCTTGTCCCTACCGATATGAGCGTCGAAAACCTGTCTCTCAGTATGGACAACAAAGGTAAAAAGGCAAGCATGAAACTGGACAAACTCCGTTTGGTTGATGAACAGCTGGAAACTTCGATACAAGTCACCACCAATACCTTCACCCAATTTTGGAAAATCAAGGGCTTTGCCGATCCACGTAACAAACAGGCCGATCTTCGATTTTTTAATATTGATACGGGGAAAATACGGGTTCCATATATTGATGAGCGTTTCAATATCGTATCCGGTTTTGATTCCATTCGCCTGAATGTGTCCAATATTGATATGGACGGCAATGAATTGCACATCGATGGCTTTACGTCCATTACCAACCTGATGGTCAACCACCCTAAAATTTCAACCAAAGACGTCGAAATCCATAAAGCACGATTTGATTACCATTTCCTTTTTGGTTCCGATTTCGTAGCATTGGACAGTACCTCTACCGCACAGCTTAACGCGATCAAGCTGAAACCATTCCTCGAATACAGCACCCGCAAAGATACCATTTACGAGATGAAGGTTACCATCCCGAAAATGAAGGCGCAGGATTTCATCAACTCGCTTCCTAAAGGATTATTCACCCATTTTGAAGGCATGGAAGCCGAAGGCAACTTTGGGTATACCCTGCAATTCCTCTACAATCAGAATAAACCTAACGCGCTGGTTTTTGACAGTAACCTGACCAAAGAGAATTTTAAAATCACCAAATATGGCGAAGCCGACTTATCTAAACTGAATGGCAGTTTCACCTATAGGGCAATAGAAAATGGGCGTCCGCAACGCGCAATAGAAGTAGGCTCCGGCAATCCCAATTATACTCCATTGTCAGCGATTTCCCCTTACCTCCGCAAATCAGTACTGACTACCGAAGATCCTTCGTTTTTCTCCCATCGTGGTTTTATCAATGAAGCGTTCAAACAGTCCATCATAAAAAATATCCGTACCAAGAAGTTCTCGCGCGGTGCGAGTACAATCAGCATGCAGCTCGTGAAAAATGTATTTCTTACCCGTGAAAAAACATTGTCCCGAAAACTGGAAGAAATCCTGTTGGTTTATATCTTAGAAAACAACCGCCTTACCAGTAAAGAAAGAATGCTGGAAGTCTATTTTAATATTATTGAATGGGGACCGAATGTCTATGGAATTGGAGAAGCTTCCCAGTTTTATTTTCAGAAACACCCATCACAACTAACCCTTAACGAGTGCCTTTTCCTTGCCAGTATTGTACCACGCCCTAAGGCTTTTATGTGGCGCTTTGACGACCAGGGAAAATTAAAAAGCTATGCCGACAGGCAACAGGACTACCTGACCAACCTGATGATGCGCAGGGGAATTTTGGAAAGTGCCGATACCATTTACAAATCACAGCCGGTAATCGTCACGGGCAGGGCCAAATCCTATATCAGAATTAAGGAAGAAGCCACTCCCACGATTGATTCTTTATTCTTAGACAACCTTTTCAAATCGGTCAAAATGCCCTAATACTATCAAAATATGTTCTGTCATAAAAGGTTCCAGGCTCATAGGGTTATGGAACCTTTTTTCTTATAGCCCTTTACTCTAAAAACACAAGTCACTAACATTCAATGTGATACTTTTTATTTTAACTTTAAATTCGCATAGCCGTCCCCTCTTTTACCGATTAAAAGAATTAAATTAGTATGACTTAATCTACTAAATATCAAGGCTATGAAAACAAAACTTTACCTCATTCTGATGTTGTACCATGCATTTACTTTTGCGCAAAACATCACACTTCAGACTGTTGCCACAGGATTTTCAAATCCGGTCGCGATTGAAAATGCCGGTGACCCCCGTTTGTTTGTTGTAGAACAGGGTGGTACTATCAAAATCATCAATGCAGACGGAAGCGTCGCAGCCACTCCATTTCTCAATCTTGCTTCCCTGATTTCAAGTGATGGCGAACGGGGATTACTGGGGCTTGCTTTTCATCCCAATTATAGTACAAATGGTTATTTTTTTGTCAACTATACCAATCCTGCAGGAAATACGGTTATTGCACGCTATACCGTTAGTGCCGGAAATACCAATGTAGCCAATCCTTCCAGTGCTCAGGTCTTGCTTACTATCACACAGCCCTTTTCAAACCACAATGGCGGTACTTTACGTTTTGGTCCCGATGGCTACCTTTATATTGGAATGGGTGATGGAGGTAGTGGTGGTGATCCCGGAAACAGGGCACAGAATATCGAAACCTTATTGGGTAAGATGTTACGTATTGATGTCAATTCCGGTACTCCTTATGCTATTCCACCTACCAATCCCTTTGCAGGAGCCACAGCTGGTGCAGATGAAATTTGGGCTATTGGACTACGCAATCCTTGGAAATTTTCATTCAACAGAACTACCGGGGATTTATGGATTGCCGATGTGGGTCAGGGGGCTGTAGAAGAAATTAATAAAGTAAGCCCAACGGCAGCAGGCTTGAATTATGGATGGAATTGCTATGAAGGCAGCAGCATTTATACTGCTGGATGCGCGCAACCCACCACAACCTATACTTTCCCTTTTGCTGAATATACGCATACGGCTACAGGAGGGTGTTCGATTACCGGAGGATATGTGTATACCGGAACAACCTATCCTTTACTGGCTAATAAATATATTTTTGCGGATTACTGCAGTAACAAAATTGGTCTTGTTTCTCCTGATGGGACTATTGCCTACACCCCTGCATTTGGCGGTAATAATTTCTCTACATTCGGAGAAGATGCCACCGGAGAATTATACATTGCCGGGATTAGCTCGGGAACAGTTTATAAAATCACAGACAGCACGTTATCCAATGCCGAATATACTACCGAAAACATCAGCCTGTATCCTAATCCCGCCGAAGGCGAAGTATTCCTGACCACCCATAATCTGGACATGCCGATAAACCTCGTAGTATCCGACTTAAATGGGAAACAGGTAGCACAGGAACAATTGCTTACAAACAACTCCCGCATTGATACTTCCTTACTATCAAAAGGAGTATATATACTGACACTCGAATCCGCTATAGGAACCAGATCGACCCATAAACTGGTGATTCAATAACACTACAAAACAAAAGCGGCTGTGTAAAGAACACAGCCGCTTTTATATTATTTGAAAAATACTATAAATCGTTTAGCATTTTTGATATTTCATCCAGTTTTGGCGTCAGGATAATTTCAATCCTCCTGTTTTTCGCTTTTCCTTCTGGGTTATCATTGGTAGCCAATGGTGAATATTCACTTCTACCCGCTGCAGTAAGATTCTTGCGATCAATACCTTTGTTCTCACTTAGGATTGCAACTATCGCTGTAGCTCTTTTTGTAGATAAATCCCAGTTATCGGCAATTGGTCCGGTACCGGCATATTTATCATTATCCGTATGCCCTTCGATTAATACGGAGATATCAGGGTTATTGGCCAATACTTTTCCAACTTCTACAACTGCTCTCTTACCTTCTGTCCCTACAGTCCAGCTACCGGATCCAAAAAGAAGCTTATTCTCCATGGACACATATACTTTACCATTTTTCTGCTCTACCGTTAGTCCTTTTCCTTCAAAGCTATTCAAAGCTTTTGACAACGTCTCTTTCAATTTTTTCATGCTCGCTTCTTTGGCTGCAATCATCCCTTCCAGTTCATCCACTCTTGCCGAGCGCTCTTTCAGGTCATTTTGCAGTTTTGTAAGACGCTGCTGCTCTGCCGCCAATGCTTTTTCTTTGGCTTCCAGCTGTGCTAACAATTCCCGGTTTTTCTCCGAACTTGTTTTGGAATATTCCGAACTGTTTTTGTCCAAGTCATCATAAGAAGACTGAAGTTTCCCTAAATTATTTTTTGTAGCAGCAACATCAGCCTGTAGCTTATCTCTTTCTGCTTTCAGTTTTGCCAATTGTGATTTTAGATCCGTAGTTTCTAAATCCAGTTGATTTTTATTTTTAGACAAATCACTATTTTCGTCAGACAATTTGCGGTTTTCTTTCTTTAGATTCGCAAACTTATTTTCCAATTCATTATATACTTTTTTCGAAACACAGGAAGTGAATGAAAGCGATACAACTAATAATCCTAAGGAAACTTTTTTAATCATTTTGTTTAATTTGTGTTTTAAAATATACGATTGGACTTTATTCAATTTCTACCAAAACCGGGCAATGATCCGAATGTTTGGCTTCCGGTAAAATTACAGCCCTTTTGAGTCGGTTTTCAAGCAGATGGCTCACCAGCAAGTAATCAATCCGCCATCCTTTATTGTTGTTTCTTGCATTAGCACGGTAACTCCACCAGGTATAATGATGTGGATCTTTATTAAAGTGCCGGAACGAATCGACAAAGCCATTTTTCATAAAAATATCCAGCCAGGTCCGTTCCTGTGGCAGGAAACCGGAGACTTTAGCATTTCGGATCGGGTCATGTATGTCTATCGCCTCATGGCAAATATTATAATCCCCGCCGATGACAAGATTCGGAAAATCGTTTTTAAGCTCATTTACATACTGCTGAAAATCATCCATAAACATAAATTTATGATCCAATCGGGCAATATTGGTTCCTGAAGGCAGGTAGAGGCTCATCACGGACAGCTCATCAAAATCCACGCGCAGGTTACGGCCTTCTTTATCCATGTGTTCAATTCCGGTACCGTAAACTACATTATTGGGTTTTATTTTTGAAAGTATTGCTACACCACTATAGCCTTTTTTCTCAGCTGGATACCAATAATGGTAAGGGTATCCTGCGGCTTCAAATGCAGCAAGCGGAATTTGTTCCGGTGTTGCTTTAATTTCCTGAAGGCAGATGACATCAGGATTGGCCTGTTGCAGCCATTCCAAAAAACCTTTGGTAATCGCTGCTCTTATTCCATTAACATTATAGGAAATAATCTTCATTAGTATGCTATTTTTGAGTGTTTCAAAAGTATGTAAAAACAATTAAATATTTGTCGCAAAAATAGTCCTTCACGGAAAAACTGGTCTCCCGGGTGATAAAATAAACGAAATAATACTATTAGATCAAACCTATTTAACATAAATGCCATATCCGTCGTTGAGGTTTACTCATTTTTGTTATCTTTGTTTCTTGCTCAAAAACAAAAGAAGAATAAATGGGTTTAGTTACCGCTAAAGAAGTTGCAAAGGCAATAAAGACTGACAAATACGGTTTTTTGGGAACTTTTACCGGCTGGCTGCTAATGAAAGTTCTTAAAATCTCGACACTCAATAAGATTTATGACAGGAATAAACATCTATCCGAAGTTGAATTTCTGAACGCTATATTGGATGAATTTCAGATCAAATTTGAAATTCCTGAAGAGGATTTTAAACGGTTACCGAAAGACGGTGCCTACATTACTATTTCCAATCACCCACTGGGTGGCATTGATGGCATTCTATTATTAAAATTGATGCTCGAAAGAGAACCCAATTTTAAGATTATTGCGAATTTCCTGTTACACAGGATTGATCCTATGAAACCTTATATTATGCCGGTGAATCCTTTTGAAAATCATAAGGATAGCAAATCCAGTGTAATCGGTATCAAAGAAACGCTGCGCCATCTCAGCGACGGAAAGCCATTGGGTATTTTTCCTGCCGGAGAAGTATCGACTTATAAAGATGGCCAGCTTGTCATTGACAAACCCTGGGAAGAAGGCGCCATTAAACTGATCCGTAAGGCCAAAGTGCCGGTAGTACCAATTTACTTTCATGCCAAGAACAGTAGATTATTCTACCTCTTGTCTAAAGTAAGTGATACGTTACGGACGGCTAAATTACCGTCTGAACTGCTTACGCAAAAAGACCGCGTGATTAAGGTACGTATTGGAAAACCGATCTCCGTTGCCGAACAGGACGAACACGAATCATTGGAAGCCTACTCTGAATTTCTGAGAAGAAAAACTTACATGCTTGCCAATCCATTTGAAAAAGAAACCAAACTTATCGATACTTCCAGCCTAAAATTACCTACCAGAAGCCCGAAGGAAATCGCTACACCGGCTAATCATAACAAAATCGTTAAGGAAGTGGACAATCTTAGAGCCAACGACTGCCGATTGCTGCAAAGCAAAAATTATGAAGTATTTCTGGCTGAAGCACGCGCTATTCCAAACATATTACATGAATTGGGCCGACTGCGGGAAATAACATTCCGGGAAGTAGGAGAAGGAACAAATAAATCCATTGACTTAGACCAATACGACAAATACTATCATCACATGTTCTTATGGGACAATGATGCGCAATTGATCGCTGGTGCTTACCGTATGGGTATGGGAGCGAATATCTTTAAGAAATACGGTATTGATGGTTTCTACCTTCACGAACTCTTCCGTTTTGAACCGGAATTGTACGATATGATGTCAAAATCTATCGAAATGGGACGTGCCTTTGTCATTAAAGAATACCAACAACGCCCGATGCCATTATTCCTGTTATGGAAAGGTGTCGTTCATACTACATTGCGCTACCCGGAGCATAAGTTCCTTATTGGTGGTGTAAGTATTTCCAATCAGTTTTCTGATTTCTCAAAATCCCTGATGATTGAATTTATGAAGTCCCACTATTATGATCCGTATATTGCACAATATATCTATCCAAAAAAGGACTTTAAGGTCAAATTAAAAGATGCCGATAAGGATTTTGTATTCAATGAAGCCGAAGCCGACCTGAATAAATTTGATAAAATAATCGATGAAGTCGAACCAGGAAATCTGCGTTTGCCAGTATTGATTAAAAAATACATCAAACAAAACGCCAGGGTAGTTGCTTTTAATGTTGATCCACTTTTCAACAACGCTGTCGACGGACTGATGTACATCCGTATTTCGGACATCCCTGAAAGTACGGTAAAACCGGTGATGGAAGAGTTTCAGGCCGAATTGGAACGCAAGCTTGCAGAAAAAGAAGGCGATATAGAATAAAAAAATACTTTATAACTAAAAAAATGCCAGGAGAGTTTCCTGGCATTTTTTGTATCTGTTATTTCCAGATCGATTCTTTTAGAATCTCTTCCCGGGTATGTCCGTGTACAAAATAGATTACCCTGCCTAAGTGATACACTACAAGCACTATCGCCAGGCCATAGGCTAATTTCTTACTGTAAAACAAACTATTGAAATAACTTTTCCCCGTAATGATTTCTGCTGTGAGCACAATGATGGTTACCCAACAGAATAAAAACACAAAAGGCCCGAAAAGATGATAGGAGAAACTTTTGTACAAATCACCCTCATAGAGGTATACTAATGATTTAGTGATTCCACAACCTGGACAAGGAAAACCCGTCAGCATCTTAAAAGGACATAAGGACTGATCGGTACCAAGATGGTCATGATGATTAAAAAGCATCATGATAAACGGGACTATCAGAGTCACAAGTGCTCCGATAATCCCGAATAATTTTAACTGGTTCTTTTTATTGATATAACTTGTTGATATCACTTTGTACGATCATTGCGGCAACAATCGGAAAAAAGAAGCCTAATATTAGTAGTAATGTAGACTGGTCTTTTTGGGTATCTCCTGTTATTCTGTAGACCAATGGCAGTGCCTCTTTACCCGCTAAATAATAGAAATAAAGATTTACCGGTAAACAGCATCCTGAAAATATGGCCACAGGCTGAGAAATGACTTCTCTTTCCGCAACTGCATTTAGAACTTGCGCTACTTTAATATTCCAATAAATCAGGTAAAGGCCACAAGTCACAAATCCTAACAGAAAAACAACAATGGGATCAACTTTAAATTCCGGATAATTATTAATTTTATACATTTCCTGTCTTACGCTACTATTTAATACTCTTTACCAATATGGTTAATTTCGTCAAATTGGTTTTTAGGATCTGCACCGTATTGGTTCGGTCCTCTTGTTCCTTCTGAAGCCAAAAGTACAATTAACCAGATATTCACTAATGGTATAAATGCTAAAAGCAAAAACCAACCGCTTTTATCAAGGTCATGAAGCCTTCTTACCGCAGCTGCGATTGAAGGGATCAATAGCGCTAACGAATAGATTCCGGACAATACCTGTATTCCAATTACACTATCAACTACCATAAGCAGGATGGATATAATTAAATTCACCAATACGAAATTCCAGTATTCGGCTCTGCGTGCTCTTCCGTTAAAATTAGCGTAATTTTCTAAAACGACTTTTTTGTACCATTCAATCATAAGTTATAAGTTTTAATTAATTCGTTTTTGGTGGTTTCTGACTCCACTTTGGTTAGATTATTACACGAATATATCAACAAAAAACCTTAAATAATTATATTTTAAGTTATTTTTTAGTCGTTTTTATTTAAAAACCACATCAATAGGCTCCCAAAGCTCAATCTTATTATTTTCAGGATCCAGGATCCAGGCAAATTTTCCATATTCATGGGATTCGGGTGTTCCTACCATTGGTACTCCAGCTTCTTGCAACGTTTCAATCAGGCGGCCCAGGTTAGCCACCCTGAAATTTTGCATAAACGGCTGTACCGAAGGTTCGAAATAAGTGGTATCACTCTTAAAAGGAGACCATTGGGTACTGCAATCCTGGCCCTTCTCATCTTTCCATCGAAACGTACAGCCATAAGCATTCGTCGGCAATCCCAGATTTTTATGGTACCATTCCAATAGGGCAGTAGGATTTTGCGCTTTAAAAAATACCCCGCCTATACCCGTAACGCCGGCCGCTTCCTTTACAATAGCCGGGGCTCCAAAATAGAGTTCCTTTATTTTATCCACTATGGTTTGTGCGAGCTTTTCATGGCTTTCAAAAGTCCAGCCTGCAATATGCGGGGTCAGTAGTACATTTTCTGCATTCAGCAGGTATTGAAAAGCCTCAGGGATTTGGGTATCATGGAATAAATGTTCAAAGGAAGATTTTTCATATTCCAAGACATCCAGCCCCGCACCCAGTATTTTTCCATCAGCAAGTGCGGCAGCTAAATCTGCCGTAACAACGCTATTTCCCCGTGCCGTATTAATCAGCCAGAAAGGTTTGGCAAAAGCAGCGATAAAAGCAGTATTAATCATTTTATCCGTTTCCGGGGTCCAGGGCGTATGCAGGCTTAATACATCTGCTTTCTCCTGTAATTCTGCCAGGGTCACCTGCCGGGCGTTGCCGTCTCCTACGCCCTCGAGAATGTCATAACACAATACTTCTACATCAAAACCCCGTAGCTTTTTAGCAAAGGATTTTCCCATATTGCCATATCCGATGATTCCTACTGTTTTTCCATCCAATTCATGCCCACGATGGCCTTCGCGAATCCATTTCCCTTCCCGCACCGACCGATCGGCTTTGTTCAGGTTATTGAATAGCGAAAGCAGCATACCTAAGGCGTGTTCGCCTACGGCATTACGGTTGCCTTCCGGGGCTGCAATTAATTTGATATTTTTACTCGTCGCATAATCGGAGTCGATACTTTCCAGTCCAGCGCCTACCCGTGCTATAAATTGAAGTTGGGTCGCCTTATCTAAAAAAGTCTTATCAATTTTGAAACGGCTGCGGATAACGATTCCCTGGTAGTCCTGGATTTTTGCCTCAATGGCTTCTTTAGACGAAGTGAAATCATCGTGATTTTCAAATCCGGCAGCTTCCAATTGAACGCGTAGCAATGGATTATTACTGTCGATATGCAGAATTTTAATAGTAGTTTCCAATGGGTTAGATTTTAATTGATTATAAAGGCAGCCCGCATAATCTGTGATTTTACGGTACTAATGTAACCAATTTCTTTGAAGTGGTAAAGCCTTTTTAAAGACTGTATCTTCCCCTACTATGGAAAGGAAAACGAGGGTTTTAGAACCCGAGGATGAGTTTGGCAATCGAAAAATAGATGAGGATTCCGCAAATATCATTACTCGTCGTAATAAATGGGCCAGTCGCCAATGCCGGGTCAATTCCAAATTTATTCAAAGTAATCGGGATAAAGGTTCCGATTAGCGAGGCAATTACAATTACAGAGATCAAAGCAGTAGTAACGGTAATTCCAATCCAGATGTCTACATTGAGTAAAAAATAACTCCCTACAAGTAGTATGGCTGCCAATATGACCCCATTCAACAAACTGAGGGAAACCTCTTTTAACAACCGGTTCCAAAGGGAACCACTTAAGGTATTATTAGCAAGCCCTTGTACAATAATTGCTGAAGATTGTACGCCTACGTTACCTGCCATTGCAGCAATGAGTGGCGTGAAAAAGAAAAGCTGGCCGTGCTCTTCCATTGCGCCTTCAAAAAGGCCCAATACTTTTACTGTTACAAAACCGCCTAAGAGAGCCAGTACCAGCCAGGGAAGCCTTGCCCGTGTCAGCTCGATAATACTATCATCGGCTTCCACATCCTGGGAGATACCCGCAGCCAACTGGTAATCTTTATCGGCTTCGTCCTTGATGACATCGACGATATCATCAATGGTAATCCTGCCGACTAAACGGCCCAGCTCATCGACAACCGGAATGGCTTCCAGGTCATATTTTTGCATGATCCGCGCGACTTCAACATCTTTGGTATCGACACTTACCGAATCCACCTTCCGGATATACACATCACTAATTGGCGTTCGGGTTGAAGTAGTAAGCAGGTCTTTTAAGGACAATCGCCCTTTGAGTCGGTTTTCTTCATCCACCACATAAATGGAATGGATGCGGGATACATTTTCTGCCTGCAAACGCATTTCTTTCACACAGGTCAGGACGCTCCAGTTTTCATTGACCTGAACCAATTCCTTACCCATCAATCCCCCGGCAGTATCTTCATCATACCGGAGCAACTCTACAATGTCTTTGGCGTGTTCTACGTCCAGCAGCTCTGAAATTACCTCATTCTTGATCTCCTGCGAGAGCTCCCCTATAATATCGGCAGCATCATCGGTATCCAGTTCATCAAGTTCCTCTGCAATCTCTTTGGGAGACAGTCGGCTTAATATATTTTCCCGTAAGTCTTCCTCTAATTCCAAGAGGATTTCGGAAGTCTTCTCACTATCCAGCAAGCGGAAAATATAGGTAGCCTCGTCGAAATCCAGGTCATCCAGGATTTCGGCGATATCAGCGTGGTGCATATCCTTCAGTAAAATTTCCAGTTCCCTGTCATTTTTACTGTCAATTAAATGTTCTAACTGCAGAATAAGCTCTTTGCTGATTTTAAACTCCATCGGCCTGTATTTTTGTGGTAAGTTCTATAAATTGCTCTACGTTCAGCTGTTCCGGACGCAGGTCAAAGATAGTATCTTCTCGTAAACTATCGGATAAATTTAATGATTTTAAACTGTTACGCATGGTCTTTCTACGTTGCTGGAATGCTGTTTTTACTACAGTAAAAAACAACTTCTCCGAGCAAGGGAGGTGGTAATTCTCCTTACGGGTCAAACGCAGTACCCCGGATTTTACTTTTGGAGGTGGAATAAACACATGCTCTGAAACTGTAAAAAGGTATTCTGCATGGTAAAATGCCTGAACCAGTACCGATAAGATCCCATAGGCCTTACTTCCTTTTTTCTCACAGATCCGTTGGGCTACTTCTTTCTGAAACATTCCCGCAAACTCCGGAATTTGTGCCCGTAGCTCCAAAGCCCGGAATACAATCTGGGTGGAGATATTATAAGGGAAATTACCAATAATAGCAAAAGGTTCTTCACCAAAAATCTCCTTGATATTATAGCGTAAAAAATCCTTGGAAATAATCTTGCCTTCTAATTTTGGGTAATGTTCTTCCAGATACGTTACCGATTCGGTATCGATCTCAATCACATAGGTGGTCGTAGGTTTATCCAAAAGGTATTTGGTCAACACCCCCATTCCGGGACCTATTTCCAAAATTTTATCGTAGCCTTTTAGCGTTAGCGTGTCGGCAATATCTTTAGCAATGCTCTCATCGTTCAGGAAATGCTGACCGAGATGTTTTTTAGCTTTTACTTTTTCCATTTTAGGAGTTTTTTAGATCTTTCGGGAATTCGATCGATCGGCTTGTGGATCATTGAAATCTTCAGGATCCGGGAATACAAAACGTGTAGTGGTCGGTTAGTGCTCGCTGATAATTTCCAGCTCTGTACGAAACGTTAGCACTTTATCGGCAAACAAAGCCAGAATCTCCTGACGCAATGCCGGGGCATCTTCCGCATAAAAACGGCTCAGGTCTTCCTTGTTGGCAGCCGTATACTGAATGGAGTATGTAACGCCACCCATTTCTTCTTCTACCAATACTTTCACCAGGCGCGCCTGAGAGAATTTTCCGGTAGCCAACATACTTGGAATGTGTTTGTTTTGCATGAAATCAAGCCATTGGTCGTGGATGGATTCATCTATATTGGAGGTAACATTGTATACTATCATGATAATCTGTTTTAATCTTTCTAAAAAGCCTTACGGCACATCAGCATCTGCTGTCTTATAAATTGGTATCTCCCCGAAGCTGTCGGAACTTGGTCCTGGATTCTATAAAGTAAATACTATCCGGGTGATTGAAAAGGATTTTCTCATAGAGTGGCTTGGCCTTTTCCGGGTCTTTGAGTTGCTTGTTGTAAATTTCAGCCGCAAAAAACAATGCTTCATCGATATAGATTCCTTCGGCATGGTTACTCATTATACTTTGATATTGATTTAAAGCTGATGTATAATCACCCAGCTTCTCATAAATCCCACCCATCTTTAGCAGCACGGCATCTTCAATTGCATTGCCTTTATCTTCGGTCAGTATTGACTGGAACTGAACCAACGCTTCTTTTTGCTTATTTTGGTACAAGAGGTAATCGGCTTTCGCAAATTTCTTCAATGCCGTTTGTGTAGAATCGGCTTTGGTATTATCGTTAATCAGCAAATACAATTCCAGCGCATCATTGGCAATCAGTTGCGAAGAAGACGATTTTAGTTCTTTTAGCTGTTTTAATGCCCAGTCAAAATCCCCTTTAAAGTAACTGGTTTTGGCGACTTTCAGGCTGGCTTCATGCCCCACCGCATCATTCTTAAGGTCATTTTCAATCTGGGAATAATAGATCAGGGCCTGGTTGTATTTTTGCTCATACAACAATATATCGGCCAATTCCATCTTAATTTCAGCACTTTGGTATTTGTTCAGTTGCAGCTCTAAAGCTTTTTTCAGCACATTTTTCCCTTCTTCCGGCTTGTTCAGGTTAAATGTCAGGAAATGGGCATACAATTCCTGCAGTGCAATCGAATAGGGACTAATGCCATATTTCTTCAACAGTAGTTCCATCTCCGCCTGTATCGCCGGATTATCCTTAGCCGTAGCTTTGTCTATTTTCATTTTCATCAGGAACTGATGGGCGCGTATCTGCAAGTCCGTATCCTGAGTATTTTCCAATACAAAAGTCAGTATTTCTTTGGCCGTTTCCGTTTCTTCCTCTTCCTTAGCGAGTTCTCCCAGGTTGACGATATTATAAAAGTTTTCGGGATTTCGCTTGTAAATGGCTTTTTCCTGGATAAAAGCTTTACCATAGTCTTTCTGCTGTACAAAAAACCAGCTCAGGTATTCGTTCCAGAAGATATCCTGGTCTTTTTGTACTTTCAGCAACAATGCCTTCCGCAGGGAAGCGCTAAAAACACCATCTACATCATCGCCTATAAAACGAGCCAGCTGATTTTGTACAATACCGCTGTTACCGGGATTGCTGTAGGCATAATCCAGAAACATATCGATCATTTTACCCGTGTCCCCCAATTGACCATAAAGCAATGCCTTTTGGTAATCAAAATTCATTTTGGGATTCAAAGTCGTTCCCAGGTTGTACGATTTTAAGGCGTTTTCAAGCAGGACTTTCGTTTCAAAAGCATTGGCGACACCATATACCGCTGATGGATTCTCCCGAATGCCTTCAATCGCTTTATCGTAATACTGTTGTGCTTTAGAGGGATTATTGCGAAGCTGGAAATTGTACCCTAACTCTACCAGTAAATTGGGCAGTTTGTACTTCTCATAGCGCTCCTGTATCAGTTTTTCGGCTTTATCATAGTGCTGCAGCTGTTGGCAGGACAATATGATCTTTTGGAAATAGGTCGAATTATTCGGTTGTGCCCGGAACAATTCCTCATATTGGGTGAGTGCTTTTTCAAATTCCCCTTTATCAAAATAATTCTGTGCCAGCTGTTCGTTTTGTGCGAAAGCTATCACGGAAAAAAGAAGGCTGATATAGAGAATTATTTTTTTCATTTGCTGTAAACCGATACCCGGTATCCTACTCCCGCCATCGGGAATCGGTAGGGTGCCCGATTGTAATTGTGCTTAAAAAAACAATGTACTAATATAAGAATTTCTGTCCTCAATCAGTACATTGTCGTTATAAACTATTGTCTATAGTATTTAGTCAATAATATCAAATCCGGTATACGAACGCAATACTTCCGGTATTACGATACCTTCCGGAGTCTGGTAATTTTCCAGGATACCCGCAAGCACTCTTGGCAGGGCCAATGAACTTCCGTTCAGGGTGTGTGCCAATTGGTTTTTACCATCTTTATCACGGAAACGCAGCTTTAATCGGTTGGCCTGGAACGTCTCAAAATTAGAAACAGAACTGATTTCCAACCAACGGTCCTGTGCTGTAGAGAACACTTCAAAATCATAAGTCAGGGCTGAAGTGAATCCCATATCGCCACCACAAAGCCTTAAAACGCGGTATGGCAATTGTAATTCTGTTAATATTTCCTTGATGTGTTCTACCATACCATCCAGGGCTTCATAGGATTTCTCCGGATGCTCGATCCGTACGATTTCCACTTTATCAAACTGATGCAAGCGGTTCAGCCCGCGTACGTGTGCGCCATAAGAACCCGCTTCACGACGGAAACAAGGTGTATACGCTGTACACAATATCGGAAACTCTTTTTCGTCCAGGATCATATCGCGGAACATATTCGTTACCGGAACCTCAGCAGTAGGAATCAGGTACAGGTCATCCACCGTAGAATGGTACATCTGTCCTTCTTTATCCGGCAATTGCCCGGTTCCATATCCTGAAGCTTCGTTCACTAAGTGTGGTACCTGGTATTCTGTATAGCCTGCGGCTGTATTTTTATCTAAAAAGTAAGCGATTAATGCACGTTGCAGTCGGGCGCCTTTGCCTTTGTAAACCGGAAATCCGGCACCGGCAATTTTGGTTCCCAATTCAAAATCGATGATATCGTATTTCTTTACCAGCTCCCAGTGCGGTTGTGCACCTTCATGCAATACCGGAACCGCTCCTGATTCAAAAACATTCAGGTTCTCTTCCGGAGTTTTACCTTCCGGGACTATCTCGGCTGGCAAGTTGGGTAACGTATACAATTTGTGGGTCAGGGCATCCGCCAATGCATCCGCTTTTTCAGAAAGTGCTTTTCCTTTTTCTTTTAAAGAAGCCGTTTTTACTTTCAGGATTTCCGCTTTGGATTTCTCCCCACTTTTCATCAATTCGCCTATGTCCCGCGATAGTTTATTAGATTCGGATAACGTGTTGTCCAGTTCCACCTGTGCAGCTCTGCGCTGTTCATCAAGCGAAATTACTTCCTCCACGATTGCTGTAGCATCGATATTTCTTTTTGCTAAAGCCTTAATCACTTTCTCAGGATTCTCTCTAATAAATGCAATCTGTAACATAAGTTTATCTTTTATAAGGCAGCAAATTTAACGAATTGTTTTCTATAATAAGAACCGAATGTAATTATTTGGAAAACCCGGGCGATACCATCCGGAAACCACTGATTTACAAGCGTACAGCAATACTTATATTTTTATGCTCCCGTGTTGTTATGACCAAAATAATAGTACATTTGGGAAAATTTCCCTAAAATGAAAACAGTATGCTACTTCCTGCTGATGCTTTCTGCCACAATTAGTTCCGGGCAGTCTATCCAGGAAAAAACAGGCACTATCGCCGAGGCTGAAGCCAAAGCTGCTTCCGCCCTGATCAACTTTACCAGCAATGCCAATACTGCCAATTACGATGTGGTATACCACCGCCTCCGATTTACCGTTAATCCTGCACAATACAACATACAAGGGAATGTAACGACGCATTTTAGGGCAGTAACGCCGATGAATACCGTAACTTTTGACCTTTCCAACCAGCTTACCGTCAGTTCTGTCAAACAGCGGAATACGACACTCGCGTATACCCAAAATACCAATAACGAATTAGTCATCACCCTACCGCAACAACAGGCAACAGGCGTGTTGGATTCGGTTACAATTGTATACCAGGGAGCTCCGCCTACTGGGAATGATTCCTTTGCCACCAGCACCCATAGCGGCACTCCCATTTTATGGACGTTGTCCGAACCGTATGGCGCACTGGATTGGTGGCCCTGCAAACAGGACTTGGTTGATAAAGCCGATGCAATCGATGTGTATATTACGGCACCGCAACAATACACCAGCGTATCCAACGGCCTTCAGGTTGGGCAAACGACTGCCAATGGGCAAAAAACAACCCATTTCCGCCACAACTACCCTATCCCGGCCTACCTGATTGCTATTGCCGTAACAAATTACCAGATCTATACGCAACAAGCCGGTACCGCTCCAAATAACTTCCCGATTGTAAACTACATCTATCCGGAGAGTATGGCTACCGTACAAACGCAATTAGCCGTTACACTACCGATTATGAACCTGTATGAAAGCCTGTTCGAAACCTACCCCTTTGCGTCCGAAAAATATGGTCATGCCCAATTTGGCTGGGGTGGCGGTATGGAACACACCACCGTTTCTTTTATGGGCGGCTTTGATCGGGAACTGATTGCGCATGAGTTGGGGCACCAATGGTTCGGGGACAAAATCACCTGTGGTTCCTGGAAAGACATTTGGCTCAACGAAGGTTTTGCAACTTACCTCTCCGGATTGGTACGCGAGCATTTAGATGGCCCCGTTCCTTTTGTCAACTGGAAAAAGAGCCTCATTAATAACATCACGTCCCTACCCGGCGGAACACTATACCTTTCGGATGCCGACCTCAGCAGTGTCAACCGTATTTTCAGCAGCAGGCTGAGTTACAACAAGGGCGCAATGGTGGTTCACATGCTCCGCTATATCCTGGGCGATACCCATTTTTACCAGGGATTACGCAACTACCTCGCCGATACCAATCTTGCGTATGGTTATGCCAAAACCCCAGACCTGAAATCCCACCTCGAAGCAGTATCCGGAAAAAACCTGACGGCATTCTTCAATGACTGGGTCTATGGACAGGGTTATCCGAAATATACCATCACGGCACAAAACAATACTCCCGGACAGGTGAAATTCACAGTAAACCAAACCAGCTCTATCCCTGCAGAGAATACATTCTTCGAATTGCCAGTGCCAGTAAGAGCCTTTGGCAGTGCCGGACAGCAACAGGACTTTGTGCTGGACAATACCGTTAATGGCGAAGTATTTATCAGGGACATTCCGTTTACAGTAACATCGATTGCTTTTAATGTCAATGCTGATATTATTGCAGCCAATAGCACCGCAACACTTTCCAATACCGATTTCTCCATGCTTTCCGAGGTAAAACTGTATCCAAATCCGGCTACGGGACAACTGAACCTCAGCCTGCCGCAAGGTGTCGTATTGGAGAAAGCCGTATTTCAAAATGTACTGGGACAAAACGTACTGGAAACCGGATCACAAACCCAATGGAATATTTCGGGGTTGGCATCGGGGGTACATTTTATCTCGATCCTCACCTCAGCTGGAAACCAACAGCTTAAATTCATCAAAAAATAAACATTAAGGTTCCCAGATCAGCCGGGTCATAATACTCAGCCCCCGTTCGGAAGATCGTGCCGGAATGCCTGCAAGACAACCAATTGCCACACCATCTGAAATCTTCAGTTTGATCTGGGGCCTGAAAATTACTGACGGTTTATTTTCAGAAAACTCCATATTGGTTTCAAGGCCTACAAAATTACCGCTTCCCGGAAATACATAATGCAAATTGGCATTGACCTGTGCCAGGGTATGTACCCTATTGTTTGTAAAATGCTGTTCGAATACTGGTCCCGTGTAGAGCAACGTATGGATGGCAGGAGTCCAACGTTTGGCTACAATAAAAATCGGGTTGTATAAAGTCCCTTCCAGGAATTTCCCCTGATGGTCGATCGTTGAAAAAGAGGAAAATTCAAACTCCTGTATGTAGCCTACTGCCATTGAAGTCTGGTATTTATTCGATACCAGGAACGTATATTGCGTAGCCAGCTTTACGCCCTCGATACGGTTCTGCGGCATTGCAGTAGTAGACACCCCATCGACCCGTTGAAAAAACCGGAACGGGATTTCCACTTCCACACCCAGACGATCTGCCGGGGCAAATTCATATTCCACAAATCCGGAGTAGCTGTTGTACTTTTTATAATCTTCTATCCCCATTCCAAAATTAAGCTCCTTTTCCCCTTTACGCGCACCCAAATCCCGGATCAGATCCAGATATAAGGGTTCGGCATGGTGTAATTTTAGTTTTTGGGGTTGTACGTGTAGTGTATCAGGAACACTTTGGCTGTAAGCGGAAAGCGTGGCTGTTAAAGCAAACAGCAGGAATATCATTTTTTGCATCATCAATCGTATTTGAGTCAAAACTAAAACTGCAAATAGGAAAGAATTAGGAACAATGGGCTTCCGGGCACAAAAAAAGGCGCTGTACAAACAGCGCCTTCCTGAATTGGATCAGTAGTGAAACATCTTAAAAAGAATTACTTCACCAGTTCGAGTTTGTTGAGTTCGTTCGTGATCAGGTCGATTTCCGCTTTGGTTAGCTGTACCTGGATCGCTTTTGCATTTTGTACCGATTGCTGTGCATTTCGGGCACCCGCCAAAGCAATAGTAATAGCCGGCTGTTCAATCGTCCAGCGCAGTACCAATTGGGACAAGGATACGTTTTTATCCGCTGCCAATGGAGCTATTGTGCTCAGGAATGCATTCGTCCGTCTCAGGTTCTCGTCTTTAAAATAATAGAGTCCAGCACGGTGGTCACCTTCAGCAAACTGATGCCCCGGTTTCATTTTTCCGGTTAGCAATCCTCTTTCTAACGGGCTATAAGCTAAAATTGACTTGTTGTTTTCCAGTGCATACGGCACCAGTTCTTTTTCAATTTCCCGTTTTACCATGCTGTAGGGCACCTGGTTGGAGATAAGGTTCACATAACGATCGCCTTCCTTCATCTGGTCTACCGAATAATTACAAACTCCGGCATAGCGCACTTTCCCTTCTTTGATCAGTTGTGCTACCGTTTCCATCGTTTCCCCAATAGGCGTCGTCGATTCCGGCCAGTGGATCTGGTACAGATCAATATAGTCGGTTTTTAACCGGCGAAGGCTGTCTTCACATTCTTTGATGATGCTTTCTTTACCGGCATATTTATAAACATCGATATCTTTACCGCTGTTGTCTTTGCTTTTCATGGCAAAATCACCTTTGGCCAAATCCCAGCGCATGCCGTACTTGGTCACCAACTGTACTTTATCCCTGGAAATCCCCTTCAGAGCATCCCCGACAATAGATTCACTATCGCCCTGTCCATAAATGGGTGCTGTATCAATAGATGTGACCCCTTCATCATACGAAGCCTGGATCGCCTTGATGGCATCATTACGATCTGTACTTCCCCACATCCATCCTCCGGCAGCCCAGGCACCAAAAGTAATGGCTGATAATTCTAAATCTGAATTTCCTATTTTACGATATTCCATACTCTTTATTTTTTTTATACTGTTATTCAATTCCTTTAATCCGTCCCACCATAAAGGTGATAAAAAAGCCAAAAATCCCTACCACAGCGAATGAAATCCGAAGACTTGACAATGCTGCAATATGCCCAATCAGGGGTGGCCCCATCAGGAAGCCAAGGAAACTCACACTCGATACAATCGTCAGTGCGATACTCGGCGGTATTTTAGCATTCCTGCCTGCAAGGCTATAGACGATAGGCACGATAGACGATACGCCCAAGCCTACCATCATAAAGGCAATGGTAGAAGGGATAATGTACGGAAACAATACCGAGGTGAACAATCCCGTTGAAATCATTACACCGCTCACCTGCATCAGCCTTTTGCGTCCTACCTTACGCACCATGCGGTCACCCAGGAACCGTCCGCTGGCCATCATGATCATAAAGGATGTATAACCCAATATGACCGGCGATCCGTCTACACCGATGACATCTTTAAAGTAGACACCGCTCCAGTCGAACATCGCCCCTTCACTCGCCATACTGCAAAAACCAATAATCCCGATCCAAATCAGGAAGCTGTCCGGCCGGGTAAAGCCTTTTTTCTTTTCCACCTCTTTTTTCTCTTCCACACGCGGCAGGTAATGCGAATTGAGCGCAATGATCAGGAACACTACACCGCTTATGATCCAGAAATGCACATAAGGCGTCAGTTGTAGTGAAATCATCAATAGCCCTATCAATGCGCCTGTAAATCCTGCGATACTCCATGCCCCGTGAAACGAAGACATGATAATCTTCCCGTACAGGTTTTCCGCATACACGCCCTGGGTATTTACCGAAATATTGGTCACATTGCCCGCAAGTCCAAAAATAAATAAGGCCAGTGCCAGTTGCCAGGCCGTGGTGGCCAATCCCATATTCGTCAGTGCAAGCGCATATAAAACCAGGGAGACAATTAGCGTTTTATGGCTTCCGAAACGCGTGACCAGCACTCCGGAGAACGGCATGATGACCAACTGTCCTACCGGCAGGGCAAACAAAATAGTCCCCAGGCTGCCATCACTCAGGTGGAGCATCGTTTTGATATCCGGGATGCGGCTTGCCCAGGTGGCAAAACACAATCCGTGGCTAAAGTAAAATAAGGTCACCGCAATCCGGAGGCGAAGCCGGTTAGTGGTCGTTTCAGTCTGTTGCATGTTCTATTTTTTCAGAAATTTCAAAAGCGGGCCGATAAATTTATCGTATGCTTCAATATGAGGCAAATGTCCGACATTATCAATTTCTACCAAAGTTGCATTTTTTATTTTTTTAGCAGTCGCCCGCCCCAAAACCGGATAATTTCCCAACTGTTCCTGTACCGCTTTGGGCGCTTTGCCTTTCGCCAGTGCCGTACGGTCGCGTTGCCCGATAATCAGCAGGGTAGGCGCTTTTATGTTTTCAAATTCATACACTACCGGTTGGGTAAAGATCATATCATAGGTCAGGGCGGCATTTTTGGCAATCACCGGATATTCCGGATTGATCGTCCAGCCTGCCAGTACATTAACACCTTCATCATATTCCGGTTTCCACTTGTTATCATAGTAGAATTTCAGCTGATAGTCCTTTATACTCTTATAATCCTGTTTCAGTTCGCCTTTGTACCAATCATCTACCGACTGATAGGGCACTACCGTTTTCCAGTCTTCCAGTCCGATCGGGTTTTCCAGGATCAGTTTCTCTACTCTTTCCGGGTACATCAGTGCAAAACGCGTGGCCAGCATCCCACCCATCGAATGCCCTAATACATTGACCTTATCGATTTTCAGCCCATCCAGTATTGCTTTTGTATTCTGGGCGAGCAACTGGAAACTGTACTGGATAGTCGTTGGCTTAGACGATTTGCCAAATCCAATCTGATCCGGCACGATGATACGATAGCCGGCTTTTGCCAAATCGGCTGCGGTTTGTTTCCAGTAGTAGCCCGCAAAATTTTTCCCGTGCAATAACAACACCGTCTTGCCATTGGGCTTTTGGGGGGCTACATCCATATAGGCCATGATCAGGGATTGCCCCTGGATGTCCAGTTTTATTTCTTTGACCGGATAGGGATAGGATAAGTTTTCCAGATTGATTTCCGATACCTTCAGGTCTTTTTCCTGTCCAAAACCGATCAGGATTGCGCCCAGGAACAATACACTTGCTATATATTTTTTCATCTGTTTTTATTTTAATTCGTCTTACCCATATACTTCAGGGTTCACTACTTTCGGCAATTTTTCATTCCGCAGCCCGGCAATAACATTTTTCGCCGCCAGTATCGCCATCTGGTCGCGTGTGCCTTCCGTTGAAGACCCGATGTGTGGCAATACACACACATTCGGCAGGCGCAGCAGTGCATTCTCCGGATCCATCGGTTCCGGGTTGGTTACGTCCAGTCCGGCTCCCCAAATTGTTTTTTGCTGTAATGCGGCTAATAAATCCGCCTCATTGTGAATACCGCCCCGTGCCGTATTGACAAATATCGCGTTGGGTTTCATTTTCGCAAAAGTCGCCTTATTAAACAACTCCTTTGTCTCCTTACTCAGGTTCGCGTGCACACTGATCACATCGCTTTGCGCCAGCAGTTCGTCAAAGGAAACCTTACGGGCGCCTAATTTCTCCTCCGCTTCCGCATTGGTACTGCGGTTATGGTACAGGATGTCCATTTCAAAAGCACCTTTACAGGACTTCGCCATTTCAAATCCTATTTTCCCGAGGCCAAATACGCCTAAGGTTTTGTTTTGCAAATCGATACCCAGTCCGGCTTTGGGCTCAAAGAAATCCCACTCCCCGTCCAGGATCCGCTGATGGTGGTAAAAAGCTTTTCGTGCCGTGGTCTGCATCAGCAGGAATGCCACATCAGCTGTTGCTTTGCTCAATACATCCGGTGTATGCCCTACCGGGATTTTAAGTTTTGTCGCTGTTGCGATCGCCACATTATCATACCCTACCGAAAATAAGGATACCACTTTCAGGTGGCTGCACGCCTCCAGGAAGGCCGCATCAATTGTAGAGCGTCCTGCGGTTAATAAAGCGTCTGCATTACGGCAGTGTTCGATCAGCTCGGCAGAGGTCAGTTCGCGTGGCTCTTCCCATTGTGTAATGGTAATCCCGGCATCCCGCAATAACTGCAGTCCCGCTTCGGGAATTACCCTGGTGATAAATACTTTCATCTTATGCTATTTAATAGTTAAGGCCCCACCGAAGCAGGGCCTTTATTTATTTTTTGTTTACCAGGCACTTGCTGTAGTCAGCATGCGCAGTGTTTCTTCACCGAGTACCAGTTCCGGGGCTTTGATGATCGCATCCAGTTGGGACAGGCTTGTGGCACTCACTATCGGTGCGGTTACTGATGGGCGTGCAATCAGCCAGGCTAGAGCTACAGTAGCCTGGGTGGTTTTGTATTCTGCCGCTACAGTATCCAGTGCCGCCAGGATACGCAGGCCTCTTTCATTAAAATATTTATCCATATCCGCACCTCTCGGGCTTTTCCCTAAATCAGCTTTGGTACGGTATTTCCCGGTCAGGAAACCGCTTTCCAGCGAATAGTAATTCAGTACGCCCAGGTTATGCCCCAGGCAGATTGGCTCTAATGTCTCCTCAAAAGCTTTACGCTCATACAGGTTGTAATGCGGCTGGAACGTCTGGTATTCCGGCAATCCATGAGCCACAGCAGTTTCAAGGGATTCCTTTAAGCGTTCTGCCGACATATTCGAAGCCCCGATCCAGCGTACTTTCCCTTCTTTAATTAGTTGGTCATAGGCTTCCAGGGTTTCCTGTACCGGAGTATCCAAATCGTCAAAATGCGTCTGGTACAAATCCAGGTAATCCGTTTGCAGGCGTTTCAGGCTCTTTTCCACCGCTTCCAGGATATACGCTTTTTTTAGCTGCTTCCCGCTGCCCATATCGCTTCCCACTTTGGTTGTCAATACAATGTCTTTTCGGTTTTTCTTTTGCTTCATCCAATTCCCGATAATCGTCTCCGATTCGCCCCCTTCATTTCCGGGTGCCCAACGGGAATACACATCGGCAGTATCTATAAAATTGAAACCGGCACCGGTAAAGCCGTCCAGGATTTCAAAGGATTTTTTCTCGTCTAATGTCCATCCGAATACATTCCCGCCAAACGTGATCGGGTATACGTGTAAGTCGGTGGCCCCTAATTGTCTTTTTTCCATAATCGTATCGGTATTCTCGCCCAAGGGCTGCGGTTTATAGTATGATATTCCTTTTTTCGGTACTGCTTTGCAAAGCGGCTTCAATGATTTCCATCACGTGTACGCCTTCCGTCGCAGTGACAGGCTCTTTGGTATTGTTCACAATTGACTGGTACATCCCGTCATAAAAGGCATAGTAATTCCCCGAAAGCGTCGGTAGTGTCCTGCGGATGTCCACTCCATTTTTTTCGGTATGCAGCAAGCCCGATTGTGCTTCGGGTTCTTTGCCCCAGTTTTCGGTAGTGTCCGGTTTTTTGCCCAATTTCAGCTCATCCTCCTGTATGTCGCCACGGCTTTTCAGGAACGAACCTTTACGCCCATGGAAAATATAGGACGGCAGTGGTTCTTTGACAAAGAAAGAGGCTTTCAGCCTGACGCGGGTATTGGGATAGTACAGGAGGATATCCAGTACATCATCTACCTGGGAGTTGTCACGGGTAATGCGGATATCGGCAAAAACAGCGTCCGGTTTTCCAAACAGGCACAGGGCCTGGTCGATAATATGTGGGCCAAGGTCTTTGAGGATCCCGGCTCCGGAATTGGCCGTTTCTTTATGTTGTTTTGGGCTCAGTTTCGGGTTGTAACGGTCAAAATGGATTTCGGCATCTACAATTTCGCCCAGGTCCCCTGAGGCAATCACCTGTTGTACGGTTTTAAAGTCACTGTCCCAACGCCGGTTCTGGAAAACGGCCAGCTTCAGGCCTTTTTCTTCCGCTAGTTGTTTTAACGCTTCCGCTTCGGCTACCGTAGTGGTAAATGCTTTTTCCACCACTACATTTTTTCCCGCCAATAATGCCTGACGGGCATATTCATAATGTGTGCCTACCGGTGTATTCACGACGACCAGTGTGGCATCATCGGCAAGTAATTCTTCGAGTGATGCATAACTTTTTACCTCCGGAAAATCCTGCTGGATGAGTTTCTTACTGCGTTCCCAGGCTCCCGTGAGTTCAAATCCCTCATGGAGTTCCAGAAACGGGGCATGAAATACTTTTCCTGACATTCCGTAGGACAGCAGTGCTGTTTTTATCTTTTGCATGGTATACTTAATTTTTTATGATTTGAGCTGGGCACGCTCATATTGATTCGGCCATTTGATATCGGCTTTCAATTCCCGGGCGAAGGTCAGTGGCAGGTTGGGGTCGCGCAGGGATTCCCGGGCAAAGAACACCAGGTCGGCCTGTTCTTTTACGATAATATCTTCGGCCTGACGGGATTCGGTAATTAGTCCTACTGCCCCGGTACGGATCCCGGTTTCACTTTTGATCCTTTCGGCAAAAGGCAATTGGTACAAAGGTCCTACCGGTATCTGTTGGTGCGGCACATTCCCGCCCGAAGAAACATCGATGAGGTCTACCCCTTTGTACCGAAGCAATACTGCTAACTGTACCGATTCGTCGGCATTCCATCCGCCATCCGCCCAGTCTGTTGCGGAAATCCTGACGAATATCGGCAGTTCCGATGGCCATTCCAGTTGTACGGCGGTGATAATTTCCAAAAGGAAACGGACACGGTTTTCAAAACTACCCCCGTATTCATCCTTGCGGTGGTTGCTTAGTGGCGACATAAACTGGTGGATCAGATACCCGTGTGCAGCATGCAGTTCGATCACTTTATACCCCGCTTCCAGTGCCCGGCGTGCAGCCACCCGAAAATGATCTACCATCTGGCGTACTTCGGCAGTTTCCATCGCTACCGGAACCGGTTCCTCGTCACGAAACGGGATAGCACTCGGAGCAACACAGGTATACCCACCCTGTTCTATCAGGATTTTACGGCCTCCATTCCAGGGGGCTTCGGTACTTCCTTTCCTTCCGGCATGTGCCAGCTGGATTCCGGGAATAGCACCCTGTGACAGGATAAATTGAGTAATGGCTTTATATTTTTCGGTATGCTCATCGCTCCAGATCCCAAGATCGTATTGCGAGATACGGCCCTCCGGAGTCACCGCAGTAGCTTCCTGGATAATCAGCCCCGCCCCGCCTATGGCGCGGCTTCCCAGGTGTACTAAATGCCAGTTATTGGCAAATCCGTCCACGGCACTGTATTGGCACATAGGCGAAATGGCGATCCTGTTTTTTAAGGTAAGGCTCCGGATCGTAAGTGGTGAAAATGACTTTGCTGACATAGTTTTATTTTTTAATAAGGTTATCCATTGCATAACTATTCTGCGGAAGCGCGTTCAGCAGAAAAGCCATAAAGGCAATGTGTATGAATTGGGTGGGCAGTGACGCCCAGTCTTCGATTAGGGCCGTTCCCCATACTAAGCACAACATGAGTACACAGCCCAGCGCCAGTGCCTGCCTTGTAAACAACCCAAGCAGCAACAGCAACCCGATTGTAAACTCCGCAAAAGGCAGTGCATAGCTAAAGAGGATGATAATGCCCTTGGGCAAAAACGTAGGTTCGAACCGCGCGAGCATGTACTGTGTAAAAGTCGCAATCTTAGGGATGCGCACCAGTCCGTGGACGAAAAAACTCAGGGCAATAGTAAGGCGGATAAATAAAAGAGGTAAAGGTTTTATCATAATAATTGGGCGGTATTTGCTTCGGTATGGAGTTGGGAATTCGAAAAAACCAGGATCTTTTCGGTTAAAATAGCCTAAAAAAGACAAACGTAAATTTACTATACCTGAAATAAACAGCCACAGTATTTTTTAATTATTAACAAACATTTAAAACCGTTCAAAATATTATCATTAGATTACTGCACAGAAAACCTTACTTTTGTGCGTAATTCGAATTTTAAAATTAAAAAATGGAAATAGTTATTAAGCTCGGTCAGTTCTTATTGAGTTTGTCCTTACTGATTGTACTTCACGAATTTGGTCATTTTATCCCCGCCAAATTATTCAAAACCAAAGTCGAAAAATTCTATCTTTTTTTCGATGTTAAATTCTCCCTTTTAAAAAAGAAAATAGGTGAAACCGAATACGGTATCGGATGGCTGCCCCTGGGTGGTTATGTAAAGATTGCCGGAATGATTGATGAGAGCATGGACAAGGAACAAATGGCCCTGCCACCACAACCGTGGGAATTCCGTTCCAAGCCGGCCTGGCAGCGCCTGATCATTATGCTGGGTGGTGTTACCGTAAACTTTATACTGGCTTTTATCATTTATATCGGTATGGCTTACGCTTATGGCGACCAATATATTGCCAACAGCGAACTGAAAGACGGCATCTGGGTGACTACTCCGGTAGGCGAACAGATCGGATTGAAAACAGGGGATAAGATCCTGGAAGTAGACGGTGTAAAAATGCTGAAGTTTGATGATATCCCGGGTAAAATCCTTTTTGCCAAAACGGTATTAATCGAAAGAAATGGCCAGCAGCAAACACTGAACATGCCTATTGACCTGCTGGATCAACTGATGAAAGGCGAGAAAAAGCCTTTTATCAACCTGAGAATGCCTTTTATGGTAGCCGAAGTAGCCGACAGCTCTGCGAATAAAGCAACGCTAAAAGCGAAAGACATGGTACTAAGCCTTGATGGAACTCCAACCCGTTATGCCGACCAGGTGATCGAATTGCTGAAAGCACACAAAAACAAAACCGTAAGTGCTGTTGTACTGCGTGACAATAAAGAAGAAACGGTATCCCTTAAAGTAGACCAAAACGGTAAACTGGGTGCCTTTTATGGTGGCCTGACTCCAGACAATCTTGCCAAACTGGATTATTTCAAAATCAGTTCCCAACATTATTCGTTTGCCGAATCTTTTCCTGCCGGATTACACAAAGGCAAAGAAGAGGTATTAGGGTACCTGAAACAACTAAAAGCGATCTTTAATCCGGAAACCGGAGCCTATAAAGGCGTAGGTGGATTTAAAGCTATTTTCGATATTTTTCCACAAAGCTGGAGCTGGGAAATCTTTTGGGGACGTACCGCGATGCTTTCCATTATGCTTGGTGTAATGAACTTATTGCCTATTCCTGCCCTTGACGGAGGACACGTAATGTTTTTATTATACGAGATAATTACAGGAAGAAAACCAAGTGATAAATTCCTAGAACATGCACAAATAGTTGGCATTGTGTTGCTTATAGCACTCTTACTTTTTGCAAACGGAAACGATATTTATCGGGCAATTTCGAGCAGGTAATTTTTTTTGAATTTATTTGCAGATTTATTTGCAGAAACCAAATTTAGCCCTATATTTGCACCGCCTTTACAAGGCAAATCGCCTTCCTCCTTAGCTCAGTTGGTTAGAGCATCTGACTGTTAATCAGAGGGTCCTTGGTTCGAGCCCAAGAGGGGGAGCACAAAACGAAAGACGATCAGAAATGATCGTCTTTTTTGTTTTAAAAAAGTTTCGAAAAACAACTGCTTTTCCAATCATTTCACATCGCATCAGGACCACCTCGGATCAAACGCAAAGCTTGGGGATTAGCCAAAAAGATTAGATAATCTAAATAAGAAGAAATCTACTTTACGCACTCCTCTAAATTGACTCCTAAATGCTTTTACTTTAGCATTAAAAGATTCTGCTGAAGCATTTGTACTTCTATTGTCAAAATAGTTTAAGATTGACTGGTAATTAACCGTTATAGTATTTAAAAGGATATTAAAATTTTTAAACCCTGACTCCTCTACATTCCTGTACCAATGTGCCAGTTTTGTCATCGCAACGTGTTTATTGTTATGATTGTTGTAAATACTTCGTAGTTGTTGGGTTAAACTGTATGCTTTTTTAATATCGGGATATAAGCCAAATAACAATTGGGCTCGTTCATTTTGTCTTTCGGTCCATTTATCGCGGGATTTATAAAGAACATATCTACTTCTGGCGAGCAACTGTTTTACAGAGTCTCCATTAGATAAAAGATCTGAGAGATAAGTTTTGTTTTCTTTTTTCGCTTGTAATATGAATCGATTCTCAGTATCCATCGCTTCCCAACGATATTTTATTCTAATCTCCTGTAATGCTTCTAGAGCTAATTTTTGAACATGAAATCTATCGGTAACCTGTACCGCTTTTGGAAAACATTTTTTGGAAATCAACTTCATGGAATTAGCCATGTCAAGTGTTATTTCTTGAACCCAACTTCTTTTTTTGTAATCAATTTTACAGATATGTTCAATGACCTGATCTGCCTTTGTCCCTGCAATAATAGCAACTAGGCAACCTTTTTTACCTCTAGCTTCCTTATTGGTTACAATAGTAAAAAGCTCACCCTGAGACAAGGCTACTTCATCAATTGACAAGTGGGTACCTATATTTTCAGGATAAATAATCCACTCATGCGCATGTTCACGTTGAGCCCACGTACTAAAGGAGCTTAAATATTTTTTGTATTGTCTTTGTAACTTTTTCCCATTGACTCCAAAGAAACCTCCAATGGTACGACAGTCAGTAGCAGTTTTATCTATTAATTTCTTTTAAAAAAGCCGCAAACTCCTGAGTCATGCGGGTTCCCTTGGCAACTAGATTCCAATCTCTTTTAACGATCTCACTTGTGTCTTTATTGATCCAGCGACGTCTTTTGATGTGTAGATACACAAACTTCCCTCTCAAAGGAAAGTCCTGAATGGTGATCTCATCCTGGAAACCCTTTGAGATTAACTGAAGTCCATTAAATTCTGACGGAGGTTTGGCATTCTCTTCAAAGTATAGGTGTAATATTTCTTCTGTATTAGTAGAAAAAACCACTTCAAAATGGTCAACTAAAAAATCAGGAAGCATAAACTTCAATAGCTCTATAGGGGTCATATCAAATTCTTAGATTGCAAATTTCTGATTTTATTTTGACATTCCTCCCCAAGTTTTGTTCTTGATCCACCACCTCCCGACGTTTTTTTAACCCTTCCAAAACCAATACCGCTTTTCAATCCCATTCCCACCATTTTAAAGAGTACCACAATCTAAAAAAGCTACAACACACCGTTCCTTCTTTTTCATTCTTACACCGGTTCAACCTCTTAATTTCATTCGTGACAACCCAACGACCCTTTCATCCCGTCACACCTATTCCCTACGCTGTATTCTATCCTTACACGAACAGGAATTATCCCAGAACAATCACCTATAAACTTACAGCTCAGGCCAATAGAAAATGGTTGCTGATTTATGCATAGAAATCAATTTTTTCCCTATATTTGCAGCGCTTTATAAGGCAAACGCCTTCCTCCTTAGCTCAGTTGGTTAGAGCATCTGACTGTTAATCAGAGGGTCCTTGGTTCGAGCCCAAGAGGGGGAGCACAAAAACAAAAGACGATCAGCAATGATCGTCTTTTTTGTTTTAAAACAGTTTGGGAAAACGACGGCTTCAACCATCATTTTATACCTCCTTCCTATTCTCCGCACTTCCTCTTAATCCGGAGCACCGATACTATCAAATTCATTGGCATATGCTATCATTGCAGCTAAGTTTGGCAGGTTATAATATTGTTCTTTTAGGTAGGCTGCTTCCGTTTCATTCCATTTTTGCGCACCTACAGCAGCGATGTAATAGGACAGGACGGACGCAGTTCCCCAATGCTGATCGTTAATCCGATGGTATTTTTTATAGATCGGATCTATTGCATTGGATGCGAATGCAATTATTTTAGCCTTTTGAGCCGCTGAAAACTCATCATCTGGATCCGTATCAATCAGGTCGATACAATACAACAGCATATTCCTTGCCAGGACTACATCCTTTTCATTAGCATTGGAGGCTGTAAAGTTTAAAATTTTCGTTCTGATCTCAAGACTGCCATCCGGCTTTTTTATAAATACAAGGGCACCCAGCTTTTGGAAATTATCATTTTTATATTTTTTATCCAATACATAGTGTAGCAAATACTCGTCATCTGCGTAGCCATACTGCTCTACGAGATCAAACAGGTATTCTTTGTCATTATCGGAGCTTAACAATACATTTCTGGATTCGATATTCTTATGAAACAGGTAATTATTCAAATTGAATGTCAGATTATGATCCACATTCGGTTCGGCATCCGCATAGTGATCAAATATATAAATAAAGTTTTTCTGCCTCACAGCTGTCGGGACGGGTCCGTTATCCTCTGATAAATACACATCATCAAATTTTGCTTTCTTAACATTAATATGGTAAACCGCCTCGATTATTTGCTCAAAATCAGTTGTTGATGGAAATTTATACTTACGATCTGCTAATGCAGTATACGCGCTTTCCGAATAAACTTCCATTGTGCTATCACGATAGTGCATCACATCATCCGACTGTTGGTTTTCCTGATCCTCTTTTACCTGATCCGTAGTATACGTTGGCGATTTTTGTTGGCATCCGCAAGCGAATACAAGTAACAAACTACATAACAATTGGCTTTTCTTCATAGTTCTTATTAAAAATGTTCATTCGTTTTTAAGTTCCTGCAACAAGCATTGTTTATTAAATTTTCAATTACCCCATTGTGCCTGAAAATTTTCTACAGCACTCATTTTGGTTCCAGGCTGACAGGCTGTTATCTGCCCTATCAAAAAAAGTAATAGCATGCTATAGCTGATTCTGTTTTTCATATAGTGCTGTTTTGAGGTAAGGAAGCTATTCTCTAAAAACGTAACTAAATTTATAGATAATAATAAACCGCTACAACTATTTAAAAGGATTTCGTTGGCAGTTCCTAATAAAAATAGATTCAGGCATTAGGTGAAAGCCGGCAGGCATCGGCCTGTTAATCAGAACATCCCTCATTCTACCCCAGGAGAGGGAGCATAAAACAACTTCTTCAACAGGATCGCATAGGTACCCGAAAGCACAAATTTCCTATATTTGAGTAACGGGCTTAAAGCACCGCACTTCCGGGCGTTACAAATGACTGGCAGGGAAATATAATTAAGGAACAGTATGGAACGTAAAAAGAGAGTAATAGTATCCGGCGCAAGTATTGCCGGCCCAACGCTGGGGTTCTGGCTGGCAAAATATGGTTTTGACGTCACCATAGTGGAGCGTTCCAAAGCTCTGCGAATGGGCGGCCAGAACCTTGATATCAGGGGAGCCGGGCGCGCCATCGTAAGAATGATGGGGATTGAGCAGGACATACTTGCCGCCAACACCGGAGAGATAGGCCTGCAATTTGTAAACCGAAATAATGAGGTCAAAGCTGCATTTCCAACAGACGGTGCCAGCAGTTTTACCAGCGAAGCTGAAATTCTCCGCGGGGATTTGGTCAATATCTTATATAACAGCACTAAAAATGAGGTAAAGTATGTCTTTGGCAAATACATCACAGCAGTACAGCAGGATACCAACACTGTTGAGGTGACCTTTAGTGATGACACAAAAGAAGTGTTTGACTTATTGATCGCGGCTGATGGGGTTCGGTCTACTACCAGAACGTTACTCTTTGGCGAAGAGCCCGAAATAAAATTTGTGGGCCTTTATAATGCCTGGTATACCATTCCTAAAACAGCAAGAGATACCAGATGGGCACGCTGGTATACTGCTCCCGGATCAAGGGTGATGTTGCTCCGTCCCGATAATCATGGGACGACAAGAGCCTCATTCAGTTTTCTTTCCGATGACAAAAGTTACCAGAACCTTTCCAACGACGATCAGAAAAAAATACTAAAGGATAAGCTTTCCGGAGCCGGCTGGGAAGAGGCACGCCTGATGAAAGAAATGGAAACCAACGATGATGTGTATTTCGATGGGATCAGCCAGGTTCATGCCCCACGATGGTTCAATGGCCGTGCAGGCATGATTGGTGATGCTGCTTATTGCCCAACCCCGCTTACGGGAATGGGGACGACCTTAGCCATAGTCGGTGCCTATCTCTTGGCAGGCGAACTTTCGCGCCATGCTACCCATGAAGAAGCCTTTGCCGCCTACGAAAAACGGATGCGCCCGTTTGTTGAAAAGATACAGAAACTGCCTCCGGGCGTTCCGTGGCTTGCGCATCCAAAATCTAAATTTGGCGTTGCCGTAGTCAATACTGTAGCGGGTATCGTGGCCAGCCGCCCCATCAAGGCAATTGGCAAGCTGTTTAGCAAGAAAGAAAAAGACGTTACAAAAGACGACATCGAACTTCCTGAATATAAGTAAATCGCTTTAAGCCATGCCGAAACTTTAATCCCTACAATTTTCGGTTAGGCTGTTTTATTGGGATTTTCCTATATTTGATTACCCGACCTAAAGCAGCCTACATGAGAATAGAAATAGACTTTGACAAAAGCAACCGCTCCCCCAATACGATGGCACTTTCCCGGTTCCTGAACGACCACCTGATTGGGATTGATCATGGGATTACCTTTCAGGCCATTTTTATTACCCTTATCGAGCATCCCAAAAAGGCACAAAAGTTCAAAAAACGCTTCCTGTACCACAAATATGCCGACATCACTGTCCCATATACTCCTACCGATCCCGATTACAACAAACTGAACACCTTCAATTTTCAAACTATTTTTGAAATCGTCCTGGAGAGCCTCGATCGCGTGGACGGTATTGAAGTACCCAACAGGGACTTTAAAATCGCCTTGCTTAAAAAAGATTTAGAGGCCTTACGCCCCCTGCTGCCACAAACCGAAGCGGAACTTAAACAGTACAGCACTAATACCGAAGCCCTCGACGCACAAATCCATTTAAAGTGGATGGAGTGCCAGATCGAACAACGACGGAACCACAAAAAGGAGTTAAAAAAGAAAGTAAAAGAATTCCGGAGGTATGACCTTAAGGAATCACCTGCAGCACTGCCGTACCTCAACATGATGATCGACCTGCTGCACCGGAACCTAAAACAGCATCCGCTGTATACACCACTGTATTCCCATATCTATTTTAGTATTGCGGAAACATTGGAACAAGCCAAAATCCAATTCCCCCTCGAAAACTGGTACGAATATGCCTATGTCGCTTGGGACTATACCCACTTCGAAACCCTTAGCCCCACAGCACGGCTACATTATACCATACAACAACTATCCGGCTCCTTACGGGAACTCGGCACTATCGATCATGTAGACCACACTGCGTTGGAAGAATTGCTAACTGCCGTACAACAAGACGCGGATCCTTTTTTGGATCCTGAAAATATGGCTTCACTGGAAGAAGAATTGGATTTCTATTTGGGAAAGAAAAGATCTTAGATTAGAATAAAAAAATCTGAAATTAATTCCACTCATAAGAAACCGCCCTTACGATAGCTGCTATTGCTGCATCACTTAGGGGTGTCTGCTTCCGGAGTTGTTTATGACAGGCTTTACATCCCAATATAAGATCGGAATGGTTCCAGAGTTCGGCAGCCGTAGCGATGGTCCAGTAGTGGTTAAAGACATTCCGGTTATCGGTATCAAGATGGGACAGGACAAACTTCTGGAAGGTCCAGGGATTTTCCCAGTGGTCAAAAGCAAGGATGGTATTTTCGAGATGTTCCATACCGTAAAGATCCCAAAAAGATCCTGTACTTCCCTATTCCTCATCCATTTATTTCTTACTTTTAAAGGGCAATTCAAAACACTGCCTTATGAAAAAGCTACTCTTTGTGCTCGTGATGGTATTGGGAATCCAGATGAGCCGGGCCGAATGCACTTCCAGCGGTATGGCATTTTTCCCGCAGCAAAAACACATCAGCCCCATTACACTGTTTATCATCCAGGGGTTTTCGCAAAACCAGGAAACGATTGAAAGCTTTAAAAACCGGGGTGTTTTCCTGCAAGCACCAGACGGCAGTACCGTTGCACTTACTGTAGTCAACATTTTCAAAGGGCAAATGTTCGAGACCCAAGCCCTATTCAAACCTGCCACTACCTTGCAACCCAATACCAAATACATCTTACAGTATGCCAACATGACCCAAAACGAGGAGCGCGAACTCCTGCAGTGGAATCCGGATACTAAAAAGAAAGAGCCTGTCTACTGGATTACAGACCGTATCGAAACGTCCCTCCCGAATATTTCCCCTAAGATTACCTACAGCAGTTCCAGTGTGGAATATTACGGATGTGGTCCGGCGGCGACTGTTATATTTAGCATTTCCAATCCACCTGCCGCTCCCGGATCGTGGTATAAAACCGAAGTGGTCGATCTGGACACCAATACCAGCACCACCTTTTACCTGGCTGCAGACAAAAACCAAATCATTGTGGGCCATGGGATGTGCAGTGGGGCTTTTACGTTTTCGAAAAACGGAAATTATAAAGTGCGCTTTACGCCTACTACGGCATCGGGGGTAGCAGGAAAAACTACCGGATGGATTGCTTTTAAGAGCCCGTATGCAGGGAAGAAAGGTTTTTAATTCACAGTACATTACGGCATTTCAAAAACATAAAGAAGGACAACTAAAAAAGCGGCCTTAAAGCCGCTTTCAGTGTATTACTCTTTAATCTTCCGGTTTGCTTTCCCTTAGGGTCAGCCGATCGAGGAATTCCATTTCGGAAAACGGCAATAGCTTCTGGACGAGTTCCAACACATTCGCTACATCGAGGCAGATTTCCTGCGGTTGATTTTCCGGAGTATTCCCACCAAAGCGCAAAGCATTACAACAGGTTTCCAACAGGCTCCCGGTGGTAGTCATAAGATCGGTGTAATTATTAAAACTGATTTCCAAAGCCTGGCTTTGGGTGGCGGTGTTAAACGGGCTTAGGTAGCCTGCCGCCTCTTTTAAAGTGTCCCAATGGAATGGAGCCACTTTGGATTTTTTCTCTGCATTCATAATGTGGTAATTTTAAGAATTAAAAGACCCTCATACCTTAGCAGTCTTAATGCTTACCACAGCATTCGCGGTCGTTTCCGATACCGCCTGCATCGTACGAGGGAAATCTATTAGTTTCTTAATGTGGTAATTTTAAGAACAACAAATATACCCAATTCAAAACGTTTATAAAAACAGAACGGCTGTAAAAGACAAAGGCAGCCCATTTTTGGATTGCCTTCCTTATTATTTCAATTACCCTTTTACACTTCCTAACCAGTATCACAAGCCAATATTACACTACAGGTCAAATATTTGCATAAAAAAACCCAGAGCATGTCTGGGTTATATTTACTATTTTATAGTGCAGCGCTAATGCTAATGACTAGTTGGGCACTTGACTACAAAAATATATTATTTGTTACGCGCAAAAAAGCTTTTTAACTTATTTTTTCAAATACCCAATTTTTTCAATTATTATTTTTTGGATTTTTGGATTATGATCATAGGCATCAAACAAGGTAATTATTTCATCTTCAATTATTTTCTTTCTACTCGGCGAAATCCTTTCAAGAAAATACAAAATTACTTTTATTGAGGAATCTAAAGAATGTCTATTATTATTATTAAATTTAATCAATGGGGTAGTTTCAATTTCTTTTGGGGTGTTTGAATCATAAAGTATACCGCTATGAGCACAAATATTTCTAATGAAAACAATTGTATTGTAAAAATTTTCAAAAACTTTTATCTTTTTTATACCATAATAATTTGCGATTTCTCCTTTTAAAACAGGATCTCTTAAAGAATAATAAATTGTATAAATACTTCCAAATGTTAGAAATTCCAAAGTCTTCCATGCAGGTGCATAAATATCATTTGGATAATTACTATGATGTCTTTTTATAGGTTTATTACTCCCCTTAAACTTTTCAGTATAACTCTTTAAAGGAAATTCGTCAACAAATTTTGAAACCATCACTTTTTTACTTGCAAACCAAGTAGGATTATCCGAATAATTATTTGACACATGATAAATAATTTGTGTCCTTAAATTAATTTCAATCCTATTTAATGCTTTATTCAAGATGTTTTTTAAATCTACATCTAAGTAATACAAACAGACAACATCAGAAAATTTAGTTCCATTCGCAAAGTTATGTTTTTTATCTATTTCAAAAGGATTCCAATAAAAACCTAATCTATAATATCCTATATCTAACAAAATCTCTTTTGCCTTCTCAATTTCTTGACCATTTTCAAAAACCATTCCTCTACCAATAAGTTTTTGAATCTGTTCCTCTACAGTTGTCGCTTTAATCCCCATATTATAATCTATATTTATAAAGCTAGTACTTTATCTAGCTTTATATTTCCTTTAAAGTTCAATCACACCTCAAAAGTTTTTATTTTATCAGTATTTAATATCTCGTGCTTTCAATTCGGTAATGCCATAACTAAAATTTTCTTAAATTGATTTTATACTCAAAATCGAATACAAAACTAATTTTTAAATTTGAGTCCTTTACGATTTATCTATCATTTTTAAAATTCCCTGATTACGGAAAAGTCTATTTTTAATAATCTTATTATAATCTATTTCTCCAGAAGACCATACTATTAAGTCTCTTTTGATAACTCCAATCACCACCCAAAAAAAAATTTTACGAATCCATGTGAGATTCCTGTAATGTTTTTATTTATATCACGATTCTAAGCCCAAAAAGAGATTTATATGTAAATATAATCCATTCGTACTGTTTTTGTCACTACCGTATTTACCAATATTTATAACTTACTATTCCCTATCCCTCAAAAAAACCAGCTCCACTTATCACTTATATCCATAAAAAAGGCGGCCCAATCAGGGCCGCCATTCCAGGTACTGCTACCTGGAATCCTTGTGGCGTACGGTGCTACTAACTCCTAAAACATATGGGGATCACAGTCCTTTCGGGTGCTGTCACCTACCACAAGATTTTTATTTTTATTCGGAAATTCCGCCGGCCGGACTCTTTCGCGGACTCAGTCCGGCCAGTCCTAAAAATGGATTTCCAGCGCATAACTCCCTTCCCGGTCCAAATCGTCGTTGCGCACCATAAGCTGTGTACCGCCTTCCTGCAGCTGCGCCATGGTTTTGGTAATCTCCGCCCCGGAAGGTAAGGTCACCCAATTGCCTTCCGTTGTCCCTTCCAACGCCAGGCAAAAACTCATTGTCCCCAATCCGGTATTATAAAAAACAAGTAACGATTCCGGAGTATAGGCTACTGTTGCTATCATTACACTACTACCCGGTGACAAGGTATCGCTGTAATCCTCCGTTTCTTTTTTCCGGCTCACCGGCTTATACACATATTGCTTTTGTTTGGCATATTCGGTGGGAAATACTAACTGCCCTGCCGCCAGTATCTGGCTGAGGTATTTATAACAACTATTCAGTATCTTGATTCGGTCTTCGGTCAGCTTTGGGCGTTGTTTTCGAAAGATTTTCTGGGATGTGTTTTTTTCAATTAACTCATTCCGTAACGGAAGGATAGCAGCGATAGCCTCGGCATTATATCCGGCAGCGATGAGGCCCTCCTGGTATTTGACACAGGCCAAGTGCATTTCATTGAGAAATTGTGCCATCTGGTTTCGGCTCCGGCGGGCTTTCGGATAGCCATTGAGGCCAAACTCGCCCTGTACTCCGGCACTCGGAAAAGCCTTTACTACAAAATACTTCACTTCATTGTACTTTATCCTCGCCTGGTCCATAGCATCATAAGCATCCTCGGTAAGGCTTACCTGCTGGTCGATAATAGCACTATCGGCTACCACTATTTCAGCGGCTTCGATACTGGCTAAAAAAGCCTCTGCAAAATCAATATTCAAACTCACATCAAAAGCCATAAAGACAGCAAGGTCCTGACGGAATAACTCATGGATCACCCTCGCGGTACCGGTCATGGCGGTATCAGATCCTGGAAACAAACGGACAACTTCAATTGGATTCATATCGGAATAATTTAAGATTACAATTGTTATATATCTTTTATAAAACTTATTAAAATATGTTTTATTGTGATTATATTTTATTTTTTAAATAATTAACATCTAATAATCTACTTTGTTTATTTTAAACAACATTAAAGTTTATTTATAAAACAAAAAGTACCATTAGCGCATTAATGAACTATATGTGCCTAAATATTCATTTTATATTAGCATTTATAACAAACTATTACCCTTTTAGATCTATTGTATAATTATTGGCACGCCTTCTTTACCTCTTGCCACGTCTTCTATGCTTGTTGACACGCCCTCTTTACCTCTTGTCACGTCTTCTATGCTTCTTGCCACGCCTTCTTTACCTCTTGTCACACCTTCTTTATTTCTTGTCACACCTTCTTTATTTCTTGTCACACCTTCTTTACCTCTTGTCACGCCTTCTATGCTTCTTGTCACGCCCTCTTTGCTTCTTGTCGCGCCTTCTTTGCTTCTTGTCGCGCCTTCTTTGCTTTTTGTTATTCCGCAAACAATCTGCAGAGCCGATTATAGATGTACAGCATTGCCTTTATTTACAGTGGAATTTCCCTCAAATACAGCAACTGCATTGTCGCTTCCCATAATTATGGATGCGGTATACCAATTGCTATCCATTGCATGAGCCACAGTACAAAAGCAGTCCATCCAGATCGCCCCATCGGGCAGTTCCCGTTTCCTGCTCCAGAATTATTTTGCCTTTTACCCTATTCTGATACTAATATGACTTATTGGGGTATAGTACTGTCTCTCAACTTACTTAGCTTTGAAGAACAACTAAAACACTGTTCGCATGGGGAAATTTTACAATTGGATGATACTCGTAGTACTGCTCGCAATAATCGGCAGTTGCCAAAATGATGATGTCACTACAGAAAATCCTGTAGCCAAACCTGGACAGGAAATCCCTGCCCACTACCGAATGATCCATTGGGAAGATTTGGAAGATCATCCCAAGCTGCTCCAAAAGCTAAAAGAGCTACAATTGCTCCCCGCTGCCAAAAACAAACCTACAAAAGAACGGGCAGCCACTTCCGGTTATGGCATTGCTACGCCAAACTTTTTATGGATTGAAAAAGGCAGTTACCATTCGGTTACATTCCCTTTATACCGTGAAGAGAACAATGGATTCCTAGAAAATCTCCTGCTTTCCCTCCAATCCGATGGCAGTTATAAGGTGTACCTGCTACAATACGAAATGACCGAAGCCGCACAACTGGAATATGCCAACGGAAAAGCTTTTGATTTTAAACGCCCCTTAACCATTACAGTACTCAACGGATGGGAATCCAAAGCTGCCGCATTCAGTGCCAAGGCCATTGATGACGGAGGCTGCAATACCTGGAGTGAAAGCATTACCCCCGGCTCCATGTGTGCCAGTAACGAGCATACCTGGCAAAATATCACGGACGGGCAAACCTGTGTGCATTATGGAACACCAGGAATGCCAACCCCGGACATTGTACAATTGGTATTTAAATTTTGTAATGAAGGCGGAGGAAGTTCCAATGGTGGTTCTGCATCCGGGTCTTCGGGAAGCTCTTCCGGAGGAAATAGCGGGTCTTCCGGGAATCCGGGACAAGGGGGAGGGCCGCCAAAACCTACAGATCCAAATGCCCCAATAACCCCGGGAATCGAAGATGGAAACGGAAATCCCTGGACTTCACCGCTACCGACTCTACCGCCATTACGCCGCTTTACACTCAGCCTGACTCCTGAACAGAAAAGTTGGTGGCAGAATGCCCCGGCGGCATTGCAACAGCTCTTTAGTAATTTTCTTGAATCGGATAATTTTGACACGGCTGCCGAATTCGCCCGCGAAGCCCTTGATGCCCTGATGGAAGGAGGCGATGTGGATTTTACCTACAAAGTGATCATTGACAAATCTTTTAAAGATAACGAATGCCTCATGGGTGTTTTTACCCAGCTCGGCGGCGCACCTACTTTCCAAAATTATCTTCGTAACTTTGATAGTGATTTTTCTGTGGCACATTTGAAGTTGAGTGCTGACTCTAATTTTTTTGTGAATTATCCTCAATACCCTTCCTCAGGAGCAATAACCTTTGGAACCTATAATTATGTTATTGAAATCATTATGAATATAGACCCTAACCTTGAAAGTTCATTAATTAATTATCCTAAAATATATACTGCCCTGGCTCTGATTCATGAGCTGATACATGCTGAAATATATCGTAAATTATCAAGTGTTGAGGGGCTTGCCGATTTCAATCCAAATAATTATACTCCAGAACAATGGAATACGTTCCTAAAAAACCTTATGCCTAATTTTCCTGGATTGTTTGATTATTATACGCGATATAAAAATTCTAATTCTACTCCGACTAGTCCTCAGCATGAACAAATGGCACAACATTACCGGGATATTATAAAACAAACCCTAAAAAATTACGACAATAATACACATGAAGACAATTTTTATGAAGCATTATCCTGGGTAGGGCTAGAAGGTACTGTAGCGTGGAACAACCTTACTACAAATGAACAAAGTAACATTAAATCAAAACAAACAAATATTATAAATAATGAAAGCTATTGTAACGATTAGTATTACGCTTCTTTTTTCAATTTTAGGATACTCACAAAACTTAAAAAAGAAAACAGTTTATTTTTTGTTTGAAAAGAACAAAACGGATTCCGTACGGAATTTAGGTTATAAATTTTATAGAGAGAAAGAAAAGGGATATGTATTTAATCTTATGGATAGAAGAATCACTTTATTGTATAAAAATAAACAGAAATCAGACACACTCCCGCTTTCCAAATTAAAAAATTATAAAATTACTCCCATAAGCAAATTGGATGCAATGATGGAAGAATGGTACAAAACCAATTATGAAGTAATTACAAAAGGAAAAGGTCTTTTTCATTATAGGGACAGAAACATAGTCTTCAAAACCTTTTTAATTGAGATCATTAACGATAAACAGTTTGTCGTATACCCCGTAACCTGGAGAAATCAAAATGCAACGGATTAATTATGAAAGCTATTGTAACGATTAGTATTATGTTTTTACTTTCCCTGATAGGCCATTCTCAGGGAAAAGAAACTATCTATATACTCTTTGAAGAGAGCACAACCAATACTATTAAGGAAAGTTTGAAATTTAAATATTTTTATCTGAAACCAAAAATTGACAATAGTTACTTTATCTATGACAGCGTCAAAAACGGTGCGGTACCTATCTATTATAAAGAGATTAAGGACAAACTCCTTCCTATTGAAATGGTAAACCAGAAAGTTAAATCTATTTTAGAAAAAAAAGCTTCCGCTTTTGAAAAATCAACAAAGAAAAAGGGAATATCATCAGAAATCCTCCCTATAATTTTGATGATATTTTCAATAATATATATATCTATGAGAAAAAAAGCGATTTAAAAGGTATGCTATATCCTGTAAAATGGATATACGCAATTGAGTAATTATTTAAATCTTAAGAAGTATGAAAGCAATTTGTAATAATCAGTCCTATTCCTCTATAGCTACTCTTATTTCCAGAAGATACCGGATAGCGCTTTAACTCCGCAATCGGATAATTTGGTAGGTGATTCAATCATAAAAGATAAACACAAAGTTTGACCGCAACCAGGCAAAACAGAAAAGGAATATCCTGAAAAGGAGTGCTCAAAAGTCAAAAAAATCAGAAACAAAGGTTCATAAAATTGAGGAGCCCTTTTTATTAGTAAGAGGATATCTATTGTTATTAAAGACTGTGCATTAATCAAAATGACATAACTTATAACGATTAGCATCCTATTGCAATCTTAACTTTTTACACCCACCTTTACCTGCTCCCGAATTATTTTGCCTTTTACCCTATTCTGATACTAATATGACTTATTGGGGTATAGTACTGTCTCTCAACTTACTTAGCTTTGAAGAACAACCAAAACAATGTTCGCATGGGGAAATTTTACAATTGGATGATACTCGTAGTACTGCTCACAATAACCGGCAGTTGCCAAAATGATGATGTCACTACAGAAAATCCTGTAGCCAAACCTGGACAGGAAACCCCTGCCCACTACCGCATGATCCATTGGGAAGATCTGGAAGATCATCCCAAGCTGCTCCAAAAACTAAAAGAGCTACAATTGCTCCCTGTTGCTAATAACAAGCCTACAACACAACAGGCAGCCACTTCCGGTTATGGCATTGCTACGCCAAACTTTTTATGGATTGATAAGGGCAATTACCATTCGGTTACATTCCCTTTATACCGTGAAGAAAACAATGGATTCCTGGAAAATCTCCTGCTTTCCCTCCAATCCGATGGCAGTTATAAGGTGTACCTGCTACAATACGAAATGACCGAAGCCGCACAACTGGAATATGCCAACGGAAAAGCTTTTGATTTTAAACGCCCCTTAACCATTACAGTACTCAACGGATGGGAATCCAAAGCTGCCGCATTCAGTGCCAAGGCCATTGATGACGGAGGCTGCAATACCTAGAGTGAAAGCATTACCCCCGGCTCCATGTGTGCCAGTAACGAGCATACCTGGCAAAATATCACGGACGGGCAAACCTGTGTGCATTATGGAACACCAGGAATGCCAACCCCGGACATTGTACAATTGGTATTTAAATTTTGTAATGAGGGCGGAGGAAGTTCCAATGGTGGTTCTGCATCCGGGTCTTCGGGAAGCTCTTCCGGAGGGAATAGTGGTTCTTCCGGGAATCCGGGACAAGGGGGAGGGCCGCCAAAACCTACAGATCCAAATGCCCCAATAACCCCGGGAATCGAAGACGGAAACGGAAATCCCTGGACTTCACCGCTACCCACTATTCCACCATTGCGCCGCTTTACACTCAGCCTGACTCCTGAACAGAAAAGTTGGTGGCAGAATGCCCCGGCGGCATTGCAACAGCTCTTTAGTAATTTTCTTGAATCGGATAATTTTGATAAAGCTGCCGAATTCGCCCGCGAAGCCCTTGATGCGCTGATGGAAGGAGGCGATGTGGATTTTACCTACAAAGTGATCATCGACAAATCTTTTAAAGATAACGAATGCCTTATGGGTGTTTTTACCCAGCTCGGCGGCGCACCTACTTTCCAAAATTATCTTCGTAACTTTGATAGTGATTTTTCTGTAGCACATTTGAAGTTGAGTGCAAAAACGCTACCTGCTGAAAATCAAAGAAATGCAATCACACATCAATCGAATAATTATATAGTCGAAATAGAATTTAATTTAAATAAACTGAATCGACCTGCTTTTGATATCGCCCGTACTTTCATGCATGAAATTATACATGCTGAAATATTAAGAAAATTGTTAGGTGCTGCCGGCATGCCACACGTAAACTTTAACAATTACAATTTACAGGAATGGACTAATTTTATGAATAACCTCAGTAATAATTTCCCTGGTCTTTATGATTATTACATCAGATACGAATATAACACCACCAATTCCGGTGTTCTTGACCATCAGATGATGGCTCAACATTACAGAAACGTTATAGTTCAATTTTTACAGGAGTTTAGACCTGGCCTAAGTAATGAAATATATCAGATGTTAGCCTGGGTCGGATTAATGGGAGAAGGAGAAATAAGTGATAGTACTGGATTACCTCCTAATCCAACAGTCGCTTGGCAAAATATACCTCAAACAGAAAGAATACAAATCATCAATTCAATCAAAAATTATATAAACACAAATTTACCATGCCAACAATAATCAAGATTTTCTCAATTATGGTACTTTATTTGAGCTCTGCAGTTTTTTCATTGTTATTTGCACAGATAAACGAATCTGCTGAAAAAGTATCTAACATTTATCTGACTAATAAATCCTTTTCAAAAATTCAATTTTCAAAAGACACTACCAGTGCTTCGTTTGCGATTTATCGAAAAGGATATGAAACTCAAAAATCCAGAGATGCATTTTATGTCAGGGAAAAACCTAAAAAATATACTTTAGAGTACATCAAGAAACACCCTCCCACAAAAATCCGTAAAGAATATATTCCTATTTCTACCAACTTTATAACTTTTAAGAAACCAGAAATAATAAATGATATAACAACACTAAACTATATTACAGATGAAACATTTAGAGTCAGTAATAAAAATTTCATAATTGCAAATCCAGTCTACATCATCCATAAATTAGATAATGGTACTTACCTGAAATGGACTGCAAACGTCATTAGTGTAGAATAAATCTAAAATCACCTAATATGAAAGCTATTGTAACGATTAGTATTACGCTTCTTTTTTCATGTTTCTGTCAGGGTCAAAAAATCGAAAAAAAAACGATTTATGTGATGTTCGAAAAAAGACAAAAAGATAGAGTATCTAAATTCTTCAATAAAGAAGAAAAAGGATATGTTTTTAACTTACCTAATAAAGGTGAAAGTTTCTTATACGAAGTCAAACAAAGACCAGATACACTCCCAATAAGTCAATTAAAAAACTATTCTATTTCCAATACGTTACAAATTGCAGAATTTGAAAATAAATACAAGGAGTGGCTTATAAAAAAATATAATAGAATCCCTTATTCTTATGATAAGAACTCATATTTCAAAACATATATCATAGAAATCATTGACAACAGCGAATTTGTCATATATCCAGTTACCTGGCGAAATCAGGGAGTAATTGATTAAAACTATGAAAGCTATTGTAACAATTAGTATTACGTTTCTTTTTTCAATTTTAGGATACTCACAAAACTTAAAAAAGAAAACAGTTTATTTTTTGTTTGAAAAGAACAAAACGGATTCCGTACGGAATTTAGGTTATAAATTTTATAGAGAGAAAGAAAAGGGATATGTATTTAATCTTATGGATAAAAATGTAAGTTTACTCTATAAGAATAAACAGAAATCCGACACTCTCCCGCTTTCCAAATTAAAAAATTATAAAATTACTCCTGTTACAAAAATAGATGTATTGGAAAAAGAATGGTATTATAGAAACAAAGAGGCTCTCATTAAAAAATATACCTGGTTTATAAATTTATCTGATAGGAATGCCGTTTTTAAAACATTCCTAATTGAGATCATTAACGACAAACAGTTTGTCGTATACCCCGTAACCTGGAGAAATCAAAATGCAACGGATTAATTATGAAAGCTATTGTAACGATTAGTATTACGTTTTTACTTTCCCTAATATGTCATTCGCAGGAAAAGGAAATGGTATCGAAAAAAAGTTCGGATACAATATATATTTTGTTGGAATTAGACGACCCGGAGAAATCTTCGTTTTATTCTTTCAGTAAAGATTCAACATTATTCTCATTCGGTATTTATACCGAGAAATACGAAACACAAATCATTCGACAAAAGAAGACTAAAAATGGTCCTGTCGCTAAAAAGCAATTAGAGTGGATTAAAAAACATCCTCCAAAACAAGAAAAACCATTAAAGCTTTATTATTATTTCGTTGGTCGGGAAAAACCAAATCATATGCAATCCATTACAAATATTCCTTTTGTCATACGAAAAGAATTTATAAATGGAACATTAGAATATGACCGGACAAAAAACTATTTTATAATTCACCGTTCTGACAAAAATGATTATCTACTATGGAATGTACAATTGGCTCCATGGCAGCTTAATGAATAGTATAACAAAATAAAAATACATCATGTCAATAACCTTTAAAATAAGAGTCGTTTTTTTACTAATTATTTCGTCCAATGCTATGTTGTTTAGTCAGGAGAAAAAGCAGGACACACTATATCTTTTATTAAAATTGGATAAAACAGTAATTTCCTCCATATCAAAAGACAGCACAAGGGCTTCTTTTGGAGTTTACAAAAAAGGATATCCAAAAAAAAATCCTGTAAACACGAATATGCCTAAAAGGAAAGACAGGCAAGATATAAAAAACAGCAAGCCACTTTTTGTCACAAAAAAATCCTCATTATCTATTTCAGAAACATTAAACTTTTGGTCTATGTATCCTCCGATAAAAGTGCATTCATTAAAGAACTTAAATTATATCACGCGGTATGAATTTGTATCTGATCTGGAAAAGTACCTCTATAGAAAACACATTTTTATAATTCAGCCTGATAATTATGGCAACTATTTAATATGGAAGTCCAGTTTAATGGCCAGGGAATAATTGAGATTATACTATTTCTTAGTAAATTAAAATCATTATGAAAACAGTTTTGATAGCTTATATACTATCTTTTACTGCCCTATGCTATTCGCAAGAGAACCAAAGTGTAGCATTAGCAAAAAATCGGGACAGTCTTTATGTCTTACTACAATTAGACAAAACAGTAATTTATTCCATATCAAAGGATAGTACAAGAGCTTCTTTTGGAATTTATAGAAAAGGATCTCTGAAAAACAAAAGTACCCCTGCAACTGCCATTGAAAGAAAAAAGCCAAAAAAAGAAACTCTGGAAAATGTAAAAACAATCCACCAATGTTTTCCAAACGAAATACAATAGTTAAATCATTAGAGTATTGGAGTATTGAAAAACCTATCCGGACCAACACTATAAACAATATCCCCTATATCACCAGGGAAGAGTTTATCAACCATGAATTGAAATACATTTATGCTAAAAACTTATTTATTATACATCCTATATCCCGAGGAACATACCTGATTTGGAAAGTAGATGCTATCCCTGTAGAATAAAATTACTTCAAAATAAAAAAAATAGTAGTACTCCTTTTATTATATTCTTTTAGCACTATAGCGCAGCAAAAAGAAATGAAAGTATTGGTTTTTGAAACTAAAAATCTAACTATGAAATTGGTAAAAGAGGTATTCCACATAGGTGGCCAATCTTTTAAAATAAAAAAACAGCCTGCACTCAAAAAAAACCAGTCCTATTCTAACATTAAAAATGATATCACTACAATCGAAAATCTCAATGCTATTGTAAAAGCAAAACTAAAAAACCGGCTAAAAAAGGATCCCGATTTCTACTACGCTGATTTTTTTGACCTATGGATTTATAAAGAAGAAGATCCAGGAATTGGCTTTTTATATCCTGTAGAAAAAACTTGGATTGTAGAAGATTAAATAGAATGTAAATAAATTAAATCGTATGAAGTTAGTACTGTTCTTACTACTCGTCCCTCAATTACTTCCATCTGGCACTCTTGAAAACAATACTAAAGATTATGAGGTACTCACAGTTATACTAAAGGATAAGGATAACATAATTCTTAATCCAAATGCCAGTACACCACTATACCTTAAAACATTGTTCGAGGAAAATTTTAAAGACTCTTTACTATTGAAACAGGAAACCAATGCTGTTTGGTTATCGGAACATTCCGGAGCAAAAAGAACAAATGATTCACTGCTATTAAAAGAAGTCTTTTCTGTATCCAATTATAATTACATGTCAAGTCAGTTCAAAAGGCAAACATGGGAGGTAGAAAAAATGCCACCCCATCTTAAAAACAAAATCAGTATTACAAATACTTCAAGTCATTATACGATCTCAAAACCATTGTATACTAAAAATGGCAATTATGCTATTGTCTCCGTTAAAGATCAGGGTACGATTGCATTATGGATTCTTACACGATCTCATAAGGAATGGAAACTACTAAAATTTATCCCCATAACTATACTATAAAATCATAGCTTTGTCTTTCGTTACTGTTACCTCCCCCTTTTCAGTAACTCCACTACGGCTGCGTCAGACAATGCTCCCGTAGGAATGGCAACTGTAGGTTGTACTTCCCCAGTATAGCTCACAAAAAACACAGCCACATTTTGTACCCGGGCCTCGGCTGCACGTATAATCGCCAACGCAGATTCATACGAAACCCCGGCAAGGCCAATATAACAATTTTGGTGCCCTTCAACGCCATGCAATACTGCAGCAAGCAATTGTTGTGGCACATCGGAAGCGGAAGCCAGCCCCTGAGGCACTTTTTTTAATTGGTTTTGTGCACAATAGGCCGAAATAGTAAGGGAATTAGCCCCCAGGTTAAGCGCTATGCCTTGGCCCTGTTCCTGGCGATAGCACTCAAGCGCTACTGCTGAGGAACAGCACAGGATATAACATTGTGGTGGTGTATGAGATAAAGTCATAAAGTATGATTGGGAAGTAGTACTGTGGCAAAAATACCATTTCTGTCGTAAGGACAAACTAAAAGACGGGAAGGCTGCGACGATTTTTCAGTGCTTTTTCCCCTTAAAAAATATACTATATTTGAAGCTATGATTCGCTATTGTATCGTTTTGTTTTTTTTGGTGCTGCAACTACAGGCCCAAACAACCCAGGAAGCCTGCGACAAACTGATCGCTTCCGGTATTGATGCGCTATACACTAAAAAATATGCCCGTTCGCTGGAGCTGCTGACCGAAGCGAAAACAGCAGCGGAAAGCCACCACTGGCAAAAACAACTTTTCCTGGCTACCAATAACATCGGCCTGAACTACTACTCCATGCTCGACTATGGCGAAGCACTCGAATATTACTTTAGTGCCTATGAACTGGCGCTGAAAATGGACAGCAGCTATGAGATGATCGTACTTAATAATATCGCAGTACTATACCTGGATGACAACAAACTGGAGGAAGCCGAAAAATATTTTCTGAAAGCCTATGCCATAGCCCGACAGCATAAAAGCAATTATAAAATTGGTATGTATGCCGGCAACCTTGCGGCAGTATACAACGTGATGAAAAAGGTCGAAAAATCGGAAGCCTACCTGAATATTGCCTTGCCACTAACAAAGGATGAACCCCGGCTTTTGGCACAAACGGAACTCACCCGCGCCGAGAATATGATCCTGCGCCAGGAATACGATCTGGCTGAAAAAACTGCGCTGGAGCTCTTGCCCCATTTAAATGATATTGAATATTCCCAGCACAAAACCGGAATATTGATGATCCTTTCCAAAGTGTACGAAGCCAAAGAACACAATCCGGAGAAAGCACTACAGATGGCTTTTCAGGCGCTGAAAGTCAATAAAGACCAGCGGGTAAAAATAGAAGTCTTAGACCGGATTTCAGACTTGTACCGAAAAGAGAACAACTACAACAAGGCATTTGCCTATAAAGATTCCCTCATTAGTGCCAAAGATTCGCTGAGCCGCGTCAGGAACAAAATCCTGTTTACCAACAGCAAGATCAAACTGGAACTCCAGATGTACCAGAAGGAACTTTCGGATAACCAACAACGCATGGCTACCGAACGCAAAATTGGCTATACCCTCAATGGCATCGGCCTGATCATCATTATTACTATCGGCTGGGCACTCTACAATAATGCCGTAAAATACCGTCAAAAGCGCATCATCTCCGAACGCAATCAGCAGATCATCACTTTGGAACTGGAAAAACAATTACGCGAAAAAGAAGTCCTGGCACTCTTGGAACAGGAACAACTGAAAAGCGAGATTGAAGCTAAAAACAGGAAACTGGCGGCCAAAGCACTGGACACCTCCAACCGCAATGAGCTGATTGAGGATATCGTCAACTCCCTTTCCGAACAACCCGAACTGGCCAGCAACCAGACCTTGAAAAAACATTTGCTTCAACTCAAGAAACACCTTCAGAATGACAATGAATGGAATGATTTCCTGACCCATTTTGAAGAAGTCAACCACGGTTTTCTCGTCCACCTGAAAGAGAAGCACCCCGACCTGAACCCAAATGACATCCGCTTCCTGCTGTACACCTATATGAACCTTTCCATCAAGGAAATTGCGACCCTTTTCAGCATTACGCCCGAAGCCTGCCGGAAAAGGCGGGAACGGATTTGCAAAAAAATGGGCATTGCAGACAGCATGATGTTATACACCTACCTTTCAACACTTTAATCCGTTATAGTCGCCTTATTTCTAAAGCGATGTCGTGTTTTTTCCGTATGCTTTTTTGGTCATTCTTTTGGTTATTCCAACTTTTGTGCTTTAACCAATATGCAATACATCATGAAAAAAATTACACTTTTGCTTTTATTTCTGGCGAGCACGACATTCCAGATGGAAGCACAAACTACATTTGACGGTTCCCAGGCCTATGGCCGAATGACCAATTTTGTGTACGATGCGACAGTACAAAACAGGATCTATGCCACGACACTCAGCAAGCACATTATGGTGTCTGAAGACAACGGCCTTAACTGGACTGTTTTTTACACGCTCCCGTATTTTAATTACGATGGGGAAATCAAAAACCTACGACTGACCAAAAACAACACAGCGTTGAGTTTTGCCGAATTTTATGCAAACGGCAGTAGCCTGAACCGTATCACGGTAATCGACCTGCAGACGAAACAAACCATTAAGCAGTACAACATGCCTTCCATAGCGGCAACAAGCTTTAATGACTATTCCCTTATTGATAATGAGAACCTCGACACATTGGTTTACCTTTCCCGAGGGGATGGTGAGGATAAGGTAGTATATACCAATGATGGTGGTACCAACTGGTCCATCGTTTTTGATGCTGAAGATCACACGGGTGTCCTGATAAATGACGTACAACTGGACCCGAATAACGGACAGCGCATCTTCATGGCCAGAAATAATGGTCCGGGAGCGGTGAAGGGCGGCTTGTTAATTTCTAACGACGGAGGACAGTCCTGGACGGAAACCCTAAACGGCCTTGTTTTACAAAGCGTGGCAATCAACCCGGCCAATTCCAATGATATTTTTGCCGGTAGTGGTGTTTTATGGACTACGCCTACACAATCCCAGGCATTATACCGTTCCCTGGATGGTGGTATAACCTGGACGAGTTTGCCGATTACCTGGGAACAATGGTCGGATATGGGTCCGCTAAAAAACTTCAACGGTTATATTTTTAATGCCGGAGATCCAAATAACATCATCATTCTTGAAGAAGACCAAATCCTGATTACACATGATAATGGAGTGACCTGGGAAAACAATGTATATCCCGGAGGACCGGTTCCGGAGATTTCGCACTACTATTATGGTACTGGAGGTACCATCAACCCATTTAACAACAACGATGTATTCATCAACAACGGCATGTATCCGCTAAAATCAGTAGATGGCGGTACGACTACTACCATCATCCCCAACCCCTTTTTTACGGTTACCGGAGATGTGAATATCGTAGACATACCAACACAGGAGCACCTGTATTATGGCGCACGCTGGGGATACATTCACCGCGATCAGCAAACCAATATTGAAACGCCTACCGATGTACTTTCTATAGGAGAGGTACCTAATGGGCAAGGAAGTTATAGAATGTATACCGATGCTAAACTACCGGGAAGAGTATATACTTATACTCCGGGATTTTCGGGCAATACAATAAAGGTTAGCGATGATCATGGCACAACCAAAACGGACATTTATACTACGTACCAGGGGCTTTTTGCGGCCTGTACCGATCCGGTAACACCTACCGTAGGATGGTTTAGCTTTTTTGATGGGGTGAATGCCTACCTGAGAAAAATAGACTTTACCGATGTGAACAATGTGGTGGTAACTGAAATTACCCTGCCAGAAAACGAAGATTACCTGCAGGCACTTCACATAGATGCTTCGGGTACCATCCGTATGACGGTTGGAAATAAAATGTACCGTTCTACCGACGCAGGAACAACCTGGACGGTTATCACGGATGGTCTGGAAGGTTTGGAACTTCCGAATATCGGAATCCAATTAGTGCAAAATCCAATGAATGCGCAACAATTTACCCTCGCTGCGTCAGATGGTATTTATACGTCTATAAACAATGGCGACAGCTGGACGAAAATCTATGACGGTTTTGTAAACACCGTAAATCATTCGGATAAAACCAATGGTCATATTGTTGCTGTAGTACAAACTACGGTTATGGAAGCGCCAAAAGTGCTGTATTCTTCTGATGGAGGCATCAACTGGAACCAAAACCTGTCTACTACCCTTTATGATGCGATCATCAGTTCGAGTGCTGTAAAATTTCACGATGAAACTGCCGATGTTTACCTGGCTTCTTCTGATCTGGGATTGTTAAAACAAACGGTGAGCTTTTCGACATTAGGTACTCCGGGATTCGAAAATCCTACAGCAACATTCGCACTGTATCCTAATCCTTCCCGTGGCACTGTAACGGTAAAATGGCCTAATGGCAGTAGTGCGACAGCATTAAAAGTATACAGCATTACCGGGCAGGAGGTGGTTACCACAACCAACCTGGATACCCTGGATATTTCCGGACTAAGCAATGGCGTCTACCTTGTTAAAGCAACCGATACCACCGGTAGCACTACTACACAGCGACTTATTAAATACTAAACTACAAATCCCCCCTGATTCCTAAAGGCTGTCTCTCTTGTTGAGGCAGCCTTTTTTAGTTACTGGAAATAGGGATTGCAATTTCCAGAAACAAAAAAAATTTCAGTACATTTAAGGGATGCATCACAAACTATTATCCTTCTTTGAATTGTTCCGGGAGATTCCGGATGGCGACCGTGCGCTTATTGCCAAAGCATTCCTGCACAAGTCGTATGAGGAAGGCGATTACCTCTTTAAGGCACCCAAGATTTGTGATGAGCTGTTCTTTATTTGCGTAGGCATCGTCCGGATTATGGTGCCCAATGAAAAGGGTACCGATGTCACACATTTCTTCCTGAAAGAAAATCAGTTTTGTACCTTACTGGACAGCTTTGAGAAAGAAAAACACGCCAACGAGAGCATACAGGCCGCCTGTCCTACCGAAGTGCTCGCCATCCGTAAAACCGATTTGCTGCATTTGTATGGACAGCTTCCCTATCTCAAAAACCTGATTGAAGCCGTAATGCACGAATCTTTATTAGAAAAGATCCGCATACGAAATGCCTATAACGGGCTGGATGCGACCAAACGCTACCACCAGTTCCTGATCCTACAGCCGGAAATTGCCTTACGGGTTTCGCAGGGCGATATTGCATCGTACCTCGGCATTACGCCCCAATCGCTGAGCCGCATCCGGAAAAGCAACCGCTAAAAATGCTTTTTACCATTTGGTAATTCTACAGCAGCGGAAAGTCCGCTACTTTGTGTGATCAAATTACTTCTTATGAAAACACAAAATTCCAATGACCTGAACGGTAAAAAAGTCATCATCCTGGGTGGAAGCTCCGGAATTGGATTGGCCACCGCACAGGCCGCTGCAGCAGCGGGTGCCGAAATCATCCTGGTTTCCAGTAACCCCGACCGACTCGCACAAGCTGCATCCGAATTGCCGGGCAACACTCAAACTTTTGTCGTAGACCTTAGCAATACTGCGGAAATCGAACAGCTTTTTACCCATACCGGAACCTTTGACCATTGGGAGTAGTCGTTAGATTGTGTAAACGTAGAAATTGATTTTAATTTGATTTGAGATTTTAAGGCTTAGCCAAAAAACAACAGATCATTAAGTATAGAATTTAAAAGAACTACATTTAAATAATTTAAAAAGAGCGGATTATGATCGAAGATGGTAAATTACCCAAAGATTTTGCAAAGCAATTTAAAAACAAAGAAGACTTCCATACTTTTTTTCAAGACCTGTATAAACAAGGCATTGAACAGCTACTCCAGGGAGAATTGGATGCTCATCTGGGATATGAGAAGCATAATATTGACGGATACAATACAGGCAATAGCCGTAATGGTTCTTTCTCAAAGAATATAAAATCAGAGACTTTGGGCAATATGGTCCTGGCTATTCCCCGGGATAGAAATGGTGAATTCGAGCCTCAGGTCATCGGAAAAGGCCAATCGATGAGTGAAAAGATTGAAGATGCTATTTTAGGAATGTACAGTCGTGGAATGACCCGTAGTGATATTGTAGAACAAGTTAAAGAAGTTTATGGGATATCAGTAAGTGAGTCCACGATTTCGACCATCTCTGATAGAATACTGGCTGATGTTGATTTATGGACTAAAAGGGCTTTAGAACCACAGTATCTGATTGTTTGGATGGATGCTGTGCATATGAAAGTAAGAACAGATGGGAAATATGAAAACCATGCAATTTACATTGTAATCGGACTAAAAACAGATGGTAAGAAAGAAGTATTAGGAATGTGGCTAAATAAAGAAGAGTCGGCTTCATTTTGGATGACTGTACTCTCTGACATAAAATCTCGTGGAGTAAAGGATATTCTCATTGCCTGTACAGATAACCTTACCGGATTTACAAAAGCTATCAGAGGTGTTTTTCCAAATACAGAATCCCAGCTTTGCATTGTTCATCAAATAAGGAATAGCCTTAAGTTTGTAGTAGTTAAGGATAGAAAAGCATTTTGCAGTGCAATGAAAGAAGTATATACTGCAATAAATCAGGAAGAAGCCGTTTTAGCTCTGGCTGAATTTAAAAAAAACTGGGAAGCAAAATATAAATATGCCGTTTGCTCCTGGGAAAAGAATTGGGAAAATCTCATGCCTTTTTTGGCCTATCCTGCTGAAATCAGGAAAATAATGTACACCACAAATACAATAGAAAACTTAAACAGGGGAATTAGAAAATATACCAAAACAAAAGTGCAGTTCCCAGATGAAAAAAGCGTCAAGAAATCAGTCTATTTAGCAATACAAAATTGTGAAAAAAGCTGGATAAATGCAATACCAAGCTGGGGATTAATCATGAATCAGTTCTTGGTCATATTTGGAGAAAGGTGTAATATTAAACACTAAGAACTGTTTACACAAAATTTCGACCAGTCTCTGACCATTTGGTTTTTACAGCAGGGGAAAGCCTCCAACTGGGAACGATAGCAGCAACCGAAGTGGCTACGGCACGTGCCTTTTTTGACCTGCGGTATTGGGGCGCATTTACAGCCGTTAAATATGGCAGTCCCCACCTGCTTCCGGGTGGTTCTATTGTGCTGAGCAGTGGGATTGCAGCAGTGCGCCCGGCATCGGGTTGGGGATTAGGTGCCAGCATCTGTTCGGCTATGGAAGGTTTTACCCGTGCTATGGCAGTAGAGTTGGCTCCCATACGGGTGAATATCGTCTCTCCGGGTATCGTACGGACCAATTTGTGGGCTAATATGAACGACACCGACCGCGAAGCCATGTACGATCAACTGAGCCATTCCTTGCCGGTACGCCGGATTGGTGCAGCGTCGGATATTGCCAAAGCCTACCTTTACCTAATGCAGCAGCCTTTTACCACCGGCCAGGTATTGATAACCGATGGTGGCGGTGTATTGGTATAAGAGTGGAAGTTTATAAATAAGGTATAGTCCAATCTAATAATCTCCTATAATTCGCTCTCAATTTCTTCCCGGAATTGAGAGCTTTTTTTTACATTTGCAGTTCCTTAGAATTTCAGCCTCGTAGTTCAACGGATAGAATGGGAGTTTCCTAAACTTTTGATCCAAGTTCGATTCTTGGCGGGGCTACTACACCGGACAAGTAAGAAAACGACTTACTTGTTCGGTTTTTTTTATTCTCTAAGCCTTTATTAATCAGCAACATACTTTCCGCAATAACATTGGTTCTCGGGGTTCGATACGTGTATCCATCAAAAATCAATTTTTCAGGGTATATCGAACTTATTATTTTTCTCTTAATCTCACTATCTCCCTCTTTATATACGTTTGACAGCTTTGAAAGGCATGTTAGTGCATCATTTAGGCTTTTCTTAATATCATGAGTTTTTTCTTCAGTCATATAAGCTGATAATTCATCTTCTAATCCTTCTATATTCTTTTTACACTCCTCTTTTATTTCTCTGTAATCTTCTGCATCAAGTTTCTCTGCTAGTAGCAGTTCTCGTGCCTTTGTAAGTTTCACTGTAAAACGATCAATTTCTATCGCAATTTCACTTCTCCTTTTTTCGAATACGGAGCCAAAGTTTTTATAATTAAGCATCATAGCATCATGTAGTATCTCTTGAATAACAGTAGGAAATTCATATTTTTCCAAATCACTCTCAAATATTGCATTTGCCTTGACAGCACTTTTCCTAAACCCGCATTTGGGTATGCAGTGATAATAATAGTAATATCCTCCCTTTGAACCTTTTGAGGCACTGCCGGTTAGGTTTCTGCCACAGTCAGGACATACAAGAAACCCTCGTAGAGGAAGATTATCGTCTGACGATATTTTTGTCTGTGGCCGCGAATGCCTCACATTGGCATCAATTATATTCTGAACTTTATAAAATAATGCCTCAGTAATCAAAGGCTCATGCAGACCAGGGACAAAGTGAGCGTCTTCATCTTTAAATTTTCGAATAAAAACCTTTCCACAGTAGACAGCATTGCGTAGCGATACATGAAAAGCACTCTTGCTTATTTTTCGTCCGCCTCTTTTGTTGATAGCAAGTCGAACCTGATCCGCAGCAAGTACCCCTTTAGCAATTTCTTTAAAAGCCCACTGCAAATTGCTTGCTTCAGGTTCTTTAAGAGCTATGTACTTTTTACCATTTTCTTTTGTACGATTAATATAACCATATGGCGCAAGCCCCAATACCCTGCCTTCTTTTCTCGCGCGCCTCATACCATAAAAGGTATTCAGTGCTCTCCTGTCGTTCTCAACTTCCGGGGCCGCAAGATATATCGCAAGCATCATTTTGTTTTCTGGGATTGTTAAGTCAAGCGGCTGCTCTACTGCCTGTGGTTCAACACCAAGACCATTAAGTGTATTTATCATCTGATATGCGTCTCCTGCGTTTCTGCTGAAACGATCCCACTTAGTAAAGAGAATATAATCAGGTCTTATCTTGCTTTTTTTCAGACCGGCAAGGAGCCGTTCCCACTCTGGACGTTTAAAGGATTTTGCTGAATGATCTTCAAAAATAGCTGTATCGACCTGTATATTTTGGGTACTGCAGTATCTGCGCAGACGCTCATCCTGATCGCGCTGCGAGTATCCTTTATCCGCCTGCTCATCAGTTGAAACGCGGATATATAAAATTGCACTTTTCATAGCTTGAAAATTTCATTAATATGCTGTAAACTTTATACTTACAGTAGCTAAAGGTAGATAATTTAAGGGAGTTTGAAATGCTTTTTAATGACAAAGTATGTTAATATATGTAAGAAATTCATTATTAATACTACTTCTTCATATGTCACCTCCATTCCTGCGTCCTTCATTCTCTGAAAGGCATCTTCTATCGTAATCTTTTTTAACTCAAATTCATCCATCACCCTGCATAATTTAATAGTTCGACATAAATCAACTGTCGAATTTATTGCAGGATCGGCTTAGTTCTATCCAATTGGCATTCCCTAGTCTATTTTGGCTGTAAATGGCTTTACAACTCTCTCTTTCCAATCCCAGTATAAAAATTATGCAGCTTTTCCATTAAATACTATTTTCGAAATGTCTTTAATACTTTTATTAGCCCGTGTACAAGTAAGATAAAGCATAAAAGCTGTTTTTAGAATGAAGATGATTTCCTTGTCATCATGCTTATCATAATAAGGTCGACCCTCATTTCTGTAAACAATTTACCACAAAACCAGCAGTTGTCAGCCGTCAAGTAAAGCTTCTTTAAAATTCAAAGAAGAGTTTTTGTTTGATATGAAGGAATTGATGGAAAACGATAACAACTATTCAGGTGATGACGATGAAACACTTAATGGACCGGTGAACTGGAAAAAAAATATAAAAGCGTAAATTTTATTTTTTATTTAAGCTAGATTTCTTCAGTACCTTATCAAAATCTGACAGTGCTTTATAATTTTCTCTCATTTCCGTTACAGTATTTATATTCCATATACCCGGAGCATATATATCCTTCATTTTTACGTAAAGCTCGGCTGCTGTATGTGATTGTAAAATCTGCACATCACCATCATTATCAACGACTATCTTTATTAGCGTTGTGTTAATGCTTCGTATTGTGAAATAGCAGAGTATGAGATAGATATAACGCATTGCTAAAGATAAAAATTAATTATAATATATTGAAAATCAGACATCATAACAACCTCTTATTCTAAAAAAGCCCATGAAAATCAATGATTTTCATGGGCTTTTTTATATGCTATTCGGCTATATCTGCGATTCTTGAAAAAAAATGACATTCCTTTTAAGTCCTCACTGTGCAAATTCCGGTTATATTGATCACCCCATTCCGTTTTAAAGTGAGCACCTGATTCCAGTTCAAAATGACCACCTAATTCCGGTGCAAAGTGAGCACCTCCGTTTTGATTAAAAACTATATTTTTTCATCTGTTAATTAGTATTCAAATATAATAAAATATCACTCTTTGTTTATTCCTCTTTTCTTTCTCATGGATTCTCCATGTAATTCAAGCCTATGAGATTGGTGTATAAGTCTGTCTAATATTGCATCGGCTATCGTTTTTTCTCCAATTATATCATACCAGCCTTGAACTGGTATTTGTGATGTCACGATTATAGAGCCGTTATTATGCCTGTCCTCTATGATCTCTAAAAGAGTAATTCGGTTATGGCTGTCAAGTGCCTGGAGTCCAAAATCATCAAGTATTATAACATCCTGTCTTTGTATTTTGGTAAGTTCCCGTAGATAAGTACCATCTGCTTTAGCCATTTTTAGTCTAGCGAACAATTTTGAGGTATTAAAATAACTTACCTTAAAACCCTGTATACAGGCTTGATAACCTAATGCAGTACCTAAATAACTTTTACCGACACCGGTGCTTCCAGTGATTAAAATGTTTTCGTTTTTCTCTATAAATTCGCATTCTGCCAGACGCAGTACCATGTTTCGGTCCAGGTTACGTGATACATCAAAATTGATACTTTCAATATTTGATTTGTAATGGAATTTGGCATTAGTGATACTTCGTTCAATACGACGATTGTACCTTTCATCCCATTCTGCATCAATAATCATCGATACAAACTGGTCAAGGGTATAATGATCTGTTTTCCCGCTTTCAATGGCTGTTTTAAAAGCATTAAACATGCCATAAAGCTTCATTTGTTTCATTTTGGTTACTGTGGATTCATTCATTTTTTCAAGATTTAATTTAGTTATAATAGTGTTTTCCTCTTATGTTACTGTGATCGGGAAGTTCCTGCTCAGGTTCTTGATCAAAATCAATATGATCCAAGTTGTTTTCTAAAATGTTTTGTATGGTCTTAAAATTGTAAATTTTAAAATCAAGTGCCCGCCTGCAGGCATTTATTAATCGCTGTCTGCCTACCTTTTTTTCAAAATTCAGTATTCCTAAACAGCTTTTATAAGCCTGTTCTGGATGATTTCTGCTTTCGATTATCTGCATTATATATTCTCCTACTGACTCATCAATATTATTAGCCCATTCAATGAAGCGGGCAGCACTCCATTGGGCTACAAATTGATGTGTACTGGCTAAATGCTCAGGAGTTGTTGTATAGACATAAGGTTTGTAGTTTCTTGGATGTACAGCTATTCGATTGTATTTATAATAAATCTCTACTGTTGATTTGGTATATAACAGCTTGGCTTTCTTCTTTACATATTGATACGGAACGCTGTAATAGTTTTTGTCCTGGCTTAATTGAACATGACCGTTTTGCATTACTGTTGCAAAAGACTGGTATTTAATTTCAAAACGATCTTGTGGGAGTGGACGCAGTTTTTCTTTCTCGTCTTCTAAAAATAATTCAAAGCGGGAATAAGGGCGTCCTGTCAGTTTTCTGTTATTGTGAGAGTCAAGTAAATCCCAGATCTGCTGGTTTAATTCTTCCAGAGAAAAGAACTTAGTTTCTTTTATGGTTACATAAATCCTTCGATATAATATCTTAACAGCTCCTTCAACTAGTGACTTGTCTCTGGGCCTGTAAGCTCTGGCAGGTAAAATTGTGGTTTCGTAATGTTCTGCTAAATCAGCCAGGGTTTCATTGATTGTCGGTTCAAAACGACTGCTTTTTATTACGGCAGATTTTAAATTATCTGGAACAATGGCGGCAGGAGTGCCTTCAAAAAAGCGCATGGCATTTTCTACCGAGTCAACAAAGTTTTCCTTTTGCTGGCTCATGGAAGCTTCAGCATACGTGTATTGGCTAGCGCCCAATATTGCTACAAAAAATTGTACTTCTTTGACTTCTCCAGTATCTATATCAATAATTGAGAGTGTCTTTCCGGCATAATCAACATACATTTTATCACCAGCCTTATGGTTCATATGCATGACCGGATTAACTCGTTTGCCCCATATATTGTAATGATAATGAAATTGTGAAGTTCGATAACCATCAGGATTTACAGCAATATATTGTTCCCACATATGCTGTACGGTAACGCCAACTTTTTTTAGTTCACGTTCCATTTTAGGAAAAAAATCATAAAGTGTCTGTAATCTCGGGCTAATGGCCTCTACACTAGTCTGGGAGAATAAAAGTTCCAGCTCTGCATCGGTTTTTTGGTCGATTAATTCAAAGCTTAATTCGAGAACTTCAAATAAAGAAATATATTTCTTTACCGTATTTCTTGAAAGGGATAAGTAGCTACTTATAAATAACTTACTCTTTCCATTACAATAGAATTTAATTACTTTTCTAATTTTACTCATGTCTGTTATTTTGTTTGCCATAATCCGTAAATTTTTAACGAATGTATGGTTCTAACAACATGAAAAAATCAATAGTTTTTAATACTTAATTCACCACAAAACTTGGTGGTCAATTTGCTCCGGAATTAGGTGGTCAGTTTGCTCCGGAACGGGTGGTCAATTTACTCCGGAATTAGGTGGTCAAATTGACCGGTTTTTCCAACTAACAGAACTTACAAAATCATAAAGAAACAATGTTCCCTCTTTACACGCAAAACCAGGATTAGTTGTGCATAACGTATTCGATCTAAGGCATAAACCATCAAGATTATAATATCCCCACCTGTCGGCCAAAGCAACTGCTTTTTTGTTCATTGCATTGGTGCGTAATGCGCCGGATAAACCAAAAACTATAATTATGGCCGATGCTATCGATTTTAAAAATTTGTTTTTCATATTTATTAATTACTTTTTAACCTTTTAACTAATAGATAAGGCTATAACCCTGTTAATAAAATGCAGCCCAAATGGGCTGCATTTCTATTTGAACAAAATTTAATCAATTAAATTTTGTTCAAAGGATTTGGGCAGCTTGTAGTGCTGACAAAATCGTAAAGCTGAGCAGACCCTTGTTTACATGGAGTTCCCGGATCAGTTTTACACATCACATTGGTGATTACACAATTTTGACCTTCAAGGTGCGTGTAGCCCCATCTGTCAGCCAAAGCGACTGCTGTTTTGCCCATTGCATTTGTATGAGCTGCACCTGCCAAACCAAAAGCGACTACTGCCATTGGTAAGATGAATTTAAAAAACTTAGTTTTCATAATCGTAAAATTTAAAAGTTATGATTTACTCTTTTATACAGGTTTTCAATCTTATCCCTGAACCGGCCGGTATATTTTTATTGAAAAGTTTTTGTTTTGAAATTTTCGGTAACTGACTTTCTAAGTTTATAAGCGACAATTTTTGAACCAATAAGAGCATACAAATTATCATCATCGATATAAAAGCTGCGCATTTTTTTTCCATTAATATCGTAGATATAAAAGCTTAACAAGTAACTGTGGTTTTGTAAGTTATACAAATCAATAATACTGGCTTTCTTCCACATTATCAAGCTTTCATATTTCCCGGGTAAGTTGGATGAAACAAACAAATGGTTGCTAAAAACAGCACTGGTATTATTCACGATTAACGGTGGTGCTGCTAATTTTGTTTCGCCAGAGTCAGAGATCGTTGCAACCTTTATATTCGCATGTGTAGTGGTATCAATTGTATTTCCACGATAGAGAAGTTTTAAATTTGGGTCTGTGACAATATATTGGTTTCTATACCGGTATATATATATTATTTTTTTAAACCTTTTATCTTATAGCATCTGGCCATCCGTGTCAAAAACACCATCAATCTGCTTCTGTATTAATTTTGGCTCAAAGGCGATATTTATTGTATCGTTTAAATTAAATAAGCCAAGCGTATTTGTTTTTGTTTTTTTTAAAATAGTACGGAAAGCAATATGACTTGAATCTGTTGCTACGAATTGTGAGAAATATGGATCGCCACGCATAATGTAAGATGCTTCCCAATTCGATATAGTACCTTTAAAGATACATGGTACATTACCATCTATCAAGTAGAAATAAGGTGCGTCTATTTTAATCTGAATTGATGTAAATGGCAACTTCATTTTATTAATTTTTAAATTGTGGATAGTTTGTGTTTTCAACTTGTTGTCCATTTCCAAAATCTGAAGTGGGGCTGTGTAATTGCCGAGATAAATCTTGCCATTGTTACTACCTACAAAGTAATAAGAATCAGCCTTTAAGTCCATTTCTTGTGTCTGAACTGCGGGAAAATGTGGAAATCTCCGAGTAAAATTGTTATTGTGATGAATTAAATTTTCCGACATGTAGAATAATGCAAAAATGAATGCAATGCTAAGTAGACCAGTACATGCAATAAATATAAAATTAATTTTTTTTAAATTTGGCTGTGATATCAAGACTGCGATTATTGAAAGCAGAATGAAAACCAGATTAAATACCATATGCTGACTCCAAGACATATCTTCTAAAATTCCGCCACACGAACATGGTACAAATGAACTGAAATTGAGAATTATATAGATATAAGCTGTAAACATTACCATTAAGCTATATGCGAAAAAAAGTCCAAAGACTCTACTTTTAGGGACCAAAAGCAAGCCGCATATTATTAATTCAAAAGTTGGTACAGCAAGCGCAACATAATCAGCATAAGCACTTAATAGAGGAGATTGACCCAATTGCACCTTAAAGTTTTCGAAATCGAGTATTTTACTCATTGCGGCATATACAAAAAGTAAAGTATAAAGGAGGCAAATTATATAGACGATAGTGGTTTTATAAGAAACTGGTATTTTCATGTCTTAGTCTTTTTCTCTGTTGACGTTTATAATTAATAATCACGATAGGATTATTGTATTAATCACTTAATTATCACGGTACAAGTATTATACAAAGCGAAATTATGACAATAAATTTGAAGGATTGTTAACAAAAACGATCCAAAATTTGTAAAAAACGAGCATTTTTTCATTTTTTTAAGGAAATTCAAATAAAAAAAGCTGACATATGCCAGCCGAATTGTAAAAATTTCTTGTTTTTTATTTCTTATGCTGTAATTTCTGAATGTCATTCTTTAATTCCAAAAACATTTCCTCAATACTTCCCGGTATAACTTTTACCCGCTTAGTGTCCTTTTTTCCCAAATTGCATTTAAACTCCCATATCTGTTCAATGTCTGATGCCTTTACTTCATAAGGATTATAAAACGATTCGTCAGATTCAAGTGCCAATACATTTTTCTTGTTTTTGTTCAATCTTTTATAGACAATCCCATCATTTTTAGTCATAATAATATAAGTCCTGCCCGTAACAAGCTCGTTAAGTCTTTCCATATATTTAGCGATAATTACATCGCCGTTCTCATGCGGTGGCATGGAATCTCCATCAACAGTAAATCCCCTGTGCAGGCCAGAACCTAAAAAAGGCAGCGAAATACGAGGCAGGCTTTCAATATATTCCGGATCAGAATATCCGTTCATGTAGCCAGCCTGGGCTTTTTGCGTAACAATTTCTATAAAACTTTCACCATCATTATTCACTATAACTGGTAATAGAACCCTGTTATTCTCAAGCATAACCAATTCATCAATTTTGACTTTCCTTACGTCAACACATAGCAGAATGTCAATACTGACCTGATAATATTTTGATATTCTTTTCAATATTTCATAAGGAGCTTCAGAAGTCCCGTCTTCATACTTTGCATACCTCCCACGTGTTATTAGGAGGCTTATAGCGACCTTTTCCTGAGAAATTTTCTTTTTAAGCCTTAGGCTTCTGATGTTGTCGGAAAATAAAGACATGTTATTTTTGTTACAATTTGTATCAGCAAATATAATTTATTTGTTACAATCTGTACTAATTTTGTTTGGTACAAAAATGAAGGTTATGGGAAGGGCAATTGTGCACATGGATCTGGACACATTTTTTGTGTCCTGCGAGAGGCTTACTGATTCAAGATTGAATGGTATTCCACTGATTATTGGCGGAGGTGAAAGAGGTGTCGTTGCTTCATGTTCTTATGAAGCTAGGACTTTCGGAGTACGTTCTGCAATGCCAATTAAGATGGCGCTGCGTCTTTGCCCGCAGGCAAAAGTAATGAAAGGTGATATGGAATTATATTCTCGCTTATCCCATGCCGTAACTGAAGTTATTGAAGAGAAAGCACCGGTTGTGGAAAAAGCCAGTATTGATGAATTTTATCTTGATATCACCGGTATGGATAAATTCTATGGTTCTTATATATGGACCAATGAACTTGCCCAATCCATTACAAAGGAAACGGGATTGCCTATAAGTTTTGCGTTGTCTGTTAACAAGACTGTATCTAAAATTGCCACCGGAGAAGGAAAGCCTAAAGGAAATCTTGAGATACCAGAAAATATGGTTAGACCATTTCTTAATCCACTGTCCATAAAAAAAATTCCAATGGTTGGCGATGTTACTTTCCAGTTGCTTTCTCGTATCGGTGTCCGCAATATCCAGACACTTTCCGAAATGCCGGCTGAGGTACTACAGCAGATGATTGGCAAAAATGGTATTGAGTTATGGAAAAAAGCAAATGGTATAGATAATAATCCCGTTGAACCCTACACGGAACGCAAATCCATTTCTACAGAACATACTTTCTTGCAGGATACTATAGATCTTGGCGAACTTAAAAGTGTGCTACAGGGCATGGTTGAAAAACTGGCCTTTCAGCTTCGGTCTGAAGAATGGCTTACCTCAACGGTAGTCGTTAAGATACGCTATTCAAATTTCGACACGGAAACCAAGCAGTGTAAGGTACAGTACACTTCTGCAGACCATATACTGATAAAGAATGTGACGGAATTGTTCAATAAACTATTCCAGCGCAGAATGCGTCTTCGCCTGATCGGAATCCGCTTCAGTGGTCTGGTACGTGGTACTTACCAGATAAATATGTTTGATGATACCGAAGAAATGCTTTCGCTGTACCAGGCTATGGACAGGATGAAAACACGCTATGGCTTTGATGCCGTAATGCGCGGAGGTGGTGCCATTTTCAAGCCCAACAATAAAAATGAAATATTAAAGAGAAAAAAATAAGCCATGTACCTCAATTGCCACTCATTTCACAGCCTACGCTATGGCACTATACCAGTTGAAGAATTGGTACAGCTGGGGATTCAATGCAAAGCAGAATCTATGGCACTTACTGACATCAATACGGTAACAGGCATTTACGATTTTATTAAGTTATGTAAAGCTGCATCTATAAAACCACTTGTAGGAATTGAATTTCGGTGCCAGCATACATTGCGATATATTGGTCTAGCCCTAAACCGCGAAGGCTTAGGAGAAATGAACCGATTTTTGACAAAGCATAATTTTGAGGATTCACCGCTTCCAATCCTTGCGCCGGCTTTCGATAATGTTATCGTAATTTATCCTATCAGCAATGCCCCGTCTAACCTACAAGAAAATGAATACATCGGGATCAAGCCTGAAGAGCTTCTTATATTATATAAAGAAAAATGGAAAAACAGGTTAGAGAAAATGGTGATGCTTCATCCTGTTACAATTAGGAATAAAAAAGAATATAACCTTCATAAAATATTACGTGCTATCGATCTAAACGTGCTTGGGTCAAAATTAACTGCGGAGGATTATTGCAATGATTCAGAAACAATGCTGCCTCTTTCAGAAATATTGGAAAAATATACGCATTATCCAACTATCGTTCAAAATACTCAAAGTATCATCGACCAGTGCAATTTTGAATATGAATTCGGAATACCACGTAATAAGAAATACTACACCAAAAATCGAAATGAGGATATGAAACTCCTCAGACAGATTGCCCAACAAGGCATGGTCAAAAAATACGGTGCGGATAATACTGCCGCTAAGGAGCGAGTAGTAAAAGAATTGAAGGTAATTGAAGAACTAGAGTTCAGCGGTTACTTTCTCATTACTTGGGACATTATTCGCTACAGCAATAGCATGGGATTTATGCATATTGGCCGCGGCAGTGGGGCTAACAGCATTATCGCATATTGTTTGGGAATTACCGATATCTGTCCTCTCGAACTGGATTTATATTTTGAACGTTTCTTAAATGTAAACCGTAAGAGCCCTCCGGATTTCGATATTGACTGGTCATGGAAAGAACGTGACATTATATTAGAATATATCTTCAGCCGCTACGGAGCCGAACATGTAGCCTTTTGCGGTACCAATGTCGAGTTTAAATACCGATCAATTTTCAGGGAGGTTGGAAAAGTATTCGGGCTTCCAAAAGAAGAACTTGATGTTCTGGTTAAAAACCCTATGGAACTCCATGACACCAATAAAGTGGTGAAACAAGTACAGGAATATGGAATGCTGCTTGAAAAATACCCTAATCAAAGAAGTATGCATTCATGTGGCATACTCATTTCTGAAGAACCTATTACAAATTTTACAGTGCTGGAAATGCCACCAAAAGGATTTCCAATCGCACTGTTCGATATGCATGTGGCAGAAGATATTGGTTTTGAAAAATTCGATATTTTGAGCCAGCGCGGAATAGGCCATATTGATGATAGTGTCAAACTGATACGTAAGAACCGTGGCATCAATGTCGATATTAGGGACACATCGCTTTCCAAAGATGAGGCTTTATGCAATCAATATTTAAGTCGTGGTAAAACTATCGGCTGTTTTTATATCGAAAGTCCTGCAATGCGCGGGCTTCTTAGAAGACTACAATGCAATAACTACAAGATCCTTGTGGCCGCATCGTCTATTATTCGTCCGGGCGTTGCCCAAAGTGGAATGATGAAGGAATATATTTTCAGGCATAATAATCCAGACCTATTTGAGTACTTCCATGACGTATTTAAGGAGCAGCTCGGTGAGACGTATGGTATAATGGTATATCAGGAAGACGTAATAAAGATAGCCCTGCATTATGGAGGACTTCCCGCGGCAGACGGTGATATTTTGCGCAGGGCAATGAGCGGAAAAGGAAGGTCAAAATCCGCTCTTCAGAAAGTAAAAGATAACTTTTTTGAATGCTGTGAGCGTCAAAGCCATCCTTTGGAACTTAGCCAGGAAATTTATCGCCAGATCGAATCGTTTGCAGGATATTCCTTTTGCAAAGCGCATTCTGCATCCTATGCTGTAGAAAGTTATCAGAGTTTATACCTTAAGGTACATTATCCAATTGAATTTATGGTTGCGGTAATAAATAATCAGGGAGGTTTTTACAGAACTGAAGTTTATGTGCATGAGGCCCGTATGTCAGGTGCAATAATACATAATCCATGCGTAAATAAAAGCGAATATGAAACCACGCTTTATGGCATCGACGTTTACCTTGGGCTAATGCATCTGGAAGGATTGGAAGCTAAAATTGCTCAGCATATAGTTACAGAGCGTCAGTTAAATGGGGAATATATTTCACTGGAAGATTTTATAAATAGAATTCCGATTGGAATCGAGGGAATCCAAATATTAATATTTATCGGAGCGTTTCGTTTCACAGGCAAAACCAAGAACCAGTTATTAGTCATTGCAAGGCTGATACTGGTAAATTTCAAACCTGAAAATCGCAGTTTGATGCTTCTTCAGGAACCGCTACAGGAATACAGCCTCCCTGTATTGGAACGTTCAAACTTTGAGGATGCTTTCGATGAAATTGAATTATTAAGCTTTCCTGTTTCCTGCACGCCATTCAATCTGTTGCAGACAAAATTCAGAGGCAGTGTGATGGCAAAAGACTTATTAAAGCATCACAAAAAAACAGTAAAAATGCTGGCGTATTTGATTTCCCGAAAGCATGTTCCAACCAAGATGGGTGCAATGTATTTCGGAACATGGATAGATGTTGAAGGTGAGCTTTTTGATACGGCACATTTTACAGACAGTCTTAAAAAGTACCCTTTTCAAGGCGGGGGATGTTATCTATTGCTAGGAAATGTTGAGGTTGATTATCATTTTCCTACAGTAACAATAATTAAGATGGCAAAAATGCCCTTTATTCCAGATCCGCGGTATTCTCAAAGCAGTGAGAAGCAGTATGATATACATAGAAATATTCGGGAAGATGTAAGCATGACCCATAGAGCGCCGTACCCGCAGGAGCATGAGATAGGTCTGCCAAGACATAAGATGGGAAATGCCGAAAGATGATAAGTAAAGAAACCACGTAAAAATACTTATTTTTACTTTTTGAGGTTTTTCCGTAAGGATATAGAAAAAATATTTTGTATGTTCGCTTCGGAAAAGTCTTACCTACTAAAAGCTAATTAATTGCTTCATATCCACACCAAGTGCGTCAGCAAGATATTTGAGATAGATTAGGGACGGACTAATCCTGCCGTTTTCAATACGGCTGATATAGGAGATATCCAAATCGCTGTCAATAGCAAGCTGGGCTTGAGTAAAGCCTTTGTCTTCGCGAATTTTCTTAAGGTTGGCTCCAAAATTTTGTAAATATTCTTTGTCTTTGTCCCGCACAGGACAAAATTGAGAGTTCTAATAATAAATACTATAGGACGTACGTCCAAGTTAGGAATAAAGTGAGAAATAATAAATTTTCAACAATCCGTAAGCTTATAACCTTTAGCGTTGTACTGTTTACTGTATATTTAAATGGTCAAACAATAACGACACCTGGTTTACCAGAAATCAAACCTCCAGTACCATCTATTTATCCTTCGGGTATGGATAGTTTTCTGGCGCCTTCTGCAACTCAACTACCATCTACTGGTAAAAATTATCAGCAACGACAGAACGAGCAGATTATGAATGAGGTAGACCAGCATGAAAAGCTTCGTATAGAGACCTTGAATAGTGTGAAATCTGATATAGAAGAATTGCAGTCTACTATACAATATGACCTCCCCTCCCTGTTACAAATCCCTGGGACCGAGCGTTACAGAGAAGTGTTTGACAAGATGCTACATATTGATGTTGACAACTATTCGGTGAAAGATGTCAATTTCGATATTGAAAATGCTTATTTCGAAAACAAACTTGATAAAGTAGAATTTGACAAAGTTATAAAACAATCTGCTGAATTTATTTTGGCAAAAATGAAAGAGAGAAACTTTGATGCCAATAGTAATACAGCTAAAAACTTTATGCTTTTCGAATTCTTTACTCAACCGATGCAGATTAAAGGATTTAAAGAAAAACACTTTCCAATCAAATATGATTTTGAGGATTATTGGGGCAGAGAGAATTGGGCGAAAATGTTTGTAACTAAACTTTTAAAGACAAATACCGGACAATGTCACTCAATGCCATTGCTTTATTTGATACTTGCTGAAGCAATCGACGCAGAAGCTTATTTAGCACTTTCTCCAAATCATTCATACATTAAATTTCAAGATGAAAAAAGCAAGTGGTATAACTTAGAGCTGACAAACGGAATGCTTACCGTTTCATCTTTTATTTTAAACAATGGATATATTACTGCTGAAGCGATGCAGAATAAAATCTATATGCAAAATCTAACAAAACAACAAGTGCTTTCACAATTTTATACTGATTTAGCCAGTGGTTACATCCATAAGTTTGGCTATGATGAATTTGTTGATAAAGTAATTAATAAAGCCATTGAATTATATCCAACGAGTATCAATGCTAATATGGTTAAAGCAAATTATAATGAGGCACGGTTAAAATATGTTGTAAAAGAATTAGGAATAAATACACAAACCCAGGATGGAAGAAATAAAATATTAAACTATCCACAGGCAATTGAAATTTTACAACAAATGCACGCACAATATAAGTTAGTTGACGATTTAGGGTTTCAACTTATGCCCGCAGATGCTTATGAAAAATGGCTAAACTCATTAAAAGAAACAAAGAATAAAGAAGAAAGTGAAAAACTGGCTAAACAATTTAAAGGAACGATAATAAAATTTAAAAACTAATAATGACAAAAAGCACCTTCATACTTCTTTTACTATTGTTTTCAAAGTTTTATGCGATAGCTCAAAATAAGGAAAAACTATTTGAAGAAAGTTATACCCTGCTGAGCAGTATGATTCAAAATGAAAGCTCTTACAGTTTCAAGAAAGCCGTTTTCTCAGTTGAAAATGCATATTTAGATGGAAATTTGGATACTACATTTGTTGATAAACAAATTAACTTGATGCATGTATTAAGCAACTCAATCATACATAGCAAAAAACTTGATTATGCCGAAAGAGATAAAGATGTAGTTAACAAACGTGCTTCAATATTTTCAATATTATGTGATACTTTGCCACTTAGTATTGATGGTAAAATTTACAAATACGAGCCATTTGGTTATGACTTCAATGACGTTTTCGGACATAATGCTCCTGAAAATCTTTTCGTTTCAAAACTTGTAAAAACACATAAAGGTAATTGCCATTCATTGCCATATCTGTATAAAATCTTGTGTGAAGAAATTGGTATTGAAGCCAATTTAGCATTAGCCCCAAACCATATTTATATCAAACATCGAAGTTTAAAGGATGGTTGGTACAATACAGAATTGACAAGTAGGATGTTTCCAATAGATGCGTGGATAATGGCTTCGGGGTTTGTTCATGTCGATGCAATAACAAACGGCGTGTATATGAAAGCTTTAAATAATAAGGAAAGTATAGCTTTAGTATTGGTTGATCTAGCAAACAATTACAATTCTAAATTTCCAAATAATGATGGAATGTTTATCTTAAAGTGTACAGAAACTGCAATTAAAAACTATCCGAATTTTGCAACTGCTTTGATTTTAAGAGCTGAGACTCATTATAAGCAAATCGAAAAAAATGAAGATAAAATAAAACGTGATTTACTCTTTAAAGATTTACAAAAAGAGTACGAACATATTCATCAAATTGGGTATAGAAATATGCCGGAAGATATGTACCTCAATTGGTTAGTTTCTTTGAAAGAAGAAAGAAGTAAATATGAAAACAAAAAATTAAATACCTTTAACAAAAATTAATTCTTATGAAGAAGTACTATTTATTAATTTTTATTTTGTTCACAATCGGAACAGTATCTGCTCAGAAAAAAGAAAAACTTTCTAAAGAAGAAAAAGCCAGAAGAGAAAAAAATATTCAAGCAGGAAATCCTTTCATAAAATATGGTAGTAAAGCACAAGTTGCTACCTTAAGTAAGGGGAAATATTTAGAAGTTCAAGATCTTGATAGTATTGTAACGATTGGCACGATGCGTTGGCACGTTGATAAAAAAGAAATTGTTGGCAGAATCATAGTTGATACATTAAGTGTAGACGCACAACCGATTGGAGATACTGCAGGTAGATGGATGGCAATTGATCCATTAAGTGAAGAATTTTCGAGTTGGTCGCCATATAATTATGGGAAAAACAATCCAATGTCTAATATTGATCCTGACGGAAGAGCTGCTGACGACTGGAGAAATAAAGCAGGACAACTAGTTTATGATCCGAAAGCAAACGGAGGCAAAGGAGATTACACTGAGCATGCGACTAAAAATGACAGAAATATAGGGAATGCTTTACAAGAAACAGCTACGGGTAGAGAACAATTTAACAAACTTGTAAATTCGGACATTCCTACAACTGTAATAATAGATACTCAAAATACTCCAAAAGATGAAAATGGAAAAATGATTGCTGGTGAAACAGGGCCAGTACTTTCAAAGAATGGCAACGTAGCCCAAATGAAGGACGAAACAGGCAAGGTTGTCGGTTTGAAGCCCGCAGGATTTGAAATAACTTTGTATACAAAAAATGCTGGTGCATTAATTGATGGTAATGCCAAAGGTGGTGCAGGTGTTTATGGAAAAGAGTTGCCAAAAAACACAACTTTCACCCAACTAATGGGCGTTATTTTTGGACATGAAATAGAACACGCAACTCCACAGGATATGCTAAATGGATATAAAAATCCCAGCAATGAGGAAGGGCCTGCAACTAAAATTTCTGATAAAATTATTGACGAGTTAAAAAAATAATAAAATGAAAAACTTAATTCTCACAGTCGGGTTTCTATGGATGATGATTGGCATACATTCGGTAAATGCTCAAGCAGTGCCAGACTCGATTAAAATTACCAATGATAATTGTGCTACAAGATTAGCAAAGGAGTATATGCATAAAATGGGTACAATAGAACAAAACCAAAAACAAGATCCTTTATTAAGGTCTTCTGAATTATTAAAAGGGACTGATTTTGAAAAAGAATCAAACGGCGTTTTTTTAATATCAACATTTAATTCACATCGTCGCAAATTAATTGTTTTAAAGAAGGGAAATCAAATTAAGTTACTAACCTTTAGCAATTTGAGAGAATCGTTAATAGAATTGATTGCATTTCTTGATGATACTAAGTCTAGCAATGATGAATTATTGAATTATGTAGACGCTATTCAGACCTATCTAAAATACTCTAAAAACACAATTAAAGCCAATAATAAAATAGGCGATAGTGATTGGCTCAATTGTAATTAGAATCTAGACAGACACCAGCTATTGTATTAAATATGATTTTCAATGAGACATCATTGAAAGGTCTACACTATCATTTCTAAAATGGAGTAGCTTGAATACCATTAAAAATTTATATTATTATAATCTTTATCCTATCTTTTTAGTATTTTTAATTTTTTGAGTTAGTCTCTATTTCAAATACCACACTTTAATCCGACCAGTCTTTATAGGCTGGTTTTTTTTATTATTACGGCTTTTAACTATCTCAGTCCCCTTATCTTTTTCCGGAAACATCATCTAATAGAGCATGATTTAAATAGCAAGGGTAAAGTAGCGATTTAGAAATTGCTGAACGTCACTTAGAATATAAAAAACATGATGCATGGTAAAGGTTTTCTTTGCTTTACGCAGTTCATGCAATTGGTGGCATTTATCCAAAATCAGAGTTCTATATATCAGAGTTTTTAAAAATATTTAATATTTTTTCTAAATCTTCCAAGAAAAAGTTCGACATTTGTCCTGTCAAGGCTACTTCTTTTTTTAAATCATCTTATTGTGGATCGCATACGAAAGTGCTTCAACAATAGTTTTGACTTCTAAGGTTTCAAAGATTTTCCTGCTGTACTATTTTACGGTAGCGATTGCAACAATCAACTTTTTTGCAATTTTTTTTATCGTTTGCCCCCATGCGTACAACTGTATTACGGCAATTTCGGAGTACATTAACTTTGGCTTTACAGACAGTGCTCTCAAAATTGTTCCAATCCCGGTATTAAAATATCCCTTTAACCTGTGTGCTAATGTGGTTCGTTAGAGAAATAGTGCTAAAATTCGCATCGTACGGGTCAGCGCCAAATCTGAGGTTAATTTCGACGCATAAAAGCAGAGAGTTTGTGCGCTTTTTTGTTTATTTGTTGCGCTAACCTAATCCCAGATCTAATGCAAAAAATATGGAGTGCCCTCGTAATACTATCTATCGTAGCCTGTACTAATAAAGTTGAACCCCAAACTACTACTACTACCGAAGCTCCCAAAGAGCTTTCTACCGATCCTGAAAAAGAAGCTATCGCTATGTTAGAATCTTTTTATACCAAATATTTAAATCAATGCCTCGAATTGCCGGAATCCGCAGAAGACCAAAGAACTGCACTCTTACAAAAATACTGCACACCGGAACTGTACAAAAAAATAGCCGCTGCACAGTTGGATTCCGATCCGTTTCTAAATGCGCAGGACTGTAATCCGGAATGGCTCAAAACATTTAAGATCAAAAAGACAGCTGATAAAGACAGTTATACAATGTGTTATACCGCTACTGAAGAACCTGAACCCAACTGTGTCAATCTTGTAGTGATTGCGACCCCGGATGGCTTTAAAATAAGCGATCTGGAGTTGAATATTTTGTAGTGTCTTAGGTAGGGACACTATACCCTATTCAAAATAATCCCGTTGACCCTCTCTTCATGAATCTTATAAGTGCTATAAATCATTTTAAGCTAAGGAATACCCGATGGGTTCGAATCTATATTCCAATTGCAATTATAATTGTATTAATTATTACAATGATAATTCATTCCTATAGAGTTACTACAAACTTTTATAGGAACCCATCGAATTCAATTATTATAAATCGTAGTAACTGGCAAGTCAGATCTACAAGTTTTTATTTAGATAATGGAATACAAATAGACTCTTTTAGCGATTTTAAGTTTGATCTAAAAATAGGCGATTCTATAGTAAAAAAAGCGCAATCTAAAAAATTTGATGTTTACCGAAAGAATGGTGCCTTTAAGTATCAGTTAATACATGCTTATATTTATGACACAAAGACTTATTCTTTTTTCCATCCTGAAATTGACAAATAGCCATTAGTCTCTTTCACGACGCAATCAAAAGAATATTAAAAATAAAGATTTCATATCAAACCAATGAAAATTAACTCCTTCATCAAAAATAATTTTACCCTACAGCTTTGCATTGCACTTTTGATTTTGTTTGGGAGCATAGCCATTCTTAGCGTATATGAATATAAGAATGCTGATAAATTTTATGATAGTTCATTACATTCAATCATTGTAAAACGAAGTAAGTTGCAGCAGAAATCTACCGCATTTTATGTGGACAATGAAATACGTATAGATTCAATAGCAGGGATAGCTGAATATGACTTAAAATTAGGTGATTCTATTGTTAAAAAAGGAAAAACATTTCAATTTGATGTTTATAGGAAGAATACTACCTTTGGCTATCAATTAATGCAAACCTATTATTATGAAGACAATCTTTATTCTTTTCTCCATCCTGAGTCTAACACTCGTCAGTTGCAACATTAACGGAACGAATTTTAACGAAGACGCTGAGAAAATCAAAGCCGAAAAAGTGGCTGATCAACTCTATGAATCACTAAAAAATAAGGATTTAGATTCTGCTGATGCTTTATTCTCAGATGAGTTGTATAAAATAACATCTAAAGAGCAACTCAATCTTTTTTTTAAAAAAACAAGTGCACTTGGAACTTATCAATCCCGCAAGTTGATTGATTGGCAATCCACTAATACTGTAGGAACCAATTCACTATCAACTTGTACATTAGTATATGAAGTCATCTATGAAAATGATAAGTCAAAAGAAACCATTGGCTTATTAAAAGATGAAAATAAGAAATATAAAATAGTTAAATACAGTGTCAATTCTGATGGTTTATTTAAATAAAAGATGATCCAGAAAAGAAAAATCCCGGCTTTACCGGGATTTTTTTATACCTATAATTTTATATCTCTATCGCCTAAATCTATTTACACAATCATAATCTAGTCCAAACTGAATCTTATTGGTGATCTTATCAGAGTAAGATCTGGTTTACTATGCTCATTAAAATGCTATCAGTAAATTCTAAGGGATTATGTACTGTTTTAAAGCAACAATTGGATTTAATACCACAATTAATCATTTATGCCTTAAATTGAAGGCCAACATCAAATAATTACTGCAAGTCCATAAAACAAAGAAAGCCAATGATAAAATCATTGGCTTTCTTTGTTTTATGGTTAGAACTGTTATAGGGCTTTTTTTTAAGCTTCCTTCACAAATTCACCGGCAGCGGTAAAGAGTGCGGTTACTTTTTGCCCGTCTTTCGAGAGTACCAATTTGTATTCTCCATCAGCAGCTACATACGCTTCTTCCATGCTATAACCTCCATATTTTTTAGAGATATTTTGAAGCGCTTCCTGGGATACTTCCGATCCGTCGATTCTTTTATATTCTTTCTCCTGGTGGATAGTAGTCTTTGTAGACGTTGTTTCAGTTACTGTGTTAGCAGCGGCATTAAACGATAAGGCGATTACTAAAGCGGCTGTTAAAAATAAATTTTTCATAATGCTATATTTTATAGGTTATACTTGTTCTCTGTATAATCAGTATGAAAGAACTATACCAAACACAGCTCTTTACTCAAGCTTGTCGTTTAACTGCTGTATTACAATACTTTATGAAGTTTCGTATGCTTTATGGAAATCTAAAAAAGCAGTTTTATTTCTACACTATGGGGAAGTCGTACCCAAAAATGCTACACTTTTGTTGTTTGTTTTGTATTATTTTGTTGTACAGAAGTTTGTAAAACAAAAAACCCTTCATCATAGATGAAGGGTTTTTAAAAGAAAGGCGACGACATACTCTCCCACATAACTGCAGTACCATCTGCGCAGGCGGGCTTAACTTCTCTGTTCGGGATGGGAAGAGGTGAGCCCCGCCGCAATAACCACCTTAAGTCGTTACAATTGCTTTGGGCAATCTTTCTATTATTAATACACCATAAATTGATGCAAAACAACAGACAATATCTTAACATACTGAGATAAAGAAAGTATTTTTATTTACTATTTTTAGAAAGTTGCACCCTCCCGGTTGCCCGGGAGGATTCGTACATAAGCTTACGGGTTATTAGTACTACTCGACTATGACATTACTGCCTTTACATCTATAGCCTATCAACGTGGTCATCTTCCACGACCCTTAAAAGAAATCTCATCTTGTGGTGGGTTTCGCGCTTATATGCTTTCAGCGCTTATCCCTTCCAAACGTAGCTACTCTGCGATGCCCCTGGCGGGACAACAGATACACTAGAGGTTTGTCCAACTCGGTCCTCTCGTACTAGAGTCAGATCCACTCAAATTTCTAACGCCCACAGTAGATAGAGACCGAACTGTCTCACGACGTTCTGAACCCAGCTCGCGTGCCACTTTAATGGGCGAACAGCCCAACCCTTGGGACCTTCTCCAGCCCCAGGATGTGACGAGCCGACATCGAGGTGCCAAACCCCCCCGTCGATATGAGCTCTTGGGGGAGATCAGCCTGTTATCCCCGGCGTACCTTTTATCCTTTGAGCGATGGCCCTTCCATGCGGAACCACCGGATCACTATGCTCTACTTTCGTACCTGATCGACCTGTATGTCTCTCAGTCAAGCTCCCTTATGCCATTGCACTCTACGCACGGTTACCAAGCGTACTGAGGGAACCTTTAGAAGCCTCCGTTACTCTTTTGGAGGCGACCACCCCAGTCAAACTACCCACCAAGCAATGTCCCCCGCAATACGGGGTTAGGCTTCAGATAAGCAAAGGGTGGTATTTCAACAATGACTAACCAACGCCTGGCGACGCTGGATCGAAGTCTCCCACCTATCCTACACATCACTTATCCAAAGTCAATACTAAGCTATAGTAAAGGTGCACAGGGTCTTTTCGTCCCACTGCGGGTAATCGGCATCTTCACCGATACTACAATTTCACCGAGCTCATGGCTGAGACAGTGTCCAGATCGTTACACCATTCGTGCAGGTCGGAACTTACCCGACAAGGAATTTCGCTACCTTAGGACCGTTATAGTTACGGCCGCCGTTTACTGGGGCTTCAATTCAATGCTTCTCCGAAGATAACATCTCCTCTTAACCTTCCAGCACCGGGCAGGTGTCAGGCCCTATACTTCATCTTACGATTTTGCAGAGCCCTGTGTTTTTGATAAACAGTCGCCTGGACCTCTTCACTGCGGCCAGCTTGCGCTGGCGACCTTTCTCCCGAAGTTACAGGTCTATTTTGCCTAATTCCTTAGCCATGAATCTCTCGAGCACCTTAGGATTCTCTCCTCGACTACCTGTGTCGGTTTACGGTACGGGTACTAATAACCTGAAGTTTAGAGGTTTTTCTTGGAAGCCCTTAGGTGTACTATCTCTTTGTCCGAAGACTCCGAGTACTATCGGCCTTTGCCATTCTCAACGGATTTGCCTATCGAGAATATAGCTACAGCCTTCAACGAACTATTCCGTCAGTTCGCGACACTTTCATCACTCCGTCACCCCATCACAGTTATCAGTAGTACGGGAATATTAACCCGTTGGCCATCGACTGTCCCTTTCGGGTTCGCCTTAGGACCCGACTAACCCTCAGCTGATTAGCATAGCTGAGGAAACCTTAGTCTTTCGGTGTGCGGGTTTCTCGCCCGCATTATCGTTACTTATGCCTACATTTTCTTTTCTAACCGGTCCAGCATACCTCACGATACACCTTCGGCCCTGTTAGAATGCTCCCCTACCACTTGTAATAAATTACAAATCCATAGCTTCGGTAATATGCTTATGCCCGATTATTATCCATGCTCGTCCGCTCGACTAGTGAGCTGTTACGCACTCTTTAAATGAATGGCTGCTTCCAAGCCAACATCCTAGCTGTCTGGGCAGACAAACCTCGTTTTTTCAACTTAGCATATATTTGGGGACCTTAGCTGATGGTCTGGGTTCTTTCCCTCTCGGACATGGACCTTAGCACCCATGCCCTCACTGTTAGTGAACATTATATAGCATTCGGAGTTTGTCAGGAATTGGTAGGCGGTGAAGCCCCCGCATCCAATCAGTAGCTCTACCTCTATATAACTTTATAACTAACGCTGCACCTAAATGCATTTCGGGGAGTACGAGCTATTTCCGAGTTTGATTGGCCTTTCACCCCTACCCACAGGTCATCCGAAGACTTTTCAACGTCAACCGGTTCGGACCTCCACTATGTGTTACCACAGCTTCATCCTGCCCATGGGTAGATCACACGGTTTCGCGTCTAACACTACTGACTAAAGCGCCCTATTCAGACTCGCTTTCGCTACGGATCCGTGGCTTAACCACTTATCCTTGCCAGCAACGTTAACTCGTAGGCTCATTATGCAAAAGGCACGCCGTCACCCCACGAAAGGGCTCCGACCGCTTGTAAGCGTATGGTTTCAGGATCTATTTCACTCCGTTATTCACGGTTCTTTTCACCTTTCCCTCACGGTACTGGTTCACTATCGGTCTCTCAGGAGTATTTAGCCTTAGCGGATGGTCCCGCCAAATTCAGACAGGGTTTCACGTGCCCCGCCCTACTCAGGATACCACTATTCTTATCTTCTATTACTAATACGGGACTATCACCCTCTATGGTTTAACTTTCCAGTTAATTCTTATTCTATCCGCAAGAAATCGCGTGGTCCTACAACCCCAAAATTGCCGTAACAACTTTGGTTTGGGCTAATCCGCGTTCGCTCGCCACTACTTACGGAATCACTTTTGTTTTCTTCTCCTCCGCCTACTTAGATGTTTCAGTTCAGCGGGTTTGCTCACCTATCGGTGTGGCATGTCTTCAACATACCGGGTTGCCCCATTCGGATATCTACGGATCAAGTCGTGTGTGCCGATCCCCGTAGCTTTTCGCAGCTTATCACGTCCTTCATCGCCTCTGAGAGCCTAGGCATTCCCCATACGCCCTTATTTTGCTTATTGTACTTTCTCTTTACATATTACTATGTAAAAAATTGTACTTTCTACTTTTTAATATTTTTCTTATCTCAATATGTCAATGAACTATTTTCACTCTACGTGAATTGTGGAGAATATCGGAGTCGAACCGATGACCTCCTGCGTGCAAGGCAGGCGCTCTAGCCAGCTGAGCTAATCCCCCATTTCCTAATTTTAAATTATGAATGTTGAATTTTGAATTAATGGTAATTCATACTCATACTTCTAAAATTTCCTTTTAATTAAGCTTAAAATAGTAGTCCCGGGCAGACTCGAACTGCCGACCCCTACATTATCAGTGTAGTACTCTAACCAGCTGAGCTACGAGACTCTGTTTTTTTGCTTAATTTGTATTATTTGAACTAACAGCGAGAGTAATGCATCATATACATCATAAAGAGCTTCATTTTACGTCTTTCTCTAGAAAGGAGGTGTTCCAGCCGCACCTTCCGGTACGGCTACCTTGTTACGACTTAGCCCCAGTTACCAGTTTTACCCTAGGCAGCTCCTTGCGGTCACCGACTTCAGGTACCCCCAGCTTCCATGGCTTGACGGGCGGTGTGTACAAGGCCCGGGAACGTATTCACCGGATCATGGCTGATATCCGATTACTAGCGATTCCAGCTTCACGGAGTCGAGTTGCAGACTCCGATCCGAACTGTGAACGGTTTTATAGATTCGCTCCTGGTCGCCCAGTGGCTGCTCTCTGTACCGTCCATTGTAGCACGTGTGTAGCCCAAGGCGTAAGGGCCGTGATGATTTGACGTCATCCCCACCTTCCTCTCAGTTTGCACTGGCAGTCTCGTTAGAGTTCCCGACATGACTCGCTGGCAACTAACGACAGGGGTTGCGCTCGTTATAGGACTTAACCTGACACCTCACGGCACGAGCTGACGACAACCATGCAGCACCTTGTAAATTGTCCGAAGAAAAAACTGTTTCCAGTCCTGTCAATCTACATTTAAGCCTTGGTAAGGTTCCTCGCGTATCATCGAATTAAACCACATGCTCCACCGCTTGTGCGGGCCCCCGTCAATTCCTTTGAGTTTCATTCTTGCGAACGTACTCCCCAGGTGGGATACTTATCACTTTCGCTTAGCCACTCAGATTTGCACCCGAACAGCTAGTATCCATCGTTTACGGCGTGGACTACCAGGGTATCTAATCCTGTTCGCTACCCACGCTTTCGTCCATCAGCGTCAATATATTAGTAGTAACCTGCCTTCGCAATCGGTATTCCATGTAATATCTAAGCATTTCACCGCTACACTACATATTCTAGTTACTTCCTAATAATTCAAGCCCTGCAGTATCAATGGCAATTTCCCGGTTGAGCCGGGAGATTTCACCACTGACTTACGAGGCCGCCTACGGACCCTTTAAACCCAATGATTCCGGATAACGCTTGGATCCTCCGTATTACCGCGGCTGCTGGCACGGAGTTAGCCGATCCTTATTCCTACGGTACCGTCAATCTGGCTCACGAGCCAGGGTTTCTTCCCGTATAAAAGCAGTTTACAATCCATAGGACCGTCATCCTGCACGCGGCATGGCTGGATCAGGCTTGCGCCCATTGTCCAATATTCCTCACTGCTGCCTCCCGTAGGAGTCTGGTCCGTGTCTCAGTACCAGTGTGGGGGATCTCCCTCTCAGGACCCCTACCCATCGTTGCCTTGGTATGCCGTTACCATACCAACTAGCTAATGGGACGCATGCTCATCTTTTACCGATAAATCTTTAATTATTAAATGATGCCACTCAATAATACTATAAGGTATTAATCCAAATTTCTCTGGGCTATCCCTTTGTAAAAGGTAGATTGCATACGCGTTACGCACCCGTGCGCCGGTCTCTGGTTCCGAAGAACCATACCCCTCGACTTGCATGTGTTAAGCCTGCCGCTAGCGTTCATCCTGAGCCAGGATCAAACTCTTCATCGTATAATTTTAATAATTTGTCGACGAAAATTTAGCGTATTCTTTACTACCTATAGTAGCCTTACTCTCTCTTATTTGCTGTCAATTCAATATGTCTATGAACGTGTCTTCTTGTGTTTCGCTTGTCTCTCAAAGCGGCTGCAAAACTACATCTTTCGTTTCTATCTCGCAAGCTTTTTTTGAAGTTTTTTTTTCGGAAGATTTAACACCTCCTTTTCCTTCTATTACTTACTCAATCTTTCAACGAACTTCCCGTGTTTTGCGGAGCGCAAAGGTAAATCATCTCTTTATTTCTGACAAGCTTTTTGTAAAGTATTTTTTCAATCCTTTTCTTAAACCCATCTCAATATTCTTATGAACTTCACTCTTATTGCGGGTGCAAAAGTAAGCCCTTTTTCCGCTTTTCCTACTCTTTGCTAACCTTTTTTTAAGCTTTATTTAATATCATATTTTAAGTATCTAAAAAACAACAAATTAAACACTAATAGGTTTTAAAACTTTCTTTAGCTCTGCCCTGATTTTAGCTTTAGCCACAGCATCACTCCTATATAATAGACCACTTCAGCTATCTCCCTAAAAACAAATCCCCTTTTTGAGCTGCATCAAAAAGGGGATTGCTGTATTTTTACACTACTATATATAGGTAAGACATTTCTATACTTTCACCGATTATAAACAGAAACACCAAATTCTATTCTTTTACAACTGAATTACACCCTAATTATAATTCACAAAAAAGGATAATCGCAATAAATACTATTGAATTAACCTTTCTATTGCGTTAAAAAACAAAACATTATCTTAAATAATCTAAGAATTGTCTAAAATATTAGTTAATTTTGAGAGGATGCCCTTCGCATAATGTCTGATTTAAATTTTTACGCTATGAAATTTAAAACTTTACTTTGTCGTCTCTTACTGTTCTCCCTTCCCTTTTTCAGCACCCAACATGTTTTTTCCCAATGTTTTGAAATACAAAGTATTCTTGTCGATGCTTGTGGTGCTCAGGAATCTCTAAATGAAATGGTGCGCTTTAAAGTGGGCAATGCTCCGCTTAACAGCAATACCCTAACGGTAACCTGGCCGAATAACTCCTGGAAAGGAGTTATTCAAAATGCCACTTCTGCCACCAAAGTAGCAGAGCTTAATGCTGATATTGCTGCTGCAGGTGGCTGTGGACAGGTTTTGGAACCACCAGGGGGAATTATTCCTGCGAATGCTTCTGTGATATTGGTTACGAGTTACGAAATGGATACCCCATTAAATTCATTCGGCCCATTATCGGAGACTATCTATATTATCTTCCAAAACAATACGACAACCGTTGCAGGTCATTTTGCCAATTATTTAGCAGGCCCCAATGGTATACGGACATTAATTATGAATTTTGGTTCCTGTACCGATACCGTATCCTATGATCGTGCGTTACTTACCACACCTACCGGAGTACCAGCAGCAGCGGATGGCGCTACTGTATTATTCACTCCTGCCGGTGTGCCCACTTATATTAACAATGGTTGTGTTGCTCCGGTTCCTCCTTTTACAGTCGATGCCGGAACACCTGTAACCATTTGTGCCGGAAGTACAATTACACTTAACGGTACTGCTCAGGGGCAGCAAAGTCAATTATGGACTGCCGGAACCGGGACATTTTCTACACCAATTGCTTTAACAACGGATTATACAATACCGGCAAATGCTGCAGGAAGCACTATTGTACTTACCTTAACTGCTACAAATACCTGCGGCCTTCAGGTATCGGACACCGTAACCCTTACCATTTCTACGCCAGTTGTCCCTAACTTCCCTTCTACGCTAACATTTTGCAGTGGTACTCCGGCTGCAACATTACCCCTGGCGACGACTTCACCTAATGGAATCACTGGAAATTGGAATCCTGCTACAATAAACAATACAACCAACGGCACGTACACTTTTACACCCGATGCGGGACAATGTGCTACTATCGCCGTGCTCACTACTACCGTTACACCTCAAACAGTCCCAGATTTCGCTACTGCACTTACGGTCTGCAGCGGGACAACCCCTCCCGTTTTGGCAACGACTTCGCCCAATGGAATTACCGGAACCTGGAATCCAAATAGTATCAATACTACAACGAGCGGAAGCTATGTCTTTACTCCTGACACCAATGGATCCCAATGTGCATCAGCTGTTACCCTACAAGTAACCGTCACTGCTCCCGTTATTCCTGATTTTAGCCCTACACTCACCTTATGCAGCGACACTCCTGCGCCCATTTTGGAAACAACTTCACCTAATGGTATCATAGGCACGTGGACTCCGGCAGTTATCGATAATGCCAATAACGGGACGTATACTTTCACACCTGGTAGCGGTCAATGTGCTACGACTTCTACATTAACGGTGACTATTAGTCCATTGACAATTCCTGATTTTGCCAGCACACAAACACTTTGTAGTGGTACAGTACCACCTCCTTTGGCCACTACAGCTCCCAATGGAATTACCGGAACCTGGAACCCCGCAACTATCGATACAACAGTAGCAGCAACATATACTTTTACACCAGATCCGGGACAATGCGCTGCAACGACTACAGTAACCGTAAGCATTACACCCCAGACAGTACCGGATTTCGATACGGCATTAACCCTGTGTACGGGTAGCATTGCTCCCACACTGGACACTACTTCACCGAATGGCATAGCCGGAACATGGTTCCCTACTGCAATCAGTACCAGTACAAATGGAATTTATACGTTTACGCCGGATTCGGGACAATGTGCTACAACAGTAACACTTGAAGTACACCTCACACCACAGACCGTTCCCGATTTTAATACAACTCTTGAAGTCTGTAACGGCACACCGCCACCGGCATTAGCCCCTACATCACCAAATGGCATCAGTGGAAATTGGAGCCCATCCACTATTGATACTACGCTAAGCGGAACATATTTGTTTACCCCTAACGCCGGGCAATGTGCTACAACAGCATCATTGTCCGTCACTGTAACCAATGGCGGTATTATTCCGGATTTCCAAACGATACTCGAAGTGTGTAGTGGCGCAACACCGCCACCCCTAGCTTCGATTTCCCCTAACGGCATTAGTGGTACCTGGAATCCACCGACTATCGACAATGTCAACAACGGTACCTATACCTTCACACCTGATGCCGGACAATGTGCTGTCAACACAAGCCAAACGGTAACTGTACGGGTAAGCGGTATCGCTCCAAATTTCGATACAACTCTTAATTTGTGTAATGGCGCTACAGCCCCTCCATTAGCAACTACCTCGCCTAATGGTGTAACCGGAACCTGGAACCCTTCCACCATCGACACTACCACATCCGGCACCTATATTTTTACAGCTGATCCCGGGCAATGTGCCACGAACAGTACGTTGGATGTAACGATCACACCCAATACGGTACCTGATTTTGACACGGCACTTCAATTTTGTAGTGGTGCAACAGTACCTGTTCTGGCCAACACTTCACCTAATGGAGTAGCCGGAACCTGGAATCCTGCAGCAATCAGCAATACCATCAACGGTACCTATTTATTTACTCCGGATGCCGGACAATGTGCTACAACGTCCATTTTGCAGGTAACGATCAACCCCAATACCACTCCCGATTTTAATACTACCCTTACAATTTGTAATGGATCCCCAGCTCCAATATTGGCCACCACTTCGCCCAATGGGATTACTGGAACATGGAATCCATCAGCAATCAGTACCAGTGCTGACGGTAGCTATATTTTTACTCCGGATGGCGGGCAATGTTCCACAACTGTGACACTAACGGTTACAGTAACTCCAAACATTATCCCTAATTTTGACACTACACTATCTCTTTGTAATGGCAGTACTGCTCCTGTACTGGCCACTACCGCTCCTAATGGCGTTACCGGAATTTGGAGTCCTACAATTATAAATACTACTGCGAGTGGTAATTATACTTTTACACCTGATGCCGGGCAATGTGCAAGTCCTACAACTTTAGTAGTAACCATTACCGCTCCAACCACACCCGATTTTGATACCACACTTACCTTATGTAGTGAAACTTCGGCACCAGCATTAGTCGCCACTTCACCTAATGGAATCACAGGAACATGGACGCCTGCTGTAATTAGTACGAGCACAAGCGCAAATTATGACTTTACACCCCTTGCGGGGCAATGTGCCACCACTGCAACATTAGAAGTACTCATTAGTACTCCGGTGCTTCCGAATTTTGATCCGGTACTGAGTTTTTGCAGTGGCGCGACGGCTCCAAACCTGCCTATAATCTCACCTAATAATATAACCGGAACCTGGAATCCTGCAGTCATTGATACCAGTACAGCAGGAAGCTATCTTTTCACACCCGATGCAGGACAATGTACCGCTCCTTTTACACTTACGGTACTTATTAATGCGCCTAGTGCACCCGGCTTTGATACTACGCTTATACTATGTAGCGGAACTCCGGCTCCGCCATTAGCCACCATCTCGCCCAATGGCACCACAGGAACCTGGAATCCTGCAGTTATTGACAATAATACCAGCGGCACTTATACTTTTACTCCTGATGCCGGGCAATGTGCTACAAACTCAACACTGGTTGTAACTATAACACCGAGCACTACTCCCGATTTCGATACGGCTTTATCATTATGCAGTGCTGCAACGACTCCAACATTAGCTACTACTTCACCCAATGGTATAATCGGAACCTGGAATCCTGCAGTTATCAGTACTACTGCAAATGGCACCTATACTTTTACTCCGGATGCCGGGCAATGTGCTACCACTACAACACTGGCTGTAACTATAACACCGAGCACTACTCCCGATTTTGACACCATTTTATCATTATGCAGTGGTGCAACGGCTCCAACATTAGCCCCTACTTCGCCGAATGGCATAACCGGAACCTGGAACCCGGCAGTTATCAGTATGACTGGAAATGGCATCTATACTTTTACTCCTGATGTTGGGCAATGTGCCACAACTGCAACACTGGCTGTAACTATAATACCAAGCACTACTCCCGATTTTGATACGGCTTTATCATTATGCAGTGGTGCAACGGCTCCAGCGTTAGCCACTACTTCACCCAATGGTATAACCGGAAGCTGGAACCCTACAATTATCAGTACTACTGCAGACGGCACTTATACTTTTACGCCGGATGCAGGGCAATGTGCTACAAACTCAACACTGACCGTAACGATCACACCAATCCTCACACCTGATTTTGATACTACGTTATCATTATGCAGTGGTGCAACGGCTCCAACATTAGCCTCTACTTCACCCAATGGTATAACCGGAACCTGGAACCCGGCAGTTATCAGTGCTACAGCAAATGGCACTTATACTTTTACTCCGGATGCAGGACAATGTGCTACCACCACAACACTGGCTGTAACTATAACACCGAGTCTTACACCTGATTTTGACACCACTTTATCATTATGTAGCGGTGCAACGGCTCCAACATTAGCCCCTACTTCCTTCGAGACTGGTCGAAATTTTGTGTAAACAGTTCTTAGTGTTTAATATTACACCTTTCTCCAAATATGACCAAGAACTGATTCATGATTAATCCCCAGCTTGGTATTGCATTTATCCAGCTTTTTTCACAATTTTGTATTGCTAAATAGACTGATTTCTTGACGCTTTTTTCATCTGGGAACTGCACTTTTGTTTTGGTATATTTTCTAATTCCCCTGTTTAAGTTTTCTATTGTATTTGTGGTGTACATTATTTTCCTGATTTCAGCAGGATAGGCCAAAAAAGGCATGAGATTTTCCCAATTCTTTTCCCAGGAGCAAACGGCATATTTATATTTTGCTTCCCAGTTTTTTTTAAATTCAGCCAGAGCTAAAACGGCTTCTTCCTGATTTATTGCAGTATATACTTCTTTCATTGCACTGCAAAATGCTTTTCTATCCTTAACTACTACAAACTTAAGGCTATTCCTTATTTGATGAACAATGCAAAGCTGGGATTCTGTATTTGGAAAAACACCTCTGATAGCTTTTGTAAATCCGGTAAGGTTATCTGTACAGGCAATGAGAATATCCTTTACTCCACGAGATTTTATGTCAGAGAGTACAGTCATCCAAAATGAAGCCGACTCTTCTTTATTTAGCCACATTCCTAATACTTCTTTCTTACCATCTGTTTTTAGTCCGATTACAATGTAAATTGCATGGTTTTCATATTTCCCATCTGTTCTTACTTTCATATGCACAGCATCCATCCAAACAATCAGATACTGTGGTTCTAAAGCCCTTTTAGTCCATAAATCAACATCAGCCAGTATTCTATCAGAGATGGTCGAAATCGTGGACTCACTTACTGATATCCCATAAACTTCTTTAACTTGTTCTACAATATCACTACGGGTCATTCCACGACTGTACATTCCTAAAATAGCATCTTCAATCTTTTCACTCATCGATTGGCCTTTTCCGATGACCTGAGGCTCGAATTCACCATTTCTATCCCGGGGAATAGCCAGGACCATATTGCCCAAAGTCTCTGATTTTATATTCTTTGAGAAAGAACCATTACGGCTATTGCCTGTATTGTATCCGTCAATATTATGCTTCTCATATCCCAGATGAGCATCCAATTCTCCCTGGAGTAGCTGTTCAATGCCTTGTTTATACAGGTCTTGAAAAAAAGTATGGAAGTCTTCTTTGTTTTTAAATTGCTTTGCAAAATCTTTGGGTAATTTACCATCTTCGATCATAATCCGCTCTTTTTAAATTATTTAAATGTAGTTCTTTTAAATTCTATACTTAATGATCTGTTGTTTTTTGGCTAAGCCTTAAAATCTCAAATCAAATTAAAATCAATTTCTACGTTTACACAATCTAACGACTACTCCCCCTACTTCGCCGAATGGTATAACCGGAACATGGAGTCCAGCTGTTATCAGTACGACTACAGATGGCACTTATACTTTTACGCCGGATGCCGGACAATGTGCCACAACCACAATACTGACCGTAACTATAACACCAGGCACTACTCCCGATTTTGACACCACTTTATCATTATGCAGTGGTGCAACGGCTCCAACGTTAGCCACTACTTCACCCAATGGTATAACCGGAACATGGAATCCAACAATTATCAGTACTACGACAGATGGTACTTATACGTTTACTCCGGATGCCGGGCAATGTGCTCCTCCACTTACTTTAACCGTCACAATCAACAATAGTATCATTCCTGATTTTGATACCAACCTTACACTTTGTACCGGTGCAGTACCTCCGGTTTTATTGACCACTTCTCCTAATGGCGTGATAGGCACCTGGAATCCAGTCAGCATCAATACCGCCGAAAACGGAACTTATATTTTTACACCTGCTCCCGGTCAATGCGCCCCTCTACTTACTTTAACCGTCACAATCAACAATAGTACTTTTGCTGTTGAGCAGGGATGTAATAATGACCAGTATATCGTAACCATATTACCGGAAAATCCAGATGGGGACTATACCTATACCTGGACCAATACTTCAGGGAGCCATGTGGGAAATAATAGTGCTGCCTTTAATGTGACCGACTATGTAACGGGACTTTCAAATCCCCAATTGCCGATGGAGTTTACAGTAACGGTATCCAATAATGGTTGTAGTCAGTCCGAAATTATTACTGTTACCCAATTTCTTTGTGTAGTTCCGAAAGGGATTTCTCCAAATGGAGATGGTGTCAATGATAGTTTTGACCTGAGCGGGCTTAATGTCCATAAACTGAAAATTTTTAACCGGTATGGTACCGAAGTCTATCATTTTAGTGGCAATTACACCAATCAATGGAAAGGGGAATGTAAAGAAGGTACGATTCTACCTTCCGGAACCTACTATTACCTGATTGAGACTAACGATAATCAGGCGAAAACAGGTTGGGTTTACCTGAATAAATAATTCTGTTGTATCGTAAAACAGCCTTTTTCCGACAAGTTCAGAAAGAGGCTGTTTTTATTTTATCCGTTTTTTGTATTGCAATTTATTTTTTCCTTGTTAAAAAAAGATAAGCTATAGCAATGATTTTCAACACCTATCTTTCCCCCTTCCCTAATTATTTCCTAAAAGGCATTATGGTAGAAGCTGCGCTTTATTATTTAGGCACAGTTATTGAAATTGCACCTACAAAGCATCCCCCTAACGGAGCAGGAATAATTAAAAACTACTACTATGAAAACACAAAAGCTATTGCTTACAGGACTATTGTTATTGGTCTTTGGCATCTCAAAAGCGCAGGTATCCGTTAATGTAAATATTGGCACCCCAGCCTGGGCTGCGCCGGTCACTGTTCAGGAACGGTATTACTATCTTCCCGATATCAATACATATTACGACATGAATAATGCGCAATATGTATATGTAAACCGCGGTCAATGGGTTCGCACACGTAACCTTCCGGTTGTATACCGCAACTATGATTTTAACCGTGGGCCAAAAGTGATCGTTGCCAATTACAGGGGAAATAGCCCTTACCTGCATTACAAACACAAACCAAAATATAATAAGCATTATAAAAATGACCATAAGGGCCGTAATCATGGACACCACAATGATCATAGAGGAAGAGGAAGGGATTAATGATGATGAAACGTACTACCTAAAGCCAGCGGATATGCTGGCTTTTTCCGTTTTTTATACAAGTTCAATTCGTAAAATTATAAGACTAACCCCTTTTCAGCCATCCTGTTACGCTAAGTCGGTCGGCTTGTGTAGGGAGTACCTGGTGCTCCAGTTCATTGCTTTTAAAAAATACTGTTTTCCCCTGAGTAGGCGTAATCTTTTCATCATGACCGTCCTGGTGAATTAGAAGCTCTCCACCATCTGACTCTTTCCAGTTCTCATTCAGGTAACTGATCATGGAAAATTCCCTTCCGGGATTATTCTTGAATCGATCGAGATGCCTTACATAAAAAGCACCAGGCTCATACAGGGTATAATGAAATTCATAATCTGTAATTCCGGTATAACAGCTGTCATTGAGGTATCGGATAAAATCTTCGATTCGGAGGAAAAACTCATTTTCATGAGGATTATTGTGCTTTTTGTCGAGCCAGTAAATGGCATCGCTCCGGACGGCAGTATTGTGCAATAGTTTATCTCCGTTCCCGGTTCCTGCTGCGAGCAATAATTTCTCTGCATTCAGTGTACGCAGATTTTGCTTGAGATGTGCTGCGAGCGCATCACTAATAAAATGTTCTGAAATGCCAACCTTGTTTTCAATGTAACTCGCGATCAACCTCTCGAAACTGTTTTCCATAAAAAATGCCCGACCTGACAGGCGGTACAAGGTAGACTAATAAGTTGACAGTTATCATTATTCGTGTTTTATTTCCACCTTGTAACATACAGTCCCCTTAAAACAATTACCGCATGTCAAAAAAACGTACCGGCTTGCGGCTGAGTAAGGGAAAAACCATTTGCTGTAATGCTTCAACTGAAGCAAATTCTATTTTGGGTGTTACTCTTAATTTGGCCCGGAAATAATCTTTTATCTCCTGTAGCAATTCTTCCGTAGGAACTTTTGCTGCTATTTTGATCCGTATTTCATCAGTTCCCAATTCATTATGGTAAATTTCAATCACATGGTTTTCTACAGCATCAAAATGATTCAGTACATCATGCATTGCAGGCGGATATAAAGTAGTGCCTTTGTATTTGATCATTTGCTGCTTGCGCCCTACTACTGGCCCTACCCTTTGTGTGGTACGCCCACAGGTACAGGGCGTAGAATGCAACTGTACAATATCTCCCGTTTTAAAACGGATCAATGGCATCCCTTCCACCCCTAATGTGGTAATTGTCAGTTCTCCGGTTTGTCCTTCGGCTACAGGTTGGTTATTGTCATCTAGTACTTCGGTAATAATCAGTTCCGGATGGTGGTGTCCCCCCTGCCCGGCACTACACTCGGTAAAAGCCGTACTCATTTCTGTAGAAGCATAGGTTGAAAACAACGGGATATCCCATTTTTCAGCAATCTTTAGTGCCAGCAGGTTTTTAGAAAAATCCTGGTTTCGTAAAGGCTCTCCAATACAAATTGCCCCTTTGATACCACAATTCTTATAATCGATGTTGTGATTTTCAGCAAATTCAATCAGTTTCAGTAGAAATGACGGAACGGTAATAAGGTAATCCGGATGGTATTTTAAGATGGAATCCCATTGCAATTGTGGAATCCCGGCACCTACACGAATGACTCCTGCTCCCAACTTCCGAAGGCCGAGAAAATAGGCAAGGCCTGCAACAAAACGGCGGTCAATGGTAGTCATCAGCTGTACTACATCACCTTCCTGAATCCCGGCACAATCAAATGAGATGGCTTCATTATAGGCCAGTCGGTCTAAATCTTTATCGGTCAATCCAAAAGTTACCGGATCTCCCAAAGTTCCCGAAGTGGTACAATAATCTATAATTTTTTTCTTGGGCACACATAGAAATGCGTCATTATGCTGCTGCAGGTCATCTTTGGTAGTAACAGGAAGTTGCTGAAGATCGGCAATTGTACGAATATGGTCAACCACTATCCCGTTTTTTTGGAAAAGGCTTTTATAAAATTCGGAATGGGTATTGACATACTGCATTACTTCCTGGAGTAATTGCTCCTGAGTTGCCTGTATTGCTTTTTGGGAAGCCCTTTCTATCGCTGGAAATATCATATGTTTACGTTAATCTTGGCTGTCTAAATAGGTGATTGGACAAAGTGACCGGGTTAAAATTTATTTTTCAGGATTTTTTCAATTGCCTTACGTTCCGGAAGCGTCGTGATTTCTTTTGTCAACGCCTTCTCAAAATTGACTTTTGCCTTTGCCATTTCTTTGTGCCGGAGGTAATAGCGTCCCGCCTTTTCATATACTCCCCAATATTCGGGATTGAGCGATTGGTATTCTGCTATAAAAATATCAGTTACGGCATCGTTTGATCGTAATGCTGCATCAAAAATACGGTTTTGAATCCGGAAGGCCTCATAATTGGCATAGGCTTTTGTCTCCAAAAATGGATCCGGCGCCATATTGAGAGGGGTGGTTGCAAGGGAGACAGGAATCCCTTCGTGTTTTTGGGTGTTAAAAACAGTATTCAGGTCATAGCAGACAAAGGTTCCGAGTTGGTAGGGATTTGCAGATACCCAAACACGTCTCAATTCCGGCTGGAAGATAATACCGTGATGTGCTAAAAGTTGGTTTAGGGCTTTTTCATTACCATAACCGAGTAAGGCATCCTGCAACCCATTGGTGTTTCGCAATATTGCCGCCGCCTGTTCGGGATTAATCGTCTCATGGGAATTCAACAACTCCGTCATGCGGTCGAAACGATATTGGGAATGGCTATCCCGGATATGTTTCAAATTCTTGCTGTCGTCCTGGTATTCCATACTCTGAAAATGATTGGCACAGACTAATTCCGGTTTGTTTGCCACTTCATAGACGCCAAAATGGCTGGGGGATACTTCAATCAGCACGGCTTTGTGGTCGGCTGCACTACCCACCATAATGGATTCTGATACAAAGACCTTCCGTTTTTTGGCAATAGCAATGGCTTCTTCAATCGTTCTTGCATACTGAACGATTTCCCGCGCTACCAAGGAAATGGGTGTTTTTGCGGATAATGGTATACTGGATTTTCCGGCATTGATTGTTACCGTCAGGCCTTCAAGATTCATTCCGGAAACCACTCCCAGCATACCAGGCCAGGAAACGGACATATAAGGATAGCCCTGATCCGGGCGAATAAAATAAACCACTTTATTTGTTGCAAAATCATCGCCGGCATAAAAATCAAGATTCCGTCCAATCAACAACGTTCCGTCTGCACTCTTTTCATTCCATACCGCAAAAGAGGTACAGCCAACCAGTGAAAGATCGGTTAATGCATGCCCGATATCATGAGCACCGTGCAGGTATAATGTCCTCAGGTATTTGGGGCCTAAATAATCGAAATCATTGGAGGTATAAAGAGAAAGTCCATAAATTTCAGTCTGGTATTCTTCCAATACATTTTTATAGAGGTTGCGGTTGTAGTACTTCAGAAAATGACGTAAGAGGCGTTGCCGGAATTTAGAAGGAACCAGCTCTCCGATTTTGCCAAAAAATACTTTCTCCTGGTACTTTATCAGGGAATCACTAAGGCTTCCAATAATCATTCCCCGTTCTAAAGGATCTCCTTCGGCATACAACTCCCAAAGTTTCTGAGGGTTTTGTACCAAAAAATTATTCTTATAGGAGAATGCAGTGGCAGTGTGTTTTTGGACTGATGGGATTTCTTCATGGTAGCCTATAGTTTGCGGCAGGTGATGCACTGAACGTGAAACACCGCAGGAAACGAGAAGAAGCACCAAAATAAATGTATACAACTGTTTCATCACAACTGTTATTCTTAACTACAGGCCGGGCCTATTCCCTCCTGCGATTTTACTTTTGTTATGCCGTTTGCACTTCCGCATTAATCTTATTAATCAGGTATTCTTTACCTACAATTTCGGAACAGGTAACTACGGCACCAATCGTTACGCCCAATACACCATGCATACTAATACTTTGTCCGGTCAGGAACAAGTTGGGTACTTTGGTCCGTGGCGTAATAAAGGTCTTCATGGGATTATGGGAATCTTTAATATACCCGTAAAGATTGCCCCGATGCCCTCCAATATAATCCCGGTACGATAATGGTGTTGAGGCATGCACCGATCGTATGGTCTCCCGTATACCCGGAAATTTAAGCTCCAGGCTTTTCAGGAACTTTTCTATTTTCTTTTCCTTAAATGCTTCATACCCTGCTCCTCTATCCTTGGCCTTTGCCGTAGTATTTTCGGTAGCTTCCCATTCTTGTACATCTTCAAAATTCATATAGGTAATCGCTGTCATGCTTTCTGCCCACTGTTCTGTTTTAGCGCCTATATTCATCGAAACCATAAAGGCCTTTGGCCAGGTGTCTTCGGTATAATCGTTGGCCTTCCAAACTTCGGCACTTTCTTTGAAATGGTAATAATTATGATTGAAATAGGGAAAGCCTTCGGGTTTAAATACAATATATAAACTAAAAGCAGACGGTACTGTTTCCAGTCCCTGGACACGTTTATAAAAAGGTTTTCTAAATTTGTCTGGCCCAATCATCTGCAGTGTCGTTTTGGGTTCGATATTTGAAATAAAAATTTTGCCAAACACTTCTTCGGTACCGTTTACCTTTGCAGAAACTAACTCCTCGCCCTCAAAACCAAATCCAGTAACTTCCTTGTATTTGTGTACTTCGCCTCCGTATTTTTTGAGCTGTTTGATGAGCTGTTTCGTGATCTGGCTTCCTCCATTTATACAACGCCAGGCACTTTGAATATAAGAATTCACGGATAGGGCATGTACATATAAAGGCGTTTTATCTTCAATCCCGGCATACAGGAAGTTAGAACCTGCCAGGACCGCTCGCAATTTGACATTGGACGTCAACGCATTTAAAAATTCACTCGTATTTATAGATAGTAATTCTTCACTGTAACCTCCACCGAAATTCAGGTTGTAAAGTGGAAAAGAATCGCAGATCCTCCGCAATTCCTGACAATAGGCTTCCAGTGCTTTTTTCTCCTCGGGAAAATAGGGCAGTAATTGCGCTACAAAATTTTCGTATCCCTGTGCATGTGGATAGGCCGTAGGGTCATCACCAAACGAAACAACATCATATGCATCGGTATCCATCTTGTGCAATTTCAGGTCATCCATAATACCGATATACTTGAAGTACTGGTACAGATTCTGTCCTTTTTCCAATCCGCCAATATAATGGATTCCGGTATCGAAAATGGTCTTGTCTCGAACAAATGTCTGAAGGTTGCCTCCAAACTGATTGTTTTTTTCAAGCACACCTACGCGATAGCCTTCTTTTGCCAGAATGATCGCAGAGACCAATCCACCAAGGCCACTTCCTATTACCACTACATCATATTCCTTTTTCACAGTAGGCTCATTTTCATTTGGGTCTGCAGTAGCGTTCAACACCATAGCTGCAATTATACTTAATTAATTTTAAAATCGATCCCGTCATTTGTAATTCGGATCACCTGCTTAAAGGTAGCCAGAAATTCGCTATCGGGCACTTCCGGGGTTGAAATCAACAACACATCGTATCCGCTGCCACTTTCAGGAAGTGTATCAGTATAAACGATTGATCGTTTCCGGGTAATATAATTTGTTTCGGCTACGTCCCTTTTCTCCCTATTCCGGATAACAGTAAACAGTTTACGTTGCGGTTCCTGTAATGCCAATAATACATCCAGTTCTCCATGATCATCTGCGATGTGAAGTATTTTTGCTTTGCCACCAATCTGAATATTCAGCCGATAGCCTAATTCCAACTTTCGGTCTATCGTATTTTTTACGGATGTTATAATTTCACGTTCTTTATACGCAAAACTGTGTAGTATCATTTTACGGAAATACGAAACACCTTCTGATGCAGCCCGTATGTTTCGGTAGGTTTCCTTAAAAAAGGTGCTGATTTTCTTGGTACGTTCTGCATAATGGATTCCAAATTCGGGAGCATCAGGCGTAATCCGATCCAATATATGAACGGTAAGTTCCCCGTCATTAATGACAAAATCGCCTTTGGGCAGCACTTCTGAATTGCCATGTATGACAACAGGCACAATATCCAACTGGAAATGTTCGGCCAGGTAAAATGCGCCTTTATGGAATCGCCTGATATGATTATCTTCCGACCGCGATCCTTCCGGAAAGACCATCAGCGAATAGCCTTCGTTTACTTTCTCCCGCAAATGTTCTACTCCACCTTCCAAGCCCTGGGAAACGGGATAAAATCCAGCCAGGCGAACTCCTCTGCCAAAAATAGGCGAATTGTATACCCAGTCGCTCACCAGGAATATAATCTTAGGATTCAGCATTCCTACAGCAAGAATATCAAGAAAGGATGTATGATTGGCGATAATCACTGCGGGGCGTTCAAAAGTTTCTTCTGAGGCATTAATGACTTTTTTATGAATAAAGGGATTGGTATACAAAACCGATTTCATGAATTTCGACATCACATAATGGAAGCCTCTCTTTTTATCTGATTTGCGGAACGGCAGGATTTTTACCAATACTACGCCTATCATTGACAGCAGGAATCCACCCAATCCATAATAAGTAAAGGATACAATTGAATGGATAAGGGTCCGGAATTCAAATGGGGACTTCCCTTGTTGCACCCGATGGGATAAAAAGAAACGGAATAATATGGGATAAAAGATAAAAGTGATAATCAGGGCGGCAAACACCCCTATTAATGAAACACTGGAAATGGATTTTAATGCTGGATGACCTGCAAAAACCAAGGCACCAATTCCCAATATGGTCGTCAGGACTGCCAGTAAAATGGAGGTGCGGTAGGTAGCCATCTCATTTCTGCCATAGCTGTATTCCTTTTGCAGCGCACTGGTCATGAAAATACTAAAATCGACACCATGCCCAAAAATTAATGTACAGACAATCGTACTGAAAATATTCAGCTGGATTCCAAAAACGCCCATAATCCCAGCGGTAACAACACCTGTAATTACAATAGGAATACAACTGATGATCACCAATTCAATACGCCGGAAGAAGAAAAACAGGATCAATACAACAGCGACAAAGGAATAATTCACCAGCGTATTAAAATCATTTTTAAGTTCCCCTAAAAATGTTTCATTCATCTGCTGCCGGTCGATAATAATAAGGTTGGGTTGGGCAATGAGTTCTTTAACCAGGGCATCCCGTTGTTCTTCCTTTATCTTAACAATGGTAGCCAGCGTATAAAATCCTTTTTTAGCGGTAAAAAATTCCTGTAGGGATAATGTCTTAATGTTGAGGTAATCGGTATAGGGCACAGGCTGGAATTTTTTATCCAGTAAAGCATAAAAAGGATCATAAGCACTGGGTTTAAATCCCAGTTTAGCACCTTCGCGAATCAACCCCGATTGCAGTTCTGCCGTGCGCGTACCCTGCCAGAAGCTATTCCAATGCTCAATTTTTTGCTGCTGCTCTTTTTGTGATAGCATCACTTCGCCCACGGAACTGAAATTGAGTATTTTCCCTTCTTTTTTATACCGCTCTAATTGTGCAAACAACACATTGTTTTCTTCCAGTACCGCATTGGGGTCATTCCCATAGGCGGCGAGGTAGATGGATTTTGAGGTCAGGCTTGTTGCTGTTTCCAGATCTTTTTCTGTCTTTTTAATTTCATCCGGCACATAATTAAGTTGCGAAATATCATTATTGAACAGGACTTTATGAAAGGTAAAAAAGCTGACGATTATAATCACTACACTTGAAATGATCAGGAACTTATTGCGCTCAAAAGCAAATCCGGCCATTTTATCCAATATGTTCTTACGTTCCGGCGCTTCATCGGAAGGCACATACAAATGCGGAATAATCAATAAGGAGAATATCGCCGTAATCACGACACTTGCCGAAGCAAAAATCCCAAGGTCCTGCAATGCTTCTGACTTGACAAAAAGCAGGCATAAAAATGCTACTGCAGTCGTTGTACTGCTCATGATCAATGGCATCGTAATATCTTTGTATAACACCCTCACATCACTATTGTGTTTGTAATGCGTAAGAATGTGCAGGGAATAATCTATTGTTACTCCCAACAGTACGGCTCCGCTACTCAATGAAATGGCAGAAATTGTACCTTTCAGGAAATATAATAATGCCAATGCGGCCAGTACTCCGAAGATGGTGGGGATGAATATAATGATCGGAATGAATAGTTTCCGGTAATAGATGCATAATATCAACATGAGGGTTCCCATCGCAATCAGGGTCGTTGTCATAATATCGCTTTTGATCTGGCGTGCATTTGCTACAGCAATCAATGTAGAGCCAAAATAATCCAGTGTTCCTTTACCTTTAAATGCTGTATTGAGATGGTCTTTTATACTGTTCAGCTTTGCGACAAATAGTGTATTCTGTTCCGTTTCACTGCCGGGTAATTTGGGATTGATGAACAGTAGCAGTTTCTTCCCGTCCTTAGTAACTACAAAACCGTCTTTCAATATAAAGTCATCACTGATGCTCAGCCGTTGCAGTTTCCGAAGTGCCATAAAGGAAATCCCTAACGGATCCTGCATGATATACTCTTTGGTCACCAATCCTGTAGGGGATATGATCGCTTTATAATTAGCAGAAACAACGGCTGCTATACTATCATTTTGCAGTTTTTGGCTTATCGCGGCATAATCGCTATCATCGAGAAATAAGGGTAAATTTTCGTATACGAACCCAAAAGTCTCCTGTATGTTTTCTTCATCTATTTTACCCTGTACCGAATTTACATAGGCCTCACAGCTTTTCAGGCTATCGATAAATACGGTTGCCATTGCAGCCAGGTCATCCGATCCGGCTTTTGGACCGGCATTAAAAATAACGGTAATTTTATCCGAGAAATTCAGTTGTCCCAATATTTTGGCTGTATCATCTGCCTTTTCATTTTTCGGAATCAGTTTGGTAATATCTTCTTCAAAAGAGAGCCTTGAGGCAAAATATCCGAAAATAAACAGGGAAAGCAAAGCCAATCCCAGGGAAAGCCCTTTATTCCGATTGACAAAAAAGTGTATCGCGATAAAATACTTATGCATTCCTGAGAGGTTTTGGAGATTTAGAACTAAAAAAAGCCAGTATGATATAACCGACTGTACCAAAAAGGGCCGACATTACTGCTGCCAGGATGAAACTTCCGGTAATATACTGAAGCAGGTTCTGCCGGATCATATCCATTGCTGATGCCGTATCTTCCAGTACCGGAGCTGTCCGGGGCACAAAGAATGATCCGATTTGTAATGATCCGTATATGATAAAAGGAATGAATGGTGGGAAACTGACATTGGAAAAAGCAAAGGCAATCACTTTATTCAACCGCAGCAGATAAGCCAGAAACAATACCAGTACGGTCTGGAATCCCCAAAATGGAGCAATCCCAATAAAAATGCCTAATGCTATTGACAATGCTTTTTTGGAAGGGCTGTCACCGCTTTCCAGTATGTTTTCAAAAAAGAATTTTTTAAATCCCTTTTTTTTTATTTTACGAAAAAAATCCCGTGGCCGGATGTAGAATATGGAAATGAAGACCAACACGGTATTCAAAATACTAATCCGGGTAAAATCTTTAAATGGGCGAAAGTGGGAAACCCGCTCTTTCAGGTCATACCATACCTGAATCCCGATATTCTTGACGGGGACACCTTTCCAGGCACTTCGTACAATGACCTCGATTTCAAATTCAAATTTACGGGTATAAAAAGTTGTGGGAATCGTATGGAGTGGATACAAACGATAGCCGGATTGGGTATCATCGAGCTTGTTACCGGTTTCAAACCAAAACCAAAAATTAGAAAAAGTATTTCCGAAACTGCTTTTCTTCGGAACCCCTTCCTGTTGCATATTCCGGCTTCCGATCAATAGAATGGCTTCTCCCGCTTCTTTCAGGTATTCGATAAAAACAGGAATGTCTTCGGGAAAGTGCTGCCCATCGGAATCAATGGTAATAGCGTGGTCATAGCCAAGGCTCAAAGCCTTCCGAAATCCCAATCGGAGTGCGTTTCCTTTTCCACGATTGTGTTCCAAATGGATGACCTCCAGCTCCGGATAACCGGAAAGGATTATACTGGTACTATCGGTAGCACCATCATTGATCACAATAATATTGTTGGTGTATTGTAAAACCCCTTCAATAACCCCTTTTAAAGTTTTGTGGTTATTATACGTAGGGATGATAACACAACACTTTAATTGGTTCATTTGATCGTAAAATGGTATAGCCGGATCCATTAAAGAGATTTCATTTTAAAATAGTCTGCAAAGATACTTTTTATTTTCGATGCATGGGAAAGCGGTTATTGTAATAGCGCCTTCTCTTTATCTGTGAAGGCTTTGGATTGTTTTAAATACTGCCGTACAAATGCTTTGAGTGCCGCAGGCTGTTTACCAAAATGAGCGAGTATAAAATCTTTATCCTCCGTGATCTGCTGGTTGTATTTTAATATTTTAGGTGCGTGTTCCTGAAAACTAAGGCGAACCAAATGAATTTCAAGGTTGTTGGGTTCTTTCTCCAACGCATATTCCAGCAGCTGGATGCCTTCGCTAATATTTTTCTTCCTTGTTTCTTTAGGAGCATATTTCCCTGATAATGCCAATGCTGCTCCTTTGTAGGCGACAAATACTTTAGCATCTTCCCGCGTTATTTCGGATAGTAATTTTAGCAACTGGTCACTTCCCGCTTTGGATTCTGAAGCACCAATATAGGATTGGCGCACCTCCGAAAGTTCCGGAAATCCCAAAAATATGACATAACAAACAAGAGCAATAATAGCTTTCAATTTTATACTTTTTTATAGATGCAACTCAATTTTAATGCCACTGTAGCATCAAAATAAGTAGTGTTCTTGATTTTTACCTCATCATCCGATGTTACAATATCCAGTTCCAAACGCAAATCCGGCGTAAGCTCCGGGTTGATCAGCGCCATAAATTTTACGTTGGCAGCACTCTTCAATATCAATTTTGTCCCTGTAATCTCCTCCACCTGTTCTTTTATAATTTGCAGCATACAAACACCTGGAGTTACAGGATTACCCGGAAAATGCCCTTTGAAAATGGGATGTTTATCATTGAGGTATATTCCAACGTTATACTTTCCTTGCGATAAGGTATCCACTTGTTGTACGGTATAGAAATCCTGTAATAGCATTTTTATTTATTTAAATCAAACGTGTAAGCCAATCCCAGCTGAAATAGAAAATTCGTATTATAACTTCCTATGGTATAATTATAATCTCCGGAGTAATCGGTATCATACGCATTAATAATACCTTTTTTAACCCGTAATTCTCCCGTAATATTTTTTGTAAAGGTATAACCAATCCCTGTCATAAAAGCTAAATCCACACCTAAACTGTTGATATATCGATTCTCCTGGAGTTGTAAATCCAACGTTGGTCCCACATGAATATTAAATTTACTGGTAAGGAAAAATTTATTCATCATTGCCAATGACAAATAGCTGGCAGAGATATCTTCTTTGTGAAACTTCAATTCGTTATTTGTATAGTCATAGAACCTTATACGCACATCGTTCCCACCCTGACGGGAATAGGTAATTTCGGGTTGCATGGTATACACCCTGCTTAATTTCAGTGCCCCGTAAACACCTAAATAGAAATCAGTTTTAATTTTGGAATCCGATTGGGTAATCTGTGAGAAGTTTGCACCGCCCCTTATCCCCGGACGCAATGTTACTTGTGCCTGTAATTGTATTCCAAATCCAATTAACAATAATAGCAATACCTGTTTTTTCATTATAATAATTGATTAGTGAGGTGAAGGATTGTATCAATTAAAAATCAAAACTGTAAGCTGCTCCTAACTGGATAACCTGATTCAGTTTGATCTGTTTAAGCACATTGTTCTCATAATAGCCATTATTGCTATAAAAATCATCATCGTAATCGTTTCCAAAAATATCGATCAGCCCTTGTTTGTATCGTGCTTCTACCGTCAGCCCAAAAGGGAATGTATACCCAAAACCCGCGACAATAGCCATATCAACTCCAATAGGATCATCATAGAAACTGGTAAAATTATCCCCTACTTTAAAATCCAGTGTTGGCCCTACTACAGCATGCAATCCCTCTACAATCCTGAATTTATTCATTACGCCTACCGAAAGGTATTGCAGTTCAATATTTCGGGATCTCGAATACATTTGGGGATCTATTACTATCGGATAATCACCACTAAAATCATAAAGGCCACTTTTGGCTCCCTGACGGGAATAGGTCAATTCGGGCTGTAACGTATAGAAACTTGCCAATTTAATCGATACAAAACCTCCAACGTAAAAATCGGCTTTGGTATCCGCATTCATATTGGAAATTGTCGCAAGATTCATTCCCGCACGTACTCCGGGTTTAATGGTCACCTGAGCATTTATTTGTAGCCATCCTAAGCTCAATAGCAGCGCAGCAAGTACTTTATTTGTCATACAATTCAAACTATTAATCGTTTATAAAATCCAATTCGATCCGTAACGGAAAGTTTTTATGTGTAATATTGATTTTAGTGGCTAAAGTATTATTTTCTGACAAATATTCAACTGTAATTTTTTCTTTTAATCGGGATGAATGATTCATTTTTAAGACCTTATTCTCTTTTTTGCTTACAAAAATAAAGTTAAACCTTTTTTTGTCCCGGGACTTGTAGACGGCGATAGTATCATTCTCGTATTGCCCTTCAATGGTAAAATCCTTTTTTAACAACAACGCGAAGTCATGTTGCAATGTCTTTTTTATGATACCCCGATTGAGTTCTTCTACAATAGAATTCACTTTCAGCTGGTCTCCGCAGATTTCAAAATCAAATAAGGTATTGCCAAATTCTGTAGTAAACACAACACGGTGTGTCGTATCATTGATTTTCTTAGTAATAAATATGCCCCCAAATTCTTTTCCAAATACGGTGATGTGTGCCTTGTACACATAATCCACACCTGCATCTGCAAAATACGGGATACTAAAATTGGTTTGGGTTACCGGTAACTCTGTATATTCTTTCATGGCTTTTGAAGCACAGGATACCAGAAAAAGAGAAACGAAACTAATTACTAAAAACGGAATCTTCAATTTTTGCATTGAGTACTTTATTTTTAAAAACAATCCGGGTGTAGTCATTGGAAGGTTCAATCATTTTTACCTGAGAAACCATATTGCCATTTTTATCAAAATAAAGTTCCATCTGCCTGATGTATTTTTTCAGGGTAGCATCTTTTGGAACCAGCCGTGTGATGGTAAATTCTTTGGTTTTAAAATAGGAGATCGTAAATTCCTTTTCGTCAAACATATTTCCGCTGACACTCCCTACAATCAGCTTATTAAGCTTATCAAACATTTTACTGTTCCCGATATCCATATTGCTTTTTTTACCGGCATCATTAATAAAAATCTTATTGTTTTTGAAAATGATACTGTATTGGTAGGGCTTCAGGTATTGCCATAATAACAGGTTCGGAGCCTTGAAACTCATTTTACCGGAAGTTTCAATATCCTTAGAAAGAAAATCTAAGTGTTTGTACTGCGTAAAATCAGTGTTTAGGGTTTTGGTATTTTTGGCCGTTGTATTTACAGCCTCCCGGAATGCGGTAATTTCGCTATCGGACATCTTTTGTTCCTGTGCAGCTGCACGACCAACGATCAGAAGTAACAATACGACTGCATAATGCATTTTAATTTTCATAAGCGGGAAGGTTCAAAAGCTGCTCTACTGTAACAGCTTCATATTCGTTTTCCCACAAAAATACCAATAATTGTTCCAAAACTGCAACGGTTTTCAACGAAGTATCATGCAATAGGATTACAGATCCCGGTGCCAGTTGCCGTTCGATACGTTTCATAATTTTGTCCGCTGTCTTTATTTTGGTATCAAATGACCTGATATTCCAACCGATAACATCATGGGGGGTAACCTGCAGTGCCTTGGCAAGATTCGGATTGGTTACTCCAAAAGGTGGACGGTAATAGCGTACTTTCCTACCGGAGAATTTCTGTATTATAACATCCGTCCTTTGGATTTCGCTCACCATTTCAGCAACGGAGAACAAACCAATAGTATTGGCATGTGTATAGGAATGATTGCCTACAATATGGCCTTCATCGAGTATGCGCTGAAAAATCTCAGGATATTTTTCGATTTGGGAGCCGATACAAAAAAAAGTAGCATCAACCTGGTGTTTTTTAAGGATATCGAGGATCAGTGGTGTCATGGGTGTAGGTCCGTCATCGAATGTAATGGCCACCTTTTTGCCCGCAGCTTTACGATTTTCACAGTAGGCTTTTACATGGTAATTCATCCGGATCAGCCCGGAACCCATAACGGCAATGACCAACCAGAATAATCCTACCACTAAAAAATACCCCCACGCCACATCGGTATAGAAATTTAAGATGAACAAGAGCAGTAACACTGTCCCTAAAAAAAAAGTATTGCTTTTATGTGTTAACATTGGCGTAAAAGTATAAAACTGTGGTCTTCTCCCCTGAACTGGTTGTATAGTAAAATCGTTTTATACTGCTTTCTGCGCGGTGTATTGGCACAAACCATTTCAGGGAATTCCTGTGTTTTTAGTATTTTGGCCGCCATCCATAACCCAAAGGCAGAAGCAGTATGGTATTCCCCGGATAAATGTTTGTAGTATATTTGAGGAATTTCTTTAAAAAGCCCCGATGATATTGCTTTATAATATTCGTCAAACACTACGTCTCCACTATATCCCAGCACTACGGCATCAATGTCGGAGACCGTGTAATTGTTTTTTTGTATAAATGCGACAACTTCCTGTGCCGCCTCTGAAACGGAAAGGTTATTGCAAATATTAACGGCTACAAGTTCTGCATAACTGCTGGTTTTCTTTTCATTTTCAAGCACAAAAAAAGTAGCGCCTTCACCAAAAACCGAACCTGTAGTGGTAGCACCCAATAGTACAAATGGCTGTTCTTCCGCTTTCTTTATCAATCCTGCCACTTTGAAGAAATCAATTGTAAATGCTGCCGATTCATCAATACCTCCTGTTAATACTGTGTTCGCTTCTCCTGAAGTCAATTGCATGCTGCCATCCAAAAGTCCCGACTCAAAAGAATTCCCACCATTGACATAGGTAAAATTATAGGCTTTGCATTGCAGGCCTAAAGCGATTTGGCCACCTACGGTATTGTGTGTGGATTGTATAAAAGAGGTTGGTGTCAGGAATTCTTCCTGATTGTCAAGTATCCCTCTCAGGAATTTTTCCGAATCTTCGATACAGCCCATTCCGGTTCCGGTAATAATTGCGTCCAATGCAGGATCACCGGCTTCTTTCAATGCCAGTGCAGCTGCAACAATACCATTTTTAACTCCCTTTCCCATCCTGCGGCTTGCGGCTGGAGGAATAAAATCCTTGTATGGTGGTGCCACTACTGACAGTACATTATCTGTAGTATTAACGACTGCCGTTTCTAAGAAAACAGAATCAAATGTAGGTTGGGCTGAAATACAACCCATACCGTTGATATATACTTTTTTCATTTGCTTTTCGAAAATAAAACCGTCGAACAGTTGCCCCCAAATCCAAATGAATTGGACAATACATGCTGAATCGGCTTATGCTTTAATTCCGTTTGTGGAATCAGTGCCACTTCCGGCATCGGCGTTTTAAAGTTCAGGTTTGGAAATACAATACCATGCTGTAAAGCTAAAATGCTGTATACCGCCTCAATAGCCGCCGCAGCCGCTAGGGTATGCCCGGTAAAAGGTTTGGTAGAGCTGAAGTCCGGTACCATAGTCCCGAAGATTCGTTCAATGGCCCTGCCCTCCGATAAATCATTATTTTGTGTTGCCGTACCGTGCGCATTGATATAATCAATTTCCGATGGCTGCAATCCCGCCACTTTCAGTGCTTTTTCCATTGCCAGGAAAGCGCCATCTCCATTTTCTGAAGAAGCAGTTTGGTGGAACGCATCATTGGCATTCCCATATCCGGAGACATAGGCCAGTACTTTTTTATTTTCTTTCTGTACAATTTCGTCGGATTCCAACACTAAGTACGCGGCGGCTTCTCCCAAATTCAATCCCTTTCGATCGGCATCAAATGGAGTATTGTAAGTATCGGACAAAATCATCAGGGTTTTAAAACCATTGATGGTAAATTTTGACAAGGCATCTGTTCCTCCTACAATCACACGATCCAATTGTTTTGACTTAATCAGTCGTGCACCCAGCATAATAGCATTGGCAGCCGAAGAACATGCGGTACTTATGGTGGTAACCGTACCTTTCAGCCCTAAATATCCTGCGATCTTACGGGAAGAATCACCGGCATCATGGGCAAAAATATACTTCCGGTGAGCTTCCTGCTCCAGGTAATCATAAAAATACCGTTCGGTCATATCCATTCCTCCTACACTGGTTGCAGAAACCAGCCCGGTGGCATAGGCATTACAATCTGTTATTCCGGCATTGGCTACTGCCTGCCTTGCGGCATAAGCTCCGAGCATTGCCGTCCTTGAATAGTTCGTATCATCCGGTAGTGCTAACAGCTGGGCTAACTCGGCATTGGTATATTTAATCTCTCCTACTTTAATGGCGTCTTTATGGCGGGTTTCGATATTGTCTATCGTATCCACAGCAGTTTTACCCTGCTGTAACGCAGTAAAGTTTTCCTCCGGAGAATTTCCGATGGCAGAGATAATTCCCATTCCGGTTATCGCAACGTAGCTCATTTCTTATTTTGTTCTGTGTTCTGTTATATAAGCAGCCATAGTATTGATGGACTGGAAAATCGATTTCCCTTCTTTCGGATCACGCAATTTGATGCCATAATCTTTATCCAACATTACGATAAGCTCCAATGCATCGATAGAATCCAATCCCATTCCGTCCCCAAAAAGTGCATCGTCATCATTTACTTCCGCGGCATTAATATCCTCGAGGTTCAATACCGTAATGATCTTTTCTTTTAATTCTGATTTTAAAGCTTCCATAAATAATTATCGATTATATAAATTTTCTAAATTTTCCTGATTGTGTATTTTGATGCCCTCTTTTGAAACCAGGTACATAAAAGCCCGATATTCTTCCTGATACAATTCTACCCAGCCACATAAAACGGCTGTTGCTTTTCCGGTTTCGATCAGCAGATTGGCATAATTGGTCATAAATTCGGAATTGAATGCCTCAAATATAAAGAAAGAATTTTCACTTTTCAGCCCATTCCTAATGCTAATTTCCCCCATTCCAATATTCGGCAGGGTATATACAAATACCGCCGGGCTTGGGTAATATTCCTTTTTGTCAGCAATAGACTGCTGGTATTTCATATCCGTATCTAAACTCGATGACCTATTGGAGAACAGGAGGGCCGTAGTACCTTCATAGGTATTTCCCGGTAATGTTGTGAGTAGCAATTCGGAAGCCAAAAAAGCCAGCTTGCTCAACGCATCCATCTTAAAAAATTTAGGATACTGCAGTTCCAGATGCTGATACGCTTTTTTCGAAAAATCGGCAAAGAGGGGCGTGTCCGAAGTCCACACCGTTTCCCCATTTAAGGTCAAAGTATTATCCAAAATAGAACAATAGGATGTAATATAAGTTGTCAATGCCACAGATTTATATTTTTTCAAAGATAACTGCTGTATTGCAGCCCCCAAAACCAGAAGCGGTTTTTAGGAAATAATTTATGTTTTGTTCGCGATGTTCGGTAATCACATTCAGTGGTACTGAAACACCCGATTCATCGTATCCCAAAGATTCAAAAAGTCGGTTCTGTTTGGCTGAAGCCATCGCCAGTATTGTTTCCAGCAGTCCGGAAGCACCAAGCGTATGCCCATAATAGCCTTTAAAGCTATTCACTGGCATGCTGCTAATTCCCAGGCGGTTAAAGGCAATGGCTTCCATCTCGTCATTATACAACGTTGCAGTACCATGAGCACTAATATAATCAAGAGCTGTTGCTGGGATTTTTGCTTCCTGTAGTGCATTTTCAATACTACGGTACAATCCTTCCCCCGTTCGTGAAGGGCCTGAAATATGATTCGCATCATTAATCGCTCCTGTTCCAATGATTTTCACAGCTCCGTCCTGCTTTAATGCCGGATCAGCAGTAATATAAACTGCTGCTGCCGCTTCTCCCAGATTCAGTCCGGTACGGTGTAGGGAATAGGGTTTGCAGGGTGCATCACTCAAAGCCTGAAAAGAGGAAAATCCCGAAAATACAAATTCAGAAAATTCATCGCCACTGATCACATAGGCATCATCATACCTTCCTGTTGCTATAAGCCGCTGTGCTGTAGCTACCGCTAAAATCCCCGAAACACATGCATTTGAAATCACAATCGGTGTAGTCTGGAATTTAAAAAAGGCACCCACAGTATGCGCCAAATGTTGTAGGTATGCCTGAGGCGGAACGGTATCATGCTGACCTGCCAAAACGGATATATTTCCTTTGGTTGTGGAGATTATAAGTGCTGTTTTAGGGCCTGGAATTGTTTTTACTATAGGGTGTAAAGCCAGGATCAGCATTTTTTCCAATGGCGTATATTCAGTAGTAGCAGATAAAGCCGAAAAGGCAGTATCGCGTGCTGCAGGATCAATCAATGCCCCGAAAAAAGGATCTGGTGAAAACCGGAAATCCTGGTGCTGGCGCACGCCGGAAATCCGCTGTTCTATATGCTGAATATTCGCAGCCACATCAAATCCCAAGGGAGAGATGATATTGGTTTCGGTGATAAAAACTTCTTTTGGCATTCCGGTATTGATTTTAATTTGACACTCCTATACGAAAGTGAACCTTCTATATTCTTTATTTTAGCAATCCCACTTTACGTTTCCATTCCTCATAAAAAGGCGGGATATTCAACGACAAAGTACCTTCACTGTCCAGGAAAACCTGAATTGTTTCCCCAATGCAGGCCACCTCATTATTTCCGTTATAAATCGTAAAACGAAATATGATTTTTGCCGCAGGTGTATCTACGATTGCTGTTTCTATACGCATGACGTCACCATAGCGTAGTGGCAGTTTATGCTCGCAGGTTGATTTTACAATCGGTGTGGTATAACCGCTTTTATGAATATCCAAATAAGAAATACCATGTTTTCGTCCAAAAGCTTCCCTGCCATCTTCAAAATAAGTGATGTAATAGCCATGCCAGACGATACCCAACGGATCTGTTTCATTGAAACGCACGCGGATTTCTTCCGATACGGTAAGGTGTGTCGCCTCGTTATAGTGCTCTTTTCTTTTCATCGTAAAATAGTGAAATTGTAATCATTGCCACGAAGAACATTACTGAATAAAGCAGTTCCGGGACAATATCAATAAAGGATGCATTCCGGAGAATCACATCATAAAATGCGTTAAGCCCCCAATTCATCGGAGAGGCTACCGCTATAATCTGCATGATTTTTGGCATGGCGAATACAGGAACCCATACACCGCCTATTGCAGCGAGTACCACTACGGAAGTCGCGCCAAACGGAGCTGACTGTTCTTGTGTCTTGGCTATGGTTCCCAAAAGTATTCCGAAACCTATGGCTGCAAACCCTGAAAAGAAAGCCACAATGCTCATCAGTCCTAAGATTCCTTTAACCGATAATTCTGGTAACCCAATATGAGGGAAAAGAAATACACCCACTGCTACCATCAGGTAAAACTGGATCATACAGATAATAAGAAAAGTGATCGTTTTTCCGGCAATTACAGTAGCGTAGGAGACCGGATTTGTCCGCAGCCGGACAAGCGTTCCCTGATTCTTCTCTTTTACAATATTAATGGAAAGTGGAATCACAATAAAAAATATTGCAAAAAGTGTCCATGCAGGCACATTATGCTGGGTGGAATTGGGAGTAACTTCTTTGTCGTTAATACGGGGAATGATTTCGCGAAAGCTGATAAAACTCTCCTGCTGGAAAGCGGTTTCTTCTTCGCCAAGCTGTTCCCGGAAAGCGGCATATACCGATTGGGTTTCAATCTGCGAAATCATTTTATCAATAGTACTTTTCACAGCATTCTTAAATGTGGACTGTGCTGCCGGATCAAAATAGAGTTTTACTTCTTTGTGGCCAATCACCGCTTTGGGCTGGGCGACTACAGCAGTATCGCCAATACCAAAACCCGCGACAATCTTATCGACATTCTGGTTGACTTTGGCCTGTAAATCACTGCTTAATTTTTCCGGGATGATTATCGCAAGTTGGTATTTTCCTTTAAATACCTGTTCCCGCGCCATGCTTTCGGTTACAGACTGCCCGTCCAGTGTGTGGATCATTTCAAAGGAATTACTGGCATTGAGGTTTGCACTGATTACTTTCGACACTTCCCCTTTGTCATTATCCACCAGCAAGATGGGTATTTTAGTATCGTTGACCGTTTTAAATGTACTATCCTGGATCAGTGTTATTGTAATAATGAGCACCAAAGGCATCACAAACAAAATCACAAGCCCGCCCATATCCCGAAGGAGCAGCAACATTTCTTTTTTTATGGACATCCAGAGTTTATACATCGTCGCGCAGTTCTTTTCCGATTAATGAAATAAATACTTCTTCGAGGTTCCGGGTTCCGGGCGTGGCAGCCACCAGGCTTTCAGGAGTGCCTTTGGCAAAGATTTTCCCGGCTTCAATGATTGCAATTTCCGTACAAAAATCCTGTGCTTCCATCAAATGGTGCGAGGTGTAAATAATGGTTGTTCCTTCTTCGTTTATTTTTTTCAGGTAGTCGATGATCACATTCTTGGATTGTACATCTACGCCAACAGTCGGCTCGTCTAAAAACAAAACATCCGGTTGGTGTAAAATACCGGCAATCAGGTTGATTCGCCTTTTCATTCCTCCGGAATAGGTATCTATTCTATGGTCTGCAAATTTTAACAAGCCCAGATAGTCGAGGCTGTTGGCTACTTTTTGTTTCAGGTCGCGACCACTCAGGCCATACATGCTCCCAAAATACATCAGGTTTTCCCTTGCAGTCAATGTGGGGTACAAAGCATATTCCTGAGGTACAACACCAATAATTTTCTTGATTGTTGCGGCGTTTTTACGGTAGTTCATGCCTTTAATAGTAAAAGAACCCGAAGTGGGCTTGAGTAATCCGCAAAGCATGGAAATCAAGGTGGTCTTTCCGGCTCCATTCGGTCCCAATAGCCCAAAAATAGCTCCCGTAGGAATATCCAGCGATAAATTATCTACCGAAAGCAATGTTGCCCCTTTATATTGTTTGGTAAGGGATTGTATTTCTATTATCGCATTTCCCATACCTTAAATTGCTTTTCGTAATTTCTTGAAAAATACTTCTTCCCGATTGGCAATATCCAGCAACTGATCCGCAAGTGTATTGTATACATCTGTTTGCGCGCTTCTGTTTTTATATACCCGTGAAGCCTGAACGGCAAAATCACGCCAGGAATCCCCTATTGCAGTCATTTCTGCAGAAAGGATATTCAACTGTTCATTGTGTAGCAACACGGAAGCTTCCTGCAAAAATGCCGCATAGATAAAACGGAATCCGCCGCCGCCAGTACCAATTTCTTCCTGCATCCGTACCATTTGCGCCAGGTAATGATTGGCTTTTTTATTCCCATATTTTACAGGCCATTTCCGGATCTGCCGCGCCACAAATTTTATCCCTCTAACCCCTACAATAGGAACTGGTGCCAGCATATCGCGACACGTTTGGCGAATGGCTTTATGAATTGCCTTTTTATAATCGATATCCTTTGGAATATGAATCGGGTAATACAACTGCCCTTTGGGAGCAAAAGCACCTTTTGCAAACCGGACACGATTGAGTTCTTCGGTCGTTAAAGTTGTTACGGTCTGCATAACCGGATCACTAATGAGGTAGTTATCCCCCTCTTTTCCATAGACTACGAGATTGTGTGCATTAAAATGGAAACGGTATTCGTCAGGAAAATAGGTCAGGTTGTACACGCCTACCTGTAAGCCTACGGGTATTTTTTCGTCAAGTTTTTCATTAAGCGCACGGCTTGCTTTTTCTTCAGAACCAAATTTCTGCCGCTTTATTGTAATCCCTAAACGCCGTGCCATACGATTGAAGATCATTCCCGGTAATGGCCGGTAACTAATTGCGGGAGCATGATTGACTTTGATAAAAGGTAAGTATACAAAAAAGAGGCCCGAGCCAATTCCGAAAACCATCGGTTCACTGATGGCAAGCCCGTTATTTTTTAAGAGATTGGAAGCGACACCATTCTCACAGTGTGCTGATTGATGGTGTGTGAAATCCAACTGCATTAGTTTGTCGTGCTATTTTTTAATTCGGCTACCGTAATTCCAAATGTGGTAGCATATTGCTGTAGTACTTTCCCGCTTAGTTTTTGGAATACGGATGGTTTAAAATGTCGTTTTACCTGCCATTGCCATTTTCCGACATAACTGGCTAAAATTCCAATATCCATTTTATGGAGTTCCATATAATACGCAATCGGGCTGATTTTCCCCTGTTGCACTTGTATTTTTGCAGCAGCGATACGTTCGTTAATATCTTCCATCGCATTGGTCAAGGCTATGGTTTTTGGTTCCCATCCTTCACTTAAAGCAGTAGTATAATTTCCGTTTTCATCGGTAGCATAGCATAATTCTTTCATATTAATCGCGGAAAGGCTGCTTTTATCCTGTGGTACTTCGTTCTTTTTCATTGCTTTTTTCCTGAATAAATAAGTTAATCTCGCCTTTCATCAGCAGCTGCGTCCCCAAATAGGTTTTACAGTCCATCAGGCAGGTCGTATAATGTTCCGCATCGTATTTTGAGATCAGGGTGGATTTTGTCACGATAGTCTCATTTACGGGCGGTAATCCATATATCGTAAGGGTTTTAATCGTACTTATAAATCCCAATACATTAAGCCGCTCTTTATTCTCTACATCTCCTTCTGCAAAAAAACTTTGGGCAACAATAGAAGAGCAGGTTTGTGCGGCATTTTCAATCATCCCGGTTTCGGAAAAAAAGCCGTTTTGTACAAAAATATTATCGCCCTCAATTGTGAATTGTGTGATTACCGCTTCACAACCAATTTCAATAATACAATCAACCATGAGCATCGGAGCGCGATGCGGAAGGAAAAGCTGTATGTCGATACTCGTAGTCATACGCAATTATTTTGCCAATACAGTTTTCATACTGCCTTTGGCGATTACACTATCATCCTGGTGTACATTTATTTCTACCAGTGTGATGCCCATAAACTCCTGAATAATTTTCACAGTGGTAACCAGTTGGCTACCTACTTTGGGTAGCGTTATAATTTCGATATCCTTGATCGATCCAATATATCCTGTGGGTGTTTCTTCCTGCCTGAGAAAAAAGGTATACCCGGTATGCAGTGCCACAGACTGCGCCATATGCTCTATAATCCCGGATTCCGAAAAATAGCCGTTTTCAGAAAAAATATTCTCTTCGAGTATCTGAAATCCCGATACCAGATTATCTTCTGCATACGCAAAAAGCTGCCCGACCATCACAAAAGGTTTCTTTTGCGGGATCAGTTTTTCAAGTTCGTACTGGCTTATTAAGGATTCCATATTAGCACACGGTTAAATAGGCATAAGCATAAGAAAACCTGCCACTCTCGGGCACAGATAATAAAATTTTCTGCCCTTTCTGTAACTTGCCGGAATGCATCAGTTCTTCCAGCATCAGATATATCGATGCCGAACCTACATTTCCTACCTTATTCAGGTTCATAAACCATTTTTCCCTCGGAATTTCAACATTCCTTTCTTTTAGTGCTGCATCGAGTCCGGCAACAAAATAGTTGGAGGATACATGCGGCAGGAAATAATCAATTGCTTCAGCAGCAACCTTATTTTTATCAAGGGCATCTTTCATACTGAGTGCGCCCTTTTCCAATATATTTTTATCTAAGATTTTAACATCCTGCTTGATTGCAAAAATAGACTCAGTCAGCCATTGATCCGGATGGTAGTCACTCCAGGGTTTTAGCTCCCCATTTTCGAGTTTATCACCACCGGCATACATACAGGCTTCCAGTTCATAAGCATAGGAAAAAGCTTCCATCCATTCAATTCTAAGGGACAAATCTCCCTTAGGCTGGTTTTCGAGCAGCAAGGCTCCCGCACCATCCGATAACATCCAGCGTAAGAAATCTTTCTTAAAAGCGACAATCGGCTGTTCTTCCAGATTTTTTAAGTTGATTATTTCATTATCAAATTTCTGGGCGAGCATCCAGGTGGAAACCCGTTCTGATCCCGTACAGATTGCATTTTTTGTATTGCCCGATTTTACAGACAAGTAACCAAATTTTAGGGAATTCATTCCCGCACAACAGACACCGGTTGAAGAATTAAGCTCTATCGAATGATTTTTCATTAATCCGTGTACCATAGCGGCGTGGGAGGGCAAAAGATGATCTGGCGTGGATGTTCCACACGACAGCAATTCCACATCTTTTTTTGAAAAGCTACTATCATAAAGGGTTTCAATAGCATTATGGGTCAACTGCGCATTATTATGCGTAATCGTCCCTGCTTTGTCTAAAGCATAATAGCGGGAAGTAATCCCATTATTCCTCAGGATAATACGCCTTGCTTTTGAAGCAGTGCCATTAATTAATCCCAGAAAATCTTCCATCTCATCATTCGAAACCGCCTCATTCGGCAGGTACTTTCCAGCTTTTGTAATATAAACTTCCAACATAATTCAATTAAATCTCCTTATAATGTAACGTCAAACACCCTGATAGTATTTCACTTCTTTTTTTCTTTTTCTGTATACCAATGGTGTGATAAGAATGTGCAAGATATAGACTATTGGTGAGATTATCCAAATTGCAAGAAACAAATACACATAAAACACATTGAGCCAGCCTGCCCGTGTATTTTTTCTTTTTTTAATAAAGGTCGACCATTTATCAAATATCATATTGCCTTTACGATCCACGCTAACCAGATAAGGGCTAACATAAACCGCATCCTGCGCGACCAATTTAGGCTGGAGCGAATCCAGATCCTCCTGAAGCAAAGTAGTGAGAATGGTTTTCCCAAAACGGGAGGATTCCCGGATATCTTTATCCGATACACCCGGTAATGGAAAAATCCCAAGGTACTTTTTCTTTATCCCGGAGAACATCCAGTCTACAATTGTAATCACACTCACCAGATTGCCCGCCCTATCGATTAATACGATATTGCCTTTGAGCCTGGCGCCAGTATCCTGCAATAAACGTTTTACTTTTTCCTGGGCCAGTGCCCACATGTTCCGGCAACCAATAATGGTAACGACCGGGGTATCCTGAAGTAGTATTTTGGCTTCCGGGCTCTTCAGAAAAGAATTGACAGGAATGGAGGGGGATAAAAACCAAACCTGATACGCCAATAGAACCAAATCATACTTTGTGTTCCGTATCTTTTCGGGAACGGATTGCAATGCGACCGGTTCCTGCAGGAAGGACTCTGGAAAAGCATCAAAAAAAGTGGCTTTTGTCCAGGGAAAAGGAAAAGGCTTTTCGGGTTCAATTTGATGGAAATCCACCTGTATTTCCGGACATTCCACAAGAGGTGCCGCGATAGTTGCTGCAATCTCAGAAAGCTGCCCGGATTGAGAATAATGAATGACGAGGACCTTTTTCATTGTGCTGGTTTTATGCTAAAGGCAAATATAAAATATACTGAAATTGTAGGCTAATTAAATTTTGCTTCTTTAAAGTTCCGTTGTTTATCTTCCCTTTTCTGATGGATGAATGCATCCCAGCCCGCAGGATCTTCTGCATCGTAAATCCGGATTTTCTGATTGTCATCTTTCAGTATCAGGTCACTTGATTTGCAATTCAATATCCTTGCCGCAGCTTCCAGCCCGGAATAGGTTGCGCCGGTAACGCCATGAGACAACGTACTTGCACCACAAAGGAAGAGGTTGTCAATTTCACTTTTATTTTTATAGGCAAAAGGGCCTATCTGCTGTAAGGTTTTTTCGGTTCCATATACATTTCCCCGGGTGGAATTAATATAGAATTCATTGGTTTTTGGTGTTCCCAACTCCGCATAAACCACATGATCCCGGGATCCGGGTATAATTTTACTGATGCTGTTCATAAATTTTGCAATGATTTTTTCCTTAAAAACATGATACTCGGGAGAGTGATATTCCTCCAATGCATGAAATGCGGAAAAACTATCATAATCAACATAGGTCACCACTTCAAAATTATGGTATCGCCCGTTGTAACTTACCGGATCTTTGAGCGTAGTACAGCTTAAGAAAAAAGCAGGAAACTCATCACCTTCTAAAATATCGGGTTGCATCAGGGTCTCAAAATGTGCATCGGTATGTTCATCCTTGAAATACCATACATTTCCCGAATCGATTCCCGCCTGTGTTACATCCATCTCCAGTGTCAGGAAGAGGATCAGGGAAGTCACCGAGTATTTTGTTTTCTCCAGTCGCCTGGCCAGTTTTTTACTAATCTTATCTTTGCCTACCAGTTTCAGGTACGTATTGGTTGGATCGGTATTGGAGACAATTACCTTCGCTTTTATCTGGGTGCCATTCGCCAGTTCCACACCATAGGCCGTATTATTTTCGACTAATATCCTGGAAACTGTTTGATTCGTCCGGATCGTTCCTCCATGACGTTTGATTTGTTTGGTCATCGCTTTGACGATTCCGCTGCCACCGCCCATGGGATAAAAACCGCCTTCCAGGTAATGATTCATTACCGAACAGTGCACTGGAAAGCTGGCCCGTTTGGGAGGCAATCCATGATCGCCACACTGCGCATTCAGTACTGCCTTTAACATTGGGTCTTTAATGTGCCAATCCACTACCCTCTTAAGGCTGAAAAGGGCAAACTTCCCAAAATGTTTAGTCCGGAAAGGCACAGTGATCTTTTGCCAAAGCCCTTTTAAGGTTGGAATCAGCTGTAGCTCCCGGTTTACCCTTTTAATCAGGGTCAGGTATTCTTTAATATTCTTTTCTTCGTGGGGAAATTTTTCAATCAGGCCCGCCTGTAAGTTTTCAATTCCTGCCGGAAAATCGAACCGTTCCGAATTAATCCGGCAATGATCATAGCCATTTGGATTCATCCTGAAAAAAACCAGGTCATTCGCAACACCCAATCCTTTGTAAAGTTCGCTTGTTGAAGCCCCTTCATCCAATAATCCGATATAATGAACCCCGGGACTAAAACGTTGCCCATTTAGCGTGAAGCTATGGCACCATCCACCGGGAACGCTATGTTGTTCCAGTACTATTACTTTTTGTCCGGCCCGTGCCAGGCATAAGGCTGTGGAAAGACCTCCAGCCCCCGAACCAATGATAATCGCATCAAATTCTTCCATAAAGCATTCGTTTGGGCTACCCTATTGCGGGAACCGGAATTGATTAGTACTTCGGGCTATTTTTTATCCTGTGGAAAAGCATTCCAGAAATCAAAATAGTTAAACCATTGTAATGGGTAACGGCTTAACATAAATTCGATGCTTTTTATATAGGTTTTCAATAATTCTTTTTCATTTCTGTGGCTGACTTCTGCTACCCTCGCATACAGGTGGTAATGCATCTTCGGTTCTTTCATCACATATACAAAAACCACAGGAACGCGCAACCGTGAAGCAATCAGGAAAGGGCCGGCTGGAAATGTAGTTTCTTTGCCTAAAAAATCTGCGGTCAGTGATTTTGTCCCTTCAAAATAACGGTCTCCGGTAAAACACACCAGTTCATTATTGGCCAAGGCATTGTTAATTTCAAAGATATGAGACATATCTTCCTGTAGGATAATGAATTTAGCATTGGGTTCCTTGGAAATACTTTCGAGGTATTCCTTTATAGCACGATGTTCATTATCTGTGGTAACCACATTAATCTGGAGTTCCGAATCAATATCATTAAAGAAATATTCGTTTATCTCAAAATTACCAATGTGCGCACTGATTAATACGCCACCCTTTTTTTCAGACAACAGCTTTCTCAGGTTTTCAATCCCATCAAACTCATAAGTAAACTGATTGCGTAAGCCCGCAGAAAGCGCCGTTTTATCAATGAGTGTCTGCCCAAAAGTATAATAACTATTGTACACCATTTTCCGGGCTTTAAATGAAGAATAACCGAGGCGTTCCTTAAAATAATAGTACATCGCCCGGTTGCTTTTTGTGAGAAACAGGAAATAGTAACACGCTACAAAGTACAGCATGAAGTAGGCTGTCCGGATACCCAGGTTTTTGATGCAAAAAACAAATATTCTGTACCCCAAAACGGTACCCTTTGACTTACCGTCCCACTTGCTCATTTGTATTGTGTATTAACTGTTTATAAAGTTACAGACCTGTTCGTTTAAAAAAAACACAACAGGTCTGATGTTATAATGAGTAGGATTACGGAAATGAATGCTACGCTGTTTTACTTTTAATTTTATTCTCTATGAGATCATAGAAATCCTGGAATGTAGCGATCCCAACAAAATCGGCCTCTCCAAGTTTTACCCCGAAATTAGATTCTACAGTCACCACCAGGTCCACATAATCCAGGCTATCAAGTCCTAATGTATCTTTTAAAATGGCTTCTGGGCTTATCGTCGCACCATCCACTTCAAATTCATCGATCAGAAACTCATTTATTGTCGTTATTATTGCTGCTTTGTCCATTCTACTTAAACTTTTTTACTATTAATGCGGAATTAGTCCCCCCAAATCCGAAAGAATTCGACAAAAATATATTAATTTCTTTAGTAATGGTCGTTCGGGCAATATTTAATTTCTGTGAGTCAGCATCTGGAACCTCCAAATTTATATTAGGAGCGATGAAATTATGCTGCATCATCAGTAAAGAATAGATGACTTCACTGGCACCCGCCATCCAGCATTCATGCCCGGTCATTGATTTTGTAGAACTCACATAGGGGTTGCTTTTTCCGAAAATTTCAAAGATAGCCTTCGCTTCATTTTCATCACCTACAGGAGTAGAGGTCGCATGAGCATTGATATAATCCACATCTGATGCCTGAATTCCTGCCTGATCCAGCGCTTTCTGCATGGCATGTGCCGGTCCTTCGACATTGGGTGTAGAAATATGCCCGCCATTCGAAGAAAAGCCATAACCGATTACTTCGCCCAGGATAGGCACCCCTCTTTTTAGCGCCGACTCATAACTTTCCAGAACCAAGGTAGCACCACCACCACTTGGAATAAGGCCATTACGGCTCGCATCAAAAGGGCGCGATGCTTTTTCCGGAACAGCTTCATCCGGGGAAAAAACCCCAAGACCATCAAAGCTGCTCATGGCATATTTATTAATTTCCTGTGCGCCACCACAAATTATAAGATCCTGTAATCCGCTTTTGATCAGGTGGTATCCCATCCCAATTGCGTGAGAACCACTGGCACAAGCGGCACTAATGGTCATATTGATCCCTTTGAGCCTGAAAATCGTAGACAGGTTCATGGTTACAGTAGAATTCATGGATTTGAATATCGCTCCGGAACCGATTAAAGCCGTATCCTTTTTTTCCCTGACAATATCCGTAGCTTCGATAATTGCTTTGGAAACGCTATCGTTGCCGTACATTATCCCTACTTCGTTGTGGTCCAAAAATGCATCATCGATTTCCGCTTGTTCCAAAGCCTGTAATGTTGCCATATAGGCATATTCCGTTTCCTCTCCGATGCTGATGCGCTGTCTTCGGCTCAAAAGGTTTTTCAGGTCGGGTTTGGGCACCATTCCGGTCAGTGCCGAACGAAAACCAAATTCTTTGCGTTCTGCATCATAGCCTATTCCCGACTTTCCCTGTTGTAACGATTGCGTAACCTCATCCAGTGAAGTCCCGATGCAGGAATAAATCCCCATACCTGTAATAACTACTCTCCTTTCCATAGTAATCCCTGTGCTACTGATCGTATTTAAGAATATATTCCTCCATTGATATTAATTACTTCTCCAGTAATATAGGAGGCTTTTTTCGAAACTAAAAAACTAACGAGATCCGCTACTTCTTCCGCTTCGCCAAACCGGTTCAATGGAACCAGTTTTACCAGTTCTTTTTCATCCAGTTGGCTTGTCATATCTGATTTTATAAATCCCGGTGCTACTGCATTTACCGTAATATTCCGTTTGGCAACTTCTTGCGCCAGGGCTTTGGTAACCCCTACGATTGCTCCTTTGGCAGCGGAATAATTCGTTTGCCCCGCAGTACCTTTTACTCCGGAAACAGAGGCTAAATTTACAATCCGCCCATATTTATTCCGAAGCATCTTCTGGATAAAGAAATTAGTTACATTATAAAAGCCATTCAGGCTGGTATTGATTACCGCTGACCAATCCTCAGGTTCCATCCACATAAAAAGGCCATCCCGTGTAATGCCGGCATTATTAACAATTACTTCTACTACAGCCTCAGGATTCGCTTCCTGCCATTGGGTTAAAACAGTTTTTACTGCTGCACCATCGGCAACATCAAACTGTAGGAGTTCTCCTGTATTCCCATTGGCTATAACCGCTTCCAGGGTTGCTGCTGCGGCTTCTTTATTAGCCTGGTAGTTGATCAGGATATGGTAATCGGTATCTATGGCCAGTTTTTGGCAAATGGCACTTCCGATCCCTCTTGAACCCCCTGTTACTAATGCACATTTCATAGTTAAATTGTATTTCTTAATTATTAATCAGGTAATCCTTCACCTGTTGCACAAAAGGATACATCACCTGATCTTCTTTAAATTCGGGAATGATTTTTCGCACCGCATCATATAATTTGCGTGTCTCAGAGGCAATTTCATCTTTGTAATCCAAATAATCTATAGCCTGTACAATGGTAATTAACTCAATCGCCAGCACTTCAAATGCATTTTCGATTACTTTGCCCGTGATAACGGCTGCATTCGTACCCATGCTTACAATATCCTGATTATCATTATTATTCGGAATACTGTGTACGTACATCGGGTTAGAAAGCATCTGATTTTCCGCTGTGGTAGAGGTCGCCGTAAACTGTACACCCTGCATCCCAAAATTGAATCCCAGTGTACCCAGGTTAACAAATGGCGGCAGGATCTCATTGATTTTTGAATTCAGCAAATAATTCAATTGCCGCTCTGCCAGCATCGTCAGTTTGGTAATAACAATTTTCAATTTGTCCATCTCCAGGGAAATGTAATCCCCGTGAAAATTCCCCCCGTGGTATACTTGTTTATTTTTTACATCAATAATCGGATTATCGTTAGCCGAATTGATTTCATTTTCCAAAACTTCACCTACAGCTGTGATGGTATCCAAAACCGGGCCTAAAATCTGAGGGACACAACGCAGGGAATAATACTCCTGTACTTTTTCCTTAAAAATAGCCTCAGTATTGGCTCCCGTATATAAATGATCTGCCCTTTTACGGATCAGCTTACTGTCTGAAAGATGATTTCGCATCCTTTCTGCAATTTGCTGTTGTCCTTTATGCCTTTTGGTGGTGTTTAATTCAAATGATAAATGATCATCATAGGCTTTTACGATTTCATTAATCGCAGCAGAGAACTGGATCGACCATTTAACTAATTTTTCTGCATTATGATGGTTTACGATTCCAATTCCGGTCATTACGGAGGTACCATTCATCAAGGCGAGGCCTTCCCGTATTTCCACCGCAATAGGCTGTAGGTTTTCTTTTTCAAATACGGCTTTTGTAGCCGTTCGTTCTCCTTTATAGAACACTTCCCCTTCTCCGATAAGCGTTAATGCCAAATGTGCCAATTGTACTAAGTCCCCACTGGCGCCTACTCCGCCATGTTCAAAAATTAATGGTGTAATATCACGGTTGATAAATGCTGCCATCAGGTGGATCACGGAAGGATGTACTCCCGAATTACCAAGGGACAGCGTATTCAATCGTGCCAGTATAGACGACTTGACAAATAAAGGATTCAATGGATTCCCGGTACCCGAAGCATGGCTGCGGATCAGGTTATATTGCAACTGGATCCGATCTTCATCCCGGATGCGGTATTGAGCCATTGGGCCAAAGCCGGTATTGACACCATAGATGACTTTATTCGCAGAGAATTCTTTTAAAAAATCGAAACTTTCACTTACCCTTTTTAAAACGTCCTCACTGACTGTTATACCTTTACTATTAAAAATGATTGATTTAAAATCGTTTAGGTTTAAATATTCATTAATTGTATTCATTCAGCACAGTATATTTATAGGGGAAATAATTAATTTTTAATTTGAAATTATTGTAGTTAATTTGACCCTGCAAATGTACTATAATATTAAGATTATTTTAAGGCATCCCAAAAAAGTTGACTATGATACAGGAAAGTGTTGATGTACTGATAATTGGAGCGGGACCATCCGGTTGTGTTGCTGCTGGTTACCTCCATAAAAATAATGCCTCCGTAAAGGTGGTGGAAAAGACAAAATTCCCACGCTTTGTCATCGGCGAAAGCCTGATCCCGAGGTCGATGGAACATTATGAAGCAGCGGGTTTGCTGGACTGCCTGATGGCTCAAAATTTCGAGAAGAAATTCGGTGCCCGATTTATCCGTGGCAATGAAGTCTGCCTCTTTGATTTCAGCGATAAATTTACCGAAGGCTGGAACTGGACATGGCAGGTACCCCGGGCTGATTTTGACAATACACTGGCACAGGAAATCATCCGGAAAGGAATTGATCTCGAATTTGAAACCGAAGTCCTGGATGTGGTCTTTAATGGAACTTCCTCTATAATTACTGTGAGCGATAAAGAAGGTACTCTAAAACAAATTTCAGCCAAATTCATCATTGATTCCAGTGGTTATGGCCGGGTATTGCCCCGCCTGCTACAATTGGATGCGCCTTCCTCAATTCCGGAGAACTCCTCTTTATTTGCCCATGTGATCGACAGCAAGCGTCCCGCAGGAACCGAAGGCACGCTCATTTCCTTTGATATTTTAGAAACTAAAGTCTGGCTATGGGTCATTCCTTTTTCCAATGGCACAACCAGTATCGGTGTAGTGGGCCCTACGGCATTTATTAATACCCTTTCGCCCGATACTGCCGAAGCATTGAAAGCAGTCATTAACCGATCTGATTTTTACCGGGATCGCTTCGAGGGAATTGATTTTCTGTTCACCCCACATAAAATAGAAAACTATTCGTGTTCGGTAACCCGACTTTGCGGCCCTGGCTATACCTTAACCGGGAATAGTTCGGAGTTCCTCGATCCGGTTTTCTCTTCCGGGGTATGTTTCGCCACAGAATCAGGACTGCTGTCTGCCAAATTATTCCTACGTGAGTTGAATGGTGAAGCTGTAGACTGGGATACCGAATATACCGAATACATGCGCCGGGGAGTCAATGTTTTCGCTACCTATGTAAAAGAATGGTATACAGGCAACCTGCAAACCTTATTTTTCCACAAGCCGGAAAATCCAGATGTCAAACGAAAAATATGTGCCGTATTAGCCGGATATGTGTGGGATGAAGAAAATCCTTTTGTCAAAAAACACGATAATGTTATACGCAATATGGCGTACATCCTCAATAACGAAAAAAGCGCCCAATAAGGGCGCTTTGTAATAAATAACAAGCTTTTATTTATAGGCTTTTTTCACAATTTCTTTCGCTAAAGATTTTGCCGATTTAGCAAATCCTTCCCCAATCCTGCTTTCATTGCTATAATTGTTGCCCCATTGGTCTCCGGGAGCTTCTTCACTATTGATTTCCAATAGCACTTTACTTGTATTGGCTGTTTCCACAAATTTGTAGTTCAGTGTCACTTTAGCATGCTGCTTCATTACACCGGCATCCCATCCCGGATAGAGCCAAACGATTTTTACCTGTAAAGTATATTTTGCACTGGTAAGGCCTTCCTGGATCGTTACATCTTTCTCATTACCATAGTATTTGGAAAATAACTCCAGAAATTTCAGGTTCCAGATTTGCTCAGGAGCTGAATCCCATCTTTTCTTCCAGATGTCCCCATTGCCTTTACTTTTTTTGTTGAGATCTGCCACTCTTTCCGCAACATACTCTGCATTAGAGACATTCTCTTTCATTAATTTTACCGCGCTGTAATCAAAGGCAATGTTCAGTTCTTTTTGGCCATTCAGGAATTTATAATCTCCGGAAACAACTTTCATCTTCTGAGCCACAGTAAGCCCGGTCACTAAAAGCAATGCAATAAGCGTAATTTTTTTCATAAAATAATTTAGAATTGGTTATTTTTTGCAATTATATAAAAATTTAACCGATAAAATCTTCCAAATAAATTAGATTTTTAATTTATTTACATAAAAAGAGCTGCCCTTACGGGCAGCTCTTATAAACAGTATTAGTAGTTGTAGCTATACCAATTTCATCAGGGCATCTTTCGTAAACCCTTTCAGCTCATTTGTTCTGCCTTGTTCGATTTTCTTCACCCATTCCGGATCCGCCAATAAAGGACGCCCTACAGCAACCAGGTCAAAATCTCCCCGGTCAAAACGGCGTACCAATTCTTCCAGTGAACTCGGTTCGGAACTTTCTCCCTGAAAAGCAGCGGTAAAGTCTCCGGTAAGCCCAACAGAACCTACAGTTATTGTAGGCTGCCCGGTGATCTTTTTCGCCCAGCCCGCAAAATTGAGGTCACTTCCCTCAAATTCAGGCTCCCAAAATCGTCTTTGGGAACAATGGAAAATATCCACTCCTGCAGCCACCATTGGAGCCAGCCAGGCTTCCATCTCTTGTGGTGTTTTGGCTAATTTACTGTTATAATCCGATGGTTTCCACTGTGACAACCGGATGATGATTGTAAAATCTTCGCCTACCTGCCTACGGACCTCTTTAATTACTTCAATAGCAAAACGACTACGGGCCTCCAGGGTTTTTCCGCCATAACCGTCTGTTCTGATATTGGTTTTTTCCCAGAAAAACTGATCGATAAGATAACCATGCGCGCCATGGATTTCCACACAGTCAAATCCCAGTCGCTTTGCGGCAGCGGCAGATGCTCCATACGCCTTAACGGTAGCTTCGATATCTGCTTCGGTCATTGCAACTCCTTTTTTCACTTCTGCAGAGAGCAATCCTGAAGGCCCTTCAAAGGGCCCTTCAGGAATCCATCCGGAATGATGATCCGCCATAATACCCATATGCCAAATTTGAGGTCCCATAGCACCACCGGCAGTATGCACATCGTTAATAACTTTTTGCCATCCCGCTAATGCCTTTTCTCCATGAAAACGGGGAATGTTAGCATCATTGGAAGACGATATCCGATCGATTACCGTACCCTCTGATAATATCAAACCCACATCTCCTGCCGCCCGCTTGGTGTAATATTCCGCAACAGCTGCTGTCGGAATACCATCAGGAGAAAAAGAACGCGTCATGGGAGCCATTACAATACGATTTTTAATTGACAACGATTTCAGGTTGAAAGGCCTGAATAAACCAGTTATATCCATTTAAATAGAATTAAATTATGCGTTAAAAAAATTAGGCTATAAAGATACTACATCCTAAAGCAGAAAGGAATTCGTTTTGGCTTAAAATTATAACCACACTACTCTTTTTGTTTAAAAATGATTAAACATCTCAATATACCCCATTTTTTATATGGGTTGCTAAAATTATAATTGTTTTTATTTATATTTGACCCCTATAAAAATAGGGTTAAATATAAATTCTGATGAAAATAGAAAAACGCTGGATCATTTCTTTCGCTGTCATAACCTGCGTCGCCATTGCCGCTATCCTATGGCCCGAGATTACGCCAAATGCCGCCAAACGCTTCGAATTTGGCACTACAGATCAAATCGTACCTGCCGATGTGGCTTGGTTACTCACTTCTTCCTGCCTTGTTTTATTAATGACACCCGGGCTTTCTTTTTTCTATGGCGGTATGGTCGGCCGGAAAAATGTAATTTCTACCATGCTTCAAAGTTTTATCTGCCTGGGTATTGTAAGCCTTATTTGGGTGGTAGTCGGATTTAGCCTTGCTTTTGGCGACCCTATCGGGATCACAATAGACGGGCAACTCTATAGCTTTATTGGGAATCCTTTCAGTTATACCTTTATGGATTATGTAGGCATTTTACCACACAAACAAATTGCCCCAACCATCCCTTTCATGCTTTTTGCCTTATTCCAGATGAAATTTGCCATCATCACACCGGCAATCATTACCGGTTCGTTTGCAGAACGGGTTCGTTTTGTGTCTTACTTGGTATTTATCAGCCTTTTTATACTCTGTATTTATACACCGTTATGCCATGCGGTATGGCATCCGAACGGTATTCTAGGAACCTATTTTGGAGTTAAGGATTTTGCCGGAGGAACCGTTGTACACATGAGTGCAGGATTTGCGGCTTTAGCCGGTGCCCTCGTACTTGGGAAAAGACAAAATAGCGAACACATCCCCACCAATATCCCATTCGTATTATTAGGAACCGGAATGTTGTGGTTTGGCTGGTTCGGATTCAATGCTGGCTCCGCTCTTGCCGCCAACGGAACCGCCGCTATGGCTTTTGCCACCACCACGACTGCCTCTGCCGCTGCCATGTTAACCTGGATCTTCTTCGATCGTGTAAACGGAAGAAAAGTCTCAGCCCTGGGAGCCTGTATTGGTGCCGTAGTAGGATTGGTTGCCATTACACCGGCTGCCGGATTTGTCACCGTTCCTCAAAGTATTTTCTTTGGATTCATCACTGCAATAGTATGCAACATTGTAATGAACTGTAAACTGATGCGAAAAATAGATGATACACTTGACGTTTTTGCCTGTCATGGAATGGGCGGTATTATGGGAATGATCTTAACTGCTATTTTTGCCCAGGGCGAAAATGCCAGCCTGATGCACGGTGGCTGGTCGGTATTTGGACACCATATGATGGCCTTAGTGCTTGTGGGTGCATTTACATTTGGAGGCTCCATCCTATTGTATAAGTTCACCAGCCTGTTTATTCCCCTTCGCGTGTCTCCCGAAGCCGAAGCTTTAGGCCTGGACTTGTCGCAGCATGATGAAACTTTCTGATTTTATCCGTAGCTTTATCGGTATGAAAAACATAACCTACCTCCTGTTATTCTTAGGCTTCAGTACACTACATGCCCAGAATACAAAAGATAAAGAAGCCATTACTACTGTTTTGAACGCCTGGCATAAAGCTGCCGCGGACGCTAAAATGGAAGACTATTTTGGGTACATGGCCCCAGACGCCATATACATTGGAACCGATGCAACGGAGAACTGGACTTTTGCAGAATTCCGGGCTTTTGCCAAACCCTATTTTGACCGGGGAAAGGCATGGAATTTTACCGCATTACAACGCAACATCTACCTGAGTAAAGATCAGAAAATGGCCTGGTTTGATGAGCTACTGGATACCCAAATGAAAATCTGCCGGGGCTCTGGTGTACTGCAGAAAATAAATGGGCAATGGAAGATCGTACAGTATGTATTGTCCATGACGGTCCCGAATGAAAACAGCGATGCGGTAGTAAAAATAAAAGAAGGCCTTGAAAACAAACTGATTGATCAATTAAGAAAATAATAACGAAATGCCGTTTTTGAACGTTTAACTTTGCCTTTTTAAATTTAAACATGAAAAACATCATTCTTACCTGTCTCCTGTTACTCTTGAGTACAGGCGTTCAAAAAGTGCAGGCACAATCAAAAGAAACAAACATCTTAATCCTGATCCATTCTCAAAATGGAGGTACCTATACATTGGCAAAAGCCATCAGTGAAGGAGCCGTTTCTTATCCTGATACAAAAGTGACCATCAAACGCGTACCTTCCATTAATCCGAAAGAAAAGATAAATGCCGCTGTAGCGAAACTTTCGGCAGCAACAATCGAAGAACTTGCCGGTTATGATGGAATTGCTTTTGGCAGCCCGGTACATTTCGCCAATATCAGTGCGGATATGAGTTCCTTTTTCGGTCAAAGCATTCCAATATGGACTGCCCGGTCACTGGAAGGTAAACCAGCTACCGTATTTATGGCTGCAGGTTCCGGTGCAGGACGTGAAGCAGCCATCCAATCGTTTTGGAATACCCTCGCCGTGCATGGTATGATTATCATTCCAACGGGATTAATGGGAACGGATAAACTCGACAAAACTACACCACAAGGCAACACTCCTTTTGGCGCAGCTTCCATTGCCCACGCCGATGGATCCGGACCAACCGCTTCCGAACTAAACCTCGCCCGGGAACAGGGAAAAGCATTGGCTAAAGCAGCAAAAGGACTAAAAACACAAAGCAGCAATCAAAATACCCCAGCTACCAGTGACAAAACTATATCGCCTGATATCAATACAGTAGTAAAAGATGCTGGTATTGTCATTCCACCAGCGCCAAAACCTGTTGGTAATTATGTCCCTTTTGTCATTTCAGACCACAAGGTATACATCAACCAGGTCGCCCTCCAGGACGGTAAAATCTTATATCCCGGAAAAGTAGGAACAACCGCTATTACCGAAGAACAGGCCAAAGCAGCCACCTATCAGACTATGTTGAATGTAATTGCAGTCCTAAAAGAAGCTTGTGGAGGGGATTTGAATAAAGTAAAACGCTGTATACAGCTTACTGGCTATTTCAATACCACCCCGGAATATACACAACATGCCGGACTGATGAATGCTGCTTCGGATTTGGCTGTAAAAGTATTTGGAGAAAAAGGTAAACATGCCCGCGCCACGATCGGGGCAGTTTCATTGCCTGTAAATTCAGCTGTTGAAATCCAGGCTATTTTTGAAATAGAGGAGTAACCCCACCTATTCCAATTAAAAAAGCCCATTCCTGAAAATCAGGAATGGGCTTTTTTTTACAGCAGTAATGCCGTTATTTTTGTTTAGAGAGATTTTCCAACATTATTTTGGTCATCGCATCAAGATCAAATTCAGGTTTCCAGTTCCAGTCGGTTCTGGCATAATTATCGTCAATACTGGCAGGCCAGCTATCCGCGATCTTCTGACGGAAATCCGGAGCGTATGTGATTTCAAATTCCGGAATATGTTTCTTAATTGACGCTGCAATTTCCTTTGGTGTAAAACTCATGGCCGACAGGTTATAGGCCGATCTTATTTTGACATCCTTCGAATCTGCTTCCATGATCTCCATAGTCGCACGAATCGCATCATCCATGTACATCATCGGTAATCCGGTTGCTTCAGAAAGGAAGCATTCGTATTTTTTATCACTTAATGCTTTGTGGTAAATATCTACTGCATAATCTGTGGTACCACCACCCGGCAACGTAGACCAGCTGATCAAACCGGGATAACGGATACTTCTCACATCCACGCCATAGATAGTATGGTAATACTCGCACCATCTTTCTCCCGATTGCTTACTGATTCCGTAAACTGTCGAAGGCTCCATAACAGTATACTGAGGCGTATGTTCTTTTGGAGTTGTCGGTCCGAAAACAGCAATGCTGGAAGGCCAGAATACTTTTTTAACCTTTCCTTCTTTTGCCAAATTCAACACATGAAATAAAGAATTCATGTTGAGATCCCAGGCAAAGGCCGGATTTTTCTCTGCCGTAGCAGAGAGCAATGCTGCCATAAGGTACACATCGGAGATATTGTATTTTTCAATAATCAACTGGATCTGGTTAAAATCCAGAGCATTCACTACTTCAAAAGGACCGGAGGCTACAAATTCAGCGCTTCCCTTTCGTACATCTGATGCGATTACGGAATCCTTTCCATATTTTTCACGTAGCTGCTGCGTAAGTTCCGTACCTATTTGGCCACATGCCCCAATAATTAAAATAGTTGTGCTCATTTATGTTTTTTTATGAGCAAATATAATAAAATCACTTTCTCGAAATCATCATTTAACAAGACAATAATTCGGGATTTTTTGTGTTATTACAATAAATCATCCATAATTATTACAGAATCATTAAATCACTGCCGGAGGAATTTGCTTTTTTGTTAGAAAAACATTCTTCTGTATCCTCTGTAGCAACATTTTATAGATTCCTCTTTTTTAATAATCAACATTCATCTCCATTATTTGTAACTTTGCTTCATCAAAATCAGATTCTATGAAGTGGAACACACTCTATATTGTATTTATTTTCAGCCTGCTACTTTCCTGCCAGGACGATGCTGCCAAACGCGAAGCCGAAAACCTGAAAGCACGGGATAAAAAAGAAGCGATCTTCAAAAATATAAGTAAAGCCTGGGGATTTAATATCAGGCCCTTCAGTCCGGCTACGCAATCCATTGTGGCGAAATGGAATGAATGGAGCTCCTTCCAGACAGAGATCATCCAAAAACCAAAGAGTTCCATTGGTGCTTTTCAGCAAAAATCAAAGGCGATTGTAATTAAAGCCGATGCTTTAAAAAACAATATTCCTTCCCAGTTAGACAAACCGGAAGTTGTGAGCCGAATTATGGCTATGATCACCAAGCTAAAATCCTTAGACATTTATATCAATCTGGATAATATCCCGGATCAAAAAGTTATTGAGCTGATTAAAGAAGCTAATATTGAAATTCATTCAATCCAGAACCAGATGGATGAAATTGTGCGAAGACAGGGCATCCGTATGGAAGAGGGCGAAGCCGAAATGTTACACGCACTGGATACTGTAAAAGGAAAACCTGCCGTGCAGCCTTCGAATTTTAAAAATCCTAATGGCCAACCGTCCCCAACAGTTTTACCACAACGGCATCCGTAATCCAGAAAATCCTAAAAGTACAACCTTACTAAAAGAAGCACGTTGAGAAAGCCTAATATCCATAAAAAATACGACAGTTCCCCGAAAGTAAACCAGATTGCAACAGAAATTGCGCAACGGGAAAACAAAATCCATATCAAAGGGCTTTTGGGCTCTTCACTTTCTTTTGTCGTACAATCCCTTTTCGGCAAAAGCGAACTGCCTTTTCTGCTGGTTTTCCAGGATAAAGAAGAGGCTGCCTATTACCTGAATGACCTGGAACAAATGGTTGGAGAAGGAGATGTTTTATTCTATCCCAGCTCCTACCGCCGCCCTTACCAGATTGAAGATACGGACAATGCGAATGTTTTATTGCGTGCCGAAGTTTTAAACCGCATCAACTCCCGCAAAAAACCAGCAGTTATTGTCACCTATCCTGAAGCACTCTTCGAAAAAGTAGTGACCCGTAAAGAACTGGATAAAAACACGCTTAAAGTAGCCAATAACGACAAAATATCGATTGACTTCATCAACGAAGTCCTTTTTGAATATCAGTTTAAACGCGTAGATTTTGTTACCGAACCCGGTGAATTCTCGGTTCGTGGGGGTATTATCGATGTCTTTTCATTCTCCAATGACAATCCTTACCGGATTGAATTTTTCGGGAATGAAGTCGACAGCATCCGTAGTTTTGATGTAGAAACGCAGCTTTCTGTTTCCAAACACAATAAGATTACCATTATTCCCAATGTAGAGAACAAATTCCTGCAGGAAAACCGGGAAAGCTTCCTGAATTACATCAGTGAGAAAACAGTTATTTTCATAGAGAACACCGATTTACTACTGTCCAATCTTGATCGGTTGTTCGGGAAAGCTACGGAAGCCTTTGAAAAACTGGCCAAAGAAATTAAACATTTGGAACCGGAAGAATTATTCCTGAACCAAACTTCTTTTATAAAAAAAGCACTGGATTTTACGATTGTAGAGCTGGGCTCCAAAGCCATCTTCCGCACCCGGAAAAGTTTTGAATTCCACATCCAGCCCCAACCGTCCTTTAATAAGCAATTCGACCTGCTGTTTAACAACCTCAGGGAGAATACCCAGAATGGCATCATGAATTATTTGTTCTGTTCCAACGAGCAACAGGCCAAACGTTTTGAGGACATTTCAGAAACACTGGATGAAGACCAGCACTTAACCGACCGAAAGCATTTCAAAACCCTTGTCTTTCCGCTATTCCAGGGATTTATTGACGAAGAGATACAGGTAGCCTGTTATACCGACCACCAGATTTTTGAGCGATACCATAAATTCAGCATCAAAAATGGGTATTCTAAAAAACAAACCATCACACTCAAAGAGCTTACAACACTTTCTGTGGGTGATTATGTCACTCATATCGACCACGGTATCGGAAGATTTGGAGGATTGCAAAAAATACAGGTCGAAGGCAAAACCCAGGAAGCGATTAAACTGGTATATGCCGATAATGATATTGTATATGTCAGCATCCATTCGCTGCATAAGATTTCCAAATTCAACGGAAAAGACGGCACACCGCCAAAGATTTACAAACTGGGCTCTAATGCCTGGAAAGTCCTAAAACAAAAAACCAAAGCAAGGGTCAAACATATTGCTTTCAACCTGATCCAACTCTATGCAAAAAGGCGACTGGAAAAAGGATTCAAATATGCGCCGGACAGCTACCTGCAGGCTGAACTGGAAAGTTCCTTCATTTATGAAGACACGCCTGATCAGTTAAAATCCACTCAGGATGTAAAGGCCGATATGGAAAGCGAAAGGCCAATGGACCGTTTAGTGTGTGGAGATGTAGGCTTTGGAAAAACCGAAGTTGCCATTCGTGCCGCGTTCAAAGCTGTCGATAACGGCAAGCAGGTTGCCATACTGGTACCTACAACAATCTTGGCTTTTCAGCATTATAAAACATTTACGGAACGGCTAAAAGACATGCCGGTGACGATTTCCTACCTCAACCGCTTCCGGTCTGCCAAACAAAAGGCCGATACGATACGGGAATTAGCAGAAGGCAAACTCGATATTGTCATTGGCACACACCAATTGGTCAATAAAAATGTCATCTTCAAAGACCTCGGATTGCTTATCGTTGATGAGGAACAGAAATTCGGTGTGAATGTAAAAGACAAGCTAAAAACAATTGCACAAAACGTCGATACGCTCACCCTTACCGCAACACCCATCCCGAGAACTTTACAGTTTTCACTGATGGCTGCCCGTGATTTATCGGTTATTACCACCCCGCCACCCAACCGTTACCCTATTGAAACTAATGTCGTAGGCTTTAACGAAGAAATCATCCGTGATGCCGTGTCTTATGAAATCGAACGGGGCGGTCAGGTTTATTTTATCAATAACCGCATCGAAAATATTAAAGAGGTCGCCGGAATGATACAGCGCCTGGTTCCCGGTGCCAAAGTTGGTATTGGGCATGGCCAGATGGACGGAAAGAAACTGGAAGAACTGATGCTGGCTTTTATGGCTGGTGAATTTGATGTACTGGTAGCCACTACCATTATCGAAAGTGGGCTGGACGTACCGAATGCCAATACGATTTTCATTAATAATGCCAATAACTTTGGACTCTCAGACCTGCACCAGATGCGTGGGCGTGTTGGAAGAAGCAATAAAAAAGCCTTTTGTTACTTCATCTGCCCTCCCTATTCGGCTATGACTGAAGAAGCCCGAAAAAGAATACAGGCCCTGGAACAATTCAGCGAATTGGGAAGCGGGTTCAATATTGCCATGAAGGATTTGGAAATACGGGGCGCAGGAGATTTGCTTGGAGGCGAACAAAGTGGTTTCATCAATGAAATTGGGTTTGACACCTATCAAAAAATCATGAATGAGGCGATTGATGAACTGAAAGAAAATGAATTCAAAGACCTGTATGAAGAAGAAGAGAGCAATACGCCAAAAGAATATGTAAAAGACATCCAGATCGATTCTGATTTTGAATTGTTATTCCCGGATGAGTACATCAATAATGTCTCGGAAAGGCTCAACCTGTACAATGAGTTGAGTACCATTAAAAATGAAGAAGACCTTATTGCTTACGAAAATAAACTTATTGACCGTTTTGGCCCTTTACCAAAACAAGCCATCTCCTTATTGAACAGCATTCGCATCAAATGGCGCGCTACCAATATGGGAATTGAAAAACTGGTATTGAAACAGGGGAAAATGGTAGGTTATTTTGTCTCCAATCAACAGAGCGAATATTACCAGTCGAACCAGTTTCATAAAGTGCTGCAGTTTGTACAGAAAAACCCGAATCTCTGCCGCATGAAAGAAAAAGAAACCAAAAACGGACTGCGCCTGCTCCTGACGTTTGACAATGTAAAATCCGTACGGAAAGCATTGGAATTGCTCGAAATGGTATAGCTACTTTAAGCTCCAGCCAAAAAAAAACCTGTTCATTGCAATGAACAGGTTTTTTTATCGTCAATCTGGTTATAGTAATGTTATACCCCAATTATAGACTTTTAAGATCTTTGATCACTTTGAAAGCCAAATCAACTTCATCATCATTTACAAGAATTGTAAATTCATAAGAAGTAGAAATCACCTCATTGATGATAATACCTTCCCAGGCTAATCTCTGGAAAATAAAATAATAAATTCCCGGAGTAGAAACGTTATCTTTTGGAAGTTTCACAGTAATAGAAGCCAGATTAGAGAATTTATGGATCAGTCGCTCTCCGGCTAAATGCTTTTCAACCATGTGAGCTACACTGTCGCTTACTACGATATTAGTTTCACTCACCCCACGGGATGAAGTATAAAAAATATCAGAATGATCATTAATATCTGTAATTAATTCGGCTTGTTTGTGTAAAATAGAATCAGAAACAGAATATGTGAAATCAGATAAAGAAGAACGAACAGTAATTTCGCCTATACTCTTTAGCACTTTCACAATTTTGTGGTTTAACCTGAAATCCAAATCTTCAGATAATCTCTTTAGTGCCATAACAATAGCACCCTGCTTAATCTCTTTTCCTAATTCCTGCTGCAATTCCGGCATCATGTTTCTGGCTAATGAGGTCAGATTGATGATTCCCTGTGATAGTGCACTTAGCAGGAAAGGCTTTGTTTTAATATAATTTTCAACAACGGAGGAAATTGTTTTCATAAAATAATGTAGTTTTAGTAGTTTAGTTTGCCAAATGTAGTGCAAAATACAATTTGTTACAAATTGAACAGGGTTAAAAATGAAAAAAAGCGTCTTTTAAATGCGCTATGTTATATTTATCGTTAGCTTTATAGACGCCGATAACGTCAAAACGCACATTGACATCCAAATCATTGGAGACAACATATTCATCTACAGCCTTCAATAATAATTTTATCTTTTTGGCGTTTACAAAATCCTGAGGAAGGCCAAAATCAAGGGAGGAACGTGTCTTAACCTCAACAATGGCGAGGGTTTGTGATTTTTGTGCAATAATATCAACTTCTGCTTTTTGAAAAAACCAATTCGTCTCCAGAATGGTATAGCCTTGTTCCTTAAGGTATTCAGCGGCTAATTTTTCACCCAATTTTCCCAATTCATTATGCTCCGCCATACGCTTGGATTTTTCAAATGTTAAATTTTAAAATTTTACAATTGTCTCTTGATTTGTGACATCCAAAATAATAGTTTTTCCGAAAATAAGGGCTCTATTATCCTTAATATGACCAGCCGGGAAGTTGTAAGCAACAGGAATTTTGAGATCCTTTACAATGTCCTGGATAATCTCCAGCGCATCTTTCCCCCATGGGATATCATTGTCATTCATCGAGGTCATTCCACCGATAATAATTCCTTTGAGTCCATTCAGGGAACCGTTCCTTTTCAGGTTCATCATCATTCGGTCAATATGGTACAGGTATTCGTCCAGATCTTCCAGGAAAAGTATTTTCCCTTTCATGTCTACCGCCGAACTGGATCCCTGTATACTATAAAGTACCGATAGGTTTCCGCCGACGAGTTCTCCTTCTGCCCGTCCTGTTTTGTTAAAAGGATGAGAGGGGATATGGTATTCCAGGTGTTCTCCGAAAAGCGCTTTCCGAAAGGATTCGATCGCTTCGGGTGTAGCACTTTTCACCGTTAGGCACATCACCGCATGCAGGGTGGCAATATCCATGTTGTTAATATGGCTGTGCAATACCGTAACATCGCTAAAACCTACAATCCATTTGGGTTTCTTTTTAAAATTAGTAAAGTCAATGCGGTCCACGATCCGTACTGTTCCGTAGCCGCCTTTAGCTGCCCAGATGGCCTTCACTTTGGGATTGTCCAGCATTTCCTGAAAATCGGTGGCGCGTTGCCAGTCGGCTCCTGCCAGTTGGTGCTCCTCTTTTCCAATTGTTTTACCCACCAGCACATGCAACCCCCAGCTTTCCAGCAATTTTATAGCGGGCTGTAGCGTGGCCAAATCAATTTTACGGGCTGTAGCAACGATCCCTACCGTATCTCCTTTGTGTAAAAATTCAGGCATAATTATTTTATTTTGTGCTTTAAGCCCTATAGGGCTGTATATCATCAGTAACAATAGTAGTATATTCCGTAGTTTCCTTTGCCTCATATTCATTTTTCATTTAAACAAATTAACGATTTTTTTCTAAAAAATTCCGTTGTCACCGCTTAAGTCTTTCCTTTTTTTGCCTTTCCTCCCACTACAAAAATGGATTTTCCCATAGCCCCGATGGGCAGCAGTATCCTTTTTGTACCGAAAGGTAAATTCCGTACTATCCGTGATAAAAGATACTGCAGACAGCGGGAACACGGCATCCTGAAAAAGCCCGTCCCTTTCGCTCCTCACTGCCAGAATTATAGTACCATTTTAGGTATTTCAACGCCAATAGATTATTTTTGCATACTATTTAAAGAAAATCCATGATACAAAATCCGAAAAGATATACGATTACGGCCGCTTTGCCTTATACGAACGGTCCCATCCACATCGGGCACTTAGCTGGTGTTTATGTTCCCTCTGATATTTATGCGCGATTCCTGCGCCTCCAAAACAAAGATGTCGCCTTTATATGCGGTAGCGATGAGCATGGAGTGGCAATCTCGATGAAAGCTAAAAAAGAAGGCATCACACCACAGGAGGTAATCGATAAATATCATGCGATCATCAAAAAATCGTTTGAAGATTTTGGAATTTCTTTTGATAATTACTCCCGCACTTCGGCGAAAATCCACCATGATACCGCTTCTGAATTTTTCAGGACGTTATACGACAAAGGTGATTTTATCGAAGAAGTAACCGAACAGCTTTACGATGCACAGGCCGACCAGTTCCTCGCCGACCGATTTGTCGTGGGAACCTGCCCTAAATGTGGAAATGAAGAAGCCTATGGTGACCAATGCGAAAAATGTGGTTCCACATTGAACGCTACTGACCTGATCAATCCAAAATCCACCATTACCGGAACTGTTCCGATATTAAAATCGACCAAACACTGGTTCCTGCCGTTGGATCGCTATGATGAATTCCTACGCGAATGGATCCTCGTAGGCCATAAAAATGACTGGAAACCGAATGTATACGGCCAGGTAAAATCGTGGCTGGATGATGGGTTAAAACCCCGTGCTGTAACCCGAGATTTGGATTGGGGAATTCCTGTTCCTGTACCTGGTGCAGAAGGAAAGGTACTGTATGTATGGTTTGATGCGCCTATCGGATATATTTCTTCTACCAAAGAATGGGCAAAACGTGTGGGTAAAGACTGGGAGCCATATTGGAAAAGTGAAGACACCAAATTGGTACACTTCATTGGAAAAGACAATATCGTTTTCCACTGTGTTATTTTCCCGGCGATGCTCAAAGCAGAAGGCAGCTATATCCTTCCGGATAATGTACCGGCCAATGAATTCCTGAACCTGGAAGGTAACAAACTATCCACCTCCAAAAACTGGGCGGTTTGGTTACACGAATACCTGGAAGATTTTCCGGACAAACAGGATGTATTACGCTATGCACTGACGTCCAATGCTCCCGAAACAAAAGACAATGATTTTACCTGGAAAGATTTCCAGTCCCGAAATAACAATGAATTAGTTGCCATATTTGGTAACTTTATCAACCGCGTTGTGGTCTTAACCAACAAATACTATGAGGGTGTAGTACCGCAACCAAATGCTTTTACAGCAGTAGACGAAGCAGTTTTAACCGAACTAAAAGCCTATCCTGATGTGATCGCCAGCTCTGTAGAACGCTACCGTTTCCGCGAAGCATTGGGCGAACTGATGAATGTAGCCCGTTTGGGTAATAAATATTTAGCCGATGAAGAGCCTTGGAAAGTAATTAAGGATAATCCGGAAAGGGTACAGACTCAAATGTATGTTGCCCTGCAGATTGCGGCAGCACTAAGCCTGTTAGCAGAGCCTTTTTTACCTTTTACCGCTTCCAAGCTGGGCACAATCCTAAACCTTCATGGCAGTGTTCCTGTTCTGGATACTTTAGGCATTACCGATCCAACGCTTATCCTTGCTGATGCCTTAAATGCAAAAGCGCTAACCTGGAAATTGATTTCAGAAGAATCAGACCTGATGCCTGCCGGACATAAAATCGGGAAAGCAGCTTTGCTTTTTGCTAAAATTGAAGATGAAGAAATCCAGAAGCAAATTGATAAGCTGGAAGCGACAAAAACGGCGAATAAAGTAGAAAACCGCAAAACAGAACCGCAAAAAGAAGCCATCCAATATGATGATTTTGCCGGAATGGACCTGCGTGTCGGAACCATCCTGGAAGCAGCAAAGATGCCAAAAGCCAACAAATTGCTGGTTTTAAAAGTAGATACCGGAATTGATGTCCGTACTATTGTTTCCGGATTAGCAGAGAGTTTTTCACCAGAAGAAATCGTTGGACGAAAAGTGACCGTATTGGTCAACCTGGCACCAAGAAACCTGAGAGGTGTCGAAAGCCAGGGAATGATCCTGATGACCAGTGATGCCGAAGGGAAACTGGTTTTTGTCAATCCGGATGCTGATGCACCAAATGGGGCAACCATAAATTAAAAATACGCTTACACCATCAGTCATCCGGTGGTGTAAGGGATAATTATACCACCTATGAGCCTGAAAGTTATTGCCTTTGATGCCGACGACACCCTTTGGGTAAATGAGCCTTATTTCGAGGAAGTAGAGAAGAAATTTTGTGGCCTGATGGGGGATTTCCTTTCCCACCAGGGATTAGCACAGGAAGTCTTTAAAACACAGATACGGAATCTCCCGCTTTATGGTTATGGTATTAAAGGGTATATTCTTTCCATGATCGAAACCGCCCTGACCGTTTCCGACAAAACCCTGAGTGTGGATGCTGTCGAGAAAATACTGCAATATGGCAAAGAACTGATCGACAAACCGATCGAGTTACTGGATGGTGTAGAGAATATCCTGGAATCCCTAAAGGGAAAATACCGCCTGGTAGTCGCGACCAAAGGAGACCTGCTCGACCAGCAACGCAAACTCCGGAAATCCGGATTGGGCCATTACTTTCACCACATTGAAGTCATGTCGGACAAACAGGAAACAGATTATCTGAAACTCATTCGCAGGCTTGATATCAAAGCTGATGAATTCATGATGATTGGGAATTCGCTAAAATCAGATGTACTTCCGGTATTAGGCATTGGTGGCCATGCGATCCACATCCCTTTCCATACCACCTGGGCACATGAAAAAATCGACCATACTATTGAGCATGTAAATTTTAAATCCTTTGAAAAAATTGCAGATGTACTGCAACTATTCACTTTATGAAACACGAATTAGACCTTGCCAACTGGCCCCGAAAGGAGCATTTTGAATTTTTCAGTAAATTCGAAGAGCCTTTCTTTGGCATCAATACAGTTATTGACTGTACCATTGCGTATGAAACTTCAAAGAAAAAAGGATTTTCATTTTTTTTATATTATTTGCATAAAACCCTTATTGCAGTGAATGCGGTTGAAAATTTCCGGTACCGGATTTCAGAAGGTCCGATTTATATACACGACACAATCAATGCTTCTGCCACACTGACCCGTGAGGATAATACCTTTGGCTTTTCGCTGATAGACTACCATACTGATTTCGAAACTTTCAGCGCCGGTGCGACTGCCGAAATCGAACGGGTACGCAACACTCCCGGGCTTTTTACCCGTAGCTTTGAGGACGATAATATCATTCATTTCTCCGCCATTCCCTGGATTGATTTTACGGCTTTGTCCCATGCGCGGAGTTATAGTTTCCCCGACAGTTGCCCTAAAATATCCGTAGGAAAAATGACCCTGCACCCCAATGGAAAAAGAACCATGCCCATTTCAGTACACGTGCACCATGGATTAATGGATGGCTACCATATCGGTGCATTCCTAACCCATTTACAGGAGGCTATGGATCACTAAAAAACCGGAAGCATCCCAAATATGAATGTAGAATTTAATATACCCCAATATGAAAAAATTAGTATGTACGTTTTTTATTCTTTATTCCGCTATGGGAGCGCTTGCACAAACGGTGCTCTCCAGACAGCCTTTGGAACTCAAAAAATCCAAAGTGTACCAACAGGCATTAAATGCCTTTAATGAAAAGAATGGGGAGATCTTCGCCTTTGTTGCAGACAAGGAAAACATCACCGCGTTACATTATAATAATTTTTTGTTTTATACCGACAGTATAAAACTGGAGGGTTATGATACTGCCTACAAAATCATGAGCGGGTACAGTTTCGATGAAAACGGGAATCCGTACCTCTATCGTGTCACACCTGAATTCAAAAAAATACAATCCGTTTATTTTGATTTTACCAACCGAAAAACAGCTACAGCCTCTTTCGACATCACTTTAAAAGAGGAGATGTTACTGAACAGTTTCAGTGAAAATGGTAATTTCTATATCCTAACCCTGATGAAATCCGGGGAAATGATGAAACTGTATGTTTTCAGGAATGGAAAAATGGAACAGCACTTCCTGGATTTTTCCGGCCATCCTATTGTGGATGAAAAAGGAAAAGCCATATCCCTGTACCAGTTATTCCTGGAAAATTCTTTACAGAAAATCGATACCCGTGGCATGAACCCTTTATTAGATGCCATACAAAAGAGTAAATTGTATGTGGATGGTACAAAAATGATCATCACTATCGATACCTCCAAACAAACCCAATTGTTTGAAATTGACCTGACCACCTATACCATTGTTGAAAAGAATTTCCAACAGCCCGTAGGTCAAAAAGCCAGCCTTACAAACTCCTTTTACCTTCAGGACAAACTCTACCACCTTAAAGTTAATAAAGAAGAATTAATCCTGTCCGCTATTACGGTGGATTCCCTAAAACCACTGCATCAATATACTGCTACGGCAGATGATAGTATCAGTTTCCGGAATTCTCCTTTGTATTCCCAAACCGGGAACAGCCGCAGGAAAGAATTAAAGAATACCAAAAAACTCCTGGACCGACTTTCCGCATCCTACGTTGCGCTTTCCGTTTATAAAACCCCGAATGACCTGTTAGTCACTGTCGGGGGGATCCGCAACGTACAAACTACCGGAAGCCTGATACTCACTGTTTCTGTTGGTGTTGCAGGCATTGCCACCGGCAATGGTTTTGCAGGTGATTTATTTGATAGCCCTAACGTACAAACCTCTTATTTTGAAGGCCTCTTCGATGAGACCTTTACCCATAAAACGTACCAGCAGGAAATACTGGCCAACGATTATATCGGCCAATTCATGTCGGAGCACCAGGAAGTCTCATTACAAACGGTTCTCCGTTATAAAGACTATTACATCATGGGTTACTACGATACCAAAACCAAAGAGTATGTCCTTCGGGAATTCCGGGATGCGGTTTCTTATTAAAAACAAAGCAAATGTTCCCAATCGCATACCACCCCATTTTCAGGCATCCCTTACCGGAAGCCCACCGCTTTCCGATGCTCAAATATGAACTGTTGCACCAACAGCTCCTGTATGAAGGAACCGTATCCGAAACCGATTTTTTCAGTCCTGAAAGTGCCAGTCTCGATACCGTATGCAACGTACATCAAAAAGAATATGTCGACCAGCTTGTCAATCTGACGCTCGAGGCACGGGCAGCCCGCAAAATTGGATTCCCACTTTCGGCAGCTTTGGTAGAACGGGAATTACGCATTGCCCAGGGCACCATCACCGGAGCTGAAAAAGCATTGGAAACCGGGATTGCTTTTAATAGTGCCGGAGGTACTCACCATGCTTATTCTGATCATGGGGAAGCATTCTGTCTCCTGAACGATCAGGCCATAGCCGCGCAACACCTGCTTGATCAGCAATTGGCCCGCAAAATACTCATCGTAGACCTCGATGTACATCAGGGAAATGGGACTGCTGCAATATTCCGGGAAAATCCAGCCGTTTTTACCTTTTCGGTACACGGAAAAACCAATTACCCCTTTAAAAAAGAAACCTCTGATCTCGATATCGCTTTACCCGATGGTACAACTGACACGGAATACCTGACGATCGTATCCCGGGTACTGCCCCAACTGATTACCGCAGAAAAACCCGACTTTATATTTTACCTGAGCGGCGTGGATATTCTGGAATCCGATAAATTAGGAAAACTGGGCTGTACTATTGAAGGCTGCCGTAAAAGGGACGAAATTGTTTTTAGCCACTGCAAAGCTGCCGGAATACCGGTACAATGCAGTATGGGCGGCGGCTATTCTCCGGACATCAAAACGATTATTGAAGCCCACGCAAATACCTATCGCACCGCAAGCCATATTTACAGCTAAAGCGAACAAACTATGGAAAGCCATCAGTACTACCAATGGCTTTTACTTTTCCCCCTACGCTGAAAACTAGCGTCCCAACAATAACAGTTCATGTACGACTACTTCTGTCGCATAACAGGTTTTTCCGTTTTTATCTTCATAAATCCGGTGGGTCAGTTTCCCGTCAACAGCAATCTCCTTTCCTTTAAGCACATATTTCTCAATGACTTCTGCCGTTTTACCCCAGGCTGATATGCGGTGCCATTCGGTTTGCTCTACTTTCTCCCCTTTGTCGTTGTAGTATATTTCATTCGTTGCGATAGTCAGGCGGGCTACTTTTTTTCCTCCGTCCAGGACTTTGATTTCAGGATCATTTCCTACATTCCCAATTAACTGTACTCTGTTTTTCATGGCATTCATGGCGTATAAATTTTAAAGGTTAATGTGTTCGTGTCGTTTTAAATCGCTGCTTAAAATCAACACCACAAAGGTGTAACAGTGCCCCATATTTATCCGGTTAAAAAACATTTAAGATCGTTTGTAGTTGTTTGTAACCGTTTGCAAACGGAAAAGATATTTCCTACCTTTAACAAAAAAGAACGATTTATGCAGACTGAAATTAATAAAGTTGAGCTTCGGAATTTAAAAATTGAAGATTATAAACAGCTCAAAAATTCCATGGTCAAAGCCTATTGTGAAATGGACGAGCCCTACTGGAAAGAAGAAGAAATTGAAAATCTGCTCGCCATCTTCCCCGAAGGCCAGCTGGTCATCCTGGTCGATGACAAAGTGGTGGGTTCTGCCCTTTCGCTGATTGTCGATTATAAAAAGGCGACTTCCAATCATACCTATGAAAAAATAACCGGAAATTATACGTTTTCTACCCATGATCCCAATGGAGAGGTGCTGTATGGCATTGATGTTTTTATCGATCCCGAATACCGTGGCCTCCGATTGGGAAGACGACTCTATGATGCCCGTAAGGAACTCTGTGAGCAGCTGAACCTGAAGTCGATTATTTTTGCCGGAAGGATTCCAAATTACAATGAGTTTTCAGAGGAAATGACCCCGAAACAATATATCGATAAGGTCCGGTTGAAAGAAGCCTACGATCCGGTATTATCCTTCCAGATCAGCAACGATTTCCACGTGATCAAGGTCATGAAAAATTACCTCGAAGGGGATAAAAGCTCCCACGAATATGCTGTGCTGTTAGAGTGGAATAACATCTATTACGACAAAAGCCCAAAACTGATTAACACCCGGAAGACGGTAATCCGATTAGGATTGGTACAATGGCAAATGCGGCCATTGGCCAATGTCGAAGCCCTCTTTGAGCAGGCAGAATTTTTTATCGATGTCGTTTCCGGATATGGAAGTGACTTTGCCGTTTTCCCCGAATTATTCATCGCTCCATTGATGGCGGATTTTAACCACCTGTCAGAAGCCGATGCCATCCGGGAGATCGCCCGCTATTCCGAACCCATCCGAAAACGATTCCAGGAATTTGCCATTTCGTATAATATCAATATCATCACAGGAAGCATGCCGCACCTGGAAGATGGGAACCTCTACAATGTAGGGTTCCTTTGTAAAAGGGATGGTACCTATGAGATGTATACCAAAATTCATATCACCCCTAACGAAGTACAGTATTGGGGAATGATCGGCGGATCCGAAATCAGGACCTTTGATACCGATTGTGGTAAAATCGGTATTATGATTTGTTATGATGTGGAATTTCCTGAATTATCACGACTGATGGCCGACGAAGGGATGGACATCCTCTTTGTGCCTTTCCTTACAGACACCCAAAATGGTTATACGCGCGTCAAACATTGTGCACAGGCAAGAGCGATCGAAAACGAATGTTATGTTGCTATCACCGGCTGTGTAGGAAATTTACCTAAAGTAAATAATATGGATATCCAATATGCCCAGGCGGCAGTATTCACCCCTTCCGATTTTGCCTTCCCATCCAACGGAATCAAAGCTGAAGCCACCCCTAATACCGAGATGACCCTGATTGTCGATGTAGATCTCGATTTACTGCGCCAGTTACACGAATTTGGAAGCGTCCGCATCTTAAAAGACCGTCGGAACGATTTGTATAAAATCCGGAAACTGAAATAATCTCCGGAAACCAACCACCCAACTGACTACCCCGAAACAAAAAAACATAGGATTCTAAAAACGAAAAGCATGGAAAAATTGTGTCCGGAATGTGAGGGAAAGATTATAGGTCGTGAAGACAAGAAATTCTGTAGTGATGGCTGCCGTAATGCGTTCAACAACAAAGTGAACAAAGACAGCACCAATTTAATGCGGAACACCAATAATAAACTTCGGAAAAATTACCGGATTTTAATAGCACTGAATGAAGGTGGAAAAACAAGGGTAACACGGACTCAATTGACCAGTAGAGGATTCGATTTTGACCATATCACCGCAATTTTAAATACAAAAAACGGGCATACCTATTATTTCCTGTACGATCAGGGCTACCTGCTCCTCGAAGATGGATATTGTATGCTCGTCAAAAAAGGCTTTAAATGAAAACGATCGCAATACTGGGCTGTGGCTGGCTGGGATTCCCATTAGCACAACAGCTTATAACACAAGGATACCGAATTAAAGGATCCACCACTACCCCTGCAAAACTCCCCATATTGGAAGCTGCAGGCATTATACCCTTCCAGATTACACTGGGAGCCGACGGAAATGAAGGCGCTATAACCGCATTCCTTGAAGGTGTTGAAACACTCCTCATTGATATTCCCCCAAAGTTACGCGGAGCCGTAAAGGAAAATTTTGTGCCCAAAATAGCGCATCTTATTCCCGAAATAAAAAGCGCATCTATTACTAATGTAATTTTCATCAGCTCTACTTCGGTCTATGCCGATGATAATACTACAGTTACAGTCACTACCCTCGCACAACCGGAAACTGATTCCGGCATCCAATTATTGGAAGCCGAAAAACTATTGCAGAACGATCCCGGCTTCAACACGACCGTAGTCCGCTTTGCAGGATTAATCGGTGAAGACCGGCATCCGGTAAAGTTCCTCTCCGGTAAAACAGGCATCAAAGATCCGGATGCTCCCATCAATCTAATCCATCAGGACGACTGTATTGGGATTTTGCAGCAAATTATCGCTAAAGAAAGCTGGAATACCACTTTCAATGCGGCAGCTCCTCACCATCCCTCCCGCAAGGAATATTACACTCAAAAAGCCAAGGAGTTGCAACTGCCGTTACCTGAATTTGAAAATGACGTACCTTCAAAAGGGAAAACAATCGATAGCCAAAAAGTGATTTCAGAATTGGGCTATACGTTTCAACAACGGTTATAAAAGAGCCTTTGCTTTTTTATGCAACATATTGTTTTGTACTGGTTAGCTATTACCAACAAATACCTATTTAGAATTCTACATTAAAGTGGTTACTATTATTTACGATTAGTAAACACACCTACGCAAGCATTTGACTATTAACTAAAAAAATGTTTTTAATATTCACCATTTGAGATTTTAAAATACAACACGCATTTATTATTGTCTCTTTTGCTATATCTTTAGGATATAATCAGTAATTCTTCTCATTCCCCTAACAGAACATTAGTTATTGCATTAAATGGGTCTCATTTCGGCACCTTATCCATGATGATGGTTTGGAGTTCATAATATTCTTGCAAGAGTAGTCAGAAGCCCGGCTGACTTAAACCGTTTGGGTAATTAATAAATTAAACATTGAGATTATGTTAAAAGATGTACTAAATTTAGAAGGTATTCAGGTTTTAAGTAAAACACAACAAAAGAGTATTAATGGTGGTATTAGAAACTGTGTGGGCCAAATAGGCAGCGAGCACTTTATATATCAACCAGGCACTACAGCCGGTCCGAATGCTGGAGAACTGGTGCCTGTTGCTATGAAATGCTATTTCACTTGTGAGAAATCATTTTTAGGTATCACAACAGGCCATACTACGATTGAAGCGGACTGCTAATTGAACTAAATAAAAATGCGGTTTTTCAGTATTGAAAAACCGCATATCTCTTATTCATGAATAAACTATACATCATTGCATTATTGTCTGTAATCTATAACAATTGTTATTCACAAGATAACAACCTTAGAAGCGCCACCTATTTTTTGGACTTGGCAACAAAGGAGCCGATCCAGGATGTTAGTGTAAAATATTTCAATACCAATGATACTGTAACATATATCTCTAACATCAAAGGAGCAGTAAATTCAGACCCGAAATTCCGGTTTCTAAAAGTGACACACCTCAACTATAAAGACACCATCCTTATCAATTCTGCTACTACTTTTTTTCTTACCCCGCTGAATCATAATCTCCAAGAAGTAAAGGTTGAAAAAAATAAAATTAAAAATAATTTTGGGATATCTGTTTTAAAACACCTCATGGATTATTCCATTAACTTTGTTTATAAAGATAGGGCATCGCTATACATTCCTTATGAAGAACAGTTTGCCTCGAAAAACATTCAATACCTGAAGTACGAATTAGTAGATATTCTGGGAGTTAAAAACATGAAGTACCTTCCTTTCAAAGCCAATATCTATAGTGTTGATACCATAACAATGCTACCGGATACAATAATCTACAAAAGTAAAATCATAAAAAAAAGCGATAGAAAAAAATGGGTCATCATTGATGTTGCATCAGAAAAAATACAAATACCCAAAGAAGGTGTTTTTATTGTTTTTGAAGTTTTAGACAGGGCTGATTATAAAACAGAATATGTCAACTCTTCACAAGGTCAAATACCTGCTGTCCCTACTGTGAGGGCTAAATTTCATGATGCTGCCAGCAAACAAAAATCCTATCTTTTAAGAACTACAGACAATAACGAACTAATCATGGAATGGGAGTCGTTGGATTGTGATCTCCAAATGGAAGTTGAATTTGAAAAATAAACTATGAAAATACGATTCTTACTACTATTAATGGTAGCATATTCCGTACCATTTTATGGACAGGAAAAATTATCTTTAGAAACTATTATTGCTCAAAATAAAGGAAAAGTTATCCTTGTAGATTATTGGGCAAGTTGGTGTAAGCCTTGTTTAAAGGAAATGAAAAAAATTCCAAATATCCATCAAAAATATGATGGGAAGGATATCGTTCTTGTATACTTGTCAATTGAACTCGATGAAAAAGCATGGAAAAAAGCTTCTGGAAAAATAGGGATTTCAGGGGATAAATACAATCTGATGACTTCTAAAATGAATAAGACGGGCACTAATAAACTTGCCAACAGTGCTATCCCTACTTATTTGATTTACAATAAAAAAGGGGAACTTGTCAATCATAATGCCCCCCATCCTAATGAAGGAAACAAATTGTATCTCGAATTAGACAAATATCTTAATGAGTAAATCATACATTCCGTTATGCAACACCACTTATAGCTATTAAAATACCTGCATATCATTTCAAATGAACTGAAAGCCATGAACTGTATGGTCTTTATAAAAAGAGCAACACAAGAAGGATCTTTATCATAATGGATCGGTAAACAAACACCTCACATCAACCAATAAACATACTATATCGAAACGGAATGCAATATAATCCATATGGTATCTTACCCTATCGAAAACCAACCCGAACCTATCGATAGCGAATAGTATCCTACCGAACCCTTACCATAGTATATCGGCAAAGAACACCACCTTATCGAAACTTAATCCCAACGTATCTACAAAGAACCCGAGTGTATCGAGACTCAATAGGTGCCTATCGATAGAAAATAATACCTTATCGAAGCTGTATCATATTTCATCGACAGAAAACCTGGCTTTATCGAAACATAAATCCACGCTATCGAAAAAGAATATTACCCTATCGAAACCGCTCAGGCCGCTATAGCAAAGGGATTACAGGCTGCAGTCATTTCATTCACTCCTATAGAAAAAGAAAATAACCGGATTGAAAGGATAGCCTAACCGAAAGATAAACAATAGGAATATATTCCCGATCTGCATGAAAAGAGTGCAGTCTTACGCAAAGCCACCGCTTTCGATCCCACAATTCAAAAAGGTCTTTAATCCGCTGCCGCAAATAGCAATCAGTTCAGAAACCAGAGTGTCACCCTACTCCAATTTACCTAGGCTATCACCTAACATCAGGGCATAAAAAAAACCACGCAGGAAGCGTGGTTTTGTACTTTTGAATCGGCTTTAATTAGCAGAATTCAGCGTATGCATCTTTAAGGTTTTCTGCAATCAGTTCAGCAGGACGTCCTTCGATATGGTGACGTTCCAGCATATGAACCAATTCTCCATCTTTGAAAAGTGCCAAACATGGCGAAGAAGGGGGAAAAGGGAACATAAATCCTCGGGCAGCATCAACAGCTTCTTTGTCAACACCAGCAAAAACAGTAACCATATGGTCTGGTTTTTTACTGTTATCCAAACTCATTTTTGCTCCTGGACGTGCATTTCTTGCAGCACACCCACAAACAGAGTTTACAACTACTAATGTGGTACCCGGTTTTGCTATTGCATTTTCAACAGCCCCTGCAGTATATAATTCTTCGAAACCAGCGTCTGAAAGCTCAGCACGCATTGGTTTTACCATTTCTTCTGGATACATAATCTTTTGTTTAGTTGCATTACTGCAAAGTTATATCCCCGCAAAGATAACAAGATTTCGTATCATTTATAATTCTATGATTATAAAGATTTGTTATCATACGATAACCTTTTTCTTTTTCTTCGGTTTACGAAGTTTATTGATCCAGATAATAATACCCGTGATGGGAAGGCTTGTAGCAATCAGGCAGACAATGAAATAGATAATTTTAGAAAAAAGCCCGAAGATATCCCCGGTATGGATCGGCTTGATTTGAGAAGCAATCTTTTCACCCAATTTTTTATCTGCAAAAATATCCTTTTTCAATACTGCACCAGTAAACTGGTCTACACTATAACGGTCATTCGAAGCCTCATTAAAAGCATCCGCTTCATATTTGGTAATCTCTACAGCATCTTCCACCGATTTCGGGATCGAGATTACTGTTTTTCCTTTATAGGGAAGCAGGCTGTCAGCAAGTATCCGGAATTCAGAAATTGTTAGTGCTTTTGCATTAGGTACTACCGTTGAATGGGGCTTTTTCTCACCTCGTTGTGCAAAAACCTTAGATCCCAGCACGGAACTTAAACCGTCTTTATACCACTCAAACGACCAGCATAGTCCGGTAAAGGCCATGATCAGGATGATAATACAAGTATAAAAACCCAACGTATTGTGCAGGTCATGATTGATTCGTTTCCAGTTGGCTTTCCGCTTAATCACCAGACCAGGTTTAAGGCTTTTAAAACCTTTGATTTTTTTAGGGAACCATAATACGATTCCGGTGATACTGAGCACTACAAAGATTAGAGTAGCAATGCCTACTATCGGCCGTCCAATAGCCTCGTCAAAGGTCAGCCATCGGTGCATCTTAAACATAAACCGGAAAAACTCCGATGCAGGCCCTTTACCATTCCCCAGGATCTCCTGATTGTATGGATTCACATAATAGGTCTCTCCACGCTTGTCCTCTTTTCCTTTACTGACCTGGAGTTCATACGGCTGGTACGCATCTTCATGGATGGTAATACGGGTTACTTTTCCTTTTGTTTCCTTTTGTGTTTTGGCAATCAGGATTTCCGGATCTGCTTTCGCAGTACCAATTTTCTCGATGTGGAACTTCTGTGGTTCCAACCAGGTATCGACTTCAGCATGAAACACATATAAGGTCCCGCTCAGGCATACGAAAAACAAGACAATAGCACTTGCTATTCCTAACCAGAGATGTGCGTCATTAATAAATTTACGAAATGTGTAGCCTTGTTTCTTTTTCATGACAGGTAATTTACTTTAAATAAATGGTGCAACGATGCAGATTTTTTATAAACCGGAAAAACGGCCTTCCGGCCAAGCCGAAAAACCGTTCACATTTCTAAATCAAATTCTTAGAAGCGGTACGTCAGTACCCCTGCGTAATTTACAGGATCTATCTGGTTGATATAGGATGTCCTGTAAGCATTGTAACCCATTTCATCAAATACATTATTGACCAGCACACGAACATCCCAATGCCTGTTGATCGCATAACCGGCCTGAAAGTTTACAACGGTATAGGCTTTCATATCAAAAGGCTTTTGCCCCGGAATAATTCCTTCATGGGTTACCGGTCCTGAAGACCAGTCATTCATCGGACGGTCACCAATATAATACACTCCCGCTGCCAATGACAATCCTTCCAGGTCATTATTTACAAATGTATAATTTGCCCAGGCATTGAATGTATGTTTCGGTGTATTTAACGGTGATGAATTGTACACATACGACGTATGTTCTTTATATTTTGCATCGATATACGAATATCCTGTAATCACTTCCAGGTTCGGTAAAATTCGTCCGGAAAGTTCTGCTTCGATTCCCTGGCGTTGGTCATTTCCTCCTTTTTGGAAATACCCTGTTGCTACCCAGTTTTCATCATACGTTGGAAGGTTCATGTCTTTATTGTTGATTTTAAAGAAGGTCACATTAAAACGCAAACGGTCATTGATCCATGATGTTTTCCATCCTGCTTCCAACTGATCCCATCGTTCATTCCCCAGTTCACTTCCGTTGACATCCCTGCGTGTCGCCGATCTTGGATTGGAACTGTTGGTATAGGAGGCAAAAAAGTTGACATTTTTAATAGGCGTGATCATAATTCCTCCAAGTGGATTCCAGGCATCGCTTTTATTAACGCCTAACGTGGTGATTTCAGTAGTTTCTACCGAACTATAGCGTACTCCTACAAAGGTTTTTACCCATCGGTTCCAGGTGGTTACGCCCTGGGCCAAAAGACCCAATCCGCGGGAAGTAGATCCTGCAATGGTCAAGGCTCCTAAAGCTGCATTAGTGCTGGAAAGATCATTATTAATCGGGGCGAATACATTAATGGTATCCAATGTAGCAGATGATCCGCTGGTGGTTGAAACACTATTTTTATTATAATCCATTCCAATCTGGAAAGTATGTTTAATCGACCCTGTCTGTAAATCCTGCGCTACTAAATCCAGTTGCAGCACTTCATTCATATCTTTACGTGTACTTTCATTATAGCTCCTTTTTCTCAGATTGTATTGTGATCCTGCTCCGGCCAACACCGCACCACGGTCATCAATATCAAGATCGGATTTAAAATAAGAAGCTTTTACAGAGAAAACATCATTGATCTTCCGATCCAAACGCACCGAATAAGTAGCATTTTGTGTGATGGTACGATCGGAATTGAATCCTAAAAACTGATTGTTCGGAAGGTTATAGATGGCATACGTATCATTCCCGGCAAGATTGATGGTTCCTACATCGGGTGTCCTGCTGTCATCCAGGTAATCCATTTCTACCGTAATGGTGGTTTTATCATTGGCTCTCCATGCCAGCGATGGATTGACATACAAACGTTCGCCAGAAACCTGGCTTCTGTAACTGTCTTTTGTTTCATAAGCCCCATTAATACGGAATGCTATTTTCTCATTGTCATCTATAGGGCCATACACATCAAACTGTGGCCTCATGAATCCCCAGCTTCCCGCACGCATTGAAACACTTCCGCCGGAGTGGAATTTTGGCGTTTTGGTAACGATATTAATTACACCACCCGGGCTACCGATATCGGTTGCCACTCCTTGTGTGATGGCTGCCACTCCTTTTAATACCTGAATATTGTCAATTCCCGCAGCATCGGTAATAATACCTATACCCCGAAAATCTGAATTTACACGTACTCCATTTTTCAGGATTGGAATCCCACGGTAACCTCTGGAACCCATACTTTCTCTTTTGTTTCCGTAAGATGCAAAAGCATATACTCCCGGAACGTTACGTGTTGCCTCAGTAATCGTAAGCGCACCCTGCTGTTCTATTACTTTTTCAGAAATTACTGAAATACTCTGGATTTGTTCACTTGGTTTCAACGGAAGACGCGTCAGGTTTTGTAGCTTATCTGGCTGTTTGTTCCGCACACCGAATACCTCAACCTGATCCAGTTCACTATTTTCTACCATAATGGATTTGTTCAGAACGGTAATCGGTTTGTCAATTTTTACGGTGACTGTTTGAGTTGTAAAACCTACCATACCAATACGAATCATATATTTTCCGTAGGTAAGATTTTCTAAAACATAATTTCCCGAAACATCAGACGTGACAGAAACGTTTATTTCTGGCAGTACAATATTCACATCCTGTACCGGATTATTTTTTTCATCGGTAATTGTGCCTTTTAATGTTCCTGTTTGGGCAACACTACTCCAATTGACCGCCAAAAGGATCATAAATGTGTAAAGTAATCTCATAATTCTTATATTATTTAGACTGAATAAAAACAATACAAATTTATTGTCTCTGCCTAAATATTAAAAATGATTACGAATAATAAGTGAAAAGTAATTTTTAAAGCAATGAAAAACAGTTAATTACAAAAACAACAACACTGTTAAGCTATTTTTATAACAAAAAGGTCAGAAAATACGAGTCCTATTTTTTATTAACATTTTGATTACACATCCTTTAACTCGCTGTAGGTATCCTTTAGGGTTCCCTTATAAAAGTGATAAAAAAATCAAGACAGGAAAACACATAAATAGCCGTAATAAAAAAACATAAAGAAAGTATATTCTTACTTTTTTAATAAAAATCGTCGTGACTTGTTATGCGCGCCTTCCAAATAATCTTCGGAAAAGGGCTGCTAAAAAAAGTGATTTGGGGCATTTTGAGGTTACCTGTAGATCTTCCCATAGTGAAGTATCTTCATCGAGGAATTTTAGGATTAATGCAGGATTGCCTTTCTGAAAGAGTGTCGAAAAGATTAAGGCTCCTTTTTCATTGGTACGATCCAAAATATCCAACAGTAAAAGATCATAAAACCAAAACTTATCCCTTCTGTAGAATTCCCTAAAATCATTATTTGTCTGTAGAAACGCTACCAATGCCTTTGATTTCTTGTCGGCATTTTTAAAAGTAAACCCTGTACTGGCTTTCGTCCATCCTCCGGCTGTACCAATGTGGAGAATGTTCTTAGTATTCCTTTTCCAAAAAGGATAACTGGTCATCGGGATACTTGCCTGCTCTCTATCGAGAATACGGTAGTCTTCGATTCCCAATTGGGCGATATACTCCCGAAGGGCTTCTTCATAACTTTCATGTGGCAGTAATTTCTCCGAAAAGAGTGTATATTCTATGAGGGCTTCTGTTTTGGAAAAAGGTAAGACATACATAAAACGGGTATTCCCCGATTGTGGAATGGAAAAATCCATGAATACCGGTTTTGCCGGATCAAAAACAGCAACATCTGACTGTATAACCCACCCCATAAAATGTTGTTGCAATACAGGATACTTTTTTTGACCTAAGACAGGCGCTGGTTTGTAAATACTACAAAAAGCTTTACTGCAGCTGTAGACCTGGTTTGTGGTTTGTACAATCACCCAGTCATCCGATTCATTATAGTCTTCTACGCTTTCATTCAAAAAGGTAATGCCAGGAACTTTAGAAAGGATCTCCAAAACATAGGTGTAAAAATCCAACCCGCGTACCATCTTATAGGCATAAGGCGTAAAGTCCAGCGTACGACGGTAATCTGGACTGGCAAAAATCGCATGTTCCCATTTTCGATAGACGATGGAATCCCAAGCACCGTTGGCTTTTTCCCAAAAGCACCAGGTTCTGTCATTTTGTTGTTTGGTATCCGGGTCAATTACAAGAATACTATTCTCTGTAAATTTACCCGATAACACCATTTGGTGTAATGTCATTAGTGCAGCTAATCCTGAACCAATAAAAATATAATCATAATGTTTCATTACCTACGCAGCACATTTTCCTCAAAAATAAGGATTATAAATTAAAAGCAAGACAATCATACAAGACTAAAATAAAAAAAATAAAAGCTATAAAATATTTTTTAGTCTTGTCTAAATTTATACTTTTGTTAGGCTAATTATACCTGAAAAACTATGATTCACAGAACTCTACTCTTTATTTTCCTGTTGCTATCGCAAATAATAATGGCCCAGAATGGCAGTATTTCCGGGCACATACGCTATAAAAACCAGCCCGTTTCCTTTGCTAACATTACCCTTATAAAGATGGGAATGTCTACACAATCCGATACCGAAGGCTATTATAACCTTACCGATATTCCTATGGGAAGCTATCAAATCCAGGTAAGTGCCATTGGTTTTAAAAACCACAATAGCAAAATCGTCATAGATACTATTGCTGTAAAAGCATTCGATATCCAACTGCTACAGGATGAATCGGCTTTGGAGGAAGTTGTCGTTACCGGAACCATGCGGGAAGTCAGCCGAAGTACGAGTCCGGTTCCGGTAGAAGTCTTTACCCCTAAATTTTTCAAGAAAAACCCAACACCTAATCTTTTTGAAGCAGTTGGAATGATTAACGGTGTAAAACCGCAGCTCAATTGTAACGTTTGCAATACGGGAGACATCCATATCAACGGAATGGAAGGCCCCTATACCATGATCCTCATTGACGGAATGCCCATCGTAAGCTCTCTTTCCACGGTATATGGTCTGAGCGGGATTCCCAACAGCCTGATCGAACGGGTAGAAGTCGTTAAAGGTCCCGCATCGTCTCTTTATGGTTCCGAATCGATGGGCGGGATCATTAATGTAATTACTAAAAACCCGAAGAATGCTCCTTTGGTGAGTCTGGATGTTTTTTGCACCAGCTGGGAAGAATACAATGTGGATGCTTCGGTAAAGTTTAAAACCGGAACAACAACAGGAATTCTGGGTATGAATTACTTTAATTATCAGAATCCTCTGGATAAAAACAATGATAATTTTACGGATGTCACCCTACAAAATCGTATTTCGGTATTTAATAAATGGAGCTTCGAAAGAAAAGAAAACCGTGTGGCCAGCCTGGCTACCCGTTATGTTTATGAAGACCGTTGGGGCGGAGAGATGAACTTTAGGCCCAACATGAGGGGAAGTGACCAGGTATATGGCGAAAGTATTTACACCATGCGTACCGAAGTGATTGGCATGTACCAGCTTCCGATCGCTGAAAAAATATTTACCCAATTTTCATACAACTGGCACGATCAGAATTCGTGGTATGGCGCTACGCCTTTCAAAGCCAGACAGCAAGTAGCATTTGTACAAGGATATTGGGACAAGCAGCTCACTCCTTCACACAATCTGTTGTTGGGAGCCACATTCCGCTTTACTCAATATGATGACAATACTCCCGGTACCCTTTCTGCCGATGGCCTGACCAACCAACCGATGGATACCCCACTTCCGGGTATATTTATTCAGGATGAATGGGCTATTAATCCTAAAAACACTTTATTGGCAGGCTATCGTTTTGACTATGATAAACATCATGGCGGGATTCATTCGCCGCGTATTGCCTATAAATTATCCCCCAATGCCAATAACGCTATCCGTGCCAGTTTCGGTACCGGTTTCCGTGTTGTTAATTTATTTACAGAAGACCACTCTGCTTTAACAGGCGCGAGGGAAGTGATCATCGCCAATGCCCTGAATCCCGAAAGATCCTACAACAGCAACCTGAATTATAACTTAAAAATCCCAACATCATCGTTTGTGCTCCAAGTGGATGCCACCGGATTCTATTCTTATTTCACCAATAAAATCGTTGGTGACTTTGATACCGATCCGTCTAAAATCATTTATGACAACCTCGATGGACACGCAATTTCCAGTGGGATATCACTAAATACGGAGATCACCTTTGACTTCCCATTAAAAATCATGTTGGGCGGAACATACATGGATGTGTATACGGAAGAAAAAGATGATCTGGGAACAGTAGGCAGAACCCAACAGCTGCATGCACCAAAATGGTCGGGTAATTACCTCATCAGCTACAGCCTTCCGAAAGATTTCAGCGTAGACTTCACCGGAACCTGGAGCGGCCCCATGCGATTACCGATTTTGGCCAACGATTACCGCCCGGAATATTCTCCCTGGTTTACTATTGCAAACATACAGGTGACCAAGAAATTTGATCGTGGATTTGAAGTCTATGGCGGGGTAAAAAACATACTGGATTTTGTTCCAAAATATGCCCTCATCAGAGCTTTTGACCCGTTTAACAACCATGTGAATGACCCAATAGGAAATCCCAACCACTATACTTTCGATACTGCTTACAACTATGCACAGCTTCAGGGTGCCCGGATGTTCCTTGGTGTTCGTTATACTTTATACTAATGAAAAAATCAATCCTCGGCTTACTGCTATTGCTACCCTGTATGCTCCTGGCTCAGGCAATTTCATTTGAGTCGCTGGAACAAAATATGAAAACAGACCCAAGGCCTGTTGTTATTGCCCTACGCACGGATTGGTGTAACATCTGTAAAATGCAATCGAAACAATTCGATTCCCATAAGCCTTTGCAGCATCTTTTGGCAAATCAGTATTATTATCTCGAACTCAATGCAGAAACGAAAGAAGCAATTATTTTCAATGGTAAAAAATACAACTCTATTACCAATGGCAATACTTCCTTACACGAACTGGCCTATCTGTTGGGAAATAATAAAGGGCAGTTGTCCTATCCTACCCTTGTAATCCTTGATTCACAGTTTCAGGTGCAGGCCCGTTTTAATGGTCTTGTAAAAGCCAAAACCCTGTATAAATTACTAAACAACTAAACTTATAATTAGTCTAAGCTAAAAAAATAATCTAAAAACCAATTAAAAGTTTATTTTTGTTAGACAAACCCCTGGTTATGACTCATTCTGAAGAAAATTATCTTAAAGAAATTTACCATCTTTCGGTAAATGCCACCAAAAATGTAAACACCAACTCCATCGCAAATGTCATGGAAAGCAAACCGTCATCAGTAACTGATATGGTTCAGAAACTGGCAGAAAAGGAGCTTGTAGCCTATAAAAAATACCAGGGCGTTACACTAACCGATAAAGGGCGTGCTTCTGCGCTGATGATCATCCGTAAACACCGTTTATGGGAAGTATTCCTGCTGGAAAAACTGGGTTTTAGCTGGGATGAGGTACACGATGTCGCAGAACAATTAGAGCATATCAAATCTACCAAACTCATTGATAAACTGGATGAATTCCTGGAATATCCGAAAGAAGACCCACATGGTGATCCCATTCCGGACAAAGAAGGGAACTTTTATGTGCAGGAGAAAATCCTGTTGTCCAAAGTACACCTGAATGAAAAAGTAATACTAGTCGGTGTTAAGGATTCGTCCAAAGAATTCCTGCAGTATCTTGATAAAATGGCTTTAGCACTGGGAACATCCATTACTATGGTGCAGAAAGAGAAATTTGATAATTCGGTAGTGATTCACACCGAATTTGGAGAAAAGGTATTATCCGATAAGATCACTTCCAATCTGTATGTCAAAAAAGTCTAATTTATGAAGCACAGCACTAACTCGCTTGATGAAGTCCATGAATCGGTTTCAGTTATTCAGAATACGTCTACATGGAAAAAGATCCTGGCCTTTTTTGGCCCTGCCTACATGGTCAGCGTGGGCTATATGGATCCGGGGAACTGGGCTACCGATATTGCCGGCGGAAGCCAGTTTGGCTATCAGCTGATATGGGTATTGCTCATGTCTAACATTATGGCTCTTTTACTGCAGAGCCTTAGTGCGCGTCTCGGGATCGTCCGTCGCAGGGATTTGGCACAAGCCTCCCGGGAAACCTATTCTAAAGGAATTAATTATGTCTTGTACGGGCTTGCCGAAATCGCTATTGCAGCCTGTGACCTGGCTGAAGTACTCGGTATGGCCATCGGGCTACAGCTTTTATTTGACCTTCCTTTATTATGGGGAGTGAGCATTACTATGCTGGACACTTTCCTGTTGCTCTTCCTGATGAACAAAGGGATTAAAAAAATGGAAGCTTTTATCATTGCTTTGATCGCAATTATTGGCCTTTCTTTTCTTACTGAAATGTTCCTCGCCAAACCGGATGTTTCAGAAGTGGTAAAAGGATTTATCCCTACGATTCCAAACAGTACTGCTCTTTATATCGCAATAGGAATTATCGGTGCTACCGTTATGCCCCACAACCTCTACCTGCATTCCTCATTGGTACAAACCCGGAAATATGACCGATCACCTAAGGGAATAAAACAGGCCCTGAAGTATAATTTCCTCGATTCCTTTATAGCTCTTAACCTCGCCTTTTTTGTCAATGCTGCCATACTGATTTTAGCCGCTGCAACTTTCTACAAAAATGGTATGTTTGAAATCGCCGAAATACAGGATGCCCATAAAATGCTGGAACCGTTATTAGGCTCAAAATGGGCTCCGGCACTCTTTGCCCTGGCCCTGATCGCCGCGGGACAAAGTTCCACCATCACCGGAACATTAGCCGGCCAAATCGTAATGGAAGGCTACCTGAACCTGAGGATTCAACCCTGGGTGCGTCGTGTGGTTACAAGACTGATCGCAATTGTCCCAGCGTTTTTGGCCATTCTTTACTATGGTGAAGAAGGAACCGGAAAATTACTGATCTTAAGCCAGGTTATCCTGAGCCTCCAATTGGGATTTGCTATTATTCCTTTGATCCATTTTGTCAGTGATAAATCAAAAATGGACGGATTCGAAATTGGGCGGATCATGAGAATCGCTTCCTGGATCATCACACTTATTATTGTTGCCCTAAATGCGAAACTGGTCTATGACGAAATCCACTCCTGGGTAACCACTTCTGAAGATGCCGTATGGATCTGGATATTTGTTGTTCCGCTGGCTTTTGCTGCCGTACTATTACTGCTATACATCACTTTTAAACCCCTAATCGATAAGAACAAAAGAGTGACCAAGCACGTTCCCCATATTGATGAGATCACAGTCTCTGATATGAATGCCCCCGTGGTTTACTCCAATATTGCCATATCGCTTGATTTTTCCAAAACCGATAGCAAGAGCATCAGTAGTGCTTTGCAATTGGGTGGTAAAAATGCGCATTACACGATCATTCATATCGTTGAAACAGTAGGCGCTATGGTTTATGGGAATCAGATTGAGGATTATGAGACGTCCAGCGATAGTGAGTACCTGCAACGCTACAAACACAAACTGGAAAGCATCGGGTATGATGTTACGGTAAAACTGGAATTTGGAAATCCAAAAGATGGGATCTCAAAAATTGTAAATAATGGTAATTTTGATATCTTAATCATGGGAGCACATGGCCATAACTGGTTCAAAGATCTTATTTTAGGAACTACAGTGGATGGTGTGCGCCACCGCGTATCCATACCTCTGCTGATCGTAAAAGAAGAATAAAGATTGTATTGCAACTTTTTTAAATTTTGTAATAACCGATAAACCGTTAATTTTATACATTGCAGTATTATTCGCTATTAACCAATTCTATTCCCTTTATGAAATTAAAAACAATAGTGCTTTGCCTCTTCCTGATCGGGAGCTTTTCCCAATTAAAAGCACAGGAACACGCTTCTGTAATTTTAGAAAAAGCGGTACACCAAGCCAAAAAAGAACACAAAAAAGTATTCGTACTCTTCCATGCCTCCTGGTGCAGTTGGTGCAAAAAGATGGAAAGCAATATGTACAGCGCTGCCAATAAAACGTTTTTTGAAAAGAATTATGTCATCACCCATCTTGTTGTTCAGGAATCCAAACAAAACAAAAAATTGGAAAACCCGGGAGCCGAAACTATCCTGAAAGAATTCAAAGCGGAAAATGTGGGAATCCCTTTTTGGATTATTTATGATGAGAATGGGAAACCGCTGGAAAATGCTTTTAACAGCAAAGGAGAAAATCTGGGTTGCCCGGCTACACCTGAAGAAGTAGCTGAATTCATTGGCAAACTAAAAAGAACGGCTACCGTTTCAGAAAAACAAAGCAAAGCTATTGAAGCCGCTTTTATCCTAAAAAAGAAGTAAAATTTACACCATTGAGACTATTCGGAGAAAGCAATTAGTGACATCCACAATTGTCTTCTCCGCAATCTCCGGACTTTTTCTTTTTGAAAAAGAATTTCTTTACCAAAAAGCCTACGGCAATTACTAATGCCAAGACAACTAATACTTCCTGTATCATAACTTATTATTTTAAAATCTGATAGGCTATAAAGGCGGTCAGATAGGCAAAGCCACTCATGGAAAACAACTGTATCATCGGCCATTTCCAGCTGTTGGTTTCCTTTTTGGTTATGGCCAGCGTACTGGCACATTGCAATGCAAAAGCATAAAAAAGCAATAATGAAACCCCTGCAGCCAGATTGAATACTTTTTCACCGGTATCCGGATGAATTTCAGCTGCCATTTTATTCTTGATCGTCGTTTCGTTTTCACTATCGCCTACACTATAAATGGTTGCCAGCGTACCTACAAAAACTTCCCGTGCAGCAAAAGAACTAATGATTGCAATCCCTATTTTCCAATCATATCCTAATGGTTTGATGACCGGCTCGATTCCCCTGCCTAACAATCCGATGTACGAATTTTCAAGTTTAAATGATGCGATCTCATTTTCAAGATCATGGTCGGAAATTGGTGCTTCAGTATGCTGTGCTGTCACGATTTCTTCGGCATGGGTAAAATTCCTGCCCGGGCCATAAGAAGCCAAAAACCATAATATAATTGAGATGGCTAATATAATTTTACCCGCACCAAAAACAAATGCTTTGGTTTTTTCAATCACATTATAAAGAACATTTTTGGATAGTGGCAGTTTATAATTGGGCATTTCAATCACAAAAAAGGTTTTTGCCTTTATTTTGAGGATCTTATTTAAAATATAGGCAGAAACAATAGCCGCGGTAAACCCAAGGAGGTACAACAGCATCAATGTCAATCCCTGCATATTGAAGATGCCTAATACTTTTTCGTTGGGGATTACCAATGAAATAATAATCGTATACACCGGAAGCCGTGCGGAGCAGGTCGTAAATGGCGTAACCAGTATGGTGATCAGGCGTTCCTTCCAGTTTTCGATATTTCGTGTCGCCATAATTGCCGGAATAGCACAGGCCGTACCCGAAATTAACGGTACAATACTTTTACCACTCAGTCCAAATTTGCGCATGATTTTGTCCATCAGGAACACCACCCGGCTCATATAACCACTCTCTTCAAGTACCGATATAAAGAGGAACAATATGGCAATCTGGGGAATAAAAATTACAATACCCCCGATACCCGGAATAATTCCCTGGCTGATCAGATTCGTAAAAACGCCTGGCGGCAAGTGTTCATTGGCATACGCACTCAGATCGGTAAATGCGCCATCAATGAAATCCATCGGGACACTCGACCAGTCAAAAATCGCCTGGAAAATCAGGAGTAATATCCCGAAGAAAATCAGGTAACCAAATACTTTATGCGTCAATACACGGTCAAGCCTGCTACGAAGATCTTTTGCGACCGTAGCATCAACAGTATAACCTACTTTCAGGACATCATTAATGAACTGGTAGCGCTTTATTGTTTCTTTCTGTTGCAGCCTTTTCAGTTCCGGTTTGGTCTTGGCAAAAGAATGATTTTCAACTTCAATCCGTGGCAGGTTGGAAAAATTGACATCCTGTGTAATCACCAGCCATAATTTATATAACAACTGACCTGGGAATGCCTGCCGAAGGCTGTTAAAATAATCTACATCAATCGTGGAAGCGTGGAGGCAGGATTCCGAAGAGAGGGATTTATAGTTTACAATCAACGCTCTCAACGCTTCTATCCCATGTCCTTTACGGGAACTTACCAGTGCTATTTTCGTTTTTAAATGTTCCTCTAAATACGGGATATCTAATGAAATCCCTTTGTATTCCATCCGATCCGACATATTAATCACAAGGATTGTCGGGATTTCCAAATCCTTAATTTGCGTAAACAATAGCAGATTCCGCTTCAGATTTTCTACATCAGTAACGACTACAGCAACATCCGGAAAGTCTTTATCATTTTTATTCAGGAGCAATTCTACCGCAACATTTTCATCCAGTGAACTTGCATTCAGGCTATAGGTTCCTGGCAAATCGATAATAATTCCCCTGTGATTGTCGGGAAGCTTAGCGGAGCCTTGTTTTTTTTCTACAGTGATTCCAGGATAATTCCCTACTTTTTGGTTTAATCCGGTCAATTGGTTAAAGACTGACGTTTTACCGGTATTCGGATTTCCTATTAAAGCTATTTTGATCGTTTTATGACTCATTACTGCGCATTTCGGGTTTGGATTTCAACTTCAATTTCGTTCGCCGTTTCCAACCGGATTGCCAGATGGCTGTCATTTACATTTAAATAAAGAGGATCACCGAATGGAGCTGTTTGGATTAATTCCACAGTGTTACCCGGAAGACATCCCATTTCCAATAATTTCAGCGGAATATTGTTGAGGTCAAATTCTTTAATAATGGCTTTATCGCCTTTCTTTAATTGAGCTATTGTAGTTCTCAAAGCTTATTTAGATTGAATTCAGATTACAAAAGTAGCGATTATTATGGAGAATAGCATACAATTGTCCTGTTGATTGGTTATAGCCACAGCGTTATTCACTTCTGGTAAATGAGTATTTTTTTTATCTTTTAAATACAAATGGCATTCATTCGCAGGATTTTAAGCAGGAACATAAAAACTGCAGCTGTTTTTTAGAATTATTTTCGATTTTCTTTACTTTCAGTCCTCTAAAAACAATGGTTGTTTAATCAATCACAATTGCTCAACAGGGCTTTGGTTTTAAGTAAATTCAGTGATGCTGATATCGCACAACTATATGAGGAGTACCGCAATAGTCTGGATTTGGAATTACGCCTTACTGTTGAAATAATGTTAGCACAAGATAAAGAATGCCGAATTGCAAGCGTCTTTAATATGGATACTATGAAAAAAGTAGACCGTATCAATCGCCAAAAACTACAAATGATTTTATCCGAAAAAGGATATCCGAGCCGTAAGAAAATAGGCAGCTATTCCCTAAATCAAAAAAATGTAAATTTAAATGCCCTCTTTTTGCATGCAGATCCTATACAATTACAAGAAGAGCTTTTATCTAAATTAAAACAGTATGTGATCAATGGCGATTGTCCACCTTATATTTACGCAGGACCTTTTGATAAACTGATGCTGAGTTATGGAGCGGAAACACAGCTCTATGGCACCATGAATAAAAACTATAAAGAACTAATGCCTTTACAATATCCTAAAAAACTGGATTCATTGCGCAAAAGTATTGGACTGCCACACATTGACTATTCAAAATGGAGACTCAAAACCAAGTACAATACCAGCTTCGATTATGATCTAAAATAAAATACTAATCCTCCGATAAAATTTTGATATCGCCTACCAGTTTTTTCATGTCTTCCATTTTGGTTCCGTCATAAAAGCCACGAATCCTGCGTTTGCTATCCACTAATATAAAGTTTTCGGTATGTACCATATCGTACATTTCCTCCGGTTTTCCGGTTTTAACAGCGAGATACGATTTCCTGGCAATCCCATAAATATCTTTTTTAGTACCGGTGACCAAATTCCATTTGGCGTCCAAAACCCCTTTTTTCAGGGCATACGCTTTTAATACTTCCGGAGTATCGGTATCGGGAGTAACGGAATGTGACAGCAGCATCACTTTTGGATTGTCTTTTATCTGTTCCTGAAGCCATACCATATTATCCGTCATGATTGGGCAAATGGTCTGGCAGGTGGTGAAGAAAAAATCGGCAACATATATTTTTCCGGCATAATCATCCTGGGTAATTGTCTTACCGTTCTGATTGGTAAACGAAAAATCTTCAATATGATGGTCTTTACGGATAAAAGAAATCGAACTGTCCACCATTTCCGGATTCACATCAGAAGGACTGTAAATTTTCAGTCTTTTCGGCTGGTCCAGTACGTTATAGAATAACGTAATAATTATAGCCGATAGAACGAATAATACGATAAAGAAAAAGCGGTACCTCCTGAAGAAATGCATACTATAGAATTTGCTGCAAAAATACAAAAGATAAACGCAGCGCCTAAGAATGAGATTTATAATTGACTGTTAAAACTTAAAATCTGTTAACCGATCCGTATTTAACATACTTAAAAATCATTACTATGCATTAAATTGATATTTTTGTTGGGTAATCTTTAAAAATACAGAATGAAAATGGATAAAAAAACATTATTCGCAACAATGTTGTCATTAGTTGTTGCCAATAGTATTTCTGCCCAAAACAGCCAAAAGGGCGAGCCTATCGGAATTAATACTTCCTATATGGATAAATCGGTAAAACCAAATGATGATTTCTTTCGTTTTGTAAACGGAAAATGGCTGGATGCTACTCAGATTCCAAATGACAGAACCCGTTGGGGAAGTTTTGACGAGCTGCGCCAAAAAACCGACAGAGATGCTTTAGCCATCCTGAACGAAGCCAGTAAAGATGCAAAATACAAGTCCAATACTGATCAGGGGAAAGCAGTGAACCTGTACAAAACTATTATGGATACTGTTGCAAGGAACAAACAGGGAATTGCACCATTAAAACCATATCTCAAAAAAATCAATGCCGTTAAAAATGTGGCTGATCTTCAAAAACTCCTTACCGAAATGGAACCTTATGGAGGTTTAGGCTTTTTTGGTGTATATGTAGGGGCTGATGAAAAAGATAGTAACAAAAATGTGGTAACACTGGCACCTGGTAGCTTAGGGCTTCCAGACCGTGATTATTATGTTTCTGATGATGCTGACTCCAAAGAAAAACGCGAAAAATACGTACTACACGTAGCTAAAATGTTGGAATACCTTGGTGAAAAACCAGCAGAAGCTAAAAAACATGCACAAGGGATCCTTGCGTTTGAAACTTCTATGGCCAAACCAAGAATGGACCGTGTAGAAAGCAGAGACAGCCGAAAATCATACAATCCGATGACCGTTGCTGAATTACAGAAACTGACTCCGATTATCGACTGGAATGCTTATTTAAGCGGTGTAGGGATCAAAAATGTGTCTACAATTGTAGTATCAGAGCCAAAATACATGACCGCTTTACAGGAAATCCTGAAAAAGAACAATGTAGAAGAGTGGAAAGCTTACATGCGTTGGTTATTAATTAACGAATCTGCCAATACACTTACAACCAGTATTGAAAAAACCAACTGGGATTTTTACAGTAAAACCTTAGGTGGTGCTATCAAGCAGAAACCAAGAGAAGAAAATGCACTTCAGACTGTGAATGGAACTGTTGGAGAAGCATTGGGTAAATTATATGTTGAGAAAAAATTTCCTGCCGAAGCCAAAGAGAAAGCAGAAAAAATGATCAAAAATGTATTCCTGGCTTTTGAAAACAGAATCAACAGATTGCCTTGGATGACGAAAGAAACCAAACAAAAAGCAATCGAGAAACTGCACAAATCAAAAATCAAAATTGGTTACCCTGATAAATGGAAAGATTATTCTGCCCTGACAATCAAAAGCCCGGAAGAAGGCGGTACCCTGTTTGAAAACATGAAAAATGCAACCAAATGGAGATTTGATGAAAATATAGCAAAACTGAACAAACCGGTAGACAAAGACGAATGGTTTATGGCACCGCAAGTGGTCAATGCTTATTTCAACCCATCCTACAATGAAATCGTATTCCCGGCAGCGATTCTGCAACCTCCTTTCTATGATTATCGTGCAGATGAAGCGGTAAACTATGGTGGTATTGGTGCAGTAATCGGCCATGAAATCTCTCACGGTTTTGATGATTCCGGAGCGCGTTATGATGCTAATGGAAATTTAGTAGACTGGTGGTCTGAAAGTGACTTAGATCAATTTACAGGATTAGGGACTGCTTTAGCAGACCAATACAGCAAATTACAACCGCTTCCAGGAACATTTGTAGATGGTAAATTTACACTGGGAGAAAATATTGGTGACCTTGGTGGTGTAAATGCAGCCTATGACGGATTGCAATTGTACCTGAAAGAAAACGGAAACCCTGGATTAATTGACGGCTATACTCCGGAACAACGCTTTTTCCTTTCATGGGCAACCATCTGGAGAACAAAAGCACGTGACGAGGCTATCAAAAATCAGGTAAAAACAGATCCACACTCCCCTGGAATCTACCGTGCCTATGTGCCATTACAAAATGTTGACGCTTTTTACGATGCCTTTTCAATCAAAAAAGGAGACGGAATGTATATCGCTCCTGAAAATCGTGTGAAAATCTGGTAATTATCCAATCACAATAGTACTAAATCCCGGGCCTCAAAACCCGGGATTTTTTTATGCTTTATTTCTAAGAAACAGTACAAAAATCAGGGAGCAGGCCAGTCTGTTTTTATAGAAACTTCGGTCCCGCTGTCCGCTATATCTTTTCTTTTGGAAGCAAAAAGAAAAGGATGCCGCTACCATCGGGGCTAATTGAGAAATTATAGCAAATTTTACCAACGTTTTTACTATTTTTGCAAATAATTTCAACCCGCATGCAAAAGTTAATTTCATATCCCATATCGGTAATTTATTACCTTGTTTTTGGATCCTTCCTTGCGATATTTCATCCAATCCAATGGGTATGCCTTAATCTCTTTGGTTATCAGGCACATAAAAAAAGTGTAGATTACCTGAATTTCTGCCTGGTACGCACCACGCATTTACTCGGTACTACCTATAAAGTTGAAAATTTGGAAACCGTACCTGCCGGGATTCCGTTAATAATAGTAGCCAATCATCAGAGTTTATATGATATTCCCGCCCTGATCTGGTTCATGCGGAAATTTCATCCGAAATTTATCAGCAAAAAAGAGTTGGGAAAAGGCATACCAAGTGTGTCTTATAATTTAAAACATGGAGGCTCGGTGCTGATTGACCGGAAAGATCCAAAACAGGCTTTGCCCGCAATAAAAGGAATGTCAGAATACATCGAATTATACAAACGGTCGGCAGTAATCTTTCCGGAAGGGACGCGAAGCAAGACCGGGATCCCAAAACGCTTTTCAGAAAGCGGTCTTAAAATCCTTTGTAAATACGCTCCTTCTGCGTACATTGTACCTGTAACGATTAATAATTCCTGGAAAATGGTACGCTGGGGTATGTTCCCCCTCGGCCTTGGAAACCGATTAACCATCAAAACACAAGAAGCCTTTCCAATAAAAGACCTACCTTTCGGCGAAATTTTAGAACGAACCGAAAACGCGGTCATCAAAGATATTAATATACAAAAATAACAATATGTCAATTAAAAACGTACGTCTGGAAGTGATGCAGTTTCTGGAAAAAAATGTCGACACTTTTGTCGAACAATTCCTGATTCCTGTTGAGAAAATTTGGCAGCCCACGGATTTTTTGCCGGATTCGCAAAAGGATACCTTTTTTGACGAAGTAAAAGAATTACGTGAACTGGCCAAAGAAATGCCATATGATTTCTGGGTAGTGCTTGTAGGAGATACCATTACCGAAGAGGCTTTGCCTACTTACGAATCCTGGTTAATGGATGTAGAAGGAATAGACCAAAATGACAATGATGGTAAAGGAAACGGATGGTCCAAATGGGTAAGACAATGGACCGGTGAAGAAAACCGTCACGGGGATCTACTGAATAAATACCTTTATCTGTCCGGGCGTGTCAACATGCGCGAAATCGAAATGACCACCCAACACCTCATCAATGACGGTTTTGATATTGGAACCGGAAGAGATCCGTATAAAAACTTCGTATACACCAGTTTCCAGGAATTGGCTACCTATGTTTCCCACAACCGCGTATCCCAACTGGCCAAGAAATTTGGTGATAATAAATTGTCTAAAATGTGTCGTATGATTGCTGGAGACGAAATGCGTCACCACCATGCCTATAGCGAATTTGTAACGCGTATTTTCCAGGTTGACCCGAGCGAAATGATGCTTGCTTTTCAATACATGATGAAGCAAAAGATTGTTATGCCGGCACAATTCCTAAGGGAATCCGGAGAAAAGATCAGCAGTGCTTTCGAGCAATTTTCAGATTCTGCACAACGAATTGGAGTGTATACTGCTAATGATTATGTCGATATCATGCAAAAGCTGATTGACAAATGGGAGATTTCCAAAGTCACCGGCCTGACAGATGAAGCCGAAAAAGCCCGGGATTACCTGATGAAACTTCCGGCTCGTATGGCCCGTATTTCAGAGCGAATCATTATCCCACAGGAATCACACATCTTTAAATGGGTAGAACCTGCAAAATTATAATCTTTAAAAATCCTTTCCACAAGAAAGGATTTTTTTAATACCTAAAACATGAAACATACCGACCTGATCGCCAAAACCAAAATCTTCGTACAGGAACAACTTCAAAATGCAGAAGGCGGGCACGATTGGTTCCATATTGAAAGAGTGTATAAAAATGCCCTCCTGATTGCCAAAGAAGAAAATGCCAATCTTTTAATTATAGAACTCGGCGCACTATTGCATGACATTGCCGATAGCAAATTTCATAATGGTGATGAAACCGTAGGCCCGAGGGTCGCCCGCAACTTTCTGGAAAGTGAAAATGTACCGGAAGCTATCATTGCGCATGTCATAAATATTATCGAAAACATCTCTTATAAAGGCGGGAATTTTGAACGGAAGTTTTCCTCTCCTGAGTTGGCGATCGTACAGGATGCCGATCGTCTCGATGCTTTGGGTGCCATAGGGATTGCACGCACCTTTAATTATGGGGGCTTTAAAAACAGGCCACTCTATAATCCGGATATTGCACCTAACCTTACCATGTCCAAAGAAGAATATAAAAAAAGCAACACTCCGACTATCAATCATTTTTATGAGAAACTATTATTGCTCAAAGACCTGATGAATACCACAACCGGAAAAAAAATTGCTCAGGAACGCCACCGGTATATGGAAACTTTCCTGTCCCAGTTTTATGCTGAATGGGAAGGCTTGAAATAGGATAATTATATACTTTAAACTATAACCATTTATTTTTAGGATTACCGTTTTCACTACCCTAAAAATTTTAGCAAAAAAAAGAGGCTGTCTCACAACTCGTGAAATAGCCTCTTTTTCTGTTTTTTACTCGGACTCCTGTCGGAGCGCAGGTCTCAAATATGCAATTCTCAAGGACTTTTTTTAGTTTTGAGACTCCCTCTTTTTTTTTATTTTCCGGTAAATGATGCTTTTCGCTTTTCCAGGAAAGCCGTCGTACCCTCTTTGAAATCTGCTGTACCAAAGCATTTTCCAAAAGCCCTGATTTCGGTTGTAAAGCCGTTGACACCATCTTCATAATTGGCATTAATCGATTCTATTGCCGCGGCGATTGCTGCAGGTGAATTCTTCATGATTTTGGCAGCAATTGTTTTTACAAATTCGCCCAATTCTGCCTGTGGTACTACATGATTTACCAATCCGTATGCTTTTGCCGTCTCGGCATCAATCATACTGGCGGTCATAATCATTTCCATAGCACGTCCTTTCCCGACCAATTGCGGAAGCCGTTGTGTACCGCCATAACCAGGAATAACTCCAAGGGAAGTTTCAGGAAGTCCCATTTTAGCATTATCAGAAGCAATCCTGAAATGTGCCGCCATTGCAAGTTCCAATCCACCTCCTAAAGCAAATCCGTTTACTGCGGCAATTACCGGAGTTCCTAAATGCTGTACAAAATCGAATAATAATTCCTGTCCTCTGGCCGCAAGCTGCGCACCTTCTTCTGTAGAGAATTCTGAAAACTCTGCAATATCAGCACCCGCTACAAAAGCTTTTTCCCCACTGCCGGTTACTATGATAACTTTTACAGAATGATCTGTATCTGCTGCTTTGAAAGCATCGTGTAATTCTTCTATTGTTGCTTTATTCAAAGCATTTAATTTTGCCGGTCGGTTGATGGTTATTGTTGCCACTCCGTTTTCCTGTGCTGTCAAAATGTTTTCGAAGGCCATAATTTTTTTATTTTAGCTATTAAATTTTCGCGAAACTGCTTCCCTGATAATGGGCAAGGTTACAATAAAAATGGTCCCTTGTCCAGGTTCTGTTTCAAAAGTAATCGTTCCTTTATAATTTTCAATAATATTTTTTATAATTCCAAGACCCAATCCCATGCCACTGTTTTTCGTGGTAAATTTCGGCTCAAAGATCACTCCGGCATGCTCCGGCTCGATCCCGGAACCATTGTCTTTAACTTTAATCAAAACCATATTATCCCGACGCAATACACTGACGATAATTTCCTTCTGCCGCCCTTCCGGTACTGCCTGTAGTGCATTTTTAACTAAGTTAGTAATGATCCGGATCAGCTGCGTGCGATCCATTTTGGTAATGATCTCATCTTCTTCTTTTTCAAAAACGATAAAATCCTCATTAAAAATATCCAATGCCAACTGTACTACATCCACAACATTCAGGGTTTCATTTTGCTGCGCAGGCATAGAAGCAAAGTTCGAAAAGGCTGAAGCAACCGAACTCATGGTATCAATTTGCTGGATTAATGTTTTGGAATAATCATCCATTTTCTGTCTTACATCAGGATCTTCCGGATTAAATTTCCGTTGGAAACTCTGTACTGTGAGTCGCATTGGCGTCAATGGATTTTTAATCTCGTGGGCGACCTGTTTCGCCATTTCACGCCAGGCCTGTTCTCTTTGGCTTTGTGCAAGCTTCAGGGCACTTTCTTCCAGCTTATCCACCATACTGTTGTAGGCGTTAATCAGGGAATTAATCTCCCTGCTGGTGCCTTCTACTTCAATCTTTTCATTTTTCTGATTGAAATTGGTTTCTGTGATCTTATCCGAAATATTTTTCAAAGACTGTGTAATGTAACTGGACAGGAAATAGGCCAGTACAATAGCAAAAACCAACATAAAGAGGTATACCTGACCAAGGCGTATCAGGAAATTGGTCAACTCGCGGTCATAAAAACCATCATCTTCAATATTGGGCAGATTGAGTATCCCAAGCGGCTTGAATTTGATATCCTTAATATAACTGTAAGAAGAGCGGAATTTCTGCCCGTCGATTGTATGGATGTCCACATACCGTTTGTCGGGTGTGGACTGAATTAGTTTTAGTATAAAATCGGAAATGGGTGGTGTGGCCGAATCAATGGAGAATTTGGCCTTGGATGATTTCAGTAACTTCCCATCCAGTCCATAGATATTAATTTCCAATCCATGAATATTAGATAATTCATGAATGCGGTCTTTAAAAATCAACGGCAGGTTTTCTGTGGTCAGGGGATAGGTCGTCGTTTGCAGTATGTAATTGATATGCTCTTTGACTGAATTCTCTTTGCGTTCCAGCCGTTCCTTATGATAATCCTTCGCTTCTTTTTTAAACTGATAAATGGATATCGAAGCGATAAGGATGGAGGCAATCAGCGTCAACAGTATCATCGACAGGAAAATCCTGACGCGTAGTGATAGCCGTTTTATTTTGAAATTTCTAAACATCGGATTAAATTAAGTGCCTCCTGGTTATACGAACAGCTTAACGGTTGCGCTCCCGGATTCTTTTGTAAAACCGGAATCCCAGCATAATCAGCACCGAAAACAAAAAGATTCCAATTACACCAAAAATCCAATTGACTGCACTTTTTAAAATTACTAAAAAAACGACAGCAAACAGAATAATTGTTGCCCCCTCATTCCAAAGGCGCATAAAATTGGTGGTATAGCGTACTTCATCCTTTTGAAGCTGCTTGAAAATCTGGTGGCATTTTAAATGATACAGGTACAGCACAAATACAAAGCCAAGTTTTACATGCATCCAGGAAAACTCTAGCCAGATATTGCCGCGGTCGGTAAAAAAAAGCATCCAGAAAGCAAAAATACTGGCCAAGATCGCCGAAGGCCAGGTAATAATATACCACAACCTGTAGGTCATAATACGGTATTGGTTTTGCAGGATTTCCTTTTCAGGCGAGGGTTTATCGGCAGCTTCTATTTGGTAAACAAAAAGCCGTACAATATAAAACAAACCCGCAAACCAGGTAATTACAAAAATAAGGTGCAGGGATTTGAGGTAATCATAATAGTTTTCCATCTTCGGTTTCGATAAGATTGGTTGATAGTTCTTTTTTTAAAAAGTAGGCCGTAATCAGGGTGGATAATACATCTGCAATCGGAAATGCTACCCATACTCCAAAAATGCCAAAAAAATTAGGGAGGATCAGCACCAGTGGAATCAGGAAAAAGCCCTGTTTCGTAAGGGTCAGGAATAAAGCCTGCCTGGCTTTACCCGCTGCCTGGAAATAAGCAGCGCCAATCAGCTGGACGGCTATAATTGGTGAGGCAGCAAATACCCAGCGCAACGCATTGGGTGTTTCTGCAATGACCGCCGGATCGTTTGTAAAGATGGCCACAATCGGGCGGGCAAAAGTAAGGATCACAATAAAAATTAGTATGGCCAGTAGTCCTGCATATTTTATCGAGATTAAAATAGACTCTTTGACACGATGGTAATTCTGGGCACCATAATTATAACCTGCAACAGGCAGAAAGCCCTGTGTAATACCCAAGACCGGAAATAAAGCAAACATCAGCATCCGGCTAATAATGCCATACACGGTAACTGAATGTTCTCCCCCGTAGGTATACAGGGTATGGTTCAATATAATCGCCAGGATGCTGACAACTCCCTGCCGGGAAAACGTCACAAAGCTTAAGGTTGTAATCTCTTTGACAATAGTATTCCGGAATGCAAAATGATGCCATGCCAAATGCATCTCACTTTTATAAACAAAAAACCACAGTACAAACAGGAAAGCCATAAAATAGGAAATACAGGTTGCGAGTGCCGCGCCATATATTCCCATATCCAGGATTTTAATGAATACAATATCCAGGATAATATTTACAAAAGCGGGAATGATCATCGAATACATCGAAAATTTCGCTTTTCCTTCGGCACGTATCACATTATTTCCCACCATACAAAGTGCCAAAAAAGGAACACCGAATAAAACCGGAAAAAAGAATTCCCGGGCTGGAGCCATAATATTTCCGTTTGCCCCGAAAAGCAATAACATTTCTTCACTAAAAAAAAGGCCGACAAGTACAAAGATGGATGCCAACAGGAATGTCATGGAGATCATATTCCCTAAAGTCAATAGTGCCTTTTCCTTATCTCCCGCCCCTAAAGCCCTAGAGAGTACGGAACTTCCACCAACACCAATGGCCATTCCCAGTGAAGAAATCAAAAAGGTAATCGGGAGAACTACTGTAACAGCAGCAATAGCCAGTGAACCAATCCATTGACCGACAAAAATCGTATCAATCAGGATATTCACCGACATAAATAAAATGCCTACAGAAGAGGGTACAGATTGTTTTATCAGTAATTTCTTGATATCCTGAGTCCCTAATTCAACCGATGAAACAGCCATTTATACTACTGTTTTTTCGGCAAAAGCCCATTCGTCAATCCATTTGACCAAGGTCTCTATCCAATTTTCATCATCATTCAGGCAGGGTATTGCTAAAAAGTTTTCTCCACCATTGGCTTTGAAATCTTCGTTGGCCTGCATTGCAATTTCTTCCAGCGTTTCTAAGCAATCCGCCACAAAAGCCGGGGTTACAACGGCAAGGTTCTTAATCCCCTCCCCTGGCATTTTATTGATTTCAATATCGGTATAAGGTTCCAGCCATTTGTCTCCTGCGAGTCGGGACTGAAAGGTTTGTCGGTATTTTTCTTTTGGCAATCCCAGCTGCTCCACTACCAATCGTGTCGTTTCATAACACTGGTGGCGGTAACAGAACTGATGCGCTGCCGATGGCGTACTACAACAGCTACCATCTATTTTGCAATGGGATTTGGTAACATCGGTTTTTCGCACATGGCGTTCCGGAATACCGTGGTAGGAGAACAACAATAAGTCATAGTCAAACCCTTTTAAATGTTTCTGAATGGAATCAGAAAGGTTTTTGATATAGTCCGGTTTATTATAGAATGCCGGAACATCGGTAAAAGTCATTTGTGGAAATTTCTTCTTCCGGATTTCTTCAGCCAAAACCAATATGGTTAAGGTAGAAGCCATTGCATATTGTGGATACAATGGAAAAAGCAATACTTCCGTTACCCCTTTATCAGCAAGTTCCTGTAATCCGGATTCTATTGAAGGTGTTCCGTAACGCATGGCTAATGCTACCGGAACTTCTGCTTTTGCCTTTACTTTTTCATGCATTCGCTTCGAAAGCACAATCAGCGGGGATCCTTCTTCCCACCAGATTTTTTTATAAGCTTCTGCCGATTTTTCAGGCCGCTTTCTCAAAATAATGCCACGGACCAATAATGCGCGTAATAAAAACGGGACATCAATCACGTATTTATCCATTAAAAATTCATCCAGATACGGTTTAACATCTTTGGGCTCAGGACTCTTTGGAGAACCCAGGTTTACTAACAATACACCTTTCATTTATTCTTTATTAAAAAATTAAAATGCCTGATTTTATCATTCAGGCGTTTTTATATTATGCGTTTACATTAATTGACATCAGGTATTTTTTGGGAGTGGTTCCAAATTTCTTTTTGAAAGCCGCTATAAAATGACTGGCTGTACTATAGCCGATCTTAAGTCCTACCTCATTGACATTATACGAACCACTGTCCAGCAATTTTCGTGCAAATTCCATTTTATAGTCAAACAAAAAGCTATAGACACTATCCCCATAAATCTGTTTGAAGCCCATTTTAAGCTTTTTGAGATTTATCCCTACCTGATCTGCTAATTCCTGAAGTCCCGGAGGCTCGGCCATATTGGCGATAACGATGTCCTTTGCTTTGCGGATTTTAAGTACATTGTCCTCATCCACTAAAAAAGGGCATTGCTCGGCATTGGGATCTTCATTCCTGTTGAAATAAAGACTCAGCAATTCGTAAGCCTTCCCTTTGAAGTAGAGGTTTTTTATGGATTGGTGCAGGTTGAAATTAAACAGCTGATTCAGTACAATCGACATCGAGGGACTGATCGTTTCATCCTTATAATACTTCTTATCCTTATTCCCTTCACTTAAAAAAGGGATATAATCTGCTTCTGAAGAAAAAAGTCCATGAAATTTTTTGATCGAGATCAGGACTGAAATCACCCAGGAATGCGGGGCAATTTCCAAATGTACCGGAAGTTCTTTTTGGGGGTTGTATAAAAACAAAGAGACTTCCTCTTTCAAATCCAGCGCATATCGACCCTGGTTAAAAATGAATTTCGCCCTACCCTTAATTCCAAAATGAAACTGGATTAAATCCATGTGTACTTCCCGCTCGAAATGGGACGTTTCATCACTATCATTTTGAAAGCGTAAGATCGAAAAACCATCCTCAATTTTAATCTCTTCCTGTGAACTCATAGCGGTATTTTTTTATTGCTATTTTTCAAAATTAAATCCTTTTTTATTTAGAATGGTTCTAAACAAAAACGATGTAAAGTGTTGATTTCAGTGCAAATTTAAATCATTTTAAATTTAAATCACCATTTTAAATCAAAATATCTCATAGCGACATAAAAAGAACTTTGAGCGTTGTTTTTTATGAAAGTATAATAATACTTTTGTTGAGCTTTTTTAAGCTAAGCCATTTTTTGTCTCTTTTGACCCTTCGCAGATCGGGAATTAAAGAACTTCTTTTCACGCTGGTTTTAAATCCCGGCATGAAACAAAAAAGAAATTCACATCAAATTTAGGCTTCTTAAGAAAACATACTCAAAGTACCTCGTATGAACAATAATAATGTATCGAAACACCTGACCTTTTATGCCGTCGGTCTAAGCTATAAAAAAGCAGATGCCGCTGTAAGGGGAAAGTTCAGTTTAGATGCCCAGTCCAAAACTGCCTTATTACAACAGGCAGAAAATGAAGGAATCAGTAGCTTAATACTGATTTCAACCTGTAACAGAACCGAAATCTATGGCTTTGCGGAACATCCTTTCCAGCTTATCAAATTACTTTGCGACAATAGCCGCGGAACAGTGGAGGAATTTCAAAAAGTTGCTTTCGTATATAAAAACCAGGATGCCATTAATCACGTATTCCGTGTGGGTTCCGGATTGGACAGCCAGATCCTGGGAGACTTTGAAATTATTGGCCAAATCAAAAACAGTTTTATTGAATCCAAATCTTTTGGCTTGACAGATACTTTTTTTGAGCGGCTGGTCAACTGTGTAATTCAGGCGAGCAAAAAAATCAAGAATGAAACCGAACTCAGCTCTGGTGCCACTTCGGTATCATTTGCGTCGGTACAATATATAATGAACAACATCGCCGACATCAGCTCCAAGAATATATTGTTGTTTGGTACCGGTAAAATTGGGCGCAATACCTGTGAAAATCTGGTAAAACACACCAAAAACGATCATATTATCCTGATCAACAGAACCCGTGGGAAAGCGGAAAAAATTGCAGGAAAATTTAATCTGGTTGTAAAGGATTATGATCTGCTTCCGCTGGAAATACAAAAAGCGGATGTGCTTGTCGTAGCTACCGGAGCCCAGTTACCTACTATAGATGCTTCTATCCTTGACCTCAACAAACCCTTGCTGATCCTGGATTTGTCGATTCCAAAAAATGTTCATGAAAACGTAAGGGATATTCCCGGAATCAGCCTGATCCATTTGGATGACCTGGCAAAGATGACCGATGAAACCCTTGAAAAACGAAAACTGCATATCCCACAAGCGGAAGCCATCATTGATGAAATCAAAGAGGAATTCAACGACTGGCTGAACGGCAGGAAGTTTGCCCCTACCATTCATGCCCTGAAAGAAAAGCTAAATTCCATCAAAACTACAGAATTGAATTTTCAACGTAAAAAAATCAGTAATTTTGATGAGGAGCAGGCGGAATTAATCAGCAACCGCATTATACAAAAAATCACCAATCATTTTGCCAACCACCTGAAAGACCAGGACACCATTGTTGATGAAAGCATTGAATGGATCGAGAAAGTTTTCCAAATTGAAGCCATACGCAAATAATGAATAAAGTTATCCGAATTGGAACACGAGACAGCCAACTGGCTTTGTGGCAGGCCCATACCGTAGAGAAAAAATTGAATGCCTTAGGCTACCTGACAGAAATTGTTGCGGTAAAGTCAACAGGCGATATTATTCTTGACGTTCCTTTATATGAACTGGGGATTACCGGTATTTTTACCAAAACCCTGGATATTGCGATGTTACAGGGCACTATCGATATTGCAGTACATTCCATGAAAGATGTCCCTACCGCATTGCCAAAAGGCATTGTTCAGTCGGCCGTCTTAGAGCGGGCATCCGTATTGGATATCATGGTTCACAAAGGCAACCTCGATTTCATGCACAATAACAGCCCGGGAACTATTGCCACCGGAAGCCTACGCAGGCAAGCCCAATGGCTCAACCGATTCCCCCATCACACTGTAGTGGACCTCAGGGGAAATGTCAATACCCGATTGCAAAAACTGGCGGATCAGGACTGGAACGGAGCTGTATTTGCATTGGCCGGACTGGAACGGATAGCTGTTTTGCCGGAAAACCATATCACACTGGATTGGATGATTCCAGCACCAGCACAGGGAGCAATGGTAATTGTAGCAATGGAAAATGATGCTTTTTCACGCGAAGCTGCCGGAAAATTAAATCATCTCGAAAGCGAAATCGCCACCCATGTCGAACGGGAATTCCTAAAAACACTGGAAGGTGGCTGTACAGCACCCATTGGTGCACTGGCAACAATCATAGGCACCACTATCCGACTGGAAGGGGTTCTTTTTTCCATAGACGGGCAGGATAAAGTGCAGATTGAAAAAACAGTTGAAATCAACCATTATAAAAATTTCGGGCGCAAATGTGCGTTGGAAATACTGGAAAATGGCGGAATCGCTGTGATGGAGAAAATAAAGAAAGATTTACAACAATAACGACCGGAATATTTCAAATTTCAGCCGCCATGATATTGGGGAATCCCACTTCTTTTAAATGTTAGTATAATGCCGCATATAATTCGTATCCTGTCCACTAAAAAACTTTTGCCCAATCAAAAGCAATACTTACTCAATGCTAATTTTTCAATACTGGAAGCGGACTTTATCACGATCCGGAATACGAAATTTGAATTGGGTACAACGGCAGAAAACCTGATTTTTACGAGCCAGAATGCTTTTAAAAGTTTTTTGGAAAACGCAGATAGCAGTAGCTTGAAGGATCGTAAAGTATTTTGTGTCGGGCTAAAGACAAAGGCCCTGATTGAGCAACACGGGTTTCATGTAATTCTTTTTTCTGATTATGCAGAAGATCTGGCACGCATCCTTACAACTATTTATGCGGATGAAAGTTTTACCTTTTTTTCCGGCAGTATGCGAAGGGAAACCCTTCCAACAGCATTGCGGAAAGCAAATATTACGTTTAATGAAGTACAGATTTATGAAACGACTTTAAGCCCCAGCAAAATCGATAGCCGTCTGGATGGGATCCTGTTTTTTAGCCCATCGGGAGTAAAAAGCTACCTGCAGCGGAATACCATTACCCACGAAACCTGTTTTTGTATTGGCACGACTACCGCCAAAGCCCTGAAAGGGATTACGGAGAACATCATCAATGCCAATCAGCCTACGATAGAAAATGTAATCATACAGGCTATAAAAAAATACAATTAATAATCCCGTACTATAGTAAACCGAACGGGTTCAAAAATAAAAAAATGATAAAGAACGACTTATTTTTAAGAGCATTAAAAGGAGAAACTGTAGAACGTCCACCGGTATGGATGATGCGGCAAGCCGGAAGATACCTTCCTGAATTTATTGCTTTACGCGACAAATATGATTTTTTTACCCGTTGTCAAACCCCGGAATTAGCATCGGAAATTACCGTACAGCCTATCCGTAGAATCGCCCCGGACGCAGCAATCCTGTTTTCCGACATCCTGGTGATCCCACAGGCGATGGGTATTGAAGTGCTGATGAAAGAAAATATAGGCCCATTTTTACCAAATCCAATCCGTACAATCCAGGATGTGGAGAAAGTAATCGTTCCTGATATTCATGAAACGTTGGGTTATGTAATGGATGCGATAAAAATGACCAAAGAGATGCTGAATGATGAAGTACCTCTTATTGGTTTTGCCGGTTCTCCCTGGACTATCTTCTGTTATGCAGTGGAAGGAAAAGGCTCGAAAAGTTTTGATCAGGCCAAAGGATTTTGTTTTTCACATCCGGAAGCAGCACATGTATTGCTACAAAAAATAACCGATACCACTATCGCATACCTGAAAGAAAAAGTGATCGCCGGAGTAAATGCCGTACAAATATTTGACAGTTGGGGCGGTATGCTTTCGCCAGTGGACTATCAGGAATTTTCCTGGAAATACATCAACCAAATTGTAGAAGCGTTGGCTCCTGTTACTCCCGTAATTGTATTTGGAAAAGGATGCTGGTTTGCCCTGGGCGAAATGGGACGTAGTAAAGCTTCCGCTTTAGGAGTAGACTGGACCTGTTCCCCCCGCAATGCCCGTTATTTATCCGGTGGGGAAATCACCTTACAGGGAAATTTTGACCCATCACGCCTGTTGTCTCCAATTCCGGTTATTAAGAAAATGGTACACGAGATGATTGATGAATTCGGAAAAGATAAGTACATTGTCAACTTAGGTCACGGAATCCTGCCGAATATCCCGGTAGACCACGCCAAAGCTTTTATTGATGCTGTAAAAGAATATAAAGCATAAACAAAAACGAATAGCTGTTGCTGTCCATAACCCAATTGCCATGCTAAACAAAGGATTAAGAGACGAGGAAAATGAGCGGATCAACAATGTGCTGAAACAGTTGATCGCGTTGACCCATGTACCGGAAAACTGGAACCTGTCGGATTTGGATAACCAATTAAAAATGCTGGGGTTAACTATGGAAAACCTGGTTGATTTTGAAGCGGGACAACTCATTGCACAATTGGAAAAATTGCACTTTGACTGGACCAATACCGAGCAATTTGCTGATTTCCTAAAACAGCTTTCCACACAAACCGCCTATAGCACGTTAAAAGGAAAAGCCGTAGCAGTATACCACTATATCCAAATGGAAAGCAAGACCTTTTCTTTTGATATTTTCAATAAAATCAATGCCCTGCAGTAATGAAAGATCAATTTTACAATTATATCCTACGATTACAAGATCAGATTGTCGCCGGACTGGAGCAGGCCGATGGCCAGGCTGTTTTTCGGGAGGACCTTTGGGAACGCCCTGAAGGCGGCGGTGGCAGAACACGTGTGATCGAAAACGGTGCTGTATTTGAAAAAGGCGGTGTCAATATTTCCGCTGTTCATGGCCAGCTGCCTGAAAGTATGCAGAAATTGTTCAATGTAGGAGAGGCGGATTTTTTTGCCTGCGGATTGAGCCTTGTGCTTCACCCTAAAAACGCAATGGTTCCTACTGTACATGCCAATTGGCGGTATTTTGAAATGTACGATCAAAATGGTGATGTAATCCAACAATGGTTTGGTGGCGGACAGGATCTTACCCCCTATTACCTTTTTGAAGAAGATGCGCTTCATTTTCACCAAACCTGCAAAACCGCTTGTGACAAACACCATCCTGAATTTTATCCGAAATATAAAAAACAATGTGATACCTATTTCTGGAACGCACACCGCCATGAATCCCGTGGTGTAGGAGGCTTGTTTTTTGACTATTGCAAAGCCGATGATACCTTTACCATGCAGGACTGGTATAACTTTGTCACCGAAGTAGGCGACAGCTTCCTCGAAGCCTACGTGCCTATTGTTGAAAAAAGAAAAAACCTGGACTATACCGAAGCACAACGTACCTGGCAGGAAATCCGCCGTGGCCGTTATGTTGAATTCAACCTGGTTCATGACAAAGGCACCTTATTCGGCCTCAAGACGAATGGCCGGATTGAAAGCATACTCATGAGCCTCCCGCCAAGAGTGCAGTGGGTGTATGACCATCATCCTGAACCAGGAAGTGAAGAAGAAAAATTAATCCGTTTACTCGCGGAACCAAAACAATGGATCCCAGCATAAACGGATCAAAAAATACTTGCTAAAAAATAAACTATTATGTTCCCATATAAAAGAAACCGTCGTTTAAGAACCAATGAATCCATTCGTTCATTAGTTCGTGAAACCTCATTAAGCCCAACTGATTTTATGTTGCCGATTTTTGTGGCAGAAGGAAAAGATGTCAAAATCGAAATTCCTTCCATGCCTGGTATCTATCGTCAATCTTTAGACAATACGATAAAAGAAGTCCGGGAAATTTGGGATCTGGGTATCAAAGCAGTAAACATCTATGTAAAAGTAGATGATACGCTCAAAGATAATACGGGTAAAGAAGCGTGGAATGCCAATGGCTTAATGCAACAAACGATTCGTGCAATTAAAGATGCCGTACCGGAAATGATTGTTATGCCGGATGTGGCACTCGATCCTTTTTCGATATACGGGCATGATGGTATTGTCGAAAATGGTAAGATTATCAATGATGCTACTGTCGATGCATTGGTACGAATGAGCCTTAGCCATGCTGAAGCTGGTGCTGATTTTGTCGCGCCAAGTGATATGATGGATGGCCGTATTGGTGCAATCCGTAGGGGATTGGAAGAAAATAATTTTCAGGACGTAGGTATTATGAGTTATAGTGCCAAATATGCTTCTGCATTTTATGGCCCTTTCCGTGATGCACTCGATTCTGCACCAGGATTTGGAGACAAAAAAACGTACCAGATGGATTATGCCAACCGATTGGAGGCCATCCGTGAAGCCCAACTGGATGTAGCTGAAGGAGCGGATATCGTGATGGTAAAGCCAGGATTGTGCTATCTTGACATTGTCCGTGAAGTAAAAAATGCGGTGGAAGTTCCGGTAGCGGTATACCAGGTTTCCGGTGAATATGCGATGGTGAAAGCCGCTTCTGAAAGAGGCTGGCTGAATCATGATGCCGTAATGCTGGAACAACTTTATGCCATTAAAAGAGCAGGTGCGAGTATCATCTCTACTTATTTCGCCAAAGAAGCAGCCGTATTACTTAACAAATAGATTTGCCCCCATCTAAAAGAATCCCAATAACATGAGTAAAAATCTTATCGTTCTGTTTGTCCTGCTGGCTATAGTTTCCTGTAAAAAAGAAACACCAAAAAATACGGAAGCTACTACTGAAGTTTCAGAAGATTATGACCCGATAGCTTTCGGGCGTGAAATATTTGAAACCAAAGGGAACTGTGCTTCCTGTCATAAGCCTGATCAAAAAGTAATCGGGCCCAGTATAATGGATATTGCAAAAATCTACAAGGAACAAAATGGTGACATCGTAGCTTTCCTAAAAGGAAAAGCGGAACCGATAGTTGATCCTTCTCAGTATGAAGTTATGAAAACGAATTTTGCGATTACAAAATCCATGACCGACGAGCAGCTTAAAGCACTCGAAGCCTATTTTTATAGCCATCTCAAAAAATAGCCTCTTATACTAAACCTAAAAATCCCGATTTGCTGTACAGCAAATCGGGATTTTTTATGCTGGAAAAACCAGTCTTATTCCTTATCAATGACGAGTTTAAATCCGATACGTGGGATATTTTCAATTCGTACATTCTTCTCTTCCCGAAATATTTTCCGAAGCCTGGAAATAAAAACATCAAGGCTACGCCCCATAAAATAATCATCGGTTCCCCAAAGTGTGGTTAATATTTTTTCCCTTTTTAGAATATCATTTTTATGATCAAGGAATAGTTTTAGCAAAGCGGATTCCCTTTCTGTCAGGTTGATCCGTTCCGCACCAAAGGTCAGGCAGTAATCTTCCGGATGAAAAAAGTAACTTCCAATTTCATATCGGTTCACTGGCTCTATCGTGTTTTTTTGGCTGCGTTTCAGGAATACTTCAATCTTTAAGCTTAATTCCTCCAGGCTAAAAGGCTTTACGAGGTAATCATCAGCGCCAAGCTTCAATCCCCTGATCCGGTCTTCTTTGAGTGCTTTGGCCGAAAGAAAAAGTATCGGTATTTCTGCATTCCGCTCCCGGATTGCACTGGCAATTTCAAAACCGTCTTTTTTGGGGAGCATTACATCCAGCAGGCAAAGATCAAAGACGCCATCCTGGAAATGCTGCAATGCCTCTAATCCGTCAGTATAATGTGTAATGGTATAAAATTGTTCCAGATAGTCCATGGTGAGGAACGCTAATGTAGCATCATCTTCTACATAAAAAATATGGCTTTTGGACATGGCTTATTTGTTTTTAGGCATTCGTATGGTCACTGTTACTCCCTGATCCGAATTGTTTTTCAGGCTAATTTTCCATTGATGCAAGTTGCAGATTTTTTTCACATAAAACAATCCAAGCCCGAATCCAGCCACTTCATTGCGCTTGGGTGTAGCAGCTCTGTAGAATTTATCAAAGATACTTCCCAATTCTGAAGCGTTGATACCAATACCGTTGTCCCGGAATTCGAATATGACCTCTTTAGGCGTTTCATGGATTGTAATCGTAATTTCCGGAACTGAATCATTGTATTTTACCGCATTGTCAATGATATTATACACAACATTGGTAAAATGAAACTCATCCGCAGCAATCTCATAAACCGGATGATCACTCCCGATAGTGATGTGAATTGGCCTTTGGTATTTCATGAGTATATTTTCCCGCACCAGTTGGATTGTTTCGACACTATTGAAAATTACCAGTTCCAGTTCCATCGGGTCTGAATCGCTTTTAGCAATACTCAGGATTTTCTCAATATGCTGATTCAGTTTGTTGCCCTGTTCGATGATAATCTGAATGTATTTATTCAGTTTTTCATTTTTTATAATTTCCTGCTGGTTGCTGGCATATTGGGAAGCAATCAATATTGATGAGATGGGCGTTTTGAATTCATGTGTCATATTATTGATAAAATCCTTCTGTAATTCAGAGTATCGTTTCTGCCGGAGCAGGACCAAAATAGAATAGACATAGATAATCAAGACCAGCACCAATATTCCTGTGTAGACCCAGTATTGCTGTAGTGAACTGATATAATTGTATTTGAGTTCCGGGAAACGAATCGCAAAATAATATACCAGGTCATGATTCTTGGTAAAGCAGTTTTTACATTTTGCTGTCTTTTTATCGGAAGACGAAACATAATCCCCATAGGCCATTTCATCCGATGAGCAATCATACATGGCATATTCAAAGTCGATGTTCAGCCGTACTTTCCGAAACTCTTTTTTGAGATAAAATTCCAGGACATCCGATTCGAAAACATCGTTTACATTGACAATATAATAATCTTCTGAGATCTTTTTGATGGAGCTGGAAACGGGGAGTTCGGTCTGGTTATTGTCGCGGTATATTTTCTTTACTACATCTTCCAGGGCAAAGTGTATTTTTTCCCCTATTTCCTTTTTTTCAAATTTATAGGCCTGGCTCAACATCACCAATTGCATGACCAATACCCCGATCATCGCGATAAGCCCTATTAATATTATGATATTTAAACGGTTGAATTTCAAATAGCGGTTCTATTTAGAGTGGCGATATTACTATATAATACGATGTAAAACAACCCGTTAACAACTCGTTAACAATCATTTGAATCTGATTAACAAAAAATAAAAATATATAGAATATATTTGCCTTGATTCCCAATTAGAATCTTAACTAAAAACTTTTATAAATTACTTTATTATGAAAACACTTAAACTTTCATTGATGGCCGTTGTTGGCGCTTTCTTTATGGTAACTGCTGGTGCTACTGCACAAACAGCTGTGAAACCAGCTGCTGCAACTGTAAAAGCAGGTGAAGCAATCACTTGGAAAGACACAACACATGATTTTGCTAAAATCGTTAAAGGAACTCCGGTTTCTCACGAATTTTCATTCAAAAACACTACAAAACAAACAATCCTGATCAGCAATGTAAAAGCTTCTTGTGGATGTACAGCGACAAACTATACAAAAACACCTATTAAACCAGGAGAAACAGGAACTGTAACAGCTACTTATAATGCTGCTGCTCCAGGTGCATTTACAAAAACTGTAACGGTTACAACTAATGATGTTGAACCAGTAAAAATATTGACTATCAAAGGAACTGTAGCTGACGCTTCATAATTCCAGTCACGTCACATATCGTAAAACCATCCCATTTGGGGTGGTTTTTTTTTGTCCTAAGGTGCCGCTTTAGAAAATTTTACTATCTTTAAAAATAAATTTCCAAATCCTACACTATGGAAAAAGCCTATTTAAAAACCCCTTTAGGCATCGCTGTCATTACCGGAGACGGAAATGGTGTTTCCAGTGTTACCGTTTTTGATGATGAAATTGCATTTTCACCCCTGGTTCCACAACACCTTAAAAAAGCAGTAACCCAGCTCACGGAATATTTTGAAGGCCACAGAACCGATTTCGATTTCCCCCTTAATCCTTCCGGTACAGAATTCCAACAGAAAGTATGGAATGCCTTGCTCCAAATCCCTTTTGGCAAAACACTTTCTTATATTGAGTTGTCCCATCAGCTCGGTGATCCTAAAGCTATTCGGGCTGTAGCGGCAGCAAATGGTAAAAATCCTCTATGGATTATCATTCCCTGTCATCGTGTGATTGGGAAAGATGGATCAATGACAGGTTATGCCGGTGGTATCTGGCGTAAGAAATGGCTACTGGAACATGAAAATCCGGTAAAACAGATTTCCCTGTTCTTTTAAAATTAATTTACTATTTTTAATGTACCTGTAAGTGTAGCACAAATTATAAAAAACATGAGATTCCTGAAAAAATTCCTGATTTGGTTCGTTGGCATTTTTGCCCTGATCATTATACTGATGTACATTTTTAATGTCGAATATCTGATCCGGGCGGTGAGGACCGTTTACTTTAAAGGCGAGACTACGGCTTACCTGGAAGACTATAAAGAATTCCCCAACCGCACAATACACAAAGGGACAGGACAGCCCTGGGCCATTCACCCTGATTATAATAAAGTTCCGGCGACTGAGAAACTGCTCTCCATGCATAAGGAATTACGCTCTGTTGCATTCCTGATCATCAAAAATGATAGCATTTGGCATGAAAGCTATTTTGATGGTTTTGATAAAGATTCCAAATCCAATTCTTTCTCAATGGCAAAGAGTGTCGTTTCTGCGGCAATGGGTAAGGCCCTGATGGAAGGAAAAATAAAGAGCCTGGATCAGCCAGTTTCCGATTTCTTTCCGGAATTCAGCCAGGGTATGGCCGCGGAAATGACTGTGGGAGATCTGTCTTCTATGGCTTCGGGACTGAGCTGGGATGAAAAATATTACAGCCCTTTTTCTATTGTAACACGGGCCTATTTTGACAATAACCTGAAGGAACTTATTTTAGGACTTAAAGTAATTGAGGAACCGGGTAAAAAATTCAAATACCTCAGCGGTAATACTGAATTGCTGGCTATGGTTATTGAAAAAGCTACCGGGAAATACCTTTCGGATTATGTATCAGATAATTTCTGGAAACCCATGGGAGCTGAAAATGATGCGCTTTGGCAAATTGATGATCCGGGAGGAATTGAAAAAGCCTATTGCTGTATTGCCAGTAATGCAAGGGATTTTGCCCGTTTTGGTAAATTATACAGACAGCATGGCAAATGGAATGGCCAGCAAATCCTGGACAGTACTTTTATTGCAAAATCCATCACACCACGATTTGCCGATGCCCCGGAATATGGCTACGGCTGGTGGCTCAGCGACTACCGTAACAAAACCATTTATTACATGCGTGGCCATTTGGGCCAGTTTGTAATTGTTATCCCGGAAGACGAACTGATAATCGTCCGGTTAGGACACCTGAAAGGAAATCAATCTACTACAAGACCGCATAGCGATGACTTTTATGAATATATTGATGAAACGTATAAAATGATAGGTAATGCTGGACAAAATTAGACTGGAAAATATCCTGTTCCTTGATATTGAAACCGTTCCGGAGGAGGCTGATTTTAATGCCTTAACAGCGGTTAAACAAAAACTATTTGATTTAAAAACACAATACCAGCGTAAGGAAGAATACACTCCCGAAGAATTTTATGAACGGGCAGGAATTTGGGCAGAATTTGGAAAGATCATCTGTATTTCCGTCGGGTATTTTATCATCAAAGGTGATATTCGTAATTTCCGTGTCACTTCTTTTTATGGTGAAGAACGTAAAATACTGGTTGATTTCTCCAACCTTTTAGAGACGCATTTCAACCAACCACAACATGTATTGTGTGGTCATAATGCCAAAGAATTTGATTTTCCCTATATTGCCCGGCGGATGATCATCAACCAGGTGGCTATACCAAACAAGTTGAATCTGTTTGGCAAAAAACCGTGGGAAGTGCCCCATCTGGATACTCTGGAACTCTGGAAATTTGGTGACTATAAACATTACACCTCTTTAAAACTCTTAACAAATGTCTTGGGTATTCCATCTCCAAAAGATGATATTGATGGCAGTGAAGTGGCGCATACCTATTATCTCGAAAAAGACATCGACCGGATCATTATCTACTGTGAAAAAGATACTATTGCGGTAGCACAGATACTATTGCGTTTAAAGCGGCAGGATTTATTGATTCCCGAAGAAATAATACATATCTAAAAAAAGCCTGTTTCGTTTGAAACAGGCTTTTTGATTATTTTACAGTATATCCTAATTTTTCCCGTACTCTATTCAGAACATCGTTGGCAACCGTTGCCGCTTTCGCTGCCCCTATTTCCAAAGCTTTATCAATTTCAGGCAAGTTACTCATATAGTAGTTGTACTTTTCCCTTTCCACAGCAAACTTCGCTGTAATCAATTCAAAAAGCGCTTGCTTGGCATGTCCGTAACCGAAATCGCGGTTAACATTTTTATATTTTTCTGTCATTTCCTCCAACTGTGCATCAGTAGCCAGCAGTTTATAGATGGCAAAGATTTTACAGGTTGTGGTATCTTTGGGCTCTTCCAATGGCGTACTATCTGTTTCTATAGACATCACCTGCTTGCGCAAGGCTTTATCTTCCAGGAAAATATTAATGATATTTCCGGCAGATTTACTCATCTTTCCTCCATTTGTCCCCGGCACATATTTGGTATCTTCCTGTATGTATGATTCCGGAAGCACAAAGGTTTCCCCCATTTGATGGTTAAACCGTGAGGCTACGTCCCGTGTAATCTCAATATGCTGTAACTGGTCTTTCCCAACCGGAACGAAATCAGCATCATATAGCAATATGTCTGCTGCCATTAACATCGGATAGGTAAAGAGTCCTGCATTGACATCATCCAACCGGTCCGCCTTGTCTTTGAAAGAGTGTGCCAGTGTCAGGCGCTGAAAGGGGAAGAAACAACTCAGGTACCAGGATAATTCAGCCGTTTGTGCAACATCCGATTGGCGGTAAAAAGTAACTTTGTCCACATCAACCCCACAAGCCAGCCAGGTAGCTGCAGTACTGTAGGTATTGTTTTTTAAAATTTCTCCATTTTTAATCTGTGTTACCGAATGTAAATCAGCAATGAACAGAAAAGAAGTGTTTTCGGGTTTATTAGCCATTTCAATAGCCGGAATAATCGCTCCCAAAAGATTTCCTAAATGTGGTGTTCCGGTACTTTGTACGCCTGTTAGAATTGTTGCCATTGTATATTTTGTAGTAATTTCTGCAAAGTTAATGCTTTTGGGAAAAAATTCCGTTCAATTCCTTACTTTTGGGAGTGAAATAAAATGCTTTCTGCTATCCTGAAATCTATTATTTCTTAAATAAAAACAAATGAGAATACTCAAGATTATTTTTTGGTCAGTCTGGCGTATCTGGTTCTATATTCTTTTAGGCGTTCCCATTCTGATTATGTTTCCATTCCTCTTTATCTCTATACTCAAAGAGAGCTGGTATCCTTACTTTTTTAGAATGGCCCGTATCTGGGCAAAGGTTATCCTGTATGGAATGGGTTTTTACTATACGCTGACAAAATTACAGCAGCCTGAAAAAAACAAAAGTTATATGTTTGTTGCCAATCATACTTCTATGATGGATATTATGCTCATGCTATGTGTGGTCAAAAATCCCTTTGTATTTGTTGGTAAAATGGAACTCGTAAAAATTCCATTGTTTGGATTCTTTTACAAACGCACCTGTATCCTTGTAGACCGCAACAGTTCTAAAAGCAGGTTTGATGTTTTTGAACGCGCACAAAAAAGGCTTAGCCAGGGACTCAGTATCTGTATTTTTCCCGAAGGTGGTGTCCCGGATGACCAGACCATTATACTGGATGCTTTCAAAGATGGGGCTTTCCGGCTGGCATTGGAACACCAGATCCCAATTGTACCCTTAGTATTTTATGATAATAAAAAAAGATTCTCCTATCGGTTTTTTAGTGGAAGCCCGGGTATTATGAGGGCAAAGATACTGCCTTTTGTAACTACTGAAGGTTTTACTCTGGACAACCGTAAAGCCATACGCGATACCACCCGTATGGCAATCTATAAAGAACTCTTAGAGGAACAATACGAACCTGTAGCCAAAGCAAACAAGCTCACCACTTAATTCCATAAAAAAAAGCGCCTAACCAGGGCGCTTTTTCGCTATTACAAAGATGTAACAACAAACTTAACAAAACATATAAAACTATTCTAAAACCCAAAACTAACTCCAGTGTAAAGCCCTATAAAATAGGGTTTGAAATTTCCTGAACTCTCACTAAATGTGTTCAATTGATATTTCAGCATCGGTTCGAAGCTGGCTTCAAATGATTTCAGGAAACTGTATTTGAACCCGAGACCCACATTGGTACTAAAATGCACGGTATTCAGGTTATTCGCCTCTCCTAGATTGGCATTGCGCCCTTCTGAGTATAAAGACACTTTATTATCATTCAGGAATAATGTACTCATCCCCCCGATGAGCTCCACCGCAAATTTCCGGTCGACGAGTTTGTATGAAATTTCCATAGGAACTTCCAAATAGCCCATTTTTTGATTCAGATACCCATTTGAGGTTTCCTTAGTCGAAAACAGTTCCGGATCGGAAGCAATTTGATTGGTCACTACTATTTTTGAATTGTCCACATTCAGGTTCAGGTTTTTCATTCCATTCCCGGAAAAGTCTGCATAATAGACAATATCATTTGTATTGTATCCCATCGCCACCTGATTGATTCCTGTTCGAACGGTCAGCTTTTTATTGATCGCATAATCTACACCAATACCATAACTCATTGTCGACTCATAGCTTTTTGAATTATCACTGAATTCTGCATCAATAGGCGATCCTTTCGAAGCTGAGTTCATATATACCGGAGCTACATTCGGTCGTACCTGCCATTTCTCAGGTTTGGCTTCTGCCAATACTTTTGCTCCTTTTTCTGTATTTTCTTTTTCCTTTAATAATAATTCTAAAGGATTCGTCACTATTCCAACAGTAGCACTATCCTTTTTACTGGCTGTCTTACTGCCCATTTCCCTGGAGGCCAGATTATAATTTTTGGAATAACTTCCGGATGCTGCTTCATTAAAACGATTGACATTCCTATAATTTGAGGAAGGGTCATCTGATTTTAAAAGATTTTTCTCTGAAAATAACGTGCTTTTTTTCCTGCTTTGGTTTTTCTGCCAACCCGATTCTACGGCTACATTATTTTTAGGATCTGTAAAACTACCCGCTTTGGAGTTTCCAAAACGAGCAGGTTCCGAAGTACCGGCCACAGCTTCAAAAATTTGACTTTGAGAACTCTTGCCATCACCAACTGTATTCCTGCCTTTCTTTTGCACGCTATTCGATTGTCCCCCTTGATGCATCACATAAGAACCCGTTGTTGCAGTCCTTTTTTCTTCTGTACTTTCTTTTTGTGTCTCTCCTGTTGCAGTCTCCGTAACCGCATGCTGTTCAAAATGTATTTCCTGATTCGGATCGATTTTAGGTTGGGTTTCCTTCTTATCAGGACCTATTCCTGTTCCATTTACGACTTGTATTTCATTGCTTTTATAGCTGATGACACCATCGGTGATTACAAATCCAAATAGTAATACGGCAGCAACACCAGCCACCTTATACCATATCGGGATCACTTTCCTCTGCTTCTTTTCCTGAAGCTCAGCCGCAATCTTTTCCCAAACTTTATCGGAAGGCTCTGTTTCAAAATCTTTAAATTTTTCCTGAAACAATCGGTCTATATTTTTTCTTTCGCTCATTTCGCTGAGGGTAATTGATCTTTTGCCTTATACGTCTCTATCTTCTCTTTCAGAATCATCCTTGCCCGTGCCAGGTTCGACTTTGATGTTCCTGTTGTAATATGCAGCATTTCTGCTATTTCCTTATGTGAATAGCCGTCCATTACATATAAATTAAAAACCAATCGGTATCGGTCCGGCAATTCCTGTATTATTCGTAATAGATAATCCAAGGAGATATCCTCATCATCAATTTCAACTATATTTTCATCTACAATATCTTCATTCACCAGTTCAAAAACACCGGCGCCACGATATTGCTGCAATACATTATTAACCATTATCCTTTTGGACCACCCTTCAAAAGACCCTTTAAAATTATACTGGGTGATTTTCTTAAAAATAATTATAAACCCATCCTGAAGATTATCTTCCGCTTCTGCATAGTTTCGCGAATACTTCAGGCACACTGTGAACAACTTGGCCGAAAACAGCCTGTAAATTTGTTCCTGTGCTTTAGCATCATTTTTTTGGCAATCATATATGAGCTGGTCTAGACTCATCTGTTTTTTTATCTTAATTTGATGATCCTACAACATTTGTTGGAGCTACTACCGGCACTATTATTTCTTCGAACAAATCCTGTCCATTTTCTCCTATTCCTTTATAAAAACGGAATTTATACGACTTTCCTTCTATTTCTAATACTTTAAAATTAAAAGAGGCTTCCTGAGGCACACCAATTTCAATTGCCTGACAGTCGGAACGGTTTTCAACCAAATTCTGTATCGCCACAGTTCGTACGGTATCCTTGCTTGTGAAATAAATGCCACTGTAAGAATGACAGGTTGTAGGCCTTTTATAAGTCATTTTTATAAGATATGTATTTCCATATTGAAAACTCTCCGGGATTTGTACTGTTTCTACAGGTAATAAAGCAACAGAAAATCCATTACTATTGTCGTCACCAAGTGAACATGCAGTAAGTGCAAACATTAAAACCAAAATAGCGATAACTTTTTTCATTGTAACAATTTTTATATTTTATTAGTAGATGCTATACTTTTTCAAAGGTTGCGTCAGGACATAAAAAAACCCGAATAAATCGGGTTTTAAAACTATTATGCTTCTTTATCTTTAATCAGCGCCTTAATTTTTAGCTCTAATTCATCCATTAGTTCCGGGTTATCTTTGATCAATGCTTTAACAGCATCTCTTCCCTGGCCTAATTTGGTCTCGCCATAGCTGAACCAAGAACCGCTCTTCTTTACAACTTCAAATTCTACTGCAAGATCCAGTACTTCTCCAACTTTGGAAACCCCTTCACCATACATAATATCAAATTCCGCCGTTTTAAAAGGTGGTGCTACTTTATTCTTGATCACTTTTACTTTCGTTCTGTTACCAATTACATTATCTCCATCCTTAATCTGTGAAGATCTTCGGATGTCCAAACGTACAGAAGCGTAAAACTTCAGTGCATTACCACCGGTAGTAGTCTCCGGATTACCGAACATCACACCAATTTTCTCCCGTAATTGGTTTATAAAAAATACAGTACAATTTGTTTTACTGATTGTTCCGGTCAGTTTACGAAGCGCCTGAGACATCAATCGCGCATGAAGACCCATTTTAGAATCTCCCATTTCGCCTTCGATCTCACTTTTTGGTGTTAATGCAGCAACGGAGTCAATTACCACAATATCAATTGCTCCTGAACGGATCAGGTTCTCTGCAATTTCCAAAGCCTGCTCCCCATTATCGGGTTGTGAAATGATAAGATTTTCTACATCTACTCCTAATTTTTCAGCATATGCCCTGTCAAAAGCATGTTCTGCATCAATGAAAGCAGCGATTCCACCAGCTTTTTGCGCTTCTGCGATAGCATGTAATGTCAGTGTAGTTTTACCAGAAGATTCCGGTCCATAAATTTCTATTATTCTTCCTCTCGGATATCCATTTACTCCTAATGCCAAGTCTAGTCCCAAAGAACCTGAAGAAATAGAATCTACTTCAACAATAGCTTTGTCGCCCAACTTCATTACTGTTCCTTTTCCGTAGGTTTTGTCTAATTTATCAAGGGTTAACTGTAACGCTTTTAATTTAGCTTCTTTTTCTGAACTCATATTTTCTTGCTGTTTAAATACTTTATTTTTCGTAAAATTAGTGCTTTTTTTTGATGCTACAATAGAAAAAAACGGAGACCACCCGACTGTTGGAAAAACAAAAAAAGCGAAATGTGTTTCCTATTAGTCTATAGCATAAATATAAGCTTTTATTGCCAATGAAATTCTTTTTCAAAGCGTTACAGACGATCCAGATGGGAATCACCCAATAATTTACGATATATCCCATCTGGAATTCATCAGCTCACCGGCTCCTTTTTTAAGAAACACGATCCGAATGAACAAAAAATAATTGCCCAGTTCAACTCTTGCACATCCTGCTTTTTTATTTATATTTATTGCTATGATTCAAGAACGATTATTAGTCCTCCAGAACCTGGAAATTTCCTTCCGTAATGAGGGAACCCTGCGCCCTGTTATAAAAAACATCAGTTACTTTTTAAACGCTAATGAAATTCTGGGCATCGTTGGCGAATCGGGTTCGGGTAAGTCGGTTTCTTCCCTTGCTATCATGGGATTGCTTCCTCCAAAAATTTCAAAAATCACTCAGGGCAAAATTTTATATAATGGTACCGATATCGCGCAATTGTCCCCTAAAGCAATGCGGGGGATTCGCGGCCGTGAAATTGCCATGATTTTCCAGGAACCTATGAGTTCCCTGAATCCCTCATTGCGCTGTGGCTTTCAGGTCCAGGAAATGCTTTTCCAGCATACGGATTTATCGGCAAAAGCATCAAAAGCCGCGGTTTTGTCATTATTTGAAAAAGTAAAACTTCCCCATCCGGAGAAAATATTCAACAGCTACCCGCATGAAATTTCCGGAGGCCAAAAACAACGGGTGATGATCGCAATGGCTATTGCGTGCAAGCCCAAAGTATTAATTGCCGATGAGCCCACAACTGCCCTTGATGTTACTGTACAGAAAGAGATTATCCAACTATTGAAAGAACTTCAGCAGGAAACCGGAATGAGCATCCTTTTTATCTCCCATGACCTGGCGTTGGTATCGGAAATCGCACAGCGGGTATTGGTCATGTACAAAGGAGAGATTGTAGAACAAGGAGCAACGGAACAGGTATTTCACCATCCGGAACACCTGTATACTCAAGCTCTCATCAGTTCACGCCCTTCCCTGGACGTACGGATGAAACGGCTTCCGACTATCCAGGATTTCATGAACCATACTATTCAGGAAGAGGTTGTAACTGCCGAAGCACGCGCAATCGCCCAGGAAAAAATCTATAGTAAAAAACCATTGCTCGAAGTAATCAACGTGGCAAAAGAATACATTACCAACACAGGACTTTTAGGCCGGAAAACGGTTTTCAGGGCTGTAGACGATGTCAGTTTTTCTGTATATGAAGGCGAAACAATGGGCTTAGTAGGGGAATCGGGCTGTGGAAAATCAACTTTAGGCAATGCCATCCTACAACTGGATAAAGCCAGTTCGGGAAAAATTTTATACCATGGGAAGGACATTACCACGTTGCGCCCCAAAGAAATTATCAAACTGAGAAAGGAAATCCAGATTATCTTTCAGGATCCTTTTTCTTCCCTGAATCCCCGCATTCCGGTAGGAAGGGCAATTATGGAGCCCATGCAGGTTCATAAATTATATAAAAATGATGCTGAACGCAAAGCTAAAACAATAGCAATACTGGAACGTGTAGGTTTAGGTGCCGAACATTTTGACCGGTATCCGCATGAATTTTCAGGTGGCCAAAGGAAACGTATCGGAATTGCCCGAACAATTGCACTACAACCCAAGCTGATCGTCTGTGATGAATCTGTTTCCGCCCTGGACATATCGGTTCAGGCACAGGTGCTAAACCTCCTAAATGAGCTCAAAGAAAATTTTGGTTTTACTTATATATTTATTTCACATGATCTGGCAGTTGTCAAATACATGTCCGACCAGGTTCTGGTGATGAATAAAGGAAAAATTGAAGAACTGGCCGACGCCGATACCCTCTATGCACATCCCCAAACGGCCTATACGCAAAAACTGATTGCGGCGATTCCAAAAGGAAAATAAGCAGCCTTCTCAGCGCCTCGAAATAAATTGCAAAAACTAAAAAAGGCCGTTCCACAGTTGTGAAACGGCCTAATACAATCAAATGCTTTATACTATTGAATTTTCATTTCAGGGATTTCACCTTCAATAATTAATTCTGCTTCTGTTGATGCTATAATATGTTCAGTGGTCACTCCCGGAGCACGTTCCAATAGCTTAAATCCTTTTGGTGTAACTTCCAGCACGGCCAACTCCGTTACAATTTTTTTCACACAACCTACACCTGTTAATGGAAGAGTACATCGTTTCAAAATTTTAGATTCTCCGGCTTTGTTGACGTGCATCATCGCCACAATAATATTCTCTGCGGAAGCGACAAGATCCATTGCGCCTCCCATCCCTTTTACCATTTTACCCGGAATTTTCCAGTTGGCAATATCGCCATTTTCAGATACTTCCATTGCCCCCAGGATAGTCAGGTCTACATGCTGCCCACGGATCATTCCAAAACTCATTGCTGAATCAAAAAAAGAGGCGCCCGGCAGTGTAGTAATCGTCTGCTTTCCGGCATTGATCAGGTCGGCATCTTCATCTCCTTCAAATGGAAATGGCCCCATACCCAGGACTCCGTTTTCACTTTGAAATTCTACTGCTATGCCTTCCGGGATATAATTTGCTACTAATGTCGGTATTCCGATACCAAGGTTCACGAAAAAACCATCTTGTAATTCTTGTGCTATTCTTTTTGCTATTCCTGTTTTATCTAACATAATCTGATGAGTTGAAATTTGATGGTTCACGCTCTTTTGCAAGTTTTCAAGAACCTTCAAGTATAAATTTTAGTATTGATTTTTCAAGATCGGATTTTCTCAAATCGCCCCTTTATCCTTACATTACTCCCGACTTCTAACGGTGCGTTGCTCGATTCTTTTTTCATAGCGTTCCCCCTGAAAGATTCGTTGTACAAAAATTCCCGGGATGTGGATCTGATTGGGATCAAGTGTTCCTGCAGGTACTAATTCTTCTACTTCAGCAATCGTTATTTTTGCGGCACCTGCCATACATGAATTGAAATTCCGGGCAGTCCCTTTAAAAATCAGGTTCCCCGCTTCATCCCCTTTCCAGGCTTTTACAATCGCAAAATCTGCTTTATACGCTTCTTCCATAATGTGCATCTTCCCATTGAATTCACGGGCTTCCTTTCCTTCGGCTACTTCAGTACCATAGCCTGCCGGTGTATAAAAAGCTGGGATTCCAGCCTGTGCTGCACGACATTTTTCAGCCAGTGTTCCTTGTGGCGTAAGTTCCACATCCAGCTCACCGCTTAGCATCTGACGCTCAAATTCAGCGTTCTCTCCTACATAGGAAGAAATCATTTTTTTTATCTGTTTCTTTTTCAATAAAAATCCAAGTCCGAAATCACCTACCCCGGCATTATTTGAAATACAGGTAAGGCCTGTAACCTCCTTTTTAACCAATTCATCAATGCTGTTTTCCGGTATACCGCAAAGGCCAAATCCGCCCAGCATTATTGTAACTTCATCCTTTATATCGCGTAAAGCTTCCTGTACATTCTTTACTTTTTTATTAATCATATAATATAAGTTTAATTTGGAGTATAAATATATAAAAAAACGCCCTGATTGGGCGTTTTTTTATAATTATAGTAAATTTAATTAAAAATCAAATTCATCGATATTTTCCTGATCTGTACTAACGGTATCTTTTACAGCAGCTTTCCAGCAATCTACTTTTATTTGTAAGTTGGCCGGTCTTTCAAACTGTCCTTTTGAAACTTCCAGTGTAGGGTCTTCATAACATTTTTTCATAAAGATAGCCCAAATTGGAAGCGCCATTGTTGCACCCTGTCCATAGATGATACTTTTAAAGTGTGCCGAACGATCTTCATTTCCTACCCAAACACCGGTAGCTAAATTCGGTACCATTCCAACAAACCAACCATCGGATTGATTTTGTGTAGTTCCGGATTTTCCGGCAATCGGATTACGGAACGCATAAGGATGTCCGGTAACCCTGTTGTATCCGGTACCACCATAGCCACCCGTTCTCAGTCGTGCTCCGGTTCCGGATTCTGTTACCCCTTCCAATAACTTGATTACGGCATAGGAAACGTCTTTACTCAGGACATCTCTTGATTCCGGGGTTGGTTCGAACAATACCCGTCCCTTTTTATCTTCTATACGCATAATCATTTGCGGTTTAATGTACACGCCCTGATTGGCAAATGTACTGTAAGCCGCTACCATATCACTCACAGTAATTTCTACTGCTCCCAAAGCAATTGAAGGCTGTTCCGGAATTTTGGCGCTTACCCCCAATTTATGGGTCATATCCACTACTGCTTTTGGCCCTACCCTGTCAATCAGTTTCGCAGAAACAGTATTGATCGAATTTGCCAATGCTGTTTTAAGGGTAACCATACCACGGTAAGTTCCGCTGGAGTTTCTCGGTGTCCAGCTTTCCGTAACATTATGGCGCCCTTTAGGGATGGTAAATGGTGAATCGATAATACTGTCACAAGGTGAAATCCCCAATTGCTCAATAGCCGTTGCATATAAGAATGGCTTGAAGGTAGATCCTACCTGACGGGCACCCTGATACACGTGATCGTATTTGAAATATTTATGATTAATCCCTCCAACCCAAGCTTTCACATGACCGGTTTGTGGTTCCATTGCCATAACTCCTGTTTGCAGGAAATGTTTATAATACCGGATAGAGTCCAAAGGCGTCATTAAAGTATCCTTTTCTCCTTTCCAGGTAAAAACAGTCATATTCGTTTTTACATTAAATGACTTTGTGATTTCCTCATCGCTTTTACCCTGGTCTTTCATTATCGACCACCGATCGGAATTGCGCATTGCCCGGTTAAAAATCTTATTCGTCTCTTCTATAGAAAGATTGACGAATGGTGCGGTTTTATTCTTTTTATTCTGGATGAAAAATTCTTCCTGAAGGTTTGAAAGGTGCATTGTAACGGCTTCTTCTGCGTAACGCTGCATTCGGGAATCAATAGTTGTATAAATTTTCAGACCATCCCTGTAAATATCATATTCAGAACCGTCTTCTTTTTTATGGTCTTTTGTCCATTGTTTCAGGAAATCGCGAAGGTACTCTCTAAAATAGGTAGCCAATCCCTCGTTATTACTTTCCGGGTGAAAGTTAAGTTTAATTGGTTTTTTAGCCAACTGCTCTTTTTTAGCTTCTTCCAAAAAGCCACTTTTAACCATTTGTGACAATACGACATTTCTTCTGGCCAATGACTTGTCCATAAATGTCTTTGGATTCAGGTAGTATGGATTTTTAAGCATCCCTACAAATACTGCTGATTCTTCGATAGTCAGGTCCTTAGGTTCTTTTCCGAAATAAATCTTAGACGCTGAACGTATCCCTACTGCCTGGTTTACAAAATCTACCGTATTCAGGTACATTGCTATAATTTCTTCTTTTGTATATTGCCTTTCGAGACGAATAGCAATGATCCATTCTTTTACTTTCTGAACCACACGCATCACAATATTCTTCGATCCTTCTCCATGGAAAAGATTCTTTGCCAACTGTTGTGTTATCGTACTCGCACCTCCACTCGTCCCCAAGCTAAAAACGGCCCGTAGTGTTCCGCGTGCATCGATTCCGGAGTGGTCATAGAAACGCTCATCCTCCGTCGATATCAAGGCTTTTACCAAATGATCCGGCAGGTCAGCATATTTTACCGGAGTCCTGTTTTGCCTGTAAAATTTTCCTAATGTTACTCCATCAGACGAAATAACTTCCGTAGCCACATTGGAAGCCGGGTTTTCCAATTCTTCAAATGAAGGCATAGTTCCTAAAGCTCCCCAGGAAGCCAAAAGGAAAAATAATAATATGAATCCGATTACTCCGCAGAAAAGCTTCCAGAAATTTTTTACATATCTTGAAAAATCCTCTTTAGTGTTGTTTTTTTGAGTTGCCATAACTGATTATTCTATTGATTCTATTCTAAATCCAACTTCTGTAATGCCCTTCAGTGCTTTTTCGCCCGCTACTTTACCCGTCTGCCTTACCGCTTGTTGGATGCGTACTTTATATTTTCCTTTTTTGGGGAATTGCATTTTTTCTTTATACCAGAGTTTACTCTCTTTTACATCGGAGAAACCATTTCCTAAAAGACTGCCATCAGGATTTGCCATTTGGTATTCCAGCGTATCGACATGTGTTATCCCTCCCGGCTGCTCCATAGAAACAATCAAAAAAAGATTGCTGTACGGATAGCTGTTATTGTCCCTTATGTTAACAAAGAGATTATAGGGTTTTATCGTGTCTGCCTGCTGAATGTTAAACTGGATAATACTTCCTTTTTTCCATGCATCGCCTACCGACATATATTCATCAAATACCCTTTTCTTATCGCAAGAAAAAAGCAGCATTGCGGTAAAAAGTAGTACGAAACTATTTTTTAGGCTCATTTCTATTATTGTTGTTTTTTGGTTTATTCGGAGGTCGGTTCCCGCCTTTATTCGGATTCGGTTTTGCAGCAGCATTGGGTCTTGCCCCTGGATTATTGGGTTTTGGTGCTGCATTTTGTTTCGGTGCTGCCGGATTCGCTTTAATTACTTGTGCTCCCGTAGCAGCATCTCCCGAAGCCGCTGCATTGGCTGGTTTTCGCTTTCTGCTATTGGATTTCTTTTTATTTTTTGGCGCATCAAAACGGGTCAGGCTATCCTGCCCCATAGCATTTTTGAAGTCTTTTTCCGGCTCCTGAGTCAATTCGAGCGCAAAATCTTCCAGGGAAGATACTCGCTTTTTCTCTTTATTTTCTGCCATGATCTCCCGAACCTGTTCCGTTTTCAGAACATGCCATTGGGCCATATTATTTTTATAAGCAAACCACATCAGGCCTTTGAAAATATCCAGCTTTTGGCAAAATGCATCTCCTTTTTCAGTGAACAGCTGCGTGTCCATGTCTGGAAATTCCTTTAAGGCATCCATATAGGTATCCAGTTCATAATTAAGGCAGCATTTCAATTTACCGCACTGCCCCGCAAGTTTCTGTGGGTTTAGTGACAGTTGTTGGTATCGGGCTGCAGAAGTGTTGACACTCCTAAAATCAGTCAACCATGTAGAGCAGCAAAGTTCGCGTCCACAAGATCCAATACCTCCCAAACGGGCGGCTTCCTGACGAAATCCAACTTGCTTCATTTCAATCCTGGTGCTGAATTCCCTGGCAAAATCTTTAATCAGCTGCCTGAAATCTACACGGTCATTTGCCGTATAGTAAAAGGTGGCTTTGGAGCCATCTCCCTGGAATTCTATATCAGAAATCTTCATCTCCAGTTTTAACTGGATCGCCAATTCCCGTGCCCGGACTTTCATCGGATCTTCTTTTGCCCTGGCTTCTGACCAGATATCAATATCTTTTTGTGATGCTTTTCTATAAATTTTAGCAATCTCATTACTTGTATGATTGACCCCTTTTTTCTTCATTTGAATTTTTACCAATTCTCCTGTAAGGGTTACAATTCCGATATCATGTCCTGGTGAAGCCTCGGTTGCTACGATATCACCAATACTTAACGTGAGTTTTTCTGTATTCCTGTAAAATTCTTTTCTTCCATTTTTAAAGCGTATCTCAACACAATCAAAAGGAACCTCTCCGTTGGAAAGATTCATATTGGAAAGCCAGTCAAAAACAGTCAATTTATTGCAGCTATCGGTACCACAGGTCCCTTTATTCTGGCACCCTTTTGGCGCTCCGCCACTGCTTGTTGAACAACTTGTACATGCCATATTATTTACTATATATTGGGCTGTGTCGCAACACAGCTTCGATTCTTATAAAAAACGTTTTGCGAACAAAGATAGTATTTTTAGCTTTAAATTTGTCCCAAAGTTTATGTTACCCCTACAGCACGCACTCACACTTGCTCTTACAGTCTTTTCAACCCCCTAAAAATGATAAATTTTGATTCAAAAACAACTTATATAAAAAAACCCCGGTTATTAACCGGGGTTTACTTTTTGAGTTAGAAAATATTATTCTATGATTTTATACAGTTTATCTGATAGCCGTATGCGAAATGGAATCAGGAAGGTACAATTGTCACCGACAGTCGCTGTTTGCGCAGTAGTGTCATTTACAAACATCTCTGTTACTGTCATTTCCTGTTCTCCGGTTGTCGGGCCACTGATCAGGATTTTGTCGCCAACGGCTATTATTCCCGATTCTATTTGAAACTGCCCGATACTGGCTTTAGGAAAAAAGTGTGTCCCTTTTCCTAAATAGCTTTTCTTTCGGGTAACTTTTGGGGCTTTTGCCTGAACTACAACGGTATCTGTATGATGGGAATCTGTTGACGTTTTAAACTTTAAAGCATCTGATTTTCCCTTTTTGAAAATTTTATTTCCATTTTTCACGCCTCTTCTCAGGCTTAACTGTTCTTCAAGTGGCAAATGGATAATATCAAGACATTCTGTCGAGCAACAGTTCTCCATCACGGCCTTGCAATTGTCACACTGAATAAACAGCAAATGACATCCTTCATTCGCACAGTTGGTATGGTTATCGCATGGAGTACCACACTGGTGGCATTTAGAAACGACATCATCCGTTATCCTTTCGCCCAAACGGTGGTCAAAAACGAAATTTTTACCAATGAATTTACTCTCCAGATTTTGTTCTTTTACCTGTCGGGTGTACTCGATAATCCCACCTTCCAGTTGGTATACATTCTGAAACCCTTTGTGCTTAAAATACGCACTTGCTTTTTCGCAACGGATTCCTCCGGTACAATACATCAACAGGTTTTTATCTTCTTTATGGTCTTTTAACTGCTCGTCTATAATAGGCAACGATTCGCGGAACGTATCAACATCCGGTGTGATGGCATCACGGAAATGACCGATTTCACTTTCGTAATGATTTCTCATATCCACTACAATCGTATTGGGATCTTCCAGCATTTTATTAAAATCATTGGCTCCCAAATGTATTCCACGGTTCATCACATCGAAAGTAGCATCATTCAATCCGTCAGCTACAATTTTATCCCTTACTTTTATAGTAAGCTTTAAAAAGGAATGATCATCCTGCTCCACAGCGATATTCAGGCGTATGCCTTTCATAAAACTATAGGCTTCGATGGTATCTTTAAACTCATAGAAATGATCTGCCGGCAGCGACAATTGCGCATTGATTCCTTCGTGCGCTACATAAATCCGCCCTAAAACCCCTAACGGATTCCAGGCGATGAATAGCTCATTTCTAAATTGTACTGGATTTTGAATTTGCGCATAGGCGTAGAAAGACAGGGTCAACCTTTGTTTTCCTGCTTCGTCAATCATAACGGATCTTTCTTCTGCGCTTAAGGTGTTATACAGTTGCATGCTATAAACATTTTAAGTTAAGAATATCTGCTCGTGCAGATTTTTGGAACCGCAAAATTACGTGTTTTTATGGTAACTACCAAACGGCTATACCGCCTCAAATAATTTACCGGGTAGTGGGCGAATTACACCTTTGAGCTCCATTTTTAATAATAACGAAGCTACTTTATAAATGGGCAGGTTGCATTCCAATGCAATGCGATCAATCACCTCTTTCCCTTTGGAATTAAGGTACTGATAAACTTTTTCTTCTTCTTCCTCCAAAGCCACAAAAAGTTGTTTTTGTACCGGTTTACACTTTTCAGCCGCCAAATCCCAGTTCAGCATGTACACCAAGTCTGCGGCATCCGTGAGCACATTCGCTTTTTGTGTTTTTATCAGATTATTGCATCCCTGACTGTATTTGTCAGTTACTCTTCCCGGAACAGCAAAAACATCCCTGTTGTAATCATTGGCCATTCCCGCAGTGATAAGGGATCCGCCTTTTCCCGCAGATTCAATTACAATAGTTGCTTCGGACATTCCAGCTACAATACGGTTGCGTTTCACAAAATTCTCTTTATCAGGATTGGAGGAACTCCAGAATTCCGTGACAAAACCGCCGTTTTCTTCCATTTTTGGACAATACTTACGGTGTGCAGGCGGATAGGTCTGATTCAGCCCATGGGCCAAGACGCCTATGGTCTGGAGCTGGTGCTCCATTGCTGCCTGGTGCGCTACAATATCCACTCCATAGGCAAATCCGCTAACAATCACCGGATTTAATGGCGCCAGGTCGGCAATGAGTTTTTTGCAGAATTCTGTTCCGTAGGGAGTTACCTGCCTTGTTCCTACAATACTGATTATTTTTTGCTCTGGAAAGGAAATTTTGCCAGCGGTAAATAATAAAACTGGCCCATCAATACAGTGTTTCAGGCGTTCGGGATAGTCATCGTCCTGATAGTACAGGACTTTGATATTATGCTTCCTGATATACTCCAATTCCGCATCTGCTTTCTCTAAAACGGCCGGTGCCTTTAATCGTTGGATGGCAATTTCCCCGATACCGTCTATCCTGTGCAATATCGCAGCATCCGCAGTAAAAACGGCTTCCGCTCCACCACAATGCTGGATTAATTTTTTGGCAAAAATATCCCCTATTCCCTGTACCCTCAACAAGGCGAGTACATACCTCAATTCTGTCTCCTTCATCGTAACTATTTGGCGTTCAAGTTATAATTTTTTATCCAAATTGTTAATAAGATTTGTAAACAAAATTTTGACCGCGTCACTTAATATTTAACTTTGTTTGTATGAAGACAGAACATTACATTTCACAGCTTTTATATCGTTATCAGTGCGTTACGGTTCCCGGTTTTGGTGCATTTCTAACCGAAATTCAGTCCGCCTCGCTTTCTGAGAGCACGAATGCCTTCTATCCTCCCAAAAAGACGCTTTCCTTTAATATCTACCTGAAAAATAATGACGGCTTATTGGCCAGCCATATTTCCCAGATCGAAAAAATAGCATATGAAGATGCGGTTATTCGTATTCAGAATGAAGTGGCCTCCTGGAAAAAAATCTTGGAGAAAAAAGAAACTTTGATCCTGAAGCATATTGGCGAGATTGTATTGAATTTTGAAAATAACCTTATTTTCACCGCTTCAAAAGAAACGAATTACCTGACGGATTCATTTGGTCTCGGTTCTTTTATTTCACCTTCCATCAAACGTGAAGTGTATAAGGAACAGATCCAATTACTGGAAGAAAAAGCACCTATTGCTTTTACACCGGAAAGAAGGGCTACACAGTCCTACCTTAAATATGCTGCGGTATTTGTACTTACACTATTGGCTGCTGGTTTTGGAGGATTAAAATTACGTCAGAACCAAATAAATACCCAAACCCTATTGGTAGAGCAAGCGGTTCAGGAACAAGTACAGGATAAAATCCAGGAAGCTACCTTTTTTATCGAAACACCAATGCCTGCAGTAAAACTTACCCTTAAAGAGGATAAATTACCGTATCACATTGTTGCCGGTGCTTTTAGAGATGAATCTAACGCTCAAAAGAAATATGAGCAATTGAGCCGTAAAGGATATAAATCCCGTAAGCTTGAAAAAAATAAATTCGGTTTGTATCCTGTTTTATATGGAAGTTATTCCACCTATGAGGAAGCACAAAAAAACCTAAATCAAATCCATAGCCATGTCAACGACGAAGCCTGGCTCTTGATCAAAGAATTATAAAAATGTAAAACCTGAAATAATTCAGGTTTTTTTATGCGGTTCAACGACGTTTGTATTGCTTCACATGTGGGTGGCTATTCGAACTTACTGCTAAATTCTTTTTAAATTGAATTGGAAATTAAGAGATGTCTATATTTCTGCATCCGTCTTTTCACTATTCTTATAAATCGCCATTTTTGCCGAAATTTTGCATTTAAATCCTATTATTTAAGGCTGCATTGTATCTTTGCCAAAAAAAATATGAAACCGAAATATCCGATCGATTCATTAACGATACATACTGACCTGGTATTACCCAGTGAAACCAATCCTTTGAATAATTTATTTGGAGGCGAATTACTTGCCCGTATGGATCGTGCTGCCAGTATTGCTGCCCGAAGACATTCCCGTAGAATTGTAGTAACGGCTTCGGTAAACCATGTAGCGTTCAACCGGTCGATTCCTTTGGGAAGTGTTGTCACTATTGAAGCTAAAGTTTCCAGAAGCTTCCGTAGCTCTATGGAAGTCTATATCGATGTTTGGATAGAAGACCGCGAATCTGGTGGGCGTGCCAAGGCAAATGAAGCCATTTATACTTTCGTTGCCGTTGATGAAACCGGAAGGCCTACTGAAGTCCCTCCTATTGAACCACAGAGTGATATTGAAAAAATCCGTTTTGATGCCGCATTACGACGAAAACAACTCAGCCTGGTATTAGCCGGAAAAATGAATCCCCACGATGCTACTGAATTAAAAGCATTGTTTTTATAGTAAAAAAGAAGCTGTCTCAAGACTGAGTCAGCTTCTTTTTTTTTAGTTTGTATTTTTATATGCAATTTTGTAAATTTAATCAGTGATAAACAGCTGATTATATATGAGATTCAAACATTATAACCAACAACAAACGATGCTTCTACCTTATTCGTTTGATGATTTAATTCCACATACACATGCGGTTCGAATAGTTGACCAAGTTGTGGAATCCCTTAATATCCAGCCTCTTTTAAAAGCGTACAGTAAAGAAGGTAATCCTGGATATCATCCAAAGATGTTACTCAAAGTGATGTTGTATGCTTATATGACTAATATCTATTCTTCGAGAAAGATAGAACTTGCACTTCGTGAGAATATCAATTTTATGTGGCTTACTTCTATGACTATTGTTGATCATAATACAATTAATAGATTTAGAAGTGATAAACTAAAAGAGAGTTTTAAAGAAATCTTCAAGCAGGTAGTTTTGATGTTGGCCTCAGAAGGACTGGTGAATCTAAAACAAATTTATACCGACGGAACAAAAATAGAAGCTCAGGCCGGCAGGTACACTTTTGTGTGGGGTAAGAGCATAAAAACCAATAAAGCAAAAATGCTCACCCAGTTGGAAGAATTATGGAACTATGCCCAAAGTATCGACAATGAAGATGACCCCAACCCGGAACCAACAGAGTTCAAAGAAATCAGCAAAGAGGTAATTGAGAAAACTGTAGCTAAAATAGATGCCAAACTCTCTGGTAATGAAAAGACCAGTTCTAAAGCAAAAGCTAAATTACGCTACATAAAAAATAATTTTACTTCCAATCTTGAAAAGTATGAAAAGCAAGAAGCTATTCTGGGAGAAAGAAACAGTTACAGCAAAACTGACACCCAGGCTACTTTTATGCGCATGAAAGAAGACCATATGTTAAACGGACAGCTCAAACCAGCTTATAATACTCAAATATCTACACAAAATCAGATCATTGTTCATTATACCATCCACCAAAATCCGACCGATACTAAAACACTCCAGCCTCATTTAGAAAATTTGGAACAAACCTTTGGTAAAAAAGTATTTAAAAAGATAAAAGAAATAACTACTGACGCAGGTTATGGAAGTGAAGAAAACTACGATTATCTGAAACAGAAGAAACTCAAAGCTTTTGTGAAGTATAATACTTTTGAAAAAGAACAAGATCAAAACTACCAAAAGAAACACAAGGCTTTTAGCAAGGAAAATCTCTATTACAATCCAGAAGAAGACTATTATGTATGTCCAATGGGACAAAAAATGCATAAAACATATCAAAACCAGAAAACAACAACTACAGGATACACCCAAACCTTATCGCATTATCAGGCCAAAAACTGTGAAGGCTGTTCACTTCGAGGTCAATGTTTTAAAGCTCAGGGAAACAGAAGCATCGAGCGAAACCACAACCTTGAAAGACATAAACAACAAGCAAGGGAATTACTACTAAGTGAAATAGGAATACAAAGAAGAAAGCAACGCTCTGCCGATGTAGAGCCGGGAGTAGTCGTTAGATTGTGTAAACGTAGAAATTGATTTTAATTTGATTTGAGATTTTAAGGCTTAGCCAAAAAACAACAGATCATTAAGTATAGAATTTAAAAGAACTACATTTAAATAATTTAAAAAGAGCGGATTATGATCGAAGATGGTAAATTACCCAAAGATTTTGCAAAGCAATTTAAAAACAAAGAAGACTTCCATACTTTTTTTCAAGACCTGTATAAACAAGGCATTGAACAGCTACTCCAGGGAGAATTGGATGCTCATCTGGGATATGAGAAGCATAATATTGACGGATACAATACAGGCAATAGCCGTAATGGTTCTTTCTCAAAGAATATAAAATCAGAGACTTTGGGCAATATGGTCCTGGCTATTCCCCGGGATAGAAATGGTGAATTCGAGCCTCAGGTCATCGGAAAAGGCCAATCGATGAGTGAAAAGATTGAAGATGCTATTTTAGGAATGTACAGTCGTGGAATGACCCGTAGTGATATTGTAGAACAAGTTAAAGAAGTTTATGGGATATCAGTAAGTGAGTCCACGATTTCGACCATCTCTGATAGAATACTGGCTGATGTTGATTTATGGACTAAAAGGGCTTTAGAACCACAGTATCTGATTGTTTGGATGGATGCTGTGCATATGAAAGTAAGAACAGATGGGAAATATGAAAACCATGCAATTTACATTGTAATCGGACTAAAAACAGATGGTAAGAAAGAAGTATTAGGAATGTGGCTAAATAAAGAAGAGTCGGCTTCATTTTGGATGACTGTACTCTCTGACATAAAATCTCGTGGAGTAAAGGATATTCTCATTGCCTGTACAGATAACCTTACCGGATTTACAAAAGCTATCAGAGGTGTTTTTCCAAATACAGAATCCCAGCTTTGCATTGTTCATCAAATAAGGAATAGCCTTAAGTTTGTAGTAGTTAAGGATAGAAAAGCATTTTGCAGTGCAATGAAAGAAGTATATACTGCAATAAATCAGGAAGAAGCCGTTTTAGCTCTGGCTGAATTTAAAAAAAACTGGGAAGCAAAATATAAATATGCCGTTTGCTCCTGGGAAAAGAATTGGGAAAATCTCATGCCTTTTTTGGCCTATCCTGCTGAAATCAGGAAAATAATGTACACCACAAATACAATAGAAAACTTAAACAGGGGAATTAGAAAATATACCAAAACAAAAGTGCAGTTCCCAGATGAAAAAAGCGTCAAGAAATCAGTCTATTTAGCAATACAAAATTGTGAAAAAAGCTGGATAAATGCAATACCAAGCTGGGGATTAATCATGAATCAGTTCTTGGTCATATTTGGAGAAAGGTGTAATATTAAACACTAAGAACTGTTTACACAAAATTTCGACCAGTCTCGTAGAGCCTGTATTCGCTCAACTCAAGCATAATAACGGTTTTAGACGGTTTTCTTTAAAAGGACTTCAAAAAGTAGAATTAGAATTCGGATTAATGGCTTTAGGTCACAACTTAAGAAAGAAAATTGCAGCATAAAGGCAATTTTTTACTCCCGTTAAAATCTAGATAGTTAAAATCCAAAATTGTATCAAATAAAAAAACCGTCTCAAAATTTGTTTTGAGACGGCTTCTTTTTATTGAGCTGAAAATTAATTTACATATTCATCAGCCAGCTTTGTGGATTTAGCATCGTAGTATTTTGAAGTACGAGGAACTTAATTACAGAGCGTCCTGATGGATTGGTGTATATCTTTCCTAAAGTCTGAAGCTTGTTTACCTTATCTCCTTTACTTACTGATACAGAAGACAAGTTCATATAGATCGTAACATAGTCACCATGTTGCACCCAGACTGCTTTATTAATTCCGGACAATACTTGTACATTGATTACTTCACCTCCAAAAACGGCTCTTGCGTTCGAACCGGCTTCAGTAGAAATCTCAATCCCACTATTGTGAACGGTAAGGTTTTTTTGCAATGGATGTGGCTGGTCACCATATAAGGTAGTTAACAACCCTTTTTCAACAGGCCATGGCAGTCTTCCCCTGTTTCCTCTGAAATTGTCTGCTAATGCCTTCCCTTCAGGAGTTAATTCAAATTTGGTAGAAGAAACCTCTTTTACCGGTTCTTTTTTGGCTCCGGCTTTGTTTCCAGAAGCGGCAGCTTTGCGTTTAGCAGCTTCAGCAGCAGCTTTTCTGTTTGCTTCAGCAATAGCTTCCCGGATCAGCTTTTGGATCTGCTTGTCGATATTTGCAGACTCCTGTTGTTTTTTCTTAATGTCAGCATTGATTTTTTTCTGATCTTTCTTGATCGAAGCCATCAGTACTTCCTGGTCTTTCTTATCTTTCTCCAGATTAATTTTTTCCTTTTCGGTTTCTTTTACAATCTTATTTTTTTCAATTTTTTGCAGCGTCAGTTCTTTATTTTTGACTTCCAGTTTTTCAGTTTTGACTTTTATCTCATCGCCCTGGGTCTTTCTATAATTAGCATATTGCTTCATATACTGTGCCCTTTTATAAGCTTGCAGGAAGTTTTCCGAAGATAACAGGAACATTGCACGGCTTTGTTCTGAACGGCTTTTATAGGACTTTACAATCATCTTTGCATAATCCTGCTTGAGGATTTCCAATTCACCCGTCAATTTATTTACCGCCAGCTGATTTATATAAATACCATCATTAAGCAGTTTTTCCTGTTGTTGGGTCGTATTGATTAACTTTTCAGTTAATTTTATTTTAGTGTTCTGCTCTACAATTTTTGTCAAAACAGATTTTTCTTTTGACTTTTCATTATTCAGCAAATTTCTGAAGTTCTGGATTTCTTTCTGAATCTGTTCCTTGCGCTCCTCCAGCTTTTGTTGCTTGTCGGATTGGCTCCATGACACTGAGGCCATGCAGAAAAAAATTAAACTTACGAGGTATCTGGACATAGTATGTAGTTTATACAAATCTAATCAATAAAAATTCTTTCATATCCTTCGGGTACAGCATATGGAAATGAGAGCTGCTCATTAAAAGTAATCGTATTATAATCGATGCTGATATTGGTCTTCTTTTCTTTCTGCATGGCATCGATTACGACCTTCAGTGGCAATATCACTTCAGGATATTCTTTATAGGCCGGATAATTGACCTGCAGGTCGCGTTGCTGCTCCGGTTGTGCAATCTCCTGCTTCTTTATAAGGTAATTTGCGCCTTCAAAATAAAATGATTTTTTGACGGAGCCTGTTGTACTTTCCAGCTTATAGAGTTCGTTTTCTATCGTAGATCTGTACTTTGATTTTGTCAGGTCATCCATAGCTTTTCCAATCAGCATATTCTGTACTTTAGTATAATCCAGATCGGTGCCCAGCCATTGGCTTAACGTCCTGTAATCGCCTTCGAAATATTTACTGCCTACCTTTTCATAGTATTTCACTTCCTTTGGTGTAATGATGGCTTTCGCAACTGTAAATCCAAGGAATCGGATGCTAACCAGAATCATTTCATCTTTCTTAATTTTGATTTCCGCACTTACATTCTGGGTCTGTTTGGGATCCTGATACCGCACATTCGCTTTAATGTATAAAGTCGAAAAATCGAATTTACGGTCATAATGGCCTGCAATGATTTTACTGGACGCTGCATCACTTACAGCGCCGGATTCAGCAACTACTGACTTTGTCGTTTTACAAGAGGTCATCAGGGCTATAATTGCAATGATACAGCAGTATTTCTTCATTTATCGTTCTTTTAATAGTTTGTCTGCTTTCTGAAAAAACAGTTCTTTTTTAGCCGTGTTTCCCAGTCCGGAATAAGCTTCCCCCAACTGGATATTAAAATTGATTTCCAACTGTTTCTGATCTACCACATAATCTATTCCAGATTCGAGCAAATCTTTCGCTTTGCTGAATTTTTTTAATTGATTATTAGCCAAACCTGCATAATAATACAATTCCGGTTGTAAAGGATACAGGTCAATTAATCCTTCGGCGGTCTTACCCAGCTTTTCAAAATTATTGCTGTCGGCATAGGCCTGTAGCAAAAGCCGCGTTGCTTCCATATCTCCGGAATCTTCCTGAAGATCCTTTTCAAGATATTTTATTGCTTTTGAAAAATCCTTTTTGTTGAGATAGAACTTCCCAATTTCTTTGGAAACCTGTACTTCTTTATCATTTTCGAAATAGCCAATTGCTTTTTCGAGATCGGCATCATATTGTGGATTCTTAGTCACAAAAATCAAAAACTCATTCAGTATCCGGTGTTTGATCTTGTTATCTACTTTGTTACTGCCAAAAACCTGATTCATTGATTTTATGGCCTTTTGGGGCTCATTATTATTCAGGTGAAATTTAAACAGGCTCACTTGCGCCCAATCGGACTCCGGCAGGTTTTTTTCCAAAAGCTGGGCAATTTCATAGGCCTTTTCTTCCTGATTACTATCGGAATACAAGTAAATCAGGGCGATATAATTCGACTCTTCTTTTGGATTTTTCTGTAGCATTTCCAAAAGGGAATTTTTCTCGGATCCTTTGAATTTGGCATCACTCAGGATCTGTAGCTTGTACATTTCCCTTGTTTTGGATTTTTCTGCGGTTTTTTCCAGTTCATTGATCAGTTCAAGCGCTTTATCAAATTGCTGAGTGTACATGTATAACGAAACGAGATCATCTTTGAATTTCGCATCAAATTCTATCAATTTCCGCACCACAATAATAGACTGCTCATATTCTTTGGTCTGGTAAAACACATCATAAAGCCCCATCCAATACCATTTGTTTTTGGGATCCAGCTGGGTTGCTTTATCAAAATTGACCCGCGCCTTTTCATAACTCTTCTGGCTCAGGTAGTTTCTCCCCAATTCGTTATATACCGCTGGATTGTTGGGTTGTAATGCCAGGCACTTTTCGAGTTCTAATATCGCCTTATCATAATTTTCAATCCCCTTTTGCTTAAGGGCTTCATAAAAGGCATTTTGAAATTTATCTTCCGGAGAAATTACGGTTTCCGGACCGGATTGCGCATAAAGCTCCACCTGACCTGATAGTAATCCCAGAAACAGTAATCCCGAAAAGATAAATTTCATTTTCATTGTAAAATATTTCTACTAAGTTATTCCAAAACCGAGTAATCTCCAATACTGATCGTCTTAAAGTTTCCATCAAAAGAAGCATAACTTCCAATCATAGCATTGTCCAGATCTGCATTTTTTATTTTAGAATTATTCTGAACCAGACTGTTCTTAATCGTGGTGTTTTCTACGATACACCCATCTCCTAAGGAAACATTCGGGCCTACTGTTGCATTTTTCAAAACCACATTCTCCCCGATATAACACGGTTGGATTATCGTAGCGTTTTCAGTAATTACCGATTCTGAAACCAAATTCTGACCGTCGGCATATAAAAAACCTAACATTCTGGAATTCGTTTCTACTGTTACATTTTTATTCCCACAATCCATCCATTCCTCCACTTTTCCCGGAACAAACTTCAAGCCTTTGATTTTCATGTTTTCCAGACCGTCGGTAAGTTGGTACTCTCCTCCTTTTACAACATTATTATCCAATAAATATTGTAATTCACTACGTAATGTTTCCCCGCTTTTGAAATAGTAAATTCCAATTATCGCCAGGTCAGAGATAAATTCGGTTGGTTTTTCAACGAAATCTATAATCTGGTTTTGGTCGTTTAACTGAACTACTCCAAAGGCACTTGGATCTTCTACCTGTTTCACCCATATTACGCTATCAGCGGTAGTATCTAAGGTAAAATCAGCGCGAAATAATGTATCGGCATATGCAACAACAATAGGCCCTGTCATCGACTCTTTGGCAGCCATAATAGCATGCGCAGTTCCTAAAGGCTGCTCCTGGTAATAGATGGTTCCTTTGGCTCCTAATTTTTCTGCTATTTCAATTAATTCTTTTTCTACCTGATTCCCAAAATCCTTATGGATTATGAACGCAATCTCTTTAATCTCCTGATTGATTACTCCGGCAATATCTTCAACAAGACGGTGTACAATTGGTTTTCCTGCAATTGGGATTAATGGTTTTGGAACAGTTAATGTATGTGGACGAAGGCGTGATCCACGCCCTGCCATTGGAACTATAATTTTCATGGTCTCGTTTTAAGGACAATATTTATTTTCTAATTTCTATTTTACTCCGGTACTGCCAAAGCCACCTTCACCCCGGGATGTTTCTGACAATGCAGTAACCAGAGACCATTCGGCTCTTTCATGGCGTGCGATAACCAATTGTGCTATCCTTTCACCATTTTCAACAACGAAATCTTCTGATGATAGATTCACTAATATGACCCCTATTTCGCCACGGTAATCTGCATCAATTGTTCCGGGTGCGTTCAATACGGTCACCCCGTTTTTGGCTGCCAAACCACTTCTCGGGCGTACCTGTGCTTCATAACCTATAGGAAGCTCAATGAATAATCCGGTTTTTATAATGGCTCTGCCCAGGGGTTTTAAAGTAACTGGCGTTTCAAGGACTGCTCTTAAATCCATTCCTGCAGAAGCTATAGTTTCATAACCAGGCAATGCATGCCCTGATGTAGTGATGATGTTTATTGTCATTTTTATTGTTTTAGATATACGCGGTAGATACATTCCCAACCCTTCGTTGCTATTATGCTTGTTTTTTTAAAATACGATGTAACATTTCTTTTTCATTATAATAGATGAAATAGATGAATGCTGCTAATAATGGAATCCCAATCCAGTAATTCTCCCTGAAAAAATAAAACGAGAGTATGGAAAAGCCTATCGACAATCCCAGATAGCCGCCTATTTTTTTCATGTCATAGGGAATTGGATAATATTTATTACCCATTATATAAGAAATCACCATCATACTGCCATACGCAGCGATAGTCGCAATAGCGGAACCGTAGTAACTGTATTTCGGAATCAGGAAAAAATTGAGTACCAGTGTAAGGGCGGCACCAACTACAGAAATATAAGCCCCAATTTTCGTTTTATCGGTTAGTTTATACCATACCGACAGGTTGTTGTAAATGCCCAGGAAAAAATTAGCCACAATAATCAAAGGCACTACTTTCATGGCTTCCCAATATTCCTTATTCGGAAGCAGGATCAGTTTTAATACATCTGCAAATACAATTACCCCCAAAAGTATGATCGATCCGAAGATTACAAAATACTTGGTGATATTGGCATAGGTTTGTTTGGCATTCTTATTTTTGGCATGGCTAAAGAAAAAAGGCTCAATCCCTAAACGGAACGCAGTAGCATAGAGCACCATGAACAATCCAAGCTTATAGCAGGCGGAATACGCCCCAACTTCTGATTTGGCAATGTTTTCAGGCAATAGGTTACCAAGGATAATTTTATCCAAATGCTCGTTCACTGCAAATGCAATTCCGGCAATCAGGATGGGTAAGCCATATTGCATCATTTTCTTCCAAAGCACCGCATCAAAATGCCATTTTACTTTCATATAATTCGGAGAAAGCACCACGAAGGTAGCCACACTTGCAACTAAGTTAGAAATGAAGACATAGCCAATCTGGAAATTCTCCACATATAAGCTACTGATGAAAGTATTTGGATTCGATAGGGCGATCTTGGGCAGGTAGACTAAAAAGAAAATATTCAATAGCACCGTCACCATAACATTACCAATTTTTATTACCGCATATACAATAGGCCGCTGTTCTGCACGCAATCTCGAAAAGGGGATAATAACGAGGGCATCAAAAACAAGGGTCCAGATGGCGTAGGTAAAATATTCCGCTTCGACATTCATTTCCTTCGCAAAAGTATTCCGGAACAGTAGTGCGATAATCAGGAAACCTATAGAAGTCCAGAAAATAGAAATGGTAGACGTTTCAATTACTTTTTTCTTATCATCCTCGGAATTGTAAAACCGGAAAAAAGCGGTCTCCATACCATAGGATAAGATTACATTAAAGAAAACCATAAAGGATAGCAGAATGGTAACTTCACCATAATCCGCTGTAACCATCTTGTCTGTATGCAACCTTACCAACAAAAAGCTTAACATTCTGGGCAATACAGTCGCAAGGCCGTAGATGGCTGTTTGTTTAAAAAGATTCTTATATAGACCCAAAATAGCTGAAATTAATTTTTAAGTATCAAAAATAACCAATATTCCGTAGGTAATGATGTTTTGGTAAAATCTTAATCAAATTTTCACGTTTTTTATAAAAAACGAAAACAAAAAAACTGTAGAATTTTCAATTAAACAAAAAAGCCAACATTACTGTTGGCTTTTGAGATTATGTATCAGGCAACTATCCGTTTAAGGCTTCTGCACCACCAACGATTTCAAGGATCTCGTTTGTAATTGCAGCCTGACGTGCTTTGTTGTATGTCAATTTCAATTGATTTCTCAATTCAGTAGCGTTATCTGTTGCTTTATGCATGGCAGTCATACGCGCACCATGTTCAGATGCATAAGAATCACGAATGGCTTTATACAATTGTGTTTTTAAAGATCGTGGAATTAATTCTTCAACGATTTGCTCTTTAGAAGGTTCAAAAATATAATCTACCGATTTTACGTTATCTGATTTCATCGGAATGATAGGCAGAAACTGTTCCGTAATTACAATCTGGGTAGCGGCATTTTTAAACTGATTGTAAACCAATTCAATCTTGTCGTATTGCCCGTCTGCGAACAACTGCATTAGTTCTTCAGCAATAAGGGAAACATTTTCAAAATTCAGGTTGTCGTAAATCTCATTGTTATTGGTAATTACAGTATTCATTTTACGAATAATGTCATTACCTTTTTTACCAATCGTTACGAAATCAACTTGTTTTCCCGGGTAAATAGTTTGTGTCAGACGTTTTGTTTCTTTCACAATATTAGCATTAAAAGCTCCACTTAAACCTCTGTTGGAAGTAATGGCTACCAAAAGAATTTTATTAACTGGTCTTTGCTCAGCAAATTTCCCAGCGCTGTCGCCATCTAAAGTAGCACTCAGATTTTGGAGCAATTCTGTTAGTTTTTCGGCATAAGGACGCATTGCAGTGATAGCATCCTGTGCTTTTTTCAACTTTGCAGCAGAAACCATTTTCATCGCAGATGTGATTTGCATCGTAGATGAAACGGAAGTAATTCTATTACGGATTTCCTTTAAATTTGCCATTGTTTAATTTGAAAATTAGGCAACCTGAAACCCTGATCGCTATGCTTTCAGGGGTCAGATTATCAAATTAGTTTTAGTTATATTTTGCTGAAACTTCTTTTGCAACATTCTCGATAACATCAGTAATTTTGTCATCCAGTTTACCTGCTTTTAAAGCATCAAGTGTATCTCTGTGTTTGTTGTTCAGGAATTCAAGGAAATCTTTCTCAAATTCTTTCACTTTATTAACCGGTACATTACGCAACAGGTTTTTAGAACCTGCATAGATAATTGCAACCTGGTCTTCTACAGTGTACGGATCATTAAGCCCTTGTTTCAGGATCTCAACGTTTCTTCTTCCTTTTTCAATTACATTTAATGTAACTGCATCAAGATCGGAACCGAATTTTGAAAAGGCTTCCAATTCACGGAATTGTGCCTGATCTAATTTTAAAGTACCGGCTACTTTTTTCATGGATTTAATCTGAGCATTACCTCCAACACGTGATACCGAGATACCTACGTTAATCGCCGGACGAACACCAGAGTTAAACAAGTCAGATTCTAAGAATATCTGTCCGTCAGTAATCGAAATTACGTTAGTTGGGATATAAGCAGAAACGTCACCCGCCTGAGTTTCGATAATTGGCAATGCCGTTAACGAACCACCCCCTTTTACGATTGGACGTAATGAATCTGGTAAATCATTCATGTTTTTAGCAATCTCATCATTCGCGATTACTTTTGCCGCACGCTCTAATAAACGGGAGTGCAGGTAGAAAACGTCTCCAGGATAAGCTTCACGGCCCGGTGGTCTTCTCAACAAAAGAGATACCTCACGGTAAGCAACTGCTTGTTTGGATAAATCATCATATACAATTAATGCAGGACGACCTGTATCACGGAAGTACTCCCCGATAGCTGCACCTGCGAAAGGAGCATATACTTGCATCGGAGCTGGATCAGAAGCATTAGCTGCTACGATCACGGTGTATGCCATAGCACCTTTTTCCTCTAATGTTTTAGCGATATTCGCTACAGTAGAAGCTTTTTGCCCAATAGCTACATATATACAGAATACTGGTTTACCAGCATCATAAAATTCTTTTTGATTCAGGATGGTATCCAGACAAACGGTAGATTTACCAGTTTGACGGTCACCAATTACAAGTTCTCTCTGGCCACGACCCACCGGGATCATAGCATCAACAGCTTTAATACCTGTTTGTAACGGTTCTGTTACCGGCTGACGGAAGATAACCCCAGGAGCTTTACGTTCCAATGGCATCTCATATAAAGTTCCACCGATAGGTCCTTTTCCATCAATTGGAAAACCAAGGGTGTTTACCACACGTCCTACCATTTCCTCACCAACTTTAAGTGAAGCGATACGTTGTGTTCTTTTGGCAGTAGATCCTTCGCTGATTCCGGTAGATGGCCCTAAAAGTACAACACCTACGTTGTCTTCTTCAAGGTTCAGAACCATTCCTTCCATACCATTGTCAAATTCTACTAACTCACCGTATTGAACATTCGATAACCCATATACACGGGCGATACCATCTCCAACTTGAAGTACTGTTCCAACTTCTTCCAGCGTAGCACCAGATTCAGAACCCGATAATTGCTTTCTTAATATTGCTGAAATTTCAGCAGGTTTAATTTCCGCCATCTTAATTTATAATTTAAACACTTTAATGTGTGGTAAATAACTAATTACTTAATTCTCTTTTTAACACTTGTAACCTGTTGGCAATGGAAGCATTATACTGCTTATCACCTATGCGTAATATAAATCCACCGATAATCGCCGGATCTACTATATTTTCAATTGTAATTTTCTTATCTGAAAATTCTTTTATTTTAGCCAGTACTTTAGCTTCCAATTCTTCAGTCAATGGGAATGCAGTGGTCACTTTAGCCGTTTCAACACCATTCAGCTCATCATAAAGTTTCGTGTACTGCAACGCGATAGCTTCCAGAATTTGAAATCTTTTATTATCTTTTAATAAATGAAATAATTTCTTAGTGATACCATCTGTTGCGCCAAAAACTTCCGATAGGGCAGCTTCTTTAACTTCAGCTTTAATTGTTGGATTATTGATAAAAGTATCCAGTTCCAAATTGTTTTTAACCGTTGAAGCGATCAAAACCATATCCTCATTAAGCTGCTGTGCCAGACCTTGCGAGTTCGCCAATTCTAAAACTGCTTTTGCGTAACGTATTGCTGCTCTTGTTCCTGACATAATGCTTAGTTTAAGGTAACGTCACCTAACATTTGGTCTACAAGTTTCACCTGAGCCTCTTTGTTAGAAAGTTCATTTTTCAATAATTTTTCCGCAATTTCAAGGGATAAAGAAGACACCTGGTTTTTCAATTCTGCCATGGCTGCATTCTTTTCTCCTTCGATAGCTGTTTTTGCCTGCTCGATCATACGATCACCCTGAAGTTGTGCTTCATGTTTTGCATCAGCAACAATTTTATCCTTCATTTCACGGGCATCTTTTAATAGAGCATCACGCTCTAAACGAGCTTCCTGCAAGATACGTTCGTTATCTGCCTGAAGATTTTGCATTTCTTTACGAGCTGCTTCTGCAGATGCAATCGCATTTCTGATTCCTTCTTCACGTTCTGTAATAGAACTCATGATAGGTTTCCAGGCGAATTTTGCTAATAACAATAATAATACTACCAGGATAATAACCTGCCAGAAAAACAATCCGAATGAAAAATCGTTAATTAATTTATCCATTTTATAAATGTAGTTTTTTCGTTATAACTTTTTAAAACAAAAACAAGTCCTGTAACCAACCGTTACAGGAAATGTTTTTTCTTCCTTTATTATCTTCCTAAGATCAAAGCAGCAAATGCTAAACCTTCTAATAAAGCCGCGATGATAATCATCGCAGTTTGAATTTTACCAGCAGCTTCTGGCTGACGAGCAATAGCATCCATTGCAGAACCACCGATTTTACCTAAACCAAGACCAGCACCGATTACTACCAGACCAGCTCCTACTAAATTTGGAATCTCACCCATAATGTATAATATAAAAAATTAAACTTCAAAAAATTAAACTAAACTATTCAAATGATCGTCATGGCCATGATCATCATGATGATCCTGTACTGCCATTCCGATAAATAATGATGATAACATTGTAAAAATAAATGCCTGAAGGAAAGCAACCAATATTTCAATTACAGAAATAAATAAAGTCAGTCCAAAAGATATTGGCAAATCTGCATAGATGTTTTTGGTTACGAAAATCATTCCGATCAAACTCATGATTACTACGTGACCTGCAGTAATATTTGCAAACAAACGAACCAATAATGCGAATGGTTTAGTCAGTGTCCCTAAAATCTCGATTGGCATTAAAATAATTTTCATCGGTACAGGAACTCCCGGCATCCAGAAAATATGTTTCCAGTAATCTTTATTTCCACTAAACTGTGTAATAATGTAAGTAAATAAAGCCAAACAAACTGTAATCGCAATATTTCCGGTAACATTAATTCCCAGTGGCGTCATTCCTAAAAGATTCAGAATCCAGATAAAGAAGAATACTGTTAAAAGGTAGCCCATAAATTTTCTGTATTTTTTCTCTCCGATATTTGGAATCGCAACCTCATCTCTGATGAAGATTATCAAAGGCTCCAATACTCTTCCGAATCCAGTTGGGATTGGTCCTTTTTTATAGGATCTTGCCAAAGCTGTAAACATCAACAATAATAAGATTGCCGTAAAAAGCATGGACACAACATTTTTTGTAATGGAAAAATCCAGTGGTCTTTCATTTTTTGGATGTCCGTGCTCATCTAAAGTGATGTTACCCTGAGCATCCGTTTTATAAATTTTACCGTGTACTAATTTGTAGAAGTTACCATCTACTTCAGCAACAGCTTCACCGTGGTGTAATTTGGAAGAAGAAAAAACTTTCAGTCCGTTATCCAAAAGGATTACAGGTAATGGAAAACCATAATTTTTACCTTCGGCTTTATCGGAAAAGAAGACAAAATCGTGTGAGTCCTGCAAGTGATGATCAATAAATGCATCCACTTCTGCTTTTCTAGGATCAGCTGCAGCAATTTCCTCATGATGTCCTGCCTGTACAGTTGTATGCACAGAATCAGTAGTAACCCTAAGAGAATCAGATCCCGGGGTTGCCATTGTACTAAAAGGAAGTAAAGCTACAAAAGTCGCTATTATTAATCTAACAGGTTTTTTAGAAATCACCATATCTATTATTATCTTAAAATTTGCGGTCTTTAAATTTTTTGCAAAGGTAATTTTTTAATTGATATTCCCATACCGTAGCCTATTTTTTTTTGATCTAAATGACAATTAATTCTCCCTTTACTGTTTATTGTTTAATAAACGAGTTGTGAAAAACGCTTCAATTGCCAAAAAGAGAATAAAAATCATAAAAAAATTTATTTTTTCTGCATAAACAGCATTCCCGGTACGGTTCAAAACTGGCAATAAAAACAGGTAACAAAGCGCCATTTTTATACTGGTCCCCAATAAAAAAGTATATCCCAATTGTTCCGGTGCCTTTGTTTTGATCCGGATTAAAACCAGCATCATAATTACGGACAACAGTGCCACAAAAGCATACACCAAAGGCAATTTATAAAAAAAGGAAGCCTGCAAAGCTTCCAGCGATGGCAACTGAAAAACCAGCCAATGCAGGAGTAACAGTATCCCTGAAAAAATTACAATTTTAAAAATGGGACTGTATTTCGTTCTATTCATTAGTCTTTATCTTTATTCAACTGGTTTACCTGCCGTATCACATTGTACAAGGCTACGCACACACCAAATAAGGTGCTTACCTTTACATATAATGCATTCTCGTTTGGATATTTGTGGTCGAGCCACTCGCCTAAATAATAAAATCCATAGATTATTATTCCCATTTGAAAAGGAATATTAATCAAACCCAACCATTTATTAAGCGGTTTTTTCTTCGGATTGTTTTCCTCCATTTTTAATATTTAGGGTTTTTATAGTGTCTTTCATCACACAGGAAGCACTAAAATCAGCTCCAGGTTCCACCGCCAGTTTCCCGACGAATACTTCCCCTTTGATACTGGCTTTAGCTTTGATATTCAGCAGTTCTGTTACCTGTATGGTCCCTTCAAAACGGCCTTCTATATCCGCATTGTTACAGGTAATATTACCCAATACTTTCCCCGTAGGGCCAATCACAATTTTACCCCCTGATATAAAATTACCATTCAATTCCCCATCAAGGCGGAAGTCGGCTAAAGAGGTAATGTCTCCTGTGATAACGGTTCCTTCTACAATCCTGTTCGTCTTACCGAACTGTTCCTTGATTAGATTCTTATTGCTTTTTTCAAACATGATTTTTATACTATACAGCAGTAGCACGCAGTAATGATCTACCGCGTGCTACTGTTTTATTTTTTTAATGCCAGGTATTCCTCAATATTTTTACGGAACTGGACAATTTTATAGTTCTCACTTGAGATGATAATTGCCGGTTCTGTAATCTTGTACTCTTTATATTCCTTCAGTATCGTTTCCAGATTACGGGCTGCTGCTTCCGACCTTAGATTATGGATTACAATAAAATTGTTATCCATGGTATAATTATCAAAAGATAATGTCAGGCGCTCAAATTTACGGTCTTCGACGACTTTTTTCAATTTGTCCTGAAGGTATTTGATCTTCTCTTTTTCGTTCTCTCCTACTTTAAATATAATTTTCCAGCTGGCCGATTCTATAGCGTCAAATTTGGCACTTTCAAGAATCGGAATAGAATTATGAAGCAGGCTTTCTGCCTGTTTTCCTTCTTCGCTGTTCGGGTAATTTAGAGCCACAAAATTCAGGGCTGTCTTATACTCTCCAAGGCCTTTTAATTTTGCAATGGTATTGGCTTTCAGCAATTCAAATTTAGAAACAATATCCTCACCGGTATACTGATCGATAAGCGCATCGGAAGCTGCGAGTACCGCTTTATAATCTTCTTTCTCATACACGCGGAATAATTTGGCATATACTTCCTCCGGGCTGCCGGCAATTGTTTCTTCCGATGTCGGGTTTTCTAATATTTGCGCATAGCGTGTTTCCGGATAATCGCGCACAATTCGGGCTTTCATGGCCTGGGCTTTGGCCGGATCGATAATTTCATAAATCTTATACAGATTATATAATGTCGGCAATACCAAACGCTCTTCTGGCTTGTTTTCTAATAATTGTTCCAGTTTTGACGCTGCCAACTGATTTTCCTTGAATTTTTCTTTATAGATAATTCCCAATTGGTAATACGCAAAATTGCGTTCTTTCCCCAAACTATCGATTACCTTCCTATCGGTAGGGATCTGGCTGATATAAAAATCGGTATTGTAGGCCGGATTTTCCACTTTTTCCTTCGTTCCTTCTGCTGTGTCGGTATCGGTTATTTCTTCCGGAGCCAAATCTATGGTTGATTTGATTACTGACAATCGCCAGTTATCCTTCAGCGTTCTTTTTCCCCATTTTTTACGGAATTCATTTTTACCATAGGCCAACGTCGATGGATTGTAGAATGGAAAAGTACTGGATGAGGTATTTCCAGTAACCGGTGGTACGGGCCCGTCGGTTGGAGGAGGTACAATTCCGGAATTCATTTCTTCCATCGCCCTTCGTTTGCTCGCCATCGTGGAATTCGGATCATTACTATCCGTATTCCCGGCCATAGGATTTCCAGTATTTCCCGTATTCCCGGAATTGTTCTGCGAAGCCGCTGCAGCTTCTTCCTGGATTTTTCTCAGGGCATCTTCCTTCTTAAGTTTCACAATATAATCCTGGAAAAAATTTGCCTTGTCGTCATCCGACATCGCTACTAATTTCAGGATACTGTCATTATGCTGGGCAATCGCCTCATATTTAATGACATCAACAAGATTTTCCCTCTTTTTCTTAATGTTACGGTATTCACGGGTTCTGTTATTCAGCCGTATTAAGGTACTGTCATAATATTTACCCGCAGTAGGATATTTTGCATTATGGAAATACATTTCTGCCATATTCCTATAGTTGGAAGCCGCGAGGTATTGATCCTGTGAATTGGTCCGGAGTGATTTGTTATAGTAAGCCATTGCTTTCTTCTGATCGCCTGCTTTCTCATAAAACAATCCCATCTGATGGTTTAATACATCGAGGTAAGGCCTGTTCTCCCGGTCTTTCAGTAGTCTATTGTATTTCTTTACAAACAGCAGTGTATCACCATGTTCGAAATCAAAATAGGCGGCCTGATGTGCATGAGCCTGAATAACATACTGCCTTGGCGATTTCCGGTTCATATCAATCACAGCCTGATAGGCGAGGAATGCACTGTCTTTTTCCTGTTTTTTATCGTAGAGTTGTCCCAGGATAAAACGGTACCGTGCTTTTTCTTCGTTCTCACGGGTATAGACTACTGCTTTCTTCAATGCTACTACTGCACTGTCCTGCTGTTCCAGGTTGAGGAATGCCTGGGCAAGGATAGCATTGGCATCAGCAATAATCTGGTCTTTGAATTTGATATCGTTCAATAAAATTTTCAGGTTTTTTACCGCTAAAGCATCATTCTCCATCCGGATATTGGTCTTTTCACGCCATACTTTTACCTCATAAATTTTATCACTTTTCGGATATTTGTAGAGTACATAATTAAACGCCTCCAATGCCGGAATAAAGCGCTTGTCGTAGTACCGCGCCTTCCCTAACAAAAGATGCGCTTCATCCATCTGTGGATTTCTTTCCTCTCCCTGGATGTTCATGGAATGTTTCTGAATGGCTTTTATCGCTTTGGTTTCCGCCCTTTCAAAATTCGCATTTTTAGTTTGCCCGGGTAACATTTCTTCTTTGGTAATCTGCATCCTTTCGATAGGAAGCGGTTCCCAAAAATTATCTTTATACTGGTTTTTTAAATCTTTGATACCGGCCTCTAAAGCGATATTGCCATTATACAGAATATTGTATTCTGTATTCACAGCGTGAAAATTTCTGTTGATAAGCGAATCTTTTTTGGTAGAGCAAGCCGCCAAAACAAGAATAAATCCTGTACCAAAAGAATATTTAAATAGATTGGTTTTCAATGTAAAAACGTTTTATCCTTTAACTGTTAAAAGCTAAATTTAGTATAATGACTGGTAAAAATACATTTCTTTTTGATATAGAAGAAAATTAATATATTTTTTTTGTGTGAAGGATAGGCGCAGGCTGCCGTAGCAGCGCAGATAGCCTGACCGTTGATAAAAAAAGGAGCCTATCAGCGTTCCGGCTGATGGCTCCTTTTCTTTTAGCAAGGGTCACACCCCAATTATATGGCAAAGAAAGCTTCGAGTTCCTGTAGTGTTTCTTCGGAAGTACGAATATCTTTCACGACTTCCCCTTTGTGAAGGGCAACAATACGATCGGAAACTTCTATGGTATGCATCAAATCATGGCTGGAAACCAAAACGGTTACATTCGGGTCTTCTGCCAGTTCCTTGATGATTTTTTTGAGTCGGAACTGGGTGGTAGGATCCAGGTTGGCAAATGGCTCATCGAGTATAATCACCTCAGGATTACCGATTAAAGCAGCTACAATCCCTACTTTCTTTTGGTTTCCCTTGGATAAATCCCGTAGGTATTTTTTGTTTTTAAGGATTTCCCCATTGAAAAACTCTTCATATTTGCTAATAAAACTGTCGATATCGGCTTTATTTTGCCCTCTCAATTCTCCGATGAAATAAAAATATTCTTCCGGTGTCAGATAGCCAATCAGGAAGCTTTCGTCGATAAAGGAACTGGTGAATGTTTTCCAGTCTTCACTCTTGTCGACAGCAACGCCATTGTTTATGATAGCACCGGCAGTGGGTTGGATCAGGTCCAGCAATAGGCTGAAGAAAGTTGTTTTCCCTGCTCCGTTATTGCCCACGAGGCCGAAACTTTGCCCTTTTTCGATTTGAAGGTCCTGGATATTCAATACGGTGGTTCCGTTATAGGTTTTGATAAGGTCTTTTACTTGTATCATGATAAGGTCTTTTTTGAAGTTGGTGGAATACTCTTCCTAATTTTTTTGTTTGTAAGCCGCTATAGTTTTGTATTTCTCGTCTTTGTAGATTTTTTCAATCATAGAGAATACTTTATCCCGAAAAGCAAATCCGATAATCCCGGCGATCGCCACAAAGGCATAACCCGCCACAGGGCCTATCAGTAAATTTCCAATCCAGAAAAAAACCATCGGCAAAAATAATTTTGGCAATACCAGCAGCATCGTCTTCATGTTAAAAGCCTGCTTGTCCCCAAATGCCCCTTTTCCGGAAGCAAGGTCTATCGGTGTCTTGATATAAGCCCCACCCAATAACACCAAATGAGAGTTAACACCAATATTATAAATCGCTCCCACTACAATGGCTGCATATACTTTAACGCCAAAATAGAGGTAAAACGAAGCTAAAACGGTCGAAATAATCGTAGCAATTACTACTAACCACCATTTGGAGGTCAGGTAATCTCTATACCGGATATTTTGAGTCATCATCAACGAGTAATACCCACTATCCCAACTTGGTACAAATTGCCCGAAAGTAAACAAGAAGCCTCCGGAAACAAAAATACCGGCAAAAATCTGCCATAACGGCCCTTTGTACAGTTCAATGCTATTGGTAAAAAACAAAAAGCCATAAAATAAAAACATTACACTCATGAATAACGTCATTTTAGAACGCTTGTTTCTCCGGATGAGTTTGATATCATTTTTCAGGAAAGTTCCCACTGTCCCAAACTTATCCAGCCATGTATAGGCTTCTGTTTTTGCGATATCCTGTTTTGCAGAAAGTCCCGTATCCAGGTATAAATTGGATTTGAAATACCGGAATGCAATTACATAAAGGGCAACAAATACGAGTATCTGCGCTATGAAAGCATAAGATGTATCGAAAAATGCATCAAAAACAACCCCAGTGTAGGTCGTGATATCAAAAAGGTCATAATATTGTGCTATTCCAAGCACTATAAGCATTCCTATAAAAATAATCATCAGGTAATCCTTATTATTCAAAAGGACATTCCATAAATTATTACTATAAATTACAAATGTCATGGCTACAAACCACACAACTACCTGAGAGGGGTTGTAGCCTTCTTTCAAAAGTACAATCGTAAATGGGATGAAGAAAAACGCATGTATAAAATTAAAGAAAGACAATAGCGTTTTGCCTAATGCAAAATGAACGATCATATTCTTCCTGAGGTTAATCGTCAATAATGGCTTAATATTAATAACGGGCGTTTTTTGCAGGAGCAAACGGATAAGAAGATCTACTATAAAATAATAAATCAGGAAACGGTTGACAGTCCTGAGCGGATCAAGATGTAGTTCCTCCCGGATGAGATAAAAGGATGCGATTCCAAGGCCCAGGAAAACAATTGAAAAATAAACGGCAACAAATCCCATCACAATTTTCATGGCCAGGTTACTGCCAAATGAAGCGGATCTGGCAAATGCCTTCCATTCGAGGATTAAAAATTTTTTGAACATACTGGTTTAAGTTTGGTTTGCTAATTAGATGCCTAATGAAATAAAATGTTACACTTTTATTGCAATTTCATTTTCTACGGGATAAGTAGCCCGTATTTCCGACAGTATTTTTCCCGGTAATATGCGAAGCTGCACATAGGCCAATAAAGCATACAGCGTAATGCATATACTGCTTATTGCTATTCCCAAAGCGGACATAGGCTCATCATAGTTAATCATCCTGCTGAATATCGAAAATGCAGGTTGTAGTATAAAGATTGGCAATACCCTAAAGTTCTGAGCTGTAGTTTCAAAAAGCCATTTTTTACCGGTTTGAATGTACCTGAGTTCCGATTCCTTTCTGCGTTTGTGCATTCCAATTGTCATAAAAGCCATGACCAATATTAACACTACAAACAAAAAATATTCGGGACGGCCAAACAGGCTTGCGATCGAATAAATTCCATACATGCCCAAGGCTGTCAATACAATTTTTGGCAATCGGAAAAATTCACGGTAATAAGTCCAAATTAGCTTTTGGTATTTTTTGCCTAAAAATTTCTGCCGCTGTTCTATGATACCTGTAAATCCAAAAATGCCAAATTTCTGAAACTGAATCTGTAAAGCGGCTTCAAAACTCAGGTTTGGATCCGCTTCCCATCCTGCTTCAATACTATTGGCAAGATGATCAACCAATTCCGATTGCAAGTCATACCATTCTACAAAATGTTTACGGGTAAAAACATATAATATCTCTATTTGTTCCGAAGTAAGTTTCATGACAGTTTTAGTGTATAATGTTTAAATGATGTGCGGTAAGTAGAGTACATTACAATAGCAAAGCTGCTCATAAAAGAGGTATAAAGCGCTCTTCCTATGGTAGTATCAATATGGTTATTTACATTGACCATTATCGCCATTGTTACAAAAACACAGTAAAAAGCAGCGATTTTATCGGAAACCGAAAAATTTAATTTTTTGAGAAATGTTTTATACAAATAACTACATCCGATCAGAATGCCCGCTATTCCCTGAATAATCCGGTGTCCGTCTATCCATTCAAAATCAAAATTTGAAAAATAATCGCGGTACAAAAATGAAACACTAAAAAAAAGCAGTCCTAAAAAAATAAATAAAGGGGATCTTAATTGCTTAAAAATAAGGGCGATCGCTTTTTGGGAGGCATGGCTGCCTAATTTGGCATTCAGCCGGATCAATTCTTTTTTATGGCATTCACAATAGGCACGAAATGCCAGATCAAAGTTGCGTTCTTCCGCTCTTAAGTCACAGGCAATGTGGTCTGTCATTTCCAGACGGATATCGTAATAGCCGATTCCCAAACGAATAAGATAGTTGTCTATCTGCTGTATATTTTCCGGAGTTAGTGCCATACTATTGGGTGATAACTAATCGTGTTCTAATTTTTTCGAAATGCGATTGGTACAACTGATAGATCATTACAGGATAAACAATCAGGATGGACCAGTGCAGCAACCTGCATAAACCTAGTATAGAAAATGCATCAAAATCGGGATTCCCGAGATTCAGCAGCACTTTCTGTACATAGATCAAAAAGACCGTAATCAATTGCCGTTCGTATAAAAACCGAAATATCGTTTTTTGCTTACTTCGGATTATCGTATAAAATCCTCCCAACATCACTATACTACTTCCGATGAATACCAGGTCTACCAGACCTGAAAAAACCTCCAGGCCAATTCCTGCATATCGAATTAGCGCAACAATAATGACAGTATTGATTAAGGCATAGCCCAAATGCTGCAACAACATTTTTTTGTACACACCGATACAACTTTTCATGATAATTCTGGGAAGCGACCAAAACATTCCGAACCAGCCTGAAGAAGACTGAACCAATTCGCGACTCCATTTCTGAATCACTTCCTTTGAAGCCTCTTCAAAGGAAATCGTCTTTTCCTGCATCTTATGCTCTATTTCGAGGATCATGTGATCGAGTATTTCTTCCTTGAAATCGATATAAACAATCCCTAAATTCTGAAGTATTCTTTCAATAGTTGCGACCTGTTCGCGTGTCAATTTTTCCATACTTACGACTATTAATAGCTTAGTTTTGGATTCACAATACTTTGCATATTCCGGATAAACTCCTCCAGTTCTGCCAGCCTGTTGACCGTTTCCTGTTGCCCGCTTTCTGTAAGTTTGTAATATTTTCTCAGGCGGTTATCTACTTTTTCCATTTCCACATCCAATAAGCCTTCTGCTTCTAATTTATGCAATGCCGGATATAATGCGCCTTCTGTAATTTGCAGTTCGCCTTTGGTAATTTCCTTTACTTTCTGTGTAATTTCATAGCCGTACATGCGGCCATTTTCACCTAATAATTTCATTATTATGGTATTAAGGCTTCCTTTGTACAATTGTGAATTTTTCATAGTGTCTGTATCTCGATTTCAAATATACATAAGTTTTTTAGGTATATAACTTACTTAGGTATTAAAATTAATATTTTATCAAAACACACAGTTTAGTACCTTTGCAAAAAATATCTGATAATGTCTACATTTTATAAATTGAATATTAAAGAAATTACCCGCGAGACTGCCCAAGCCGTTTCTGTGGTCTTTAATGTTCCATTAGAACTAAAACCAAATTACGAGTTCGTTGCCGGACAATATATTAATCTTAAACTAACACTGGACGGAAAAGAGATCCGCAGGGCGTATTCTATTTGTTCTTCACCGGACAGTGGGGAATTGCGGATTGCAATTAAAGCCGTGAAGAATGGCTCCTTTTCAAAATTTGCCAACACCTCTTTAAAGGTGGGTGATACCATTGAAGTCGGTACGCCGGAAGGTAAATTTACGTTTGAACCGAATGTTGAAAAGCAAAAAAACTATGCTTCCTTTGTTGCTGGTAGTGGAATTACACCCATGTTATCCATCATCAAAACAGTTTTAAAACAAGAGCCTCTCAGTTCTTTTGTCCTGGTTTATGGAAACAGAACCCCGGAGGAAACCATTTTCAAACAGCAATTGCACGATCTTCACTTGGAATATACCGGAAGGCTTTTTGTACATTATGTGTACAGCCAGTCAAAAATTGAGGGGGAATTGTTTGGAAGAATAGAACGTTCTACTGTTAATTTCGTACTGAAAAACAAGCACAAAGAGATGGATTTCAGTACATTTTACCTTTGTGGCCCGGAACAAATGATCAATACCGTAAGTGACGTATTGAAAGAAAGCAATATCAAAGAAAGCAAAATAAAATTTGAGCTTTTTACGCCTCCGGCAGAAGAGCATGTCATTGAAGCTTCTCTTGAAGGACATACAAAAATTACTATGGTCGTAGACAATGAAGCGACCGATTTCGTAATGTCCAAACAACAAACCATATTAGATGCGGCTCTAAAACAGGGTATTGATGCTCCATATTCCTGCCAGGGCGGGATCTGTAGCAGTTGTATGGCACGTGTTACGCAAGGAACGGCAGAGATGACCAAAAACTCTATATTAACCGATGGGGAAATTGCTGAAGGATTGATTCTGACTTGTCAGGCACATCCTACATCCGCAGAGATTTTTGTAGATTTTGACGATGTGTAAAAACAGGCTGTAGCCCTACTATTTTTACAATCTATTCGATTAAAAAAACACGACTGCTGAAATTATAGTTCACTTAAAATATTTAGTAAAAAATAACGATTTTTTTGTATATTTTTGATCAAAATAGCAAAATTACTACGATATGAATTACTACCGCCCTTTTTGTGTACTATTGGTTTCAGCAGTTTTGCTTTCCTGCAAACAGGAAAATTCAAGAAATGCTGAAGAAAATGCAGCTACCAGTGAAATAGCTCCTGCTACTGAAAGCCAAATGGCTTCTTCAAGTGCTGCAGTGGAAAGTAAAAATCCCGACCGGAAATTTATCCGTACAGCGGATCTTAAATTTAAAGTCAAAAACGTAGCGCAATCTACCTATTCCATCGAAAATACAGTTTCAAGATTTAATGGATTTGTGACTTCCACAGAATTACGAAGCATTGTAAACAATACCACTACAACTAAAGTGAGTAGCGATTCCCTGATTGAAACAACGCGTTTTAACGTGGAAAATGCTATGATCATCCGCGTGCCCAATACAGCACTTGACACCACCCTAAAAACCATTGCCCGGCAGATTGATTATTTAGACTACCGTATTATTAAAGCGGATGACGTATCCTTACAACTTTTGTCCAACCAGCTCTCTCAAAAGAGAAATGCTGCCAATCAACAACGGGTCACACAAGCGATACAAAACCGGGGTAAAAAATTAGGCGAAACCCTGGATGCAGAAGATCGCCTGCATGAAAGCCAGACTGAATCAGACGATGCACAACTTTCCAGTCGTGCCCTGAATGATCAAGTAAGCTACAGCACTGTGAGCTTATATCTCTATCAAAAAGAAGCCGTAAGGCATGAAAAAATTGCAAATCCAGAAAATGAAAAGTTCAGGACAGGATTAGGAATCCGCTTTGCAGACGGATTAAGAAACGGTTGGTATATGCTCGAATCACTATTGGTATTCCTTTCTAATCTTTGGACTTTATTTGTAATCGCTATTGTAGGCTGGCTGTTGTACCGTAAATTTAAAAAACCGAGTGTTTAACCTAAAGCTTCTTCTATTTTTTTAACTACTACCGAAGGGGATATGCTCTCCATCACCGCTTCGTAACCCTCAACCTGTTTATTTCCATAGATCGAAGTAGGCAACAGTGGATAGCGTTCCCGATCAGCTGCTATAGCGGAATCCATGGGTTGATTGAATGGTAAAAAACCAGCATAAGGGTGGGTTGCGCCCCAAATGGTAATCACTTTTATCCCTAACATCGCAGCAATATGGGCATTCCCGGAATCCATACTGAGCATGACATCCAGATGGTTGATCAGTTGTAATTCCTGTTTCAGTTTGAGCGTACCGGCAATTACTTTTACGTTGGTTAATCCGGCAGCAAATTGCTCCAAAACTGCAATTTCCTGAGCTCCGCCTCCAAAAAGGAAAATTCTATATTCCGGATTACCGGCAAGCTGGCGAATAACCTGCTGCATCAGTTCCTGTGGGTATACTTTTGATGCATATTGGGCAAAAGGAGCGATTCCAATCCATTTCCCGGTTTTTTCACCGGTTACTGCCTTTACGGCTGTTTCCAACGGTTGTGGTAATGGGAAAATCGGCTGCTGCAGGTCAACAGGAAATCCTAATTGCTCAAAAACCCGCGTATACCGAATCACCATTGGCGCAAGCGGTTTAAAAATTTTATTTTTTCCACGGGTTAGCGCTTTTTTTTCGGCTCTTCCTTTATCTACAAAAGCAACTTTTTTACCTCCCAATGCAAAAAAACTACGGATGACTTTAGAGCGCAGTACATTATGCAAATCAGCTACAGCATCTATATCACTCTTTCTCAGATCCCGGTACAGCCGGTACAATCCCAAGAACCCTTTATGTCTTTCCTTTAGGTCAATCGGGAAAAAATCCACATTCAAAATCCCTTCGAAAAAAGGGCTGAAAAAAGGCCTTGAAACTACTGTAACCTTTATCGTAGGATATTGCGCCACAAGAGCCCGTATTACAGGCACAGTCATGGCAACATCACCCATTGCAGAAAGCCTAAAAACTAAAATATGTTTGATATCCGGCATCGTACTTTTTTATATAAAAAAAGACTTCCCGAAACGAGGTTTCAAAAAGTCTTTTGGTTTATCTGGATTTAATCCGTTTTCTATTGTTGTCAGACGTTTTTTATAACGTTCTTATTTTTTATTTTGATATAAAACCGGGTTCAGCTCATCATCATTATACATTTTCATCTGCTTGTATACTTTCATGAACTTCTCTCCTTTTTCAATATCATGAAGCAGGTCATCAATGGCAGTAGAAAGATCTGTCAATTGTTCTAACAGCACATTCAGTTTCTCCTGACACTTGTCACGGTGTTCTTGTGAAGCTTCCGCACGTGTCGCTTCTTCCCGCATGTGATATATTTTCAACGCCAGGATAGAAAGACGGTCGATCGCCCAGGCCGGACTTTCTGAATTAATCTTAGCATTGGGCTTTAAGGGTGTACCCGCAAATTTCTGTAGAAAATAACTGTCGATATATTCCACCATATCGGTACGCTCCTGATTGGAAGCGTCAATACGTCTTTTTAGTGCCAACGCTGCTACCGGATCAATTTGCGGATCTCGGATGATATCTTCAAAGTGCCATTGAACGGTATCAATCCAATTTTTGAAATACAACAAATGTTCTATTTTCTCTTTTGGAAATGGATTGTTAATGGGTTGATCAACATTATCATACTTGTGATAATCCTGAATACTCTGCTCAAAAACAGAATAAGCTAATTTAGAAAACATATCTTTACACTTTTAAAAGACAAATATACTTTTTATACATTTATTAAACTAATATAAATTTCATCCGCAGTATATGCAAATTCATTATTTATCAGAAGAAAACAGTGTTTTAAACCACTTTCTTGCCCAGATTCGAAATGTCAATGTTCAGAATGACAGCATGCGTTTCCGTAGAAACATCGAACGCATTGGTGAAGTTATGGCTTACGAAATGAGTAAAAATATGCATTATAAGGCTGTTGAAATACAAACCCCATTAGGTATAAAAAAGACCACGGAAATTCAGGATCAGTTGGTTCTATGTTCCATTCTGCGCGCAGGATTGCCTTTACACTTAGGATTTCTGAATTACTTCGATGCTGCCGAAAATGGCTTCGTATCGGCCTATCGCTACCATGCAGATGCGGATGACAGTTTTGAAATTAAAGTAGAATACCAGGCGGTACCTTCACTTGAAAATAAGAACCTGCTCTTGTTAGATCCTATGCTTGCCACCGGCCAGTCTATGGTTGCTGTGTTCAATAAATTAACCGCGACCGCTTCGCTGAAAGAAATCCATATTGCCGTAATTATTGCTGCTCCGGAAGGGATTTCCTACCTTGAAAAACACCTTCCTGCCAATTGCCACCTTTGGGTAGCGACACTCGACGAAAGGCTAAACGACAAAAACTACATCATCCCTGGAATTGGAGATGCTGGCGATCTTGCCTATGGCAATAAGCTATAACTGAGAGATAAATGTAAAGATTGTCAAAAGTAACACAATCCCGATTACCGTTTCCTTCATCCAGTATTTGTGCAGCAATTCTATAAAATTGGCTCCCATAACACATAATGGTGCGAAAGTAAACGCCAGCAGGCTGTTGCTTTTATTGGGTGAAATCAGGAAAATAACTACTCCAATTATAAAAAAGAAAATGAATTTTTTATAGGAAGCATGTAAGTTTAACGGCTTATTGGGCAATGAAAAAATCTGTCCCAGTAAGAACAATGCTGCAAGTACAACATAAAGCCCCAAAGCGATATTATGGAAACTATTCTTAAAGTAATTAAGGTCAAAATCGAATACGGCTTTATGGAATAAGCCTGTTATCAATGTTTTATCAAAGACCAGCCCTGCAAGAATATAAATGGTAAAGACTGCAAAAAAGGCAATAAATGGAATGATCCAGTTCCTATAATCCCCAGCCACGTGGAAGATTATTGAAATAAATACCAGGATAATAAAAAGGATACTCCAAAAATGAAACAATGCTGCGATAAATATCCACAGCGAGGCATCGAATATTTTTTCTTTTGGCGTGACCAATGACTGTAGTGACACCATTCGCCGTAGCGATAACAGGATAAAGAAATTGGATAATACAATATTAGTATCGTTTAAAATCTTGGGAAACAGGATCAAAAAGATAAAAAACAGAAAAAATGCAAAGGAGTTGTCCTTGCTTAGCCCATTTTTTTTGGTAATGAAATTTACCATAAAAAGGGAGGCTACCAAAACCAGCAGAATAACCGTTTTTTCAGCAATTCCCCTACCGGATTCCATCCATTCTGGACGTGCCAGCTGGTACAAAAAAAAGCACAAAACCAGTAAAGAAGTGATTAAAATATAATTTACTGGTTTTGATTTGCTAAAAACACTTGTTATCATCTGGATATTTTATACTTTTGTAAGACGTAAATATAATACTTGTTTAAAGATGAAAGCTTTTTTTGAAGGAATACAATCCCTATTTGTTGATTTTTTATTTGCTCCGTTAGACTATTTCAGACATCTGGAACTTGAAAACTGGTGGGGCGCGAACATCGTCAATTTCCTATTGGCTATTGTTTGTCTTTGTGCAATGGTATATTGGGTTAAGCAACTTCAATTACACGAGAAAAACGGCGAAGAAAACCAAGATACTACGGCTCACTCATTTTTAAAATAAGTCAAAGCCGATATCTTTTCTAAAATACATCTTATCAAAATGTAGCTTCTCTATATTTTGATAAGATTTTTTTACGGCTTCCTGAAAATCATCTCCAAAGGAAGTTACCGCTAAAACCCTACCGCCATTACTGAGTATTTGCTCATTTTCTGATTTTGTTCCCGCATGGAATACCAATGAATCGGTTATCGTTTCCAATCCTGAAATGACTTTACCTTTATCAAAAGCTTCTGGATATCCTCCAGATACTACCATAATTGTTGCAGCAGTCCTTGGATCGATTTCCAAATCAATCTGGTCTAATGTTTCATTAGATACCGCATGGAATAACGATACTAAATCGGTTTTTAACCTTGGAATTACCACTTCAGTTTCCGGATCACCCATTCTTACATTGTATTCTATAACATACGGATCATTATCAACATTGATCAGTCCGATAAAAACAAATCCTTTATAGAAAATACCATCCTGGTGCAATCCATCTATCGTTGGTTTTACAATCCTGTGCTCAATTTTTTCCAAAAGTGCTGCACTGGCAAAAGGTACTGGGGAAACAGCGCCCATACCGCCGGTGTTCAATCCGGTATCTCCTTCTCCAATTCTTTTATAATCTTTGGCTGTTGGTAGTATTTTATAGTTTTTACCATCTGTAAGTACAAAACAGCTTAATTCAATTCCGTCCAGAAATTCTTCGATAACAACTTTGGAACTTGCAGGGCCAAATTTTTCATGCACCAGCATGTTCGTCAATTCTACTTTAGCTTCTTCCAAATCATGAATAATCAATACTCCTTTTCCTGCTGCCAAACCATCGGCTTTCAGAACATAAGGTGCTTTCAGGGTTTCTAAGAAATGGTGCCCTTTTTCAACAGTTTCTTTGGTAAAACTATGATATGCCGCTGTTGGAATACGATGCCTGATCAGGAATTCTTTAGCAAATTCCTTACTGCCTTCCAGCATTGCTCCTTCTTTTGATGGCCCAATAACCGGAATTTTTTTCAGGTAATCATCTTCCATGAAAAAATCCTGGATCCCAATTACTAAAGGATCTTCCGGACCCACAACAACCATTTCAATTTTCTCTTCGATCACGAATTTTTTAATTTCGCCCAAATCCGTTGGAGAAATCGCTACATTAGTGGCAATACCTGCTGTTCCGGCATTTCCCGGCGCTACAAATAACTTCGTACATTTTTCGCTTTGAAGCATTTTCCAAGCCAATGCATGTTCTCTTCCTCCTGAACCTAAAAGTAAAATTCTCATTGTTGTGTGTTTTTGTTATCAACCCCAAAATTAATGGCTTTTGAACGGAAAAAAAATTATTGGGCTAAAAAATTATCCGGTTTCCATTATTAGTAGTCCGGGTTTCTTATTTTTGATAAAAATTAGAGTAACTGTGCTAAAAATTTTCGATTTATCCCTGAAAATAAATGGCTTTCCGCTTCGGGAGGCAAAAGCACAACTTGCTGCCATCCTCGCTATTCCGGAAGCAGCATATCCTGATTTTATCCACTCGAAAAAACAGGAAATAGTAGCCTACCATCTTCAGCATAATACTTTTTACAAACAACTGGCCGGTAACTATACCACATGGGAGAATCTTCCGGTCATGACTAAAAAAGTACTGCAGCGCCCCTTATCGGAAAGGCTGTCAATTGGCAATACTCGGAAAAATGTGTATTGCAACAAAACTTCGGGATCGAGCGGTACACCTTTTATTTTTGCAAAAGATAAAATGACCCATGCTCTAACCTGGGCTTCCAATTGTTACCGTTTTGGATGGTATGGTATTGATTTCAATACCTCACTGCAAGCACGATTTTATGGGATTCCATTGGATTTTTTCGGAAACCGGAAAGAACGATTTAAGGATTTTCTCGGTCATCGCTACCGATTTCCAATTTTTGATCTGTCCGATACTGCCCTTGAAAAATTACTGCAGCACTTCCGCAATAAACCCTTTGATTACATTAATGGCTATACCAGTGCGATTGTACAATTTGCAAAATTCCTGGAGCGCAATGACTATATCCTGAGTGCCATTTGTCCCAGCCTGAAGGTTTGCATCGTTACTTCCGAAATGCTCTTTGCTTCCGACCGGGAATTGCTTGAAAAACAGTTCGGTATTCCTGTGGTCAATGAGTATGGTGCTTCGGAACTGGATCTTATTGCATTTGAAAACCCGAAAGGGCAATGGCAAGTCAATACTGAAACCCTCTATGTAGAAATACTGGACGATCAGGATCGGGTGGTACCACACGGAACAGAAGGCCGTATCGTGATTACCTCACTCTTTAATACTGCTCACCCGTTCATCCGTTATGATATTGGAGATATTGGTGCCCTATCGGTGCATTCAACTCCTAAAAAAGCAATTTTGGAGAAGCTTGTGGGCCGCACCAATGATTTTGCCTTGCTCCCCAGTGGAAAAAAAGTGCCTGGTCTGGCTTTCTATTATGTCACTAAAAGTATCATTGAAGACTCCGGAATGGTAAAAGAATTTGTTATTCGTCAAATCGCAGCCGATCGGTTTGAAATCGACTATGTCAGTACGGGACTGCTGCAAGAGGCAATGATTCAAAAAATGGAACTCGCCCTTACCCTTTATCTTGAGCCGGGACTTCACTTTGATTTTATCCGGAAAAATTCACTCAACCGGACACATCGAGGAAAACTCAAACAATTCACTTCTCTTCTCGCAAAATAGCTCTAACATTGTAACCAACCTGTTGTCGGTATTGCACAATTTAGCGTTACTTTTTTCGGGTAATGTATCGCGGTTTCAGTACCAACTGTGTAATCAAGAACCGGATCATGGCCAAGAAAGCAATTAATACCGGCATTTGATGAAAATTCCGATATACTTTGTAATTGTGCTTTACTAATTCGATCTTGGAAGCTGAAATCGAATGTTGCCTCACCCTGTATTGTGCAAGCACTTCCGGCACGGGATGAACGATTTTCAATCGTTTTACAATCGTCAGCCATACTATCCAATCCTGCCTTTTCCTGAACCTGGAAATATCAATTTTACCGAAAAAATCAGTGTCATAAATCCCGGTAAGGTTCCCAACATAATTACAATACAATAATTGCGTATAGGATAATGGATTGGGGGCTGTTACGATCTTTTGTAAATCGTTGCCATCTTCGTCAATCTGTTGGTAAAAGGAAAAAGTAAAAGGAATGTTTCGGGCTACCATGAAATCCAATTGTTTTTGCAGCTTTTCCGGGGTCCAGAGATCATCAGCATCCAAAAAGGCAATGTACCGACCGGTTGCTTTTTCAAGCCCCTTATTTCGTGCTACACCCGTTCCTGAATTTTTTGAAAGTGTAAGCAGTTTGATTCGGGGATCCTGTAGCCTCCATTTTTCTATAATCTCCTGGGTATGATCTGAAGAACCATCATTCACCAAAATCATTTCCCAATCCGAAAAAGTTTGCTGCTGTACCGATTGGATGGCCTGATCAATAAACTTTTCAGAATTATAGGCGGGAGTGATGATAGAGACAAGAGGGAACTTCATGACTAATAGGCTTTTGCTTCTCCTTTGATTGCATTATAGAGTGTCAGGAATACGATTTTTAGGTCCAACAAAATAGACCAGTTCTCCAGATAGAAAATATCATATTTTACCCGGAAAATAATATCCTTATCATTCTCTACCTCGCCACGGAATCCTTTGGTCTGTGCCAATCCGGTAATTCCGGGTTTTATAAAATGGCGCACCATGAACTTATCAATACTACGGGCATACATTTCGGTATGGCTGACCATATGGGGCCTTGGCCCAACAACAGACATTTCGCCCAGCAGTACATTAAAAAACTGCGGTAGCTCATCAATACTGGTTTTCCGAATGAAACGGCCTACTTTCGTAATTCGCGTATCGCCCTTTGTCACCTGATGCAGATCTGCAAGTGCATTGGGTTCCATAGAACGGAACTTATAGCAGTAAAATTCTTTATAATTCAATCCATTTCGCTTTTGCTTAAAGAAAACAGGGCCTTTGGTTTCTACTTTTATAAAGAGTGCCAATATTGGGATTAACCATGAAAGCACGCCGAGTATTACAAGTAGTGAGAAAATAATATCAAAAGTGCGTTTTAAAATTTTGTTTATCGTTTCATCCAATGGAATATTCCGCATGGAGATCACGGGAATATAATCATAATAATCATAGGATAAATTACGGGAAAAAACCTCCTTGGTATCCGGTAAGAATTTCAGAATTTTAAGATTATTATCGGTAAAATCAATAAATTCATTGATCTGGTTGCTATTGAGATCGGCTAATGAACAATAGATTTCATCAATCTGAGTGGATAATACAAACGAAAAATACTCATTAATCTGTTCTTCTTTTTCTACTTTAAAGTCAAAAACACGAACGAGCTTATAGCCATAATCCGGATTATCATTAAAAAATTCCTGCAACTGGTCTACACTTTTTCCATTTCCTACAATAACAACCTGCCGAAAGTTCCCGCCAAAAAGTACCCTGAACTTTCTTAGAAAATAATAAATAAACAATTTTATCAGCGCAACAAGGCTGATAGCAGCTATTGTAAAATACAGAATTACCTGCGATTCGGAATACTTGGTATACCAGCCGGAAAAAGCAAAGCAAAGTATCGTAAAAAGGGCAAACTGTTTTAGTAATTTATTTAAAATCGCCACTACTTTGGTATAGCGGTATACTTCATAAAAGCCAATATTAGTCGCAATAATGACCCATGCAAGTGAAATAAAAACAGTGTGAAGCAGTGTATGAAATACCGAAGGCAATAGCACAAATGATAGTACATTGATACTAAGTAAATCAATGCAATATGAAAAGGGCCTGATGTATCCCGAATACCTGCCTGTCTTTTTTGCCACTAATTTATATATTTTGAAAAGTCTTTATGATTTTCATTCAGCAACTCCTCAGGAGAAAGATTCTTAAAAAATTCATATGTAATTTTCATCCCATCTGCCCTGCTAACCTTTGCCTCCCACCCTAATAGTTGTTTGGCCAATGTAGTATCGGGCTGTCGTTGCAGCGGATCGTTTACTGGAAGTGGATGGTATACTACTTTTTGTTCTGTACCGGTCAATTTTATAATCTCTTCTGCAAAATCCCTGATCGTAATTTCATCCGGATTACCAATGTTGACTGGTTCCACATAATCACTAAGCAATAAGCGGTAAATACCTTCGACCTGATCATCTACATAACAAAAAGATCGTGTTTGCATGCCGTCACCAAAAATAGTCAGGTTTTCTCCCCGTAAGGCCTGACCAATAAAAGCTGGAATTACACGACCGTCATTGAGCCTCATTCTGGGGCCATAAGTATTAAAAATACGAACAATACGGGTTTCTACGCCATGAAAGCGATGGTAGGCCATTGTAATAGATTCCTGGAAACGCTTGGCTTCGTCATACACTCCTCTAGGTCCGATGGTATTTACATTGCCATAATAATTCTCTGTTTGGGGATGCACTAAAGGATCTCCATATACTTCTGAAGTAGATGCAATCAATATCCTTGCTTGCTTGACACGCGCAAGGCCCAAAAGATTATGGGTTCCCAAGGAACCAACTTTCAGCGTCTGAATAGGAATTTTAAGATAATCTATGGGACTGGCTGGGGAAGCAAAATGAAGAATATAATCCAAATCACCGGGCACGTGTACAAATTTGGTAATATCGTGATGGTAAAATTCAAAATTCTCCAATTTAAACAAGTGCTCAATATTCTTTAAAGCTCCTGTAATCAGATTATCCATGCCAATCACAAAATAACCTTCTTTGATAAACCTGTCGCATAAATGGGATCCTAAAAATCCTGCTGCTCCGGTTATTAGTATTCTTTTCATATTCATGCCCTTCTAATGATCCTGTAAAAATAGTATCGTTTTTTTTTCTAAAAAAGTAAATTCCTATTTCATTTGCCAAAAGTAACCTTATAATTAATTAATCCAATTAATTCCTGCAAATTGTTTATTATAATGCCTGATTTTCAAATAAAAACAAATTCTTCATCAAAAAATAACAGCTTCTTAATACTGCACAAAATATAATAATTTAACCATAGCACTCAAAAAATACAAAGAACTGTATTTGCTTTTGCGTATTTTTGTTGCCCAAATAAGATCATTTTGAGAGTTGTCCATGTTATTGAAGCCTTAGGCGGCGGTGTTTATACTTATTTTAAAGATTTGTCCTTTTTCTTCGGGGAAAACGGACCTGCTGACGACTTGGAAACTTATATTATTTATAGCGGTAACCGGAAAGAAATAGACCCTTCAAAAATAACTGAAGACTTTTCCAAAAATGTAAAACTCATTGAAGTCCCAATGGTTCGGGAGTTTTCGATATTTAAAGATTTAAAATCAATACTAAAACTTAGAAAAGTTTTAAAAGAAATAAATCCTGATGCTATCCATCTTCATTCTTCTAAAGCCGGCGTATTAGGAAGGGCTGCACATTTTCTACTGTTCGACAAAAAAAAGCTTTTTTACACTCCTCATGGTTATTCTTTCCTGAGAGTCGATATTTCGCCCTTACACAAAAAAATATATCAAGCTATTGAAAAATATAGTCAATGGATTTTTGGTGGAACTACCATTGCCTGTGGTGATACCGAATATGAAATTGCAAAACAGCTAGGTAAGTCTGTATTGGTCCGAAACGGTATCTCTATTAATGAACTGCAGCATTTTTACAATCCTGTTTTGAATCCTGTACTTAGAATTGGAATTGTAGGCCGGATTACAGCGCAAAAAGACCCTGAACTGTTCAATCGTATTGCCACTTTATTTCCTCAGTTTCAATTTGTATGGATTGGAGATGGTGATTTAAGAAGTCTGCTCACTGCAAAAAATATCATTGTAACCGGTTGGTTTTTAAACCAAAATGATATTATGAAAGAATTAAATACTTTAGATATTTACCTTCAGACTTCTTTATGGGAAGGCCTTCCAATTGCTGTTTTAGAAGGAATGGCACTGCGAAAACCAGTTGTCGCGACCAATGTGATTGGTAATAAAGATATCGTTATTCCCAATGAAACCGGTTTTCTGTTTGATTCTCCTGCTGAACTGGAAAACTATTTTGAGCAATTAAAAGAGCTACAGAAACGAATACTCTTAGGCAATAATGGCTTTCGCCGTTGTCAACAAGTGTTCGATAAAGATAAAAATTTTAGAAAGCTGGTTTCGATTTATAAACATTAGTACTTGAGTACTTGTATCCATTTTCAAAAATTGCTTGTTAGGGCATCCCATTAAGTTGAACATCTTTTAGCCAAAAGGAAATATCCGTTCCTCTTGATCCTGAGTAAATATCCAATCCCCGGACAATTGCATCATCAAAAGTATAGCCTTCTGGTGGTTCCGGGAGATACTCTTTTATAAGCGGTATGTAATCAAATGTAATGGTACGATATTCGTTGTCTGAACGACTGCTGCCTAAAAAATCAAATCCGAGTTTTTCAGCACTTAAGAGGATTCTTCTGGATGTAGGATCACTAATAAAATCCTGCCAAAAAATAGCATCATTAGGGTTTAAATTAAAATCAAGGTTAAAAAAATTAGCAAAGACTACTCCAATTAAATCACTGCGAATAATTTTGCCGCCTTCATCATAATAAGCAAATCTAAAATCTACTGAAATGTAGGCTCCCCTACCCTCAGCTGCTAATATTGGAGCACTATAATTATCCATTTTGACCTTTAGAAGAGGCCTTATCTCTGAAAATTCTGCTATTCTGTATCCTTTTCGAAATGACCATAGTCCATCGTTCCAACTGCCATCCCTGAACCGTTCTGGCCAATGATCAAAAACAAGGCCTATTTCTCTTAATAAGTCACTATCAACAGCCTTTTTAGCATTGTTTTTAAATAAGAATTCAATAGGATTAATTACTCTTGATTTGTCCCTATTGATGCTTATCTCATATCCCGGGTTTTTTCGCCACTGGTTTTCGCTATAATTCCATGATACTGCTTTTACAGAAGGTGCTGCTTTATTACTGGCCGATATGGTATCCCCATTACTACAACTGTATTTATAAGGCCAGACATTCCCTGGATTTCCTACTTCATGGGCTTCCTCCAAATGACTTGCTTTCTCAAAAATTAAGCCCGTGTCCTGATTGAGAAATATCCATGATTTTTTTGTCAGCCTATTATTCCAAAGCATTCGGATGGTATCATTATTTTCTAATTCCCTGTCTACCGTTTTGGAGCCATATACTGCCGAACTACTATTACAACCGCATATTACTACTATAAAAATCAGTAGCGAGATGACTGTATACCTTACGCTCATACTATTGTAACTTAGTATTATTCTTATGATGCAATTCCTTTTGTTGCAACCAGTTTACTGTAAATAAAGAAAACCAAAATCCACTAAAAGCAATTCCATCAAAACGTATTAGAAAATCATCGGTTAAATTGGAGGTAAAAAACAAGAGAAAAAATGCTACTGTTACACCACTTTTAGCTGAAAATCCCAAATAACCAATTGTAAAAATATAGAGCGCTACTACAAAAAATCCTGCGATACCATATTTCAAGAAAAAATCTAAAAATTGGTTGTGCATTGGAAATTCATATTTCGCCAGAAAAACCTGATTCGTTTCTTTAAAATAGTGTACTAATTCTTTTTTCCCATCTGAGGCTCCTACGCCAAATGGAAGATTTTGAACTCCTAATTCCCAACCTGACTTCCAGATTGAAACTCTTGTAACCAGAGAGTTAAACACATTTATTTCCGGGTGATCAATTTCATCCAAACGCCCAATTTTATCCATATGGGCAAAAGTAACTTTTGAATATTTTTCCTTCATATAAGGATCATTTTTGACAAAGAAAAAGAATAGAATTGATGCTAAAATCATCATCAAGCCCGCAGTTTTCAACACTTTTTTAAAATTATGCCTACGTTGAATTTCGTAAATAATAACGATTCCAAATCCTGCTCCCATATTGAATAAAGCCATACGGGTATTTACCAGTAAAATAAAGAATATTGATACAATAAGAAACAGCATTTCCATTATTTTATATGCGCTTCCCCTATTATTATGAAAAGATTGCAAGACTAAATAAAAATTAAGGATGGCTACGAATGCCAAATGCATATTTAGTGCAGGTGCATGATTACCAAAACTGTTGCTGAATACATAACCCATCTCCCACAAATGGATACCATTCCTGTATTTATCGATCATATCCGGATACAAAATCACAAATCTAAGCAGCAGCAATACCAATAGCAGTACCATTATTTTGCTATAATAATTTATAATCCACTTATAATCAATGTATTTATAATTCCCTATTATGAATAATGGAAATAACAACAATGAAATTGATTTTTCAGCGGATTTGAGACCGCCAGATAGAGAACTATTATTCCAGAAAAAAAGAATTTCAAGAAGGAATGGAGCAGCTATAATCAATCCGAAAATAATAGATTCCCGTTGAAAATTAAGTTTTCGTCTGAATATAAGGCAGCATACGACAAACAGAATGATCATCCAGGTACATTGTTTCCTGAAAATCATAGTTACAGCAATCAGTAACAGCAGTATATTAAATAGTCTTGCGAAGTGCTTTTCTGAAATCTTCATAGTACAAAGCATAATAGATTAATGGGAACATTCCAATTTTATGACGTACTGCAGAACCTAAATCTGGCTCGAATACTCCCTGAACAATAAAATAAGAGAACAATATTAAAAGAACCCATAATTCATTTTTATATTTTTTCTTGTCTTTAAGACATTTAGAAAACTGTACCAACAGAATCCAGAATAGCAGTAATTGCCAAATTATAAAAGCAATAATTTGAGGTGAAAAAATATGTTTCAGCCCATTTAAAGGTAAATTAACTGTAAAAAAACCATAAAAAATACCTATCGTCTCCCCATACCAGGTAGTTGTGCTAACGGGAGATACGATCATCGAGTTGGCATCTGCAGCGCCTAAACGCTCCAGATTGAGTCCTTCTCTGGTACTTTCCGAAAAATGTTTCCCATTAATGATCCCATGGCTTAAGGATAAAAAAACAGCTATTAAAATTCCATAAAAAATAGTAGTGATGTTTTTTCTTCCAAAACGTATAAAAGTCACAAAATACATCCCAACAGCAATAATTGGTATTAAAACAAAATAAGGACGAAACAGGACTCCAAAAAACACCAATAACAAAAACACCAGCATCAATGATACATTGAATGTAAAATAGTTACGGGTTAAAATCATCAGGATAATTACCGTAAAAATAAAAGTGAAAAATTCCTTAGACGGTTGCCCGATGAAAATTGCCAACATCAAAAAGAAAAGAATACGATCGCATTTTTTATCGTTAATAAATAAAAGTCTTTTGGGATACCTATTTTTTTTATAAGATAATAAATAATAGGCAATTGGATAATCGCAACAAGTGAATAGGGTAATTTGCCTAAACGCGTCACACTATAAAACATCATAGATATCGGATAACTACCAATAAAACCTTTTTCATTATGGACATCTGCCACAATCATATTAGCATCATAGTAAAATTTACTACTCAAAACAAAAGGCAATACTATCCCCAAAAAAAGGCAAATACCTATGAGTAAATGAAAAATAAATTTATTCTTTAAAATTATCATCTTCTTGTTTTCCAGTGCCGAATTACTACTCTATTTTATCAATACCTTTTGAATGGCTTTTTTTATTTTTTCCACATTATACCCATCATCATAATACTGATTAAAAATACTTAAACATCGCTCATAAAAAGCCTTATAATCTATTCTTATGGTATTATGTTCTATAATCCTATCTACCATCTCATCAATAGGTGCACTATAGCTTAATTTGATAGCATACGTCCCAAGAGCAATATTTTTTTCAAAAGAATCTATTACATCAGTATAAATAGGGATCAGTCCCACCGATAAATAGGAATTCATTTTTGTAGGCGTAGAAACATTATTTACAATGTCATTTTCCCGAATTATAAAACCATATTTAAATTTACTGAGCTCTGTATCTAAATTTTCTAAGGATACATAATAAACACTACTATTGACGATGCTTTTTTCTGACAACAGCGCTTTAGCCTGCTCAATATCCTTAGTAAGAACTGTCAAATGAGCCGCCGGAAGTTTGGTTTGAATTTTTTTATAAATTTCTAATGTTTTTTCAAAACATTGCCAGGAATATAACGCGCCTGCAAATACAAAACTAAGTGCTTTTTTTTCCCGATCGAATAATTGTTGATTAAGCATTTTATTGTAACAGGGGATAATACAACCGTTTGTTTGGGACACCCTATATTTTGTTTTATAATGCTCCACCATTTTTTCAGAAACAAAAAAATTCAATGTACTTTGCTGTAAAACGATCCATTCCATAGTTGTAAAGAAATAGTAAATCATTTTTGTTTTCAAACTTTTCCCATGTATCATTACATATTCTTCCGGACCTAATCCCTGAAACCAATTACATAACGTACCCCTTTGAAAACGAAAAAAAACTTTTATAAAATCCCGTACACGAATTGTAAATATTATATCCTCTTTAGTTGACTTAAATGAAGGTGTTTCATAAATAGTAACCTTAAAGCCCAGCTCATTAAATGCTTTTTTAATTAATCTTGTATAATAAAAAGTAGCATCATTGATACTTTTAGGAGGCAAATAAAATATGATTTTCATTATGGCTTACTACTTAATAGATTAATTAAAATAAAGTTTAATCCGATCTTTTTTATACACGTAAATGACAACGCAAATATTCCAGAATACCACGCTGGAAGTAAATACAATTGCTGCGCCCATAGCTCCATACAACGGTATTAAGATACAATTCAAAGCAGTATTAATACTCAAAGTAATCAATAATATTTTTTGAAATATCCTGGATCTTTCGGTCATATTTAAATACACAGGGACTACGCCAAAAACAGAACAAAATAACTGTGAAAACAACAGTACAAAAAATACGTTTTGTATGGCTAAATACTCTGGTCCAAAAAACAACAATACCTGTTTTATGAACAGCCCTAAAAGAACACTTATAACGACATTAACACTGAATATTATCTTTGCTGTTTTCCTACACAAAGCCTCTAATTCCAAAAATTTTTTAGAATTATATAATTCAGAAATTTTTGGAGATATATTGATTGTAGCGCTTAAAATTATCATGGATAATATAGTGATAATTTTAAGTGCCACCGAATAATGTGCTACTGCCTGATTACCAAAATACTTTTTTAATATAAATATATCAATACTTAATAATAAGTACATAATCACGTTACTCACTCCCATAGGCAATGATAATCTTACAATCTCTTTTACGGGTACATTTTCGTTTGTATTGCTGGTTTTAATCCGGTTAAGAAAATAGAATATCAAAATAAAGGAAATTGCAGCCAATACCACGAAACCATAAATATAAAAATCAACAAATTTAAGATCCCTCTATAACTGAACAGTAGAATTCCTCCTATAATTACTGGAATATATTTAAATGTATTCCTAAAAAGCTCTGCTAAAATAGCTTTATCAATAGCACGAAACATTTCGGTATTAAACAAAGTGAGTATGTATACCGGCAAAAAAATAAGACATTTCAGTAATAACCCATAAATGGCCGTATCACCAAAAAAATTATTAATAAATTCCTGAGGGATTACAAGCACATAAATGAGTAAAATGGATAAGGCTATTGATAAAATTAATTTTACCATTTTAAAATATACGGCTCTAATAGAATGAAAACTCTGCAATGCCTTAAATCTACCTGAAAAATATAATATTGATATATCTGTTCCAAGTAAGCATATACTACCGGTAACAAGCATAAACATCCTTACAAATTCAAATTCACCTACCCTATCCGCACTATAATTTCGTGTAATAAATAACATGAAACCAAAAAAAATAATTACTCCAAATACCCTAAGCATAAATGTATAAATACTTTGCCGAAGCATTTTATTTTGTAGGGAAGACACTACTTTATCGTATATACTCATTTTGATTTATCTGTAATTCAGTAGAAATTTTAATCTTAAACGATACAATTTTGCATTGCTATATTTTCTTTTATAAAAGCGACAATTTTTGCGCTGGCTTTACCATCTCCATAGGGATTATGTAAAGTACTCATCTCGTTATAAAAATCAGGATTATCTATTAATTTTTGAGTTTGGCTGACAATTTTATCACTTTCTGTCCCTACCAATATCACCGTCCCAGCCAATACTGCTTCTGGCCTTTCAGTAGTATCACGCATTACCAACACTGGCTTCCCTAAACTTGGTGCTTCTTCCTGGACACCTCCACTATCTGTAATAATTAATTTTGATCGATTCATGAGCCATACAAATGCTGGATAATTGAGTGGCGCCATTAAATATATATTTGAAATTCCTGATAGGATTTTATATACTGTATTTTTTACGTTCGGATTAAGATGGACCGGATAAACCAATATCATATCGGGATTCTTTAAAGCAATTTCTTTTAATGCCTCACATATTCTTATAAAACCTCCTACATGATTCTCTCTCCTGTGTCCTGTAACTAAAATAATAGACGCATCTACAGGAATTTTTGTTTTTAGAGTTTCAATCTCAGGAAATTCACCGGCTTCTATTATTGATAAACTCTCAAATAAAGCATCAATAACAGTATTACCAGTAACTACTATGGTATCCGGATTTATATTCTCTGATAGTAAATTATTCTTTGAAGTAAGCGTTGGAGCAAAATGGTAGTCTGCAATTACACTTGTAATCCGCCTATTTGCTTCCTCTGGAAATGGTGAACGATTATTGAAAGTCCGTAATCCCGCCTCAATATGGCCTATTTTAGTTCCAAAATAAAAAGCAGCAATTGAGGCCGCCATTGCCGTAGTAGTATCTCCATGGACGAATACATAATCTGGCCGGTATTCTTCCAGCACATCCTTTAATTTGGTAATGATTATAGCTGTTAAAGAATATAGTGTTTGCTCCTCCTTCATTACATTCAAATCATAATCAGGTATAATCTGAAAAAACTCCAAAACCTGATCTAACATTTCTCTATGCTGACCGGTAACACATACTGTAGTTTCAATAGTAGCTTCTTTTTGGAAGGCTTTGATGACAGGCGCCATTTTTATGCCTTCAGGCCGTGTTCCGAAAACAAAAAGTATTTTTTTACTCATAATAATTACAATTCAATAGTCATTTATTAAAATTACTATCTATAATAATCTGTTTTCGAATTTTACCCTTTGTCTCTTGTAAAAGGCTATGCTATAACATGCTAATAAAAAGATGCAAATTAATACAATAGGCAAAATAATGATTCTTTCACGATAAATACGGGTATTATTTTTTTGATTTAATGTACTGTTATTTTCTTTAACAATCTCATCACTGGATAAAAGCTCTATTTTCGCTTTACCATTTTCCTTAACCAGGTTTTCTTTATTTTTTAGTACCTCGCTAAGTTGTGTATTCTCGTTATAATACATCAATTTATCGCTTGCTTTATTAGGTCCTGCAATAGAATAGCTATTCAGAATTCCATCAATTTGAGCAATTGTTATATCATTCTGAGCAATTTCAGTCTTTAAATTCTGAATCGATATTGTTTGAATTTCTTTATAAAAAACACTTTCGTTAAGGTATTCCAAAATTGGCTGAATAAAATCACTATGTGAGATTCTATCTTTGGTTTGGATCCTGATCAGATGATTTTTATAATTTTTACTGGTATTTTTATCTACTAAAACTTTCTTAATATCATTCCCATCAGCCATCAGTTTCAGGACTTCCAGATTTTGAGGATTATCTTCTACAAAGTCATAAACATCTACGATGGGTTCTATTTTTATACTTATTATTTTGGAACTCTGGAGCACACCAATTTTTTTAAAAAAAACGGTATCATTCTCTCTAATTTTAGAATCCAAAAGATTGATTTTAGCATACAAATAATCCGTACTTTTAAAATTAGGCTTTACAATAATATCCTGATTGTAAGCCGTTTTTTCCCTATCCATAAAATAACCAGCCACCAATCCAATAATCAATAATAGAATTAAGGCTACAATGTTTCTTTTTACAAAAAGCATACACTTATAAATCCACCCAGCAAAACGGTCTGATAAACGACCCATCATTCTTGAAATCTGTGTTAAATCGATTTCCGGATTATCGGAATACTGTGGATTGGTTTGCATTATGAAATACTATTTTACGTTGAATATCTGTTCTAAAATCTTTATGGTAATCAAATAAGTCGGCTTTACCCCGGTTGTCCCTAAACCTCCGGATGCCAGCGTACTTCCAGTTTCCAGCGGGTTATCTGAAGCATAATATGCATACCGTACTTTCACTCCTTTTGGGATGCTGTTCCTGATTTTTGAAGCCGACTGGATGGCTTTCTGATAGTAAGCGCCTTCCATCTCCAAACCTATGACATTCCACGTAGAATCCTTAAAAAATTTCAATAAATCTTTGTTTTGCAGGGAAGTACCTAAAACCGTCACCATTGGGCCTGCAAAAACAGCAATATCGTTACCTTCAAACATTGCTGCAGTTAGTTCGTTTTCGAAAGGATAATTATCGGCTGTTCCTTCATTGATATGTGCTGATGGAATCATAATATCACCTTTACCTCCTTCCAGGATTCCGGCTTTCCCCATAATGGATACCGATTGCACATTGATGTGTGACTTTTTATCCTTGGTTTCATGATAGGGCTTTAAAAGCTCATCGATCGTTTCAAAAGCCTGTTCTCCAAAAGCATAATCCATGACAATAATAACGGGCTTTTCCTCGCTGAACTGAGCGGATGGAAAAGCAGATTTACTAATGTCTATAAGTGCAGTATCGAAAATCTGTACGTCAATGTTGGTTCCTGAAGTATCCGGTATTGAAATCATTCCGTTTTTCAACGCAAAATCTTCCACCTTGGCCCGTACTTTATCATTACCGGATTTACTAAGTTCTTCATAGATGTAAAAGTCCGGCTTATCTTTCAATTGTGTTTTTAATACATGTGTCGCATAAATCGAATTCATTACACTGTGCATGTTGGCACTGATAATATGGATTGGGCGTTCCAGTAAATGGTGTTTCTTTAATACTTTTTTGATATTAGTCGCCCAAATTTCACCGTGGATATGGTGCCCAAGACGTTCCCTTAAAATCGGGCTAAACGTAATGGTGCGTTTGTTGTTGTCAATTACTTCCTCTATGGCCAGTTTTCCCAACCAGTAAATTACATGCAGAAAACGATCAGGTTTTTCTGTAGTTCCGAAATCATCGTAAATTTCCATCACTTCCTCGAAACTTCTCCCAAGTACATTGGCCGCATGCGAAATTGCTTTTTCTCTTTCAATAAGAGGCAGTTTCTTGTCCAATAAAGCAGCCTGCTCCAGCTTTTGCCAGTCGCGAGTTACTTCATTATTGTTTTCATCCAGTAAAACACGGTCTTTTATCTTATGTGATTCTATAAAAATAAACGTCAGGTGGGTCAGGATATCATAGATATCCGAACGTCCCCTGGTAATTTCCACGTTCATCTGCTCATCATCAATACGGTAACAGTTGCGCTTCCGTTTTGGAGGTACAATCGCTTTAAAATGTGATTTCGAATACCCTTCATCCGAAGTCAGGTTAATAAAACGGCATTCTTCAATCCCAACGGGTAACCGTTCAATCACGTACAATAAACCGCTTAATTCTACTTTTTCTCCATCTATGGAGCCATATATTTCCGGACGCAACTGCAATAGTGCTTCCCGTAGCGTATCACCGGATATTCCCATGGGTTTATAAAAACCACGATTGAATAGGTGTCGCATAGTAATGTACAATCTCTCTATGGCCGCAGAAGATTCCTGGGCTCTTGAACGTATTATATTTCTGGTCTCTGTCATAATCTCTTTTTGTTTTTATGCTAAAACATTACCTTAAAAGGTATGGTAATGGTATAAAATAATATGCAAATCTATACTATTTTTATGGATTTTGTTAAGTGTGAAATTGTTTATCCCCGTTTCCGTACGGATCAATTTCAGAATGTATGTTATTATATGATAATCTAACTGTTATTAATTTGTAAGCGTCTTTATTCCCGGGTATCAAAGCATACAATTGGTTATATATTTATAGTACTATACTCTATGTTTTTACGGTATTACAATCAATTTATCCGCAATAGTACGATCATTGGCCAATCTTGGTATTTTATTTTGCCCGCCCAGTTTCCCAATGCCTTTCATATAGTTCTGAAAACCATTTTGTACTACTTTTGAAATCACAAGCGTTTGCAAAACATTCCCTACAATAAGATCATCATAATAGACATTTTGCCTGCGCATGGCATTCTCTATCTTTAAGGCGAAATCAGCCATGTTTTCCGGTTCATTTTCAAATTCAATAAACCATTCATGGTACGGTAATCCTGTCTCAGGCGTAATCTGCGGGGCTACTGTAAACTCATTCACCCGTATGTTGGTGTTTTCCATGGCTTCTTTCAGTGCTGCTTCCACCTCTTTCCCAATCACATGCTCTCCAAAAGCAGAAATATAATGTTTGATCCTGCCTGATACGATAATCCGGTAGGGTGCGAGTGACGTAAACTGGATTGTATCCCCGATATTATAACCCCAAAGTCCGGCGTTGGTAGAAATGATCAGTACATAATTCACATTCAGTTCCACTCCTCCTATCGTATAACGCTTAGCAGCTGCATCAAAAAATTCCGATGCCTTGATAAACTCATAGAAAATTCCGGAATCCAAAAGCAGTAACATCCCTTTTTCGTGCTGCGAATCTTGATAAGCAAAAAATCCTTCCGATGCCGGAAAGAGTTCAATACTGTCCACCTTTCTTCCAATCAGGTTTTCAAATTTAGCACGATACGGTTCATAATTGACCCCACCATAGATAAACAGGTTGAAATTTTTAAAAATTTCGCCTACCGGTTTATTTCCTTTTTGCTTTAATTTTTCAAAATACATTTGTACCCAGGACGGAATCCCGGAAATAATGGACATATCCTGATCGTATGTTTCGGCCACAATAGCATCCACTTTGGTTTCCCAGTCTTCAATACAATTGGTTTCCCAGCTTGGGAGTCTGTTTTTTTGCAGGTATTTTGGAACAAAATGAGCTACGATTCCTGAAAGTCTCCCGAATTTAATCCCGTTTTTTTCTTCCAAGATTGGGCTTCCCTGCAGAAATATCATTTTACCATCTACAAAATCGGACTTCCCGGTTTCATGTATATAATGCAATATTGCATTCCGGGCGGCTTCGACATGGTAAGGCATTGATTCTTTGGTCAACGGAATGTATTTGGCTCCCGAAGTCGTGCCCGAAGTTTTAGCAAAATATAACGGTTTCCCTTTCCAAAGGATATTTTCTTCCCCTTTTACCACACGCTCTACATACGGTTTTAACGCTTCATAATCCCGAACCGGGACACGCTGTACAAAATCTGCATGGGACCTGATGGCATCAAAATAGTGATCCTTCCCAAACACCGTATCTTTAGCTTCAGAAATAAGCATCTCCAATACTTTTTGCTGCGTTTCCACCGGATGCTGTGCCCATTTTTGGGTCTTATTATAAATAAGAGCAGCGAACAGTTTAGCAGAATATGATTTTATTGACATTTTATAAAGAATTGGAACGTGATCACAACGTTTAAATTAGTAGCAATGTGATGTAAGAGCATACCGCTATTCAAAATTAATAAAATTCGTAGGATTAATAGGGTATCCGTCTTTCCATAATTCAAAATGCAGGTGTATGCCTGTAGATTGTTCCCCTGTGGAACCTGCTATGGCAATTACCTCCCCGGTCCTTACAATATCACCCTGTTCTTTGGTCACCGATTCACAATGTTTGTAAACAGAGATAATTCCATCATTATGGCGAATAATAATAACATTGCCATTGGTAGGCGTCCAGTCCGAAAATAAAACGGTCCCCCCAGCGATAGCTTTTATCGGGGTATTTTTGGCCAGGGCAATGTCTACCGCATAATGTTTTTCCTTTGGGTCGTATTTTTGAGAAATGTGTCCTTTTACAGGAGGAAAAAGTACCAACGATACTTTTGGTTTTGCATTTTCAAAAAGATTGTATTTATCTTCCTGTGCCACCTGCTGGCGCAATAACGAATCGGCTTCTGATTTTTTAAAGCTGACTGCGGCATTTTTTTCTGCGGCAATAATGGAATCCTTGTCATACTTAGCCAGTTCCAGCTCCCCGGTAAGTACCTTTTTTATCGATGTTATATAGGCATCATTCTGCTGTAATACCAATTCGAGTGAATCGGATTTTATAGCCAGTTCTGTGGCTTCTTTTTTCAATTTGGAGGAGGCATAACCCGGAATATATTCCCGCAATGGGGTAAAAGCAATAATATAAGTGGTGATGGCAATCAGGAAAATGGTGGATCCTGTAATGACAACAAACACATTCATCAGGGTTAATTTCAGAGAAAAAATTTCTTCAAAAGTATCCTCGTTCAGTATAACTAATCGGTTCTTGTCGAGTAGTTTTTTCTTAATCAACTGTCTTTTAAGTCTTTTTTCAGGCATTGCATTATTTTAATCCACAAATATAGGAATTGTTGACAGGAAGTACTTTATTCTTTCGGTATTTAAGAAACGGGTATTTTATTTAGTATATTTTAACGTTTTTGTATTGCAAAAAAAACTCATATAAAAACCAGCAGTCCATTTTCTTCGTATATTTGTAAAATTATTAAACGATAAATTATGACTGCATTAAACGTATTTTTAGGAATTATTGGTGGATCAGAATGGATTCTGATCGCTATAGTAATTTTATTACTTTTTGGAGGTAAGAAAATTCCGGAATTAATGAAAGGATTAGGAAATGGGATGAAGGAGTTTAAAAATGCTACCAAAGAAGATACTCCTCCTACGTCAGCGCATTCTCAAAATAAAGACGAGAATAAATTATAATTTTTTCTAGTTAATCAAAAAAATTACCAGGAGTTTTCTAATTCCTGGTAATTTTTTCATGCTTTAAAGAATCATACTCAACTGTATTCTTTTCTTGTCCTCATCCACTTCGGTAACTTTTACCTGAACGTGCTGATGGAGTTTTACCACTTCGTTTACATCCGAAACAAAGCCTTCTTTTAGCTGCGAGATATGAACAAGTCCGCTTTCCTTGATACCAACATCGACAAAGCATCCAAAATTGGTAATATTATTTACAATTCCAGGCAACACCATACCGGTTCTCAGGTCTTTAATCGTCTTTACGCTACTGTCAAATTCAAATACTTTGGCTGATTTTCTCGGATCCAGTCCTGGTTTTTCCAACTCCTTGACAATGTCTTTCAATGTCAGTAACCCGATTTCAGGCGTACAATACTCTGCAATCTTTATTTGTGCGATCTTTTCCTTATTTCCAATAAGCTCTGATAACGAAATCTTGAGGTCCTTCGCCATTTTTTCAACAATTTTATACGCTTCCGGATGTACTGCCGAATTATCCAACGGGTTTTTACCATTGGTAATCCGTATAAATGCTGCGGCCTGCTGGTAGGCTTTCTCCCCCAGCCTTGGAACTTTCTTAAGCTGTTTCCGATCTTCAAAAGCTCCGTTTTCCGAACGGTAAGTAACAATGTTTTCGGCCATTTTTTCTCCAATACCAGAAACATAGCTCAACAGCGACTTGCTAGCAGTATTGATATTAATACCCACTGCATTAACACAACGCATTACTACGGTATCCAATTCGCCTTTTAGCAGGTTTTGGTCGACATCGTGCTGGTATTGTCCTACACCAATGGATTTGGCATCGATCTTAACAAGTTCTGCTAAAGGGTCAGACAAACGGCGACCAATGGAAACCGCACCACGCACTGTGATATCATAATTTGGAAATTCGTCCCGGGCAATTTTTGAAGCAGAGTAAATGGAGGCTCCGGCTTCGCTTACCACAAATACCTGTAGCGGTTTATCAAAAGCTATTTTCTTGATAAAGAATTCCGTTTCCCTTGACGCCGTTCCGTTTCCTATGGAAATAGCGTCGATCTTATAGGAATTTACCATCGAACGGATTTTCTTCATTGCCATAGCAGTCTCATTTTGAGGGGCATGTGGGAAAATCGTTTCATTATAGAGTAAATCTCCTTTTTCATCCAGGCAGACTACTTTACATCCTGTACGAAATCCAGGGTCAATGGCCAGGATTCGCTTTTCACCCAAAGGAGGTGCTAATAACAACTGCCCTAAATTTCCGGCAAAAACCTGTATGGCCGTTGCATCGGCTTTGGCCTTGGCTTCCTGTAGCACTTCATTCGTAATCGCAGGAACTAACAGTCGTTTGTAACTGTCTTCCATCGCTTGCTCCAGATGTACAGATTTATTTTTAGGATTTTTTACAATGACCTGTGTAATAAGTTCCAGGGCTTCTTCTTTTTCAACTGCAACTTTCAGCTTGATATAGCCTTCGTTTTCCGCACGGAACATTGCTAACAACCGGTGGGATGGCGCGCGTTGCAACCCTTCAGACCAATCGAAGTACTGTTCGAATTTTTTGGCTTTTTCTTCTTCCAATGCTGCTTTCACAACTTTAGTTGTTACCGAAGCTTTTCTTTGATAGAGCCTTCGGAGCTGTTTACGGACGTAGCTATTTTCATTGATCCATTCTGCCACGATATCACGTGCTCCCTGCAGGGCTTCATCCTCATTGACTACTGTATCATTTATATAACGTGCCGCTGCATGATCCAGATCATCTCCATTTTGTGACATTATAATTTTAGCCAACGGTTCCAAACCATTTTCACGGGCAGTATCGGCTTTTGTTTTTTTCTTCTTTTTAAAAGGCAGGTAAAAATCTTCCAGTTCATTCAAATCAAAACTCGCCTGGATCTTACGGCCTAACTCCTCTGTCAGGCTACCTCGCTCGGTAATCGATTTCAAAATAGCCTCCTTACGCTTGGTCAGGATATCATATTCCTTTTGCAGTTTATAAATTTGTTCGATAACCACTTCATCCAGATTTCCCGTCCTGTCTTTTCGGTAGCGTGCAATAAATGGAATCGTACAATCTTCCGAAAAAAGCTGTAGGGTATTTTGTATGTTGCCCACTGCTGTTGGTACCTGTTTTGAAATAAAATCAATATTGTTCATGTATACCTATATTATGCAATTACATTATAATTACTGTAAATCAAATTGTTGTGATTTTGGAATTTTGCTTTCCATACTCCACCCAAATGTACAATTATGAACGCAGGACTTAAATTATTTTTTTCAATAATTACAACAAACAGCGTCTCATAAAATTATATCAATACAGGCACTACCGGCCATAAAAAACCCTCACAGTTGCGAGGGTTATAGGATAGATTTGGACTTGCTATTTTTAGAGTCTTATTTTAGGAATTAAGGCATCTCCAATAATAGCGGTATAATTGCCTCGTTCTTTTTTAAGTGTTTCCATAAAAGCCGGTACTTCTTTTCCATAAGCTCTTTTGCTCATCGCAAAAAGCATAATGCCTTTTTTACCATTCCTATCAATCGTTCCTTTATAGCGGTAAGCATTCCATTCTATGATATCCACATTATCCGCAGTTTTAGCGCTCATTAAAAATTCAATGAGGTATTCTCCGGTTTCTTCGTTATCCAGAATTTTATAATTACAGAGTTTATCTGTTTTTTTCCTTTTTTGCAGTTCTGCCGTTTTTATTTCTACGATACGTTCCAGGGTCATACCGGATCGAATCACATCAATCCATACCATTGTTTTAAAACGCGCCGGATCTTCACCAGCTGCGAGGTACTCCTGTTTGTAGTATTCACCCTCAGGATGTGTACTAAAACTCAATTTGTACTCTGTATTTTTCAATAATAGTGATGGTAGCTTGAAATAATCTTTAGGCTGTTGTGCATGAGCAGCAAAGTTTACTAACAAACACACAAGAACAGTTTTCAGCATTTTGAGAGGTCTTTTCATTATACCGTAGTTAAAATATAAATCGGTTTACTATTAGGAACATGCAATTTTATCAACACGAGCCTGGTGTCTTCCTCCTTCAAATTCAGTAGCTAAAAATGTTTCCACCATTTCTACAGCCTGATGAATAGATGTAAAACGTGCCGGGATACTGATGATATTGGCATCATTGTGTAATTTGGCCAAAGCTGCTATTTCTTTATTCCAGCATAATGCCGCACGAATGCCCTGGTGTTTATTAACAGTCATAGCAATGCCATTTCCACTGCCACAGATTACAATACCTAAATCTGCTCTTCCGGAAGTTACATCTTCCGCAACAGGATGCCCAAAATCAGGATAGTCCACACTGGCTTCGGAATCTGTACCATGGTTTAAAACTTCATGCCCTTTTGCTGTAAGCATTGCCACAATAGCTTTTTTGTATTCCGGACCTGCATGGTCGTTACCAATAGAAATTTTCATTATCGTTATTTTTAAGTTGTGTGTACAAATTTATTAAATGAATTATATATTCTGTCACAAAACAAATAAAGAATTAATTTTGCAGCTTTTAGCATTCCACTATACATTCTATTATAGGTATACTGTTAAAACTTAATAGTTAGTAACCTACTGAATTTAACTTATTTTTTATAAGTGCTGCTACTCAGTTATTTGTAAAAAAAGACGTTTGTAAGTGGCTGATTATCATTGCATATATTTGATTCTAAATGTTAAAAAATATAGATGTTAACAATGAATACTAAATGTCTCATTTTGAATGAATTGTAAATTAACAAATACTGTTCATAACTTCAGATAGAATATAGAAAGTATTTTTTGGTTGTATCGGAAAAAAATGTAATCCAAAATGCAAACTTATAAACCTAATTTAGTTTGGTGAATTTTTAGAAAAGTTATCAGCAGCTTCGGTTGTGTTGTTAACAGTAATTAACAAGTAAACTTATTAAAGATTTTTATAGTAAATAGGTTATCAACAGTTGTGAATAACCTTTTAAAAAACCTTAGAAATGAAAGGTTTAAAGTTCTAAAACTATGTTAACAACCCTATATAAAAAAGCAAAACTATAAATCAGTGTCTTTTTCAGGAAAGTTTTAGGCCTTATTAACAAGCTATAATACCCATTAAAAAAATTTAATTTTAAATCTTTTCTTTTTTATTATTTTAATGAATGTTAACAACTATGAAAATGAAAAGAAAAAAAATAAAGTAACGTCTGAGATTATACAATTTTGAGATGGTTATTCCTGTTGAATTGATCGAGGATTTCAGTAACGGTTTCGAGATCGTTGGGATGGACTTTCAGTTTGATTCCGCCAAAGGCCTGGGAATACATCGGGACAATACTTGACATCGTTTCATTTTCAAAAAAGTAAACAATACCGGAATCAGTTAATAAGTGTTTTAGTATGGTTATCTCATGGGGGTAATTGAAAATAGCAACTGTAATAAAATCTTCCATACGTTGAGTTGAGTATTAGTGCGGATATTTGTTGATCCTATGGATATAAATTTACCTAATTTATTTTGCTATGCTCTCAAAATCATTGCCAAAAGGTTATTATTTGTTTAAAAGTCCCCAATGTTATCGTAAACTGCCAACAATTTTGTAATTTTAAGAATTATTAGAAAAGAAATATGAGTAAGAAACTAAGAAAACCTGTAAAGAAACATACAGATTTTACAGAAAAAATTTTAAAAATACTATCACAAAGTCCCAATAAAGTATTTAATTATAAACAGATAGCTGCTAAGCTTGAAGTTGATGATACCCAAAGTAGGAATCAGATTATTAAAGACCTGAAACTACTATCTTCCAAAAAAAGCATAGACGAAACAGAGCCTGGAAAATATAGCCTTACTGTCAATAGCCCAGATTATTATGAAGGCACTATTGATATGACAAGCCGCAAAACGGCTTATTTTGTATCGCCTGATTTTGAAGATGATGTGTTCATTCCGACCAATAACCTGAACAAAGCACTCGATGGCGATAAGGTTAAAATTTATGTGTACAACCGAAGAAGAGGCAAAAAGCCTGAAGGTGAGGTAATTGAAATCATTGAACGTAAGAAAACGGACTTCGTAGGAGTTATTGACATCCAGAAAAATTTTGCTTTTGTCTCTACGGCAAATCCAAAAATGTATACGGATATCTTTATTCCGAAAGAGAAATATGGGGAAGCAGAAAACGGTGACGTGGTACTGGTTCACATTGAAGACTGGCCAGCAAAAGCCGATAGCCCATTTGGTACCGTTATCAAAGTACTTGGAAAACCAGGAGAACACAATACTGAAATCCATGCAATATTAGCAGAATACGGCCTCCCGTATGATTTCCCTGTTGAAGTGGAAGCCTATGCACAAAAGATTGATACTTCTATCGAAGCTTCTGAGATAGCGAACCGCCGGGACATGCGTGATACACTAACGTTTACGATTGACCCTAAGGATGCTAAAGATTTTGATGATGCCCTTTCCTTTAAAAAATTAGAAAATGGCAACTATGAAATTGGGATCCATATTGCCGATGTTTCCTATTACCTGCAGGAAGGAACGATACTGGATGAAGAAGCGTACCAACGTGGAACTTCTGTTTATTTAGTGGATCGTGTGGTACCGATGTTACCTGAAGTACTATCAAATTTTGCTTGTTCTCTTCGTCCGAATGAAGAAAAATATACTTTTTCGGCAGTGTTTGAGATTACAAATGATGCCAAACTGGTAAATCAATGGTTTGGAAGAACAGTTATTTATTCCGATCAGCGGTTTGCGTATGAGGAAGCACAGTATATCATAGAAACCAAAGACAATACTATCCCGGAAGAGATTTCAATTACTGGAGCTGCCTATGTAGTGCCGGATGAAATTGTAGCTGCTACCTTGAAACTCGATGAGCTTGCTAAAATCTTCAGGAGAAAAAGAATGGCCGATGGTGCGATCTCATTTGATAAAGTAGAAGTAAAATTCAATCTGAATGAGGAAGGCGAACCTACCGGTGTGTACTTTAAAACATCAAAAGATGCCAATCACCTGATTGAAGAATTCATGCTGTTAGCCAATAAAAAAGTAGCAGAATACATTGGTAAGCAAAAGAAAACATTTGTCTATCGTATTCACGATGAGCCTAATGAAGATAAACTGATCAATTTACAAACTGTTATTTCAAAATTCGGGTATTCCATTAATTTCAAAACTAAAGGGGATATTTCAAAATCACTGAACAGCCTTTTGACAGCAGTTCAGGGTAAAAAAGAACAAAATTTAGTGGATACGCTTACAATTCGTACGATGAGTAAAGCGAAATATTCTACGGAAAACATAGGCCATTATGGTCTTGCCTTTGATTATTATTCTCACTTTACCTCTCCGATCCGTCGTTATCCTGATGTTATGGTGCACCGTCTATTGCAATACTATCTGGATGGTGGAAAATCTGTAGACCAGGAGGTATATGAAGAAAAATGTGTGCATGCTTCCAATATGGAAAATTTAGCGACAAGTGCAGAGCGGGATTCTATCAAGTACATGCAGGTGAAATACATGCAGGATCATCAAAACGAAGAATTTGTTGGGGTTATTTCAGGGGTTACCGAATGGGGAATCTATGTTGAAATCGTTTCCAATAAATGTGAAGGTATGTGCCGTATCCGTGAAATTAAAGATGACTATTACACATTCGATGACAAGCAATATGCTTTGGTTGGAGAAGTTTCCGGGAATATTTTACAGCTTGGGGATGAAGTAATTGTAAAGGTAAAAAATGCTGATTTAGTGAAGAAACAACTGGATTTCAGTTTCATACGTAAAAATGAATAGTACGTTCTAATGTCTTATTTTAAAATGAATTGAATATGAAAAAAATAATTATTGCAGCTTTCCTGTTAGTAGCACAGGCAAATTTTGCACAAACCGTGACCAAAGAAACAGGTGATTTTGATGAAGTAAAAGTTTTTGACCGTATCTCGCTACAGATGATTCAGTCGAAAGAAAACAAGATTGAAATTACAGGTGCCCGAAGTGAAGATGTAGAAGTCATCAACAAAAATGGTGAACTTAAAATCCGTATGAAATTTAGCAAACTCCTGAAAGGAGAAGAAGTTACAGCCAAGCTTTATTTTAAAAATATTGATAATCTGGAAGCCAGTGAAGGATCGTATGTATCATCTGAAGATACTTTAAAAGCGGTATCTTTTGAAATCAATGCCAGAGAAGGTGCTGAAATAAAAGTAAAATTAGATGTTGATAAATTAAAATCAAGAACTACACGTGGTGGAATTCTGAAATTATCAGGTAAAGCCACCAATCAGGAAGCATCTATTACTACCGGTGGTATTATTGAAGCGAGAAACCTGGCCACAAGCCAGACTACAATCAAGATTACAACAGGTGGTGAGGCAGATGTAAGTGCTACTGATCTTGTAGATGCCAATGTGAAAGCAGGTGGTACCATCACGATCTACGGAAAACCTAAGAAAATCAATCAGAAAACGATCCTTGGAGGTTCTATTGTGGAGGCTGGAAAATAGTTTATTTAAAATTGTTTAAATTGCCGCCTGAAAAAAGAATAGTTTCAAACACAAAAGACTGATGATTGATGATATTATAACGGGTATCCCTTTGGGCTTTTTTTTAAGCTTCATGATTGGACCGGTATTTTTTGTACTTCTGGAAACCAGTGTTACAAAAGGCTTTAGAGCTGCAATGACATTTGATCTGGGTGTGATTTTAGGGGATGTGGTTTTTATTTCGATTGCCTATTTCAGTAGTTATCGCCTGATACAAAGTTTAAAAGATGAGCCTGCCTTATTCCTTTTTGGAGGAATTATTATGCTTACCTATGGTGTTATGACCTTTATGAGACTGACAAAAGCAGGTAAAAACCCGATTGATAAGATAGAAGTTGAAATTGTTAAAAAGAATTATTTCAGCTTATTCATAAAAGGATTTTTACTGAATTTTATCAATATTGGAGTATTGGGATTCTGGTTAGCGATCATCCTGACTTTTGGACCTAAACTGGATATGGAACCTTCCAGAATGCTTGTTTTCTTTGCTGCCGTTTTAGCCACTTATTTCCTTACAGATGTTGGAAAAGTATTGCTGGCAAAACAATTGAAAAGCAAACTGACCATTTCCAATATCAATAAGATTAAGAAATCCATTAGTATTGTTTTGATTGTCTTTGGGTTGATCCTTATTTTTCAGGGTTACTTTCCAGGAGAGAAAAAATTGGTAAACGATGCGTTACACAAAATAGAAAAGAAGAATTAACGATAAAAAAATCCTGAGCAATCAGGATTTTTTTTGTTTTATAGCTATTGGAATTGCAGTTCAGATAAGGGCAAAAAAAAAGCTCTCCGGTTAAGGAAAGCTTTTTTGAGGCATCGAGCGGATTCGAACCGCTGTAGGAGCTTTTGCAGAGCCCAGCCTAGCCACTCGGCCACGACGCCAATTTAATTGGATTGCAAATTTACATTTTATTAGCAGTAAAGCAAGTAAATCTTTAGGAAATTTTAATTTTCAAATGTTAACAACGTCAAATTATAAGTTCTACATTTGATGGATTTTAAACAAAAATATTTTAAATGAGAAGATTAGCGTACCTCAAACCCTTGCTTAACTTTCTGGCTATCGGTTTATTAATTACTACCCTAAGCAGGATTATCCTATTTTTTATTTTTAAGGAAAGGGTAATACAGACGGAAAATTACTGGCATATTTTTCCAATTGGACTTCGTATGGATTTGATTTTATTGTGTTATTTGTCGTTACTGCCTTTAGTATTGCTGACATTTGTACCCAATACCTATCGTAAATACAGCAATAAGTTCTTAGGATTTTATTGTATCCTGTTCCTGTTCCTGATTTTATTTATGGAATTGGCCACACCAGATTTTATACATCAGTACGATACACGCCCCAATCGTATTTTCCTGGACTACCTCATCTATCCCCGTGAAGTGGTGGGTATGCTATTAAAAAGTTACCTGGTTTCTATCATTATTACGTTTATCATTTTAGGACTTGCCCTGTATTTTGCCATTAAAAAAGCACCTAAGCTTTTTCATGCTCCGGAATCCGGTTTTAAATATCGGTTGATACTATTTCCATTCGTACTGTTCTTTGTATTTTTTGGAGCACGTTCCAGCCTGACCTCCAAACGGCCAATCAATGCGAGTAATGCTGTTTTCTCTACCGACCAGCTTACCAATTGCCTTGGGCTGAATTCATTTTATACTGTGGCTTTTGCAGCGTATTCACTTAAAAATGAAGGCAACACCAAAATGTATGGTAAGATGGACGCTGATGAAGCAACTGCAAGAGTAAAAAAATATATGGATGTGGCGCCTTCGGATTATACCGATGCTGACCTTCCTTTCCTGCACATTCAAAATCCGGATAGTCTACGGGAACAGCCTTATAATTTGGTGATCTTCCTGCAGGAAAGCCTGGGTGCGGAATATGTAGGTGCTTTAGGCGGTAAGCCACTCACCCCGGAATTTGATAAACTGACCAAAGAAGGATTGTTGTTTACCAACTTATATTGTACCGGAACCCGAAGCGTAAGAGGAATCGAGGCTGTAGTGACCGGTTTCCTGCCTTCTCCTTCCGAAAGTGTCGTAAAGTTGGGTAATTCCCAGCAAGGTTTTTTTACGCTCGCAGATGCGCTTAAACGCAAGGGCTACCAAACGAGTTTTATTTATGGCGGAATGGCGAACTTTGATAACATGGCTTCGTTTTTTAATGGTAATGGTTTTGAAGATATTATCGACCAGGAAGATTTTGACAGTGATGGCGCTAAATATGCTTTTAAAGGCACCTGGGGCTATTCTGATGAAGACCTGGCGGTAAAGGCAAACAACTATTTTAAATCAAAAGGAAACAAACCTTTCTTCTCCCTGATGTTTTCGACTTCCAACCACGAACCGTTTGAATTTCCTGCCGGTCGGATTGCATTGTATGATAAAAAACCAGCAACTGTAAACAATGCGATGAAATATGCTGATTTTGCTATTGGCAAATTCTTTGAACTGGCTAAGAAAGAAGCCTATTTTAAAAATACTATTTTTATTGTCATTGCCGATCATAACACCAGAACCTATGGTAATAACTTGGTACCGGTTAATAAGTTTCATATTCCGGCATTGATTATCGGGCCTCAGGTACCTCAGGGTAAAAAATACAGTAAACTAAGCAGTCAGATTGATATTCCTCCAACCTTATTGGCAATGATAGGGGCACAATTTGAAACGCCTATGGTAGGAAGGAATCTTGCGAAATTACCGGAAGCTACTACAGGAAGATCGATTATGCAATTTAATGATATCAATGCATTCCGGGTGGGCAACCAGGTGATTATCATGCAGCCAAATCTGGAACCGCTACAATTTGAATTGAAAAATGATACGGTATTTGTCCCGGTTAAAGTAGATCCTGAATTGGCAAGGGATGCTTTGGCCCATGTGATCACTGCAGGCAATCTGTATAAAGATGGGAAATATAAACTGCGCGATCCTAAAGCGAAGCGATAAGATACTTTCCAGCATACACTAAAAAGAGACTATTCTACATTTGTGAATAGTCTCTTTTTTTATGAACGATTGCCTCATTGCTATAGGCGTGTATTGAGTTTCTATAGGTGTGTATTATATTTCTATAGGCGTGTATTGAGTTTCTGTAGGTGTGTATTATATTTCTATAGGCGTGTATTGAGTTGCTATAGGTGTGTATTATATTTCTATAGGCGTGTATTGAATTGCTAAATAGGTTTAGTACCAAAAAAAAAGGCTATTACACGATCTGGTGTAATAGCCTTTTTCATGGACTGCTGTTGCAATACGTTATAGCGTACAGGCACAATTGCTGACACCCTGGAAGATATCCAGTCCTAAGGTAATCATGTGTGTTCCTGAATTCATGGAAATAAATTCATTCGTGGTAATTTGGTATGAATAGGCAAAATAGAAACCGGACTTTTTAATTCCGGCCATAGGGCCGATATTCAATGGGGTAAACATCTGATCGTTCAGGAACCTATAGGAAATACCCGCCCAATAATAATCCTCCCCATGACTCATCATCCTTAGTTTTAGATTGACATCGGTAGACGACCTGCCATCACTTTCATAAAGCTGGTAAAATACAGATGGTTCTACTTCCAGGTCAGAGCTTTTGCTTTTAAAAGTATATCCGGTATAAATCTGGTAGTTTCGGAGTGTATTGGGTTCGTTAATCGCAAACTTATCCAGGTTTTTGTTCAGGATATTACTGGCAGCGAAACTAAAATAAAAATCATGGATCCGGTACAAGGCCGAAACATCAAAGTTATGATTTACGATAGCCCGGTTGTTGGTTACGCCGATATCCGGCCCATTGAAGTTTTCGATCTGAATCCGGAATTGGTTCATGTTATAGGATATCCCTAAGGAAAGAAACTGATCGCTGTATTTTTCCAGCATCAGGTGATGAGCAAAGGAAAACTTGGCACCCGATTGTTTTGTATTTCCATTTTTATCATTGTAGAGGAAAACACCAATACCGGAACGATCTTCAATACGCATATCGGCAGCTACCGACTGGTTGTCCGGAGCTCCTTTGATCCCTACCCATTGTGTAAGGCCATTGGCGCGTATCTTGACATTATCCCCTATTCCTGCATAGGAAGGCGAAATCACAAAAGGGCTGTCTGCCAGGTATTGGGTAAACGTAGGAATATTAAGCTCCTGGGCTGAGGCTTTAATCAGGAAGCAAAACAAGATCAGGGTATATATTTTTTTCATTTTATTTCTTAAATATGGAATTGTAATTTTTGATCCTAAAGGCTGACAACTGTCCTGTTTATCAAGAACAGTTGTTGCTTTAGTCCTGCTATCTGTAAATGGTGAAATGTCCGACAAACTCTCTGTCACTACCATCGCCTAAGGTAATTTTATACCAGTAATCGCCTGTAGGAAGTGGGGTACCGTTGTATTGCCCATTCCACTGCTGCCCTTGACGCAATGTGGCTATTTTTCTTCCGTAACGGTCAAAAATCAGCGTATTGATATTCGGGTAATTCTGTGTATTCTGTGGTGACCAGTGGTCGTTGTGATTGTCATCATTTGGCGTAAAGAAATTCGGGATTTCAATATCAACAAATGTCATCGCAATTTCAGCTTTGGCCTGGCAACCGTTCCTGTCGGTTACAATAACCACATACAAAGCAGTATGGTTGATTACGTATACATTGTTCATTCCATTGTCTACTTCATTGAAAGTGTAGGTATAACCTCCTGCACCTCCTGCGGCCACTGCTGTAATCTGGTTTAATCCGGTTTGTGATACGGAAAGCGTTAGTGGGGTTACGGCTATGATTGTAAATGGTACGGTTTGGGAACAGCCTGCTGCATGTACTACCTCAACAGTATGGTTTCCTGGAGCCAGGTTCTGGTATACATTCGTTGTCTGGAAAGTTCCTCCGTCCAGGGCATACGTCACCTGACCGGCTACCGCCTGGTTTACCGTAATTGTAGTGGTGTTATCCACACAATTATACACTACATTCGGAATGGCATTGATGGTGATTGGTTGGTCTAATGTGACATTCATCTGGGTCACACACCCATTGGCATCTTTCACATAAACAGTATACTGCTGCCCTCCTGCCAGTCCATCAAACAAGAACTGATCCTGTACAAATGGGCCATTTGGATTCAGGCTGGTACTGTAAGGCCCTGTCCCTTCGGCTACTTCAATTTCTATAGTTGCATTGGCATCACCACTACAAATTTCCTGCATCAGGTCGAGCACATTCACCTCAAGTGCATTTGGTTCTGTAATTACAATATTCACCAAATGGAAACAACCGATTTGATCTTCAATCCGGATCGTATAGTTTCCTGCCGGAAGATTATCAAATACCGGATTGGTGGTTAATATGTAATCCGGAGAAATAGCGTACTGCAGTACACCTTCTCCACCGGTTGCTGCAACTACAATTTTACCGTTGCTCAGTCCTGCACAGGTTACCTGTGTTTGTGTGGTGTTGTACTTGATAGGCTGGATAACCTTGATGGTTACTGGCAGTGTTTTCGTACAACCATTGCTATGTTGTACTACAATGCTATGATTTCCAACACTCAGGTTGGTAAAGACATTCCCTGATTGGAATGTTCCACCGTCAATGCTGTATTGTACCGCAGCTTCAATAGCTGGATTCACGTGTACCGTTACTGTATTTCCCGGTGCATTTACAGCACAGTTGTATACCAGATCCAGGGATGCCTGCAGGTCTACCGGGTTGTCCAGTGTTACAATTACCGGAATGATACTACAATTGCGCTGATCCCGTATGTAGAATGTATAGGTTTGTCCACCATTCAGGTTATTATACGTCATAAGATTCGGTATAAACGGACCTGTTGGAGACTGACTGGTATAATACGGTGCTGTTCCGCCCGTAGCACTTAAAGTTACCGAAGCATTGTGTGTCCCGATACATACTTCCTGTGTTACACTGGCAATTCCAACGACTAAGGCAGGAGTTTCGGTAATGGTAACTGTAATTGTTTTTTCACAACCAATACCATCACGTGCTTTGACACTATAAGTCCCTGCAACCAAGCCAGTAAATACGTTTGTTGTTCCAAAGTTGAATGCTGGTGAGATAGCATATTGTACGCCGCCATTACCTCCGGTTGCAAAGATGCTGATACTACCTGTAGCGGCACCATTACATACGATGTTGGTATTGGTCGTTACTGCCTGTAGCGGTTGTTTAGCGACAATAATAACCGTGGTGGTCTTCACACAACCATTAGTATGCCTGATGTAAATGGTATGTGATCCTACAGCAAGATTGAAAAACTGGTTGCTATTTTGGTAGGTTACACCATCTAATGAATATTGAACATCATTGACTACAATTGGATTTACAGTAACTGTAATACTATTGCCCGGAAGATTATCGGTACAATTGTAGGTTACCTGTGCTGCTGGAGTTATTGCTACTGCTGTGGCAAAAGTGACAATAGCCTGAGTAATACAATTGTTAGCATCTTTGACATAAACCGTATACGATTGTCCACCGGCAAGGTTTTCAAAGGTAAACTGGTTCGGCACAAATGGCCCTGCTGCATTTAGGCTTGTCGCATACGGTGCTGTTCCGCCGCTTATAGCAATGGTGAAGGAAGCATTTAAAGCTCCTACACACAATTCCTGAACGATACTTGTGGTGGTAATAACCAGTGTTTCCGGTTGTCCAATCACTTCATTTAAAATCAGTTCACATCCGATACCATCTCTTATGAGTACAGTATAGTTACCCGCTGGTAAATTGCTAAATATTGGATTGCTGCCGAAGGTATAATTTGGTGAGATAGCATATTGAAGTGTTCCGGTACCTCCGGTTGCTGTTACGGCTATGCTTCCTGTGGAAGCGCCATTACAGGTTACTGGAGTTACTACTGTAGTGGCCTGTACCGGTTGTTTGGCCTCTATTGTAAAGGAAACCGTTTTGATACAACCATTGGTATGCTGTACCTGAACAGTATGGCCACCTACAGCAACATTGGTAAAGACATTGCTATTTTGGTAAGTTCCACCATCCAATGCATAGGTTACTGCCCCTGCTACTGCCGGGTTTACAGTGATTGCCACTGTATTCTCCGGACTATTATTGGTGCACTGGTAAGTGATATCCGCAACAGGCTGGATAGCTACCGCTGCATCCAGTGTGACATCAATTTGTGCCAGACAGTTGTTCGCATCTTTGACATATACCGTATAGGTTTGTCCACCAGTAAGGTTGGCAAAGGTAAACTGGCCAAGAACATAGGTTCCTGTTGCTTCCAGACTGGTACTGTATGGTGCTGTTCCGCCTGTTATAGCAATAGTAAAGGTAGCATTCGCATCTCCAACACACAATTCCTGAACAATAGTGGTGGTTGTGATGGCCATTGTTTCCGGCTGCCCGATCACTTCGTTTAAGCTCAGTTCACATCCGATACTATCTTTTATGAGGACAGTATAGTTACCCGCTGGTAAATCAGTAAATGCAGGATTGCTGCCAAAGGTATAATTTGGTGAGATAGCATATTGAAGTGTTCCGGTACCTCCGGTTGCTGTTATAGCGATACTTCCTGTGGAAGCGCCATTACAGGTTACTGGTGTTACGACTGTTGTGGCCTGTACTGGTTGTTTGGCTTCTACTGTAAAGGAAACCGTTTTGATACAACCATTGGTATGCTGTACCTGAACAGTATGGTTTCCAACAGCAACACTGTTAAAAATATTGCTATTTTGGTAACTTCCACCATCCAATGCATAGGTAACGGCTCCTACTACTGCCGGGTTTACAGTGATTGTCACAGTATTCTCCGGACTATTATTGTTACACTGGTAAGTGATATCGGCTACGGGCTGAATAGTTACAGCTGCATCCAGTGTGACATCAATTTGTGCCAGACAGTTATTCGCATCTTTTACATAAACTGTATAGGTTTGCCCTCCGGTAAGTCCGGTAAAAGTAAGCTGATCGAGTACATACGGACCTGCTGCTTCCAGACTCGTACTGTAGGGTGCTGTTCCGCCTGTAATAGCGACACTAATTGTAGCATTGGCATCATCGGTACACAATTCCTGTGTTACCGTATCTAAAGTTGCTACTAAGAGATCTGGTTCTGTAACAGTAGCATTCACAGTGGTTTCACATCCGATCGTATCCCGGATGAGTACTGTATAATTTCCTGCTGCCAGATTTTCGAATACTGGGTTATCACTCATTATATAATCGGGAGCGATACCATACTGTACTATTCCTGTACCTCCTGTCGCAGTAATTGCTATTGCTCCTGTTGCAGTACCATTACAGGTGGCATTAGTAACAGTTGTTGTAGCCTGTACCGGAAGTTTCTCTTCTATTTCGATCGTGGTTGTTTTAATACAGCCGTTTGTATGTTGTACAGAGATAATATGTGTTCCCGGAGCTACATTTGTGAAGGTATTCCCCGGCTGATAATCATTAGCATCCATAGCATATTGTACCTCATTGAGAACTTCAGCATTTACGGAAACCGTTACGATATTCCCTGGTACATTGTCAGTACAGTTGTAAACAATGGTTGCTGATGGAATAACTTCTACAGGGGCGTCTAAGGTTACAAATAGCCCTGTCTCACAACCGTGGGCATCTTTTATTAGGATAAAATACCCGAGTCCTCCGGTAAGATTGTTGAATACCAGTTGATCCTGTATGTAATTATCAGGCGTATTAAAGCTGGTACTGTACGGAGCGGTTCCACCAGTTATGGCAATAGTAATGCTTCCATTTCCATCATTGACACACAATTCCTGTGTAACTGAAGCTACTTCGGCCTGAAGTTCATCTGGTTCTCCAATCGTGATGGATAGCAGTTCAAAACAGCCTGCCTGATCTTGTACAATAACCTGGTAATTACCCGGTGCAAGCCCTGTAAATACATTATTGTTTACAAATTGATCCAAATGTGGCGTTATAGCATATTGAATAATGCCTGTTCCACCAGAAGCTTCTAATGTTACCGTACCATCCAAAAGGCCATGACAGGTTACATCAGTAGTATTTATTGGTACTACAACAGTAAGCGGTAATGGATCGGTGATAGGGATCAATGCGGATTTAGCATAACAATCGCCACTATTTACGGCGATGTAGTAATTGCCTGCCACTAATCCGGAGAAGAAACCTGATGATTGTGGGCCAGCAATAACGGTATTGTTAGCATCTAATAATGAATATTGATAGTTGCCTAAGCCTCCGGTTGCATTGGAAGTAATTGTAGCTGTAGCTCCACCAAAACAATTGATATGGGCGCCACTTAAATCAAGATTCAATAACAGTGGTTGAACCGGATCTATGGTCAGTGCATTGGTGAGTACTGCTGTACATCCGTTTGCATCTTTGACATAAAACTGATAGGTGCCTGCTGTAACCGGATAATTTACAGTTCCGTTATAGGTGCTTCCATCAGTGCTATACTGATATGGTGCTGTTCCTCCTGTAGCAGCAATAGTGATGATTGCCGGATTGTTACAGGTAATGGAAGTCGTCAGCGATAGATTTCCGACCAATGGTTGTGGTTGTGTAATCGTCTGGATTGGTGTAGTGATATCACAATTCCATCCGTCTGTAATAGTGATGCTGTATATTCCGGCACCTAATCCTGTAAAGGCAGGACTGTTTTGAATGCCTGAACTGCTTACGATAGTCGTTCCTGTGGCATCATAGGTGTTCAGGATATAAGCATAAGTTCCCTGGCCTCCGGTTACATTGATAGCAGTTATAACGGCATTGGCCTGGCCATAACAATTGACCGCAGTTACGGATGCTGAAATGGATGCTGAAATTACCGTTGGTTGTATCAGTTCAATAGTATCCGTAACGGTACAATTGCCTGCATCACGAACCGCTATAGTATACTGGCCTGCGGATAATCCTGTGAAGTTATTATTCGCTGCATAATCCTGAATGGTAATTCCTGTTGTGGTGTTAACCAATTGGTACATATAGGTACCCCATCCACCGGATGCCAATGCTGCAATACCACCCTGATTGTTCAGGCAGGTTACATTAGCCGTGGCTGTAAGGCCTATACTCAGGGCTTCGGCAGGGGAACCAATGGTCACGGTATTGGACAATGCACTACAATAAGGTGTGCCTGTCGCAATTACGGATACGGTAGTGTTTCCCGCAGCAAGTCCAGTAATGAGCAATGGATTTGCTGCTGTAGTACTGGAACCATTTACAGTTTGACCATTCGTATTGGTTACGGTATAGTCATAAGGGCCTGTATAATCATTTACCGTAATGCTCAGGGCACCATCATGAGTACCAAAACAGGTGACTGCAGTGATGGCTGTTGCCGTTACATTGATTGTATTTACAATTCCTACTTCATACGTTAGCGTGGTCACATAACAGCCGGTAACGGTATCGTTAATCTGGAATGTATAATTTCCAGGAGCAGTTAAAGCAAAATCAGGATCTGGCTGAGGTGTTCCGGATGGTAATAATTGGTAGGTAAAAGTACCTGATCCTCCGGTTACGGTAATATGCACTAATTCATCATTGGTACAGGTAAGGGCTGTAACCTGATCTACACTGCTGTTTGTGATTACCGGCAGCGGATCAATACTTACGGTAGTAACCGCAATACACCCATTGGCATCTTTCACACTTACGTTGATGGTTTGTTGTGCCGCTGTATCTGCAATCGTAAATGTATTAAATTCAAAATAAGCCTCGCCATTAATGCTATAGGTATACGGCAAAGTACCTTCCTGCGCTATAATAGTAAGCAAAGATGTTGTTGGACTATTTGCCGTAGTACAACCAAAAGCTGTTGCCGTAGCTGTCGCGGTAAGTTCCAAAGGCTGGGTCACCGTTATTGGCTGGGTCAGTGTACAAAGCTTTCCTGAAGTAACGATTATATCGTAAGTTCCTGCAATCAACCCGGTAAATAAAGGATTGGTTTGCGGCGTTCCGCCATTGATGCTAAAGGTATAATCGGGATTATCATTAGCAGGATCTAATGTAATGGCAATGCTTCCGTTATTGCCTCCAAAACAACTTACCGCTGTTGGTGTGGCAGAGAAAAGAACTGGCGTTGGGGCTTCAAGTTCCTGTGTTATACTGTGAGTACAATTGGTCACGGTATCCAATACGCTAAAGGTGTAGATTCCGGCCTGTGTCAGATTGGTGAAGATTCCGTCAGTGTTGGTAGCAGTTGTGGTTCCGTCAGGGTAGACCACGGTATACTGTAAAGCAGCTGATCCGCCTACAGGGGTAATGGTTACTGCTCCTCCCGGATTGACAGTGCCACACTGAATAGGTTTAACAATAGTAACTGTCTGCCCTAAAGCTTCATAGAATGTTACTGGCCCTAGAGGCATCATACAGTTCCATTGGTCACTGATGATTACGGTATACACTCCGGCACCCAGATTGGTAAAAAGTGTTTCCGTTTGTGGATCACCTACCGGTGTACCGTCGAGTACCAATTGATAACTGTAATTGCTACCCTGTCCTCCAGCGGTATTGAGTACTTCCAGCTGGCCTTGGATCCCGGTGCAATTTTGTTGTACGATGTGTAGCGTACCGGTGATTGGATCCGGATTCGCCAAAAGGATATCCGTAATTTTTACAGCACATCCATTTTGATCCTGAATCCATACCTGATAATTTCCAGGGGCTAAATTCTCCCATAGTGTTGCTGTGGTATACTCCGCTGCAACCGGAGTGCTTGTCCCCGCATAATAGGTATACTCACCCCATCCCCCTTCGGCACTAATGGTAATCGTTCCATCATTACCCAGGCAGGTTATGGCTGTAAAATCTGCTCCTCCTGTCAAAGGGCCCAATGCTGGTGCCGCAATAAAGAAGGGTTCCTCCTGGTTACAATATGGGGTATTGTTTAATGTGATTTTTACATAATAATCCCCTACTGGTAAATACTGTATCGGGGTTGGGCCGTTATTGGCCTGTGTTCCTGCAATACCTGTTGTCGTAGTATCACTATGGAATATCTCCCAGTTGAATGGGCCGTTATATACCGGATCGCTTATCGCAAAAGTTAGGGCACCGGTAGCTGTACCTGCACAGATAACTTCGTTGATTTTAGTGACCGTAATGTCAAATGTATTTGGATTTGCTACAACATGAGTGACATACAGTATACAGCCTGTTATTTTGTTCCGGACTGTAAAGGTGTAGCTTCCTATTGTGAGCGCAGTGAAAACATTAGAATCCTGCCATGTGGTACCATCGATGCTGTATTCAAGATCCGTGGTGCTTGCCAATGACGTTTGTACATCGATACGGATTGTTTCACCGGTAGCACAGGTTATCGTACTGGTCACTACAACCTCAGCAGAAACCAATGCATTGTATCCTGGAATAGTAACCGTTTGTGTACCCAGACAACTCTTCGTATCATATACTTTGATGAGGATGACTCCCCCGGCTGTATTGGTCGAAATGTAGTGTGGGTTAGTACCAGTCTGGAGTATCGTTCCGCCACTACTAAATTCGTAAATAGTATAAGTACCCGTTCCTCCTGTTATTAAAGCCGGATCAATCGTGATCACTGCATTTTCAACGGTATTTCCGGTAGCACACTGGAAACCGGATAGTGCAATGGCTGCAGGGCTAATCACAATTGGATCTGGTGTAGGTACTGTAAATGTTTGTGTTAAAGTACAGTTTTTACCGGAAGTCACCTTGATGTTGTGTGAGCCGGCTGTCAATCCTGAAAAGAAAGGATTATTTTGTAATGCGCCGCCATCAATCGCATATTGGTAAGCAGGATTATCGTTGGCTGTGGTATCTAAATGTACGGTAATGGTACCATCATTGCCACCGGCACAACTTACAGCTGTTGCTGTTGCTGTAAACGTTACGGGTGTTGGTGTATTTAAAACTGCTGGGATACTGGTCGTACAATTGGTGGTAAGATCAGAAATGACCACGGTATAATTACCCGGTGCTAATCCTGTGAAAAGCGAAGCGGTTCCTACAGGAACGGTCATAGGGCCTTGTAGTTCATAGCGGTAGTTTGGTTGCAGTGAACCGCCTATGGCTGTCACTGAAATACTGCCATTGTTCTCACCACAGGTAGGTTGTACAATGGTTGGTGCGCTGCCATTCAAAGGCGGATATACGGTAATATTTACAGTATTTCCACAACCATTGGCATCTGTTATGGTCACGCTATGGCTTCCAGAACTTAGATTTGTATAAGTGAATGTTGCGGCGGACTGGGTTACAGGGGCTCCATTATCCAGGCTGAAATTATACGGTGCTATTCCATTTGCAATGCGGTTAACCTGGATGGTGAAATTGGTATCGGCTGCAGTACACTGATTCGGTACTGTGGCCGAAATGAATGGTGCCGGATCGGTTGGCAGCAAGATCGGCGTAGCGGCACGGATGCAATTATTGGCATCTTTAACATAGGCGGTATAACTACCACCATCGGCGTTGAATACACTGGATGTCGTTCCGGCCCAGGTTGCAAGTGTTGGTGCTGTACTGCCGGTAGGCAATACCATGTACTGATAAGGTGCCGTACCTTGTTGTGCCGTTACTGTAATTTGTCCTGCTTTGACGTTACAATTATCATTTTTAGTAATTGTTGCCTTAACGATTAAAGGATCGGTCGACTGTGCAATACTAAAATAACCGGTAGCGCTGGTACAACCTGAAGTAGGTCCACCGATCTGGGTGAATTTAATATAATAGTTACCCGGTGCCAGTGTGGCAAAATTGTTTACGGTGACCGAAGTACCACTAACGTTAGAAGATCCTACGCTACTTTGTGGTGTATTTTGCTGCGCTTTAAAGATCTGATATTCTACAGCCGTTGTTCCTGCAGACCAGTTGCTGAACGTAAATGAAACATTTCCGTCTGCATTGCCTACACAGCTAACATTTGTCGGAGTAGGAACAGAAACTACTAAAGAAGATAAAGTTGGTATAGGGCTTTCTGCTTCCTGGTAATAATAACAATGTGTCGTTTCATCATAGACGATGAAACTGTATAATACGCCCGGAGTCAAACCTTCGAAGATGGCACTTAAACCACCGTCTCCCGTTCCCGGTTGATATGTTGGCCCCGGATAAGTCGGTACAGGATTCGTGCTGTAAATTGAAAAGTAAAATGGGCCGGGGCTGATGATGGCACTTCCTACTGTTACTTTCACATTGCCTTCGGTACAGGTTACGGTTCCCGGTACAGCGGTAATGGCCAGCGAGTTTGGAGGCGAGGCAATCCTGATGTTAGGAACTATAGTCACACAACCATTGGCATCGGTCACAGAAATTTTATAAATTCCGAATTCCAAAATGTCAAAGGTATGATTGGTTGCAGTTGTTGGCCCGAATGAAGGCAGGATTTCACCATTGTCATTGTACAAATGATAGGTATACTGACCCGTTCCTCCGGCTACACCCGTAATATTGATCTTTCCTTTGATGATGGCTTCGTTTACACCATCACAAATGATATTTTCCTCATCATGCGCATAGGTAATAGGATTTGGTTCTGCAATAGTAATTGTTTTGGTTGCCGGACAGGAATTGATGTCTGTTATGGTAACAAGATAAGTTCCTTTTGGAAGCCCTGATGTCTGATTGCCATAATTTACGCCTGTAGTTGTATTTACTACACTAATCGTTACTGCGGAAGAAGCGGTATAGCTGAGTTGGATTTCAGCATCTGCTCCACCGGCACATAAAATCGGTTTAATTTGTGTCACCGAATTGAGTACAGGGAGCACCAATACCGGTACTGTGGTGGTAGACGTTTGGATGATACAGCCTTTGGCATCGGTAATCTGGAAGGTATAGGTTCCTGCAAGCAGTGCGGGATACACAAAATTACTTCCTGTAAATGCAGTCAAAGTACCATAATCGGCTCCATTAAAGGAGACCTGGTATTTATAAGGGGCTGTCCCACCCGCTACTGAAACTGTGATAGAGGCATTTGGCGATGGACTACAATCTAATGTTTTTGTAAGTATGGCACCGGACGTTAATTGCTCTGCTATTGTCTGTGAGACGGTAGTTGTACAGCCATAGCTGTCTTTGACAGTTACGGTATATAAACCTGGAATTAGGTTGGAAAAAGTAGCCTCATTTTGTGGTGACTGCCCGTTAAGGCTATACGTATAAGGTGCTACTCCTCCGGTAACATCAATCGTAATGCTGGCTTTATCAGCATCATAACAAATATCCGAACTGTTGCTGATCGTTGCCACCGGAGCATTTGGTTCGCTGATGATAAACGTTTTTGTTGTGGTACAGCCATTGGTATCGGTTACTTTAACCGTGTAGGTACCTACGATCGTCAGTCCTGTAAACAAGCCGCTGTTCTGAGGTGCCGTTACTGTAGTCCCGTTAGGATAGGTAAGCAGGTACTGGTAATTTCCAGAGCCACCAGTTCCTAAAGCAGTCACTGTGCCTGCCACAAGACAGGTCTTTGGTGTAGGTGTAACGGTAAGTGCTATCGCATTAGGTTGTGTCAGTGTTTGCGTTAGTGTTTTAATACAGGAATCAGCATTGGTTCCTTTTACTAAGATGGTAGTGTTTCCTGCCGGTAATCCGGTAATTGTAAATGGGGAAGCCGTAGGGGCAGGAATCCAGGTTGTACCGTTATTCAGGCTATAAAAATAAGGGCCGAAATTCTGGGCCTGTACTGTTACAGCACCATCGGCAGCAGCGTTACAACTGATATTCTGGCTTCCTGTTATGGTAGCGGTGAAGGCTGTATTCGTAATTACTACCGGTGTGGTGATCGTCGTTCCACAGATTTCCGGTACCTGTGTTACTTTGATATCGTCTACCGCAAGGTCATTCCCATCTGTTACGGTCGAATTTGTCCGTAAAACTAATTTTAAAGAGGTATTGCTTCCCGGATTTAGGCTGACGACATAATTATTCCATAATTCATTATTTGGGATTTGTCCGGTGTTCAATTGCTGTACTACGGTTCCTCCCGTAGTGACCAATTGAATTACAATATCCGGTTTTCCTTTGTTGGTATAGGATCGCATCAGGTTCAATCCCCATAGCGAGACAATTACGTTTTGATTTGGAATGATCTGGTTGATAGGTTTCTCATAAATTATTCCACCAAGTCCAGCTACACCACCAATATTTACTACCAGCATTCTGCCGTTGAGGTCTCCGGTATGATCGGGTAATACGACCCAGTCTCCGTAAGCCGGTTGTATTTTTTTGGTTACACAGTATTCCCCATCATTAATCATTTGATCCGAACCACAGGGGTTGGTACCGTCCTGGGGTTCATAACAATAGGTACTGCTAATATTAGAAATTGACGTATTTGCTCCCGTACCAAATGTTTCCAGTAATAAATTACTTGGTGTTGGAGGTGTCGCAGCGCCATAGGTAGTCGTAATGTTATGTGGTCCTGCCGCTACATTGTTGAAGATATTGCTTGTAGGAGGAACATTGGGTACACCGTCTAAACTGTACGTATAAGTAAAAGCAGTACTACCGGCATTTACAGTAATGTTGGATGTTCCGTTGCAATTAGGAACTACTGTTGTAGTTATTACAGGTGCAGGCAGGTTGGCATTTACGGTTACCGTCATCGGGTAAATACATCCATTAGCATCTTTAATATACACGGTATGAGTGCCTACCGGAAGGTTTCCGATATTGCTGTTACCATAGGTTGTTCCATTGAAACTATAGGTGTACGGCAATACGCCACCTTCAGCATTGGTAATCCGTACTTCCGTCAATCCACCTGTAGTATCACAACTACTGTCACGGGATATACCGGCAGAGGCTGTAAGTGAAAAAGGCGGTTGGGTGATGGTTATTATTTTGGTCACGATACAATTCTGGCTGTCTTTCACACGGATCGTGTAAGTTCCTGCGCCTAAATTGGTAAAACTATTGCTGGTACCTGTTACAGTGGTGTTGTTCAGGCTATAGGTATAAACGGAAGATCCGCCTGTTGCAGTAACTGTGATAGAACCTGTGGCGCTGCCATAACATAAGATGTTGGTATGCGTTTCGGTTACAACAATGGGTGCATTTTTAGTGATTGTAATGGGGAATGAGGCTTCACATCCAATAGCATCTTTTACCCAAACCATATAATTCCCAACTCCGGTGATGGAAGTTGGAATGGTAGTGCTGTATGTTTTTGTTCCGGAAGGAAGGGTTTGTACGGCATATTGTTTAGTCCCGCTACCACCTGATGTTGTAACGTTTATGGTAGCAGCAGTGCCACAGGTTGGAATGTTTTGGGCAGTTACACCAATTGTCAAAGCGGGAGCAATTACCTGAGTGACGGTTGTGCTGCATCCGTTAGCTCCGGTTACTTTTATGGTATAGGTTCCTGCCGTGGTAATAAGGAAACTATTTGTACTTACCGGTGTAGCATTATTGATGCTATAGGTATACGGAGTTGTTCCACCAGTTGCAGTTACTATTATGGTCGCCTGATTGGTGGTGTCATAACATAAATCAGAACCGGTGCTTATGGTAGCGGTAGGTGCTGTAGCGGCAGTTAAAGCAAAGGTGCCTGTAGCTACACATCCGTTAGCATCTTTTACTTTTACTGTATACGTTCCGGTTTGTGTAAGGTTGTTAAATACAGCTCCATTTTGATATCCTACTACTGTAGCATTCGGCAAAGTAAGCTGATAGGTATAACCACCCCATCCCCCTGTCGCATTAACAGTAACACTGCCATTGGCAGTACAGCCTATAGCGGTAACAGTAGTAGTCAATGCCAATGCCGTAGCCGGTTTTGTAATAGTGACGAAAGCCGTTGCAGTACATTGGGTACTATTGTCTTTAACAATAACGGTATGCGTTCCCGCTGCAAGATTGGTTAACGGAATTGTAGGATTGGTTTGGTTGTTTATGGCTGTTCCGCCATTGATTGTATAAGAATAGGTGGTTGCAAATCCACTTACGTTGAAAGTAGCAGCACCATCGGCAGCAGTAAAACAAGTCACATTATTGTCTACAGCGCCTGTAACTTGTATTGGTACAATAGACGCAATAAAGTAGTCCTCGGAATAAGTACACCCTTTGGCATCGGTTACTTTAAACGTATAGGTTCCGGCTGTAAGATTAGTGAAAACATTATTGTTGCCATTGGCTACAGCTGTTGGCGCTGTAATAGCATATGTAAAAGGAGTATTTCCACCCACAACAGTTACGGTTACAGTACTGACTAATGTAGGGCAGGTAATGGCTGTTTTAGCAAATGTAAGATCGGTAGGCGGATTTAGCGGTACGAGGACAAGGGCATTGGTTTCGGTTGTACAGCCTTTGGCATCTTTAATTTTGATGGTATATGTTCCATTGGTCAATCCTGTAAAAACGGAAGCATTCCCAAAGGTGATTCCATCGATACTGTACTGGTAAGGCGTAGTCCCTCCCTGTACCGATCCTGCAACAATTCCGATACTCCCTGTTGTTGTACAGGTATAAGCCTGTACGATTTGGGCTTGTCCGGTAAGTGCGGATAAAGGTTGTGTAATTGTATAGGTAGCCGTAACAGGACAACTGATCGTACCCCGCACCTGATTCATTACGATACTGTAATCTCCTGGTGCCAGATTGGTAAAAGAACCGGTTGTATTGCTTGCAATGATGGTTTGTGCGGCATCTAATAAATCATAAGATAAAGTATAGCCATTTGTATTTCCAATGGTATATTGAATAGCGCCATTGGCAGCTCCAAAGCAGCTTACATTGGTAACCAAAGGCGTATAGGTAGCATTCGGCTGTGCTGAAATGGTCACCGGATTGGACAATACACTACAGTTATTGGCATCACTGACCGTAAACACATAGAGACCTTCCCGACCTGGTTCAATTTCAAATACAGCGGCGTTTTGGTAGTTTTCCGAAGCGGGATTTTGCAATACGCCGTTATAGCTGTAAATCGCGTATAAATATTGTGGCAATCCTGCAGCAGCGGTAAGTTCAATAGTACCGGATACACAGGAAACCGATTGTGTAACCGCTGCCGTAAGACTCATATTACGATAGTCGGTAATTACTGCGGTATCGGTATAGGAACACCCATCGGCTGTTGTTACCGTGATCGTATAATTTCCGGGATTCAATCCTGTAAAGGTATAGTCATTGTCAATAACCGGCCCGGAAGTATTGCTGCTGGTACCTGAGATAGAATAGTAGTATTGCGGTGCTGCATTGGCAGGCTGAAGACGGATACTTCCCAAACCATTACAGGTTGCATTTTTTATTATTTTGGTTACTGTAAAAGGAGTATTGGTGATTCCAATTTGCGGAATGGTATAGATACAGCCACCCACAACACCGATTTGCCTTATTAGCACATCATAAGAACCGGACTGGTTGATGATAAAATTTGGATTGTTCTGGTAAGGATATACAATGGCTTCGTTGGCGTGGTTAACCAGCTGAAACTCGTAGGTATCCGGAAGGTTAGTCACCCTGATAGCTCCGGGAGTATTACAAATCAGCGGCTTAAATTCATAATGTGGATCTAAGAGATTGGCATAGACATTAAAATAAAAACGATTAAAACAGCCGTTTTCATAATTAATCACCAATCGGTACTGCCCGGCTGTGGTTACATTATAATTTTGCCCTGTTGCTTGTTGTGCCCAGGTACAGGTTGAATTTTTATTGGCACAATCCTCCGGGGTTATTGCCGGACAACTGGCTTCATTCAGCTTTTCCCAAACGATGCTTGTCGCCCCACTAATGTTGAGGTTAAGCAATTTAGAATCGTTGATACCACATAAAAATATATTAGGAAGCAGTTCACCATTATTAGGGCATTCTACAACGGTACTTGCAAAAGGAATAATTGGATTGGCCTGGTTGGTTCCGAATAATGTTACGTTAAAATGTTCAATGATATTATTGAAGCAGGGTGCGGCTGGCGTATCATGAACGGTATAGATACCCGGCGTATTCACGATCAGGGTTTGTGAGTTGCCTATTACAGCACCGCTGGCATTGGTCCATTGGTACGAAGCATAGCCGCCGGCTGCGGTTAATGTAGCCTGTGCACCACATAAAAGCACATCCATATCATAAACACAGCTATCCACGTTAACAAGGAAGTTGGCAGGTCCCTGATAGCCGAATCCACAATTATCCAAACCAACGGAGCTCGGGCTATCCGAAATTATAATATTGTTTAAGATACCGGTATAGGTCGCGAAAGCCTGGTTCTGGATAAAATTCGAACAGGCATTTTTTAATTCTTTACAGGTTGTGGCTACCCGTACCCTAAGTTTGATAGTATAAACAGGTTTGCCTACTTGTACTAACACGTCCGGAATGGTAAAATGCAATTGACTGGTTACTGGATTCGAGGTATAGGATACACCAGGCGCTTCGACTAAATTCACATCAATAAGGCTGGTATTGATGGGCAGGATATCATCAATGACAAAATTATGTCCGGCATCATTCCCTGTATTTTGGAAACGGATTACATAATCCAGATAGTCCCCCAGCCCAACATTGGCTCCGGCAATATCATTCCCGGCAATATCATGTACTGTTTTTACAAGCTTGATTTCCGGTTCGATGATTTCAACACTCAGGGCATTGAAAAACATAAAATAGGTATCTCCGGTAGACACAAGCCTTAAAGTAGCTGCTGTGGAATTGTTGGGCAGTACTTCATTATTGATGTTTTTAATGCTAACAATATCCGAATCATATCCCAAGGTATTCACACTGGACGGATTTCGCCCTATTGTAGCCACGTTATCAACCGTAACACTACTATTAAAGAAATTATTGCTTGGGTTTAAATCATTTCCTAAAGCAGAAAAATTAGCAGCTGTAGCCCCTTTAAACTGTAATTGATCCCCCGTAATTTTATTATCACCTTCTAAGGCAGCAGCAGCCAGTTTTGCATTTACAGGGAAAGGGGCAGGTAAAGTATTAAATCCGGAATAATTGATATCCAAGGTACCAAGACCTGAATTTACACCAGCAAAACCATCATAGGATGTAATATATTTCCCGGGTAATTTTGGGTTTTCATAGACAAAAAAGATGTTCCATCCCCCGGAAACACCACCACTGATATCGCCTTCAGTACTACGGACATCAGCGACAGTATAAACCCCTTCCGGATTGCTGAGATTCTTTACATAGTCTGTAATATCAGCATAACAGGCATAGGGACTGTTGGAAACAAAGGACGTATTGTAAAAACCATCAAAGATCTTCTCTCCGGTGATTTCGATGTAATTTCCTGTAGGTAATTTTAATTTTATTTTATTAAAATCATTATCGCGGGTTCCCGTTCCCGTTCCATTAGTGTTTCCTATTTTATACCGATAGGTAGCAGACCAGTATAGTCCGGCATAGACGATTTTGGTACAGGCAGGATCAATGGTAGACGGATAGGTGAGTGTAGCGGTACTGGAACTGAACGTCGAATTATCATTATCGACGTCAATATAACGCATGTCTAGATTATCGTTATTAGAAGATTGTGTACCTACTGCGTTATAGGCATTATTAGGGCTTTGATTGTTGGTTTTTCGATTGACAATATTATTCGCAATCATAGTCATATCCCCTTTCAGGTTTTTCTGATAGCGGATGCTAAAGGGTACTGCCTGTTGTGCAGAGAGTAATACTGTAAATAATAGTAGGGAAACAGTAAGTAGTTTTTTTGTAAAAGTAAGGTGGGGAAGCTTATTCATTTTTTTAATTAGTGTTTATACTCAAAATCCATATCGGGCCGAAATAAGTATTGTCTACGTTGGAATAATAAGAGATCAGGGCCTCTTTCCAAACATGGAATTTTCTGAGGTATACATATCTATAATTGTTTTTGGGGTTGATAAAATAATTTGTTTTGAGGCCTTTACGCTCCATTTCTGCTATAAATTCATCGGCGTGCACCTGGCTTGAAAAGACATTGGTAATGATATAATACCCGGATTCCATATCCTGGATGCTCATTTTATTGCCCTTCTGGACAATTTCCCGTTTCAGTTTGGTTTTTTTCGCATAATAGGCCCGGATTTCCTCCTCCGTTTCGAGGTTTTTCTCTGTACTATTTATAGGGACTGTACCTGCTATAGGCTTGGAGGCAACAGCAGGATCATTGGCCTTTTGTGTTTTTTCGGCTGCTTTTTCATTGATTTTTTTTACTGTAGCAGTAACAGCAGTTGTTGCATTTTCAGCTTCCAGTTTCGCAACATAATTTTTCAGGTTTGCTAATCGGTTATCGAAATCTTCCCGTACGAGTTTTTCAATGGAATCCTGCTGGATGATCATATCCAGGAGGTGGTGGTTTTTCTTATCGAGTGATTTTTTAAGGGTTTGAATCGCTTCCAGGCGTTCCATGTCATCCTGAAACGTTTCCTGTGCGGCCGTTCTTTTAATCTTTAGGCTGTCACTTTTACTAAGGGCTTCAAAAGGGCCTCTCATTTCGGTTCCTCTTGATTCCGGTAGTAACGTTCCTTTTTTGGGTTTTATAGAAAAAACCATATTGATTTCATGTGTGGGGCCTAAATTGGAAAGGGCGTCCCTCATTCCTTTTTCATAAACATACCCTAAAGAAAGCTTTTGGGTGATGTGGAAACCGGCTCCCACTGCAATACCATAAAGGCCGTCATAACCTACCTGTGCCCATCCGAGTTTTGGAAAATCGACCAGTAGTGAAGCACCATAATAGAATTCATCTTCAAATTGTTGCCTTCCCCGAAGCATTGCGGTAACATCACCAGCTTCAAACATCCCGTGTGCAGTGGTGAGTTTATGGGTATACATCAAATGCCCGGAAATGGATTTTTGTGAATATTCTTTTGCCGAACGGCTTGATTTAAAATCATAATCGACCATGTTTTCAGCATACAAGCCCAGATCGAATTGTTTATAATTCAGGTTAATTCCCGGATTTAAAGTAAGCAATGAATATTTGTCCATTTGCATCAGATAAGGATCCGGTTGCTCTGCGGCAATTTTACTATGATCAATACCACTGTTGTAATAGCTGAGGTTAAAACCAAGGGTCAGGTTCATGTCTGCGGCCAGCTGTACATTGTAAGCATAATTGGCAATACCTCCAAAATTAGAAAGTATGCCTAATTCCTGTTTGAACAATCCGATCCCCAAGCCGGAATTTTCTGTGAATGCACCGGAATAACTCAGCATATAGAATTTGGGTGAATTATCAAACTGTGTCCACTGGCTTCGGTGGTACATTGAAATATGGGTGTTGTTTTCCCGTACAAAGGAGAAAGTAGGATTCTGCAGAAATCGGTTATAGACTAAAGCATTTTGGGAAGGTACGGTAAAGGTCAGGGCAGGAGCTTCCTGTGCCTGTGCCTTAAAAAGACAGAACAATGTGAATAGCGGGAATAAATAAATGTATTTTTTTACCATTCGTACTATTTAATAATTGTTATTGATCCTTTTTTGATTATAGTACCATTCTCCAGGATGGTATAATAATACACAGGTGTTTTCTTAGAAAGGTTTAAAGCATCAGTCGGCCAGTTGTTCTGGTAGTTCACGGTTTGGAATACTACTTTACCCTTGGAATCATAAATTACGATTTCAACATTCGGCCGATAGGCGTATTTTTCCGGGAGTGTCCACAAATCGTTACTACCATCAGCATTGGGAGTGACTACATTTGGAATCACCGTATAGTGATTTTCAAGCAAGGTAACGGTAATGGTCTTCACCACTTCACACCTTCCTGCACTGGCAGTAAGCACATAAGTCCCGGCTTGGGAAATTGTCAGCTGAGCAGTTGTAGACACTACTGTACCATTACTGGTCCATAGGTAAGCTGTTGCCCCACTGGCAGTAATCGTTTGTGTAGTGCCTTCTACAAGGCTGATCATCTCTGGAGCGTCTATAGTGACCAATGAAGGGTCGAAAGGCGTTATATCCAGTGTATTTGAGCTGATAGTACAGCCATTGTAACTTATTTCAAGGTAATAACTGCCCAATCCTGGTGCTGTTAGCGTTGGTTGTGTCCCTAAAATAGTAGTATTGCCTGTTTTAAACCAGGCATAGCTGTACCAGGGATGCGTTACAGAACTGGATAATAGGACTGTCGAATTGGGATCGCAATACGTATCTGTAGTACTGATTACAGCCTGTTCCGCAAGTTTTAATTTCAGTACGAATAAATTAGATTGTACTGCTGCAAAACCGGGAATTGTAACTTCCAGGTAATAATTGCCATTTTCCGCAGCAGTATTAATTGTAAGAGAGACACTGGTAGCACCTGTTACTGGCTGGGTATCTTTATACCATTGGTAGCCGTAATTATAGGTATTGTTCAAAAGATCAATCGTGCCTGTCCCAGTATTTGCTATGAATTGTGAAATATGCAGGGTAGCGGTTTCATTGACACATTCCTGATAGTTATTCGATCCGATAGCCACATCAAAACCTTGTGGATACACCAATGTTATTTCTGCTTCTTTGGTCAGGATGCACCCCTGTGTTTGGGTTACGATAACTTTATAAGTTCCAGGAGTTGTAGCCGCGATTGTGCTGTTTTGTTCTCCCGTGATAAGAATTCCATTTTGGTACCATTCATAGGTCGGTTGTTGGGCTGTAGTCGTCGTCGTAATCGTTATGACCTGATTCGGGAGGATGATGCTATTATCAACATTTTGGATGGCCAGATCAATTATAGCCGTTTGAACAGTGTAGGATAGCGAAGTGCTGGAGCAGTTTCCTTTTCGGATGGTAACACTATAATCTCCCACAGTCGTAGTGCTGTAAACCGGCTGATCTGCATCAGTAATCAGGATACCATTTTTATACCATTCATACGTAAAACTCAGGTCCTGTATGGAACTTTCCAATACAATACTGTCACCTGTTCCACACAAAATGCCTGTAGTAGTGATAACCGGAATGGTAGTAATAGCCAATTGTATAGTGAGTGTATTGGATAAGACTGGACTAAAGCCAGGAATTGTAATCTCTAACTGATAGCTGCCACTGTCTGCGGTACCAGTTAGGGCAAGTGTGGCTGCATTGGCGGTGAGTACCGGAGTATCGTCTTTATACCATTGAAAAGCATATTGATACGGATTCGAAATAAGGTCAATAACCCCCGATTGGGTAAGTGCATTAAATTGGTCCACGCTGAGTGTCATGTTTTCAGTACTGCATTCCTGATAAGCAGTTGTGGTGATACCCACTTCAAATCCTGTTGGATATACCAGGGTCACGATTTGACTTTCCCCATTCAGGATACACCCTTGATTTTGTGTTACCCTTACAGTGTACTCACCCGGTTGTGACACGGTGAGTGTACTGGCATTCTCTCCCGGTAGCAATACGCCAGCATTATACCAACTGTAAGTAGGTTGTAAAGCAGATGTGATGGCGGTAAGGGTTCGGGTTTGATTCGGAAGAATCACTAAATCTGTCAGTGGTTGGATTGCTGCGGTGATCGTTCCTGCCTGAAGTGTAATACTATTGGAAGTAGCGGTACAATTGCCATGCATGACAATCATCGTATACGTTCCGGAAGTCGTTGCAGTATAATTATTTTGATCAGCATCAGGTATTAGAATGCCATTTTTTTGCCATGAATATACATTTCCGAGAGCAGTACTATTGGATTGCAGCAGTACTGCATCTCCTTCTTCACACAACAGGTCCGTAGTACTAATGACCGGATTTTCAAGAGCCAGCTGCAGGGCAATCGTATTCGATACCACAGGACTAAAATCAGGGATTGTGATTTCCAGTTGGTAATTGCCACTGGCTGTATTTCCAACTAATGCGAGTGTTGTGGCATTGGCGTTGAGTATTGGGGTGCCATTTTTATACCATTGAAAAGTGTATTGGTAGGGATTTGTGATAAGATCAATAGTACCCGATTGTGTAAGTGCAGTAAACTGGCTTAAGCTTAGTGATGTATTTTCAGTGATGCATTCCTGATAGGCAGCTGTTGTTACCTCGGCTTCAAATCCTGTTGGGTAAACTAAGGTTATGATTTGACTTTCCCCGCTCAATGTACATCCTTGGTTTTGTGTGACCCTTACAGTATAATCACCCGGTTGTGACACTGTCAGGGTACTGTTGTTTTCACCGGGTAGCAATACACTCTCTTTATACCAACTGTAAGTCGGTTGCAGGGCAGAGGTGATTGCTGTTAGGATACGGGTCTGGTTCGGCAGGATCAACAGATCCGCTAAAGGCTGAATGGAGACACTAATAGCGCCTGACTGTAATTGGATAGTATTTGAAGTAGTGGTACAGTTACCATTCATAACAGTTAATATGTAGGTGCCGGAGGTCGTTGCAGTGTAATTATTTTGGTTTGCTGTGGCAATGGTGACTCCATTTTTTTGCCATGAATAAGTATACGTAGTACCGACAATATTGGATTGCAAAAGTACCGAATCACCTTCTTCACAGAGGACATCGGTAGTACTGATGACTGTATTTGGAATAGCAAGCTGTACGGTAATGGCATTAGTGCTTACCGGATCAAAATCAGGAATTGTCACAATAAGCGTATAAATCCCATTGGTTTCAGCACCGTTTAGGATCAGGGAAGCTGTGGTTGCATTGGTTACGGCAATCCCATTTTTATACCATTGAAAGTCATAATTGTAAGGGTTGGCACTAAGGTCGACTGGGCCATTTGCCGTTTCTGCTGTAAACTGGCTCATGCTTAAGGTTACATTTTCCGTTACGCATTCCTGGTAGGAGGGCGGTAACTGGATGCTCACCTCAAATACTGAAGGATAGGCAATAGTAACGCTACTTTCAGCAGTCAGTACACAATCCTCGTTTTGAGTGACAGCCACCCGATATACTCCAGGCTCGCTGATTTGGATGCTGGCATTCGTTTGTAATGGAATTACCTGCTCATTTCGGTACCAGATATAAGTGGGCTGTAAAGCATTAGTTGTTGTAGTCAGTGTTTTTTGTTGTCCCGGAAACAGCACATCTGTTGAAGGCCCATCGATGGTGGCTGTAATAGAAGCTGTGCTAAGGACTATAGGATTGGAAAGCACTGTGCAGGCACCACTTTGGATGCTAACAGTATATGTTCCGGAGGTTGTTGCAGTATAATTTTGCAATACAGCACCAGCTATCGTGATGCCATCTTTTTGCCATTTGTAGGTATAGGCCACATTAGCCACGCTACTGCTTAATACCACTGGATTTCCTTCAGTACACAAAGGGTCTGAGGCAGTCAGCACATTTGCTTCGGTTATTTTCAGGTCGATCGCTATGGTATTGGAAACAACAGGGGCGAATTCTGGAATACTGATTTGCAGGCTGTAATTGCCATTGGCTGTAGCGTCATTCAGGATTAGTGCAGGCGTTGTGGCACCATTGATAGCAGTAGTATTCTGGAACCACTGAAGGGCATAGCCATAATTGTTCTGTGTAATATCTACGGTTCCGTTAGCGGTTATGGCTTTAAGTTCCGTTAGGGAAAGAGTAGCGGAAGTACTGACACACGATTGATATGTGCCTGCACTTACAACGGCTTCAAATGATAGTGGATAGGCTAAGGTAACCGTCCTTTCGATTTGTGTAAGGCATCCCTGGTTTTGTGTAAGGATTACTTTATAGGTTCCGGCCTGGCCTGTGATTAGGGAAGGTGATGTTTCTCCGGTTAGGAGCTGACCATCTTTGTACCATTGGTAAGTAGGCTGTAGGGCATTGTCGGTTAGGATAATCGTTTTTTCTTCTCCGGGTATAATGGTGCTAACAGCTGGAAGATTGAGTGTAGCTGTTATGGGAGCAGTCGTAAGTAGTAGTGTATTCGATTGATAAAAGCAGGTTCCGGTGACCACTTTCAGGTAATAGTTGCCCGGTAGTGTTGCCGTGAAGAGATCGGTAGTAGCATTGGGCTGTAACACATCATTATGGTACCATTGGTAGGAATAACTCGGATTTTGTACCGAACTGACTAAGACTTTATCATCTCCATCACAAATTACATTGGAGTTATCATCCGTGGTTAGAGTTACCGTTAGTGACGGGCTTACTGCCACAGTTACTGCATTGGAATAGGCCTGGGAAGAAGGATTGCAATTTCCATAGTTTACCAGGGCATAATAGGATCCCGGCTGATTGACTACAATAGAAGAACCCGTCTGACCGGTTATTTCTCCAAAATTCCGCATCCATTTATACGTCAGGTTGGGATTGTTTATAGGCGCACTGGCATTGGCATCTATCGAAAGCGTATAATTTTCTCCGCCACAAAGGTTGATGTTGGGCTGGCTGTTATTGATGGAAAAACTCTGGTTGTAGGACATGTAATTCGCATAAAATAACAAGTTCGAGGCTGCACTGGTGATAGCAGGAGTAGTACTTCGGATGCGTATTTTATAAGTTCCTCCAATGAGGTTAGTCGGTAAGGAAAAAGAAGTTGGAACCGGGGAAGTATGCTGTGGAAGAGTCGCTACCACAGTAGATTGTGTAAAAGTGCCGCCGGGAGCAGACAGTTCTACAATAAACTGGTTACCCGTGCCAAAATTTCCAAGATAGGAAAAAGAAGCATTAAACTGATTGAATGCCGGAGAGGCACAGGCTTCAGTAAAGCCCAGGGTTGGAGCATTGATGAATTGTGAATAGAGTGGGGTGCTACAAACAAATACCAATGCAATAAAACACCAACTAATTGTCTTAGAAGGTAAAGTTATTTTCATAGTAGTTACGTATTACGAAACAATTAGTTACATAATATTTAATATGTAATGGGCCAGATATGGGGATAACTTGCTATTACTGTTTTTTAATTTTAGACCATCTTCAAAGTACTTAGTTTTTAATCTTTCAAAAGTAATATTTTTATTAACATTTCATTATGCTATTGGCTGTTTTTTCTTACGACATATTAACTATATCGTTTTCGTTAACTAAAAACGTTGTGCTTTTATATATTTATAGTCATTTTTATTTTCAAATCGTTAAAATTTTGAATTTATTTTTTGATTGTAATTCGAAGAAGTATAATAATTATTGCCCTTTTCAAGGATTACTTTGTTATTTTTGTAGCCTAATTTTATGTTTATGTCCACTGAAGAAAAATCATTGAATTTTATAGAGCAAATCATTGAGGAAGATATTAAAAATGGCCTTCCGCAGGATAAATTGCGTTTTCGTTTTCCACCAGAACCCAACGGGTATTTGCACATCGGGCATGCGAGTTCGATTGCATTAAATTTTGGTTTGGGGATTGATTACCAATCTCCCGTAAATCTGCGTTTTGACGACACGAATCCAGCCAAAGAAGAGCAGGAATTTGTGGATGCGATCAAACGTGATATCGAATGGCTTGGTTACCAGTGGGCAGAAGAACGTTATGCATCTGATTATTTCGATCAGTTGTACGACTGGGCCGTATTATTTATTAAAAATGGTAAGGCTTATGTTGACAGCCAGACTTCAGAAGAGATGGCTGCACAAAAAGGAACACCAACAGTAACCGGTACCGATAGTCCATTCAGGGAACGTTCCGTGGCAGAAAATCTTGACTTATTCGAAAGAATGAAGAATGGTGAATTTCCCGAAGGAACACATATTTTGCGTGCCAAAATCGATATGAAATCGACGAATATGCTCATGCGGGATCCGATCATGTATCGCATTCTACATAAGCCGCACCACCGAACCGGAACCGATTGGAAAATTTACCCAATGTACGATTGGGCTCATGGGGAAAGCGATTACCTCGAGCAAATTTCACATTCCTTCTGCACACTGGAATTTTTACCACACCGTGAATTATACGATTGGTTTTTGGATCAAATTTGTGGGGCAGATAAAGTACGTCCAAAACAAAGGGAATTTGCCAGGAGGAATCTGTCACACACCGTAGTAAGCAAAAGAAAATTACTGCAATTGGTGAATGAAAAACATGTGAATGGTTGGGATGATCCAAGGATGTCTACAATTTCGGGAATGAGAAGAAGAGGGTATACATCTGCTGCTATCCGTAATTTCACCAATACAACGGGGATAGCAAAACGGGATAACCTTATCGATGTCAGTGTTTTGGAATTTTGTGTTCGTGAAGACCTGAATAAAATTGCACCAAGGGTTATGGCTGTTTTAGATCCGGTAAAATTGATTATTGATAATTATCCGGCAGATAAGACTGAATGGCTTGAAGCGGAAAATAATCAGGAAGATGACACTGCCGGTTTTAGAAAAGTTCCTTTTTCGAAAGTATTATATATCGAAAGGGAAGATTTCCTGGAAGAAGCCAGCAGCAAATTTTTCCGTTTGACTTTAGGAAAAGAAGTACGCCTTAAAAATGCTTACATCATTAAAGGTGAGTCAGTTGTAAAAGATGAAAATGGAACAATTACTGAAATTCATGTTACCTACGATATCGATAGTTTGAGTGGCAGCGGTACAGAAGCCAGTCAGCGAAAAGTATCAGGAACCTTGCATTGGGTAGCTGTGGATCATGCTATTGAAGCTGAAATCAGGCTGTACGATCGCTTGTTTAGTGATGAATCACCAGACACCCACAAAGGAAAAGACTTTTTAGAATTTGTTAATCCAAACTCTCTAAAAATATCCAAAGGGTATCTTGAGCCAAGCTTGAAAGATGTGAAACCGGGAGATAAATTCCAATTTCAAAGATTGGGCTATTTTACTGTGGATAAGGATAGTACAGAAAATAATATTGTTTTTAACAGGACTGTTGGATTGAAGGATACCTGGGAAGAAAAAGGTAAAAAAGAAGAGAATAGCATTAATAATGGGCTTAAAGAAATCAATAAATATTTTAAAGTAGCTACTGCGGAAGAGCGATTTGTTATCGAATCGGCCATTGGTGAAACTTTAAAAACAGTTTCAAATTTCAGTTTGTTGCAAAATACTTTGAAAAAGAATGTCAACAATACGAAGAGTTCATTGCTGTTTTCAAATTTACTTTTGAAATATAATACTGCGCTTAAAACAACTGACGTTGATTTAGAATTGCTACATAAATTATATACAATGTCTTTAAAAAGTGAATCTCCATATGTACGCTATGAGGTGTTGCAAAATTTAAAAAGAGATAGCGCAAATTTGAACGAATTTAAATCACAACTTTCCGATTTGAAAAATTCTGAAAAGAATGACCAGGTTTTGGCCACAGTTTCAGAAATGGTCTAAATGAATATCATATAAGTTTTATATATTGAAAGCCTCTTTTTAAGAGGCTTTTTTTATTATAGCTATTATCTATTTATTATAGTATTTTATTTAAATAATTTATTGAAAATAACCTTCATAAATTGACTATAATCCATTTTTAAAAAACGGTAAGGTATTTGGACGTTTTTAAAAAATTAGGCTCATTATCGCCTTTATTTTAATTTTTATATAAAAATTTTTTAAAAATGGGTATATAAATTGATTCATAAATATTTGCAATACAAAATTAAATAACTATAGTTTTTATTGGTTAAAAATGACCTCTATAAATGCATTGTAATCCTATAAAAAAAAATGGCAAGGTATTTCCATAGTATTTATTATTTAATAAGAATAAAGCGCTTAAAATAATTTTGGCATGAAAAAGCAAACTTAAATCTGTAATTATAAATTTACCTTATTGAATTTTAAAAACAATAATGAAAAGCTATTAAAATAGATCGCTATAAATTACCGCTAATGGATTATTTTATAAAATCCATATTGGTAGCCATTATCTTGTTATTTCTCTTTTAGTGCTCTTTATTTTAATTTTTTGTTTTCGATTACACATTGTTAAAGGTTTAAATATCGATTTTGATACTAATTGAAGATTTCTAATTGGTAATTTTATTTTGCTTCAATTCTTATTCTGTAATAGTATACAATCCGGTCACTCCGGTCACTCCGGTCACTTTAAAAATCGATAGCGAGAGACATAGAATGAGTAAGAGTAGAACGTATGGGTTTAATTTAGTTATTTTAGTTTAACGAGTTATTAACAGCAATATGTTAAGATTAAATGTATCTTTAAAATAATAAACCCAATATTAACTTTTAAAATTACCAATTATGTCAAATAACGCAGGAAAAGCTATCGGAGCAATTTTAGTAGGTGCAGCCATCGGTGCTGGAATAGGAGTTTTATTTGCTCCTGATAAAGGTTCAAAAACAAGAGGAAAAATTAAAGACGGTTATGATAAATCGAAAGACGAACTAAAAGATAAATTCAATAGTTTGGCTGACACTTTAAAAATGAAAGCTCAAAAAACGAAATTAGATTTAGAAGCTACCTTCGATGATTTAGTTGCTAATGTTGATGATAAAACTGAAGATGTTATTGCTACATTGGAGAATAAATTGGCAGACTTGAAAAAAGCAGCCGCAGCAGCAAAGAAATAATATTAAATCAGGCTTATGGGATTTGAAAAAATAAAAGAAAGTGCAGGGGATTTGCATGAACAGGCAAAGGAGTTTATCGATGTAAATGTCGAATATTATAAACTCTGGAGTTTTAAAATCCTGATGAAGTCAACGACAATGATGCTTAAAATGTTTTTGTTAGGCATTATGCTGTTGATTGTTACCATATTTTTTTCAATTGCATTAGCTTTAGCTATAGGGTATGCATTGGATAACTTTGCCTGGGGATTTTTTATCGTAGGAGCAATTTATCTTATCGTTTCTATTGTAATATATAAAGTTCAGGACAAGATTGTTGAAGGTCCGATTTTAGAAAAATTTTCAAAAATATTTTTAAAAAAGTACTAAATGATGGAAAGTAAGACATATAGAACATACGATGAAATCAACAGGGATTTGGAAATTCTTAAAATGGAAAAGGATCTCGCATACCATAAGCTCGTTAGAAGCTTTGACGATACCAAAGATAATTTAGCCCCAATGAATATGATTGGGAGTGTCCCTAAAGCTGCTATCCGGCTTTTAGGCATTATTCCAGGACCCGTCAAAAGTATGGGCTTAACCTATTTGCTCAAAAAGATATTTAAATAAAAAAGAGGCTCTATATGAGCCTCTTTTTTTGGTATTAAATGATATCCGGATCATCTGTAGGTTCCGTATACGGATTGTCAGATGGCTTGATAAAATCATTTCTATTTTCTCTTGGCGGATTCTTTTTTGCGCCTCTCTTCATGGCTTCACCCACTTGGTTCGATGCTGTGAACGATGCAACCATATTATTTAGCATGTCACTGCCAGCCTGAGGGGAGTTAGGGAGCAAAATCAAATTGGAATTACTATCTGCACCAATTGCCTGTAGAGTATCATAATGTTGGGTTACTACAATCAATGCAGAAGCTTCCTGTGAGTTAATCCCCACTTTATTCAATACATCAACACTTTCCACCAAACCTCTTGCAATTTCTCTTCTTTGGTCAGCAATACCCTGTCCCTGAAGTCTTTTGCTTTCTGCTTCTGCTTTTGCTTTAGCAACAATACGAATCCTTCCAGCTTCTGCTTCATATTCTGCAGCGGATTTCTCACGGTCGGCAGCATTAATACGGTTCATCGCATTTTTAACCTGGATATCCGGATCAATGTCGGTAATTAATGTGTTGATAATGTCATATCCATAGGTAGTCATCGCTTCATTAAGTTCTCTTTTTACCGCAATAGCAATATCATCTTTACGTTCAAAAACGTCATCCAGCTTTAATTTTGGTACTTCGGCACGAACTACGTCAAATACATACGAAGTAATTTGGTCGTGTGGATATTCCAGTTTATAAAAAGCTTCATATACTTTGTCCTGTATTACTTTGAACTGTACCGATACTTTCATCTTAACGAACACATTTTCTTTCGTTTTTGTTTCAATGATTACATCAAGCTGTTGGATCTTTAGATTGATCTTTCCTGCGATCTTATCGACTATCGGAATTTTAAGTTGTAAACCGGAGTTACGGATACTAAGAAATCTTCCAAAGCGTTCTACTACAACAGCGGTTTGCTGCTTTACAGTAAAGAAAGAGGACAGGAAGATAAATAGCCCTACAATGAATAATAAAATTAATGGAATGTTTGGTGTCATAATTTTGTTTTTATGAATTGTTTAATTTGGTCAATATACGTAATTTATTGTTATAAAAAAACCTTCCTGTTCGGGAAGGTTATTATTTAATCAGAGATGAATGATTTATAATGCGGCGATAGCACTTTCAATACGTTGTATGGTTTCTTCTTTTCCAATCACGGCCATGATATCAAACAAATGAGGGCCTTTTAAAGAGCCTACGAGGCTCAAACGCAACGGCTGCATGATCTTGCCCATTCCAATCTCATTTTCGCTCATCCAGGCTTTAATTGTTGTTTCTAAAGGAACAGCTGTAAAGTCAAGTGTATTTTCGAGGACTCCAATCAGGCGCTGCATTAATTCAGCAGTTTCTGGTTTCCAGTTTTTGATCGCTTTTTCATCATAACTTGTAGGTGCTACAAAGAAAAAATCAGATAGTTCCCATAATTCCTGTACAAATGTGGCACGTTCCTTTACAAGGCCAACAATCTCAGTAATAACTTCAATAGGCCTGTTTATTCCTTTTTGCAATAGTATATGATTCAGGTTTTTCGCTAAAAGGGCATTGTCTTCGCGTTGGAAATACTGGTGGTTGAACCATTTGTTTTTTTCAGGGTCAAATTTTGCCCCGGCTTTATGAACGCGATCCAGGTCAAAAAAGTGAACAAGTTCATCGAGAGTAAATAATTCCTGGTCATTACCGGAACTCCAACCCAATAAAGCCAAAAAGTTAATAACCGCTTCTGGAAGAAATCCTTTTTCACGATAGCCTGAGGCAACTTCTCCGCTGTTCGGATCTTTCCATTCCAATGGGAATACGGGGAAACCAAGCTTGTCGCCATCCCTTTTGGAAAGTTTTCCATTTCCAACCGGTTTTAAAATCAGTGGCAGGTGGGCAAATTCCGGAGCTTCCCATTCAAAGGCACGGTACAGTAAAACATGTAGGGGCATAGAAGGAAGCCATTCTTCACCACGGATAACATGTGAGGTTTCCATCAGGTGGTCATCCACGATATTTGCCAAATGATACGTCGGCATGCCATCGCTTTTAAAAAGTACTTTATCGTCCAGCAAATTGGTATCGAACTTTACATCACCACGGATAATGTCTTTAAGGTGCAGGATTTCGTCTACTGGTGTTTTAAAACGAATTACAAATTCTTCGCCTGCAGCGATTCTTTTAGCCGTTTCTTCCTGACTTATTGAAAGCGAAGTATCCAGCTTTTCTCTGTTATGATGGTTATAGATAAAAGTTTTTCCTTGTTCTTCTTCATTTTTTCGCAACTGATCCAAATCAGCTGCTGTGTCAAAAGCATAATAAGCCCAGCCGGTTGCAATCAGTTGATCGGCATATTGTTTGTAAAGCTCTTTTCGTTCACTCTGGCGGTAAGGGCCAAATTTTTCGTTTTTACCAATTGTTTCATCCGGAGCAATGCCTAACCATTCCAGGGATTCCAGGATATAGTTTTCCGCACCCGGAACAAAACGATTTTGATCGGTGTCTTCAATTCTCAGATAGAATACACCACCATGTTTTTTGGCAAACAGATAGTTGAATAATGCGGTCCTTACGCCACCAATATGTAAAGGACCTGTAGGGCTGGGTGCAAAACGCACGCGAACTTGCTTCGACATTTCTTGATAATTTATCCAACAAAGATACTAATTTCAAAATTTCATCACCTACAATCTTCTGCCCGTATGCTAAAATTCGCTGCTTTAAGTGCTTAACATCTGGATTTCGGATGATTTTAATTAATCAGATAAAATCGTACATTTATCGGTTATAAACAATTGAGCAATTTTGGAAGCAGAAAATATCATTTTTAAAAAGCTGGAAGCTTTTATTAGGAAGTTTTATTCCAACGAATTACTGAAAGGTCTTATTTTTTTCATTGGTCTCGGAGTATTGTATTTTATTATCACTTTGCTGGTAGAATACTTTCTGTGGTTACCATCGATCGGACGTACAGTATTGTTTTGGGTATTTATCGCAGTTGAACTTGTACTGCTGGCACGAGTCATATTGTTTCCTGTTTTTAAATTGTTCCGGCTCCAAAAGGGGATTGATTATGATACCGCTTCCCGGATTATTGGAAATCACTTTCCGGAAATTAATGACCGTCTTACTAACTTCCTGCAGCTTTCAAGGCATGATGAGAAGTCGGAACTTTTAGTTGCTTCCATAGTACAAAAAGCAAATAACCTAAAACCCATCCCTTTTGTAAATGCAGTAAGCTTTAAGCAGAATCGGAAGTACCTGCCTTGGGCGAGTATTCCGCTATTGCTGTTGTTGTTTTTTATGGTATCGGGCAATAGTGGCATAATTACCAACAGCCTTGATCGGGTGGTACATTATCAGAATCGCTATACGCCACCAGCTCCTTTTCAGTTTGTAATCTTAAACCGGGATTTGAAAACAGAGCAAGGGGAGGATTTTGTATTACAGCTTAAAGCGACGGGCAGTGTTATCCCGGAGAATGCGATGATTTATATTCATAATGAAAGTTATTTTCTGGAGAATGTAAAACCCGGTGTTTTTCAATATCGTTTTACAAAACCAGTTGCTAACATAATGTTCCACGTGGAGGCAAATACAGTAGCATCCCCGGATTATGAGCTTAAAGTTATTGCGGTTCCTACAATTGCCAATTTTGAAATGCTGCTTCGGTATCCCGCATATCTGAATAAGAAACCAGAAGTTGTGAAAGGAACAGGGAACGCAATTGTTCCCGAGGGTACTGCGATTACCTGGAAGTTAGCGACACAAACCACAAAAGAGGTGGAATGGACTGATTTTCAGCACAGCAGCCAGTTTTTACATGAGGGTAATACCTTTACATTGACCAAAAATATTACTCAAAATACAGAATATCAAATCCTTACCTCCAATTCTAACGTGAAACATCATGAAAAACTGAATTACCAGGTAGGAGTTATCAAAGATCAGTATCCTACAATCACAATCAATGCTATTCCTGATTCTATTAAAGCAGGAAAGAGCCTGGTCGTAGGTCAGGTATCCGATGATTATGGACTTTCTAAATTACAGATTGTATTCTATCCTATAGATCAGCCGAAACAAATACGAAAGGCAAATCTTGCGATTAAAAATGAAGCATTCGATCAGTTTGTATTTACATTACCCGGGAATTTAAAGATAGATGATGGAATAGTATATGAATATTATTTTGAGGTATTCGATAATGACGCGCTTCATAATTTCAAAAGTACAAAATCCACTGTTTTTGGACATCGCGAATTAACTCATGAAGAGAATGAAGACAAAGTATTGCAGGAGCAAAATAGCAATATTAATAGCCTCGAAAAGTCTTTAAAAAATCAGGATAAGCAGATGAATGAATTGGACAAGCTGCAAAAAATGAATAAGGAAAAGAATAGCCTTGAGTTTAAAGACCAACAAAAAATACAGGAATTTTTGAAACGCCAGAAACAACAGGAAGAGATGATGAAGGAGTTTTCAAAGAAACTGGAATATAATCTGGACAAGTTCAAAACCGATAAAAAAGAGGAACAAAAGGAAGCGCTAAAGGAGCGTCTTAAAAATGCAGATAAGGAAATCGAGAAAAACCAAAAGTTATTAGACGAGCTAAAGGAACTTACTAACAAAATTAATCAGGAAGAACTGTTTGAGAAAATTGATAAATTCAAACAGGCATCGAAAGATCAAAATAAAAACCTGGAGCAATTAGTGGAGCTGACGAAACGTTTTTATGTAGAAAAAAAGGCGGAACAGTTAGCAGACAAGTTGAATAAATTAGCGGAAAAAGAAAATAAACTTGCCGATGAAAATAAGAAAGAAAATGCAGTTAAAGAACAGCAGGATCTGAATAAGGAATTTGATAAAATTAAAGAAGATCTTAAAAATCTGGACAAGGAGAATAACGACCTTAAAACGCCAATGGATATTCCGTCGGATGAGAAAGAGGAGAAGAGCATCAGTGAAGACATGCAAAAATCTGTAGATGAATTGCAGAAAAAAGATTCAGGTAAAGCCAAAGCAAAACAAAAAAGTGCTGCCGATAAGATGAAGAAAATGGGCGGTAAAATGATGGAAGCAATGGCAATGGAAGGAGCAGAGCAATTAGAAGAAGATGTAAAAATGTTGCGTCAGATTTTAGATAACCTTTTAGCATTTTCATTTTCTCAGGAGGATCTGATGGGTAGATTTAAGAATGCTAAAAGAGGTGCCCCTTCGTACAATAAGAACCTGAAATTGCAGCAGGATTTAAAACTACAATTCAGGCACGTGGACGATAGCTTGTTTGCGATGTCACTGCGTAATCCTAAAATTGATGAGATCATCACTTCTGAAGTAGGTAATGTACATTACAATTTAGATAAGTCAATTGAAACCTTAGCGGATTCACAGATTCCAAAAGGAGTATCGCACCAGCAATACACCATTACAGCTGCAAATAAATTGGCCGACTTTTTGAGTGAAGTCTTGAATCAAATGCAAAATCAAATGCAGATGCAGGGTGTGGGTAAGGGCAAACCTAAGCCTGGACAAGGTCAGGGAATGCAATTACCGGATATCATTAAGAAGCAGGGCGAGCTTGGAGAGAAAATGAAGAAGGGAATGAAAGGCGAAAAAGAGGGAGAAGGTAAGGAAGGAAAAGAAGGTAAAAATGGTGAGCCTGGTAATAAAGGTAAAGGTGAAAAAGGCAACAAAGGCGAAAATGGATCCGATGGTGAAGGAGAAGCTAATGATGTTTTTGAGATCTATAAAGAGCAACAGCGACTGAAAGAAGCATTACAGAAAACACTACAAAAAGAAGGAATGAGTGGTAGTGGGCAGAATGCTTTAAACAAGATGAAAGAGATTGAGAAGGAACTTTTGAATAAAGGATTTAAAAATGAGACGCTGCAAAAGATGCTTAACCTGAATCATGAATTGTTGAAACTGGACAATGCGATACAACAACAAGGCGAAGAGAATAAGAGGCAGTCTCAAACGAATAAAAAAGATTTTAATAATCAAGCTGTGCCGTTGAGTCCTGCGTTACAAGATTATTTGAATAGTATAGAAATTTTAAATAGACAAAGCTTACCTTTGCGCCCAAATTATAACAAAAAAGTACAACTGTATTTCAAGAAAAATGATTAATTTCAATTACGAAACCGACTTTGAACTGGACAACGAACCTGCTTATGAGCAATGGCTGTCCGCTGTGATTCTTTCTGAAAACAAGAAAGAAGGAGAAATCAATTACATCTTCTGTTATGATGAATACCTCCATAAAATTAATCTGGAATACCTGAATCATGATACCCTCACTGATATTATAAGTTTTGATTACTCTGTAGGGAACGAATTGAATGGGGACATCTTTGTTTCTGTTGAAAGAGTGCGTGACAATGCGGTAGATTTCAAAACAGTATTTGAGGAGGAGTTGAGAAGAGTATTAGCGCATGGCATATTACACTACAGCGGCTATAAGGATAAGAGTGATGCTGACGCAGCATTAATGCGAAGCAAAGAAGATGAAAAAATAGCCATGTTCCACGTGGAACATTAAACAGCTAAAATATTTTTATCTGCGTTATCGGATAAAAAATGTAGAGTAAAAAATCAGTTGTTCCACGTGGAACAACGAAGCAAAACAAGCCCATATCGGGTTTGGGAAAACCTAAATCAAAAAGAAAATGTTTCAAGAGATATATGATGTGATTGTGGTCGGAGCGGGTCATGCTGGTTCTGAGGCCGCGGCAGCGGCCGCTAATATGGGGTCGAAAACCTTATTGGTTACCATGAGCCTGCAGAACATCGCACAAATGTCCTGCAATCCTGCCATGGGCGGAATTGCCAAAGGACAGATCGTTCGCGAGATCGATGCTTTGGGTGGCTATTCGGGGATTGTTTCTGACAAGACGGCAATCCAGTTCAAGATGCTGAACAAATCCAAAGGTCCGGCCATGTGGTCGCCAAGAGTACAAAGCGACAGAATGCGTTTTGCAGAGGAGTGGCGATTGATGCTGGAAGCAACACCCAATCTTGATTTCTATCAGGAAATGGTTAAGGGATTGATTATTGAAGATGGAAAGATAAAAGGAATCAAAACCTCCCTGGGACTTGAGATTCGATCGAAATCAGTGATACTCACCAATGGGACTTTCCTGAATGGATTGATCCATATTGGGGAGAAACAATTTGGCGGCGGTAGAGCAGGGGAAAGTGCCGCATACGGCATTACCGAGGATTTGGTGAATGCAGGATTTGAAGCCGGAAGAATGAAGACAGGAACTCCTCCAAGAGTCGATGGGCGTTCTCTGGATTACTCCAAAATGAGGGAAGAGCCTGGTGATGCAAAGCCGGATAAATTTTCTTATTCTGATGAGACACACGCATTGAAAATTCAGAAATCGTGCCACATGACGTACACCTCTTTAGAGGTGCACGATATATTGAGAGAAGGTTTCGACCGTTCTCCGATGTTCAACGGGAGGATAAAAAGTCTGGGTCCGCGCTATTGCCCCTCTATCGAAGACAAGATCAATCGATTTGCAGACAAAGACCGACACCAGCTTTTTGTAGAACCGGAAGGGTGGAATACCGTTGAAGTGTATGTAAACGGATTCTCTACTTCTTTGCCTGAAGATGTTCAATTCAAAGCACTGCGTTCTGTTGTAGGTTTTGAAAAAGTAAAATTTTTCCGCCCGGGTTATGCGATCGAATATGATTATTTTCCGCCTACGCAATTGAAGCACACTCTTGAAACTAAATTGGTAGAAGGATTGTATTTTGCAGGACAAATCAATGGTACTACCGGATATGAAGAAGCTGCTTCGCAAGGACTGATGGCCGGAATAAATGCACATCTCAAAGTACACGAAAAAGATCCATTCATTCTGAAAAGAGATGAAGCTTATATCGGAGTGCTGATCGATGATTTGATTACCAAAGGGACAGAAGAGCCCTATCGTATGTTTACGTCAAGAGCGGAATACAGAACGTTGCTGCGTCAGGATAATGCCGATTTTAGACTCACGCCGATGTCGCACGAAATTGGTTTTGCTTCAGAGAAACGATTGAGACGAATGGAGAAAAAACTAAAAGAATCAGAAGCCATGGTGAACTTTTTCAAAGAGACCAGTGTGACGCAAGTAGAAGCTAACCCAATACTGTTAGAAAAAGAAACTGCTCCAATGCTACAGTCGGATAAAATGTTTAAGATTTTTTCCCGACCACAAATAAACTTAGATGATATCCTGAAGTTTGAAAAAGTAAAAGAATATATTGCTACGCACGATGTTGATCAGGAAATTTTAGAGCAAGCAGAAATTCAGGTGAAATATTCGGGTTATATCGAGAAAGAACGAAATAATGCAGATAAGCTTACCCGTTTGGAAGATGTAAAGATTCCTGAAAACTTCGATTACACTAAAATTAAATCAATGTCTATTGAAGCAAAGCAAAAACTAAGCAAGATCCGTCCTGTGACCATTTCTCAGGCATCCCGTATTAGTGGCGTAGCACCAAGTGATATTTCTGTATTGCTAATTTATATGGGTCGCTAAGTAAAATAAATTATTGTACAATGTTTCACGTGAAACAAACTCTGTGAACTACTATGAATAAAGGGATGCTTTCCGTTTTAGTTTTATTTTTTATGCTCACTTCCTGTGTGAGTACGCGAAATGTGATTCAAATCGACGATTATATTTTAGTAACAACCAATGGAAAGGACGTATATGAAACAAAAAATATTACAGCCTTTGTTTTTGAAAATAACCTCAGGAATTTACCGTTCGATCAATTTGTAACTAATAAATTCAGTCTGGCAGGATATCATACTCGTGAATTTTGGGTTACGATCGATTCCAACCGGTATAAGATTATTATGTACGACAATGCAGAATTAGAAAAATATATTGATATTTCTAAATTCATGGTGAGTACGGAGGAAACACAAGACATGAAAATAGGATCACAGGGAAAATTTGTTGCCATATCAATGCTTAATGCTTCCAATGAAGATTGCCTGGCAGAAGGTTCATTATATGAAAATATCGCTATAAAATTCCTGAAAAATTTAAAAGACGAATATCTCAGGTATAAGTAATGCCTGTATACTATTAATTAATACTTTTGCACCGCTGTGGACGCTACAAGCTTAAAACCCTATCTGTCTGTGACAGATTTTTCTGTTTCGAAAGAACAATTTGAATTATACCATAATGAAACGCTTGATATGCTCATTACGACCCCGCAACCAATGGGTGCTGAGTTGGCAAAGTATTATGAAAGCGAGGATTATATTTCCCATACAGATGGTAAACGTTCTTTTTTTGAGAAAATTTACCATTTTATTAAAAATATAGCCTTAAAAAACAAACGTACGCTTATTAATAGCTATCATACAGAGAAAGGGCGTATATTGGATATAGGAGCAGGAACCGGTGATTTTTTAAGCTATATGCTAAAAGATGGCTGGGATGCCGTGGGAATAGAGCCTAATGAAAAAGCTAAAAATAGTGCCGTCCAAAAAGGCGTTTCTTTTGTATCCGATTTGAGCGAACTGGAAGATGATTCTTTTGATGTCATTACAATGTGGCACGTTTTAGAACATGTGCCGAATCCGGACAATCAGATTATAGAATTAAAAAGATTGCTTAAAAAAGGAGGATCGCTGTTTGTGGCTGTACCAAATTTTAATTCTTATGACGCAAAGCATTATGGAAAATATTGGGCAGCTTTTGATGTGCCGAGACATTTATGGCATTTTTCAAAAACAGCCATCCGGAAATTGTTTGCATTGCAACATATGGAAGTTATTAAAATCCTTCCGATGAAATTTGATGCATATTACGTTAGTTTATTATCGGAAAAATATAAAAATGGGAAGATGAATTTTTTTCAGGCTTTTATTACAGGCTGGAGATCCAATCGTAAGGCAAAAGAGCATCTGGAGTATTCATCCCATATTTATATAATTAAAAACGAATAAAAATAAAATACAGCCGTTTTAAGCAACTTTTTGGCGACACAATGTGTATTTTGCTGTCTAAAATCAGAAAATTAAGCAGGAGGCTTTATAATAACTCTATTTTTATAGGCTTTTGCTATGGGTTTTTAATAATTATAAAAAATACTTATAATAGATAAAAACTGTTTAATTCCTGTTTTCTATTGCCAAAAATGACATTTAACAACTTTATGAGTTTGAAACTTTTTTTTATACATTTACAAAAATTAAATCAGAAACCGTTAGAATGAAAAAAACAATTTTATTTATTGCACTTGCATTGACAATTATTTCTTGTGATAAGAAAACAGAAGTTAGTGGTGAAGAAAAAACTGCTTATATCGATACATCTAAATTATTAGATGAATACACACAGGCAAAAGACATTGAAGCAAAATATAAGGCGAAATCAGAACAGATGGGTAAAGAACTTGATTTAGAAATCAAGAATTTCCAGTCAGATGCTGCTAATTTCCAAAGAAATGCACAAGCAAACGGACAAGCTTGGGCGCAACAAAATGGTGCTGCTCTGCAAAAAAGAGAGCAGGAACTTACCTACAAGCAACAAGCGATGATGCAACAATTGCAACGTGAAAGTGGAGCAGAAATGGATACACTGGTAAAATCAGTAAAATTGTACATCAAGGAATATGGCAAACAAAAAGGATATGGTTACATCTACGGTACAGGAGAATCAGCAACGATCCTTTATGCTAAAGACAAATATGATATTACTGAAGAAGTCGTAACAGCGATCAACGAGAAGTTTAAGAAAGATGGGCGTTTAGTTGCTCCGGAAGCCTTAAAAACAGATGATAAGAAAGAAGAAAAAAAATAATTTCTGCGCTGAAAACATAAAAAATGCCTTCCCTAAAGAAGGCATTTTTTAGTTGTATAAAAGATTATAATACTGATAATTAAGGATTAAAATGGAAAATGCGATTGAGCCTGCTGATTATGCGCTGAAATTTATCAATCAGACCCAGCGTTCTCTTTTCCTGACAGGAAAAGCCGGCACAGGAAAGACAACATTATTGCGAAAAATAATTGAGTCCACACATAAAAATGTAGTGGTGGTGGCACCTACAGGGATAGCTGCCCTGAATGCAGGTGGTGTAACCATACATTCGATGTTTCAATTGCCTTTTGCCGGATTTATTCCCGAATATTCTAATCCGCCCAGTTTTGACAGGGTAAAATTTGAGACCAAAAATACGCTCCACCGGCACTTTATGCATACCAATTCCAGGCGAAAGGCCATTTTTAATGCTATGGAATTGTTGATTATTGATGAAGTTAGTATGCTACGCGCCGATCTGCTGGATGCTATTGACTTTGTCTTAAAAAGCCTCCGCAAGAACAACCGGCCTTTTGGAGGAGTTCAGGTGCTTTTTATAGGAGATCTGTTTCAGTTGCCACCAATTGTAAAGCAGGAAGAATGGGCCTTTCTTAAAAATTATTATAAGAGCATTTTCTTTTTTAGCGCGCATGTAATACGGGATAACCCATTGTTATATATTGAGTTAACCAAGATATACCGTCAGAAAGATCCTCGTTTTATTACTGTTTTGAACAACCTTCGAAATAACCGGATCACGAAAGAGGACCTGAGTGTGCTCAATCAATTTGTGGAGCCTAATTTTGATACCCGTAAAAACAAAGGATACATTACGTTGACGACGCATAATGCTAAGGCAGATGAGATTAATGCGAAAGAACTCGAATTGCTCGAGGCTAAAGCCTATAGTTACGAAGCAGAGATTACAGATGATTTTCCAGCCCAACTGTTTCCAATTGATATGAAACTGGAATTAAAAGTAGGGGCGCAGGTTATGTTTGTTAAGAACGACCTGTCGATGGACAAAAATTATTACAACGGAAAAACAGGAGTAATCCAGTCCTTGTATGAAGGCGAAATACGGGTTTATTTTCCTGCGGAAGATAAAACCATCGAGGTGGATCGTTATGAATGGCAGAACATTAAGTATTCGCTGGACGAAAATACCCGCGAAATAAAAGAAGAGGTTTTAGGCACTTTTGTGCATTATCCATTGAAACTGGCGTGGGCAATCACGGTGCATAAGAGTCAGGGGCTTACTTTTGATAAAGCTATTCTCGATGTATCGCAGGTTTTTGCGCCTGGGCAGGCCTATGTGGCTCTTTCGCGTTTGCGTTCATTAGGAGGCTTAATTTTGCTTTCTGAGATGCGTATGAATGGCATTAGCAATGATGATGACGTGATGCAATATGCGAATACAAAAACGGAAGACAGGCATCTCGAGCAAACCCTTCGAATTGAAACCCGTGTATTTTTGTTCAATTACCTCCGGAATGCCTTTGAATGGCGGGATTTGGCTGATCAGTGGGACCTGCATAAAAATACCTATGCCACTTCAGGATCCAAATCGGAAAAAATGAAACATGCCAAATGGGGTGCAGCGCAGGCAAATGCTTTTCGGACGTTGATAGAACCCTCCCAAAAATTCCTGAACCAGCTGGAATCACTCTTCCGAAAACAGGATTTTGACCTGGATTTTATTGCAGAAAGGGTAGAAGCGGCTTATACTTATTTCTTTAAATCGCTGGACGGGATCGTGTACAGTTTGCTAAAGAAAAAAGATGAAGTAAAAAACCAGAAAAAGGTTAAGGCCTTTTATGAAGAAATTGTTGAAATCGAAGAACTGCAGATTGAGGCAGTTTTGCAGCTGATGCGTGCCCGGCTTATGTTGCGTCAGGTATTGGCAGGCAAAGAAATAACTCGGGATTCGGTGCGTAGCGAAGAAATCAGCATGTACAAACCTTGGAAATTAAAGGTAATTCGTGATGCCGGTAGGCAAAGTTCAAATCTGTTGGAAAGCCCAGAGGAAAGTCAGGATAACGAAGCTCCTATTGAAGTAACGCGAAATAAAACCACCAGCCCGAAAGAATCCCGGAAAACGACGGTCGAGATGTCGTTGGAATTATGGAAAGAACATAAAAATATAAACCAGATTGCACAGTTAAGAAAGCTTTCGGTTACCACAGTATACGGTCATTTTGTCAAATTGGTAGCATCGGGTGATATACCCATAGAACGTATGCTTCCCGAGGCAAAGATTGCAGTGTTGGCAACAATATTTGACGAAAATGAAGACCATTCAGCCGGAATGCTAAAGGAAAAGTATGGTGATGAATTTACTTGGAATGAATTGAAAATCTATCGGGCAGCCCGGGAGTTTATTGCAAAAGGTACACCCCAAAAAGAGCAGGCATAAAGTAGATTACGATGGTTCTCGCGCCGTCGTAATCTTTTGCAATACGCTGTCCGAATAACAGGATTCCTAATGTAACACAGGATAATACGCAGGCGGAAAGCCCGAAAACCGTACCAGTGCCCATTAAATTTTCCACTACGCCCACTAAGCAAAGAATCCCGGCGATCATTTCAAGTACCAAAACAACCCCTAATGCTGAAGGTACCTGATTCCGGATAAAAGTACTGGAAAAATGCCCTTTGAGCCATCCAATATTGCCCTGCCAGTCCATGATCTTATCATAACCGGATTGTAAGAAAGTAACCGCTAAAAACAGCAAAACCAAAAGTACAGCAAAATTCATAGTCTTATTTTTTATGGATTAAACGAGTCAATTTTATAGATAAATCAGTCAGTATAATTTTGGCATTTCCATTGCGCTCAATGTGATAAATGGCATCGGATAACTCCTTGAAAATGTCATTGATATTGCCACCATTTACAAAAGGGGCAAAATTTTCCAGTTTGAATTTTTCCACTTTGGGCTCCATAAAAACCAGCTCGCGTGTCTGATAGTTCTGCAGCAATGCCTGTCGGAACATTTCAATACAAAAATGCAGGAATTTTTTTTGCGCTTCACGGCCCAGTCCAGCCACATTTTCACTCCATACAATCAGGTCCTGGATTGCAGCAGCATTTCCTTTTGCCCGAAAGGCAGCACGAACCCACATTACAAACCATTCCTCAAAAGGCAGCTCGTCACTATCCTGATGCAGTAAGTGCAGGGCTTTGGTGTAATTTCCCTGCGCCTGATGGGCTATTTTCTTGGCAGCCGTAGCTTCCATACCCTTTTGCTGGATCAGCTGTTGTGCGATTACACTTTCGCTAAGGCCATTAAAGTGAAGCGTTTGGCATCGGGAACGAATCGTTTGGATAATATCTTCTTCATTTTCTGAAATCAGTATAAAGAGCGTTTTTGCAGGTGGTTCTTCGATGATTTTCAATAGCTTGTTTGCAGAAGCGATATTCATTTTATCGGCCATCCATACAATCATGACTTTATAGCCTCCTTCATACGATTTTAGCGAAAGCGATTTTACTACTTCCAGCGCGTCATCCACACCAATCTGTCCTTGTTTGTTTTGGATGCCAATGAGTTTGTACCAGTCAAAAAGGCCTCCATAGGGTGTGGTTGTGATGAATTCCCGCCAATACTTCATGAAAGCAGCACTGGTAGGGCGGCTTTTCACTTCATCATTGGTTGCAATAGGATAAATAAAATGCAAATCGGGATGTGCAGCGGCATTGAATTTCAGGTTGCAGGATTCATTTCCTCCTGTATTTTCCCCTTCTGTGTTCTGGCATAAAATATATTGCGCATAGGCAATCGCCATAGGGAGTGTACCGCTTCCTTCCGGCCCTACAAAAAGCTGGGCATGCGGAATACGGCCTGCCTCGGCACTGGTAGTAAGGTGTTTTTTAATGTATTCCTGTCCTAAAATTTCTGAAAACTGCATGAAGCAAAGATAAAAGAAAAAGCTGTAGATATACAACGGATCAGGCTGTCGGGTTTGGATGTAGGATGGCAACAATAAGAAATTGCTGTTTTGGGATCCGTTTTTAGTAGAATTACGGTTGCAATTATTTTTTTAATGCCGCAATTACTGCCTCACTGTTGACATAACGGATCAGGTAAATCAGCGGCGCCGACCATAATAAGCCATTGAATGCAATCGTAAGGATCAGTTTGCTGCTGCCATTATCGCGAAGGGCATATTGCATCAAAAAGGAAATGGCCCAAATTTCAAGGATAAGCACTATGGAAACGATAGTGAGTATGATACGGCCTTTTGGCTGTAGTTTGCGGAGGAACAGGGCACCTGTGAAAAAAAGAATGCCGGTGATTGCAAAAATAAAGCAAATGTCATAGTAGTAACGAAAGAGGTACAATCCTGGATTTTTCTGATATTCTGCAATAGAGAACATATAGTCCTGTCCGTTTCCAATAACCGCAAATGCCAAAGCACCCAATAGGTTACTGAATATAATCATACCCGAAAATAACATAATTATCAGGGCACGGCTGCGAATGGATTTTTGCTGTAATTCGTTCATCATAAGTTCAATGTCGTAAAAATATAAAAACCAATCATACTAAACGCTGAAAATAAGAGTTTAAAGTTGGTTCTAAAACAGTATAACGGCAAAACCCCTCGATTATGATTTTAAATGTAATTTTATAACAATAATAGATGAAAGCAATAGTGAAAATCGCAATTTTGGGATGCATTTGCACCAGTGCCCTGCAAGCACAGCAAAGTGGAATGCCTGGAACTCAGGCTGAATTTTGGAACCAACAGCGTAAGGGAGCGAATATGTTTAACGCACATCCGGTAACACCGACTGATTTTGAAGCCGCAGCGGAATATGGGATCGCATTTATCCGGCTGTCGCCCAGTAAGTATACCAATGGGCGTCCGAAGAAAGAAAAAGGAAATTTCCTGTTGGGTCCCAAAGAGAACCCTGTTACTGTGCCTGTTGCAGCAGACCTGAAATTGTTGATTGCCCAACTGGATGCTGCCGAAAAAGCACATGAAAAAGTAATTGTGACGTTGCTGAGCCTACCATATTCGCGATGGAGCCAGCATAATAAAGGCGTAGAGGAAAGGGCGATGTGGAATGATTTTAAAAAACAGGATTCGGCAATTGTTTTCCTGCAAAACCTCGCATTCGCAATCAAAGACCATCCGGCGGTAGTAGGCCTTAACCTGCGCAATGAACCTTCGCCCGAACGTACCGGAATCCAGCTGAAAGATTGGTATACGGGAGATTACGCGCAATGGGAGCGCCAGATCAGGGATACTCCACAGGACCTGAACCAGTTTTATGCGAAGGCAGTAGCGGCCATCCGAAAAGTAGCCCCGCAACTATTATTGGTGCTGGATAGCGGTTTTCATGCCCAGCCGCATGCATTTAAAATTTTGAAGTCTATTCCGAATGATCCTGCAATCCTGTATTCTTTCCACCTGTATTCCCCCTGGCCTTTTCCGTATAGTGATGCCGGGAAGTACCGCTATCCCGGGCTGTTTGAAACCGGAGAGGAAAAAGGGGCCGCCGCAATCTACTGGGATAAAAATACTGTCGAAACCTTTTTAAAACCCGTACGGGATTGGCAAAAACAGTACGGAATCCCGGATAACCGTATTCTCGTCGGAGAATTTGGGGTCAATCGCCACGGGGCAGGAGCAGAGGAATACCTCCAAGATCTTATCACTGTTTTTAATGCTTATCACTGGCATTGGGCTTTTTATAGTTTCCGGGAAGATGAATGGGATATTATGGATTATGAACTGGGTGCGGGAAGGACTCCGGCATCTTATTGGGAAAACCAAAAATCAGGTAAACCGCAGGACTATAGTAAAACCGTTTCCAATCCATTGTTTGATGTAATCCGGGCCGATTTAAAGCATTAAAATTAATCAAAGCACTCCATAAGCAGTAAGTCGCCCGAAGTGTGTGTAATCGTCACAATGCCATCTTCCAGTGCTTCGTTGCTGCTTCCGGTTCGGTAGCCTATCGTCAGGGTTTCATTGTCAAGAGGATATTTGAGGTTCGCTGTAGTAATTCCCGAAGCAACCCCTACAGGGATTAATGAAATCGGGCTGCCTTTTGGATACCATTTCCGGAAGGTGGGCGGCAGCTGGAAAATCTTCGAATGGTCATCCAGGATCACAATTTTCAGCAGGTTGCGAAACCGTACAATATTGGTCAGGTTAGTGATGGTGTGGTCAGCTCTTTTTCCGGTGGCCCACACCACATTGACAGCCGGAATGGCATTGGTAATCAAATAATCAAATGCTTTTTCCAAATCCGTTTTATCCTGGTCTGGCGTATGGACAATCTTCATAGGATATTGCTGGGCTGCATACAAATGCGGATCAAATCCGTTGTCAAAATCACCCAAAAGCACATCTACTTTAATGCCGAGCTCCAATACACGCTCAATGGCAGAATCCAATACAATCACAATAGGAGACCATTCCAGTAACTGCCCTAATAGTTCCTTGCTGCAGGCAGCACCATTAGCAATAATTAATGCAGGTTCCTGGTCGTCGCGTACGATATGGTGAGAGGACATAAAGATGATTTTGAATAACAAAAGTAGTGTAATACGATAAGTTGACACTATAAAATCAAAAAAACACGCCCCACAATTCCTTCAGACAATAATTTTATTTATCCGAAACCCTGCTCCTAAAAGGAGTTTTTTAGTGCCTTTTGGTCATACTAACGGTATAAGAATGAGCAAATCTTACCAACACGATCATTACGATCCCAGATGGTGTAAAAGAACACTCCTAAAATTAGCGTCCGGTATTACTTTTTATAGCCTTAACCAGCTTTTTAATAGTGTATTAGGAAGTGCATATTTCGATATTCAATAGGTAGTGATTGGTTATTTGTAGTATAAAAATAATCAGATTTCGGTTGTGGGAAAAGAGTTATTAATACACTTTTTTACAAATTTAGCATTAATACGAAATAATTTAAAAGTAAACATTTCATAATTATAGTCGTTAAAAAAATTAAGTTTTGTTGCTAATAATGTATTGTATAATGTTAAAAATAAATACTAATTAATAACACAAAACGATCGGTAAGCAACAAAAATGTTAATAACTATGGTGCGTTTTTAAATAAAGCAATTACTTTTGTACCAATGTTAATCCGCTATTCCCATTCGTTTTAACATCATCCCACTACTATAGAATGCCCATCCCCATTGTAACAGATAAGTATTTTTGCTTATAGGATTCCGGTCCTATGAGCTTCCGCTTTCCTGTTCTCAAAAGTTTATTTAACCAGGAATAAAAAAAGAATCTTATGAATAAGATCAGACACTACGTGTGCCTCATTCTGATGGGTTGCCCCACTGTTGTTTTTGCACAAAATATTAATATTAACGCTCCAACATATCTTTTCACGCAGGTCTGTGCCTCGCCGGGACAAAATAACTATAATGTGCAGATTCCTTTTACGAATCCGGAAAACCTCGGGGCAGGGAATGTTTTTACCCTGGAACTCTCCGATGATACCGGAAGTTTTGCAAATGCCATACCGTTGGGAACCAGTACAGCGACGACTAGTCCGGCTGCCGTATCTTTTGCATTGCCGGTTACCACATTGGGCGGCAGTTACAGGATCCGGGCCCGGAGTTCAGCACCCACTGCGGTTGGAATATCCAGTGGTTCTTTTTATGCCCATTACCTCATATTCAACCAGCCCTTTTTTATCAATGGACTGGTACAGAATGTAACGATTTGTGCGGGATCAGATTACACCATTACAGTCGACTATAACGGGGATGCCTCTTCGCCAGTGCATTATTCCGGATTAACATACAAATGGTACAAAGGGAGCAGTATAATTCCCGGCGCGGTTAATCCGTCGCTTACCGTAACCGAAGCCGGTTCATATTATGCCACCATTGATTATGGGAATTGTCCCGGAAGTGCCTATTCCAATGCGGTGAATATAATAGTGGTACCCGGATTGACACCCGTAATAGATTCAGGTGGGCCACCGGGTGCAATCTGCCCGGACAGCCCTGCAGTCCTGACCTGCTCGGTACAGGATCCCACTTATGCCTATCAATGGTACAGGGATGCGTTTCCCATTAGCGGAGCCACAACCTTTGCTTATACAGCAGCAGTAGCAGGAGCCTATTATGTCACGGTCGACAATTCCAGCTGTACTGCCCAATCCAATTCGATTGACCTGGCAGTGCAGGATATCATGGTTACGGTAGATACCCCGGGCACAACCATTATACTGCCGGGAGAAGAGAAAATACTCACGGCCACTACGGATGCACAATCACCCGAATACCAATGGTATCGCAATAACAGCCCGATCGATGGTGAAACGTCAAATGTGCTGACCATCAGTCAGTCAGGAGATTATAAAATTAGCGTCCGCCAAACCGTCGGGTGCCTCATAGAAAAAGACGCTTTGATCAGTATTGAAGCACCTTCCGGATTTATGCTGACAGTGGCTCATGAAGGAGACTATATGGAATGTGATTCCACTTCGGATCTTTTGAGTATTGAAACGTTTAAAGCCGTTACCCCTATGGGTGAGGTTGATTTGATAGGGCAGGACATAGGAGCTTCCTATGAATGGCTGAAAAATGACGTGCCGGTATCCGGTGCTACAGCTGAAAATTACCTGGTAGCCGTCGCCGATGATAATGACCAGTATAACCTGAGTATTACAGTGCCTAATTATACCACAATAAGTTCCAATTACGTGGACGTAAAATTAAAAATTGATGATACCGTAACGATCTCAACGACCGATGCCTATTGTGACGGCAGTTCGAGTCTGACGCTCCACAGTTCGATCACAACCCCCGAATACACATACAACTGGTTCCGGGATGGTGCCGACACTGCAATAGGCAATGAAACGACTTTGGTTATCAATACTCCGGGAACCTACCGATTGGAAGTCGCCTTTAATGGCTGTATCTTGGAATCCAATGCATTGGCAATAACACCTTTTGATGCTTCACAGGTAACGGCAGATGCACCGGATAGCTTTAGCATTAACGAAGGAGATTCCCGTACCGTAACGGCAGCGGGGGCGCAATTGTATGCCTGGTTTAAAGGTGCTGTACAGCTATCGAATTCCGCATCGCTGACAATTTCAGAGGAAGGTACGTATCTCCTTAGGGCGACCTCGGGAAGTTGTGAGACCACAAAAATATTCCAGGTAACAGTGAACGATAATACCAATCTCGGAAACGTGTTGATCCCTAATGTGGTGACACCCAATGGAGACGGTATTAATGACCAGTGGATACTACCCAATGCGTATGTGAATAATCCTGAGGTAGAAGTCGTGATCCATAACAGCAACGGGGAAGTTGTATTCCGGACCTTTAGCTATCAAAACAACTGGCCAGTCTCTTCGATGGTATACAGCCATAAAAACAACGTGTTTTACTATAAGATTTTCAAAAATGGTAAATCCATTAGACAAGGTTCTATTACCATAATTCAATAAGCATGATACAAAAATACCTGATAACGCTATGCCTCTTTTTGAGCTGTTCCTTGATGAACGGGCAGGAGGCCAATGGAGCAATATCATTCGATATACCCAGCCAAAATGCATTGAAATTCAATCGTTTCCTGATGAATCCTACTTTTTCCTTTGTGCGGGAGGATCATTCCTATGTGAATTTCTTTCACCGCAACCAGTGGATACAGTTTGACAATTCACCACAAATCTACTTCCTGAATTACTCCGGGAGGATCAATGATAAAAACGGGATTGGATTTGGATTGTACCAGCAAAAAATCGGGGTAATCAGTAGTTTTGGTGCTTTGGTGAACTATGCTTATGGCATTCAGCTGAGCGAAAAAAACACATTGACTTTCGGGTTTAATATGGCTTATTATAACAGTGGACTGGACAATGGCGCTGCATTTCCGGGTATGCCAGATCCGGCATTGCAACAAATCGAAAATAACTCACTGCTTTCCTTCCAACCGGCCATTAACCTCTCTTTGGGGAGTTTTGATATCGGGGTATACGGGGAAAACCTGGTGGACTATAACCTGAAAACCGGTAAGTCATTAACGGAATTCTCACAGAAAACATTTTCAGGCCACCTGATGTATACCCATCGTATGGCGAATGATAGTGGCAAACTGACCGCTATGGCACGTGCGCGTTCAGCAGAAGATGTAGCGTTTGGAGGCAGCATGCTCCTGGATTATACCAAACTGGGATGGGTACAGGCCGGTTACGACGAACAGTATGGAATTGCTGGAGGAATCGGGTTTAATATTACCAACCGAATGTCGATCGGATACACGTATGAGCAGGGACTTAAAAAAGTCATGTCCAATCTGGGGCCAACCCATGAAATCGTATTTGCCTATTCGTTTCAGCCGAAAACCAAGCCGGCTTCCGAAAAAGTGGCGGCAGTAGCGCCTAATGACACGGTGGTAAAAGCAGAAAGTAAAGAGCTCCAGGAGATTAAAAATGAACTGAAAGCCACCAATATGATGCTGGAAGAACTATTATACCGTCAGGACTCTATTGCGAAAGCAGGCAGACAGGGTGCAGCAAATGGTTATAACAACTCCAATACCACGAATACTAACAGTACTTCAGGAAATACGAAGCCGGTAGCACAACCGAAAACTACGAAAAAAAATACGTCAACCGCCAAGAATAACGAAGCGGAGGAATTTAGCCGGGCGGCCCAAAAAGGGAACATACGCCAGGGAAAATTAAAAAATATCAGCGGAGTACATCGTGGGTATTACCTTGTGGCGAATGTGTATAAAAATAAAAAATACCGGGATGCTTTTGTCAAAGGGCTCAATGCGAAAGGAATTAGTTCTGCTGCCCATTTTACCAATCCCGCGAATGGGATGAGTTATGCCTACCTGAAACGGTATGATACCTGGCAGGAAGCGATGGGTGCTTACAAATCCAATTCAGACCATACTTACTACGAGGATACCTGGATCATGTTTGTAGACAATCCGATAGAAGAGGGGAATGAGACAGCGGCTGTCATGCCACACAAATCCGAAAAAGAACGTGAGGTTATAAATATACCACAACAGCCGGTTCCTGATGCCACCGTTTCCACCACAGCTTTGGCCTCCACGATTAGTGCCGAAACAATTAAAAGAAGGTATTTGGAAGAACATCCGGAAGGTGCAACACCGGCAGTACGAAAATCGGTACAACAAGCACCGGTGATTGCAAATAAAGAGGTTAAAAAGAAGATTTCTGCACCGGTCAGGGATGAGGTGGTGAAAACAGCAAAAGTCCCGGAAAAGGCTGTTATGCCTAAAATTGGGCCTACATTACAGATAGCCGGGCAGGAGGAAGGCTTTTATATCATTGCGAATGTCTTTTCAAGGCCGGACTATGCCACCGGATTTGTAAACCAACTGCGTAAAAAAGGCCTGGAGGCGGATTACTTTATCAATCCAGCCAACAATTACCGGTACGTCTACCTGAAGAAACACCAGGGCAGGGAAGAGGCAGTAGCGGCCTACAACAGTAAAATCAATAATTCCTATTATGATAAAATGTGGATTATGAAAGTGAAGAGGTTGTAGTAAAATAAATGGGGGCTTTATGCCCTCCGGCTTATTGATCTAAATTGATAGGGGTTGCATTTGAAAGTAGCGGAAATTAAAAAGCAGAAGTAACTTAGGAGTTACTTCTGCTTTTTTTAGAAATAGAATACTTATTCTACATATAAATCCTTTTCAAAATACTTATATTGTTTTTTTATAGTGATTTCAGAAGAATCCTTTTGTAGGTTTACGAAAGATAATTCCTCTTCAATTTTTCCTTTAAGTTTTAGTTTCCCTTTTTTGTAGGCATTCACGTCAAAGGAATATCCAGGGGATCAACAGGATCCAAAAAGTCCTATACCACACCATCCTGAGCATTGGGTTGGAATGCCAATTGATCTGAATTGTAATTCGCATGTTTTAATCCTAACAGGTAATAATTATTTTCCTCTACTATCTTGGCGGAGGTTGTAAGCGGATCTTTAGTATACGAAATCCTGACATTACCCAAATGATCGGTATAATTATACACATATTAAAATATTCCCGCTCTTTGGGTGCCATACGCTATACATAACCTTCGGCCGTAGCGAAAAAGTCAAGCACAGCCCCCTTACACTGGAATCTATTCATGTATTCTACAACTTTGAAAAATCATAAAATAGAAGATACGATTATCGGGGCGTCTCTTCCTATATTTAATCTTTTAAATTCAAATCCTTAAATCATTTTATTACTATTTTAAAAAATCACTTAATCTGAAATATTATTTGTTTTTTAAGTAATAGATAGCTCCATCATGCCTAATAAAAATAAGCCAATCTAAGCTTTCATCAAATATATTTATATCATCTGCAACAGGATACCAAATATCATAAAAAAAATTACTCAAATCCTGAATGTTAATTAAATCAATTCGTTGAAATCCATACCAATCTATATAAACATTATTTAATGAAGTGATCCAAAGTCTATTTAAAGTATCTATTAAGTTAAAATTTTCAGAAGCATCTGTACTGCTGTAATATTTTTGTTTTGTAAAAAGTTCATAGACTATGTTTTTTTTTACTATATTATATTTTCGAGCTAATTTAATCTGTAAATTTTCACATTCCTGATGTGATAAAGTTTTATATGGAGGAAAACTATGACTATGTTCTTCTTCAAATATTGATATTTTAAATTCTTCCATTTTTTAATGTGTTATTGGTATTGCTCCACTTATTCCTCCATTACCTCTTTTGCCTCCACTATAATCCCAATAATTAATATGAGGGAATTCTTCACCTGAACCAGGTTTTGCATTTGGATGTGCGGGGTCAAGCCTATACCCTTTTTGTGGATTCCCACGTTGAGGACTTCCAAATTTGCCTTTTTCTCCTTTAGGCAAGCTCTCTCCAGCTTTTAATCTTAATTTTTCCTTTGCTTCAGCTAACGCTTTTTTAGTTGCATTCAGAGATCCTTTTTCATTACCTTTTGTAGTAGCCTTTAATATTTGTTCCCCTAATTCTTCATCCGCTTTCTTATTCTTTCCTTTAGAAACAATAACAATTGCTAAACTTGTAGCAAATTGGAAATTTTCGGATGTCTCTTTAGATACATCACTACCGATAATCTTCTTACCTAACCATTGTATGCCCGAGGTTATAAGATCATCCAAGGCTTGACCTGGATAACCTGTAAGGGGTTGCTGCGATTCTATACTTATAAGCTCTCCCCCTGCAGGTTTTTTCTTACTTGGCGGATCAATGTCCATTTTACTTTGCAACCCTCTTGCAAAATCCTGTGCTGCTACACCAGTAAGTGTAAAATCTCTCCCATCCGGATCTACAAATATAATCGGATTATTATTAGCATACATATAGGGAGTATTCTCATGATGATTTTCTGCCAACGGATCTATATTCATCCATCGTCCAATAGCAGGATCATAATTCCTGGCTCCATAATCATACATATTCAATCCAAATTCGCGTTGCAGCTCCTTGCCGTTGTATTTATACTTATAGGGTTTTGCGACTATTTTTACAAGCATTTACCTGTTAAATACAAAATTTTCAAGAATATGATTTTAGAAGATAAACTTACTATTTTATTGCTCAAATCCAAAAGTAAATCTTTAAAACAGCCATAAAAATCACTAAACTTTTACTGAAGCAGATTGTCCGTCGATTTAGTCTTTTGAGATGAGTTCTGAGTGTCAAATTATTTCTCTCTATATGATTGGTGCCAAAGCGTTTTACAGAATGTAATTCCTCATTAATCAGATATCTGTAGTTTTTTAATCTGTCTGTAAATATCTTTTTAGCTTCGGATAATTTCAGAGTATCCAGAACACGATTAAGCGTTTTATTGGTTCGTTTTCCGACGTTAAAACTCACTACATTTTTAGAATTCTTGTCCAATGCATAAACCAGCCAGATAAAATTTCGCTTATTTCCTATGTAAGTACACATTTCATCAACTTCATAAGTTTTCCCTTTGCTTATAATTGGCTTGGCAATACTTCTGGCAATTGATACTATCCTTTTTAATAATGTTGTGGTGGATATTTTCAGTATTCTTGCCGTGCTTCTTATTCCTAAACCTTCTTTTGTGAATAAAATTATCTCTTGGTTAATGCTTCTTTTACACGCATTATACATATAATCAGACTGCTGTCTCTTTTGACAAACACAACATTTATAACGCTTGTTTCCGTTAGATTGAAATCCATTTTTTATGCATTTACCATTACAAAAATTACATTTTATTTTCATGACCTAATTTGAAACACTAAGGTATGACAAAAGCATTATAAGGCTTTTTAAAAGTCCAAAAATAGAAGAGACGACCAGTTGGTCGTCTCTTTTTATACTCAATAAGTAATAATTTATATTCTTTTTCAGTACGTTACGCTGTTATTTTGTAAAAACACCTAATCTGTAACATTACCTGTTATTTTGTAAAAACACCTAATCTGTAACATTACCGTGCGAAGTCAGAGACGTTCGCCAGCTTATTACAAGGACTCTTCATAGAGGATAATATATCAATGTCATGAATTTTATGTAGAAGTATTTCCTAAGTAAAGTTCAATTTTTTCTATTGCTTTTTTTAAAATATCTTCTAATTTTTCATCTCCATAATAATTTGGAGATTGTTTTCGCCATATCTCATTCGGCTCATAAAAATCTAATAGATAAGCTATATCTGTTAAAATGTCATTTAACTCATCTTCTTCAATGGAACTATCGTCCCAAACTATATTTTGAAATTCTTTTATGTGTAATACTCTTTCATTTCCTGACATTAACAATGCTTTGCAAAGTATTTCTTTTAATTTTTCTAATAACATAATATTATTTTATTGGAACCATTCTTGTTTTGACTAAATTTTTACTACTTCTTATGACTGTCGTTATTTCTCCTGTTACTGGATTTGTACCAACTAATAAACTTTTTCCACTAACAAAACCTTTTGACAAAATATAATTTACCGATTTATTTAGTGGGTCATAAAATTTTTGCCCTTTTTTGATTGCTAATTCAGCCATATCAACGGTAACACCTCGTTCTGCTAATCTCTCGAGTGAATGTTTACTAAATTTTCTTCCCGTTGTTGCTAAACCTGTCGTTGTTGCTTTGGTAGCATTTGTAGCAAGAATTTCTTCCGTTCCAATAACTACTCCAGCTGTACCAGTTTTATATTTGTTAGCAGCCCCTAAAGTAAATAAATCCATGATTCCCATTCCAAAACTTGCAGCAGAACCCCAATAATCTCCTTCTTCTATTTTATCACTGCTTTCTATTGTAGGTCCCAAAACAGGTATAACTAATAGAAATTGCTTAATAATACCTGGTTTTTCTTTTTTAGGAGGGTCTTCTCCAAAATTTTGACTTGCTTCAGTCTCCGAAAGTTGACGCTGCAAACCCCTTGCAAAGTCCTGTGCTGCTTCACCAGTAAGTGTAAAATCCATCCCATCCGGATCTACAAATATAATCGGATTATTATTAGCATACATATACGGATTATTCTCATGATGATTTTCCGCCAACGGATCCATATTCATCCACCTACCAATCGCAGGATCATAATTCCTGGCTCCATAATCATACATATTCAATCCAAATTCGCGTTGCAGCTCCTTGCCGTTGTACTTATACTCATAGTTTAAGTAATTATCCAAAGGAATGGGGTCAACAAACGCATCCAATATTATAGCATCCTGAGCATTGGGTTGAAATGCCAATTGATCTGAATTATAGTTCGCATGCTTTAATCCAAATGGATAATAATGGTTCTCTTCAACAATCTTGGCGGACGTTGTAAGCGGATCTTTAGTATACGAGACCCTGACATTCCCCAAATGATCGGTATAATTATAAATGTAATTAAACTGTACCCGGTTTTTGACAACATTCCGTCTCACATAGCCTTCTGCTGTTGGAAAGAATCCCAATTCCCCTTCCATATATTGAAAACCATCGCGATAGGACGTTTTTCTAATTACTGTATTATCCGTGGTAATCTTCTCTAATTTACCTCCCGCTGCATCATAAAGATATTCAATTTTTTGGCTTTCGCTACCAAAAACTATTTTCACCGGAAGATTCAGGTGGTTGTAACTGATGGCCGTAATTCCCTTATTGTTGTCCAGGGTCATATTGCCATTGGCATCATACGTATAATCATCCGTATCTGTTGGACTGTCTTTAAACCCCTGTGGACTATTAGTATTATCCTTTACTTTCATCAATCGGTTCGGGCTGTTGGCATCATAGGTATAATGCAACTCATCAATCATCTGCAACGGCGCACTATCCTGCCCGCCAAAACGAATCAGAATAGTAGTATTGCCATTTTTATCATAGTCCATCCCTTCACTATAGGAATTCGTAACGGGATTAGCCTCATTGGGACGCTGGTACCAGGATTGGATAAAGCGATTTAGCCCATCGTAAGCATAACCGTATTTCCTCCAAATCCCATCAGAGCTGGTTTTCCAAAATGTTTCTGTTATATTACCATTATATAATTTAGGAATAGTACCCCATAAATCATGTTCTACAGTGGTGTAATTAATTTTATACGAAAACAGGTCTTGAGGGATGCCGCGTACTTCCGCTGAATTAATCGCTTTTAGCCATCCCCGTACTGTATAATCATAATCTACATATTGTAAAGGGCTTCCCGTTCCGCCAATTTTCTTCTGGAGTAACTGGCCCCTTTCATCATAACTATTTTCAGATAGTATCTCTTCTGCTAAGGCGTTCACCTGGTGTTTATGGCGGAGCAATCGGCTTTGGTTCGTATATTCAAAAGTTTCAGCGGTGGTAATTGCTGCTGCAGTTCCCTCAATATTGTGTGTGGTGATGTTTTTCAATATTTTTCCGGCAAAATCATATTGCAGTTCCGAACGGGTAAAACCACCCTGGTAACTGGTCGCATGGTTTTGTACTACCCGGGATTTAAGATCATACAGCATATAAACGGTTTCCCCAGCAGTAGCATTCACCCCCTGAAGTGCGCGCGTCCAGCTGCCGGTAGGCATCCCTTTGGGTTGCAATGTGGTATTGTTATAATAGACTGCCGCGGTAGCCGTCGCAGTAAAATTACTAGGGGCTCCGGGAAAATTATAATCGTCATAATAATTTACCTGTAGTACATGGTACCCTAACTTTGGAACTGCCAGGCTGGTATAATGGAACGTGATTCCATTTATTGTGGTGCCACTATTTTTTGCTTCATTCAGCAGGGTTTGGTTGGCGTGTTCCAGCTGGTAAATGTTACGACCGGCACTGGTCAGGTAATACGGACGCCCTGCTTCTAACCATGCGGTATAGGCTACGCGGTTAAAAGCATCATATTTGGTCATCAGCCACCCCGGTGCCCCATCTCCAAATGGGGAATAAGCAGGGCCTGTGGCTACCACACGGTCTAATTTATCGTATACGATATATTCCCATTGCTTACCCGGTAGTTTTTTCTCCACCAAACGGTTACGGCTGTCGTATTTGTACTGGTAACATACCCCGTCCAAAACAGTTGGACTAATGATTCCATCAGCCATTGGTGGGATTACATACCCCAGGTTATTATAGCGGTCATAGACATAATACGTATCATGCGGTACCGCATTGTTATACCCTCTTTTTAGTATTACACGCCCTTCCTTGTCCTTGAATTCTTCCGTCTGGATGTTGTTCTCATCCCGGGTTGTGTTTTTAAACAATTCTCCTGCGGCATAATTCGAAGTTCCGGCTATTGTCAGCGTGCTATTGTAGAGGTTACCGTCCCAGGTTGCCGAGGCTTTAAAATAACGTACGGCATCAGCCGCAGTATTGGTATGGTACTCGGCCTTGACCTCATGGTTACTGCCCATCACCCAGTCATTCCCGGGAGCGGCTTGCTTCAATACCCGATTTAAAGGGGAGGCTTCAAAAAGTTTTTCACTATAGGGATTGGTGGTGGTTTCAAAATAGGGCTGGCCTAATCCTGCGGGTGTGCTATAATAACTCGATTGCCCCGTTATAGCATTCGCATCATAGGCCTGTGGGGCTGTAGTGGTAGGATAGGGCAGGTATTCCTTCACCTGTCGGCCATAAGCATCATAAAAAATCGGGGTCACTACATCTTTACCAGTACCCGACTGCCGGTGGGCGCGTTGTTGGATCGGGCGGCCTAATCCATCAAAATAAGTAATCTGGATGTCGGCCACATCTTCTGCAGGAACCCCAAAAGAAGGCAGGGTTATCGGTTTTTTATACGTAGTTGTTTTTACATAATTCTGATCTGCACTCTGTCCTAAAACCAGTAGTGGGAATAATAATACGATAAGGAGGTATTGTTTTTTCATCTGATTTTAGTTTTGCGTTCGGTAATTGTAATTGTTCAGGGACAGGATATAACCATTTTTGTCTTTAACCGAAGACAACCTTCCAAAAGCATCATAGATATAACTCACTTTGTCTCCTTTGGGATCGGTAACAGTACTCACGCCAACCATCGGTTTATACGTATAAGTAGTTACCATTGCATTAGGAAGGCTGTTACACAGGTTGGTCAGAGCCGCTTCTAAGCCTGTAGCTCCTGCTGTATTGGAGGCATTCTGCGCTGCGGTGATAAGGCCTGCGTTTATGTTGGCATATCCGATATTTTCAATTTTGGCAATCACCTGTGTTTTATTATACCCCCAGATATAACTGGTTTGAATACCATCCTGTAATTGTACTTCCAATACATTCGAAAATTCATCATATCCATTATAATTCAGACGGGGTTGCAATACTTCATTCCCTTTGGATACATCTACTGAAGCAGGCAAATAGGCAGCATTTGAGGGATAACTACCGGAGTAGTTTAACCGGCTTGCTGAAAGCAAGCCATTCTGGTCGTAGGATTTAATGTCACTAATCTCCGCGATCTTATTGTTCGGGAAAGTAGCATAACTGTATTCATTTTGTTTGAATTCTAACGGGTTGCTGTTGGTAATGGTTTTATGAGACGCTATCCTTTTATTTACGGAGTTATAAGCATACTCCTCAATCGTTTCAATGGGACCAGTATTTTCATAATAGTTTTTAGTGGTTTTATGTGATAGTTTGGCCCAGCCAAACGCAGCCAAAAGTTTATAATATTGTACAAAATCTAAAACAGGTCCACAATTAAACCTACAATCAGTGGAACTTGGATTGGCAATGCACAAATTCATGAGGTTTTCATAACTGGCATAGTTTGCAAATCGTTTCGAATAGCCGCAATTATTATTGGAAAATAGCCGTAATCCGGTGGTTTCTATTTTCTCTTCAAAAGTATAGTTACTCACGGATTCCGAAAGCAAGCGCCCTGCCAAACTGGAATTATCGTATACACGCTCTGAAGTAGTCAGGCCTCTTTTATAATCAAAGTTTGTTGAAGGCAAAAAAGGATAGCTGGTATCATAGGCTTCATCATCTTCCGGATAATCAATTGGGGAAGTAAATGAATAGACTGTCTTTCCGTTTCCACTTTCGCCTACCGTAACAAATTGATAGCCAACTTCAGCTCCCTGGGTTTTGATAAAACTCAGGTTGTTAAAATCGGTATATACATCGTATTGGAATTGTTGCTGGTTTACAACAGGAATACCATTTTCACCACAATAGCGAATACCATGTCTCTTGCTAATACTATAATGGAAAACGGGTTTAATAAAAACCAGGGAGCCACTACTACGGTTTGTACGGTCAGGGAACTGGTAACTATAATTTTTTTCTTTAGCCAGTAAAGGTTGATAAGGCAGTTGTTGATTTACGCTGAGACTGTAATAGCCCTGAGGAACATCAGCCGTAAAATGTCCTATTCTCTTAATACGGATCCCTCCGCCATACAACCATTCCTTTTTTGGGTTAATATCATAATAGCTTTTCATCCCTATGGTGGCTCCGCCAGGAGAATTGCTATCAAACCAACTAAGTTGCAGCGAATAATAATAGCCCCCTTCCAGGATAATTTCGGTATCACAAGTCAGTCCGGCAAGATTTGTTGTTCCTGCTACCGTGCCAGCACTATTTTTTTTAATAAGACGTACCACGCCACCAGTCGTAACACCAGAATCAAAACTATACCGCAGTGAATTTGGGAAGTATCCGAGGTCTAAAACATTCTGCCCTATGGCACTGCTTAATGCTACTTCACCAAGATTAAGTACCCCACGATTATCAGGATTGGCATTAAAATCTTCTAAATATTGGTTGCCTACATGTGAATAGGTATTAGATTCATAATCAAAGATTACACAACCTCCAGTAGGATACGCTATCTTTTGCAGTACATCATTACCGATATAATTTTTATTTACTTCCCGGTTTCCATCCGCGTTATATTTACAGGAAACTTGATAATTGGGATAGCCCCAGTAATCTTTCCCGGTAACCTGTGTCCTTTTGTAGAAAAACTCGGTAGTCTCTTTTAATGTACCAGATCCAGTACCTACTATAACTTTTTTTAGTTTCATCCGGCTTTCCAGTGCATACTCGAAACTTGTAGTTTTAATCGTGCTGCCATACCAGTCGGTTAATACAATGGTGTTGAGTTTTGCGGCCAATCCCGGATTCTCAATGTTGGTGTCGGAGCGTCCGATAGCAGTTGTAAACTGTAAACTACCTTTATCCACGATCTGGATTTGCTTTATCTTTTTCGTTATTGTTTTGTTTAATGTTATTTGGATCGACTGCGTTGGTTCAATAGCATTGATTAGTTGCTGGCATGGCCCATTTGCGAGGATATTATTTACCACAAGACGGTCTACATCTGAAATTCTGCTGTGAACAATGGAGGTCATCTTGGCATTTTCTTCAAAATCTTCATAAACATAAGAAGCCAATAACCTGGCATTGGTATCGTAAATGGCAGAAAGCTGATAGGCACTGATATAGGTCATTGGAGTTCCCAGTGTTTCAGAATTTCCTACGAAAAGCTGATTTTTGATATTGGTTACAGTTCGGGTTTCTTCCGGAACGGTAAACATATAGCGATACCCTTTATCATCATAAATCGTAAAACCACTGCCTTCGTTGTACACAATTTTTACGGGATTATTATCCAGTGGTACTACCGTAGCGCTGCCACCATCTTTTTTGATAAAAAAACGCCCATTGTAATTCTGAAAGCTATATTGGTATAAATCGTGTTCGGTGTCAAAAATTCCTTTTTCATGAGCTTCCCAAAGGAATTTACTCAACGTATTATCTCCTGGTATGGCGACCACATCCAGCAACGACATTACAGTATAATAACGGTTTGGATATGTCGCAGCAAAAATATTGTAGATCCCTACTCTGGGACCTGTTCCATCGGCAGTTCCATAGGAGAGGTACTCGTCCGGAAGCCCTTTTACGGTTCGTGATATGGTACCACCGGCACCGGAAAGTGCCCAGCCTTGGCCATTATAACCCGCTACCTCTTCGGTACGGATACCCGACGGGTGGTATTTCAAGGAAATATCAATAGAAATATCCTTTGAATGGGTAGGAATGTTGTACAGTGGTACGCTTACATCCGGAATTCCTGTATAATGGCTAACCGGCATTTCTTCAAAACGCATTAATGCCGTTACCGTAGGAGAAGGTGGAATGACCTGCGGCAATTCTGATCTGATTTCTCCGGGATTACCCAGTTGTGAAAATGCACCACCACCCACAAGCAGCAATGCGATTAAGTATATTTTTTTCATTGGTTATAAGTATGCTGTTAACTTTAATGTTTTTCAATTCCTTTCACCACCTTCACCGAATCTTCCTGTACATCGGTTTTGATCTGTACGATATAGATGCCTTCGGGATACGTGCTTAAGTCTACCGGAACCGTGCGGTTTTCAATGGCGAAGCTTTGCAGTAACCTACCGCCTAAGTCATAGACAAAAGGATTTCCGGTGTTGTATTCATAGCCAACAATCACGTTGGTAAACTGCTGCGCCGGATTCGGTACCGCCTGTATGTTGAGGCGGTTGTCTTTAGGCTTGTCTTTGTCTAAGAGTTTTACCACCCAAAAGTCATTTTTCCCAATAGCTGTATTCCGGTCCCGGGAGTTGCCTTTGTTGTAGGCGGTTACTGAGGCTGGATTGGGGGTGGAAGTGCCGGCTAAGATATAGCCACCATCACGGGTTTCGACCAATTTCTTCAACAGGTCTTCCCCATTACTACCCACCGTTTTACTCCACAACTCGTCTCCGGTAGCGGAGAGTTTGAGGGCGATATAATCGTTAATCCCTTCTTTGTCTTTCTTTTTGCTGCCCGGTACATTGCTGCTTTTGGAATACCCGCCCACCATTAGCGTACGATCTTTATTTTCAGTCAAGGAAGTCAGGATATCCGTTTTGCCAAAGTCGTAGGTACGGCTCCATAGCGGTTGGCCGTATTCATCAAGTTTGATCAGCCAGAAATCCGTGTCGCGGGTACTGCCGCCTTTGGGTAAGCGGTTGCTGTTGGAATTCCCCGCTGCGATATAATTGCCATCCTGGGTTTGGATGATGCTGTACAAATGATCATCGCCTTCACCACCTAAAGTCTGTTGCCATTCTTCTTCACCTTTGGCATCTAATTTTACAATCCAGAAATCACCATAGCCCAAGACTTCTTCGGTTTTATCACTGCGACGGCCGTCTTCCAAAACGCCCGATGGGCTGTTGGAATACCCGCCTAAAATATACCCCCCATCGGTGGTTTGTTGCAGGCTTTCTAAGATATCGGCATATTGGCCGCCCATTGTTTTCTGCCATTCCATTTTACCTTTGCTATCGAGCTTGATCACCCAATAGTCCAAATTCCCACGGCTCGCTTCCGATTTCCCGGTAGGATCCTGCAGGTTCTTTTTGTCCGGGCTGCTGCTACTGGAGCCACCGATAAAATAACCGCCATCACGGGTTTGGATCACTGCCGTCACGCGATCCTGGCCACTGCCCCCAAAGGTTTGTTGCCACTGCTCATCACCTTTGGCATTGAGTTTTATGATCCAGTAATCTTCCTTGCCTTTTCCGTCATGGAGCTTCGCAAAACCCTTGTTGGATTCGGAGGTTCCGGCCAGGATAAAACCACCATCCTGCGTGGTGCGAATACTTTGCAATAAGTCGGCTCCCGAACCACCGATGTTTTTCTGCCATTCGTCCTGCCCTTTCTCGTCCATCTTCCAAAGCCAGAAGTCCAAATCACCATTATTGTCTTCGGTTTTCTTACCTGTTTTTTTAGATAAGGAACTGCCTGCCAGTATAAAACCATAGTCGGCAGTAGGCTGGGCATCAAACAGGTATTCGGCGTGCTGGCCGCCATAGGATTTCTCCCAAAGGATGTCCTGGGAATAGCCATAGAGGCCCAATCCCAATAGGAATAAGGTGGTAATTTTTTGCATACGATAAGACAATATTAGTTTTTACAGTAAGAAGGGGAGCACAAATTTAACTTTGTATTGGCAAAAATATAAAAATTATTAGGATAGCTATGGTTTTTATCGCAAATATTTCATTCTGCGAATAACATGAAGAGGGCAAAATCTAAAAATGAGCAAAAGGGAAGTGGAATAGTGGTAAATTATTTTTATCCTCACTTAGCAGTAGGACGATCTGCTTTCGATGCATATTGCAATGCAGCACGGTAAAAGATGGGGCATAATGGATAGGATAGGACTCATGTTTAAAACACTGTTGCACAATAAGAAAAGAATGTATAAAAACGCGGTTGCTAAATGGATTCGAAGGTTTTTATACGGATTATTATATTTTTTATTCGAGATTGGATGCACACCAAAGTGTGGTCGCGATACGTGATAAGTGTGCATCTGATACGTTCAATCGAGGTCGCGATCACACCAAAGTGTGGATACGACCACGGTAAAGTGTGCATCTGACACGTCCCAGGTGTGGTCGCGACACGTCCCAGGTGTGGTCGCGACCACACTTGGGACGCCAAAATATACGTCGGGGGACGTGTCGTAGAAATGACAAAAACAGGAATACAGGCCAGCGGTGGCTATCCGTATTTACTGGGGTTACAAGGGGTCCTATATAACGCCATACGAAATACCGACGAAAATAAAAAGAACACCAGTAGGGGGTGTGGTGAACCGTTAGCTTCTAAAAGTCATGTTAAAATATGTCCTTATCTGATATTCTGAAAACGTATTGTGGCTATTTATATTCTTCCTGTCCTGTAGTTTTGTACCCGTATATACATTATCGAACGGTCTTATTCGAAGGAAATTGCCCAAAGAGTACTACAGTAACATGATGGATATCCCTCATAATACAATCCCCAAGGTCCCAAGCCCTAAAAATCAAAGTAACCGAATACTGTAGCGCTTCCCAGTGGAATAGGGCTCGGTAATGCTATCGGCAGGAATAAAAAATAATACACTTATTCCCTTACAGTAGGCTTTTGAAATGCATTTTCAAGAGCACTATTGCCATGTGTTATACCGTAAACTATTGATTTATACCAGATACTACGAAATAATGAGAACAAAACTACCTTACAGTACCACTATCCAATGCTGCCCGGTATTGGTGACAGCAACGCTTGCCATACACCCAGGAACCAATGCACGACTGCGTATACCGCCGCAACCCCTGGAAATGGAATATCAGAGTAATGCTCTCTTTTTTATAGCCTAATCCACTAAATAGTTCCAATAACCTGCTGGTTCCGGTACTATGGAGGTTTTTGCCTTGTAGCAGGAAGTGCCATCAGGTTGGGACAAACCTATTCTTATGATCAAAAAATTACATGTTTTAGCCGTTGCCTTGCTTTTTTCTATACCGCTTTTACAGGCCCAGACCGATGCGGGCCTATCGGCGGTTGCTACACCTTCCTATTGTACCGCTAATGGAACCATCCAGATTACGTATACCGGAACAACAGTACCCGACAATTATGCCATTGCGCCCGATCCCTATGATCCGGCGACACTAATTACCAGTGCCACAACAAACTTTACAGGAGTGACGCCCGGTACCTATCAGTATGGCTATACCACTGCGGGCAACTTTGTACGCGGCCCGGCACCTGTGACCGTAACCACCATCGCAGATAGCCCACCCGTATTTGATCGGGGAGCAACTTCTGAAGTTTGTGGAGATCCAAATCCAGCGGCTATTTCGTATGCAGCTGTAGATCCCTATGGGCGTACGATTACCTATACGATGAATCCGACAGGAGGCAGGGTAGGGAGTATAAATTCAACTACAGGTACGGTACTCTGGGTCACTTCCGTGGGCAATCATTATTTTTCAGGAGATGTTACTATCACCGCTACAGTAACTGGATGTAACGGTATACCGGTAAGTGCCACACACGTTGTGAGCAAGAGGAACAAGTCTGATACTGTCTATTTTAAAGGTAAGGAAGTAAATGATAGTGCTCCGCTACAATCCATCTGTCAGGGAGAAGCCAGTAGCCTGTTTTATGCCGTTACGGGACGCAGGGGCGGTGATATTGTCTTTAGCATAGCACCCCCCGAAGCTGGAACAATTATTACCCTGCCGCTCGAAGACATGGGTGGCAATTATAGTTTGCAGTCATCTGCAAATGTAACCTGGAACCCCGATTTCTCTGGAACCGCAACGATTACGGGGACAACCTATGGTTGTGAGGGAGGACAGCGAAGCGCTAATCACACAGTGACCGTACGACCACGGGTAGATAGTGTAGCATTTGATTTAGGGCCTGCCTCGTTCAGTTGTGCCGGTGCTACAGCATCGTATTATGCCGTGGGAAATAATGAAGTTCCGGTGAGTTATACTATAACACCGGCAGCTGCTGGCAGCATCCGATCGGTCTCTCCAACAACCGGAGCTTCTATTCGATGGAATGCTGCCTTTTCCGGAGAAGCAGTCATCACTGCTACGGCTACCGCATGTAACGGTAGTGTGTCGGCAACGCATACGGTAACGGTGCATCCACTCCCGGGCGCACCCACAGCAGAATATTACCAAAATTTTTGTAATGCTGCTGCACCCACTGTAGCCCAACTGGTGGCTACAGGAACCAATATAAAGTGGTATACGTCGTATACAGGAACGACGCTATTGGACCCATCGACAGCTTTGATTCATGCAGACACTTATTTTGGGTCCCAGACAGATCCTGTAACAGGCTGTGAAAGTACGGCACGGGTTACCGTACGGGTAATCATTCGTGCCGAACCAGCACCGCCAACAGGTTTCAGCCCACAAACGGTTTGTAGTATACCCGGGGAAGTGATTCCTACCATTGCCGATTTAGTAGCCAGTGGAATCAATGTAATATGGTACAGTACGCCTACAGGCGGAACTGCGCTTGCACCTTCAGTACCTTTGGCACACAATACAACCTATTATGCGGCATCCCTATCAGTGGGTTGCGAAAGTGAAGTCCGCCTGCCCGTAGTCGTAGTGGTAAAACGCTATGCCAGTGGTGCACATTTAGGGGATAGCGGTGGATCGTTCTGTTATGGCCAACCCGCTGTCTTTAATGCATTTACTTCAGTGGTGACCAATCCGGTTTTTAACTGGTACACTGATGAAAACCTGCTAAATAAGGTAGGGACAGGGCCTACTTTTACCACACCACCGCTTACGGCTAACCGTTCCTATTATGTTACGGTAAAGGGCGATGAATATTGTGAAAATAACCCCAATTATACCACTACCAAACCCCGACAGGTGAGGGCAGTGCTCAAACCGCAGGCGACGGCTGCCGATATTACAGCCGGACATATATATGTATGTTATGGGCAGCAGGGTACCTTTACCGCTTCCACTACGACAGTCGTTAATCCGGTATTCCGTTGGTACCGTTGGGCACCAGGGTATGTTTTGTTGCATACCGGTGAAACCTTTACCCCGGATGAAGTACCCGATGCGACCCACAACTGGCCGTATGTGGTAACTGTAAGTGGGGATAACAAATGCGAAAAACTCGTCAATCCTACCGTTGGAGCTGATTATAAAGGGGTGAGCCTAGTGGGCAAGCGCCCATCAGTAGCCTCGGACATACAGGTAGCACCACAAACCATCTGTCCCGGGCAAACGGCTACCTTAACTGCTACCAGTACTACGGTCGTCAACAATCCGGTCATCAAATGGTATAGTGATGCTGCGCTTGGTACTGCAAACGAACTCCATACGGGAGCGGTATATGAACCGGCACCCACAATAAATACGACCTATTATGTCACCATCCAAAGTCCCGGAGCCTGCGAAAACCTGCCCGGGTTGGCAAAACCAGTAACCGTGACCGTAGCACAGGATATACGGGAGGAAGACCGGACTGTCGTATTATGCGGCAGCAGTGTACTCGTTACCGCACCAACGGGATATGATACCTACGTATGGACCGATGATAGTACTGGAGGTACAATTGGCAATGATCCCGAAATTACGCTGACTGCCGAGGGGAATTATACTCTGGTGGCGAGCAGTGCCTGTGCGGTACTGACCGAAAAAATTACGGTCATCTCTTTTCTGGGACAGGCCACAAACCCCATCGCCATTTTTGGGGATGAAACCGTGACCTGCCCGAATGATTTGACAGAAATGGTTAAAATTGCGTTATGTGGTGCCGGCGATAGCCGCGCCATTACAATTGCCATTACCGATGCTGATAGTATCAGCTGGCAACAGCTGGATGAAGGCTCCTGTACGACTTCGCTACCGGATAATTGTGCGAATGTAGGTCCGGGCTGTACCTGGACAGAACGCGCAACCGGAAATGTGTTTAGTGCCGATACTGCAGGGCAATGGCGCATGGTAATCACCTATCAGAATGGTTGTTTCCAAACCTTTTATTTTAATGTATATAAAAATATACTCGATCCACAGGTACAGGTACAGCACAAAATATGCGCGACAAGCGGTTCCATTTTGGTTACCAATGTCCCTGCTTCGGGCTATGAATTAAGCCTCGATGCAGCAGGGCCTTTTACCGCCGATCCCTTTTTTGATAACCTGCTGCCGGGACTGCACACCGTATACATCCGTGCGACCGGTTTTGCCGGAAACCCAAATCAGTGTACGTTTAAAGTACAGGATGTTGAGGTAAAAGAACTCGTACCCGCGATGGCAGTAACATGGGAAAGCCCTACTTGTACTGCCGGGCCCGGAAGTATCCAGGTCATAATGACCGAAGGTGCCCCACAATACCGTTACCGCCTGTATCAGGGCAGCAGCCTGATTGCCGATTCGGGACTTCTAAATGGGCCCGATGATGACGAATATACATTTACCGGGGTTAATCCCGGACTGTACACCGTAAAAGCAACTATAGATGCTGGATGTGAACGTACCGAAGATGGGGAAATCACCAGTCCCGATCCTTTGGTTGTAGCGGCCAACGTAACCCGGGAAATCACCTGTGAACCCGGAGAAGTTACCCTGAGCCTGAGCGGCGGTACCGCTCCGTTTACCTACGAATTTAATGGAAGTGTCGTACCGGATGCCCTATTTCCAGTAACCACACCGGGTACTTTTCCCATACTTGTAAGGGATGCCCTGGGCTGTGAAGCCACAACTGATGTTACAATTGGGGCACCTATAGCCCCGGAGTTTACAGTAACCGGATCTGCAGTAGCCTGTTATAATGCAGCGGCGGGTACCATTGCCTTTATCGTGACCAACGATTATGGCTTTACTCTGCAATACAGTATTGACAACGGAACCTCGTACCAGGATGCCGGACTGTTTACCAACCTTGTTCCCAATACCTATCAGGTGTTGATCCGGTATGTAGTTCGTACCATTACCGATCCTTCGGGAGGGGTTACGGAAGTCTATTGTGTAAGCCCGGTACAATCGGTTGTGGTAAGCGGGCCCTACCAGCCCTTACAGGCATCCGTAGGGGTAGCAAAGGATATCAGTTGCGATCCGGTTAATCATAAGGCGGAGGTGCACATTACCAATGCCGAAGGAGGCGCACTACCATATACCTATAGTTTTGACGGGGTGACCTATGGTCCTTCCAATGTCGGTTTCCTGGGTGCCGGTACCTTTACCGTATACATCAGGGATGCCGGAGGGTGTGAATTTTCAATGGAAGTCACTATCGAGCCGGAACCGGCACCTCCCGTATTTACCCACGAAATCCTATACCACTGTGATGGGACGGCCGAAATAACAATGCACAATGATAGTACCGACTATACATATGCCTATTCTATTGATGGTGGCCCGAGACAAACCGGGAATGTTTTTACCGGGATACTGCCGGGTTACCATGACATTGTTACCTATTATACTGCCACACGGCCACTGAATAATAGTATACTGCTGCACGAAGATTTTGGGGCAGGGCCTAATACCTCCATCCCGAATATTGATCCGGTATACTGTTATGAATCACAAACCCTGGCCAAGACCTGCGGGCCCAATATCGAACTCAACGATGGAGAATATTGCGTCACTCAGGCACTGAACCCTAATAATGTATCGTGGGTAAATACCAGGGACCATACCGGGAATCCAAATGGCCGTTTCTTAGCATTGAATGTAGGGAGTGTCGCCGGATTAGAAGGTGTTATTTACGAAAAACAAATCCGTGATATCTATCCCAACCAGGACCTGATTACTTCAATGTATGCGATGAACCTGCTGCGAAGCCCAACCACTAAGAGCCCACCGAATATTTTGGTTCAACTGGTAGACAATACAGGGGCCATCGTGGCTTCCCAGGATACCGGAAATATCCCAAGCAATAATATATGGAACCAATATGAGATTCACCTGAATCCCGGGCCCAACAGCCAGTTGAAATTGGTGATCCGTACCAATTCTATTGTGACAGAAGGAAATGACCTGGCACTGGATGATATCGAGGTGTACCAGATTCCTGAAATCTGCGAACGCGAGCACTACACCAGGTTAAACATAGAAGACAAGAAATTTGAGGCAGAACTCATCAGTGTTACCGCTGTGAGCTGTAAAGGGGCCGCCGATGGAACCGTAACCATACGGGTAAAAAACAGTGGAAATTTGGAAATCGGGGAACCCTATTACGGGATTAGTACCGATAATGGCGCGACCTGGTACAGTGCCGAAGATCCGATCTTCACCCTGACCGACAATTTCGGGGCGGGCACACACACCATACAGGTACAAAACAGTTATCTGACAGGAACCTGTATCGTACCGCTCACCTTTACCATTACCGAACCCGAAACCCTGGAAATGACCAAAGTGGTAACCGATAAAACCTGTGTTAACGGAGGAAGCGTAACCATAGCCGCTACAGGCGGAACATTGCCGTATGCCTATGAACTCACCGATCCCAATGGAGATGTTTTCACAGGAAGCAGTACAGGGGCAAGTTGCTTTTTTGACGCACTTACCATCACGGGAATGTATGAAATAAAAGTAACTGATAATGGCAATTGCCTCGTATTCGATACATTTGAAATCAGGGATCCCGAAGCCCTTACCGTTACCGTGAGCGCCGCTTCCAACCTGTGTTCCGGTGCTTCCGGAGCCACCATTCAGGTAACCGTAGCCGGCGGTGTAGCACCCTACCGGTATGCCCTAAATGGCGGGGCAGCACAGGACAGCGCACTATTTGCAGGCCTGGTACCCGGTGATTATACCATTACCGTGACAGATGCCTATGGTTGTGTAGGGACTATAACACCAACTATTGAACCCGAGCTGATGGCCAACGCCTTACTCAGCAAGAATTTAGATTGTAGCCCCGCACCCGAAGCCGAAATTAGCATTACCCTATCCGGAGGAACTGCAGTATTCCGGTACCAGGTTGCTATTGATGGCAATCCCTATGGACCGGAAGTCGCGCTAACAGGCAACAGTTTTGTTTATCCTACAGCTACACCCGGAACCTACAGGTTTAAAATTACAGATGCATTGGATTGCGCTGCCGAAACGGCAATCATCACTATTGACCCGATCGTATTCCCTGAAATAATAGCGGTTACAGCGACCGATCCTATACAATGTTATGGGGGGAAAGCCCTGATCCGGGTGGATATTGATGGTACTAAAGGGCAGGCACCCTTTAACATTACCGTTGCAGATGGTGCAGGCACCGCTTATCCCGATTACCTTGCCGGATTACCCGCAGGGCATTACGAGGTGACCCTAACCGATGCCAAAGGCTGTACCGCTACCGAAAACCTGGTCATCACAGCACCCGATCCGATTGAGTATACCATTGGGATTACTCCCATTACCTGTGACCTTACCGGAGGTACCCTCTTTGGGATTGTTCATATCCAGGGAGTAACCGGTGGCACCGGGCCTTACATTTACAAACTGTACAACAGTCTCGGGGAAGAGCTGAATGTCGAAGGCCCAACGACAGCTACCGATCATGATTTCACCGTTGTAGACTTTGGTTTTTACACCGTGCTGGTCATCGATGCCAATAACTGTCCGAAGGAAACCAAAGATATTGCCGTGGCTTCACCGCCCGAATCCCTCGACATAGAATATGACCTGATCACCTCCGATTGTGTTTCCGGTGCCACTGTAAAAGTAACCGTAGGCGGAGCCATATTGGGTGGGCCATTTGAATTTGCGATTGTAGTAGATCCCGCACAGCGCTATCCAACCGGATTTGTAGTGCCCAATAGTACCGACGGGTTGAGCCATACGTTTACCGGATTAATTCCCGGAGCCGTCTATAGTTTTGCCGTCTACGATCATGCCACAGGATGCCATTATTTCAGGCAGGCCGATCTTCCTACTCCGTCGCAATCTACACTATTGCCGGTGATGCATCCTGAAAACGTAAGGTGCAGGGGTGCCGCAGATGGCCGTATTTCATTTGAATTCAGCGATTATGATCCAAGTACAACCGCGGTGAGCTACCAGCTCTACCATGCGTTGACCAACCTGCCCAATGGAACGGCAGGTATCAGTTCCGGACTCACTCCGGGACAAACGGTTACCGTTACCGACTTTAGGGCCAACCTGGCTCCGGGTGACTATTATATTTTGTTTACCGAAACAGGCGGAGACCCGTCAATAGAGGGCTGTCAGCTGGCCTCGGCCGTCTTCACCATTGAAGAAGCAGCGGTAGCACTTTCAGTACGCGCCCACCTGACGAAAAATGCCAATTGTAATGCCGGTTCAGGCCGTATTACAGCAGTTGCGGATGGCGGCACAGCACCCTACGAATACCAGTTGGTACCCGATGGAAGCCCGGCACCAACAATCGCAACCTGGGCAGGGACACCTGCCAATATAATGGCTACCGATGGCGGTGATTATAATGTATACATCAGGGATGCCAACAATTGTATCCAGGCTTCAGCCGTCGTGACAGTACCGACCGATCCTACACCGGATATCACGGCAGTGCTTACGGATGCCTGTGCGACCAATGGTAATTTTACCATCCGCGTCACCCGCGTAGCCGATGGTGTAGCACCTTACCGTTACAGTCTCGACGGGGGCGTATTCCAGACCCAGGCCGATACATTTGATTATACGAATCTCAGTGCAGGCACACATACTGTGATCATCAGGGATCTCAATGATTGCGGAGCTACGGTTATGATAGAAATACATCCGCCATTAGTTCCCGGAATTCCCGTAGTGACACATCCTGCCTGTAGCATTGCTGACGGTACGATTACCATGAATCCGGCAGGAGGATCCGGAAATTTCAACTATAAATTAGAAGATAGCACCGGTACCGAACTCGTTCCTTTTGGGCCTTCCAATACCTTTACCGGATTAGCCGGAGGCAACTATACCGTAATTACACAGGATACTACAACAGCGTGCGAACGCCCGGTTGCAGTACAACTGGAGGTACCGGTAGCCGTAACATTTACAACCACGGCTACAGCCGTAAGCTGTTTTGGTGCTGCAAATGGTACCATTACCGTGAGCCTGGAGCCTGGCAATAGCGATGTACCGTATACCTATAGCAGGGATGGCGGGGTGAACTGGCAAAATAATCCAGTATTTACAGGATTAACAGCCGGGAACTACGACATTACAGTACAGTCAGCCAAAGCCTGTGCACTGACACAAACCGTGACGGTAACAACACCTACAGCAATTACAATTCCGGCAGCCGCAGTAAGTGTTGTCGAATTTGGCTGTACCACCGGAAATACATTCAATACGGCGGTCATTACGATCGATCCGGCACTGATCACAGGAGGATCCGGTACCTATACCGGCTATAAGTTTATAGATGAGGCGACCGGGGCAGTACTGCAAAACGGGCCAAGCCCGGTAGTGCAGTACACGAATATCAATGGTGGTACTATGACAATCTATGCCTATGATACCAATGGCTGTGAAGGGACTGCAACAGCAACAGTCCAGTCCTTCACGCCTATGGTAGGAGCTTCGGTAACGATGGAGAGCAGGATCACCTGTCTGGTTGGGGAAGAAGTAAGTATCGGGGTTACCGGGGGATCCGGGAACTTTACATACCAACTATTACCTTCCGGGACACCACAGGCCAGCCCTACATTTGTATTGCCGGCAGTAGGAACCTATTATTTCAGGATTACCGATACCACAACCAACTGTTTTAGTACTGAACAGTATGACGTACTGCCTTTTGATTTTATGCAGGTTGCCGCTACAGCCACTGTTCCGGTAAGTTGCTTTGGGGCAAGTACCGGAGCACTGGAAATTACTATTTCAGGCTATACCGGAGGCTATAATTATGCCGTATTGGATAGTGCAGGCAATCCAATTGCCACGGGTACCGGGGATACTTCCGTAAACCCATTGGCCATTGCCGGATTGCCGGGTGGAAACGTGACGGTAGCAGTAACCGCTATTGATATACCGTCCTGTACCCAGGTGTCGAATGGGGTCGCTATCGCAGCTCCAGGAGCCGCACTACAACTTACGCTTACAGAACGGGGTAGTGTAACCTGTACCAACGACAGGGGCGAAATCTGGGCCCAGGCCACCGGAGGATGGGGAGTATATGCCTATCAGCTTGTGGATCAGGCTACCGGAACCATAATCACAGATTATAGCAGTAACGGCCTGTTTACCTATCTGTCCGCAGGCAATTACCAGGTCAATGTCAAAGACGATAAAGGCTGTGTCGTTTCGGAAAATAGTACGTTAGTACTGCCGGTGCCCATTACAGCAACGGCGATCGCCGATAGGGTTGCGGTAGCGTGTTTTGGAGACAGGACAGCTACAATTACCGCTGCCGCTACCGGAGGGCAGGGAATGAATTATACGTATACGTTATACCATCATGAAAGCGGGTTGTCAACCGGCCCACAAGCCAGTGCGGTATTTGCCAACCTGGGAGCAGGAACCTACACCATCAGTGTGAAAGACAACTGGTCCTGTACGGCCGATGCGTCACCGGTAACCATAACGCAGCCCGATGTACTGCTCGGTATACTGGCACAAACAACAGCATTAACCTGTACGGCTGATGCCGTGATAACAGTAACAGCCACCGGAGGTACAAGCCCTTATGAGTACAGCACCGATGGGATCAATTTCGGGCCAAATCCTACTTTTTCTGTAGGGGCAGGCAGTTATCAGTACTTTGTACGCGATGCCAATGGCTGTAGCGTAGGAACCAACACCATTACCATTCACCCGGTTCCGGAGCTGCATATTCTTTTGGATCTTACCGGCGCCATAGTCAATTGTTCCGGGCAAACCGGAGCCGTTATCCGGGCTACAGCCAACGGAGGTTTGGGCAATTACAGCTATGAATTGTGGGAGGCAACTACCAATACGATGATCGACGGTTCACAGCCGGACGGATTATTTACCGGATTAGGATCCGGAAATTACAGGATTCGTGTGACCAGTATGGATTGTGAAAAGGACTCTGGCCTGATTACGATTACCGAGCCATTACCATTAAACATCATACCGACACTTCAGGATGTAGGATGTGCAGGACAGGCTACCGGAAGTATTAGTATTGCAGCTACCGGAGGCACCGGAACCATTATGTATGCCATTTCACCGAATCTGGAGTATTGGACGACCAATCCGGTGTTCAGCAATTTGGGAGCAGGTACCTATACCGTTAGGGTACAGGATGCCAATGGGTGTTATCAAAGCCTCGTACTGACCCTTACCGAGCCTGCGGCACTGGATGGTAACCTGGTTGTGGTGAGCGAAGAACTATGTGCGGGAACCGCTACTGGAATTATCCAGGTGGAACCGAGTGGGGGCGTAGCGCCTTATGCGACCAGTATTAATACAAACCTTCCGGATGATTTTGTCATCGGAAAAGTGATTTATGATAATCTGGCAGGCGGGCAGACTTACACGATTTACATTCGGGATGCCAATGGCTGTGAGATCGGAAGGACCATCACCCTGGAAGAACCGGTTGTGCTCAGCGCTACTTATGAAATGAATTACAGCTGTTTTAACAATACACCGGATAACGAACTGGTGATTACTGTAAATGCAGAAGCATCAGGTCATGTGACCTTTGCACTGGATGGAGGTAGCTATCAGGCTGACAATACATTTACTAATATCCCTTATGGGGACCATATTTTTAAGGTAAAACATACTAACGGTTGTGAAATAACAGAACCGTTTACTGTAGCACAGCGGGTGCCGGTGGTCGCGTTACCCGTGGTAGAACATGTCGTTTGTGGTTCGGATCCTATAGGGAAAATTACCATGAATGTAAGTGCAGGTACCGGGCCTTATGTATATTCCATTTCACCGAATACAAATGATTATGGGGCTTCCAATGTATTTGATACCCTGTTACCGGGAACGTATACCATACATGTAAAAGACAGTAACGGCTGTATCAGGATACAGAATGTGATCGTCAATGGGCCGCCGGCATTGGTGGTAACCTTGGCAGATCTAATCCCCGAAGTATGTTATGGGGACGAAGATGCTTCCTTTACCATTGCAATTTCCGGTGGCGTAGCACCTTATGCTACCAGTCTGGACGGTGCGCCATTTGTTTCCGGGCAACTGACCTATGAAGGTCTGGCAGGAGGACAAACTTATACTATTGTGGTTCGGGATGCCAACGGCTGTATTACACCACTGATGGTACCTATGGCTAACGGGGTGAAAATAGAACCGGTGGCCCATGTGGCCTACGGTTGTGCCGCTAATGCACCTTCCAATACCGTTACCATTACGGTACATCCGGATGTGGTTTCAAGTGTCGTTTATACCTTGAACGGCCAAAGTCAGCTGGAACCTGTATTTAATGACCTTACTCCGGGAACGTATACCGTTGCGGTAGCGCACAGCTCCGGTTGCACCCAAAATGTAACCTTTACGGTGGCAGCCACGCAACCGCTAATCGTAACGGCGGTGGAAGAAGGGCTCAACCAGATCAGGGCTACGGCACAAGGCGGACAGCCAGGCTATCGTTATTATTTTAACAATTATGATAATGGTACGAATCCGGTATATCAGTTCTCCCATTCCGGAAACTATACGGTGAAAGTAGTAGATGCCAATGGGTGTGAAGCCATAACACAGATAGTCGTCGTATTCATCGATATCGAAGTGCCAAATTTCTTCACGCCTAATAACGATGGCGAAAATGATACCTGGACTCCTTTGCATATTGAGCATTACCCGAACATCATGACCGATCTTCATGACCGTAGTGGCAGGAAAGTAGCCACAATCCGACAATGGGAAACCTGGAATGGAGTCTATGAAGGAGTGGCTTTGCCCTCCGGAGATTACTGGTATGTGATCCGCCTGAACAATGGAACGAATCGCGAGATCGTAGGACATGTTACGATCTACAGATAATGCCTAAATAGGCAAAAAAGCATCCAATAAAAATACCCTCACGGTTGTACCGTGGGGGTATTTTGGTTTAAGGCGATCCGGAAAATCGAATTCGGTTTGTTGTATTTCTCCGGATATCGTGGCGATAAGTATTACAAATAAAACAATCGCGAATACAGTCTGAAAATGGGCTTTAAAAAATGTCGTTATCTGATATTTAGAAAACGTATCGTGGCAGTTTATCTTCAAACTGTCCTGTAGCTTTGTATGTCAAATCCTGAAGAGTACACTATGCGACTTTATACGCTTGCCAATAATCCGCTCAAAATGAGCAGGGTTTTAGGCAGAATTATGAAATCGTTAGTACACGTTCAGCGATCCCCAAACACGATGATTTGCATTGCCTCATGCAAGGCCATGCCTTGATGGCAGGGCTGTACTTTGACCTATCCCAAATATGGGAAATAGGGTTGAATGTCACTTTTTGCAGGCAAAGGAAGGTATAGTGCGGCGATCGATGGTATAGCAATACAACCCAATGGCAGGGCTTACAATAGAACCTGCTATAGGGTTTCACCATTTTATACTGCCCAGGCGGTGTCCTGCTGGCAATCCATATAAAATCCTTCTGGGATTACAGTTTAGTATAGTTCGAAAAATAGTATTTTATGATAAAAAAACTACAATTCTTTGCAGTAGCATTCCTATTTTCAATTCCAGTACTACAGGCCCTATCGGCAGCGACGATGGAGGTCGCCCGTTCCGTTCATGGTGGTACGGAATACAAGAGTGTAACAAGTCCCGGATTACGGATCCCTGATAAATATAGTGTTGCCCCGGAAGCCTGTAACCCCAACAGGGGTGTAGCTTCCGGTTCTTTATTTACGGGGATACGCATCCCGGATGATACAAACGTTACAGCAGTAGGGAAGGATCGTTTCCTGATGGGAACAATTACAGGAGAAACGGTCTACTGTACAGGGGAAACCCTGCAACTTGCCTTTGATTCAACAGAGGATTGGGAGTATGTAGAGTGGATACTCCCGGATTTTACCATCATACCAGGATACCACCTGGAAGTCCCAAATCTTACTGCAGCAAATGCGGGAGAATATATAGTCAGGACTCATGATTTCGTAGGAAATGGATACATAACATCGGTCATCGTAACCGTACAGCCTACAGCGATGCCCGTGCAACAGCGCACGGTAGTGCTTTGTGGGCCGGGGGTTCAGGTCACGGCCATAGCGGGCTACTCTTCGTATGTATGGAAAAATAACCTGGGCACTCCCATTGGGAACAACCAGCAAATCACGCTGACTACAGCGGGCAATTATACCGTGACAGCCACACGGAATTGTGAGGTTCTGACCGAAGAAATTACCGTAATCCCGTTTGTCGAGATGACAACCCATCCGCTTGCTGCGTTTGGCGAAACGGTTACCTGTCCCAATGATGGCGAAGAGCTGGTTACGATAGTCTTATGCAGTGCAGGCGACAGCCGGCACATTACGATTCCCATTACAGATGTCCAGAATATTATATGGGAACAGCTGGACGAGTCGTCCTGCAGTGGATCCGGATTGGAGAATTGTGCCGCGAAAGATCCGGAATGCATGTGGATAGAGCGCGCTGTTGGGAACAGTTTTACCGCCACTACCACCGGCCAGTGGCGGGTAACCATTTATTACCAGAATGGCTGTTTCAAGCCCTATTATTTTAATGTAAGCAGTAATACAATGAATCCCGGGGTCGTAGTGACCCCTGTGGATTGTACGGTATCGGCTGCTATTAAGGGGCCATTCATTTTATCAATATGCCTGCGACAGGCTACCAATATAAAGTGGTAGACCAGTTGAATCCAACTGTGGTTTTTGACTGGCAGGACAGTCCCGAATTCAATACAGTCCCGCCCGGGACCTATACGGGATACGTCCGTGCGGGTACCGGAGGAGTAGCCGGAAGTTGTAGTGTAGCATTGCAGGATATTACTGTGGAACACTTGCAGCAGGGAGCTATGGAAGTACTGGTAACGCCACCCGCCTGTGGCAGGAGTGCAATCAGGGCAGCATTGCTAAACTGGGCGGGCAATACCGCCACAATGCGTTTTGAATTATGGAAAGATGGTAGCCTCCTGTTGGTTTTGCCTTATCTGATTACCCAGAAATATTATAGCTTTTCGAACCTGGGTGCCGGAACCTATACCGTAAAATATACCGGAGGCGATTGTACCGATGGCGAACAGGTCGTTACGATCACCACTACTTCGGAACCTTTGGAAGCGGTAGCCAATCTTACAGCACCACTCACCTGTAATGCGGCTGTAGTTACAGTAGCTGTGGCGGGTGGTGTGGCTCCCTTTACCTATACGCTGCCGGGACGGCCTACACAGGCAGCTCCCGAATTTGCCATAGCCGATCCGGGAACCTACACCATTACGGTTGAGGATACCAATGGCTGTACCACTACCGCCGGGATTACCCTGAATCGTATTGCCCCGGAATATACCGTCGCTGCCGTCCAGCCCTTATGTGGCGGTGTTTTTGCCAATGGTAGTATTACAGTAAACCTCTCCAACAGTCATGGTTTTCCAATAGCCTACCGTTTGCATGAAGGGAGCATTGGTAATCCTGCCTATCAGGATTCAGGGATATTCCCCAATCTGGCACCCAACGACTATTACATCCAGTTGCGGTATACCATAGGGACAGCTGCTGGTGGTGCAACACTATATTGTGAAACCGAACCGGAACTTGCGGTTATAGTAGCGGCCTCTAATATGGAAGTAGGGACCAATATCCTGCAGGAGTTAACCTGTACGACACTGGGAAGTATCGAATTTTATGGCGCTACAGGGGGAACACCCCCGTATGAATACCGTTTGGGTGATTCCGGAACGTTTCAGGCAGCTCCCGTTTTTACCAATCTGGCGGCAGGAACCTATACCACCTATATCCGGGATGCCAATGGCTGTATCGCACCTTCCGACACCTGGATTTTGGAACCGCTAAATCCTCCGACGGGACTCACTTTTACCACGACGCCTTTGGGCTGCAATAGTGTAGCAGTAGCCTTGGCGGTAACGGGTGGCACAGCGCCCTTTACCTATGAAATTATAGCACCGACACTCATCGGAAATGGCAATGACCCGCTATTTGCCAATATTGCTCCCGGAGTATATACCTTTAAAGTGACCGACAGCAAAGGCTGTTCCTACACCCAAAACCATGAGATAGTGGGAGGAATCCCCATCCAGCTGATCGAATTTACCGGGGAGAATGCACGATGCAGCAATGATGGTTCCATTACCTTTAAGGTCATGGATCATAGCGATGGGCATTTGTTTTCTTATAAATTAAATAGTGATGCAATAGTAACAGGGCAAACACCCGGCGTTTCCATTACCCTCCCAAACCTCGCTCCGGGGAATTATACGCTGCTCGTGACCGATGAGGTTACCGGCTGTATGGATACTGCTACCGTTACAATTGGTGGCACCGCGTCCACTTTAGGGTTAGCAGCCCATCCGTCAGATATCAGTTGCATTCACGGTTCGGTAGTATTAGTGGGATCCGGCGGTGCACCGGGTGTACGCCACTATACCGTACAGTTTCCGGATGGGGGTACTATAGTAGGGCCACAAACCCATAATGTATTTGATTACCTGAATGTAGAAGGAACGTATACCGCGACCATTACCGACAGCAGGGGCTGTAGCACATCTGTTGATTTTACGATTAACCGGGCGTTACCCCTAACGGCAGCATTGCAGCAAACAGCATGTTATGATACGGCCAATGGTGCCACCGTCGAACTGGCAGGGACAGGCGGGGTAGCACCGCTATATTATAGCAGTAATGGAGGCAGCAGCTATCAGGCAAGCCCCGTTTTTACTGGTCTTGCTCCCGGCGATTACACCTTTGTAGTACGGGATGCCAACTGGTGTAATGTTCCGGTCAACCATACCATATACCCAGAATTTATAGCGACGGTAGCTGTAACCAATATCGCTTCCTGTGTACCGGGCGGTGGTGGTGGACTGCCTATCGGGCGGCTTCAGTTTGCCGTCTCGGGCGGTAATCCTGCCAGCTATCAGTATGCTTTGCAGCAAATGCCAGGCGGTGCGATCAGCTATTGACCGATGCCGGTATCCAAGATTATTATTGTGGACACTATAGGATCCTATACCGTTTGGGTAAAGGATGCCAGTGGCTGTACCCTTTCATTTCCCATTACGATTACACAAAACCTGCCCATCACGGTGACCGAAACCCATACCAATGTGGCCTGTTCGGCCTATTCGAATGGGACCATCACGGTAACCGCTACCGGGGGCAATAATGGCAATTATATTTACAGTATGGATGGAAAGCCGGCACACCCGGCCACCCAAAATACGTTTACCGGACTGAGTGCCGGAACCTATACCATCAGGGTAGCCGATTATCCCGGAACCTATTGCCCGGGGATTATAATGGTAATCATTGAAGGCCCGGAGCCTTTAACCGCTGAGGTAGGCATTTCAAAAGAAGGCAGTTGCCGTGCCGATAACCGTTCGGAAATACGGATTACCAATGTATCGGGAGGGACATCACCTTATACCTACCAGATCGGAGGCGGTAGTTTTGGCAGCAGCAATGCCGGCTATCTCGGGGCTGGAACCCATACCGTATGGATCAGGGATGCGGCCGGCTGCACCATTAGCAGGAGTATCACTATTGATCCGCCTGTAGCCGCACCAACCATTACAATTGACAAACAGGAAACATGTAACGGAATAGCAATACTGACCGTAACGGCATCCAACAATATTGATTTTACCTATGAATACAGCCTTGATGGGAATCCGGTGCAACCCGGCAATGTCTTTGACGATGTAGCACCCGGCCCCCATGTGGTAACAGCACACTATAGCAGCAGTCCGCCGCCCGCACACGGGATTTTAGTAAAAGAAACCTTTGGAACCGGAGCGAATAAACCGCTCCCGAATATCGACCCTTCCTATTGTTATAATGCACAGGCAGGACCGGACGATTGTACGGCAGGGGCAGATTTAATGCCTGGCGAATACACGGTTACAACTACCATTGCGCCCCTGGCTGCCAACTGGATTGTACGCCCCGATCATACCGGGGATGCACAAGGACGTTTCCTGGCCCTGAACCTGGGGAATACAGACAGTGTGCTATATGAAAAAGAAATTACGAATAGCCTGCCCAACCAGGAAATTACGGTGACTTTAGCCGCACTCAACCTTAGGAACAGCATGGCTGTGGGTGCCTTTCCGGATATTACCATCCAGTTGGTAGATGCTACCGGAGTCCTGATTCAGGAAAGCCATACCGGAGGAATCCCAAACAATGAGGACTGGAATAATTATAGCGTGACGTTACAGCCTGGTAACCAAACGAATATAAAAGTCGTATTGCGTTCCTACACAACGGCCGGAACTGAAAATGCGATCGCGCTGGATGACATCCAGGTGACACAGCTACCCGAAACATGCCCCGGAACCCTTACGGCTTCGGTAGTCGTAGAAGATAAAACTTTTACGGCGGAAATCGTGGGACTTACCCATTTATCCTGTAATAGCGGTTTAAATGATGGACAAGCATTAATCAGGATTACAAACTTCGGTACTCCTGCGGACAATATGTATGGATATATTTTGGATGATGAAGTAATATGGTCGGGCGAGGCCAATCCATTACTGAACCTAACCTATTTAACGGCTGGAGATCATGTGTTTTTGATAAAAAACAGTTATACCGATGGGACCTGTTTTATAACATTAAACTTTACCATTACCCAACCGGATCCGATTGAAGTAACAGTAGATGTCACCGATAAAACCTGTATCAGCGGTGGAAGTGTTGTAATCAATGCAACGGGAGGAACGACGCCCTATCAATATACGCTATTAGGCCCTAATGGGAACAGGACCAGTAGTGTCCCTTATTTCGATAACCTCGTAGATTCCGGATTATATACTATTAATATAGTATCTCCTGGCGGATGTAGGGCAACAGCTACTTTTGAAATTACAGAACCCGTACCGCCAGTACTGACCCTGGATCCTTCATCAACTCTTTGTTTTAATGGGTTGACACAGGCAGTATTAGCAGTCAGCCAAGGAAAAGCGCCCTTTACTTACAATCAAAATGGCAGTACCTATCAGGATAGTCCTGTATTCACCATTTTTGACCATTCTATTACCAATACTTTTACGGTACGGGATGCTAACGGTTGTATCGACACCCTTTCGATGCCGAATCTTTTGCCAATTGATCCACAGGTAATTGTGGACAAGCCGTTGGGATGTACCACTACCGCTGCTGCGGAAATTTGGTTGAGAAATAATATGCATCGAGATGATGTACTCTATTGGCAGGTAGCCATAGATGGTGGTGCGTATGGGCCGTTACAACCGGTACCGGATGATTTTGAAACTGCAGGACTGATTTATACGACGACAACCCCGGGGGACTATAAATTCCAATTGACAAATTTGTATAATTGTACCAGGGAAAGTCGTACTGTCACTATTACTCCGGCCACGCCACCGGAAATTACAGCCGTCACCCAAATCCAGGAAATCCCGTGCCACGGGGAGGCCATTGCAGCGATTACCGTGGACGTAACGTATACGGCACCGGATTATACACTACAGGTGGTAAACACCACGACCGGGACAAATTATGGAAGCCAAACCTGGGGACTGGCAGCAGGAGTATATGAAATTACCGTGACGGAAGACTATAGCTGTACTGCCGTAACTCATTTTACCATTACCGAACCGGATCCCGTTGCCTTTAATTTTACCGCAGTACCCATCACTTGTGATGTGGCAGCCGGAGATACGAAAAGAGGGGAGATTATCATCAATGGGGTCACGGGCGGTACGGGAACCTATACCTATTACCTGCACAATAGCCTCGGTAATCTGGTGGATTCCTATGGGCCTACGACAGCCACAGACCATACATTTGATATCCTGGTATTTGGATTTTACCGTGTCGAAGTCATCGATAGTAATGGGTGTCCCCATTTTGAAGAAAACATAAAGATCGCCTCCCCACCGGATAACCTGGATATTGATATCGATCCGGTAGTGACCGATTGTATTTCGGGGGGTACTGCCACTGTAACGGTAGGTGCTGCCGCGATTTCCACCGGGCCGTTCTACTTTGCAATCTATACCTGGCCGGAACCAGTATATCCCGATCCGGCATTTGTAGCCTCCGATCCGGGAACGCCATTCACAAAGACGTTTACCGGTTTAGTATCGGGAGTAACCTATACGTTCATGGTATATGACGCAAGTACCAATTGCTATTATTATGAACAGGCTGCAGTACCCATACCGTCACTGTCTACCCTAAAGGCAGCTTTGGATGTTGTCGATAACGTAAGCTGTACCGGAAATGCGGACGGAAAGATTTCCTTTACCATTACCGACTATGCTATTGATGCCACTTCGGTGAGTTACCAGGTCTATTATACACTGAATAACACCGTGGCAGGGCCGCTTGAAACCACAAGTACGCTTGCCGGGGCACCCATTACGATAACCCATTACGGGCCTTTGGCACCCGGATCTTATTACCTGCTATTTACCGAAAACGGTGGGACAGCAAACGGCTGTTGTACTACGTCCAATAACTTTACCATTACAGAATCGGTACTGGCATTAGAAGTGACAGCTGCAGTGCTTCAAAATGACAATTGTGGCCTGAATACAGGAATCCTTGCTGCGACGGCACAATACGGGACAGCCCCTTATGAATACCAGTGGGACATAGCAACCGCTCCGGCACCGGTTCTTGCTACCTGGGCAGGCAGCAGCCCGAATACATTTGCAGCCGAAGCAGGCAGTTATATCGTATATGTAAAAGATGCTAATAATTGTATTACAGCATCAACAGTGGTGGTGCTGGATGAAGATCCTGCACCCGTAATTTCGGCAGTACTGACCAACAGTTGCGAAAGCACGGAAGGAACTTATAGTGCCATTATCACCCTGGATACAGAAGGAATTGCACCCTATTGGCTTAGCCTGGACGGAGCGACAGCGATTGGCCCTGTCTCCTTTCCACATACCTTGACCAATCTGAATTCAGGAACTCACACGATAACTGTTACCGATACCAATAGTTGTGATGCCACTATTACATTGGAGATTAAAGCGCCATTGGGCCTTACAGCTACAGTAGATCTTACAAATTGTACGGCGGATGATGGTACCATTACCGCGATAGCCACAGGCGGAAGTGGGGCTTATGAGTATCAGTTGGAAGACAGTAGCGGAATCAGTACCGCTTTCCAGGCCACCGCACTTTTTCCGGACTTAGCTTCTGGAGACTATGTACTTGGGGTTCGGGATACAACGACTTTATGTAGCGCATTCATACTGGTAACTTTGGCCGTTCCGGCACCCGTAGTATTTGATGCCACAACTGTTCCGGTAGGTTGTTTCGGATCGGCTGATGGAAGGCTGACTGTAGCGATGGCAGCAGCCAGTACCGATTTCCCTTACGAATACAGTAAAGACGGCGGTACGACCTGGCAGGCAGATCCTTTATTTATAAACCTCACAGCGGGCGATCATGTAATTACCGTGAAGTCAGCGCGAAACTGTGTGGCATCAATGACCTTTACCATAGGAACTCCGGCATTAATGGAACTTCTTCCTGCAGCCATTACAGTAACCGAATTTGCCTGTACGGCAGGAAATGTGATGCAGTCGGCAATGATTACCATTGATCCGAACCAGATTACTGGTGGATCTGGTACCTATGTCCGGTATGTATTCCGGGAAACGATGTCCGATAGCCTGTTGCAGGATAGCCCGAATCCGGTATATATTGTTTTGGCTGCCGGAGGCGGAAGTTACTCCATTACCGTATATGACACTAACGGATGTGAGGCTACAGCAACAGCAGTAATTACAGCTTTTGACAGCCTGGAGAGCGCCAGTGTTGTAGTGGTAACACCGATAACCTGCCTGGCAGATGCTACAATATCCATTAGTGCCGTAACAGGTTTAGGTGATCTTTCCGTATTGGAATATAGCAAAGACAATGGGGCAAACTGGCAGGATAGTGCCATTTTTGCCAATCTGGGTATTGGTAATTATAGTTTCCAAATCCGGCATAAAGTGACAGGATGTAAGCTGTATGCCGTGCATGACATTGGGTCACCCAATGTATTTACGATCGGGGTCAATACAATTAGTCAAGTAGTGTGTGAAGGAACCAACACCGGGGCAGTAACCTTTTCAGTAAACGATCCCGGTTATACCGGAGGTTTCCAATGGGAAATTTTTGAAAGTGACGGGACGCCAACAGGGCTTTCCGGATCACAGCCGGATCAGGGGCCCACTCTGGCCATCGCTTTCGGAGCCGGAACGTATACTGTAAGGGTTACCCTCGACGGAACTCCTTTTTGTACGCAGGAACTGGAATTTGCAATAGCAGCACCAGTAGGAGGGGTATTAAATGGTACCACCGCAGTACAGGAAATAAGCTGTGATGGGAATGATGGTAGTATAAGACTTACGGCAAACGGGGGCTGGGGCAATTACCGCTATTATGTGGGCATTTCACCACCAACAGCGGCAGCGTATACACCAACAGTACTTTGGGAGGGCCTTAGTCTAGGAACTTACCAGGTATGGATCAGGGATGCCGGAGGCTGTGAACTACAGTTGCCCGATGTAATCCTGGTGGATCCAACACCGATTACGGCAAATCTGGAAATTATCACCCAACAGTGTTACGGACTGGATGGTAGTATTCTGGTATCAACCGCTATGGGAGGAGCAGGAGACAATTATCAGTACCAACTGATTAAGGACGGCAGCCCACAGGGAACCGTGCAGGCAAACCGGGTATTCAGCGGATTGGATGCGGGAGTATATGCCATAGTAGTCAGCGATACCTGGAATTGTACGGTCACGACGAATACGATTGTACTGCTGGAAAGGCTGTTACTGGAGAGTGCGGTGGATAAAGGGATTGATTGTGATGTGGTACAACCCGGAGCGGCAATTACAGCAACCGCATCGGGTGGAAGTGGCAATTTTGATTATACGCTGCACTATCCCGATGGCACTACGGCAACCAACACCACGGGGATATTTACAGGCATGGCGGATGCAGGAACCTATACGATTAGCGTAAAAGATACCGTAACCGACTGTGAGAAGAGCCAAATCCATACGTTTGATGCCCCGATTCCGGTCACCTTTGATGCTGTTGCCACCCCCGTATCCTGTTTTGCAGGAGCTGACGGACGAATAGACATCACCCTGTTAACCGGAAACAATAATCCGGATTATCAGTATAGTAGTAATGATGGGCCATTACAGTACAGTCCGGTATTTACAGGATTGATTGCCGGGACGTATACGGTCAAAGTGGTCTCCGCAAGGCACTGCTTTGCTGTGGAAACCCTGACCATCGTTGAGCCCACAGCCGTCACGGCCAGTGCCAGTATAAACGATTTTGGCTGTACACCGGGCAATATGCCGGCACCGGCAGTGATCGTACTTGCAGGCTCTGGTGGTACACCGGACTATATGTACAGTATAGACGGGACATCCTTTTACAGCAATGCTACTTTTACGGTCTACGATACCGGAGCCCCACAGGCCATTACAGGATATGTCAAAGATGCCAATGGTTGTATTGCAACAACCAATATGGTACTGGATCCTTCGGTGCCCATGAGCGCGCCCATTATTGTTCCGGTTACAGCACTTACCTGTACCAATGCTGCCATAGTAGAAGTTAACGTGACTGGAGGTTCCGGCGCATTCCTGTACCAGCTTTTGCCTTCGGGAATCCCGCAGGCGGGCAATCAGGTCGCGCTTCCTGAGGTAGGGGCATATATCATTAAAATAAGCGATACCGTTTCGGGATGTTCCAGGATGGCGTATTATACGGTAACGGACTTTGAGCGTATTGGTGTAACGGCTACTAGCCAAAAACAAATTACCTGTTTTGGTGACCGCAATGGAGTCATCGAAATTTCGATTTCCGATTATTCCGGACCCTATACTTTTGTAGTACGTAATGGAAGTGGAGCCAGTGTAGCCAATGGAACGGGTACTACAACCGTAAATCCGATGGAAATTCCGGGACTGGATGCGGGGAATTATACCGTTGCAGTCACCGCTACCACTACACCATTCTGTACCGCCGTGTCCAATCTTGTAGGCATCAGTACTCCAATTAGTGCATTGTCGGTGAACCTGGCGCTTACGTCAGCCGTTCACTGTGATGGAATCGGGGGAGCCATTGTTGCCAATCCTTCAGGGGGCTGGTTGGGGTATACCTACCAGTTTACCGACACAGCAACAGGATCTATACTACAGCCGTATAGTACGAATTCGGTATTGGGGAACCTTACTGCAGGAAATTATACCGTAACCGTACAGGATTTGGAAGGCTGTACTGCTATTGCGACGATCACATTAGCATTGCCGGTACCCATTGTAGTACAGGCAATTGCCAGTACAGCTGCTGTAACATGTTTTGGCGACCATACAGTGACCATAACCGCAACAGCGAATGGTGGAGAAGGAGCGAATTACCAATACAGCCTGTTGCACATGGGTACCGGCTTGGTTACCGGACCACAGTCCAGCCCGGTATTTGAAGGATTAGGTGCAGGAACGTATACCGCAACTGCAACAGATACCTGGAATTGTAGCGGAACTTCGGCTACTGTAGTCGTGGTTTCTCCAGCGGAGTTGGTAGCGGAGTTGGTGGTCAACCAACCGTTAGGATGCCTGTCCGGTGCTCAAATTAGTATTGTGGCAACGGGCGGAACAGCACCTTATAGCTACAGTACCGATGGGTTATCCTATGCCACCCTGGATACTTTTACAGTGGGCCCGGGTACCTATCAGTATTATGTACGGGATGCCAATAACTGTGAGGTGATGACCCAGCAATTGACGATAGCGCCAATCCCGGTATTGGATATTGTCCTGGATCTGGCAGGGGCAACCATTAGTTGTGCAGGGGATACCGCAGCCCAGATAGTTGCCATTGCTACTGGTGGGGTGGGGAATTATACTTATACACTGATGGATTACACGACCAATAGTGTGGTCGCAGGGCCACAGCCTACCGGAGTATTTACAGGCTTGGGATCGGGAACATATACCGTTACCGTAAGTAGCGGGGATTGTATCCGTATTTCTGAAATAATTGCTATCGCTGCTCCGGTGCCTTTAGTCGTAACGGCTACCGTATCCATGATACAGTGCGCAGGGACAACTACCGGTCAGATTAGCAGTAGCGCTACAGGCGGGACGGGGACGTTACAGTTTGCCATCACGCCCAACCTGGACCAATGGCAATCGGGCAGCACGTTTGAAAACCTGGCTGCCGGAACTTACGGGATTAAAGTGCAGGATGCCAATGGCTGTTACGATTACCAGGAATATACCATTACCGAACCAGCACCGTTGGAAGCTATCCTGGTGATTGAGAGTGAAGAAGCCTGTTCCGGAACCAATACCGGCAGCATCCGGGTGGAAGCCTCCGGTGGTATGGCGCCGTATGCGACAAGCCTGAATTCTAATTTTGCAGGTGATTTTGTCCCGGGGAGGATCCTATTTGATAACCTCAGTGGAGGGCAGGAGTATACGATCCATATTCGCGATGCGAATGGGTGTATCGTGACACGAACAATAACCCTGGCTGCACCGGTAATTTTGGAAGCCGAACCGGTGGTGGCCTACAGTTGTGCCAATAATCTTCCGGTCCATGAAGTCAGGATTGTGGTAAATCCCGAAGCAGTTGGGGACGTACTCTATGCAATAGATGATGGGGTGTACCAAAGCCAGGATACATTTACCAACCTGAACTATGGCCCGCACCAGTTCCATGTACGGCATACCGGCGGATGTGAAATCACACGCTGGTTTATCATTGAGCGCCGGGATCCGATTATCGCATTGGCAGTAGTAGCACCGGTAATTTGTGGCAATGACTCTGATGGTAGTATCACTATGGTGGTTTCTGCAGGGACAGCCCCGTACGAATATGCTATTTCGCCGAATCCAACAGCATATGGGGCTTCCAATGTTTTTGAAGGCTTGGCTGTGGGAGACTATACCGTATGGGTGCGGGATGCCAATGGCTGCGTTTTGGAACGTCAGGTAACCGTAAACGGCCCTGCGGCATTAGTCGCGACTTTAGTGACTGTCGTACCGGAGGTATGTTCCGGTGAAGCAGATGGGGCTATTGCCATAACTGTAACAGGAGGGGTAGCGCCTTATGCTACCAGCCTGAATGATGGCCCATTTGTTACAGGGCAGTTGGAATTCCTGGAATTATCCGGGGGGCAACTGCACCATATCGTCGTGCGGGATGCCAATGGTTGTACTACGGCAGTCGAAGTACAATGATACCATCCACCACTATCGATGCAAGAGCAGAAGTAGTATACGGTTGTGCGCAGGACAGCCAGTCCAATACTATCACGATTCATGTCAATCCGGAAGTGAGTGCCGACGTAGTGTATAGCCACAATGGGCTGTCACAATTTGAAAATGTCTTTACCGACTGGTCTCCGGGTCTCCATACTGTCGTGGTAGGGCATATCGGCGGTTGTTCCAAAGAAGTGACCGTTGAGGTGGTAGCCGTAGCGGTGCTAACAGTGACCGCAGCAGAAGACGGGCTCAACACAATCAGGGTGACTGCTTCAGGAGGGCTTCCCGGGTACCGTTATTATTTCAACGGGCAGGACAATGGAACGAACCCGGTCTTTGGTATCTCAGCATCCGGAGATTATGAAGTAAAAGTGGTGGATGCCAATGGCTGTGAAGCCATCATATTACTGGCAATGACCTTCGTGCCTATTGAAATTCCGAATTTCTTTACGCCAAACAGCGATGGGGAAAACGATACCTGGACACCACGGAATATCGACAATTATCCGGCGATCAGTACTGCAATTTATGACCGTGCCGGAAGGAAATTAGCGACAATCCGGATCGGGGAAAGCTGGAACGGAGTCTATGATGGAAACCCATTGCCTTCCGGGGATTACTGGTATGTGGTACGCCTGAATGATGGAACGAACCGTGAAATGGTAGGGCATGTAACCCTTTACAGGTAATTGCTATTAATTCCGGCAATATAAAAAACACTCTCAGTACGATTCCGCGAGGGTGTTTTTGTTCCTATAGCAGCAGGGATTTCGCCATGTTATAGGCTGTAGGGCGCCAGAGGCCTACTCCTGTATTGAGATAAGAAAAAAAACAGAAAACTCCTAAATACCAATTAAAATATGTCTTTATCTGATATTATGAAAACGTATAGTGGCTAATTATATTCCTGTCGTCCTGTAGCTTTACCGCTGAAATTAAAAACCTTTTGTAGCCCGTCGCACCAGCGGTAATTTGTTGAAAACAATAGGCACAAGTCTTTTTATATCTCATAAAAAAAACCTCCCCAGCGGCCCCAAGCCCAAACCCGTTATACCTTTTCCTGCAGGTTGCTGCCTTTTGGCAGTACTAAACAGGACTACGCATAATGCAAATAGAATAAAAAGACAAAACCCTAACCCTGTAATCATTTGGTTTCAGAGGCAGTACGGATTTGTCGTATCGCAATACATAAAATGAATTACACTATTTAATACCATAATAATGAAAATCAAACTACTCTTATGCCTCGGCGGTATGGTGGGAGGTATGACAGCGGCAGTTACAATCCTGCCGGATGTTATCCCAATGTACGCGCAATTGCTGGCGCCCCGTGTTGTTTTTAAACCTGATAAAGGGAGAATCCCCATTACGTCTGGTATGACGTAGTATCGTTTTCAGCACAATAACATCTTTAACATCCTGTATGGGTGCTTGGAGCGGGTCTACAACCGTTTCATACACCTGTTGCTATGGGATGTATTTTCAAATAGTACCTCGACATGATAAAAAAACTACATTTTTTAGCATTGGCCTTTGTTCTTTCAATACCCCTGCTGCAAGCCCAAACCGGGCTTACCGCAATAGCGACACCCTCTTCCTGCCTCAACAACGGGACGATTACAGTGCGCTATACGGGTACGCCAGCCCCCACAATCTGGGGAATTGCTCCTGCACCTTTTAACCCATCACAAATTATAAGTGGTTCCGATCCCTTGTTTACCGATTTAGAACCTGGAGATTATTTCTATGGCTATTACAACGGGAGTACCTTTGTAAAGTCCAATACCCCGGTTAGGGTGACCAGTTCCTATTCGTCCATATCGCCTACGTTTGATGCGGTACAGACCAAAGCCTACCGTTATGCCTATTGCGGTACGGATGTACCATTAGGGTATATCAATAGTAGGGTGGTTGGGGGCAATGCCCCTTATAACATCACGCTTACTGCATCGGATGGGACGATAGTCGAAACCCAGGTGGGTAATGCCCAGGGATTTGCTTTTTTCCGCGACCTGGCTCCGGGAACGTATACCCTAAGTGCGATGGATGCCTGTTCTACTATAGTAAACGGCCCTTCACTCACCGTAGAGGCGAGTATTCCCTATACTACTTTTTCAGTAAGTGGTGGCAACAATTCACCACCGGAATCTGCCTTTGAGGTGATCTATAATGTACCAGGCCAAATATGTTCGGGAATTGCCAGTGCTACGATTAAAGTACTCGGTTTTGTTGTAGGCAAGGATATATATGATGTAACAACCGCTTCACCAACTACCGTTTTTTATGGGACTAAGACGATCAATTATAAATTAGAGATCCAAAATGAAAGTGGTGGTTTTGATGTGTATGAAAACCTACCCGCTGTGGCGGGGTCTTTTCCGATGCCCACCGATCGGGACAAATGGGGAATCGTACGGCTTACTGTGACCATTTGTGGGATTGAACGCGTGAGTACATCCGATTTATCGGCCTATACCCGTTTCAAAAAACGGCCATTTGCCAGTATTTATACCGAGCTTCGGGATGATCCGGCCAATACAGCCTGTTTGCGCAGTGGCAAAGTACTGCTGAGTACCGACAGCTGGAATAATGGACAGACATTGGGCTGTGAACCGTATGCGATCGCCGCCACCGAACAGGAAACGGGTATTGTCCTCCGGGACACCATAGGATTATCCATTGGCAAACGTTTTCCAACACTATTACTGGAAATCGGGAAAACCTATACTATAGAATATACCGATGCCAGCGGTGATGTCGCAACGAATTATCTTTTTACGAATAAGACTACCTCACCGGCACCTTCAAAACCTTCAGTACTCAACCCGGTATACCTGGATCCGGCTTTGTATGCTCCATTGGATCCGGTTGCGGCAGTACAATATACAGCGGGATTAAGCCCGCAGAATTTCGGAAAATCGGCTTTGGTCTTTACCGGCCTGAGTCAGTTGACAGTGCCAATTAAGATTAGTACGATCAGCGGGCCTGATACATTTGATACTACATACAATACACTCCCAACTTCGGGATATATCGGCGTGAGCAATAATCTTACTCCGGGAACCTACCGGTTTAGGGTGCAGGATGCCGTTTGTTTTGACCAGGAATATGATATTGTGCTCGACAGTTACATCGATAGTGTGGCTTTGGAAAACCTGACTGCTGTCCCGGCAACGGGAGGTGTTTGTGACCGCTATATTAAAAGTGGGAGAGTTGCGGTAAATGTAGTAGGAAGCTACCTGAACAGTTCTGGGAGTAATCCTATAGGGTATGTATATAGTTCTAATATCCGTTTATATGCAAGAATAGTAAGCGGCCCTACAGGATTAACGAATTACTATGGAGGTAATCCGGCTTTAATAGGGACCAATAGTGGCTATAATTTTGCATTTGGGGCAGACTTACCCGGCGATTATGAAGTAGGATTATCCTATACTTACAGTACTACAGCATTATTGCCTCCTTCGCAGGTGGTACCGGGAACGGCAATTGCTGCCATAACGGTAGCACCCAACTTCCCGTCTTTTGACCTTTCGGGTTCAGGAGGGAGTATCTGTAATGGGAATACGGTAGGCGACCTAACCGTCAAGGTAGATAATTCCCCGGGAACCATTACCTATTTTATCAAAAAAGATACGGATGCCAATTATCCGCCTACCGGACAAACGAATAATGTTTTTACCGGGCTTCTCCCGGGTGTTTACCAGGTAAAAGCAAAAAACAGCTTTTATGAAGTGGAACAGCAATTCCGAATGCTCAGTCCGGGTACCGGGGTGGGGGATATCATCGAAGGCACTACCGACTATTGTGTGGGCGAAGCGCTCCAGCTGGCAGTCTTGCCTTTAGGGCCTATCACCAGTATTACCTGGACCTTGCCGGACAACACTACATCAACCGATTATGTCCTGAATATCCCAAATGTAGGAATCGCCGACAGTGGCGTCTACCAGGTAACTGTAGTTACCGTTTCGGGCTGTACTTTTACGCAATCAGTACAGGTCAGTGTAAAACGCGAAGGCACTGCCACCGATCTTGAAGTGGAGGATGTACTATTCTGTAAGGGTGAAACGGTAACGTTTACTGCTTCCAGCTCAACAATAACCAACCCGGTTTTTACCTGGTACAATGATCCTGCGATGACTACAGTAGTAGCCACAGGCCCTTCCTTTACCACGCCGGCATTAACGGCTAATCGTTCCTATTTTGTAACAGTAGCAGGAGAGGAAGTATGTACCAAAAATACCGTAGGCCAAATAGTGGAGGCACAGTTAAAACCACTGGCTACCGCTGCCGATATTGATGCTTCAAATGTATTTGTTTGCTACGGTCAACAAGGTAGATTCGATGCTTCTAGTATCACAGTAACCAATCCAATATTCCGATGGTACAGATGGGGATCGGGAGGATACACCTTATTGCATACGGGATCTTCCTTTACACCGGATGAAGCGCCGGATGCAACGCACAACTGGCCATTTATAGTAACGGTAAGCGGCGACAATAAATGTGAAAAGCTTGTAAATCCAATTGTAGGAGCTGATGTCAAGGAGGTAAGCCTGATAGGCAAGCGCCCTGCTGTTGCTTCTGATATCACAGGAGTTGCCGATACCACAATTTGTCTTGGGATGGGTTTTGAAATGATCGCCCAAACCTGGGTTACCGGGGGGGAGATTACCTGGTATGCTGATGAGGCCCTGACGCAGGTCCTGGCTACAGGGGGTTATTTTTCAGCCAGCCCTTTAGTGACTACAGACTATTACGTAACGGTAGAAAGCCCAGGGGTTTGTAAAAACCTGCCGACTACAGCTAAAAAAGTAGTCGTTACGGTCAAAGCGGTCGATACCCCTGTAAGCGAACGGACAGTAGTGCTGTGTGGAAGCAGTGTGGTAGTGAATGCTACCGCAGGATACGATAGTTATGTCTGGACGGACAATAGTACCGGGGCTACCATTGGTACTACCCGCGAAATTACACTAACGGCAACAGGCAGTTATACAGTTGTAGGGACAACACTTTGTACGATATTAACCGAAGAAATTACAGTGGTTCCTTTTTTAGGAATGACTACACATCCCATCGCTATTTTTGGTGATGAAACCGCAATATGCCCGAATGACCTGTCGGAAATGGTGAAAATTGCACTTTGTGGCGCCACCGATAGCCGGGAGATTACCATTTCCATTACCGATGTCGATAGTATCAGCTGGGAACAGCTGGATGAAGGTTCCTGTACGACTTCGTTACCGGATAATTGTGCGAATATTGGTCCGGGCTGTGCCTGGACGGAACGGGCAACCGGAAATGTGTTTAGTGCCGATACTGCCGGGCAATGGCGGATCATCCTGCGCTATCAGAATGGTTGTTCCCAAACTTTTTACTTTAACATTTATAAAAACATACTGGACCCTAAAGTAAAGGTCCAGGACAAAATTTGTAGTATCGAAGGTGCAATCTTGGTAACCAATGTACCGGCTACCGGCTACGAATTCAGCCTGGACAGTGCAACAGGGCCATGGACCTCAAATCCTTCCTTTACCAATGTAACGCCTGGTGTATACAGCGTTTACATCAAAGCGACCGATATTACCAGTAACCCCAACCAATGTGTTTTCATATTGGATGCAATTACCGTTCGTGATTTGGTTCCTTCAATTACAGTAACACCAACCAGTCCCGTGACATGTATGAACCGTAACGGAAGCATCCATATTGTGATGACGGACGGAGCACCGCAATACCTCTACGAATTGTATGATGGTACGCTGCGAATCGCTTCTTCCGGACTCCTGAATGGACCGGACGATTACGAATATACTTTTGACAGTGTGAATCCGGGTCAGTATACCGTAAAGGTTACTCTTGATTCCGGCTGCGAATTTACCGAAGCCGTAGAAATTGTGCCTTTGGTTCCATTTGTCGTGACTGCGACGGTCACACGCCCAATTACCTGTGAACCCGGAGAGATTACCCTGAGTGTATCAGGGGGTACCGCACCGTATATGTATTTCTTTAATGGTATTGGCAGCCCAAACCCGGTATTCGAATTACCGACGTCCGGTTACATTAGCATTTCTGCCAGTGATTCTGCGGGCTGTACGGATACCCATCTTTTAATTATGGATCCGCCCGTGACTCCGGTATGGACAGTAGCAGGTTCTTCCGTACAATGTTTCGGAACTGCTACAGGAACAATTCTTTTTTCTGTAACCACCGATTATGGATTTATCCCGGAATATAGTATCGATAATGGCAGTAGCTACCAAAGCGCAAGCCTTTTCACAGGACTCAATCCGGGGACTTATACGGCAAAGATCCGTTATGTCGTAAGAACGGAAACCGATCCTTTTGGAACAATAATCAATATCTATTGTGAAAGCCCTGCACAGCCTGTAGTCATTACAGGCCCTGCACGAGCCCTGACAGCCTCTGTCAATATTACGCGGGACGCGAGTTGCGACCCGACAACCCATAAGGCCGAGGTACGGATTACCAATCCTGAAGGGGGTGTAGCACCCTATACCTATAGTTTTGACGGAGTGAATTTTGCCCCATCAGGTGTTGGTTTTCTGGATGCCGGAACCTATACCGTCTATATTAAAGATGCCGTAAACTGCAGTTATCCCATGACCGTGGTGATTGAAGCTGCGCCAGCTACGCCGGTCTTTACACCGGTAGTGGTGAGCAGCTGTGACGGAACTTCGGTAATTACTGTAGAAAGTAACAGCAGCGAGTTTAGCTATACCTATGCCCTTGATGGAGGGACGATGCAATTGAGCAATGTGTTTACAAACGTTACTCCGGGATATCATGAAATTACCACAAATTATATACAAGTTTCGTTACCGCACAGCAGTATACTGCTGCGGGAGGATTTTGGAGCAGGAGCCAATACGGCAATCCCGAATATTGATCCGGTATATTGTTATGAGGCGCAGACACCTGGGGGAACCTGTGGTACAGACTCTCGTTTGGCTGATGGAGAATATTGTGTAACCCAGATGCTTAATCCAAACAATCCTGCGTGGGTAGCCACAAGAGATCATACGGGTAATGCGGGTGGTCGCTTCCTGGCCCTTAATGTAGGTGTAGTTGCGGGACTTCAGGGTGTGATTTACGAAAAACAAATCAATGATATTTACCCTGGTCAGGACCTGATCATCTCTTTTTATGCAATGAACTTGCTGCGAAGTACTTCTGGAGGTCGTGCGCCTAACATGCTGGTACAGCTGGTGGATGGTTCAGGAACCGTAATTCAATCCCAGGATACGGGCGATATTCCTAAAAATAATATTTGGAACCGGTATGAAGTGCATTTGAATCCGGGGACCAATACCCAGCTTAATTTTGTAATCCGTACCAATTCAATCGTGACGGGAGGAAATGACCTGGCGCTGGATGATATTGAAGTATACCAGTTGCCGGAAGTGTGCGAGCGTAGCTTCCCAGTCCCGGTAACTGTTGGCGATACGGAATTCCGCGCCAGGGTACAAAGTACGACCCCAATCAGCTGCCATGGCGGAGCTGATGGAACCGTTACTATAGCGGTTGAGAATCCAGGCGATCCGAATAGTGGGGATTTACAATGGGCAGTTAGCTTAGACAATGGTACTACCTGGTATGCCAACATGGCGGATATAGCAATCCTATATTATTTTGAGGTAGGAACCCGTACTATACTGGTTAAAAATACCTATAACGATTATGGAGTAAGTTGTATTATACCATTAACGGTAACATTTACCGATCCTGATGAACTTGAAGTAACCACGGTAGTAACACCCAAAACCTGTATTGAAGGAGGGCGTGCAGTAGTAAATACTATCGGGGGTACCATCCCGTATGCGTACCAGCTTACAGATCCTGACGGAGGCACTGCCACAGGAAGCAGCACCGGGCCGACTTGTAGTTTTGATGGGCTTACTATCCCGGGAACGTATACTGTAACCGTGACGGATCTTTCCAATTGCAGTACTCCGATAACTTTTGAAATAATAGATACTGTGGCTCCTGTAGCCACAATTGACCCGGCATCAGACCTTTGCTTCGGTGCAGCAGGAGCGACCATTATTGTGGCTGTGGCCAATGGTGTCACTCCTTTTTCCTATAGCCTTGACGGTGCAGCCGCGCAAAACAGCAATACTTTTGCAGGACTGGTACCCGGAGAGTATACCATAACCGTAACCGATGCCTATGGGTGTACGGATACGGTAACCCAAACCATTGATGCTGCACTGACGGCAAATGCGATACTGACGAAAGGCCTTGACTGTACTGCGGTAACAGACGCTTTGATTACAGTGACCCTTTCCGGAGGGAGAGCAGGACTGCGGTACCAGGTGAGTATCGATGGTAGTGCATACGGATCAGAAACCCCTATTACCGGTACTGATTTTACCTACATGACAACGACTGCAGGAAACTACCGATTTAAAGTGACAGATGCTTTAGGGTGCAGTAGTGAAACTGCAATCATTACTATTGACCCAATTGTACTGCCTGAAATTACAAGTGTCACGGTAACCAGCCCGATTGGGTGTCATGATGGAAAAGCTTTGATCCGTGTGGTGATCGATACTGCAAAAGGCCAGGCGCCATTTGTAATTACTGTAGCCGATACCTCAGGGACACCTTATCCAGATTATGTTTCGGGATTACCGGCAGGCACTTATATCGTGACCGTAACGGATGCAAAAGGATGTAGTGATACAGCTCCTTTAACCATTACACAACCGGATCCGATTGCCTATACCATTACTACCACACCCATTACCTGTGATCCTGCAGGAGGTACCCTTTTTGGAATTATCCATATCCAGGGTGTTTCCGGAGGAACAGCTCCGTATACCTATAAACTGTACAACAGTATAGGCACTGAAATTGGGGTGGAAGGGCCTACTAATACCCCTAATTTTGATTTTACAGTAGTAGATTTTGGATTTTATAGGGTAGAAGTTATTGATGCCAATGACTGTCCATCTGTAACCAGCAATATCCCGGTGGCTTCACCACCAGAATCCCTGGATATCGAGGTAGTTACCGGGCCATTCGACTGTGTTACGGGTGCGAATGTAAAAGTCACGGTGGGAGGTTCCCTTTTGGGAGGCCCATTTGAGTTTGCCATCATAACCGATCCGGCACAACGTTATCCGACTGGATTTTTCCCATCGGATGCTCCGGATGGGCTGAGTTATACTTTCACCGGGTTAATCCCCGGGGCAACCTATAGTTTTGCAGTATATGATACGGCAACGGGCTGCCACTATTTCAAACAGGCAGAGTCACCGATTCCAACCTATTCGAACCTGGCCAGTGTAATGGATCCAAAGAATGTAACCTGTAAAGATGCTGCAGATGGTAGTATCTCCTTTACTTTCAGCGATTATCATAACACAACGACAACAGTAGAATACCAGTTACATTCCGCTTTTAGCAATTTACCAATAGGAGTACCAGGAGATACCAACGGGCTGACACCGGGACAAACGATCACGGTAACCGATTTTAAAACCGACCTGGCACCTGGAGAATATTATATCGTATTTACGGAAAGAGGGGGAGACCCGGGTGCAGACCAGTGTAAACTGGCTTCATCGCCCTTTACAATCAGCCAGGCTGCAGTAGCGCTTTCCGTAACCGCGACACTGGATAAAAACGCCAATTGTTTTACCGATTCAGGGATCATCACAGCAGTTGGTGCTGGTGGGGTAGCTCCATACGAATATGAACTATTGCCTGCTACAAGCCCTGCACCCACTGTGGGTACCTGGGCAGGAACAACAGCAAATGTGATATATACTGATGGTGGAGACTATAGGGTGTATGTTAAAGATGCCAACAATTGTATCCAGGCAGCTCCGGTAGCTATTACCGTTCCTACAGATCCTACCCCGGCCATTACGGCGGTAGTGACCAACCAGTGTACTGGAGGCAATGGTTCCTTTACCATTGCCGTAGCCATGACAGCTACAGGAGTAGGCCCTTACCGTTATAGCCTTGACGGCGGCATGTTCCAGAACCTGACCGCACCCTTTACCTATGATAACCTGGCAGCAGGTACCCATACGGTCACTATAAAAGACGTTAACGATTGTGGTATTCCACCAGTGACGGTTGAGATTTATGCCCCAATAATACCGGGCATACCCGTGACTACACAACCAAATTGTACAAATGATGATGGAACCCTACGGGTAAATCCTGTCGGTGGTTCCGGGAATTTTGAATATGAATTGCGCGATAGTGCAGGAGGGATCCTCGTTCCTTTTGGATCGGCGAATGATTTTACAGGCCTTTCCGGAGGTACCTATACTGTAATGATCCGGGATATGGTGACTACTTGTGAGATGCCACTTTCGGTAACCCTGCATGATCCGATAGCCGTAACATTTACGGCTACACCTACGGCCGCAAGTTGTTTTGGCGGTGACGATGGTAGCATCACGGTAGTTTTAGCTCCCGGGAATAGCGATACCCCATACCAATACAGCAAAGACAATGGTATGACGTGGCAGGATACGCCTGTGTTCACAGGATTGTCAGCAGGAGTGTACCAGGTTAGTGTAAAATCCGGTAAGGAATGCCGTGAGGACCTGGAGGTTACCGTAGCACAACCTGCCGGGGTAATTATCCCAGCAGTAGCAGTAACGGTGACGCCATTCAGGTGTGCCGCCGGTAACAATCCAAACAATGCCTTTATTACAATTGATCCTTCGCAGCTTACAGGAGGAAACGGAACCTATGTGTCCTATATTTTTGAAGATGCTGCGACAGGGACTGTACTGCAAAGCGGTACCAATCCGGTATATGTGGTTACTGATACCAATGGTATGCAAATCATCATCCGTGCTTATGATAGCAATGCCTGTGAAGGAACGACCATAGTAACTGTTCCGGCCTATGTTGCCCTGCAGGATGCTACCGTTTCGATACTACAGGGAATCACCTGTAATAATCCGGAATTGGTAACAGTAGATGTAAACGGTGGTTCAGGAAGCTATACCTACAGGTTATTGCCTCTTGGGACCCCGGAAACGACTCCGGTATTTCCACTCGCAACAGTAGGGATGTATTATTTTGAGGTGACCGATACCGCTACAGGTTGTAGCGTGATTGCGAGCCATCAGGTACAGGACTTTGATACGATGGTGGTTACTGCAATGGCGATCACTCCGGTGAGTTGCCTTGGAGCAACAGACGGAGCCTTACGTATTTCCATAGCAGGCTATACGGGAGCCTATACATTCAGGGTTTTGAATAGTGCCGGAACTGAAGTGCAATATGGAATAGGGCATACCGATGTCAATCCGTTAATCATCAATGATATACCTGGAGGAAACCATAGTGTGGAAGTTATCGCTATCGATACCCCTTTCTGTGGCAAACCATCCAATACTGTTACCATTGGTTCCCCAATTACTGCCTTGCAGGTGGTTTTGGTGGAAAATGCAAACGTAACCTGTACCAATGACCGTGGCGTCCTATGGGCGAATGCCAACGGTGGGTATGGAACGTATCTGTATGAATTAAAAGATGCAGTAACCGGTTTTGTTTTCCAGGATTATGACAGTAATGCATTATTTAGCAACCTCGAAGCGGGAAGTTATTTAGTAAGCGTAAAAGACAACCAGGGTTGTGTGGCAACCGATACCATAGTACTCGAACTGCCTCAGCCAATAGTAGTAAACGCTACGGCAGATACCGCGGCAGTAAGCTGTTATGGAGATACTACAGCCACAATTACAGCTATAGCAACCGGAGGGCAGGGCATGAATTACCAATATACATTGACCCATGCCGAAAGTGGACAGGTTACCGGCCCACAATCCAATCCTGTATTTACAGGGCTGGGAGCCGGAACCTATACCGTTACGGTTCGAGATACCTGGACATGTGAGGCAACTGCCACACCAATTACGATTACACAACCTACCGCATTGGTAGGAGTACTTTCGGAAACGGTAGCATTAGGGTGTGTAAGGGAAGCCTTGTTGACGATCGTCGGCAGTGGTGGAACAGCACCTTACCAATACAGTACCGATAATATAAATTTCACCAATAATCCGAACTTCAGTGTTCCGGCGGGTACGTATACGTACTATATTCAGGATGCCAATGGCTGTAGCAGTGCGACCAATACGGTAACCATTTTACCGGTTCCCGTACTGGATATTAGCATCGACACTTCAGGAGCTGTAGTCAATTGTTCCGGACAGGCGAATGCTATTATTGCAGCGACAGCCACCGGCGGTTTAGGAAGCTACGTTTATGAGTTATGGAATGCCACGACCAATACAATCGTAGCAGGGCCACAAGCCAGCGGCCTCTTCAACGGATTGGGTTCCGGGAATTATACCGTAAAAGTGATCAGCCAGGACTGTGAAAGAATTTCAGCCGTTATCGTTATTGCGGAGCCTGCTCCATTGACAATAGTGCCAACGGTACAGTCTGTATCGTGTGCCGGACAGGCTACAGGAAGCATTTCCATTAATGCTACCGGCGGAACAGGAATAATTATGTATGCAATTTCGCCTAACCTGAACCAATGGTCCACCAATCCGGAATTCAACAACCTGGTTGCAGGAGATTATATTGTTGGTGTGCAGGATGCCAATGGCTGTTATCAAGCCCTGCTATTGACCGTAACTGAGCCTGCTGCCCTTACTGCCAATGTAGTAGTGGAAAGCGAGGAGCTTTGCTCCGGATCGAATACAGGAAGCATCAGGATCACGCCCGGAGGCGGTGTTGCGCCGTATGCAACCAGCCTGGATTCCGATATGGATGGTGACTTTGTAGTCGGGAAGGTACTCTATGACAACCTAAGCGGTGGGCAGGATTATACTATTTATATCCGCGATGCCAATGGATGTACCATAGCAAGAACCGTAAGCCTGGCTGCTTCAGTAGCCCTGAATCCTACCCATGTCATGAATTACAGTTGCTTTAATAATACACCGGACAATGAACTGGTGATTACAGTAAATCCGGCAGTCGCTGCCGATGTAACGTTTGCACTGGATGGAGGAAGCTACCAGATAGCCAATACCTTTACCAATATTGCACCCGGAAACCACCTGTACCATGTGAAGCATAGTAATGGTTGTGAGGAGATCATGCCGTTTACGGTGGAATTCCGAAGCCAGGTAATCGCCACAACAGTAGTGGAGCATCTGGTTTGTGGAAACACACCTTCAGGAAAGATTACAGTGAATGTAACCGCTGGAACGCGGCCTTATGAATATTCGATCAGCCCGAACTTAGAGAACTACAGTGCTTCCAATATTTTTGAGAACCTGGAGACCGGACTTTATGTAGTACGGGTAAAAGACAGCAATGGCTGTATACAGCCACTCAATGTACTGATTACCGGCCCTGCACCTTTAGTGCCTGCATTAGTTTCGGTACTGCCGGAAGTTTGTTTCGGAGATGCAGATGGTACGATTGTGATGGCTGTAGCGGGGGGCGTTGCTCCGTATGCTACCAGTATCAATAACGGGCCGTTTGTAACAGGACAACTGGAATTCAATAATCTGAGCGGAGGGCAGACACACCATATCGTGGTACGTGATGCGACAGGTTGTACTACAGATTTCGCTGTGCCGATGGTTGCTGCTGTACATATTGTGGCCAGTGCAACAGTAACATATGGTTGTGTAGGCAACCGTCAGGCGAATACCGTTACGATTACCGTAAATCCGGAAATTAGTAATGAAGTGTTGTATACGCTGAATGGGATAACACAACTGGAAAACGTTTTCAATAACGTGCCGGCTGGAACCCATACGATTGAAATAGCCCATACAAGCGGTTGCATACAGCCCATAACGGTAACCGTTATTGCAGTAGCGCCACTAATTGTTAGTGCTGCAGAAGAAGGGCTGAACCAGATCCGGGCTGTTGCCGGGGGAGGACGTCCGGGCTACCGTTATTATTTTAACGATCATGACAACGGGACGAATCCGGTGTATGTATTTACACAATCGGGGAATTATGTAGTCAAGGTGATCGACAGTAACGGTTGTGAAGCCTTTGCGATCATAGCAGTAACGTTCATTGACATTGAGATCCCGAATTTCTTCACACCGAATGCAGATGGGGAAAATGACACCTGGACACCAGTAAAGATCGAACACTACCCGAAAATCAATACGGACATTTATGACCGTAGTGGCCGGAAAGTAGCCACGATCCGCAAAGGGCAAAGTTGGGATGGAACCTATGAAGGCCACGCCCTGTCTTCCGGAGATTACTGGTATGTCATTAGCCTGAACAATGGGACGAACCGTGAAATTGTAGGTCATGTCACCATTTACCGATAAATAATCAATGACCCGGATTGGGTCGCCGTAGCGGCAGGTATAGCAATATACCTGCCTACCGCGGTGAGAGCCAGTAACGGGATATTTAAACCATAAATACCATGAAAAAAATTTACACACTGTGTTTTTTAGGTTGCCTTTGGAATGCGAAGGCACAAGAACTGGCGATTCCGACTTTTACACAATACCTGGCGGAAAATCGTTTTGTGATTGCGCCCTCGTATGCGGGAATTGGGGATAACGTGCAAATCCGGCTCAATGGGCTTACGCAATGGGTGGGGATCAAAGATGCTCCGGATAACCAGTCGCTGGCTGCCGATATGCGGCTTGGCGATCGCTCCGGGATCGGCGTTTTCCTGTACAATGACAAGAATGGGAATACACGCCAGTCGGGAGCCAAATTTTCGTTTGCACACCACCTGATCCTGGACAAGTACAGTGACGAATTCCTGTCTTTGGGATTGTCCTACAACATGAACCAGTTCCGCCTGCAAATTGAGAACTTCAATGGTCCCGATATGGGTGTGACCAATGATCGGTCTGCGGTGAATCATAATTTTGATGTTTCGGCCCTGTACCGTTTCGAAGAGTTTTATATCAGCCTTGCGGCGAGCAATATCCTGAACAAAGACCTGAACGACCTGGCAATCAATGAGCCTAATGTATTACGCAATTACCAACTGTATACCGGATACACCTTCAAGAAAAAATATTCCGACCTCGAAGTAGAGCCGTCGATGTATATTCAGCTTTTTGAAAGTGACGGCCGGTCCACAACCGATTTGAACCTGAAGTTGCGCAAGAGAAGCAAGAATGGCGAAGATTATGTATGGGGTGGTGTTTCCTATCGTTTCCTGAATGACCAACTTGGAAGCCCCCTGAATATCGGGCCAATGGCAGGACTGAAATCCGGTAGTTTTTACTTTGCCTATTCCTATCAGGTAACGACAAACAACCTGATGTCCCACAACTCCGGAACCCATATGGTGACGTTGGGTGTGGATATTTTCCAGGGCATTAGTAATTGTTCTTGTACCTTTTAATTTTTCCTGATATCTTTGTGATATGGGAATTATTAAGCTAAAAAATATACGTACTTTTTCCTACCACGGATGCCTGGTAGAAGAAAGCAAAATCGGCTCGGATTATGCTGTCGATCTGGAGATCAAAACAGACATGCGCAAATCTATGGAAACAGACGAATTGCATGATACCGTAGACTATGTGCAACTGAACCGAATAGTCAAGGAAGAGATGGCGATCCGTTCCAAATTGCTGGAGCACGTCGCACATCGTATCGTACAACGCATTTTCAGGGAGATTCCCTCCGTTTCGACCATCATCCTCGGGGTTTCGAAACTCAATCCACCTATTGGTGGTGATGTGGAATCCGTTACCGTGCAACTGGAAGAATACCGTTCCTGATGCATTTTGGGAAACTGTAAAAAACGCTGTAGTAAGTGCCACACTTGTACAGCGTTTTTTACATCCGCTGGCCGGAGTTCAGGATTTGAAATGGAGATAAAAGCAGGGAACATGCGAAAAAGAAAACGTTTTCGTAGGATCGTAACAATTCATTAATAGCTTTTTGAGATATTTTTTTGATGGAAAAAGTTATATTTGTCGGTCACAAATTTTAAATAAATAAAAGTCACAACTATGAAAACTTTACAGGATTTCGATTTCAAGGATAAAAAAGCATTGGTTAGGGTAGATTTTAATGTGCCTTTGGATGATCATTTTAAAGTAACAGATGCTACGCGAATCGAAGCGGCAAAACCTACGATCGATGCCATCCTGAAGCAGGGTGGAAGTGTAATCCTGATGTCCCACCTGGGAAGGCCAAAAGGAAAAGAAGCTAAATATTCGCTGGAACATATCGTAGCCAAAGCTTCTGAAGTACTTGGTGTGACTGTAAAATTTGTAGCAGACAGCAGAGGCGAAGTAGCACAAAAAGCGGCTGCAGACCTGAAACCGGGTGAAGTATTGCTATTGGAAAACCTGCGTTTCTACGGCGAAGAAGAAGCGGGAGATACTGCTTATGCAAAAGAACTGGCTTCCCTGGGCGATATTTATGTAAATGATGCTTTTGGAACAGCACACCGTGCACACGCTTCCACTACTATCATTGCACAATTCTTCCCGGAACATAAAGCATTTGGTCTTTTATTGGCCAAAGAAATTGAAAGCCTTGATAAAGTATTGAAAAGCAGTGCCAAACCAGTAACAGCAGTTTTAGGAGGATCTAAAGTTTCCTCTAAAATTACCGTGATTGAAAATATCTTAGATAAAGTAGACCATCTGATTATCGGTGGTGGAATGACATTTACCTTCATCAAAGCGCAAGGCGGTAAGATCGGGGATTCCATCTGTGAGGATGACAAACAGGAACTGGCTTTGGAAATATTGGCCTTGGCCAAACAAAAAAACGTACAGATCCATTTACCGGTAGATGTAATTGCTGCAGATAATTTCAGCAATGATGCTGCAACGCAGGTAGTGGACGTAACTAAAATTCCGGACGGATGGCAAGGACTGGATGCAGGACCAAAATCCCTGGAGCAGTTTAAAAAAATAATATTGGAATCCAAAACAATCCTTTGGAATGGCCCATTAGGCGTTTTCGAAATGGAAAATTTCGCAAAAGGAACGATTGCATTGGGTAATTTTATAGCAGAAGCAACCGAAAAAGGAGCGTTTTCACTGGTTGGTGGAGGAGACTCTGTAGCGGCTGTAAAACAATTTGGACTCGAAGAAAAAATGAGTTATGTCTCTACGGGAGGCGGTGCTATGCTTGAAATGCTCGAAGGTAAAACACTACCCGGAATTGCCGCAATTCTCGACTAACGAATCACAATTAACAATAAAAGTTTATTTTTTTAGTTATAACTGTTTATGTTTGTGTTTCAAAATTGTTTATTTAATGATTTGAAATCTAATCTGTTACTCAGTTTTTGTTCCCAAAAAGACAAATAGTTTTAGACAATACGTATGAAAAGGAAAATGAATTATTATGGTGTATCCATAAAACTTAAGAAAAATAAAACTCAAATTAAAGATGAATAAAAGAACATTTTTGCCTCTGTTACTTCTCTTTGCGGCACCGGTTGTGCTGGCTCAGGAAAGTACCGAGCAGGACCTGCTGATGGCTGCTCAGCCGAGATTATCCACATTAGATTCTTTGAAATTAACGTTTGTACACCATGAAGAAGCAGCTTGTTTGGACAGCTTGTGGATGAGTGAGTTAGCGAATACGGAGCTTTCGGATGAGATGTTTTCGGATATTTCAAAAATCAATCCCGATGAGAAAGTAGATTATGATTTGTCCACGGACCTGTTGAAAGAACGGCTTGCGGCTATGGACGCAAAATCACCTTTCAATATTGAATACAACCAGGGACTGGAAAACGTAATAAAATCCTTCCTGAAAAACAGAAAACGTTCATACGAGCGTTTGATGGCGGTTTCAGAGTTTTATTTCCCAATGTTTGAAACGGCTTTAGCCAAGTATAACGTACCGTTGGAGATTAAATACCTGGCGATTATTGAATCGGCCTTGAATCCAAGAGCAAAATCAAGAGTAGGAGCAGCGGGATTATGGCAATTTATGTATGCTACCGGAAAACAATACAACCTTGATGTTACTTCCTATGTAGACGAAAGAAGTGATCCATTGAAAGCAACAGAAGCTGCCTGTCAATACCTATCCGGGCTGTACAATATGTTTGGAGACTGGGATTTGGTACTGGCATCATATAACGCAGGGCCTGGGAATGTTACCAAAGCAATTCGCCGTTCAAACGGGCAAAAGAATTACTGGAACATCCGTAAAAACCTTCCAAAAGAAACCCAGGGATACCTTCCGGCTTTCTTAGCAACGATGTACATTTACGAATACCATAAAGAACACGGTATCAATCCTAAAAAAGCACCTGTGGCTTATTTGGCAACTGATACGATTATGGTAAAAAAGAAAATGACATTCAAGCAAGTATCCCAATTATTGGATGTACCGGTTGCACAATTGCAATTCATGAATCCGGGTTATAAACTGGATGTGATTCCTTTTGAAAATGCAACCAACCATTACCTTAGGCTTCCGGTAGATAAGATTGGTTTGTTTACGTCAAATGAAGATAAGATTTATGCTTACATCCAATCAGAAGATAATAAGAGAGAAAGACCATATGAAAGCGCTTATGCTTCCAGAAGTACTTCTGCTCCTGCTGATTCTTCCCGTGCTGTAGCCAGTACGAATGTGGCGAAAACAAAAACAAAATTCCATACGGTAAAGCGTGGCGATACACTGGGTCAGATTGCAAGCCGTTATGGTGTAAGTCTGGCACAGGTGAAAAGCTGGAACAAATTGCGCAGCAATAATGTGCCTTTGGGCAGAAAGCTGAAAATTGTACAGCAGATCAATGCAGTGGAAATTGAAACCGCAGTAGCTGTAGCGGAACCGAAAGTAGAAAAAACAAAAGCAAAAGAAGGTTTGATCCTTAAAAAGGAAATCGAGAAAACATCGGATATATATGTGGTACAAAACGGGGATAACCTGAATAAAATCGCACAGAAATTCGGAGTAAGCGTTGAAGACCTTAAAAAATGGAACAACCTGAAAACAGACACTGCACCTTTGGGCAAAAAACTTAAAACAGTAGTGGATAATGAAGCGATTGCACAGAACGATGGCGATGCCAAAGAAGGACTGATCATTGATAAAGAGATTGACCTGGCAACAGCTACTGATTATGTAGTAAAAGCAGGTGATAACCTTGGTAAAATCGCACAGAAATATAATGTAACCATTGACGATCTTAGAAAATGGAACGACATGGAAGACAATACTGTGAAAGTAGGCAACAAGCTGAAAATCATTACTAATGATGTTGTAGCTTCCGTTGATGTAAAAGAAACTAAAACGGTTAAAAGCACTAAAAAAGAGTTTACACCAGAGAAAGAACAGTTTTACACGGTGAAGAAAGGGGACTCACTTTATACGATTTCTAAAAAATATCCTGGAGTTTCTATCACGGATATTAAAAAGTGGAACGGTATTAGTGGGGAAAGTATCAAACCTGGAATGAAACTGAAAATTAACGGATAATACGTTGAATTTCGATTGATTATATGAATCCCGGCAGGTTTTACACTCGCCGGGATTTTTATTTTTACGCAATTGCTGTAGTTTTGCATTCCGAAAAAAATAGTGCCCCCATGAAATATTTTACGCTAGTAGTCTTTTTTGCAATGACCATGGCCAGTTGCCACAATCATCAAAAAGACGATGCCGGCCAGGAATCCACAGGTGATATCAATGATGTGACCATCGTCATTGATGACCCACTATGGAATGGTGAAGTAGGTGATAGTATCCGGAAGAAATTGGCCTCCCCAATTGAAGGCTTGTTTCAGGAAGAACCGCTTTTTACCATCAACCAGTGTACTACGAAAGCTACCACTGATTTTTTCTGCCACAACCGCAATATCGTAATCATTAAAAAAGCGAATGCCAATGCATTCAGCATTAAGGAGGATGAGTTTGCGAAAAACCAGACCGTAATCCATATTACCGGAAAAAATATCCCCGAACTGATTTCGCTGATCGAGAAAAAATCAGATACCATAATCAAGAGGCTCAAACAGGGTGAAATTCTGGAATGCCAGAAGCGCAGTGCTGTGGCGGCACTCGATTGCAAAAAAATCATTGAGCGGTTTCGGGTATCCTTAAAAATACCGTCGGCTTATACGTATGCGGTTACCAACGACCATTTCATCTGGCTGAAAAAAGAAATCCCAAGTGGAAATGCCAGCATCCTGATTTACCAGGTTCCGATGAGTTCCATTTTAAAAGACCAGAATGTCATACAGCATATTGTGAAAAACAGGGATTCTATTGGTAATCTCTATGTTCATGGTACGCAGGCGGGCACTTATATGATTTCCGAAGAATCCTATTCGCCTTACATCCAACAGATAAAACTGGAAGGGCGCAAAGCTTTTGAAACCAAAGGGCGCTGGGAAATGAAGAATGATTTTATGTCAGGTTCCTTTCAGAATTATACGATTATTGATGAAAAAAACAAACGCATATTGGTGATTGAAGGATTTGCGTATGCGCCGTCCATCCCCAACCGTGATATTATGTATGAACTGGAATCCATTGTGAAATCTGTTAAGTTTTTTTAAAAACAATAGGATGTTGCAGTGTGATATCGATATATTTGGAATTGCATAAACCTTAAATGAATTACCCATGACCCTAACTTGGAAAATAAAGCCTTTTGAGACACTTTCTGCCACTGAACTATACGAAATACTACGGCTTCGTAGTGAAGTCTTTGTCGTAGAGCAAAACTGCGTTTATCAGGATGTGGACGGTAGAGATGTGCAGGCCGTACATGTATTTGGCGAATTCGAAGGAAAAGTAGTGGCCTATGCCCGTATTTTTGACAAAGGATTCCCGTATGAAACCGCTTCCATCGGTCGGGTAATTGTAAAGCAAACGGCAAGAGACCAAAAACTGGGTCGGGTACTAATGGAAAAAGCGATAGCTGCTGTAGCTGAGCGTTTCCTGCAAACGACCATTACGATTTCAGCACAATTGTACCTGCAAAAATTTTATGAAAGCCTTGGTTTTACCGCTACCAGCGAAATGTACCTGGAAGATGATATTCCTCATATCGAGATGGTGAAGCGTTAATTAGTCCGATTTTGTAATTAAGATTTCTACTCTTTTATTTTGTTGCTCCCTTCCTTGTCGAAGCGGGAATTGTCTGCCATAACCTTTGTATTGCATTCTTTCTTTGGCAATCCCTTTGGAAAGCAGGTAATTGTATACCATCAATGCCCGGGCTTCCGAGAGATTTTGTTTTAACGTATCTTCGTCATAGGCATCCCGGGTAGCAGCATCAATGCAACAAACATGACCCTGGATTTCAAAATGAAGCTGTGGATTTGCTATGAAAAATGTAGCAATCTTGTCCAGCTCTTTCTCTGATTTTTTAAGTACAATACTTCTTCCCCCCTTAAATGCCAAACCTTTCATAAGGATACGATCTCCAGGTTTTAAAGTCGCTGAAAGTGTGGTGTATTCCGGTTGTATTGTTTTGGGAGCGACGATGATTTCAGGCTCTAATGCAGGATTTTCAGGAAAGACAGGTGTAAGTACTTTGGGATAGGTCTTCCATTGAATCACCATGTCTGCCCTTCGGTTACGACGCCTGTTATTTTCGATTTGTATTTTCGTATGATCGGCCGTAGCTATTTCGCCTTTTCCTTGCGCTTGTTTCAGAAGATTCAAAGTGAATAAACCCGCTACATTTTCGGCTCTTCTCTGGGAAAGGCCGATGTTGTAATCGAGACTTCCACGATCATCACAATAAGCCAGTATAAAAAGGTTCGCAATCGAATCCTGTTTCGCGAGATAGGGTGTGAGTTTATTGTGTTCTGCCGGACTCAGTTGGAAACTGTCGTAGTCAAAATAAAGGGTCAGTTTTTCAGGAAGCTGCTGTCCATTGGCCAATGCCTGGAAAAGTAAAAAAAGAAAAGGCAATCCTTTTTGAAGCATATTATATTTTGGTAATTACCAGTTCGACCCTTCGGTCGTATTCGCTTTCTTTTCCTAAGGGTTGCGTGGTGCCATAGCCTTTGAACTTCATACGGTTTTTGGCGATTCTTTTCAGGATAAAATATTTATAGACATTTTCGGCACGGTTGGAAGAAAGTTGTCTTTTTTTGGTATCCATATCGATGGCTTCCCTTTGATAAGGAGGGGTACAGCATACATGGCCCTGAATTTCAAATTCATAATTTTTATACTTGTGCAGCAACCGGGCGACTTTATCCAGTTCATTTTTAGTCGTGATGGTCAGTTTGCTGCTGCCCCGTGCAAAAAGGAGGTCATTCAGGAAAATGCGGTCGCCCACTTTGAGGTCCTTGCTCAGGGTATTGTAAATTCCATTGCCTTCTACAATCACTTCTTTAGGCAGTTCCTTGAAGTTGATTACAACATCTACCCGACGGTTTTTGGAACGTACTTCCGGAAGGTTTTCGACAATATCATCATCAATGAGCACACGGCCTTTACCTTCGATAGTAACGATGATTTTATTTTTAATGCCGTTTTCGATAAGCTTATTTTGAATGGTAGTAGCGCGATTATTTGACAACTTGAAATTGTAAGCATCCTTTCCACGATCATCGCAATAGCCGTAAATACTGATGGATTCGATACGGGTCGAATCTGTGGCTTTGATAAAACCCACAACACTTTCAGCCTGTTTGGCATCCAGGTTGAATTTGTCAAATTCGAAATATACGGAATGTACTACCTGCTCCTGGGCGTGCAAACAGCCAAAAGAAAGTAAGAAAAGGAAAGTAAAAAAGCGTATCATTATTTTTTAAGTATGGTGTTGTACTGTGTTGGATTTTTCAGCACGTTGAGTGCTTCCTTGATTTCGGCGTTATTTTGAGTGTAATAGTGGTAAAGCCCTTCTTTGTATTGGTACCTTTTGATGATTTCATCCAGCAGCAATTCTTTAATTTCCGCTTTGTTCTTCGTCAGTTCCGCATCTTCGGTTTTCTTTAAAGCGGTTAGTAGCTGTTCGTATTGTATTGTAATCGATTGGTCTATTTTTTCCTTTTTAGCCGCCTCCAGTGTGGTTTTTAATGCCTTTTCGGTTTCCGTATCATAGGAGAAATTTTCGGTTTTCAGGTATTTTCTGAAATCTTCGTAGTCGGCATCGGTAAGTACAGGGAGTTTTTCGCCCATATCCGCGTGTTTAAAGTAATATACAGTAGCGTAGTTAAAGATGCCATCGTTTTTTACTAAAGCTTCTGTAATCGGGCTGAATTTAGATCCGGCCAGTTCAATATCCGGCTGGATGCCTCCACCATCAAATACACTTCTTCCTTTACGGGTCTTGAAGGCATTGTAATTTTTGGCATCGGTACGGATGGCTTTTCCATCTTTATCTTTGTGGGCATAATCCAAAGCCTGGATGCATCTTCCCGATGGGGTATAATAACGGGAAATGGTTACTTTTAGCTGTGTGCCATAGGTAAGGTCAATCGGGCGTTGTACCAGCCCTTTTCCATAACTGCGGCTCCCGATAATTACGGCCCTGTCCAGATCCTGTAAAGCACCGGCGACAATTTCAGAAGCAGAGGCACTCCGGCCATCCACTAAAATCGCTAATGGAATATCTAAATCCACTGGATTTTTTAACGTCTTGTAGGTATTGTTGTTTTTTTCAATATGCGATTTTGTGGTCACAATTGTTTCATTTTTCGGAACAAAAAGGTTGCAGATCTCCACCGCTTCACCCAATAGCCCTCCGGGATTGCCACGAAGATCAAGAATGATACGCTCTGCGCCCTGGGATTTTAATTTTTCGAGGGCTTCTTTTGTCTGTTGGGAGGCTTTGGTAGTAAACTGGGTAAGTACAATATAACCGGTTTTATCATCTACCATAGCAAAGAAAGGCACTGCTTTTACATCCACTTCATCCAATACGATCTGGGCATCGTATGTTTTTCCCTGGCGTTTATATTTGATATTTATTTTGGTGTTTTTGGCACCATTCATCAATTGGGACGCATCTTCCTTAAAGTCAATCAGGCTTACATCGCCAATCTGGATTATTTCATCTCCGGCTTTTAATCCAGCTTTATCGGCAGGATAGCCTTTATATGGTTCCTTGATGATGAGCCTTCCGTCTTTGCGGTTCACAATAGCACCAATGCCGGTGTACTCTCCGGTATTGTTGATTTTGAATTTAAGGACATCCTGCTCATTAAAATAAACAGTATAGGGATCCAGGTCGGCCAGCATGCTTTTGATGGCTTTGTCCATCAGCTCCCCGGGATTGGTTTCGTCCACATAATTCATATTGACGGTTTTGAACAGGGTTGTAAAGATTTCCACCTGTTTTGCAATTTCAAAAAAATCATCTTTGAAGCTGACACCTACAAATAGGAAACCACTCGCCAGCGCCGGGAGGATATATCTTTTTTTAAGTAAAGTATACATAGCTGTACTGTTTAAGTTGTTTTGAAGCAGTGATTGAGACTACTAAAGTAAAAAATAAAAGATTAAATATACGCAGCAATCCATTTATCTCGCTATAAAACCCTTAGGTTGGGGTATCATTATTCAGCTGTTGCGTGAATTTTTCAAAAAGCTGAATGGTTTTGGTGTTGATTTCCTCATAGGTAAGGCGCTCTTTTGTTTGGTAAAAGAACATCATAGCATACGACCCGGATCGTGCAGTATCAGGAAGCAGGTGTTTGTTGAGTCTGTAACATTCACGCAATACTCTTTTGAAGTAATTCCGGTCTACTGCTTTTTTAAAATATTTTTTGGAAACGGAAACACCGAATTTCATGAGTTCGCCTTCTGGCAGGGCACCACTTTTATACACCAGGCGTAACGGATATTTGGAAACCGATTTTCCATCTTTAAATAAGAGGTCTATGGTAGTACGGCTTTTTAGTTTCTCCGCTTTCGGGTACGTGAAATTCATTGGGTATTCGGGTTTATTGGGGCAAAGATAGCAAGATTATCAAGACACCAGTTATTCCGTACTATAGTTCTCGTCCATACTGTAAACTACCTCCCCGGTTTATTTAGGAATTATCGTTACTGTTGCGGATCCGTACCTTACAGGTTTTCAGGGACAAATGAGGTAAACTCCCCATTTTTAACAGATTTTTTCTACAGTTTCTACATAATCTAAAGGCCCCACAGAACAGCAAAAAAGAGCTTAAAAGCGATAATACAAATACACTATTTCTATATCGATGAATGTGAATCCCTTTAAACGTGGGGTATTTTGAGCAGTATTGATATGATGTTGGCGTAACGTCAGGTGGGCATTCCGGATTCGTGGCACTTGTATTGCCTATACTATTATGAACTATTAAAAACCAATATTATGAAAAAGTTAATTTTAAGCGCATTAATGCTGACAGGAGTAAGTGTTTTTGCACAAGAAGCCCCAGCAACAGAACAACCACAACAAGCTGCTCCAGCAACTGAAGTTCCAGCTCCAGCACCGCAAAAAGCACAAGCTACTGCAACAACAACTACTGAGACTACTAAAAAAGAAGCAAAAGCAGCCGTTGAAGCAGATAAAAAAGCAAAAGCCGCCGCTACAAAAACGGCAAAAAAAGACTAATTAGCATCACCCCAATAAAAAGACCTCCTATATTCTGGGAGGTCTTTTTATGTATAGCGGTAAGATCACATCAAATTACAGCTTGATGATATTGTTTTCTCTTTTTACATCAGCGGTCATCTCAGTAGGATCCAATACGATCACTTCAATATCTGATTTTGGACGGTTAATGGTAAATTCATAATTTGGATTTCCCCAGAACCAATCTCCCAATACGGTTCTGTGAAGCTGCGGGAAAGGGTTCTCCTTTACAAAATTCATCATGCGAAGTGGAATATAGAAAGATTCTTCACTACCGTCTTTGTATTTTACATACACCTCCTGTGGCATAGGCATTCTACCGATACGCTCTAAAGCAATGGTTGTTTTTCCTTCGTTTTCTTTGACTTCTTTGATCCCATAATCGATGGTATTAGTCGTTTCGGTCCAGTCCATCAGGTACCAGTCCAGTTCGGCACCGGAAACTTTTTCAGCCACTCTTTTGAAATCATTAGGAGTAGGGTGCGTAAATTTGAATTCGGAATAGTAGCGTTTTAAAGTTTCCATCAGTTTATCATAACCGATAAGATACCCCAATTGCGAAAGGAAAACACTTCCTTTGGAATAGGAAGAAATGCTATACAGGCGGTTTTCATCATAACGGTCGGCATGGGTTCCCTGGGGTTGTTCTTTGCCGGAATTCGCCATATTGATATAGCCTTTGTACGAATCTTTAAACGGATTGTCTGATTTTTTGTTCAGGACTTTATCGACACCCAGATCTTCAATGAAAGTGGTAAATCCTTCATCCATCCAGCTGTGTTTGGATTCATTGGTGGCAAGAACATGCTGGAACCAGGAATGGCCCATCTCGTGTGCGGTAACACCCACAAGCCCTTCAAAACTGCCACTACCTACAATAAGCGTACACATGGCATATTCCATACCGCCATCACCACCCTGGATGACAGAGTATTGCTCATAAGGATATTTACCAACGATCTGGTTGTAGAATTCCATAAGCTCAACAGCTTTAGGTTCCATTTTTTTCCAGTTCTCCATGATTTTAGGATCATTTTTGTAAAAGAAATGAAGCGTAGCACCATTTGGTACCTGTGCCGTATCATGGACGTAATTTTTATCGGCTGCCCATGCAAAATCATGCACATTGGGAGCAATAAAATGCCAGGTCAGTGTTTTAGCCTTTTTGTCCATTTTTACGATTGTGCCTTTGTCCTCGTAACCGTGACCAATTTCGTTTTTGTTTTGCAGGTAGCCGGATCCACCAATGGTAAAGGCTTTGTCTAACGTTATTTTGACATCAAAGTTACCCCAAACACCATGGAATTCCCTTCCGATATAAGGATCTGCATGCCAGCCTTCAAAATCATACTCTGCCAGTTTTGGATACCATTGCGTCATGGAAAGTTCAATACCCTCACTATTGTTACGGCCGGAACGACGGATTTGTACCGGTACCTGGCCATCAAAATTTAATGTGAAAGTCGTTTTCTGTTTTGGCAAAAGGGGATGCGCAAGAGTCACTTCCAGTACAGTACCTACCGTTTTGGTTTGTGCCACACTGCCATCCTGCATGAAATTGGTAATTTTAAGGAATCCGATTTCATCAGGCTTCAGGGTTTTGATTCGGCTTTCCTTGACAGTTTTATCAGCCGTTTTAAATGTTTTTACCATTCTGCCATCCGGATCTTTGATGTTTTGCAGGCGTAAATCCATTTCGCTTCCCGGTTGGAATGCGTTGGGATAAAGATGGTAAAATACTTTTTTCAGGGTATCGGGCGAATTGTTGGTATACACCAGTTCCTGTGTTCCCTGGTAATTGTAATTCTTGGCGTTCATTGTAACGTCCATTTTATAATCGACATGCTGTTGCCAGTAATAAGGCCTTTCCTGGCTCTGTGCTGTAAAGCTTCCGGTGAGGAGCAAAGAGAAAAATAGGATTTTTTTCATAAGGATAGTATATAAAACAAATTGTAAGCGTAATTCTTTTTAATTCTAATCAGCAAATCTGTAAAGGAAATAGAGAAGCCTTTATTTTCGGATTAGGGGAACGATTGTTAGGTGTCAAAAGTATAAAAAAAGGGAAGGATTTTCATCCTTCCCTTTTTAAAATCCTCTAAAAATATTATTTAGAAAGCTTATCCGCCATAATAAGTGCGTTATAAGCATTCACCATTCGGCCTGATTTGGAAACTTCAGAGAATGGTTTTACATCATCTTTATCACCACCAACAATCACATCAAGTTTTGGCTGAAGCCCGGATTCCATTAAAATCTGTTTTACCTGTACTGCAGATAATTTCGGATAGTAGGAACGGATTAAAGCAGCAACACCAGCTACGTTTGGAGAAGCCATTGAAGTACCCTGTAGGTACTCATAGGTATTGTTTGGTGTAGTAGAGTAGATTTTCATTCCTGGCGAAAATACATCTACATTTTTCTTACCATAATTAGAGAAATCAGCTAACAAATTGATGTTGTATGGTGTGTTAAGCGCACCAATGATAATCACATTGTTGGAAAATTCCGGGTCATTATTGTAGGAATCGTTAGGGTATTTGTTGGTAACATCAAGGTCGTACGAATCATTACCGGCAGCAATTACTACCAATACATCTTTATCCGCTGCATATTTCAATGCATCCAGTACCCATTGTGGATGTGTGGAATAGTATTTTCCAAAACTTCCGTTGATTACTTTAGCACCATTGTCTACTGCATAGCGAATCCCTAATGCAATGTCTTTATCGTATTCGTCACCATCCGGCACGGCACGAACAGCCATAATAGCTACATTATTAGCAATACCATCACCACCTTTACCATTATTTCGGGAAGCGGCAACAATTCCGGCTACGTGGGTTCCGTGTTTGGCTTCTGTTTTATCAGGACCCATCACGTTATTGTTTCCGTATTTATTATCACTAAGGTCATCTACGTTGTCACCAACGATTTTTCGGCCGTTAAATTCCATATTCAGGGAATAATTCAACTGGCTGTAATAGTGGTCTTTTGCCCCTTGGATTTCTTTGTCAAATTCATCTTTGGAGATCTCGCTTAAGATCTGGATGAATCTTGGTTTTACCTGGTTCACCAATGAATTGGTAGTAGTCAGGGTTTTCAGGTCCTCAATAGTATAGTTTGATTTTTTCAACTCAGTTTTAATAGCTTTGTCAGCATTGAGGATAAAATCGATTTGTTGTTTTCCGGCCATTGCTTCAGCATATTCTTTATCATATTCTGCCTTAGCTCTTGCGTAGTCCGGGTTTTTAGTATCTCCTTTTTTCAGGATACGTACCAATTCCATATTTTCATGGATGGCATCACCCAAAAAGTTCCAACCGTGTACGTCATCGATGTAACCGTTATTGTCATCATCAATTCCGTTTCCTGGGATCTCTTTAGTGTTTGTCCAAATAACATCCACCAAATCTTCATGTTCAATATCCACACCGGAATCTACAATTCCCACGATTACTTTTTCGCTTTTGCGGTCTTTTAAGATTTCTGCATAGGCTCTGTCTACACTCATTCCGGGAATGGAATCTTTCAGCAGGTCCAGATGGCTCCAGCGTTTTAATTGCGCATCCGCGATTGGTGCTTTTTTGGCGACAGCCATGTCAATATTGGTGATTGCCGGAGCAGTAACTTTTTTTGTAGTTCCACAGCTTGCCAGTGCAAGTGCCAAAACAGCCGAAACATAAAGGGGCCTGATTAATCTCATTACGTAGTTATATTTAATTTCTAAAGTAGATAGGTGTAAAAATATTTTTTATTGTTACAAATATAGGCATGATTAACACTAACTTAAGATATCACTGCACGAAAATTTATCCTTAAGCCGGACGCCTTTCTCCGTGTGCTCTACCGTTATGATCTCATTATGGGCATCATGCTCCAAGAAAATGTAGTATTCGTTAGTCGCTGCAGCGGAAAGGAATTTCGATTTTTCCGGAAGCGTAAGTAGGGGGCGCGTGTCATAACCCATCACGTAAGGCAATGGAATATGGCCTGCTGTAGGAAGCAAATCTGCAGCAAAAACAATCGTTTTGTCTTTATAAGTAATATGAGGGATCATTTGCTTTTCGGTGTGTCCATCGGCGAAGAAAATACCAAATCCCAGTTCCGATGTTGCCATGAAATCGGTATCATCTCTTTTGATAAAATGCAATTGCCCACTTTCCTGCATGGGAAGGATGTTCTCGGTTAAAAAAGAAGCTTTCTCGCGTGCATTGGGTTGTGTCGCCCACGCCCAGTGATTTTCATTGCTCCAGAATTTAGCATTTTTAAATGCTGGCTCATAGCCTGTCCTGTCCGCATTCCATTGAATGCCACCACCACAATGGTCAAAGTGGAGGTGTGTGAGGAATACATCGGTGATAGCGTCGCGGTGAAAACCGTGCTTGGCCAGAGAGCCGTCCAGGGAATGATTGCCCCACATGGAATAATGCCCAAAAAACTTTTCGGATTGCTTATTACCCATTCCGGTATCGATCAGGATGAGCCGGTTCCCCTCTTCGATCAGGAGGCATCGTGCGGCAAGATCGATCATGTTATTGTCGTCGGAAGGGTTGGTTTTTTGCCAGATGGACTTCGGTACTACACCGAACATCGCACCACCATCCAGTTTAAAATTGCCACTTTCTATAGGATATAATTTCATTTTTGAAGTCGTTTAAAAACAGGGCAAATTACTGATTATTGGAGGAACTCACAATAGTTTAACAGGAAAGGAGGAAAGAGGTTCGCGGTAAGAATCAGGCACTAGTGAAGTTAGCCCACTGAAAATAGGGATTGTACACTAGTTCTGTTGTCATAGAGGATTTTTATGCGGCAATAAGTTAATAATTTTTTCCTGCTATGGGAAAAACTTATAAATGTAATATCTTTGCATATTAATTTAGAATAAATCAAAACATACTATTATGATAAAAGTATCTGATATTGCCAAAAAGAAAATCATCGACATGATGAAAGATGATGGTTTTGATGCAGCGGCCGACTATGTAAGAGTAGGAGTAAAGAGCGGTGGTTGTTCCGGGTTATCTTATGAATTGAAATTTGACAAAGCACTGAGTGATACCGATAAAGTTTTTGAAGATAACGATATAAAAATTGCAGTCGAAAAGAAAAGTTTTCTGTATTTGGCGGGCACTATATTAGAATTTTCAGGTGGTTTAAACGGAAAAGGATTCGTGTTTAATAACCCAAATGCAAGCCGAACCTGCGGTTGCGGAGAGAGTTTCTCATTATAGTCTGACGGAAAGGCTAAAGTAAAATTGAAAATAATTTGGGCTTTGGCAGTACGAAAAAGACGATAATGAAAAAAAATTAAATAAAAAAATGAGCAAATATACAGAAGACGATCTGAAGATCGAACTCGAGAATAAAGAATACGAATACGGATTTTATACCGATATTGAATCCGAGACTTTTCCTGTTGGATTAAATGAAGACATCGTTCGCGCTATTTCCCTGAAAAAAGAAGAGCCGAAATGGATGACTGACTGGAGAATCGAAGCTTTTCGTGCCTGGGAATTAATGATTGAGCCGGAATGGGCGAATGTACATTATGAAAAACCAAAATTCCAGGACATCTCCTACTATTCTGCTCCTTTGAAAAAAGCCAAGTATGAAAGCCTGGATGAAGTAGATCCGGAATTGCTGGAGACCTTTAAAAAACTGGGAATTTCAATCGATGAGCAAAAAATGCTCTCCGGTGTAGCAGTAGATATCGTGATGGACTCCGTGTCTGTAGCGACCACATTCAAAAAAACATTAGCCGAAAAAGGAATTATTTTCTGTTCGATTTCAGAAGCGATCAAAGAGCATTCGGAATTGGTTCAGAAATACCTGGGGACGATCGTACCACAGAAGGATAATTTTTATGCAGCCCTGAATTCGGCTGTTTTCTCTGACGGTTCTTTCTGTTATATTCCAAAAGGCGTTCGCTGCCCAATGGAACTTTCTACTTATTTCCGTATCAATCAGGCCGGAACCGGTCAGTTTGAGCGTACTTTGGTCATTGCCGACGAAGGAAGTTATGTAAGTTACCTGGAAGGCTGTACCGCACCATCACGGGACGAAAACCAGTTGCACGCTGCGGTTGTGGAACTGATCGCGCTGGATGATGCTGAAATCAAATATTCTACCGTACAAAACTGGTTTCCTGGAAACAAAGAAGGTAAAGGTGGAGTCTATAATTTTGTGACAAAAAGAGGGCTTTGCGAGAAAAACGCAAAAATCTCCTGGACACAAGTAGAAACTGGATCTGCAGTTACCTGGAAATATCCTTCCTGTATTTTAAAAGGGGATAATTCTGTAGGGGAATTCTATTCTATTGCGGTAACCAACAACTACCAGCAAGCGGATACCGGAACTAAAATGATCCACTTAGGGAAAAACACCAAGTCGACCATTATTTCAAAAGGAATTTCTGCGGGTAAATCACAAAACAGTTACAGGGGATTGGTACAAATCAGTTCGAGAGCAGACAATGCGAGAAACTTTTCGCAATGTGACTCCCTATTGATGGGTAATGAATGTGGTGCACACACCTTTCCATATATCGAATCTAAGAATCCTTCAGCTAAGATAGAACACGAAGCAACAACCAGTAAAATTGGGGAAGACCAGGTTTTTTATTGCAACCAAAGGGGAATCCCTACAGAAAAGGCGATTGCCTTAATTGTAAATGGTTTCAGTAAAGAAGTATTGAATAAGCTTCCTATGGAATTTGCAGTTGAAGCACAAAAATTACTTGAAATTTCATTAGAAGGATCAGTAGGATAAATAGAGTGCCGTGTCGTTTCGGATGTAAGGTAACGTAAAGTGTCCCGGAATACCAAATGGAATCAACGGCCGAAGCCACATCTCTGAATGTAGCTTCTGAAAAACAACTAATTGTATAACGTATTTAAATAAGAAGGAGTAAAGAATAAGTTTCGTTAAGCAGCAGCTTTGAGATTTTAGGCTTTGAAATCCTTAAACTAATAAGAGAATGTTAAGTATAAAAAATCTACACGCCGGAATTGAAGATAAAGATATCCTGAAAGGAATTAATCTTGAAGTTAAAGCTGGTGAAGTTCACGCAATTATGGGACCTAACGGTTCTGGGAAAAGTACCCTTTCTGCCGTTATTGCCGGAAATGAAAACTATGAAGTTACAGAAGGCCAGGTACTTCTTGATGGTGAAGATTTAGCAGATTTGGCTCCGGAAGAGCGTGCCCACAAAGGGGTTTTTCTTTCGTTCCAATATCCTGTGGAAATTCCCGGAGTATCAGTAACCAATTTCATGAAAACGGCTATTAACGAATCCCGCAAAGCTAAAGGACAGGAAGAAATGCCTGCGAATGAAATGCTGAAATTGATTCGTGAAAAATCAGAATTGCTGGAAATCGACCGGAAGTTTTTATCCCGTTCCCTAAACGAAGGTTTTTCGGGTGGTGAAAAGAAACGTAACGAGATTTTCCAAATGGCGATGCTGGAACCTAAATTAGCGATTCTGGATGAAACAGATTCTGGTTTGGATATCGATGCCCTGCGTATCGTTGCCAATGGCGTCAATAAACTGAAAAGTGAAAATAATGCCATTATCGTGATTACGCATTACCAACGTTTGCTGGATTATATCGTTCCGGACTTTGTACATGTATTGTACAACGGTAAAATTGTAAAATCGGGTGGTAAGGAACTGGCGTATGAGCTGGAAGAAAAAGGATACGACTGGATTAAAGCAGAAAATTAAATCGCTTCTAACAGAGTAGCTTTACTAACGATTGGATACAGAATAAGTTTTAACGGGTAAACGGTAGCACTATACAATTGTATTTTGGCTTTTTACGTTACGACTTTTAGACATTTTAAAATGGAATTGAAAGAAAAATTAATATCATCTTTTATGGCTTTTGAAGAAAATGTGGATGTCACGTCTGACCTGCATGATATTCGTACAGAGGCATTTAAGAACTTTGAAAATAAAGGATTTCCAACCAAAAAGGAAGAATCCTGGAAATATACCTCACTGAATGCTATTCTCAAGAATGATTTCAGTGTATTCCCAAAAACAGAGAATACCATCGAATTTTCGGCAGTTAAGAAATATTTCCTGCATGAGATCGATACCTACAAAGTTATCTTTGTGGATGGCGTATTCAGCTCTTTTCTCTCGTCTACGACACATGATGGACTGGATGTTTGCCTGATGTCATCTGCGCTGACCAAACCGAAATACAAATCGGTGATCGATGCTTATTTTAATAAGATCGCGGATAAAAATGAAAGCCTGACGTCGTTGAATACGGCTTTTGCTTATGAAGGCGCTTTTATAAATATCCCAAAAAATAAAGTAGTCGACAAACCGATTGAAATTATCAACTTTTCTACTGGTACGGAGGCCGCTTTATTGATCCAGCCCCGCAACCTGGTTATTGCTGGAGAGAATTCCCATGTTCAGATTATCGAAAGACATCAGAGCCTGAATGACAATCCGGTATTGACCAATGTAGTGACGGAGATTTTTGTAGAGAAGCGTGCCTTTATGGATTATTATAAAATCCAGAATGACAATCTTGAAGCCTCATTGATCGATAACACTTTTATCGCCCAGAAAGAGCATAGTAATGCGGCTGTGCATACGTTCTCCTTCGGAGGTAATATTACCCGAAACAACCTGAATTTCTACCATCAGGGTGAAAGAATTGAAAGTACCCTGAAAGGGATTACCATTATAGAAGGAAAACAGCATGTCGATCACTATACATTAGTGCAACATGCCACTCCAAATTGTGAAAGTCATCAAAATTATAAAGGAATCTTTGATGATAAATCAACCGGGGTATTCAACGGGAAGATTTATGTAGAAAAAGAAGCGCAAAAAACGGATGCCTTCCAGCAGAATAACAATATCTTATTGAGTGATAAAGCATCCATTAATGCGAAACCACAGCTTGAAATCTTTGCAGATGATGTGAAGTGTTCTCATGGGTGTACGATTGGACAGCTGGATGATAAAGCGATGTTTTACATGCAATCGCGTGGAATCCCTCAAAAAGAGGCAAAGGCGTTACTGATGTATGCCTTTTCCAATGAAGTAATTGAAAGTATCAAGATACCGGAACTGAAAAGCCGTATTACTAAGATTATCGCTATGAAACTGGGTGTTAACATCGGTTTTGATCTGTAAAAAGAAGCGAAATACCATAGAATAAAAAAGGCAATGTGAGAACATTGCCTTTTTTATTTAGAATTAATAAAAATAATTTGCATAAACCGAAATCCCTTGTTAGATTTGCAATTTAGAATTAATCTAAGTTAATATAGCAATGCAAATTTATACCAAAGCGTTTCTTTCCTTTTCCCTACTGGTAGGAGTTTCGGCTCTATCCCAGGAGACACACAAAGATTCTCTTAAGAATAACAAATTGGAAGAAGTCGTGGTAACTGGTCAGTTTGAACCACAATCAATCAAAAAATCTGTTTCTAATGTTCGTGTTATTACAAAACAGGATATCAAAAACCTGGCAGCCAATAACCTTTCGGATGTATTAAACCAATACCTGAATATCACAGTTCAGAATAGTGGTAGTGATGGTAGGTCAAAAGTGTCTATGTTTGGTTTGGATTCACAATATTTCAAAATCTTAGTGGATAATATTCCTTTGGTTAGTGATACCGGATTAGGAAATAATATTGACCTTACTCAGGTAAACCTCGATGATATTGAACGCATCGAAATTATTGAAGGTTCAATGGGGGTGACTCATGGTGCCAATGCTGTAAGCGGAATATTGAATATCATTACTAAAAAATTCACCCATACAAAATGGGAGATTGCTGCAAATGTGCAGGAGGAAACAGTAGGTAAGGAATTTGCTTTTTTTGATAAAGGGCGTCACATCCAATCCTTTAAAGTTTCACATTCCATCTCTGAAAACTGGTTTGTCTCTGTGGGTGCCAATAGAAACGACTTCGCAGGTTTTTTTGATGATAAAAAAGGAAAAGACTATACAGAGAATGATGACAAACGAGGATACCGTTGGCTCCCAAAACAACAGTTCGTAACCAATGCTATGTTAGGGTATACCAAAGACCGGTTTAGCATATTCTATAAATTCGATTATTTTAATGAAAACGTAGACTATTACAATCCGATTGTTGTACCAGTTCCTAATTATCCATTTGAATCTACTTATTTTTCAAGTGACAGGAGATACGTTACCAATCGTTTCTATCATCACCTGAATTCAAACGGGCATCTTTTTACAAAGCTCCTTTACAATGTATCATTGTCTTTCCAAAAGCAACAACGTGATATCGAACGCTTCAATTATTATATATTAAGCGATGAAGAACGCAACTACGAAAAAAATAATTTCCAATCCAAAGAAGTTATTTACTCTACCGGTACAGTAAGTAATTTTTTCACCAACAAGATGTTTGATGTGCAATTAGGCTACGAATTGGTAAATGAGAAAGGATTTGCCTCTGCTGCATCAGGGACATTTAGGGATGAGAATCTACAACTGGTGGATATCAGCAAGCGATTGGAAAATTATGATATTTTTACTTCAGCAGAAATCAACCTGAATGATAAGCTATCGATACGTCCCGGATTTCGTTATTCCATGCAATCACAATTTGAGGATCAGTATGCAACCTCTCTTGGATTTCGTTACCTTCTTAAGAAAAATATCGAACTGCGTGCCTCCATTGGTAAATCCTATAGAACACCCAATTTTGATGAACTATATACGTATTTCGTAGATTCCAATCATAATCTGCAGGGGAATGCAGCATTAACACCTGAGGAAAGTTTTTCTTATGAGGTAAGTGCAAAGAAAACATCCCATTTTGATTCTGGTCTAAGCCTTTCCAATAATGTATCGGCGAGCTATCAGGAAGTGAATGACCGGATCAGCCTGATTATGACGCAGATTGTGCCTACAATGGAATATAAATATATGAACATTGACAAGTACAAGATGTGGAATATTTCTACCACACATCAACTGGCGTATAAAAACTTCAGCCTGAAGTTGGGAGCGTCTTTAGTAGGGATTTCTCAAAAAATAGATTTAGCCTCTCTCAATGCGGTTTCAGATGATGCTTTCCTGTATTCATTACAATTAAATTCCAGCGCAACTTACAACATACCAAAATGGAATACGATGTTTTCTATTTATTACAAATACAATGGAAAATACCAACAATATGTTCAGAGCACAGTAAATACTGTAGCTTCATTTGAACTGTCTGAAGTAGATTCTTATGGATGGATGGATGCTTCTGTTCGAAAAACATTTTTTAAAAATAAGTTTGAAGTCACAGCAGGAGCCCGCAATATCCTTAATGTAACCGATGTTCAGTCGTCCATTTCCGGCGGTGGAAACAGCGCACATGCGGCGGCATCTTCGGCATTGCAGTTAGGATATGGCCGTTCTTATTTTCTTAAATTCACGTATAACCTCAATTTTAATTAATATATAATAATCATGAAAAAAAATTTTATTTTCATTCTTACCTTTTTGCTTATAGCTGTAGTTGGCTGTAACAATGACGATGATACGGCAACAGCGAACAGTGTAAATGTTGCATTTGCAAGCCCGTCAGTAAATCTGACAGAGAATACAACAACATTAAATTTAGTGTTTTCTGGAGCTACTGCTACTGCAGGAACAATAACATTATCTGTAGCTACTGAAAATGTAGTATACGGAACAGATTTCAAAACAGTACCCGCTGTAGCAAACAATACTTTAGTAGTACCTTTTACTGCTGGAGCTTCAAGCGCTACTTTTTCTTTCGAAAAATTAATCAATGCCATTGAAGGAGAAGTTAAGAATGTAAAATTTACAATTACTGCTGTGTCTACATCTGCTGTTGTAGTAACAGAAGCGGCAAAATCACTTCAGGTAAACTTTAATGAAACTGCATCTTTAGGACAATCACTTAGTGCTGCTGTAGGTGGTGCAAATCAGCCAAACCAGGTTTATGTTGACTTGAGCAGTGGAACAATGACAGTAGTGCCAAGAGTATCATGGGATTTAGGATTCCATGCAGGTACTGATTTCAGAATTGCAATTAACGGATCTTTGAAAATGTCTGCAAAACAACTGACTACAACAAATATTGATGAAGTACAGGTCGCTGACGAATCTATGATCATCAGCCAGGGTGCCGGTAGTGCTACCCAAATTGATAATCCAGTTGGATTGATCACAGGTACTGCAATTGCTCCCGTTTCTGAAAATGATGCTGACAATAAAGTATATTTAGTAAACTTAGGAAGTAATCCAGCAACAAACACACCAGCTTCAGGAACTGAAGGATCAGCTTCAGGATCTTTAAGAGGATGGAAAAAAATCAGAGTACTAAAAAGCGGTAATGATTACAAATTACAATATGCTGAAATTGGTGCTACAACACATACAGAAGTTGTAATTTCTAAAAATTCAGGATATAACTTCTCATTCTTCAGCTTCACAACAAACGGAACTGTAAATGTTGAGCCACAAAAAGACAAATGGGATTTAAATTTCACAACGTTCACAAACCTTGTAGGCCCAACAACTCCATACTACTACCCAGACTTTATCGTAAATAACCTTAAAGGTGGTGCTAAAGCTTACATGGTAGCCGTTTCTCAAACTGTAACGTATGACAACTTTACACTTGCTAATGTCGTAGATGCTAACTTTACAGAAGACCAAAGAGGTATCGGTTCCAACTGGAGAAGCACTAGTGTTACAGGTTCTGATGGTATTCCAGTTTCTCAATTCGTATTGAGAACAGATCGTTTCTTTGTTGTAAAAGATCCTGCTGGAAACATCTACAAAGTGAAATTGACTGGTGGTGCAAGCAATACTGGTGAAAGAGGATTCCCTACTTTCCTTTATAGCCTGCTATAACGATAGTTTTTTTGTTAGTTTTTAATTTAATAGGTCCTGGTAGTTTCATTACTGCCAGGATTTTTTTAACCCAATTTTTTTAATATGAAACATACCTACTTTTCTAAATTTTTAATGGTCTTTTTTACACTGATGGGTGTAGTTGCTTATGGGCAATTTACTGTCACTTTTGGCAGTATTGTCTATGTAAATGGCCAACCAGTAGCACAGGGCAGTCCCATCAGTATTGGAACAAATAATTCCGTTTCTGTAAAATTTGATGTTGATATCAGCACGAATAATCCACCGTCATCTTCACAACCGGGTGAGATAACGTTGTGGTATAAAAAAAATGCTTCTGCTTTTCCGGTTAGCATCATAACACAAGGCGGTGTTGTATTTAACGGGAACCAAACGACAAGACCTATTGTAGTTGATCTTTATAGTTCTAATTTTGACCCGACGGGTGGTGTGGTATATGCGGAATTTAAAAGTTTTTCTGGCTTGATTTACAAGAGTGGCAACTGGAGTGTCACCAAGCAAAATGTGCCTGATATTACCAACAACGTAATCGTTGGTAACCAGTCAATATTTTACGGTCAGGCTGCAGCTGCAATTGGAGGCAGTACTCCTGGCGGAGGAACAGGAACTTTTACTTTTTTATGGGATAAAAAAACGGCAACTAGCGAATGGGTACGACTTACAGTTACTTCACAGAGTTTGGCTCCAGGTGTATTGTTAGAAACAACACAATACCGACGACATGTAATATCAGCAACCAAAGGGAATGTAAGTAATACAGTTACGGTGACAGTTAATAATTCTGCGCCGATTACTAACAATACCATATCGGCGAATCAAACAATCAATGAAGGGAATCCTGCTGCTGCATTATCAGGTACATTACCTTCTGGAGGCAATGGAGCGGCAACGTATCGCTATGAATGGCAAAAACAGGAAGGAACAGGTGCGTGGACTGCAATAGCGGGTGCTACTGAAGTAAATTATGCTCCGGGATCCCCTTTCGTAACGGCTAAATACAGGAGGGTTATCCGATCTGGAAATGCATCAGATGCAATTAGTAATGAGGTAGCCATAACAGTTATACCGGCTCCTACATTGCTTAACAATTCGATTTCTATTTCAGGAAATATTATTTCAGGAAGTTTACCTGTTGGTGGTACTGGGATCTATACCTATACATGGATATTATTAGGGGGTGATGATCCTTATGTTTTTCCTGAAAATACACAAAACCTTACCTTATCAGAATCAGTATTTGAATATTTGAATTCCTATCCCAATCTTTCGATTGTAAGGAATATCACTTCGGGCCGCCAAACGATCAGTAGTAACTTTATTGTAGTTTCGGCTTATGCAGCTATCCAGAACAATACCATTTCTAAAAGTGGAACGCAAATTATCGGAAGTTTACCTACTGGTGGCTCCGGGACATACACCTATAGCTGGATTTTATTAGGTGCTGATGATCCTTATAATTTTCCGGATACAGGCCAAAGCCTCTCGCTGAATCCGGCAACGATTGCTTACAGGAATGGATATCCGGGATCTATAATCATTAGGACGGTACGATCTGGCGGTAAAACAAGCCAAAGTAATGCGCTGGTATATGCTACAGCCGGCAGGCCCGCTGCAAAAGCGGCTATTGCTACTGAAGCATCCAAAGCAACCGCGATCAGTGTATATCCAAATCCGGTAGCGGAAGTGGTGCATTTTGCTTTAGGCAATGAAATCCAGAAAAATACGGTAATCAGTGTATATTCTGATTTCTCAGGACAAGAGCTTCCGGTGTATAACGGAAACCTGGCTCCGGGGCAAATAGTGACCTGGAATGTTCCGGCTCAATGTGCCAGAGGCCTTTATTTTTACAAAATTGTGTGTGGGAATGATGTAACAACAGGCAAACTATTGTTGCGATAATCCCAAAGTTGTATTATTTTTACGTAAAACCCGGGATCTGATCCCGGGTTTTTTATGAGATCACCTACACAGGAATATAATAACCCCAAAGAATACCCTATGAAATATGATTTTAAACTGGCGGACTTTCCGCTGAATGAATTTGAAATGGAAACGTCGGTCTGGACTGGTAAGTCCAAACTATTCCAAAATGGCATGGCAGTCACACAGAGTACAGAAAAAGGAAAACCCTTCCTGATTTCCGGTGATGACGGACAGCTCATCAAAGCATATCCAAAAGGATCATTCCCGGATTTTGCTCCGGTATTAGTGATCAATGGCAGGAAAAACAGAGTGGTAGACAAGCTAAAAACAATCGAATATATCGTTGGTGCTTTCCCGATAGTATTGCTTTTAATAGGAGGTGTAATAGGCGGGGCAATTGGTGCTGCGGCAACAATAGGGAATTATACAGTATTCCGGCTGCCGGAATCTACGGCTTCGCGTTACCTGAAGGTTGTGGGCATCTCCATATTGGCTTTTGTAGCCTATTTTATGGTTGCGGCCATTATGATCTTCCTGCTGTAATTACATCAGATTACATTTTTAGAAACTCCGGAATAGCATTCTGGAGTTTTTTGCATTAATGCCTCAGGGAATAGAATACTAAGATCTTTTATTTGGTCAAAATAAGCCCATAGCACAAAGAGGATGTTAAAAATGAGCAAGAGGCGACGGCGGTAGGTTTCCGGCCTTTATAAAGCCTTATTTTACGTTATCAGGGTAGAAGAAAATATACGGAGTGTTTTCAAATTTGCAGGAGCCAGTACCGCATAAAAAAGAAGCTGTCTCAAAACTGAGTCAGCTTCTTTTTTTTTAGTTTGTATTTTTATATGCAATTTTGTAAATTTAATCAGTGATAAACAGCTGATTATATATGAGATTCAAACATTATAACCAACAACAAACGATGCTTCTACCTTATTCGTTTGATGATTTAATTCCACATACACATGCGGTTCGAATAGTTGACCAAGTTGTGGAATCCCTTAATATCCAGCCTCTTTTAAAAGCGTACAGTAAAGAAGGTAATCCTGGATATCATCCAAAGATGTTACTCAAAGTGATGTTGTATGCTTATATGACTAATATCTATTCTTCGAGAAAGATAGAACTTGCACTTCGTGAGAATATCAATTTTATGTGGCTTACTTCTATGACTATTGTTGATCATAATACAATTAATAGATTTAGAAGTGATAAACTAAAAGAGAGTTTTAAAGAAATCTTCAAGCAGGTAGTTTTGATGTTGGCCTCAGAAGGACTGGTGAATCTAAAACAAATTTATACCGACGGAACAAAAATAGAAGCTCAGGCCGGCAGGTACACTTTTGTGTGGGGTAAGAGCATAAAAACCAATAAAGCAAAAATGCTCACCCAGTTGGAAGAATTATGGAACTATGCCCAAAGTATCGACAATGAAGATGACCCCAACCCGGAACCAACAGAGTTCAAAGAAATCAGCAAAGAGGTAATTGAGAAAACTGTAGCTAAAATAGATGCCAAACTCTCTGGTAATGAAAAGACCAGTTCTAAAGCAAAAGCTAAATTACGCTACATAAAAAATAATTTTACTTCCAATCTTGAAAAGTATGAAAAGCAAGAAGCTATTCTGGGAGAAAGAAACAGTTACAGCAAAACTGACACCCAGGCTACTTTTATGCGCATGAAAGAAGACCATATGTTAAACGGACAGCTCAAACCAGCTTATAATACTCAAATATCTACACAAAATCAGATCATTGTTCATTATACCATCCACCAAAATCCGACCGATACTAAAACACTCCAGCCTCATTTAGAAAATTTGGAACAAACCTTTGGTAAAAAAGTATTTAAAAAGATAAAAGAAATAACTACTGACGCAGGTTATGGAAGTGAAGAAAACTACGATTATCTGAAACAGAAGAAACTCAAAGCTTTTGTGAAGTATAATACTTTTGAAAAAGAACAAGATCAAAACTACCAAAAGAAACACAAGGCTTTTAGCAAGGAAAATCTCTATTACAATCCAGAAGAAGACTATTATGTATGTCCAATGGGACAAAAAATGCATAAAACATATCAAAACCAGAAAACAACAACTACAGGATACACCCAAACCTTATCGCATTATCAGGCCAAAAACTGTGAAGGCTGTTCACTTCGAGGTCAATGTTTTAAAGCTCAGGGAAACAGAAGCATCGAGCGAAACCACAACCTTGAAAGACATAAACAACAAGCAAGGGAATTACTACTAAGTGAAATAGGAATACAAAGAAGAAAGCAACGCTCTGCCGATGTAGAGCCTGTATTCGCTCAACTCAAGCATAATAACGGTTTTAGACGGTTTTCTTTAAAAGGACTTCAAAAAGTAGAATTAGAATTCGGATTAATGGCTTTAGGTCACAACTTAAGAAAGAAAATTGCAGCATAAAGGCAATTTTTTACTCCCGTTAAAATCTAGATAGTTAAAATCCAAAATTGTATCAAATAAAAAAACCGTCTCAAAATTTGTTTTGAGACGGCTTCCTCTCGTTTTGATAAACTATTTCAGGGGATTCTGATTAGATAGAAGCCACAAGTGTTCTCCATTCTTCCAATTCTGGAATTCCTGGTTTTCTTTTTCCGAATAGTTGTACGATGATTTCACCCATTTCGTTGAATACTTCAATAGCAGTAACCACACCATCTTCCGTTGGTTTTCTTACGATCCAGGTTTGTGCGATTTTGGTCGTATCCAAGTGCAGGTTAAAATCGGGATCCATTACATTGAACCACTCATTATGCCACATTGTTTTACGTACCAGTCCGGTGTGGATCTGGATATTGCCGCGGTTTCCTACGAAAACCATAATTGGGAATTTTTCTGCTGCAGCACCTTCCAGGATTTTAACTACTGTAAGGTTGTCTACTTTACGTGCCATTTCTTCGTTAGGAGCAAGACGTAAAGCCTGTGTTCTGGTTACGCCAAATTTCTTTAGCATAGCGAAGAATTCATGTGTATCTTTTAGTCCGGTCCAGGCAGCCTGGAATCCTTCTAAGTCAATTTCTGAATCCGGTTTCTCGTCTAAGTTTAAAGGAACAGCTACTACCGTTTCTGTTGGCTCCTGGTTGTCTGATTTGAATTCTGCTACCAAAGCATCAAAAGCAGCTTCGTCGCTATCTTTGGTCAGGTATATTTTGTGGATTGCAAGACCGTCTTTTCCGAAGAATTGAAGGCTTTTGCGGTCTCCGTGTTCTGATTTCTCCGATACAGCATATCCTTTTGCCCAGTGTCCGATGAACACACGCATGTCGATGTCTTCGTTTACAAATAAACCAACATGAGGCGAGTTGAATTCACCATTGGTATATACACCTTTACGTTCGTGTACACACTCGTCATTGCGGGTAAGGCCCATTACTTTTCCTAACTTCTCTACCTGTAAAAGTATTTGTGGAAATTCATTTTTCAGCCTGATAACATTTTCTCCTGTTTGTGTAGCCAGAAGTTCAGCCTCGCTAACGCCCAGTTTTTCTGCAGCATTACGGATTCTCAAATGTGGATTCTCAGCTTTTAGTGATTCCCACTGTCCTTTTAGATCATTTGTTAGTGTACTCATAGTATTGAAATTAAGTTCCGAATATTATTATTGGATTGTTATTAACTGGGTTGGCACAGATCGTGCAGGGAAAATTATAGACTTTACTGATGATTTCCCGGGTAAATACCTGATCGGGGATATCGTGTGCGACAATTTTTCCTTTTTGCATGAGCAGTACAGAATCGGCAAATTGTGCTGCCAGATTCAGGTCATGTAATACGACGACGGCTGTATTGCCCCTTTCTGTAAATTTTTTAAGCGTATTCAGTATTTTATGCTGGTGCGAGACGTCTAAGTTATTCAGCGGCTCATCGAGAAAAACCAACTTGTGCATCACATCATTGTCCAGCTGCGTAAGCACCCGGGCAAGGTGTACCCGTTGTTTCTCACCTCCCGAAAGCGAATTGTAATCCCGGTGCTGCATGTTAAGGATATCAGTTTCCTGCATGGCATGCTCGGTAGCCGTGATATCTTCGGGATGCGGATTGGAATTAAAATAAGGGTAACGTCCCATCATCACGACATCTTTCACGCTGAGTGGGATATCATTGCTGTTTTGTTGGGAAAACTTAGCCTTATGTTTGGAAAGGTCTTTCGGATTCCAGTTGGTAAAAGTTTTTTTCTTAAAATGGATCGCATCTTTCTCTCCCTTAATCTCGTTGGCCAAAAAGCTGAGCAACGTAGATTTTCCTGCACCATTAGGCCCAACGATGACCAATAATTCGCCGTAATTGATGGTAACATCAATACTGTCGAGTATAGGGACTTTTTTGTGGGCATACGATATTTTGTGCGCTTGTAACATAGCTACATGGATTTTTTATAATGTATTAGGATGGCTATAAAAATTGGAGCCCCCATAAAAGCAGTCAATATCCCTATTGGAATCTCCGATGGAGCTACCAGTGTACGGCTTATTGTATCTGCCGTGAGCAGTAAAATACTACCCAGTACCGCAGAAAGCGGCAATATAATATGATAGTTCGATTTAAAAATCAAACGCAATATGTACGGAATAATAAGTCCTACAAAACCAATGGTTCCTGCAAAGGCTACCGAGGTTCCCACCATTAAGGCGGTCAGGATTACAATTCTCTTCTTTACCTTCTCGACTGGAATCCCCAGGTGTTGTGCATCCCGTTCTCCCAGCATCATGGCATTCAGGGCTTTCCCTTTGGTGATCAGGAAGCTGTAGGCTACGGCTATAACGACGGCTAAAATACCGTTTTTCGTCCAGGAAGCAGCACCCAAGCTACCCATTTCCCAAAAAGTAAGGTCCCTAAGCTCTTCATCGGTAGATAAATAGGTCAGGAATCCCGTTACTGCACGGGTGAGTGCCGTAATGGCAACTCCGGAAAGCAACATAATGATGACATTGGTTTTCCCTTTTGAGGTGGAAATCCGGTAAATGAACGTCATGGCGATTAATGCCCCGATAAAGGCCGCAATACTCAGGATAGAGTAGTGCAGCACTTCCGGAATGTATTTTTTAAACGAACTTCCCAATACGATTGTGATGGCAGCAAACAGGGTAGACCCTGCCGTGATCCCAATCAAATCGGGGGTGGCCAGTGGATTCTTGAACATACCCTGAAGGCAGGTTCCGGAAACGGCCAGGGCGCTACCGATTAGGATGGCCATAACAATTCTTGGCAATCGCAATTCCAGCAACACAAACCGATCACTTTCGGGAATCGCGGTGTTGGGATTGAAAACGGTAGCAATAATTTCGGCAACGCTGTGTTTTTCAAATTCATAAACCCCCATATATAAGGAAATTACTGCCAGTACAACCAGCAGTAATAAGCTCAGAATAAGATATAATGGTAATTTATTTTGCATTTTCAAGTAACAGTGTATTCAATTCTTTTGCAGCTTCTCCCAAACGTGGTCCGAAACCAGAAAGTAATCCACCGTCCATTGCAATAATTCTTTTGTTTTTTCCTGCTTTAGTTTTGTCAATTCCAGGGATTTTCAGCACACCCGCAGGTCCGCCAAGGCTTCCTAAACCAGAAGTAAACATTAGGATCGCATCAGGATTTCCTTGGATTACCGCTTCCGGAGTTAAAGGCTTGTAGTCTTCAAATGAAAGGGTTGCATTTTCACCACCCGCCAAAGCGATCATTTTTTCTACCGGTGTATTTTTTCCAGCTACCATTAGGGTACCAGCGCCACGAGCGTAGATGAATAATACTTTAGGTTTTGTTTTTAACGCCTGTACCCCTTTAAGGTCAGTGTCTATTTTATCTTGTAGCGCTTTGTATTCTGTGTTGTGTAATACAGCTGCTACTTCTTTGATCAGTTCTTTTGTTCCGGTTTCCGAAACGGTTTGTTCGAAGATGTGAGCTTCGATTCCCGCACTTTTAATTTTTGCAATCAAATCCGGTGTAAGGTCTTTGGCAGTAGCCAATATCATGGTAGGCTGTAAGGCAATTACCGATTCGATTGAGATAGAACTCACATGCCCTAAATCTTTTGCAGTTTGTTTTACCGATTCCGGGTAAGTCGACGTTACATCCACACCTACTAATTCTTTTTCATGGCCCAGGGCACTTACAATTTCTGTAATAGCACCGTTAAGCGATACAATTTTATGAGCCGGAGCAGCAACTTCCGTTACCGGTGTTTCAACAGGTTTAGCGTCCTCTTTTTTACAAGCTGTAAAGGCCGTTATCAGGAGCGTCACGGCAATAATGCGGGTTATTTTTTTCATAAGTAGTCGGTAATTGTTTTTATTCAATCTAAATAAGTGCAAATCTATCTTTTTTATCCCTATTAAAAAAAGAAAAGTTATTAAAAAATGGTTCCATTAAGACTATTTTAAACATTCCATCCGGCCTATGAGAACGGGAGCCGTACCGGACTTGTAAAAAATAGCGTCTTGCTGCTAAACACCGGATTCATTCGTGCCATTTTGCGATTTTAAAAATTGGAGTACGTTCCGGTTGTTTCAGGATCCTGTGTAATTAGACTACACATTTACAGTTGCTTAGTGGCCCTTATGCAATCTATTCCTGCAATAAAAGGGATGGGATTGTTTATAATCAACCGATTATGGGTACGAATTGTCCTATTCTGATATTATAATGACGTATTGGGGTAATCGGTACGTTCTCCAAGGAGTAATTTTGCCCCAATATTACCAGTAACAGCCCTAATTGGGTTGGGTAGTGTTTGATTTTTATACCCTTTTCTGTAGGGGGGCAAGCATCGCAGTGCTGCATAGTATAGAATATCGCCTCCTATTTTACAGTAATCAAAAAGATCATACCGCCTCTGGTAGTTGGAATTACTGACTATTTAAATGAATTAATGACAATTAGCGAATGCGGACATCCGTATTCCGGAAACTAAACGAAATGAAGAAGATAGCAATCGGTTTTATTGTAGCAGTCCTGGGATTAAACAGTGCCCAGGCGCAAAACCAACCCCAATTTTCACAATACATGTACAACCCTATGGCATTCAACCCCGGATATGCCGGAACAGGAGGCGTGATGAGCGCTTTGGCTTCCTATCGTACCCAATGGGTAGGGCTGGATGGCGCACCACAAACCATATCCTTTTCAGGGCAAAGCCCCTTAGGCGAGTACGGCGGTCTTGGTGTCAATATCTTTAATGACCAGATTGGGCCGTCCAAAGAAACTACCGCAATGATCAATGCCAGTTATACGATCGTCGATTATGATAATGATGTAAAGTACTCCTTTGGTGTTTCTGCCGGGGGAAGGCAACTTCAGGTTGATTTTAATAAATTAAATATAGAGCACGGTGGGGATACCTCCTTAACAGGCTCACTGAACCGCTTTTCTCCCAATGTTGGGGTAGGCCTATTTGTACATACCGAAGAATGGTATGTGGGGCTATCGGTACCATATATCCTGAATACCAAATTTTATGATGACGTGGCCAGCAGTTTTACGGCCAGCAAACCCCAGTTTTATGGTGTTGCCGGTTATGTGTTTGAAATCAACCCCGAGTTGAAATTCAAGCCGGCTACCATGATCCGCGCCATATCGGGAGCACCTTTGTCCATCGATGTGTCGGCCAATTTCCTGATCAGCGACATGGTTACCCTGGGTGCCTCCTACCGTTGGGATGCCGCTATTAGCGCCCTGGCGGGTTTCCAGATTAGCGAAGACCTGCAAATTGGCTACAGTTATGATTTTGATACAAACAAGCTGGGGAATTACAACTCCGGTTCCCATGAAATATTCATTCGATTTGACCTCTTCTCCAAAAACACAAATCGATACGTTAATCCCCGATTCTTCTAACTTAAAAAACAATCTATGAAGGTATACTTTACGCTTTTAACTTTTGCCGTTTTGTCCTTTCACACCTACTCCCAGCAAAAGGACCTCCATAAGGCCAACAAAAAATATGACCAGTTTGCCTATGTCGAAGCGGGAGAATTGTATACGAAATTTGTGGATAAAGGCTACCGGTCTGCCTTAGCCTATACCCGGCTGGGCGATATTTACTACCTGAACGGCAATATGCCCGAAGCCCTGAAATGGTACACTCTCATGCATGGCATGCAAAATGAAACGGCCATCGATCCGGTTCACCTCTTCCGGTATGGGCAATGCCTGCGGGCCGCAGGAGATTATGATGCCGCTGCAGGTGTTTTGGAATCCGTTAATAAGCACTGTACCGGTGCTGCCTGCGATAGCCTCAATACCATGACCAACCTCGAAGCCATCGAAAAGCTTTCGGGACGTTATACGCTGCGCCCCGTGAGCCTTAATTCCGGAAGTTCAGATTATGGTGTCGCCTTTTATAAAGACCGGGCCGTGATCTATACCTCCGCACGTGCTGTAGATGCTACTGCCCAGATCGACCGCTGGAGCAATAAGCCCTTTTTTAAACTTTTCAATGCGACCATAGCCGATAATGGCGACCTGATCGCTTCCAAAATACTCGAGAAAACCGAACAGTCCAAATACCATGAGTCAACCCCTGCTTTTACGCGGGATGGCAAAACCATGTACTTTACCCGAAGTGGCAGGCGCTATAACAAAAAGCGGAGGGATACCGAGAAAACAAATCAGCTCAAAATTTACCGGGCAACGATCAATGCCGAAGGCCTGTGGGATTCCCTACAGGAATTGCCATTTAATAGCGCGTCATTTTCGAATGCCCATCCCACACTCAGCAAGGATGAAAAAACACTCATCTTTGCCTCCGACCGTCCCGGTTCCCTAGGGCTTACCGATCTCTATCGTGTAGCGATAAACGATGACGGCACTTTTGGCGAAGTCGTATCCCTGGGCAATGAAATTAATACCCCCGGACGCGAATCCTTCCCGTATGTAGGACCGGACGGGACACTCTATTTCTCTTCCGACGGCCATGCCGGGTTGGGAGGGCTTGATGTCTATGAAGCACGTGTCGATAGCGACGGTGTTTTTGCCATACTGAATATGGGAAAACCCATCAATTCTACCCAGGATGATTTTACATTTGTCATGGATCCCGAAAATAACCAGGGCTATGTGGCCAGTAACCGTTTTGGGAATGATGCCGTGTTTACTGTTTTTCCGGTAGACCAGGAAGCCATCAGTACCAACGAGATGATTCTCTTTGGAACCTTACAGGATCATGACCAGAAACTGATAACAGGAATTACCAAAATCACCGCCTATGATGAAGAGGGGAATTTGGTAGACGAATTTTTTACCGATGCCAATGGCGAATATTTAGTCAAATTACCCCGCGGGCGCTATATGCTCCGTTATGAAAACCCGGGATTCCTCATTTCAAAATTGGTAGTAGGCAATACGGCTGCCGATGACAACCAAATGGTCCGGCTCAATGTAGAACTGGAACCCGACCCCGATTATCAAAACAACCTCAAAGCCATAACTAAAAATGAAGTTAAGGACAGTGACGGAAACCATCCTTTTGTCAAGGGGTTCATACACCGGGAAAAAAATGTAACCGGAATTATTACAGATGAAAATGGGCATGACCTCGCTTTGGCGGGAGAGAATGTCCCGGAAGATACTGCCGGAGGCCTCAATGAAGAGGGGGAAAGTAACGGAAGTGACCGAAATAATAGCAGTAAGGATAACCAAGCCAATGCAACCAATTCCGATAATCCAAATGAGTATGAAGGAACCCTTACCGATAGCGAATTTGATGTCGATCCGGTGTATTTCGAATTCGATAAGTCCCGTATTACCAAAGAGGCTGTAGTTCAGCTTGATAATGTCATCCGGATCCTGAAGAATAATCCAAGATTAAGCCTTGATATCCGTTCTTATACCGATAGTAGGGGACGTTCTTCCTATAATGATGCCCTCTCCGAAAGGCGTACCAGCAGTGTGATGAATTACATACTGGAACACGGCATTGATTATGACCGGGTGAGTGGCCGCGGTTATGGAGAACAGCATACCGTTAACCAATGTACCGATGATGTGCCTTGTGCCGAATCGGAGCATGCCCTGAACCGCCGATCCGAATTTATCTTTATCGGCCATAAAAAATAACAGATGGGCGATCGTACCAGTCGCCATTTATTTAGTTTGTTTTGTTATAAGCCTCCTTCGGGAGGCTTTTTTTATGTATAATTGTCGCATTGACAACGATAGGCAATGCGTTCATTAATAGTGTATAAGGACTAAATATATTTAAATGAAAGTAACAGGAGAATAAATACCCAAAAACAGCCGTGCCATTGGGAGGGCGATACATAGGATCGAATTTATGACCACACTTAAGTGTGCATCGTTATACGGTAAGTCGAGGTCGCGTGCACACCAAAGTGTGCATCCGATACATAGGATCGAATTTATGACCACACTTAAGTGTGCATCGTTATACGGTGGGTCGAGGTCGCGTGCACACCAAAGTGTGCATCTGATACGTGAAATCGAGGTCGCGACCACACCAAAGTGTGCATCGTTATACGGTGTGTCGAGGTCACGTTGACACTAAAGTGTGAAAAACTATACGGTAAGTCGAGGTCGCGACCACACCAAAGTGTGCATTTTATACGTCCAAAGTGTGGTCGCGATACGTCCCCGGACGTGTCGCGATACGTCGGAGGTGTGGTCATTTTACGTCCCAAGTGTGGTCGCGATACGTCAAAGGTGTGGTCGCGACACGTCCCCCGACGTATAATTTGGCGTCCCCGGACGTGTCGCGACACGTCAAAGGTGTGGTCGCGACACGTCCCTCGACGTATAATTTGGCGTCCCTCGACGTATCGGAATACGTCCCTCGACGTATTTTTTGAGTGTTAGAAGGGAAGAAGTGAGAAGTGGAGCTCGGTATTAGATAGATGTAAACTACGTCGACATACCTTAGCTGTACGTCCCACTTTTCTTCGTTCCCGCGGGCATCCTGCCCGTGGCCGCAAACTACAGCGACAACATCGGTTTTTACTTTTTACCTCTCACTTTTTACCTCTTACTTCTTTATAATAGTTATGGATTCTGATTGTCGCCACGAGCTTGAACCTCGCGGTAGCCTTTGCGTTAGTTAGTAGTAAAGTAAATAGGTTCCGTAGTTCTTGTTCCCGTGGGCATCCTGCCCGTGGCCGAAAACTACGTTCGGTATCGTCCGGTTTTACTTCTCACTGTCCATCTTTAAAATAGGTACAAAAAAATAGTGGGGTACTAAACCCCACTATTTTTTGGACTCATACAGTCAGTATATATATGATATGTATTACTTATTCTTTAGCATCTGTTCCAGGTAAGCAATCTTATCCTGTTCCGATTGTAACAGGCGTTCGTATAACTTTTTGTTTTCGTCCACAACTTCAATAAGTTTTTCCAGAGGATTAATGGTAAAACTACAATTACTGCCTAAGAAGTTATCTCCACTATGGTCATTAAATGTATTGTAGTTATTAATGGCTGCTTCTTCCGAGAAGTTTTTGATGGCTTCTGTAGTAACGCCTAATATTTTTGCAATCTCCACCAGCTTTTCGTCGTCAATAGTTTCACTTTGTTCCATTCTGCTCACGGTTTGTTGGCTTGTTCCCAATTTGATAGCCAGCGTGTCCTGATTTATTCCTCTCAGTTCGCGGATACGACTGATTTTACGGACAATGTAATGTGGTGGTGTTACGGGATTCGTCATAATAAAGGTTTTAAAAATTTGGGCTGCGTAAAGTACTTTGGTTTTGTAGTTTACACAAGAAAATACTATTTACTTGCAGGGGAATTACAAAAATACACTTTTTAACGAAGTCTGTGAGATAAATCTGTGAAAAGTAAAGAGCAGCGGGTGAGAGGTGAAGAAGTGAAAAGTAAGAGGTGAGGAAGTAAGAGGTGAAAAGGTAAGATGTGGAGAAGTAAAAGGGAAAAGGTAAGATGGTTGAGGTAAAATGAGAGATGCATCCTGCCCGTGGCCGCAAACTACATCGACAACGTCCGGTTTACTTTTACCTCTTCCATTTCACGTCTCACTTCTTTTACAATTGTTATGGATTCAGATTGTCGCCACTAGCTGGAATTTCGCGGTAGCCTATGTGGTGACACTATCCCGCAAAGTGTGTAAGTTAAAAAGTTTAGGCTTGGATTTATAATCTGAGCCTTTTTTCAAATATAAGCACAAATTGATTTAATACAATCCCCCAATCTCTTATAGGCATTGTCCATTTTTTTGTAGCTTCTCTTAAGGCTAGGAAAACCGATTTCAAGACCGCATCATCGGTTGGGAAAGACATTTTATTTCTGGTGTATTTCCGGATTTTTCCGTTAAGATTTTCAATCAGATTAGTGGTATAAATAATTTTACGGATTTCCACTGGGAAGTCAAAAAAGACAGTCAACTCATCCCAATTGTCTCGCCAGGACTTGATGGCATACGAATATTTCGACTCCCATTTCTCAGCAAAATCGTTTAACGCGTGTTCTGCTGCTTGTTTATTTGGCGCGTTATAAATGTGTTTCATATCAGCAGTAAAGGCCTTCCTGTCTTTCCAGACCACATATTTACAGGCATTTCGTATTTGATGAACCACGCAGATTTGAGTTTGGGATTGTGGAAAAACCGAGCGTATTGTTTGAGTAAAGCCATTTAAGTTATCCGTGGCAGTGATCAAAATATCTTCCACACCACGAGCTTTTAAGTCAGTCAGAACACTCATCCAAAAACTTGAACTTTCGTTCTTTCCAAGCCACATTCCAAGAATTTCCTTTTTGCCATCCCGCCGCAACCCAACAGCCAGATAAATGGTTTTATTAATTACTTTTGAGTTATCACGAACTTTAAATACGATTCCATCCATCCAAACAATAAGATATAAATCTTCTAATGGACGGTGCTGCCACGCAACTATTTCATTCGATATTTTACTGGTAATACGTGAGATAGTAGAAGTAGATACATCAAAATCATACATTTCTCTAATCTGTTCTTCAATGTCGCTAACGCTCATTCCTTTGGCGTAGAAAGAGATGATAATATTTTCTAAACCATCTATAATATTATGCCGCTTAGGCACTAATGCTGGTTCAAAATTGCTTTCCCGATCGCGTGGAACTTTGATTTCACTCTCACCAAAGGACGATTTTATCTTTTTGATTTGATGTCCATTACGATAGTTCCCATCAGTCGTTTTCTCATGTTTCCCATTATCAAGATGCGCATCAAGTTCAGCTTCGAGCATATGTTCTACTGCTCTTTTATGCATTTGTTTGAAGAAAGATGTCAAATCTTCCCCCGTTTTAAAGGATTTATAGAAATCCTTGTTGTTCAATAAGTCTTCTTTGTCAATCATAAGATGTAAATATAAAATGTTAAAAAGTTATTTCCGAAAATTTTTGAGCTTTTTGAATTAGCTCAAAATTTTCAGAATAACTTTTTAACTTACACACTTAATGAGATGCTACCTATGTGGTATTTAGTTGTAAAGAAACTATGTTTCGTAATTTTCGCTCCCGCGGGCATCTTGCCTGTGGCCTCAAACCACTTCGACAACATCAGTTTTACTTCTTACTTCCTCTATCTGACCTCTCACTTTTTCCCTTTCACCAATCGTCCAACAGTCTATTATTTGTTACTGATGTAGAGGTATCCAGTTTTGGATTTGGTCCTGTGGCCGTTATTGTATTTCAGTACATAGAAATACGTTCCCACAGGTAGTCCCGCTGGTTTATTGACATTGAGGCTTGTATTGGAAATTCCTTTAAAGACCCTTTCCGTTTCATTATAACTATCGACACGGTATACCAACTGTGAATACCGGTTGTAAATCTCGAGGGTATTGTCGGGATAACGCTCGATACCACTAATGTGGAAAAAGTCATTTTTGCCATCACCATTTGGCGATACCCCATTGTAAAAGACCATGCCATCAAAACTTTCATGATCATCCTCAAATACCAGTGCTATCGTGAACACACCATAACCGGTTACCAATGCTGATACTTCGGTCAGTCCACTATCGCCAATACCACCCTGGGAGATCCATTGCTGGGTGTCTTCATTCCAGCGTACGATCTGTAAAGTAGTGCCGGGTGTCTCTTCAAAGAGATAGGAGGGTGTGGTTGCCGGATTAAGGGATAGCGTAATTACAGCCATCGTGTTCCCCACTTCCCGATGCATTTCCCAATATTCGTTCTGGTTGATCACATAGACGTCGGATGCTTTTTGCGATAGCGGATAGAGGGTTCCGGGATTTTCCATAAAATACTGCTTTCGGTACTGTTCGCTCCCGGCCAATTGGGTATGGCCGGCAGGGCGGTAATGGCCCTGGTGCCCAATAGGAGAGGTCCAGTCATTGGATCCTACTTTTACCGTGGGGCCATCGATAAAGCTGTCTTCGTCGGCATTGGTTACTGCGGCATCTTCGCCAAAGGTAACTAACCCGGCATTGGTGCGCGCATCGACAATTCCCCGCATAAAGCTGGCCGTACCAAAAATCTGGATGGGCGACCACAGGTCAATCGCCATGACCGGTGTAGGATTATTCAGTTCTAAATGTTTGAAGTCGGTCTTGGCACCAGGTGCAATACTCATCAGTGTTTGGACACTGTTTCCTGAAAATACCGTAATTCCCTGGTGTGCAGGATGAAAGGTGACCTGGCCATCATTATTATAATGCTGCAAAATGTGGACTTCACCATCATTCCGGAATGTCCCTGTTGCGGCATTCTCAAAATCGGAATGGATGGAAAGCAGGCTCCCGGGCTGCACTACCACCTGGGCGGTATTGTAAAATTGGCCCTGGACGGCACTATAGCTTAGGAGGGCTAAAAAGCTGAAACAGGAAGTTCGTATATTTTTCATAGTAACAGGATAGGCAGGTTAATTATCAATAGGTACTGCAAACATTTGGTTTTCCCCATCGGTAATACGGCCAAAACTATTGAAAACATTGGGATTACCAAAACGGTCATCGGTATGGGCCCAGTAATAATAGGTTTTGGCAGCATTGCTGCTATTGTGCAGGATCACTGTACCGTTAACCATAGTGTATAGGGAGTTGGCGGTTATATTACCACTCACCAGTCCTCCCCCTATCTTATCCCCCGTTGGAGTAGAATTGGTACTGGAATTTGAAAACCAAGAACGTATCCATACATAGGAGTTGTTCGGTGCCCGGTTGGGGTGTGAGGTGGCCAGCATGTTTACCGTAATGATATATTTAGAATTAGCTGGTAATGTGATTTGAGCCCGGGTCCAGACATGTGCATTGTTTGCTGGCAGGGTCTGACCAGTGCCCAGGTTACCTACGAGAGTAGGGGAATAGGTTGCGGTGGTGTAAGGCTGCCATTGGCTGCCGTCATATCGCAATATTTGTCCCGCTGCTGGAGTTGTAGCAGCCACTGTTCTACCCTGTAATTGGTTTGCATTCCAGTAGGCTCCTGTGTTTTGTACTGTTGCTGTAGTCGTAATGCCAGAAGTAGCCGAAGTTACGGCAGCTGTTGTTGTTGCTCGCGTTACATAGGTTTTTCCTACCGAAGCAGCGGCTATTTTTTTCAGGTTATTGGAGCCGTCTACGACTACGACCTGTTCTCCTACAGTTCCGGCAGGTAAGGTTTTAATTAATGCAGGGCCATCAATATTAACTTTTCCGGTTCCTTTAGGTGAAATCTTTAGGTCACTGTTAGCAGTAGAAGCAATTTTACTGATTCCGGAAAATCCGATAGCAATACCTTCTGTTTTATTTTGGGGTAGAAAACTAGCTAATAATTCGTCGTTGGTAGTACTTACTACATCTAAGGTGTAGGTGGGTGCATTATGTCCAATCCCTACACGTCCTGCATTGGTTATGGCAATGCGGGAGATTGCATTTGTCATAATATTAGTTCCATGGTTCGTGCGTGTGCCAAAATAAGATCCGGCAATTCCAGTGTTACCGTCATTAGTATCCCTTACATATACAGCACCATGAACATTAGTACTATTAGAAAATTGCGCCACATACCCTGCCGCTGCCGTTGATTGTACGTGCAATCCATAGGCTGGTGCAGTGGTACCTATTCCTACGTTTCCATTTCCAAGGATGGTCATTTTCTCTGTATTATTAGTACGGAAGCGTAAGGGTTGGTTGTCTGTAGTCCCTAAGAAGTTGGCCGCAGCGGTACCTGCATTTCCTGCGAGGCTCCATCCTGCCAGTCCGGCAAGGCTCAATGTATTACTGGTTACCCCATTTACCGTACTGGTAAGGTTGGTTCCGTTGAGTGCCAGGGCATTGGTGGTAGGTGGCACGACCGAAGCCAGGGTTCTTTTTTTCAGAAGCCCTGCAGCATCTACAGTAACAACCTGGTCGGCAGCGGCACCGGTATCCATTGCGGTAATAATGGCTTTTCCAACTACATGTAATTTTTGGGTAGGGGCTGCAATGCCGAGACCCAGGTTACCGGTTCCTGTAAGGCGCATGAGTTCATTGGAGGTCGTGTCGTTGGCACCAGCGCGCCAGAGGAAATTGGCGGCAGTGGCATCGACCTGTGAAACCAGCATATTACTATAAATCCCAAAACCGCGGTATTGGTGGTCATTGGCACCAAGATGCAGTACCACTCTACGGCTGTTGATATCAGTAGTAGCAGGCGCTGTATTGAAAGCCAGGCGTGATCCGGCTACATTACCAATGGTCACTACTCCATCTTTATCGATGCGCATCCGTTCAGTAGGAGTAGCCCCGGCTCCGGTCGCAGCACTACTGGTTTTAATAATAAAGGGATTAACCGTTGCTTTAGTTCCAATATAATCGGTTGCTGTCGCCGTATTTCCAGTGAGGCCCCATGCCATACTGCCTATTGCTCTTTTCTTCAGGTAACCGCTACTGGTTATGGTTACGAGGTTATCGGTAGCAACTCCATCGGACAGCAGGTCCTGGAAACGTACTTGCCCTTTGGCCACATCCAGTCGTGCACCGGTCAATGTGGCTGTTCCGGCAGCTGTACCAAGGCTTAGGGCACCATTGCCCCTCAATTTCATGAGTTCATTGGAGGTCGTGGCGTTGGCACCAGCGCGCCAGAGGAAATCGGCGCCAGTGGCATCGACCTGTGAAACCAGCAGATTACTATAAATCCCAAAACCGCGGTATTGGTGGTCATTGGCACCAAGATGCAGTACCACTCTACGGCTGTTGATATCAGTAGTAGCATCAGGCTCTGTATTGAAAGCCAGGCGTGATCCGGCTACATTACCAATGGTCACTACTCCATCTTTATCGATGCGCATCCGTTCAGTAGGAGTAGCCCCGGCTCCGGTCGCAGCACTACTGGTTTTAATAATAAAGGGATTAACCGTTGCTTTAGTTCCAATATAATCGGTTGCTGTCGCCGTATTTCCAGTGAGGCCCCATGCCATACTGCCTATTGCTCTTTTCTTCAGGTAACCGCTACTGGTTATGGTTACGAGGCTATCGGTAGCAACTCCATTGGACAGCAGGTCCCGGAAACGTACTTCCCCTTTGGCCACATCCAGTCGTGCACCGGTCATTGTGGCTGTTCCGGCAGCTGTACCAAGGCTTAGGGCACCATTGCCCCCCAATTTCATGATTTCATTCGATGTAGTATCATTTACACCTGAAAACCAGCCAAAAGCGGCAGTAGATGCATTGATATGAGAACGGAGCATTCCGGAACTGATTCCAAAACCATAGAATTCATGGTCGTTATTTTTATTGTCAAACAAGACTATTTTGCGGTTGGCTACTCCAGTACTAAAGTGTAATGGTGCTGTTGGCGCCGTGTTACCGATACCCACATTACCGGCTGCAGTAATTGTCATTTTCTCTGTATTATTGGTTCGGAAGCGTAAGGGTTGGTTGTCTGTAGTCCCTAAGAAGTTGGCCGCAGCGGTACCTGCATTTCCTGCGAGGCTCCATCCTGCCAGTCCGGCAAGACTCAATGCTGGACTGGTTACCCCATTTACGGTACTGGTCAGGTTGGTTCCTGATAAGGTAAGCGCATTGCTATTAATGATAGGTGCCGTTTTGGGAACATTATTAACGTTAGACGTTAACACATTTCCCGTACTGGTCAATAGGTTAGTGGTAGCAGGGACAATAGATGCCAGGTTGAGTGCTGCACTGGCTTTTCCGTTTACGGTACTGGTGAGGTTCGTTCCTGTTAGGTTCAGTGCATTAGTATTGATGATTGGTGCGGTTTTTTGTACGCCGTTAACCGTGCTGGTTAGTGTATTCACGGCACTGGCGAAGGCATGGGTCACGGCTTCGTTAGACAGGGATTCCCAGCGGGTGCCATTCCAGTAATAAAATCCTTCGGGCATGCCGGCCACAGTGGTAGTATGATAGACCACGAGGCTTGTGGCTGGAGCGGGAATAGTGGTTACATCTGCCGTTCCGGTGAGGGCTACTCTTGGGAGCAAAAGGCCTTTGTTGGTAGCAGTAATATCTACTGCTGCTGAGGGGTGCGGGTTGTTACTGTTACTAATTTGGGCATGGCTCTTTAGCGTGCTCGTCGCGATTAGGACAAATAGTACCGGAATATAATATAATCTCATTGTGTAAGGAGTATAAGTATTTAAAATCTACTAATGGTTTGCCATTTATTGTTTGTTTCATGAATCAGTTGGTAGGTGACTTTACCACCAACGACCACTTCGGTATCTGTTTCATCGACTGCTGCAGCTGTGCCTGCAAAAGCAATTTTTACGGTAGCCGTTGTGTTGTCTACTCTTTTTACCGTATATACTTTCCCAGCTACACTCACCGGTAGGGTAATGGTTACAGTAGCTCCGGCAGCAGCATTCACAAGAATAACCTGGTCGGTTACAGCAACTGTAGTGTTTGCTGTCACCCTTCGGATCTTCATCACATCGGTAGGGGCTGCGGCTATTTTTCTAAGGTTACCGTTGGCATCAGCCGTAACGATAGCATCTGCAGCGGCACCGGCAGGTAGTGTTTTAATCAATACACTACCATCGAGGTTGACTTTTCCGGTTCCTTTTGGTGAAATTTTAAAGTCACTATTGGCAGTAGAAGCAATCTTGCTAATACCACTAAATCCAATGGCCACCCCCTGGGTTTTGTTTGCAGGTTGAAAACTGGCCAATAATTCATCGTTGGCAGCACTTACTACATCTAAAGTGTAGGTAGGGGCGGTGTTCCCAATTCCCACATTACCCGCTGCGGTAATCGTCACTTTCTCGGTATTATTGGTACGAATGCGTAAGGGCTGGTTGTCTGTAGTTCCTAAGAAATTGGCAGCTGCTGTACCTGCATTTCCAGTTAATCCCCATCCGGCCAATGCAGATAAATTAGCCACCGTACTCACTTTTCCATTGACGGTACTGGTCAGGTCGTTCCCGGTTAGTGTCAGTATATTGGTGTTGATGATATCGGCGCTATCGATCACTCCATTTACGTCAGACGTTAAGGTATTGGCTGCGCTCGTCACGGTGTGTGTCGTTGGTGTAACCAAAGTAGATAAATCCAATGGTGTACTCGACACCCCGTTGATGGTAGTCGTCAGGTTATTTCCGGTTAATGTGGTAACGTTACTATTAATAATAGGAGCAGCAGTTGCTGTCACGATACCATTTACGGTAGTCGTCAATTGGTTTCCAGTACTGGTAATGGTATTGCTATTGATGATATTGGCATCTCTTGAGACCCCATTTACATCAGAAGTCATTACGTTTACGGCACTGGTTAATGCATTCGTAGTTGCCGGAACCAATGAAGATAAATTTACAGGAGTACTTGCGACGCCGTTAACCGTCGTCGTCAGGGTAGTACCTGCTAATGTGACAGTGTTACTATTGATGATGTTTGCCGTTGCAGGAACTCCGTTCACGTTAGAGTTTAGTAGGTTTACCGTACTGGTTAATGTGTTCGTGGTTATAGCATCTGCATCTTCCCATGAAGGCACCAGTGTTCCGGAACCGTCATCTTTGGTTACTAAAGTTTGTCCGGCTGTTCCCGGTGTTAAAGCCACACTTGCAGCTTTAAGCAGAGCATCGGTACCATCGGTTACTGCAATCAGGCTGCCACCGGTTAGGTTGCCTTTGGTAATGGCAGTATCGATATCAATGGTATTACTATCGGTTCCGTTTACGGTACTTTTTAAAGTAGTGCCGGTTAGGGTCAGCGTATTGGTCGTTGGTAGTGTTACTGTTGATAAATCTACTGCGCTACCTGGCACACCATTTATAGTAGTGGTCAGGATATTACCGGTTAATGTCGTGACATTACTATTGATAATAGCAGTATCGTCACTAATTCCGTTCACTTCAGACGTTAAAATATTGCCTGTGCTGGTTATGGAATTGGTGGTTGGTGGAACCAAAGGGGATAAATCCAATGGTGTACTCGATACTCCATTTACAGAAGTAACGAGTTGATTTCCCGTTAATGTTGTGATATTGCTGTTGATGATGGTGGCACCTGTGGGAGCATTCACCCCATTTACAGCAGTCATCAAGGTATTTCCGCTACTGGTTATCGCATTGCTATTGATGATCGTAGCATCGGCACTCACTCCATTAACTTCAGAAGTCAGGGTGTTTACCGCACTGTTCAGCGTATTGGTCGTGGGTACCGGTGGCGGGATGATATCAGCAATCGTTCTTTTTCTCAGGTTACCATTGGCATCTGTAGTCACAATGGCATCTGCAGCTGCACCGGCTGGCAATACATTTACTTTTGCAGTTCCGCCCACCTCAAGGGTTGCAGTAGGAGCGAGGACACCAATACCAATTTTAGGCTCGATGTATCCGGCTTGCCCTGCTTCTCTTTCTAAATTGACATTGATACCATAGATGGCATCTCCAATATTCAGTTCGTTTGAGGCATTACGTGCAGGTCTTACGCCACTGTTGCCTAAGAAAATATTACCATCTCCGGAAATATTATTTCTTCCCGCATAAGAACCAATACCAATATTGCGATCACCACTTGTATAGGTGGAGAGTGCAAAACTTCCAATTGCGACATTACTGCTTCCTGATTTGTTCGCCAGGGAAGCTGCAAGACCGAAAGCGGTATTGTTGGTTCCTGTAGTATTATTAAATAAGGATCGGTATCCAAATGCCGTAGTATAATCGGAAAGCATTCCGGAAGCCGTTCCACCAATCATAAATTTCAGCGGATAGTCATTCAGTGTCCCGATAAAATCGATAGGGGCAATAGTATTTCCACGTAATCCCCAGGCTTTAGTTGTTGAAGCATCTTCCCAGGAAGGGATTAAATTACCCGAGCCATCAAGTTTGGTCACTAATAACTGGTTTACTGTTCCCGGTATTAAAGACACATCGGCGTTTTTAAGCAGGGCATCGGTACCATCGGTTATTTCAATCAGGTCTCCAGAAGTTAAATTTCCTTTGGAAATGACTGTATTAATATCCAATACAGTATCAGCACCCTCCTCATCGGTATAGGTAATCGTTCCTGAACCTTGTGTAATTTTGGTCAGTGTTTCCGCACCCGTAACGACGTCTTTTAAGTCAATCGTATGATCGTCACCGGCTTCGTCTTTATACGTTAATTCATTTGCTACATTATCATACGTTAGCGCCGTTAATGTTTCTGCTCCGGATACTACATCTTTTAAGTCAATGTTGTGGGTTGTTCCTTCTTCATCTTTATAGGTTAATTCATTTGCAGTCGCATCGTAAGTCAAAGCCGTCAATGTTTCGGCACCGGCTACTACATCTTTTAAGTCAATGTTGTGGGTTGTTCCTTCTTCATCTTTGTAGATCAACTGGTTTGCGGTGGTGTCATACGTTAGCGCCGTAAGTGTTTCAGCACCGGCTACTACATCTTTTAAGTCAATGTTGTGGGTTGTTCCTTCTTCATCTTTATAGGTTAATTCATTTGCAGTCGCATCGTAAGTCAAAGCGGTAAGTGTTTCGGCACCGGCTACGACATCTTTTAAGTCAATCGGGTGACTAATTCCTTCTTCATCTTTGTAGATCAACTGGTTTGCGGTGGTATCATACGTTAGCGCCGTCAATGTTTCAGCACCGGATACTAAATCCGTAAGATCGATATTGTGTGTGTTTCCTTCTTCGTCTTTATATTGTAACTCATTTGCCGTAGCGTCATACGTTAGCACCGTAAGTGTTTCCGAACCGGCTACTAAATCCTGTAATAGGAAATCATGAGTTACATTAGCTTCATCGGTATAGGTCAATTTCTTATCGGTAGTATCATAAATCATTTTGGTCAATGTCTCGGCATTGGATACTAAGTCTTTTAAGTCAATCGGGTGATTGATTCCTTCTTCATCTTTGTAGATCAACTGGTTTGCAATGGTATCATACGTTAGCGCCGTCAATGTTTCTGCACCTGCTACGACATCTTTTAAGTCAATTGGGTGACTGATTCCTTCTTCATCTTTGTAGATCAACTGGTTTGCAGTGGTATCATACGTTAGCGCCGTCAATGTTTCCGCTCCGGATACTAAATCAGTAAGGTCAATGTTATGTGTTGTTCCTTCTTCGTCTTTGTATTGTAATTCATTAGCCGTCGCATCATAGGTCAAAGCCGTTAGTGTTTCTGCACCGGATACTAAATCAGTAAGGTCAATATTATGTGTGTTACCTTCTTCGTCTTTGTATTGTAACTCATTTGCCGTCGCGTCGTACGTCAGGGCAGTTAATGTTTCTGCACCCGATACTAAGTCTTTAAGATCAATTGTATGATCGGTACCTTCTTCGTCTTTGTATTGTAATTCATTAGCAGTCGCATCATACGTCAAAGCCGTTAATGTTTCTGCACCGGATACTAAATCAGTAAGGTCAATGTTGTGTGTTGTCCCTTCTTCGTCTTTGTATTGTAACTCATTTGCCGTAGCGTCATACGCTAAAGCTGTCAACGTTTCTGCACCCGATACTAAGTCGGTAAGATCAATGTTATGGGTTGTTCCTTCTTCGTCTTTGTATTGTAATTCATTAGCAGTCGCATCATAGGTCAAAGCTGTCAACGTTTCTGCTCCTGATACTAAATCAGTAAGGTCAATGTTGTGTGTTGTCCCTTCTTCGTCTTTGTATTGTAACTCATTTGCAGTCGCATCATACGTCAAAGCCGTTAATGTTTCTGCACCGGATACTAAGTCGGTAAGATCGATGTTGTGTGTATTTCCTTCTTCGTCTTTGTATTGTAACTCATTTGCAGTGGCATCGTAGGTTAGTGCCGTCAATGTTTCGGCACCGGCTACTACATCTTTTAAGTCAATCGGGTGATTGATTCCTTCTTCATCTTTGTAGATCAACTGGTTTGCAGTGGTATCATACGTTAGCGCAGTAAGTGTTTCTGCACCGGATACTAAATCAGTAAGGTCAATGTTATGTGTTGTTCCTTCTTCGTCTTTGTATTGTAATTCATTAGCCGTCGCATCATAGGTCAAAGCCGTTAGTGTTTCTGCACCGGATACTAAATCAGTAAGGTCAATGTTGTGTGTTGTTCCTTCTTCGTCTTTGTACTGTAATTCATTCGCCGTAGCATCGTAGGTTAGTGCCGTCAATGTTTCGGCACCGGCTACTACATCTTTTAAGTCAATCGGGTGATTGATTCCTTCTTCATCTTTGTAGATCAACTGGTTTGCAGTGGTATCATACGTTAGCGCCGTCAATGTTTCCGCTCCGGATACTAAATCAGTAAGGTCAATGTTATGTGTTGTTCCTTCTTCGTCTTTGTATTGTAATTCATTAGCCGTCGCATCATAGGTCAAAGCCGTTAGTGTTTCTGCACCGGATACTAAATCAGTAAGGTCAATATTATGTGTGTTACCTTCTTCGTCTTTGTATTGTAACTCATTTGCCGTCGCGTCGTACGTCAGGGCAGTTAATGTTTCTGCACCCGATACTAAGTCTTTAAGATCAATTGTATGATCGGTACCTTCTTCGTCTTTGTATTGTAATTCATTAGCAGTCGCATCATACGTCAAAGCCGTTAATGTTTCTGCACCGGATACTAAATCAGTAAGGTCAATGTTGTGTGTTGTCCCTTCTTCGTCTTTGTATTGTAACTCATTTGCCGTAGCGTCATACGCTAAAGCTGTCAACGTTTCTGCACCCGATACTAAGTCGGTAAGATCAATGTTATGGGTTGTTCCTTCTTCGTCTTTGTATTGTAATTCATTAGCAGTCGCATCATAGGTCAAAGCTGTCAACGTTTCTGCTCCTGATACTAAATCAGTAAGGTCAATGTTGTGTGTTGTCCCTTCTTCGTCTTTGTATTGTAACTCATTTGCAGTCGCATCATACGTCAAAGCCGTTAATGTTTCTGCACCGGATACTAAGTCGGTAAGATCGATGTTGTGTGTATTTCCTTCTTCGTCTTTGTATTGTAACTCATTTGCAGTGGCATCGTAGGTTAGTGCCGTCAATGTTTCGGCACCGGCTACTACATCTTTTAAGTCAATCGGGTGATTGATTCCTTCTTCATCTTTGTAGATCAACTGGTTTGCAGTGGTATCATACGTTAGCGCAGTAAGTGTTTCTGCACCGGATACTAAATCCGTTAGGTCGATGTTGTGTGTATTACCTTCTTCGTCTTTGTATTGTAACTCATTAGCAGTCGCATCATAGGTCAAAGCCGTCAATGTCTCCGCTCCGGATACTAAATCAGTAAGGTCAATGTTGTGTGTGTTACCTTCTTCGTCTTTGTATTGTAACTCATTTGCCGTAGCGTCATACGCTAAAGCTGTCAACGTTTCTGCACCGGATACTAAGTCGGTAAGATCAATGTTATGGGTTGTTCCTTCTTCGTCTTTGTATTGTAACTCATTTGCAGTCGCATCATACGTCAAAGCCGTTAATGTCTCTGCACCGGATACTAAATCCGTAAGGTCGATGTTGTGTGTGTTACCTTCTTCGTCTTTGTATTGTAATTCATTAGCAGTCGCATCATACGTCAAAGCCGTTAATGTTTCTGCACCGGATACTAAATCAGTAAGGTCAATATTATGTGTGTTACCTTCTTCGTCTTTGTATTGTAATTCATTAGCAGTCGCATCATAGGTCAAAGCCGTTAATGTTTCTGCACCGGATACTAAGTCGGTAAGATCAATGTTATGGGTTGTTCCTTCTTCGTCTTTGTATTGTAACTCATTTGCACTCGCATCATACGTCAAAGCCGTTAATGTCTCTGCACCGGATACTAAATCCGTAAGGTCGATGTTGTGTGTGTTACCTTCTTCGTCTTTGTATTGTAATTCATTAGCAGTCGCATCATAGGTCAAAGCTGTCAACGTTTCTGCACCGGATACTAAATCAGTAAGGTCAATGTTGTGTGTTGTCCCTTCTTCGTCTTTGTATTGTAACTCATTTGCAGTCGCATCATAGGTCAAAGCCGTTAGTGTTTCTGCACCGGATACTAAGTCGGTAAGGTCGATGTTGTGGGTTGTTCCTTCTTCGTCTTTATACTGTAACTCATTTGCAGTCGCATCATAAGTTAGTGCGGTTAATGTTTCTGCACCGGATACTAAATCGGTAAGATCAATGTTATGAATATTTCCTTCTTCATCTTTATACTGTAACTCATTCGCCGTAGCGTCGTACGTCAAAGCGGTTAATGTTTCTGCACCGGATACTAAGTCGGTAAGGTCGATGTTGTGGGTTGTTCCTTCTTCGTCTTTATACTGTAACTCATTTGCAGTCGCATCATAGGTTAGTGCGGTTAATGTTTCTGCACCGGATACTAAATCGGTAAGATCGATATTGTGTGTGTTTCCTTCTTCATCTTTGTAGATCAACTGGTTTGCAGTGGTATCATAGGTTAAAGCGGTAAGCGTTTCTGCACCGGATACTAAGTCGGTAAGGTCGATGTTGTGGGTTGTTCCTTCTTCGTCTTTATACTGTAACTCATTTGCAGTCGCATCATAAGTTAGTGCGGTCAACGTTTCAGCACCGGATACTAAATCGGTAAGATCGATATTGTGTGTTGTTCCTTCTTCATCTTTGTATTGTAACTCATTTGCAGTCGCATCATAGGTTAGTGCCGTTAATGTTTCTGCACCGGATACTAAGTCGGTAAGGTCGATGTTGTGGATTGTTCCTTCTTCGTCTTTATACTGTAACTCATTTGCAGTGGCATCATAGGTTAGTGCCGTTAATGTTTCTGCACCGGATACTAAATCTCTTAAATTGATGGTATGGGTAATCCCGTCTTCATCTTTGTAACGGAGTTCATTGCTAAGTGCATCATAGGTTAGTTCGGTCACCGTTTCGGCATCGCCTACCAAATCCTGTAGCAGGAAATCGTGTGTGGCATTGGCCTCATCGGTATAGGTCAGCTTATGATCGGTGGCGTTGTAAACTAATGAAGTTAAAGTCTGGCGGTCCAGTATAATTCCGGCGACATCGATAAGGGTTTGTGTCCCTTCTTCATTCGTAAATGTATAGGTACCATTGCCATTATCGACCATACTGGTGATATCCTGGTTGAACTCATCGATATTGGTTTGGTCGAGCAGTCGGTTCCATTTGTTATTATTCCAAAAATAAAATCCCTGGGAAACATCATTAATGGTGGTGGTATTATAGACCAGGAGACTGTTCGCTGGCGTTCCGACAATAGGAAAAGGATTCACTGATTGCGCCAGCTGCACCCGGGGAATAAGAAGCCCTTTGTCAACAGTTGTGATGTCAAGCTCAGCAGAAGGATCGGGCGTAAGGGTCCCAATTCCTACCTGGCTGTAAGTGAGAGTTGTAAAGAGCAATAAACAAATTGATAGACTGAGTTTGTTGTAGTCTTTAAAGTAAAGTTGGAGCATGCGTCTGTGTTTTGTAATTAAAAGATGTTGAATAACAATGTTTTAGACTGCAAAGTAACGGCTTATTTTTTTTTTTGAATTACCCTAATACGTTTTTTTTATAACAGATTAGGGTTTTTTTGGGATCAAGAACAAAACTTGGGGAGGAATGTCAAAATAAAATCAGAAATTTGCAATCTAAGAATTTGATATGACCCTATAGAGCTTTTGAAGTTTATGCTTCCTGATTTTTTAGTTGACCATTTTGAAGTGGTTTCTTCTACTAATACAGAAGAAATATTACACCTATACTTTGAAGAGAATGCCAAACCTCCGTCAGAATTTAATGGACTTCAGTTAATCTCAAAGGGTTTCCAGGATGAGATCACTATTCAGGACTTTCCTTTGAGAGGGAAGTTCGTGTATCTACACATCAAAAGACGTCGCTGGACCAATAAAGACACAAGTGAGATCGTTAAAAGAGATTGGAATCTAGTTGCCAAGGGAACCCGCATGACTCAGGAGTTTGCGGCTTTTTTAAAAGAAATTAATAGATAAAACTGCTATTGACTGTCATACCATTGGAGGTTTCTTTGGAGTCAATGGGAAAAAGTTACAAAGACAATACAAAAAACATTTAAGCTCCTTTAGTACGTGGGCTCAACGTGAACATGCACATGAGTGGATTATTTATCCTGAAAATATAGGTACCCACTTGTCAATTGATGAAGTAGCCTTGTCTCAGGGTGAGCTTTTTACTATTGTAACCAATAAGGAAGCTAAAGGTAAAAAAGGTTGCCTAGTTGCTATTATTGCAGGGACAAAGGCAGATCAGGTCATTGAACATATCTGTAAAATTGATTACAAAAAAAGAAGTTGGGTTCAAGAAATAACACTTGACATGGCTAATTCCATGAAGTTGATTTCCAAAAAATGTTTTCCAAAAGCGGTACAGGTTACCGATAGATTTCATGTTCAAAAATTAGCTCTAGAAGCATTACAGGAGATTAGAATAAAATATCGTTGGGAAGCGATGGATACTGAGAATCGATTCATATTACAAGCGGAAAAAGAAAAAAAAACTTATCTCCCAGATCTTTTATCTAATGGAGACTCTGTAAAACAGTTGCTCGCCAGAAGTAGATATGTTCTTTATAAATCCCGCGATAAATGGACCGAAAGACAAAATGAACGAGCCCAATTGTTATTTGGCTTATATCCCGATATTAAAAAGGCATACAGTTTAACCCAACAACTACGAGGTATTTACAACAATCATAACAATAAACACGTTGCGATGACAAAATTGGCACATTGGTACAGGAATGTAGAGGAGTCAGGGTTTAAAAATTTTAATATCCTTATAAATACTATAACGGTTAATTACCAGTCAATCTTAAACTATTTTGACAATAGAAGTACAAATGCTTCAGCAGAATCTTTTAATGCTAAAGTAAAAGCATTTAGAAGTCAATTTAGAGGAGTGCGTAAAGTAGATTTCTTCTTATTTAGATTATCTAATCTTTTTGGGTAATCCCCAAGCTTTGCGTTTGATCCTTTTTTTGGAAGCAATGGACAAACGAAAACGTTTACGGGAAGATGTAAAATTGATGGTATGAAGTACTGGCTCCAAAGGAGCATTTAAGGAAGAAAGAGATTGTTAAAAGAGGAAGAGATGTTACTGATGGCTGACAGTACAGCGTGTGTGTGATTCATGGTGCCTATTTGACAATTGCTTGTCTCCCCAGAAAATAGGAACCTACTGTACTGTCCGTCCGTCTACTATGTGGTGTAGTATAGCGCTATGCTATATCACTGAGGGGCAACGGTGCAGTTTTTGTAACATTAAATCCGGCAATTGCTTGCTTCCCCGTGGATCATAACGTAACCGCACTGTTGTTCCTTCAGCCTACTATATTTTTGCCTGTCCTTCCAGAAGGTAAGGGTGGCATGGTTGTAACTGAGGTCCGGCAGCGCATAATTTTGAATTCTGCAATTGCTTGCTCCCCCTGAATCCTAATCATTAAAGTCGCGCTGCCAGTACCATCAGCACCTACTACTCGTGGTGAATCGATTGAGCTGTTTTGCTGTAAAGCACCAAGTGCTCAATCGGGCTGTACTGATTATACTACTGATTTACAGTAGCAACAAACAGTGATCAATACAGTCATTATTTCTAATGTGCTGATTGATACTGCAAAATTGAGGCATTTAGTTTTTTTAAAGTACCCCTAAACGTCTTTTTAATTGTAGAATAAGACAAAACCGTTATTTTTTCGGGTATTTTGGTGGAAAATATAGTGTAAGAGTGATCGGCTCATCTGCTTTAGGCAGAAAAGACCCTGATAGTCAATGCGATAAAATGATGCTAATTTGTGCTGGGAATGGCTGTTTTTATTCCAAACGTTCGAAATCGTCTATGGCCCTTCTTTTGAAATGTTTGTAATAACTGGAAGAGAAATAACTCAATTTACTATAGCCGAGCTGATGGATGACGTCGGTCAAGCTTTTGTACTTCTGGCTTTTCAGCATGACGCGTGCCAGTAGCATTTTTTCACGGATGAAAAAATTATTGGGGGTATCGATATACATTTTTTTAAACAGCCCTTTGTATTTGGAAATTGACATTCCGGCTTTCTCTGCCAAAAAAGGCAATCCTGGGAATTCGCTAAACAGGTTGTGCATCAAGTAGTCCTTGGTCATGTTCAGTGCTTTGGTTTCCGGCTCTGAGACATGGTGCAGCAAAGGCATAAGATTGGTATAGCGCTCGATGAATTTGGCTAATAATTTGAGGGCAGTGCTTTTGAGGTGTATTTCAAAAGTAGGATCGGAAAGAGACCTGTTTTTAATGGCATGCAATATGATTTTACTCCTGCTGTCAATATGGTCGTGGAAAAATAAGGTTGCATTGCGCATACCGGATGTAATTGCCGGACGCAGCAGTTCTTTTGAAACCAGGAGCCGAAGGGCAAAAATACGCTCTCCTACCGCGGGTTCAAAAATGTTCTCGATATTGTTGTCAATCACGCCAAGGCCAAGATTGGCTTTGTAACCGATTTTGTGCTTCTTGCCGTTGATGTGGATCAAATTGATCTCGTCGCTGAAATCATAATGTATGATGTACAGGCTTTCGTCCGAACTCTGTCGCCGGATCCGGATGGGCTGATTGAAATTTAGATCCAGCAATACTACCGAAAGTCCGGGAACAACCTGTGTGAAAAAACATTCCCCATCCGCAATTTCCCGGGGGAAAACCATTCTTTTGAGTCCGATCAGTTCTCCGCCGGTCTGTTTAATAATTCCCTCCTGCCATTCAGGGGTAAGAGAATAGACATGATGAACTTCAATCATATATTATAACTGTTTAATGAATTTCTTAGGGGACATTCCGAAATAGTCTTTAAATTTCACGGTAAAATATGAATTATTGGTAAAACTCAGCAGGTCAGAAATCTGCGTAATAGATAATTCCCCGGTCTCTAATAGGGTTTTTGCCTTGATGAGCTTGTTGTTTAAGAAAAAAGCATTGGGCGTGATTCCAGTAATTTTCTTGAACAGCCCTTTGTATTTCGATTCCGACATATTGGCCTGTTGTGCTAAAAATTCAATTCCCGGGAAAGCACTGTCCAGGTTATCAATCAGATAGGATTGGGATTTTATAATACTGGTCAGGTCATCCTCATTCAGGGTTTCGATGACCAGGTCCTTAAAATCCATTTTTTCGATATAATCAGCAATAAGTGCCATGACAGTTCCCCTAAGGTAAAAGTCAAAGGCAGGGCCACCGGGTGTTTTGCTTCTCAGGTCACTGATCAGGTTGTGGCTGTCATTGCTCATTCGCGTAAACTTTATGACGGTATTGGTTTTGGGATCCAGCAACCGATCGGTATGTTCACTTAAGGTAGGGTTTTTCTTAAAATAGTACTTTACCGCTTCCTTTTTAATAAAGATGCAGAGGGCAAAAGTATGGCTTCCGGGTTTTACGATATAATCGGAACTCAGCGAGCTGTCGACAATGGCCAGGTTATAATCCCAGCGCCCGACAGGATTCGCCGCCGTATCGGATACCAATACCGCTTCCCCTTCGGTAAGATTGTAATACAAACCCACAAAATCATCATTGTTGTTTTCCTGGCGCAAGTGCAGTTCCTTATGGTAAACCACATCAACATACATCACCGAAATTCCGGGATCGCACTCGAGGATATAGCGGTGGCCCGTATGTATTGTTTCGGGAATCCTGATGAAATTCCCGTCTACAGTGCCATCAAGTTGTGTGGCAAAATGCGCAGCCCAATCCAGTTCGACTCCATAATGGTGGACAATCTTTTTCATATAAGTAAGTATTAATTAGTATGTACTAAAAAAGGTTTTTTTTAAATGAGATTCGGGGAGGATAACAAAACTACTAAAAAAAACAAGATGTTACACAAATGTAAAATGTGTGGGATATAGTATTTTTGAGGGGAATGTTATAACGGTGCAAATTCCGGTTATATTGATCACCCCATTCCGTTTTAAAGTGAGCACCTGATTCCAGTTCAAAATGACCACCTAATTCCGGTGCAAAGTGAGCACCTCCGTTTTGATTAAAAACTATATTTTTTCATCTGTTAATTAGTATTCAAATATAATAAAATATCACTCTTTGTTTATTCCTCTTTTCTTTCTCATGGATTCTCCATGTAATTCAAGCCTATGAGATTGGTGTATAAGTCTGTCTAATATTGCATCGGCTATCGTTTTTTCTCCAATTATATCATACCAGCCTTGAACTGGTATTTGTGATGTCACGATTATAGAGCCGTTATTATGCCTGTCCTCTATGATCTCTAAAAGAGTAATTCGGTTATGGCTGTCAAGTGCCTGGAGTCCAAAATCATCAAGTATTATAACATCCTGTCTTTGTATTTTGGTAAGTTCCCGTAGATAAGTACCATCTGCTTTAGCCATTTTTAGTCTAGCGAACAATTTTGAGGTATTAAAATAACTTACCTTAAAACCCTGTATACAGGCTTGATAACCTAATGCAGTACCTAAATAACTTTTACCGACACCGGTGCTTCCAGTGATTAAAATGTTTTCGTTTTTCTCTATAAATTCGCATTCTGCCAGACGCAGTACCATGTTTCGGTCCAGGTTACGTGATACATCAAAATTGATACTTTCAATATTTGATTTGTAATGGAATTTGGCATTAGTGATACTTCGTTCAATACGACGATTGTACCTTTCATCCCATTCTGCATCAATAATCATCGATACAAACTGGTCAAGGGTATAATGATCTGTTTTCCCGCTTTCAATGGCTGTTTTAAAAGCATTAAACATGCCATAAAGCTTCATTTGTTTCATTTTGGTTACTGTGGATTCATTCATTTTTTCAAGATTTAATTTAGTTATAATAGTGTTTTCCTCTTATGTTACTGTGATCGGGAAGTTCCTGCTCAGGTTCTTGATCAAAATCAATATGATCCAAGTTGTTTTCTAAAATGTTTTGTATGGTCTTAAAATTGTAAATTTTAAAATCAAGTGCCCGCCTGCAGGCATTTATTAATCGCTGTCTGCCTACCTTTTTTTCAAAATTCAGTATTCCTAAACAGCTTTTATAAGCCTGTTCTGGATGATTTCTGCTTTCGATTATCTGCATTATATATTCTCCTACTGACTCATCAATATTATTAGCCCATTCAATGAAGCGGGCAGCACTCCATTGGGCTACAAATTGATGTGTACTGGCTAAATGCTCAGGAGTTGTTGTATAGACATAAGGTTTGTAGTTTCTTGGATGTACAGCTATTCGATTGTATTTATAATAAATCTCTACTGTTGATTTGGTATATAACAGCTTGGCTTTCTTCTTTACATATTGATACGGAACGCTGTAATAGTTTTTGTCCTGGCTTAATTGAACATGACCGTTTTGCATTACTGTTGCAAAAGACTGGTATTTAATTTCAAAACGATCTTGTGGGAGTGGACGCAGTTTTTCTTTCTCGTCTTCTAAAAATAATTCAAAGCGGGAATAAGGGCGTCCTGTCAGTTTTCTGTTATTGTGAGAGTCAAGTAAATCCCAGATCTGCTGGTTTAATTCTTCCAGAGAAAAGAACTTAGTTTCTTTTATGGTTACATAAATCCTTCGATATAATATCTTAACAGCTCCTTCAACTAGTGACTTGTCTCTGGGCCTGTAAGCTCTGGCAGGTAAAATTGTGGTTTCGTAATGTTCTGCTAAATCAGCCAGGGTTTCATTGATTGTCGGTTCAAAACGACTGCTTTTTATTACGGCAGATTTTAAATTATCTGGAACAATGGCGGCAGGAGTGCCTTCAAAAAAGCGCATGGCATTTTCTACCGAGTCAACAAAGTTTTCCTTTTGCTGGCTCATGGAAGCTTCAGCATACGTGTATTGGCTAGCGCCCAATATTGCTACAAAAAATTGTACTTCTTTGACTTCTCCAGTATCTATATCAATAATTGAGAGTGTCTTTCCGGCATAATCAACATACATTTTATCACCAGCCTTATGGTTCATATGCATGACCGGATTAACTCGTTTGCCCCATATATTGTAATGATAATGAAATTGTGAAGTTCGATAACCATCAGGATTTACAGCAATATATTGTTCCCACATATGCTGTACGGTAACGCCAACTTTTTTTAGTTCACGTTCCATTTTAGGAAAAAAATCATAAAGTGTCTGTAATCTCGGGCTAATGGCCTCTACACTAGTCTGGGAGAATAAAAGTTCCAGCTCTGCATCGGTTTTTTGGTCGATTAATTCAAAGCTTAATTCGAGAACTTCAAATAAAGAAATATATTTCTTTACCGTATTTCTTGAAAGGGATAAGTAGCTACTTATAAATAACTTACTCTTTCCATTACAATAGAATTTAATTACTTTTCTAATTTTACTCATGTCTGTTATTTTGTTTGCCATAATCCGTAAATTTTTAACGAATGTATGGTTCTAACAACATGAAAAAATCAATAGTTTTTAATACTTAATTCACCACAAAACTTGGTGGTCAATTTGCTCCGGAATTAGGTGGTCAGTTTGCTCCGGAACGGGTGGTCAATTTACTCCGGAATTAGGTGGTCAAATTGACCGGTTTTTCCAATAACGGTACAAATGAGCACAAAATCATAGCATTTTTTGGTTAACAAATACTTTGCCGATTATTCGCCAAGGCTGCAGCAAATATTAAATCTCTCTAAATAATCCCATATTATTCTTTTAATTAAATAACATACAGTAAATTTGTAACGGTTTTAAATTACGAAAGCCCGTTGCCAGATTTAAAGGGGCAACACTTAATAAAAGGATTCATAATATGTTAGATATAGAGAAGATTAGAGCTGATTTTCCGATACTTTCCCAGAAGGTAAATGGCAAGCCGCTCGTTTATTTTGATAACGCTGCCACCTCACAAAAACCAACGGTGGTGATTGACGCCATCTCAGGATATTATAAAGAAATAAATGCGAATATTCACAGAGGCGTACATACGTTAAGCCAGATTGCTACGGATGCCTATGAAGTGTCGCGCAAAAAAATACAGGCGCATATCAATGCGGAAAAAGCGCATGAAGTTTTATTTACTTCGGGAACTACACACGGAATCAACCTTGTGGCCAGTGGATTTGGCGCTATTTTAAAATCGGGCGATGAAGTATTGGTTTCGGCATTGGAACACCATTCCAATATTGTGCCGTGGCAAATGTTATGTGAAAAAACAGGTGCCGTACTGAAAGTAATCCCAATGGATCAAAATGGGGAACTGATTCAGGACGCCTATGATGCCTTATTATCTGAAAAAACGAAAATTGTTGCTGTAAACCATATCTCCAATGCGTTAGGAACGATCAACCCGATTCAACGGATGATTGCAAAAGCCCATGAAGTGGGTGCTGCTGTTTTAATTGATGGCGCACAGGCAACACCACACCTGAGACCAGATGTGCAGGCACTGGATTGTGATTTTTATGTCTTTTCCGGCCATAAAATCTGTGGCCCTACGGGGACCGGTGTTTTATATGGAAAAGAAGTATGGCTTGAAAAACTGCCACCGTATCAGGGTGGCGGTGAAATGATCAAAGAAGTGACATTCGAGAAAACAACCTATGCAGGCCTTCCGCATAAATTTGAAGCGGGAACGCCAAATATTGAAGGTGGTATTGTGCTGGGAACTTCCATCGATTATCTGAATGCTATTGGTTTTGAGAACATTGCAGCCTATGAACACGAGTTGTTGGTTTATGGAACAGAACGTTTACTCGAAATTGAAGGGCTAAAGATTTATGGCCCCAATGTGGACAGTGGAAATAAAACCGCTGTAATTTCGTTCAATATCGATGGGATCCACCCCTATGATATCGGTACGATTATCGACCGCCAGGGAATTGCAGTACGCACAGGCCATCACTGCGCACAACCGATAATGAGCTTTTTTGAAATACCCGGTACCATCAGGGCTTCTTTTGCTTTTTACAACACTAAGGAAGAAATTGACCTTATGGTGGCAGCGATTAAAAAAGCCCGAACCATGTTGGTGTAAACCGGGAATCGCCGGAATAATAATGAACTTTAAAGTATACGCACTATGAAAACAATAACCTTGTTAGTACTGACATTATTTTTAGCGAAAGGATGCGGTAGCACCGGATTAAAAAAGGAAGGCGACACTATCTCGATAGAATATGAGGCGCTGACCCGTGGGACGTATAATAAAATAATTACGAAACGTGATACCGTAATTACGATCAAGGATCGGGAGATGAAAAACCCGATACAGCGTACACTGTCTACCAACGACTGGAATACCATTCTGAAACTCATGAGTGAAATAAATCTGGAGACTGTAGCTGACTTGAAAGCGCCTACAAAAGAACGTTTCCACGACGGTGCCATGATGGCAAATATTACAGTAATCTATAGAGATAAAATCTATAAATCGACGACATTTGACCACGGGCACCCCCCTAAAGAAATTGAAAAACTGGTCGAAAAAATAATTGCGACCTCAGATTTAAATAAATAATGACGATTAAAGCCATACAAGAAGAGATCATAGACGAATTTTCCATGTTTGATGACTGGGACGAGCGTTTTCAATATATCATTGACTTAGGCAAAAGCCTGCCGCTTATTGACGAAGCCTTTAAGAAAGATGAAAATACAATTAAAGGCTGCCAGTCGAAGGTATGGCTCCATGCAGAAGAACAGGATGGCGTGATTGTTTTTACAGCCGATAGTGATGCGATCATCACCAAAGGTATAATTGCGATACTAATCCGTACGTTCTCGAACCATAAAGCCAAAGAAATACTGGAAGCAGATATGGGATTTATTGAGGAAATCGGATTAAAGGACCATTTGTCGCCAACCCGTGCGAATGGCCTGGTTTCGATGATCAAACAAATTAAAATATATGCCCTGGCATTCGAATCTAAAAATAATTAAAAACGGCAGCCATTAGCATCGCCGGATTTTAAATTCAAAGTAAATTAATACGTAACAGACCCATGGAACAAGATATAGTAATAGATACCAATCAATTAGGTGAGGATATTGTAAAAGTGCTGAAAACCATTTATGACCCGGAGATACCTGTGGATATTTATGAATTAGGTCTCATTTATGATGTGATGGTAAATACGGATTACGAGGTAAAAATCTTAATGACACTGACCTCTCCAAACTGCCCGGTTGCAGAAAGCCTGCCACAGGAAGTGGAACAAAAAGTAAAGGCTCTTGACAGTGTCAAAGCAGCTGAAGTAGAGATTACATTCGACCCGCCATGGACTAAAGATCTAATGAGTGAAGAGGCCAAACTGGAATTAGGAATGCTATAATGAAACGCAAAAGGAACGGACTATGGAAGGGGAGATTATAAATAAAGTTGCCAACAGTGCCCTGCAGATTTTTGACCTGGAGGATTATTATCCGAAAGGAAAACGAACCCAACTGGATATATCGCAATGGCTCTATGAAGGTTTTCTGCTCAAAGAAAAGGACTTCCGGGAGCAATTGAAAAATCATGACTGGACACAATATCAGGATCAGTATGTAGCGATACATTGCAGTACCGATGCTATTGTCCCAGCATGGTCGTCTATTTTGGTCACATTACACCTGGCGCCTTTTGCCAAAAAAGTAGTTGTGGGAACTCTGGAAGACCTGGATACCGCACTCTACCAGGATATTTTGCCCACACTGGATTACAGTAGTTATGAAGGTAAGCCCCTAATTATAAAAGGCTGTTCTTCAAAACCGGTACCCATGAGTGCGTATGTGCTCGCAGCCCAATACCTTCAGCCTTTTGCGCGAAGTATTATGTATGGTGAAGCCTGCTCGGCGGTTCCATTATTTAAAAAGAAGTAAGTTTTTTAAAAATTTCCGGGTGATTTGTCAGTTCTTTTTTATTTTTGTTAAAACCCAAATCTAAAACTATGAGAAAAATCGCCATTACATTGCTAAGTGTTTTCGGAATGGTAAATGCTTATGCCCAGGATCAGAATGATGCGCAGGCTGTTGCAGATACGACCAAGCACTGGACGACAAAGGGAAATGCTTCCTTACTGTTTAATCAGTCTACTTTTAGTAACTGGCTTGCCGGGGGAGAAAATAACGTTGCTGGAAACCTCGGTCTGAATTATGATTTCAATTATAAAAAGAAGGAATGGAGCTGGGATAATAAAGTGATTGCCTCTTATGGTATCGTAAAGACCCAAAATAGTTCGTTTGCCAAAAAGACCGATGACCGTTTTGAATTCAATTCGCTTTTAGGGAAAAAATTTGATCCACAGAGCCTTTGGTACTATTCTGCATTTTTAAACTTTAAAACACAGTTTACCAAAGGATATTCTTATAGTAAAGATGTAAATGGGGTAGAAATACGTAGTGAATATACCAATATTCTCTCTCCGGGATATCTTTCCTTTGGTCCGGGTATCCTTTGGAAGAAAAATGATAACCTGAAATTCAATTTTGCACCGGCAACTTCTAAAATTACTATTGTAGATAAAAACTTTACCTTGCCCGATGAGAAATATTTTGGGGTAGCCGAAGGGAAATCATTGCGTTATGAATTAGGTTTTAATGCTTCAGCCTACTATAAGCTGGATGTTATGGCTAATGTAACCTTTGAGAATATTCTGAATCTGTATTCCAATTACCTGGAAGATCCACAGAATGTCGATTTGGATTACCAACTTAATATTGTGCTTAAGATTAACCGTTATTTGTCGACGAATCTGTCTTTTCAAACGATTTATGATGACAATGCTTTCCGTGGATTCCAGATACGTCAGGTATTCGGTGTAGGGGCCAACTACGGATTCTAATACTAAAAGATTACGCTACTGTCAGAGCCTATATGTGATGACAGATGAATCAACTATAAGCAAAACCAGTGATAGCTATATCACTGGTTTTTTTATGCCTGTACCTGAAATTCCAATTGTGCACTACCTATAGTTATAATAGGTTCCTACATCCTTTGTTTCGGGTAATAATAATCAGGGGGCAACTTTCGTTTCTATTGGGTAGGGCTATGTTCGTATCTTGTTTATTTTGAATGTACTATGGTTTAAAAGTTGATGGGTTTGAATGATTTGTCAATCCTGATTGGCTTTGATTGATTTTGTAATTGAAGCAGGTAATAAATAGCCTATTCTAACATTCTTTTGGCTTATTGTAGCTATTGATGCCATGTGCCAGGATTACCTTTGCATTTTTTATATCTAAAGGGATTGTAACTATAGTAACCTATACTGCTTTTTAGCGATAAGGAAACAATTGTTTCTGTTTGATAAGCGTAAAATCGCTGCTCGACTGTTATGCTCCCGGAGACTGCATGTGTCAATTCTTATTTTGGAGTTTTCTGCAACGAATTAAACATCCTATTCCTTACCCAGTGAAAAAACATTTGCTTGCCCTATTTTTTATCAATATTGCTGTAACGGCTACGGCACAATCCTATATGGGGTATTTTCATGATAATTATGCCGGAGTGCAAAGTGTACTTTTTAATCCGGCAATGATTGCAGATTCCCGTTTTAAGACTGATATTAATTTGTTTTCTGTGAGCGCTTTTGCAGGGAATGATTTGTATGGAGTTCGGCTTTTTGATGTATATAAGAAAGGGTATGATTTTGATAAAGAAGCTAAAGTGACCACTCGTGCTACTAATAATGCGATTGGTAATGTTGATGTTATGGGGACTTCATTTATGTTTAATATTGCGCCCAAACATACTGTGGCATTATTTACAAGAGCACGCTCTATAATAAATGTTGGCCGGGTAAATGGCAATCTTGTCGATGATGTAAAAGATGGATTGGATGTTGCACAAAGTTTTAAATTTAACGGAAACAGTCCCAATGGTGTAGGACATGCCTGGGGAGAAGTGGGGCTTTCTTATGCAACGGTATTAGTGCAACAGCGAGAGCATTTCCTGAAAGGGGGGCTTACAGTCAAATATTTGCAGGGAGGGGCTAATGCTTATGTACAAGGCGGTGATATTGGACTGACATTGGTTCGAAATACTATAGATCCCAAACTTGGCAGTGTGACTTCAAACGGAGAAGTTACTATTGGAGGCAGTCACGACTTTGAAGCAAGCCAGGATTTAGAGTTTGATATCAATTCGGCCGGAGTAGGTTTTGATTTCGGGTTGGTATACGAATGGCGGCCGGATTACGAAGATTATGATTTGCGGTATGCCCGCCCACTTGATAATGGTTTTAGGGAATTTAATAAGTATAAATTGCGTTTTGGATTATCCGTAACCGATATTGGGGGCATCCATTATAGGAAATCCAGACAAGATACCTATAATCTGAATGGTGTAGTTACAGTGGATATGATCGATAATGTAGATGATATCTATGATTTCCTCAATGCGAATTACAATAGGATTACAACGACTAAAGGCGTGAGAGCCAACCTGCCTACTGCGCTTCATGCGGAGGTAGACTGGAATATTGCGAACAAATACTACCTGAATTTAAATGGGGATATTAGCATGGTTGCTGATAATAAATTAAATGGAAATAGTATTGCTAACCGGTTAAGCCTGACGCCCCGGTATGAAAGTCGCTGGTTTAGCTTTTATGTGCCTGTGTCCTGGATGGAATACAGTGGAATGCAAGTTGGTTCGGGTTTGAGGGTGGGGGCTTTCTTTATTGGATCGGGTTCTGTACTTACCAATTTACTTTCAAAACAATCGAAAGCCGCTGATTTTTATATTGGAATAAAAATACCGGTTTATCAAAAAGAATTGAAAGAGACCTGCAGGCCGTGTTATTTCAGTAAATAGGCTTACTATTCCTCAACGGATAACCTGATGATGATATAATTTAAAATTCCACAAGGCCTTAGTGATAAAGCCTTGTGGAACAAATGGGTAGTATAGTAGTGATACTAAAACACAATAACAGTGCAGATAGGAATTCGTCGCCTATATTATGTTATGATTTCACGTTATGGGAATGTTATTCTTCTTCTTCTTCCTCTTTTTCAGGAGCTTCTTTGAACTCCGGATATAAAAACTTATTGTAAGGGAATCGTGCAATGTGGATTTCTCTTACAGCTTCATAAACCTTCTCTCTGAATTCTTCGAAATTTTCTTTATTAACCGCAGAAATGAATAATGCATTATCGGGACCTACTGAGGACATCCAGGTAGCTTTCCAGTCTTCCAGCGTATTATGGCGATTGGTTTTTTCGGTTACCAGATCATCAGCATCAATAGTCAGGTATTTGTAGGCATCGATTTTATTGAATACCATAATAGTAGGTTTGTCCGCACTTTTGATATCCTGTAGGATCTGGTTTACGGAAGCAATATGATCCTCAAAATCTGGATGTGAAATATCCACGACATGCAGCAGTAAATCGGCTTCCCGAACTTCATCCAGCGTACTTTTGAAAGAATCGACCAATTGAGTTGGCAGTTTGCGTATAAAACCTACCGTATCCGATAAAAGGAATGGGAGGTTGCGGATGACTACTTTACGAACGGTAGTGTCCAGCGTAGCAAACAATTTATTTTCAACAAACACATCGCTTTTTCCAATCGCATTCATCAGGGTGGATTTACCTACATTGGTATATCCAACTAATGCCACACGTACCATAGTGCCGCGGTTTCCACGTTGTACAGACATTTGTTTGTCGATGGTTTTTATTTTTTCTTTGAGCAATGCAATCCTGTCACGTACAATACGGCGGTCAGTTTCGATCTCGGTTTCACCCGGACCACGCATTCCAATTCCCCCTTTTTGACGTTCTAAGTGCGTCCACATACCAGAGAGTCTTGGCAGCAGGTAGATGCACTGCGCCAATTCTACCTGTGTTCTCGCATAGGAGGTTTCAGCCCTTTGCGCGAAAATGTCCAAAATAAGATTGGTACGGTCTAAAACCTTACAATCTACTATTTTGGTAATATTTTTTTGTTGGGAAGGTGATAATTCATCATCAAAGATAATGGTGGAGATATTGTGCTCCTTAACATACAGGTTAATCTCATCCATTTTTCCTGTTCCTAAGAAGGTTTTGGGATTTGGACGCTCCATTTTCTGCGAAAATCGTTTCACTACTTCACCACCGGCTGTAAAAGTTAAAAATTCCAACTCATCCAAATATTCTTTCAGCTTATCTTCTGATTGATTCTGAGTTACAATTCCAACAATAACAGTTTTTTCGAACGTATTTTTTTCTTTTTCCAGCATATAACTTATTATACTACAAAGCTAGTGAATTCAATAGGATTAATTATCGAATTTGTATTTGAAAAAAGCCCGTTTGAAAGAAATGATTGTTAAATATTAATTTTAGTTTAAATTATTCTTAAAAAGAGTTAAATTTGAAAATCAAAATTCTATTAAATTCATACAAACAAACTATGAAAAAAATTACACTATTAATTTTTATGCTCTTGTTGTCGTTTGTGAGTGGCTACGGCCAGTTTACAGAAGGCTTCGAGGGCGCGTCTTTTCCGCCCACGGGTTGGACGACAATTCACACCGGGCCAGCCAATTCCCCTACTTGGGGTATGGTTAATTCCGGAACAACTGGTGCAGTACATTCTGGTACACAGGCTGCATTAATAAATAGACCTCCTGTTGATGTTGCCGGAACGGTTAACACAGACTGGTTAATTAGTAATCAAGTTTCGATACCTATTAATGGGCAGTTGCGCTTTTTTGCTAAGCAAGCGGCATCTGGAGATCAGGGGACTATTTTTCAATTGCGTATTTCTACTACTTCCCAAACATTGGAAACTGCTTATACAGTAGTCAAACAATGGACGGAATTGGAAATGAACACAAATTACAATACCTATGAAGAAAAGGTATTTAATATTCCTGCTGCTTACCAAGGCCAACAGGTTTATATTGCTTTTGTGAAACTGCATACGCAAGTTACTGGAATACAGGGAGAACGTTGGTTTATTGATGACGTTAATCTTGTGACGCAATGTCTTGATCCTACAGCAGCTACAGCTGCAGCACAAAATATTACTGGGAATACCGCTAATTTAACATGGGTGGGTACAGCAGCTTCCTGGGACGTAGAACTCGTTCAGGGAACTCCAACAGTAGGCACAGGTACAATAACGCATACAGGAACGAACAACCCGTTTCCTGTAACTGGTTTAACGCCAAGTACGACATATACTTATTTTGTTCGTGCCAATTGTGGTGCAACAACCGGAAACTGGGTAGGTCCTTTTACCTTTACAACAACTCAGGTACCGGCGACACTCAATTACACGGAAGGTTTTGAAGGAACTCCATTATGGACAATTGGTAATGGAACGCAACTGAATAAATGGTTTATCGGGACGGCTACCAATAATGGTGGAACCCACTCCTTATATATATCAAGCAGCACTGATGGTGCACTGAACATTTACAATGTAGCCTCTACTTCTGTAGTTCATGCATATAGAGATATACAAATGCCTACGAACATCGACGAAGTTAATCTTTCTTTCGATTGGAAAGGTGTTGGTGAAGGGTTCTCAGGAACATTCTATGATTACTTCAGAGTGTGGTTAGTGCCAGCTTCTTTTGTACCGACACCGGGAACTCAAATCACGGCGGCTAACGGAACTCAAATTGGAGCACACTTTAATAACTCTACTACTTTCTTATCACCAAACTTTATTGTACCCGTATCGGCTTATGCCGGACAGGTCGTTCGATTGGTTTTTGAATGGAGAAATGATGGCAGTGCAGGAACACAACCACCAGCGGCAATTGATAATATTTCAATTGTTCCGGTAACATGTCCGGCACCTGCTAATATTACTATTGCGGGCCTTACTGAAAATGCGGCTACTTTATCCTGGAACCCGATAACATCGGTAACTCCAAGTTATGAATATTATTTAGCGACAACCAATACGGCTCCGACTGCTGCAACGACTCCAACTGGAACTGTTGCCACTGCTTCAGCGCCATTAAGTGGTTTGACCCCTTCTACAACCTATTATTTTTGGGTAAGAACAAATTGCGGTGCTAATGGTGGAAGTTTATGGACAGGTCCTTTTACTTTTTCAACGACACAAGTACCGGCTGCATTAAATTATACAGAAGGTTTTGAAGGCGCACATCAATGGATGTTGAGCAATGGAACACAAACGAATAAATGGATTGTAGGATCTGCTGTGAATAACGGTGGAACGAAATCATTATATATTTCGAACAACGGAACGGCAAATGCCTATACTTTAACGTCAACATCTGTTGTACATGCGTATAGAGATATCCAAATGCCTGCTACAGTAAGCCAGGTAAGTACAGTTTTTGACTGGAGAGCTGTTGGTGAAGGTTTTACGGGAACATTCACGGATTATTTTAGAGTATGGGTAGTACCGGCAACATTTACACCAGTTGCAGGAACTCAAATTACTGCTGCAAATAGTGGCGGACAGCAAATCGGGGTAAGCCTTAACAACTCTGCAAACTTTACAACGGCTTCTTATGTTTTTCCTGCTGCAGCTTATGCAGGTCAGGTAGTAAGAATCATCTTTGAGTGGAGAAATGATGGCGGCGGCGGTACTCAACCACCAGCAGCTATCGATAATGTAAATATTTCTGTTGTAACCTGTGAGGCTCCAACCGCATTGGCTACTGCCGGAGTAACTACAACTACTGCCAACGTAAACTGGACAGCTCCAGCATCTGGCGCTGCTTCTTATGATTACTATTCAGCAACCAGTAATACGGCTCCTAATGGAACTACTGTTCCTACAGGGAACGTAGCAGGAACTACTTTACCATTAACTGGACTTAACTCTGCGACTACCTATTATGTTTGGGTACGGAGCAATTGTGGTGCTACAAATGGAACAAGTATCTGGACAGGGCCAGTTGTTTTCACAACACCTCAGGTTCCGGCTACATTAAATTATACCGATGGTTTCGAAGGGGCAAATCCACAATGGATTATGAACAACGGAACACAAGTAAATAAATGGATTGTAGGTACTGCTGTGAACAATGGAGGTACACACTCTCTTTATATAACAGATAATGGAGGTACGACAAATACCTACAATTTATCTTCTGCTTCAACAGTACAAGCTTACAGGGATATTCAAATGCCAGCTACTGTTGGTGAGATCAGTGTGGTTTTTGACTGGAGAACTGTAGGAGAGTCGACGTATGACTACTTAAGAGTATGGTTAGTGCCTGCTTCTTTCACACCTACACCAGGGACACAAATTACAGCAGCAGCTGGCCGTGTACAGTTAAGCCAGAATTTAAACGCTTCTACGTCTTTTGTTACACAAACGTATATTGCACCAGCTTCAGCTTATGCGGGTCAATTAATGCGATTGGTTTTTGAATGGAAAAATGATAGTAGTGGTGGTGTTCAGCCGCCAGCAGCAGTTGATAATATCAATATTGGTCTCGTAACTTGTTCTTCACCTTCTGCTATAACAATGGCAGGCCTTACTGAAAATGCAACAAATATGTCATGGACGCCGCCAGCTAACGGTGCTGCTTCTTATGATTATTACCTTCAAACGGTAAATACGGTACCAACGGCAACTACGGTTCCTACTGGAAACGTTGTTCCTGCAACCGTTGCTTTATCAGGTCTGACACCTTCTACAGCATATTATTTCTGGGTAAGAAGTAATTGTGGTACAGATGGTACGAGTCTTTGGACTGGACCATTCAGTTTTACAACACCTCAGATTCCTGCACAAATGAACTTTGCAGATGATTTTGAAGGTACAGCATCATGGACATTGAATAATGGTACACAAACCAATAAATGGATCATCGGAAATGCAGTAAATAATGGCGGTGAAAATTCTTTGTATATCACTAATGATAACGGGAATTCAAATGCTTATACCTTAAGTGCAACAACAACGGCACAGGCCTATAGAGATATCCAGATGCCAGCAGTAATCGGAGAGGTAAGTTTATCTTTCGACTGGAGAGCGAATGGAGAATCTATTTATGACTATTTAAGAGTATGGTTAGTTCCGGTAACCTTTGTCCCAACTCCTGGTACACAAATTACAGCAGCTAATAGTGGTGGTATTCAGTTGGGCGCTAATTTTAATGCTTCAGCAGCTTTTACAACCCAAAATTACATCATTCAGGCTGCACCATATGCGGGGCAGATTGTACGATTAGTATTCGAATGGAGAAATGATGGCAGTGGAGGAACACAGCCACCAGCAGCAGTTGATAATATCAACCTGTCGGCATTAACGTGTCCTTCTCCTGTAAACTTAGCTTCTACAGCAGAAACGAATAGTTCTACAATTAACTTATCATGGACACCTACAGGTACAGAAACCCAATGGGAAGTTGTAGTTCAGGTAGCAGGTACTGGAACTCCGGTTTCAGGTGTTATAGTAAACGGTACACCAGCGTATAGTTATGCTGCTAATGCAGGTGTTTTCTATGAGTATTATGTAAGAGCCATCTGTAGTGATACAGAGAGCAGTTTCTGGTCAGGTCCTTTTGCATTCTCTATTTATTCTCCTCCTGGATGTGCCGCAGTGGATATCGTAGGTGTAGGAGTAGATATTGTTGACTCACAAATTATACTTTGTGAAGGTGAAGCAGAGCAATGTGTTAACTTAAACGCGTCTTATTTCGGAATTGGAGCTACTACATCATATGAAGTAAGTTCTATCCCATATAATCCTCCTTTCCCTTTTGTTGGAGGAACCGAAATGAACTCCACTATTGATGATGCATGGTCTCCGGTGATTAACTTGCCATTTGACTTCTGTTTCTTTGGAGAATCCTATACTTCAGCTCAGGTTGGATCTAATGGGGTAATCTCATTCAATGCGAACTATCCTGCGAATCAGGCTGGAAGCTGTCCGTATAGCTTTAACAACCAGGCAATACCAGCTACGAATTTCCCAATTAAAAATGCTATTTATGGCGTGTATCAGGATATCGATCCATCCATTAATAATGCATTCGCACATCCAAGTGTAAACTATCAGGTATTAGGAAACTATCCTTGTAGAGCATTAGTTGTGAACTTCTCTGAGGTGGCACAATTTGGATCAGCTTGTAATTCAAATGCTGCTGTTGGAGCACAAACATCACAAATTGTAATTTATGAAATTTCAAATATTATTGAGGTTTATGTAAAAAACAGGGTAGCTTGTCCTTCTTGGCAAAGTGGAGAGGGAGTAATTGGTATCCAGAACAATGCTGGAACAGATGCTTACACTCCAGACGATAGGAATACAGGTCCTTGGACTGCTACTGATGAAGCATGGAGATTTAATCCAAACGGAGATTCAAATGTGAACTTCCAATGGTTAAGAGACGGTGTTTTCTTTAGTAATCAACAAAATATTCAGGTATGTCTTTCTGAGCAGACGACTATGGTAGCACAAGCTAACTATACAAACTGTAACGGAGATGAGATTAACAGATCTTCTGAAGTAATCATTAAAGTTGTAAATCCTGAGGTTTCTAATCAGCCTACGAATCTTACGACTTGTACTACAGAAGCAACAGCTACATTTGATCTTTCAACAAATACAGCTGTAATCCTTGACGGACTGAACGCTGCAGATTATACTGTTGCTTATTTCCTTACGGATGCTGCGGCTCAAACTGGAAATGCTGTTGATGCAATTGCTGATACTACTGCTTTTGTAGGAACTGCTAATCAGACTATTTATGTTAGAGTAACGTCTAATGGTGCTGCTACAGGTTGTTTCGTAGTGAAAACATTCCAATTGATTTTCACCACACCAACACCAGCAGATCAAATTCAGGACGTAACAGTTTGTGATTCTTATATATTACCTGCTTTAAGTGCAAATAATAGTTATTACACAGGTCCAGGCGCAACAGGAACCCAGCTTCAGCCAGGTGATGTTGTAACAACAACTCAAACAATCCACGTATTTGCACAAACAGGTACTGGAGCAGATTGTGTTAACGAAAGTGAATTTACGGTAACTATTGGTGCAGCAATTGTTGCAGATGCACGAGCATCGGTAGTAGCATGTGGTAGCTATACACTTCCTGCACTTTCTCCAAACAATGCTTATTATACAGCAACTCAAGGAGGAGGTACACAACTGGCTGCAGGTACTGATATAACAACGACACAAGAAATTTTTGTTTACGCTGTTTCTGGTACATGTACAGATGAGAATACATTCACAGTAACCATTACACCACCAGCAGAAATCGCCATTGCGAATGACTGTGTAAACAACAAGCTGGAGTTAACGGCCAGTCCATTGAATGGCTCATTTGATGGCTCGGTAGTTACGTATACGTGGAAAACCTCCCAGGGTGCAATTGTAGGAACGAACAGTAATGTGTTTAATGTTACGGATTATGTAGTTGGGACTTTGGGCGAGAATTATACATTGCCTTTATTGTTTACGGTAACAATTACCAATGGCGATTGTGAGAGTACTGAAGGATTTACTGTGGAGAGTGTTTTCTGCAGGATTCCAAAAGGTTTGTCTCCCAATGGTGATGGTGATAATGATGACTTTAACCTAAGTGGATTAGGGGTTAAGAAACTGGTAATTTTCAATCGCTACGGACGTGAGGTTTATAGCTTTACGGGTGCTTATACGAACCAGTGGCATGGCCAGTCAAAAAATCATGATGAGTTGCCAGATGGTACGTACTATTATATGATAGAGAAAACCAACGGTACGAACGAAACAGGATGGGTTTATATTAATAAATAGAGAGTAACATAAGTTTGGATTTTCCTTCCGATTATTCGGAAGGGATTCTCCAGGCGATAAATAATAAATATCAAGATGAAGAAAATATACCTCACCGCCCTGATAGCATTAACGGCACTCTTAGATGCACATGCGCAGCAGGATCCACATTATACGCAGTATATGTATAATATGAACGTGATAAACCCGGCTTATGCAGGCTCGAAGGAAAACTTAGCTGTTGGACTTTTGTACCGTAAGCAATGGGTTGATATCGAAGATGCACCAACCACAGGAACAGTTTCGATTCACAGCCCAGTTGGGAAGAATGTAGGATTGGGATTATCGGTTATCTCCGATGAGATTGGTCCTGTAAAAGAGAACAATGTATATGGGGATTTCTCGTATACATTAAATTTAGGCGGGGAACACCGCTTGGCTTTGGGTATTAAAGCAGGAGCTACATTCCAGAAAATCGGGCTTAACAGCGAGGTAGCGGGAACGCTTCCAGTACCTACGGATGGCGCCTTTGCAGAGAATACCAGCACCACGCGGTTTAATGCCGGAGCGGGATTCTTCTACTATACCCAGAAATACTATGTTGCCCTTTCGGTGCCTAATATGATCAAATCCGCGCATTTGGATTACAACGGGGTGGAATATGGCTCAGAAGTACAACATTACTTTTTAACGGGAGGTTATGTATTTGATTTATCAGAGAATACAAAATTCAAACCGTCTTTCATGCTTAAATCAGCCTTTAATGCGCCTACATCTTTGGATGCCTCAGCGAATTTCATGTTTTTTGACAAGTTTGAGATCGGTGCTACCTACCGAATCGATGATTCCTTTGGAGGTATGGTGAACTATGCGATCACCCCGAACTTACGTATTGGTTATGCTTATGACCATATCGTTTCTGACCTTAAAGTAACAACGCCAGCCTCTCATGAGGTGATGTTGTTGTTTGATTTGAACTTCCCTAAAAAGGTCTCCCGTTCCCCACGATATTTCTAATCTAAAGCAAAGCGAATCATGAAGAATTTATATATTACTCTAAGTTTTGTGTTGGCGGGCAGTATGTCCTTAACGGCACAGAACAAAGACACGGCCAAGGCCGATAAGCTGTACAACCGATTTGAATATGTTGATGCAGCGAGTGAATACCTTAAGCTAACCGAGAAAGGTAAAGGCGATGCTTATGTTTACAAACAATTGGGAGAGAGCTACTACAATGTTTTCAGCACGACAGAAGCGGAACGTTGGTATGGGCAGGCTATCAAAGCCGGAGTTCAGGATGCGGAGACGTATTTCCGTTATGCCCAGATGCTCAAAGCCAATGGCAAATACGAAGAGTCGAACAAGCAGATGCAGCATTTTGCGAGCTTAGTGCCCAACGACCAGCGTGCTATTGCCTTTAAGGCCGAGCCGAACTACCTTCCTGCGTTATTAAAAAAGACGAAGCAGTACACGGTTAAAGGGATTGAGATCAATAGTGAGTACTCGGACTTCGGACCTGTATTGGTTGACAAGACGCTGTACTTTACCAGTGCGCGCAATACCAGCCGTAAGACCTACGGATGGAATGACCAGCCTTACCTTGATATCTACCAGTCTACGTATAACGAAGACGGTACGTTCTCCAAGGCAGAGCCAGTGAGTGCATTGAACAGTAAATACCATGATGGTCCTGTAACAGTAAGTGCAGACGGTAAGACCGCTTATTTCTCGAGTGAGAGCTTTAAAGAAAAGCTGTATGAGAAAGACAAGAAAGCGAATACCCGCACAAGCCAGGTGAACCTTTTCAAGGCGACACGCAGTGGAGACCAGTGGGGTAACATCACGCCACTTCCATTTAACAGCAAAGACTACTCAGTGAGTAACCCAAGCCTTAGTAAAGATGGCAAGACGTTGTACTTTGCTTCGGATATGCCGGGCAGCTTAGGGGATTCGGACATCTGGAAAGTAGAGATTAAGGCTGATGGCAGCTTTGGTACCCCGGAGAACCTGGGTAAGAAAGTGAATACGGAAGCTAAGGAAAGCTTCCCATTTATCGCGGACAACGGAGTATTGTACTTTGCCTCTAACGGCAGGCAGGGCTTCGGAGGCCTTGATGTTTTCTCGATAGATCTTGCCAAAGGCAAGGAAGCGGTGAACATGGGTAAACCGGTTAACAGTGAAAAGGATGACTTCGGGTTTAGCTTCAATACCGCTCAGAATGTAGGATTCTACGCGAGTAATGTTGGAGGTAACGATGATATCTATAAAGCGACTCCAATTTGTGATGTTGAAGTTTTAGCCACAGTAACAGACTCCAAAACAGGCAGGACGTTATCGGGAGCTACAGTTTCGATATTAGATGAGAAGAAGAGTGTGGTAGGAACGGAAACAAGCCAGTCGGATGGTAGTGTAGAATACCGCGTGGAATGTGATAAGGCATATACGATCCAGGTGAGTAAACCAGGGTATGAGAATGGCACATTTGCGGTAGCAAAAACCAAAGGCGGAGAGCTCAAGGTAAACGCACCGATCAACCCGATAGAGGAGATCATCAAGGAAACGGAAGTGGTACTTAATGATATCATCTTTGAATTCGATAAGAGCAACATCACCAGAGAAGGAGCTTATGAATTGGACAAACTGGTAGAGGCTATGAAGGCCAAGCCCGAGATGGTGATTTTGGTAAAAGGGCATACGGACAGCCGTGGATCGGATGAGTACAACTTAAAACTTTCGGACAGGCGTGCTAAGAGTACGGTACAATACATTTTATCGAAAGGTATCGCTAAGGGCAGGATTTCCGGTAAGGGAGTTGGCGAGAGTGAGCCTAAGGTAGATTGTGGTGATAACTGTACAGAGGAACAGCACAAGCTGAACCGAAGATCAGAATTCCTGATTGTAAAATAACCTGCATCCCGCATACCAAAAGAGCATCCTGAAAAGGATGCTCTTTTTTTGTTATAAAGATTGGTTATAAAACAAATCTAAAGTGTATCGACCTGGATTTTCCTGCTGATTAAGGGACTGATCCGCTTAAATTTTACTAACGAAAACTGTAATTGCTTCTATAAGTTCAGGCATCACAGGAAGGTCAGGATTGCTATAGGAGCTTTGGTTTTCATTGCTATCCCCTTTTATGTCTTTGAAAATATGATTCATATTGGTAATGATTTTTAACTGGCTGTCGGGTTTCGCTTTATGGAGCAACTCTGCTTCGGAGACGCTGACTTGTATGTCTTTTGTCCCATTAATCAATAATACGGGAATTTTTAGTTTTTTGATTTCAGACTGGGGATCATATTTGATCCACGAAATCATATAAGGCTGTACGCTTAGTCGGAAAAGAGAATTCAATGCCGGGCTAAAGTTGGCAACTGTTTCCCCTTTTTTGAGTTGGGCTAAAATACTCTTGGTTTCCGGAAGTAACATGGGGGCTCTTTCCGCAATTTGGTCTGCCAGGACTGCGTCAATAGGCCGGCCGGCGCCGGCGAGCGAAATAAAACCCGCTGTTGTGCGGTGTGCTGCCGCTACCATTCCTACCAGGGAACCTTCACTATGTCCTGCAATAATAATATTTCGATAGTGTTTCTGATTATTGAAATAAGTAACTACAGTTTCCGCATCGTGTATAAAATCATCAAAAGACAGTTTCCTCTCATCGATGGGGCCTTTTAGTGCCATTGCAAAAAAACGTTTGTCATAACTGAAAACAGCTATTCCTTTTGCAGCCAATTGTTCTGCCAGGAATTTTAAGGAATTATTGTCCATCCCGGTCTGATTGCCATCTCTGTCGGTAGGGCCTGATCCGGCGATAAGGATAACTAAGCTCTTTGGAGTTCCGGCTGTGGGAAGGTATAAGGTACCGTTGAGAAGCTCATTTACTGCGATTTCCTGAGTTTTTACAGGCTTGTCCTGTGCTTGTGTTAATGAGGCGATAAGGAGGCAAAATAGCCATAGTTTTTTCATAATCAGTTAGGAGTTGGTTGTTTTATTTTTGAAAGTGCTTTTTGAAGTCCTTCGGAATTTTTGGTGCCAATTAATAGTTTATGGCCATCCCTAAATTGGATTTGTAATCCTTGGTTGCCGGAAATATTATAAGCCCTGTCGTTCGAATAACCTTTGATGCCCCAGCCCCCATATTCCTGGGTTGCATTGTATTTTCGTATCGCATATTCGCTAATGCTGTCCCAGCTATACCGTTTCGGTTTTCGATGGAAAGGGAAAAAACGGATCTGAATGCTATCTTGTGTAATTTGGGTATCCATCCGCACGAACAGAAATAAAACAACAAACGAAGTATAGAGTATAGTGCTGATGATAAGCATGATGTCGGTCATCGGTTTGTCACCATAGGGCTGGCCTATAATGAGCTGAACATACAATCCGTAAAGGAATATACTGTAAATCCCCAACAATAGTATCCAAATCCACCATTGGCGGAAACGTTGTGTTTCGGAGAAGAGGATCGTTTCCTTCATTTTTTCTTAGTTGAATGGGCTATAAGCCAATAAGATCCGGGAAAGAATATCACCAAGGATGAGTGCTCCGGCAAAATAAAATTTGTGTGCCGTAGTTTTAGTGTTTACCGCTACTTTAAATCCCTGATAGAGCAATACAATAAACCAGATTAATAGCAGTATGGATACAAATGCAAATACGAGTATTACGATGAGTGTCCCAAGAGGAATATCTGGATTTGCAACAGTTAAGTTTTCGGGTCCGGCAAATTTTAGAAGTGCTTCCTGAGTATACTCCATAAAATGGCCAATATTAGCAAAGAGCAATAAATATTGTGGTATCCGGGCGATTAAGACAGTATTGAGAATATCAATTGGGCGTGTTTTTCTATTGATAATTTTTCCAACCCCAAAAAGACTCAGGAATAGTGACAAACAAATCAGGAGTGTATCGCTAAAAGCCTGTCGGATACTGACCACATTCACATAAGAAAGATGCAAGGCAGCATCAAAACGACCGGTAAAAGCATAGCTTAAAAAGCCACCTGCGAGAGTAGCAATACCACCAATCAGCAGTAGTTTTTTTTCATTGTATTTTTCAAAAGGATTAAGAAAGGTGCGATAGTTCATAATTCAGGATTTATAAGGGGTTGTCTTTCGTATGGAGTAGTGTAATACGTTCGATCATATCATCCAGTTTATTACGAACGGTGGGATAGCTATTTCCCATTTTTGTAGCCATTTCTTTGAGGCTACCGCTCGAAAGTAGAAACTGCAGGATGAACTGCTGTTCCTCCGGATTGAGTTGTAGCAATACCGGAAGGACGTAATTTCCTGATACTTTAGTCTGGCAATTCATGCAGGATAATTCGGAAACACATAAGGATTCGGAACAACTGGGACAATGGATGGGCAATTTAGGTATCATATCATTTATTTATAATTCAAATATAGAAATAAATATAATTTAATTATTGTTTAACAATGTTTGTTTTTAAATTCATATAATCAATAATTGAGTTCATTCTATAGTGAAATGATCCATATAAATATCATAATTACTATTGTTCCCAATTTTTAAAGAAAATAGAGGATTAGTAAGTAGTGTCGTGTTTAGATCTGTCAATGACTGAAGGTCTAAAGTAATGAGCACCCATTGTCCCGAAGTCGCAATTGTCCCATTGTACTTGTTAGTGTTTTCATTTGTCAGGGTTGTATTAGTGGTGATGTCACGAAGGTTGAATTTGTAATAGCTTCCATCCGTTTTATAAAGATTGATGGAGAAACTTTTGGCAGCGCTTCCTTTGAGGTAAAATTTTATTTTTGAATAAGTGGAAGGAAGATTTATGTTTGGGAAAGCGGTAAATACAGTCGTAGTTGCGCTTTGTGCATTGGTAGTGAGATGCAGGCAATTGCTATCCTGAAATCCTGTTCCAATGCTATGTTGTAAAAATTCCGGTAAAGAGGAGCCGATTATAGCAGTTAAAAAACCATTGAAATTCTCGAGATTGCCATATGGAAAAAGATAATGGCCTTCGCTATCGGGTTCCTCAGGTGTTTCAGGATCAGGATCTGTAGGAACGACAGGTGCTTCCGGAGTTTCAGCTATTGTAAAACGGGGTTCCGTAAGCGTAAGATCAGAGGCATAGCGGGGAGTGAGTTGATATTCATTATTGTACCGGGTGAGTATGCCGCGTATCGAGCCACTTTTGAATGCTACTGCTGTGGTGGCATAAGAAGCAAATGAACTGGTTTTTAAAATGATTCGGTTGCCCAGGCTGTCGGTAATGGGGTGCCGCGTATCAAGGCCAAAAGTATTCTCCGGATTATAATAAGTTTGCCCTAATACACTTTCTATAAATTGCACCTTTTTTAATGTTACTAATTTTCCAATCAAAGTGCTGTCCGGTGTATTGAGATCCATAGCAGTGCTAATCGTGGATTCAATGACACTGTAGCAGGATTTGGTAATGTGTTTTTTATATTGTGGAGTGCTAATAGGGAGGCTGTTTCCATCAACTGCACTTGCGATTTTAAGAAGGTCGTGCTGCTTTTCGATATAAAGCCCTTTCAGATGGATGTATATTTTTTGTCCTATTCTGTATTCTGTAAAAAGGCTGATATCATCAAGTAAGAGGCAAAAGCCAATTTCATAATCCAGGGAAAGCAGGAAAAGGGTCTTGAAAAAATGCCCTTCTTTATCACTTGAAACTACGTAGGCTTCAATAATATCATCTTCGGTTTGCAACTGAGGAATAGCAGTCGCCAAATCCCATAACTCACGGACAGTTTTGGTAGGAACACTATTGGGTTCAATGCAGTCCAGTGTGGGAATTGAATATTCATTATCCGTAGTACACTCGTTACTGGCGAGTAAAATGAATAGTCCCAGGCAAATCAATTTTAGGTACTGTTTTTTCATACGATCAAAAATTTATATAAAGGTTTAGAAAAAAGGTTCTTCCGTTGTTGTACGAATATTTGGGGCCAAATGCACGATTTGGGCCTGTTAGGTCTTGGGTAAGTTGTGAATAGGTTGCATTTCGGGGTTGTTCAAATCCACCATTTCTATAACTCGTATTGAATAGGTTATTGACCATGGCAAAACACCCAATGGTTAATGCCGAAATTTTCCAGGATTTACCGCCAATAAGATTAAATAGTGTAACGGGATCCAATCGCTGCTGCTGTAAAATGCGTCTGGCATACGGCCAATCGAAGTCCATTGCATTCGTGCTTTCAGAAGTAAAGTGTTTAGTCCGCGACAAAGGTGTGAGCGCAATATAATGATGGGATACATGATACGTATTGATTCCAATCCACCAAAATTTCGGATCCCGGTATTCTAAACCTATGGAATAAGCTTGTTGTGGCATTCCGGGTTGTTTGTAATGCTGTAATGTAGCAGCACCAAAATCGGCAAATGAAGGTTGTGTTTCTGTACTGATTTTTATATTAGGATTGCTATCATAAGTATATTCACCATAAGCCGCGGTAGCCATTAATTTCAGGGTTTGGGTTAGGGCGTATTCTACACCCAGTTCTACACCCAGATTTTTTTTCGCCAGGCCAGTGATCAATTCCGTAACAAATGCATCAGTTGGTTTAGTATTATCTAATAGTGAAATTCCTTCGGTAAAATAGAAGGCAAGAGCTGTTATATTGGAGATGCGTGAAAAATAGCCGTTCAGGCGTAATTTCCATTGTCGGGTCTGAATCTGGTAGCCAGCATCAACCGCAGCCACAGTTTCATTTTGCAAATTTTCTATAACGTTACTGTGCCGTATGACTGGAAATACAGATGCAAGTGTGGGTGCTTTGCTGTAATAGGTGCCATGAAACTGAAGGAATTGTTTTCCGGAGTATTTGTAGGTGATACCGCCCTTAAAACCGAAAGTATCAAAAATAACTTTTGGGCTTTTACCTTTTGACGTAAAGGGATAATTCCCATTGCGGTAATGGCCTTCTCGTTGGTAGTGTGACCGTAGAAATTGCTGACCGATATAAAAGTCAATATTGGGGTACTTGAATTGAAATTGGGAAAATAAAGTTAGGGCTCCGGAATTTGTGGTATAATGATAACCAAATTTGTCTCCGATGCCCAGACTTCGGTTCGGATTATCCAAATTGGGTTGTTGTTGATCGCCGCTTAAAAACGGACTGCTATCGGTATAGGAATGACCGCCCAAAAGATCCACGAGTTTCTGATAATTTTCTGAAGAAAGAAGCTGTAAGGCTGCTGCGGCACTAAAAGAAATAGTTTCGGATAAACGTGATGTGAATTGGGTATTGGCACTCAGTTGCCGGTTATGAGTGCGGTCTTCATAGAGCACTACGATGCTTTCTCCAGCGATTCTTCCATATTCTTTTCCTTCACTGTCAGTTTGCGGGACGGTGTTGCCATAAATCAGCTGATCCCAATCCAATTGTTTATTTTCGAAGAATTGATTGCGGTTGCTTTCTGCTAAAGCCTGGTTTTCGGGGGTATTTCCTACATAGTCCCCGGAAGCGTTATGTAACGTTGAATAATAACTGGGCAATTTCCGGTAGTGTACCGGATCGGGACTTTTGGCAATCCCGGAATTCAGGCCGCTATTCCCAGTAGTAGTATAGTGATACGCAAAGCCTGAATTCAGATGATTGTTATTGTTGATTTTCCAGTAATGATTTCCAATAAGCAATAACGATTGGTTAGTCCGATATCTTGAATTTCTTTTGCTTCCGTTTTGATAGCCCCAATACGAATTATACTGTCTACCTGCAAGTGTGGTGACTTCTTCTGTGTTTATTGAATTTTTCTCCCGGTATAATTGTGTATAAGCGGTGGTTAGATTAAAACTGTGACGGGTATTTATTTTTTTTTCGATGCTGGAAAAGAAAGCATTGTCACGGTTGGCTGTATCATCGAAGTAGCCGCTATTGGCCCATTGCCTTGTGGCGGAAACGGTAAATGACCAACCTCTTTTGTCAGGAGCATAACTATGGGTTGCTGCTGTCCGCCAATTGTAACGGGAAGTACTGGCTGTAAATGAAATTTTGGATCCCGGACGGTAAGCCGATGCCCTGGTGCTTATAAACTGACTCCCCTGAATCCCACCAAAAGTATAGGAAGTGGGGGAAGAACCGGTACCGTATTCCTGCTCCCGGGTTACATCATTAAGACCGCTCAAAGGGATCCATTGTGGCCTGCCATCGTTCAGGCTGTTCATGGTGATACCATTGAGTGTCACTGTCCCGTATTCGGAATCCAGTCCCCTTATTTTAAAACGAGCCTGGCCTGTGGTGAAAAAACTAACTTGTGTAAAGGCATCTTTTGATGCACCGAGTAATGCGGGTGTGGTTTCGGAGGCACTATGTTCTCCTTCAAAATCACTTTCCGTAAGGCCAATAGTGCTATTTTGTTGCTCAGCAACAAAATCTTCTTCTAACATTATAAGCCCAAGGTCAAGCTGGAGTAATCCCTCAGGCTCCAATGGGAGCAACTGGGTCTTATAGCCATTACTCCGGCATTGGAGCATAAGTTTTTCAGTATAATTAACCTGTAAGGAAAAGTAACCTTTGGTATCGGTAAACGTAATTGTATTGGTGTTGTGAAGTTGTATTATTACCTGCGCTAAAGGGCCTTTGGACTGGCTGTCAATTACTTTTCCGTGGATGGTAATCGTTTGTTGGCTTATAGCCTGATTAGCAAATAGTAACGATAGGAGGATGAAGATCTTTTTTTTCATAACCGATTCAATTAAAAAGTTATTTTATAAAAAATACTGAAATCTTAACAATATGTAAATTTAAATTATTTAATAGTCTGATTTATATTCGTAAACACGTTTTGTTAAATATTCATAAATAAATTCTATTTTAAGATGAAAAATATCAGAATAAGACTTTTTTTGTTGCTTGTTTTTGTTTGGATAACAGCTGTAGCGCAAAAAACAACATTTACAAACCATACTATTGCGTTCTATAATCTTGAAAATCTGTTTGATACTATTAATGAGGCAGGGATAAAGGATGATGAATTTACGCCCCATGGCAAACAACATTGGACCCCGGAAAAATACATCCAGAAATTACAGCATCTCAGCACCGCCATTCGACAGATTGGGACAAATGCGGAACACCAGCAGCCTCCTGTACTTGTGGGGGTTGCAGAGGTCGAAAACCGGACTGTTTTGGAAGACCTGATTCGGCAACCGGAGCTGATCTCTCAGAATTATGGGATCGTCCATTTCGACTCCCCGGACAGGCGTGGTATAGATTTGGGTTTGCTGTATCAGAAACAGTATTTTAAACCCACCAGTTATGCCAGTATTCCAGTGTTGATTTATGAAAAAGCAGCACTTCGGTCAATGCCAAAAAAAGAAAAACAATTCAAAAATAAGTCCGGTACCAGTCGGGATTATAGGATTTATACCCGTAATATACTATTGGTCACCGGATTTTTGGAAGGGGAGGAAATTAGTATCATCATCAACCATTGGCCCTCCCGTTATGGAGGCGTCAAACGCAGTGCACCTTACCGGATGGCAGTTGCGCGGCAAAACCGGAAAATTATTGATTCCCTTCAGAAAGGCAACCCGGATGCCCTTATTATCAATGCAGGGGATTTTAACGATCCGCCCCACAGTGAAAATATTAGGAATGGGCTAAAAGCAAAATCAGAACGTTCCCAGGTTGAAGCGCTGGATTTGTATAATCCTATGGGAGCATTAGCCCAAAAAGGATTTGGAACACTGGCCTATCGTGATGTTTGGGAAGTTTTTGACCAGATTATGGTTTCAGCACCTTTTCTAAGCCCGGGATATGAGTCCTGGCATTTTTGGAAGGCTGGTATTTATAATCCTTCTTTCCTGACCCGGGCGGAAGGCCGTTATAAGGGATATCCGCTCCGGAATGCTAATGGAGATGCAGGCTATAGCGATCACTTTCCGGTCTATATCTATCTGGTACGGCTAAAAAAGTAATGTAAAAGGATATCTGAAGCATAATCCGGAATCACGATTTATGCTGCTTTTTCTTTTAGTCACCATTAAAAATCAGTAATTTTATGCACCAAAAATCAGTATCATGGCAATAGCAAAACCGTTCAATCTTAATCAATGGATTAATGATAACCGTCACCTTTTAAAACCACCGGTTGGTAACAAAAACATCTATGTCGAATCTGACGATTTTATTGTAATGATCGTTGCTGGGCCTAATGCCCGTAAAGATTACCATTATAATGAAACCGAAGAATTGTTTTACCAGTTGGAAGGCAGTATCAAAGTGGTTATACAGGAAGACGGGGAACGCAAGGAAATGGAACTGCATGCCGGAGATATGTACCTGCATCCCGGAAAAGTACCGCATTCACCAGTGCGTGGCGAAGGATCCATAGGACTTGTGGTAGAACGGAAACGCGCCGGAAAAGGCTATACCGATGGATTGTTATGGCATTGTGAAAACTGTAACCATAAATTATATGAAGTCTATTTTGAACTGAAAGATATAGAAAAGGATTTTCTGCCTCATTTCCAGCATTTTTACAATTCAAAAACGCTGAGAACCTGTACAAAATGCGGAACAATAATGGATACCGATAAACGGTATGCCCTAAAAAGATAAACTGGAAAATGGGCTTTGAATGCCTGTTGCCTGATTTATACCTGTTGCTGCTTCCGGATGCTACATGTACCCGGGCAGTTCTGAATTTACTACACCATTGCAGCAGTGCTGCCAATCAAAAATATAACGTTATATGACCAATCAATCTTCTGTACAATGCCCGAATTGCGGTACATCTATCGATGTCAATGATATTCTGACGCATCAGATTGAAGATACGCTACGCCGGGAATTTCAACAAAAACTTAAAGAACAGGACCATCAGTGGGAAGCTAAAAATGCAGCTTTGGAAAAATCCAAGGAAGAATTTGAAGCCAAAAAGAAAAAGGAAAATGAGCTTTTCCAGGAACGTCTGGAGCGGGAGAAAAAAGAGGTGGAAAAAACAATTACGGCCACATTAAAAGCTCGGTTGGAAGAAGAAAGCAAAGACCGCATCCTGTTGATGGAGAAGGAGCTTACCGAAAAATCGGATAAGATACGGGAACTGAATAAAATGGAAGGTGAAATTGCACGATTGCAACGCGAGAAATCAGAAATGAAGGAAGCGATAGAAGCAGAAGCGCAAAAGCAACTCAATGCGACACTAACTGTAGAAAAGGAAAAAATCCGGAAACAGGAAGATGATAAGAATGAGTTGCGATTCCGGGAGATGCAAAAACAACTGGAAGAGCAGAAAAAACTCACCGAGGAAATGAAACGCAAACAGGAGCAGGGCTCCATGCAATTGCAGGGCGAGGTAATGGAATTGGCTATTGAAGAATGGCTTACGGGAAATTTCCCATTGGATACCATCGATGAAATTAAAAAAGGGGCCAATGGTGCAGATTGCCTGCAGACAGTTAATACCCGAGAAATCCAGAATTGCGGTTCCATCTATTATGAAAGCAAACGAACCAAATCCTTTCAACCGGCCTGGATTGAAAAATTCAAAAATGATATCCGGGATAAAAAAGCCAATTTAGGCGTATTGGTTACAGAGGTATTACCGGGTGATATGCAGCGCATGGGCATGAAAGAGGGTATCTGGATTTGTACCTATGAGGAATTCAAAGGGCTGAGTGCAGTATTGCGGCAGTCTTTGATCCAGGTCAACCAGGCGGTGCAATCCCAGGAGAATCGGGGGGACAAAATGGAAATGTTATATGATTTCCTGACCAGTACCGAATTCCGTTTGCAGATCGAAGGTATTGTAGAAGGCTTTTCACAAATGCAGGAGGATCTGAACAAAGAAAAAAATGCCATGAAACGAATCTGGACCCAAAGGGAAAAGCAAATCGATAAAGTGATTAAAAACACATTAGGCATGTACGGTTCCATCCGGGGAATTGCCGGTAATGCTGTTCAGGCTGTAAAAGCATTGGAACTCGATGCCGGGCTGGATGAATTTGAAGACGACGATAATAGCTAACACTAATGGAAATGAATGCGTTTTTATTGATGAATAAAAATTTTATGCTGGTTTAAATCAAAAAAACGTACGATTCTAGGCAATAAATTAGCAATGCATTAATTACATCGAAAAAAATAATATATTTGTAAATATAACAATAACAAACTAAAACGTTACAATGGCAACAGTTTCAGACCAATTTGGTATAAAAGAAGCCCTACAACAACTGGGTATTAAAGAAATAAATGAAGGAACCTCTACCGGTTCGACTACCTATGCGAACGGTAATATAATTGAAAGTTATTCTCCGGCAGATGGAACTTTAATTGCAAAAGTAAAAACTTCTACAAAAGAGGATTATGAAAAAGCAATGCAAAAAGCATCCGAAGCATTTTTGGAATGGCGCATGATCCCTGCTCCTAAACGTGGGGAAATTGTACGTCAGATGGGAGATGAACTTCGTAAGTTCAAAGAGCCTTTAGGGAAATTAGTTTCTTACGAAATGGGTAAAAGCCTTCAGGAAGGTTACGGTGAAGTTCAGGAAATGATCGACATCTGTGATTTTGCCGTTGGATTATCCCGTCAGTTGTACGGTTTGACCATGCACTCTGAAAGACCATTACACAGAATGTATGAGCAATGGCATCCGGTAGGAACAGTTGGAATCATTTCAGCATTCAACTTCCCGGTAGCTGTTTGGAGCTGGAATTCTATGTTGGCTTGGGTTTGTGGCGATGTTTGTATCTGGAAGCCAAGTTCTAAAACACCATTGTGTGGGATTGCTTGTCAAAATATTATAAAAACCGTCCTGGAACGCAATAATGTACCAGAAGGTGTAAGCTGCCTGGTGACTGGAAACGAATCTGGAGATCTTATCAATAATGATAAACGTATCCCGTTGGTTTCTTTTACAGGATCTACCCGTATCGGACGCCACGTCTCTAAAACCGTTGCAGAACGTTTTGGAAATACAATCCTTGAATTGGGCGGAAATAACGCAATCATCGTTTCAGAACACGCTGATATCAGTATGGTATTAGTAGGGGCTGTATTTGGTGCTGTTGGAACTGCCGGACAACGTTGTACTTCTACCCGAAGATTGATCATCCATGAAAGTATCTACGATAAAACAATCAGTGTATTGCAAAATGCATACGGTCAGTTACAAATTGGAAATCCTTTGGATGAGAACAATCACGTAGGGCCACTGATCGATAAAGGAGCGGTAAACGATTATCTTAAAGCCATTGAGAAAGCGAAAAAAGAAGGCGGAAAAATCCTGGTTGAAGGTGGTGTTGTAGAAGGCGCAGGATATGAAAGTGGCTGTTATGTAAAACCTTGTATCATCGAAGCGGAGAACCACTTTGAAATTGTACAGGAAGAGACATTTGCACCAATTTTGTATGTGATGAAATACACTACGATTGAAGAGGCAATTGCTTTACAGAACGGAGTGCCTCAGGGATTATCATCTTCGATCTTCACTAATAGTATGCGTGAAATGGAATTATTCTTGTCACAAGCTGGTTCTGATTGTGGTATCGCCAATGTAAACATCGGTACTTCAGGAGCGGAAATCGGTGGTGCTTTTGGTGGTGAAAAAGAAACTGGTGGTGGTCGTGAGTCCGGATCTGATGCCTGGAAAGCCTACATGAGAAGGCAAACGAATACCATTAACTATGGTACACAATTGCCTTTGGCACAAGGAATAAAATTTGATCTATAGTCTATAGTATCACGGTATTAAAAGGCTTCTTTTCACTGCGAAAAGAAGCCTTTTTTTATGGTGTAGGGTTTATTTCTCCCATAAGCTATCGGTGAAATAGTGCCGGCAATCCAGGAAGTTTTCCACCACTTTAAAATTCAGGCTTTCTGCCAGATCTGTGATTTCATTAAGACTGTATTTTTTAGAAAGTTCAGTCCAGATCATTTCATCCTTTTCAAAGGTAAAGGTGGTGTCCAGTACTTCGCTGTATACATATTGCAGCTTCAAACTCGTCAGGTAACTGTTGACTTCGCCATTTTCGGGATTGTAGTGGCAGTAAAAATCAAACTGATCCAGCGCAATATCCATTTTCAGTTCATTGTTCATGCGCTTTAGCAGGTTCATGTTAAAGGCTTTTGTGATGCCATGCGGATCATCATACGCTTTTTGTATGATTCGTGGATTTTTTTTCAGATCCAGTCCCAGTACCATCTTATCACCTTTCTTCATTCCTTTGGCAAATTTTTCCAGTAAAGCATGTGCTTCATCCGCTTTGTAATTGCCTAAATTCCCCCCGAGGAATAAAAAAAGATTTGGTGCCTTTGTAGCGGATAATTCATTTAAAACATCAAAATAATCGCCGGTTTTGGGCTGCATATCGATGTTGGGTAGTACTTTAAGGATATTGGCCTGGAGGATGTCATTGGCTTCCTGCGAAATATCAATCGGGATATAGGTAAAATCGGCGGCTTTATTCAGGAAGGCTTTTAGCAGTTGTTTGGTTTTAAAGCCATCTCCGGATCCAAACTCCACAATGTTGAATTTCTGAGAGAAATTAAGGCGGGACAGAATTTTTTCCGATTGCTGGGACAGGATTTCAAATTCGCAATTGGTCGGGTAATATTCGGGCATATTCATGATTTGCTGGAAAATATGGCTTCCCTCATCATCATAAAAATATTTGGAAGATAAATGTTTCCTTTTTGCGGTCAATCCGGCTAATATATCGTCTGCAAAGGCAGTATCCGTCGTAGTAGTTGTACTCATGTTATATTAAATTTTGACTAAGCGGATGGCGGTAAATTGCCAGCGTTCGTCGGTATGAAAAAAATTTCTATAGGTCTTTCGGCTGTGTAAAGGGGATGTGGCACAGGAAGCCCCACGAAGTACCATCTGATTGATCATGAATTTGCCATTATACTCCCCAATCGCACCTTCCGGTTTTTTAAAATTCGGATACGGCAGGTAAGCACTGTTTGTCCATTCCCACCGTTTGCCCCAGTCCAACTGGTCAGCTGCAATTTCCCATTCGAATTCTGTTGGGAGCCGCATATTTTTCCATTCGGCAAATGCTGCTGCTTCAAAATAACTGATATGGGTAACGTAGGCATCGGGATGAACCGTTTCCAAGCCGCTCAGGGTATAATGATACCATTCATTTTCAATGTGATGCCAGTAAAGGGGAGCTTTAATCTGGTTTTCTGTAACCCAGGCCCAGCCTTCGTCCAGCCAGTATTTAAAATTAGTATAACCACCAGCAGTAATAAATTCCAGGTATTCCCGGTTGGTAACCAGGGATTTGGAAATTTCAAATTCAGCAAGGAAAACCTTATGCCTCCCGTGCTCATTATCAAACGAAAACCCATCTCCAGTATGGCCGATTTCATAAAGGCCTTCACTGATTTTTAAAAATCCGGAATCTGAATTTTCCTGATTTTCCCAATGGATCATTTCGTCGTATACCGGAAAAATGGGGTTATGTCCTAAAATATATTTGATGTCGGTGAGTAATAATTCCTGATGTTGTTGTTCATGGTGTAGCCCAAGTTCCACCAGTTCCTTAAGTTCTTCCGATTTCATTTGAAGCAGGAGATTCATGTGCATATCGACATAGGCCCTGTATTCGTAAACCTGCTGTACACCGGGGCGTGTGATATTGCCGCGATCAGCCCGGAAGACTCTTTTGCCGACCGTGTTGTAGTAACTGTTGAACAGAAAGCAAAAATCAGCATCGAAGACCTCATAATCCGGAACATGTTCCTTTAATATGAATTGCTCAAAAAACCAGGTAGTATGTGCCAGATGCCACTTTGGGGGGCTCACAAAAATAGCGGGCTGTACGACAAAATCTTCCGTTTGCAACGTTGAACAGATCTTCTCGGTATGGTTCCTGACGGAGGTATAGTGTTCTGAAATGCTCATTGTGGGTCGGTTTTAAGGCTGAAATTTTAAGAATATCTAAGATAAAAAATAAATAAAAGCCGGTTCGTATATTAACTTCAATTTACGATTTTAAACCATGCAAATCCAATCCGGAAAGCGCAATATAAAAAAAAGACCAGCGCTAAACTGGTCTGTATAGGGTGAGGTTAGAATCGGTACCCGACACTAAATCCGGCATTGAATTCTACCGCAGCGAACCGGTCATCGACTTCTTTGCTGAAATTGCGACCAATGTTGGCATAGGGACTGATGGTGAATTTATTTTTAAAGACCCATTTGTAACCCACACCCAGCCCGATAATAAAACTATCCATGTCTGTGGTGACTTCTGTTGGTACAGTTGTCCCGTTGATGGTGTAATCTTTTATTTCCTTATGGTCGCCAAAACGGTATTTTAATAAGGGGGATAGTTCCCATCCGGAGCCATTGTTGTCCGAAGACAAGTAAAAATTATAGGATAGTGCAACACTGTTTGTGTTGAATTTTCTGCTGCCTACTTCACCGGTATAGGAGAAACGGTCATTGATGAATACCTCGACCCCAATTGACTGGTCTGCATCTATAAAATGTTCATAGCCCACTTCGACGGAACCTAATACAATGGTGTTGAATACGTTCAGCTTAATTTCGCCTGTAGGTGTGTCCTGGGCTTTTGTTGTGGTCACGCCAAGGCATAACAGTATGGCAATACATATCTTTTTCATAATTGTAGTTAAAAATTGGTATTCTAATTTCGTCCGTTTTCGTCCGGATATAAAACGGGTAATGGATCGCTTTGCCAGTATTCTTTGGTATCGACATCCATAATGGTTAAAGGGCCTTTAAAAGCAGCACCGGTGTCGACATTCCAAACGGTAGCCATTTGTACCGGAACCGTTCTTCCGATTCGTGTGACCGGGGTATGCCCTATAAAGACTTCGCGGTACAACCGAAAGCGCTTCGGATACATGGGATCATCCGGAGTTAATTTTTTATCGAGGGCTAATGCGGTTTCCCAAAGGGTTCTTTCCCAATAAAACATGGCAGGGAAATATTCAAAATCGACTCCGTTCATATTGGTGAAACCCGCATGTACAAAAAGCCGGTTCTGTTCATCAAGATAATAATCATTTAGCCCTTCCAGAAAAGCAATATGCAATTGTTTTTGTGCTTCACTCACCTTTTCGTAAGCTGTTATCGTGGCTTGGCCGCCATGCTGGAACCATTGTGGGTTATCAGTTTTATGCCCGAGCCATTGGGTGAGCAGGTCATCGTGATTGCCTCGTATAAAAACACAGGTATGAGAAGATTTTAAAGCCATCAAAAAGTCGAGCACCTGAGGGGATTGGCTCCATCCGTCTACATAATCGCCCAGAAAAATCAATTTGTCTTTTTCAGTAACTGCGGCACGTTCAAGAACTTGCTGCAAGGCTCTCAATCCTCCGTGGATGTCACCTATTACGTATGTTTTACCCATCTTTTGTATAAAAATTGAATAACAAAAATACATAAAAAGGCATTAGCGGGGTTTATATTAGGATTTGATTAAGAAGAAAATTTGTAAGAATAAAAAGTTCAAAGTGCGGAATTATAAATGACAATTATCTATTTTTGGCAACGATTGCTGTTTTAAATAGCAAGAATTTAAGAAAAGGGCTATCAGGTCGATCCTGATTCCGGGTTTTTGTTTGCTTTAGTGTAATTGAGTTCTAATTAATTTTTTAGTCGTATTATGATCCGGAAATACACCGTTTATTGGATTTTTATTGGTTTCCTATTCTCGCTGCAGGCCATTGCACAACAGCATGTTGAAGGGAAAGTATATGATTCCGAAACCAAAGTAGCGTTGGCCTTTGCAAATATTACAACGAACACTCCAGCGACAACCGTATCGGATATCGATGGAAAGTTTGACCTCCATTCAGAAAAGGTGATTACTACTATACGATGCAGTTATGTAGGGTATGAATCAATAAAAGTAAACGTCGTTCCGGGCCAAAAAGTAATCATTGAACTGGTACGGAATTCTAATGCCCTGGATGAGGTAGTGATTTCACCAGCAGATAATCCCGCCCACCGGATCATTCGGAATGCGACCAAAAACAAGGAAAATAATAATCCGGAAAACAAGGCTACGTTCCAATATACCTCTTACAATAAGACGATTTATGATATTCAGTCTACTGGAGACGAGGCTAAAGTCAAGTTGAAAAAAGCATTCCAAAACAATTTTCTCTTTATTCAAGAAAGTGTAACAGAACGTAAATATATCCGGAAAGATATCAGTGAAGAGGTGGTCATTGCGACACGGATGTCCGGTTTTAAAAACCCCTCATTTGCTACTTTGGCCACAGATATGCAGCCTTTCTCGTTTTATCAGGATAATATACGGCTGTTTGATTTGTATTATCTGAATCCCATTAGTAAAGGAAGTATTGATAAATATAAATTCAAACTGGAAGAAGAGATCCTTCAGGGTAATGATACGCTGTTTGTAATATCATTTAAACCGCTTCCGCGAAAGAATTTCGATGGATTAAAAGGCATGTTGTACATCAATTCAAATCAGTATGCTATTCAGAATGTGATTGCCGAACCCTATGAAGCAACAAAAATAGCCATCAAAATACAGCAGCAATACAGTTTGGTCGATAATCGGTATTGGTTTCCGGAGCAATTGAATTATACGTTGTCCATGCCGGTGTTTCCTTCCACAACGACCAAAATCGTCATGAATGGCAAAAGTTATATTGATAAAGTAGCGATCAATATTCCATTGGAGAAAAAGGATTTTTCCTTAGAAAGTGTACGAATGGATGAGAATGCGACCAAACGGGATAGTCTATTTTGGGATAGTTACCGGATTGAAAAATTAGTTGCTAAAGAGAAAAATACCTATCGGGTAATTGATAGCATTGGCAAGGAAAACAAATTTGATTATTACCTGAAGGTAGCAGAGAAATTATTCCAGTCTAAGATTCCTTTGAAATATGTAGATATTGATTTGTCAAAAACGATTGTTCAAAATAAATATGAAGGTTTGCGATTGGGAACTGGAATTTACACGAATGAAGACGTATTCCGGGATTTTACGCTTGGCGGTTTTGTGGGATACGGACTAAAAGATTATAAATGGAAATATGGTGGCGAAGTAAGCTATCATCCGATCAGCAAAAATGAATTTACAATAGGTGCAAAATACCAGCATAACCTTGTAGAAGCAGGTTTCTATGGATTGAAAAGTACTGGGAATCTATTGAGTATCCGCAGTTTCCTGGGTATGAATTTTGATCAGGTGGATGAATTCTCGTTCAATGTAGGTTTCCGAACTTTTAAAGCGGCAAAATGGAAAATAGAATTTCGGCAGGCAAAGGTTTTACCGCGGTACGAGTATCTTTTCCAGACGAATACCGCACTGTATCCATCCGGGTATTACAATTCCGAATTGTCGGTTAACCTCCGATTTGCGGTTAAGGAGCGTATCGTTAATTCATTTCACCAAAACCTAAGCCTGGCCACCGAATATCCAATATTTTCGTTTCGCTATTCCAGAGGTATAAAAGGACTGTTTGAGAGTGACTTCAATTATAATAAATTTGAAGCCGTTTTGGAACAATCGTTTTTTACTAAAAATTTCGGGAATACAAAATACAGGCTGGAAGGCGGATATATCGATAGCAGCCTGCCGTATGGACTTCTGTTTACAGGAGAAGGCGGATATGAAAAAGGTTTTCCCTACATGTCTAAGAATAGTTTCCAGACCATGTTGCCCAATGAGTTTTTGTCGGATACCTACGCCAATCTGTTTTTGTCCCATAATTTTGGAACATTGCTCTTTAAGACACCCTCATTCCAGCCCGGCATTTCACTTCATAACAATATCGGGTGGGGGACTTTATCGGAACGTGGCAACCATCAGTTCATCCCTTTTAAAGTAAAGGATAAAATATACCTTGAAACCGGATTACAACTGGATAATATTGTCAAGATAAACTATCTGAACATAGGATATTTCGGATTGGGTGCTGCTGCATTTTACCGCTACGGGTATTATGCAAATCCGGAATTCAATGACAATATTGCATTACGCATTACGGTGAATTTTACGCAGAAATAATCCTTTAGGCATTAAAGTCATATTTCATTTTACGGAGAATGCGCATGGCTTCCTTGAATGCGATATACGATTGGTTGTTCGCCTGTTCCTTTAAGAAAGGTTTGGCGTCTATGAGTTTTTGCCGTGCTTCTTCAAAACCATTCAGGTAACAAATCATCAGGGTGGAAGGCACATTTTCCAGGTCTTTTTTCTCCCGTTCCGTTAAGGGAAGTTCCCGTTCCAGTTTTCGCAACAGGCTCAGGTTAGCATTGTAGATATGGTACAGCATTTTACGATTGTACTGTGGCGGTTCGAAAAGCATTTTTCGCTCAATCTTATAATACCCATTATCAAAAAATAAAATACTCACTTCTTCGAGAGGATAATAGCTGGTTTTGTCGTTGAGGCCAAGGCATACATATTCTGTAATGGTAAACTGATGATCGTCATAAGTAATACTGACCTCGTCTAAAGCCGAGTAGAACAGCTTAACCTGCTCATTGATGAGCTCAATATCCACACGGGAGTAATAGGTATGGGTTTTGCCTTTTTTGGATGTTCCGGCCCAGCAGATGATAAAAAGCTCTTTAAACACCTTATAATGGGCCTCCATATCTTTGTGGCGGTTGTTCAGGAAGTCTACTACACCATCGAGGGTGTGTTCAATACTGTTCCGCGAATTGTTTTCGATATCGATAACCGTATTGGTATTCTGGTTGGCTTTATTTTCTTTTGGGGCAAAAGAATCTTCCAGGGGAATCGAATTGCTGCCTCTTCGGATAAAAGTTGAGCGTGCCGGGATATTACCGATCCCTTTCTTGAAAAAGGACGTTTTATTGTTGGGTTTTATTGTGACCAGCCCGATCACCTTTTCTTTTGGAAGATTCGGGAAAGGCACATTTTCATACTGGATGCGGGGCGGATTTTCCAGCACAGCATTGACCAGGTTCTGGATCCGGCTGTCGTCAAAGAAATCATCACCCACCACTTCATTATCGTCCTCGACACCCACAACGATATAGGAATTGTTGTGGGGATTCGAATTGGACAACGCACAAATGTGTTTCAGGAATTTTCCTTTTCCTTCTTTGGTATGTAAATTCAATTGGCGTTTTTTGTCATAAAAACTGCTCTCATCATTGTGAGCCAACAGGTTTTTTATGAGGAGTCGTTTATTTATCATTTACAGTTGGAAAAATCTTAAAGGCTACGGTTAACAATTGTAGAAGAAGCCTGGGCGGTAGACATAACCACCAGGTCGGCAATATTCACATGATAGGGACGGGAGAGTACAAACTGGATAATGTCGGCAATATCTTCCGGTTGAAGCGGTGTAAATCCTTTGTACACATTGGCGGCACGGGCCGCATCACCTTTAAAGCGCACTTCTGAAAACTCAGTAGCGACCATTCCCGGATGTATTCCCCCAACACGGATTCCATAAGCATTCAGGTCCATGCGCATGCCCTGATTGATAGCATCAACCGCATGTTTGGTGGCGCAATATACATTTCCATTGGGATATACTTCTTTGGCAGCGGTGGAGCCAATATTGATAATATGGCCGCTTTTGCGTTCCACCATACCTGGAATCACAGCTTTTGAAACATACAAAAGCCCTTTGATATTAATATCAATCATCGCATCCCAATCCTCAGGATCACCATTTTGGATCGGATCCAGGCCGTGGGCGTTTCCAGCATTATTAATCAGTATGTCAATAATGGCAAAGTCTTCCGGTAATCCGGTAATGGAGTCCAGTACATTTTTTTTATCGCGTACATCAAAAAGCAGCGTATGTACGGATGTCATGGCAGAAAGTTCTTCTTTCAATTCCATCAGGCGGTCTTCCCGTCTTCCGCAAAGTATAATTTTATACTGCTGTTGTGCCAGTACCCTGGCTGTTGCACGTCCGATACCGCTGGTGGCACCGGTGATTAAAGCTGTTTTCATTCGTAATGTATATTAAATCAGTATTCGTTTGTAATTAAGGCACATTTTTGCCTTCGCTCGCTACCCAAAGGGCAAACCAGTCCTGGGCTTCCAGTTCGAAATCAATAGCACGGGTCAGGTTGGCTATCCGCTCGCCGGTAGTGGTTCCGGTTACAGGAAGTATCCCCGCCGGATGTTTCATGATCCAGGCAAAAAGAAGCACATCCAGGGAAGCATCATATTTCAGCATTAATTCCATCAATAGGTTTTTCAACCGGTCCGTTTGTTGGTTTTCTATTTTGAAAACACTGCCTAACGGGCTCCAGGCCATAGGCGTAATGGCATTGATCTGCATGTGGTTCAGGCTGCCGTCCAGCATGGCTTCAAAATGGGTCACCGAAAATTCGATCTGGTTGCATTCGACTTTGATACGGGATTGGATGAGGTCAGTTTGGGAAGGTGTAAAATTGGATACTCCAAAATCACGGATTTTACCTTCTTTTTGGAGCTGGGTGACGGCTTCTGCTATTTCATCTGCCTGCATCAATGGGCTGGGGCGGTGAAGTAGCAATACGTCCAGATAATCGGTGTGTAATTTTTGCAGGGAATCTTCTGCACAGGCAATAATATAGGCCTTGGAATAATCATAATGGGAGAGCCTGTTATTACGGGATTCATTTTTATGGCAAATACCACATTTTGAAATAAACTGTACATTTTCCCGTGGAATAGTGCTGTTTAGGAAGGCATTACCAAATTCGGCTTCGGTAGTATAATCACCATAAATGTCCGCGTGGTCAAACGACGTAATGCCGTTTTCGACACATTGGCTGATCAGTTGGGACATGGCTTCTAAATTATGGTTTTTACCCCAGATTCCCCAATTCATGGTTCCTGCAATAATTCTTGAAAATTTTGTTTTCATTAACGCTTTTGAAATTAGGATTTTTGTTAAAATTTAACAGTAGCAAAGGAAGTAAAAATACATTTCAGGCTGCTGTAAATCCGAGTATTATGATATAACCATTCCGGATTTTAATTCTGGTCTTAAAAATATAAAAACAAAATCACAAATCCTCCTTAAATGCTTTGATTTAAAAGATATTTTAACGCTACGTTAACATTATGTCAGTGAATAAATTTTCAATTTGCACCAGTAAAATAATTGTTTTAACAGAGTTAGTTTTAAATATACAAAAATGGAAGAAAATACGGGTACCTTAGACATTCGTGCCATCAATGAAAAAATAGAAAGAGAGAGCGCTTTTATTGATTTGCTTTTTATGGAAATGAATAAAGTGATTGTGGGACAGAAACATATGGTGGAACGATTGCTGATAGGACTTCTCGGTCAGGGCCATATTTTACTGGAAGGAGTTCCCGGACTTGCCAAAACCCTGGCGATTAATACCCTGTCACAAGCCGTTCAGGGCTCGTTCAGCAGGATTCAGTTCACGCCGGATTTATTACCAGCTGACGTTGTTGGAACGATGATTTACAACATTAAGCAAAATGAATTTTCGATAAAAAAAGGGCCAATCTTCGCTAATTTCGTCCTTGCGGATGAGATCAACCGGGCTCCAGCCAAGGTACAATCGGCTTTATTGGAGGCGATGCAGGAAAAACAAGTAACTATTGGCGATACCACTTTTAAATTGGAGCGCCCATTTTTAGTACTGGCGACCCAAAACCCGGTGGAACAGGAAGGGACTTATCCACTTCCGGAAGCGCAGGTCGATCGTTTTATGTTGAAAACGGTAATTGACTATCCTAAGATGGAAGACGAGCGACTTGTAATTCGTCAGAACCTGAAAGGGGCGTATGAAAAAGTAAATGCAGTTATTTCTACAGAACAGATACTTCGGGCACAAGAGGCCGTTCGTGAAGTATACATGGATGAAAAAATAGAAAAATACATATTGGATATCATCTTTGCGACCCGATACCCTGAAAAATACAAATTGGAACACCTGAAGCCACTGATTAGTTTTGGCGCTTCACCAAGGGGAAGTATCAATTTGGCTGTTGCTGCAAAATGTTATGCGTTTATCAAACGAAGAGGCTATGTAATCCCTGAGGATGTAAGAGCGGTAGTGCACGATGTATTACGACACAGGATCGGTATTACGTATGAAGCTGAGGCAGAAAATGTAACCTCCGTAGACATCATTAATAAAATTGTTAATGAGGTTGAGGTACCTTAAAAAGTTTAAGATTTAAAAGTTTAAAGAAGCGCAGGCTGCTTTAAACTTTTTCAGGTTTTAAATTTTAAACAATTCAGCATGGATACGAAAGACTTAATAAAAAAAGTTCGCAAGATAGAAATCAAGACCCGAAGGCTGAGCGATCACATTTTTTCGGGTGAATACCATACCTCATTCAAAGGGCGTGGTATGACCTTTAACGAAGTACGGCAGTATCAGTTTGGGGATGATGTCCGGGCGATAGACTGGAATGTAACGGCGCGTTATAATGAGCCTTACATCAAGGTTTTTGAGGAAGAGCGGGAACTTACGATGATGTTGATGGTGGATGTGAGCGGATCGGAAAGTTTTGGTACCAAAAACCAGTTTAAAAAAGATATCGTTACTGAAATTGCTGCGACTATGGCTTTTTCGGCTACCCAGAATAATGACAAAATCGGGCTGATCCTTTTTTCAGACCAGATTGAATTATACATTCCACCCAAAAAAGGAAGATCACACGTACTGCGGATTATCCGGGAGTTGATTGAATTTCAGCCTAAAAGCTATAAAACCAATCTTTCGGAAGCTTTGAAATTCCTGTCCGGAGTACAAAAAAAGAAAGCCATTGTTTTTTTGATTTCTGATTTTATGACAGATGATTATGAGCATACGCTGAAAATCGCTGGAAAAAAGCATGATGTCACTGGTATCCGGGTGTATGATGCCAAAGAAGAAAAAATGCCAGACCTTGGGATGGTTCCTATGGTGGATGCAGAAACAGGTGAAGTTATGATCGTAAATACGGGCTCGAAATCAGTTCGTATGGACTATGAGAAACACTACCAGGAAAAACTGAAATATTTCCGGGAAACTTTCAGCCGATGTGGCTCCGGTGTTGTAAATACCCGTGTGGATGAATCGTATGTAACCAAGTTATTAGGATATTTCAAATCAAGATAGTTAATTCCCGCAGGAGGGTTGTGTAAATGAGGATTATTATTCTAAAAAATGACAAAAAGTAAGTTTTATATCATTGTTTTTTTACTGGTTTCTGCCATTTCTTTTGGGCAGCATACAATAGAAACCAAAATAGATTCTACAAAAATAAGGATTGGTGCACAGGTGAACCTGACGCTAAAAACAACAGTAGATTCCAAAGCGAAAGTACAGTTTCCGGAAGCCAAAAATTTTGGGGCGCTGGAAGTACTGGAATCCTATCCAGTTGATACGGTTAAAAATGACGCACAATATGAGTTGGTGAAACGTTACGGGCTGACCCAGTTTGACTCCGGGCGTTATGTAGTACCGAAACTTCAGGTACTCATCAATAATAAACCCTTTTTTACCGATTCCCTTTTGGTTGAGGTAACCAATATCAAAGTCGATACATTAAAGCAAAAAATGTACGACATCAAACCGATTATTGAAGTAAAAGCACCACCTGCCGCGATTTGGTGGTATATCCTGGCGCTATTGATTTTAGGAGCCATAGGATATGGTATTTTCCTATTGCTGAAAAAGCGAAAAGAAAAGAAGGAAGCCGAGATTTTCAAAACGCCCATTGAAAAAGCGACTACTTTACTAACGAGCTTAGAAAGCAAAGAGCTATGGCAGCATGGTGAGGTAAAAACGTATTATAGTGAGCTTACCGATATTGCCCGTAATTATATTGAGGAAGCTATTGAGATTCCGGCAATGGAAAGCACTACTTCCGAGTTGATTGTGGCACTGCGTGCTGCAGCGGTAAAGAAAAAAATGACGCTGACACAGGAAACACTGGAAAGCCTTGAAAAAGTGCTCAAACAGGCCGATTTGGTGAAGTTTGCAAAATCAAAACCGATCGATTTTGAAATTGCCGATGACAGTAACCGTATCGGGAAAGTGATTGTGACCTTAGATAAATCAATACCGAAACCTACAGAGGAAGAATTGCTGCAGGATGTGAGAAATGAAGAATTGAGGCTGAAAAAAGAAAAGGAAAAACAACGCAAAAGAACAATACGACTGGCTGTTTTAGGATCAGTAGTCGCTATTGCAGCGGTGTTTGGCTATTTTGTAGCCACAAAAGGATTTACGTCGGTCAAAGATACTTTGCTGATGAATTCTTCAAAATCGCTGCTTGAAAGCCAATGGATTAAAAGTGAATACGGTATCCCATCGGTTATTGTAGCGACACCCAAAGTACTGAAGCGTATTGATAATAAAATATTGCCTAAAGAGACCTTTGCGACCATAAAAGAAATGCAGCAGTTTGCCTATGGAACCCTGATGGATAAATTCTCCATTACCGTATTTACTGCCAGTTACAAACAGGAAGGTGAAATCAACCTGAATACAACGCTGGAGGGCAACCTCAAACTTTGGGAAAAACAAGGCGCACAGAATATCTTGGTAAAACAGGAAGAATATAAAACCCCCGAAGGGATTGAAGGACTGAAAGCCTACGGAACTATGTCGGTACTAAATCCAGAGACCAAGAAAAGCCACAGGGCATTCTATGAACTGTTGCTTTTTAAACAGGATAAAGGGTTGCAACAGATTACTGTTATACATGAAGAAGGAGACAATTATGCCGATCAGATTACGAAACGTATCCTTAATTCCGTTGAATTTAAAAAAGTGAATCCCTAATGAAAAATATAACCTTTTTAAATCCCGGATTATTTTGGTTGTTCCTCCTCATTCCTATCGCTATTGCCTGGTACATCTGGAAAAGAAATGAACAACAGGCAACATTGCGCATCAGTTCTATTCAGGGATTTAAGGCAAAACCATCCCTTTTAGCCAAATTAAAACCTGCACTGTTTGTATTACGGATCTTGGCCTTAAGCTGTATTATTGTGGCGATGGCAAGACCCCGAACAGTGGATGTAAACAGCAGGACTAAAAGTTCCCAGGGTATTGATATCGTCATTGCAATGGACGTTTCGGGAAGTATGTTAACCCGGGATTTGAAGCCCAATCGTCTGGAAGCCTTAAAAAAGGTAGCTTCAGAATTTGTGAATGACCGGCCTGCAGATCGTATCGGTTTAGTAGTATATGCTGCAGAAAGTTATACTAAAACGCCCGTTACCAGTGATAAGGCAGTAATTCTACAGGCACTGAAAGATGTGAAATACGATAATGTGATCCAGGACGGTACTGGAATCGGAATGGGATTGGCAACAGCGGTGAATCGTCTTAAAGATAGTAAAGCGAAGAGTAAAGTAGTTATTTTGCTAACGGATGGTGTCAATAATGCCGGACTGATAGAGCCAACGACTGCTGCAGAGATCGCTAAGGAATATGGAATAAAAGTATATACGATTGGGGTAGGGACAAACGGTATGGCAGAATCACCATACGCGATTAACCCGAACGGGACTTTTGTATACCGGATGATGCAGGTCGAAATTGACGAGCAACTGATGAAAGGAATTGCAAAAACAACCGGAGGAAAATATTTCAGGGCAACCAGCAATACGAAACTGGCTGAAATCTATAAGGAGATCAACCAGTTAGAAAAAACAGATATTGAAGAGCTGCGTTATTTTAATTATGATGAAAAATACCGTCCCTGGGTATGGGCAGCGGGTATATTATTGCTGCTGGAACTGGCCTTGCGCAACAGCATTTTCAGGAGTTTTATTTAATAAGGGATAATGAGGATGCCGGAACTGTTTTCAGGTATCCAATAGGAGTTATTCGGGCAGTCGGATAAAAATTAGTCAAAAAGAGAATGGAATTAGAACAAGAAAAATATTTATACTTACTTTTTATACTACCAGTAGTACTGTTGCTTTTTTTGTACCTCCAGTTTTGGAAACGAAAAAAACAGCGTGAATTTGCTGATGCGGTACTGCTTAAAAGGCTCAGCCCCAATAAATCGACTTTTAAACCGGTTTTGAAATTGGTACTTTTCCTATTGGCCATCACAGGATTGATTTTTGGCCTGGTAAATCCAAGGATTGGAACCCGGGTAGAGACGATCAAGCGCGAAGGTATTGACGTTGTTTTTGCTATCGACGTTTCTAAAAGTATGCTGGCGGAAGATATAGCGCCCAACCGTTTGGAGAAAAGCAAGCAAATTGTATCCCAGATTATCAATCAATTGGGAAGCGACCGTATTGGCATTGTGGCCTATGCAGGAAGTGCATACCCAGTATTGCCTATTACTACCGATTATGGGGTTGCGAAAATGTTCCTTCAAAGTATGAATACCGATATGGTTTCTTCCAGAGGTACTGCAATTAACGAAGCGATCAATCTGGCGTCCACTTATTTTGATGATAAAGAGACCAACAAACTCCTGATCCTGATCTCCGATGGGGAAGATCATTCTGAAGGTGCCCAGGGCGCTGCAGAAGAAGCCAATAAATTAGGATTGAAAATATTGACTATTGGCGTTGGAACTGAAAAAGGTGGCCCAATCCCGATAAAACGGAATGGAGTTACGGAAAGTTTTTTACGGGATAAAAGCGATCAGGTAGTAGTTACCAAGATGAATCCCGAGATACTAAAGCAAATCTCCAAAGCGACCAATAGTAATTTTATATTAGGGAATAATACAAAACAGGTAACGGAGTTTGTAAAAAACGCATTGGACGGCATTGAAAAAAATAAATTTGAAAACCAGCAGATTGCGGAGTATGATTCCCAGTTTCAGTGGTTTTTAGGATTTGCACTGCTGTTGTTGTTTGGTGATGTATTATTGTCAGAACGCAAAACAGCATGGGTGAAGAAAATGAACCTGTTTAATGAAGAAGAAAAATAAGCATGAGGACGGATAGAAAAAATAGTACAATACCGATGAGAAAACTGCTGCTGGGTATAATATTGCTGCTAAGTGCTACGGTAACTTTTGCACAGCGCCGTAATGCCGATTTGCCAAAAGCGAACGAAGAATATAAAGAAAAAGCCTATGCCGATGCAGAGGCAAATTATAGAATCTCCCAGTTTAAAATGCCCAAACAACCCGTGGCATCCTATAATCTTGGGAATACGATTTACAGGCTAAACCAACCGGCAGAAGCCAAGCAGTCCTACTTGAAAACCTTGGAAAATGCGAAGACCAAAGACCAAAAACACCAGGCCTTCCATAATTTAGGCAATGTATTCATGTCTGAAAAAAATTATTCGCAGGCTGTAGAAGCGTATAAAAATGCCTTACGTAATAATCCGGCGGATGAAGAAACCCGTTATAACTATGCTTTAGCCAAACAATATCAAAAAAATAATCCGGACAAGGACGACAAGGACAAGGATAAAAAAGATAAAGACAAAGACAAGGATAAGGATAAAGACAAGGATAAGGATAAAGACAAAAAGGACGATAAGAAAGACGACAAGGATAAAAAGGACGACAAGAAAGACGGCGATAAGGATAAGAAAGACGATAAAGGAAAAGACGACAAGGACAAAAAAGATAAAGGAGACGATAAGAAGGACGATAAAGGCGATGGAAAACCAAATCCACAACCCAAAAGTGGTATCTCCAAACAGCAGTTGGAAAATATGCTGAATGCAGTGAATGGAGAAGAAAAGAAGGTTCAGGAGAAAGTAAATGCCCAAAAAGAAAAAGGCAAGCCTGTTCCAACCGATAAAGATTGGTAATGCTACGATGTGTTGTGTAATAAATTTAAAAGATTAAAAAAGGGGATTGTATTAATGAAGAAGTATATTATTATAGTTTTATTTTTCTGTTTTCAGGGACTTTTTGCACAGGTACAATTTGAGGCAAAAGTCAGTAAAACAACCATAGGCCTCAACGAGCGTTTGCGAATTGATTTTGCAATGAATGCCGATGGTGATAATTTTATGCCACCTTCTTTCGAAGGCTTCAGGGTAATAGCCGGGCCGAGTCAACAAGTGAGCCAGTCCTGGATTAATGGAAAGAGCTCTTTTAATAAGATGTATTCCTACTACTTAGTGCCTACGGCAAAAGGTACTTTTACCATCAAGCAGGCTTCTATCGAAATCAATAATCAGGTGTATAAAACCTCACCGGTAAAGATTGTGGTATCTTCTGCTGTAGAAGAACCCCGCGACGGTAACAATGCTGTGATTTCTGCCGATGATAACCTGCATTTGGTCGCTGAGGTTACCAATGGAAGCCCGTATCTCAACGAGCCGATCACAGTAGTGTACAAGCTGTATTTTAGTGATAATATTGGAATCCGTGGCTTAAAAGATATCGACCTGCCGAAATACAAAGATTTTTGGAGCCAGAATATTGAGATTAAAAATATGGCTCCGGAAAGAGCCAATTATAATGGATCCACCTACCGGTATATTGTTCTGAAAAAAGTAGTATTATATCCTCAAAAATCAGGGCCACTGACCATTGTGCCATTGTCCATAGATGTATCGGTAGAACTGCCAACCAACCGACGTGATATGTTTGGCGGGATGATCACTACAACAACCAACAAGACAGTCTCTGCCGGAGGGAAAACAATCAATGTGAAAGCATTGCCTGAAAATGGAAAACCTGCTGATTTTTCCGGAGCTGTTGGAAAATTCGATTTTAGGGTAAAAGCATCAAAAACCGAATTGAAACATGGAGAGTCTTTAGACCTGGATGTAAGCGTTTCCGGTACGGGGAACCTGAAGTTATTCAGCCTTCCAAAGCCTGTAGTGCCCAGTGCGCTTGAAATGTATGATCCCGTACATACCGAAAATGTGAATGTTGCCTTATCGGGCATGCAGGGTAAAATTGCAGACAAATACACAGTGATTCCGCAATACCAGGGTGATTATTCGATTAAGCCTATGAGTTTTACGTATTTTGATTTGACTACTAAAACCTATAAAACAATAACGTCACCAGAAATTGGAATTAAAGTCCTTGATGGCCCTGTCGCTGCTGCACCTGCTGTGCCCGGAAATGAGGAAGCCGGTTCGGAAGCAGACAAAAATCAACTGACCAAAAGCGACCAGTTTCGATTTATTGATCTTAAAACTACGTTAGTATCGGCCAAAAAAGAAGACTTCTTCGGATCAGGATTGTTTTATGGCCTATTGTTAACTCCATTCTTAGGGATTCCACTTTTGATTTTGACGAAAAGGAAAAAAGAGGCTATTGATAAGGATGTTGTAGGGAACAGGATCAAAAGAAATAATAAGCTCGCCCGTAAATTCCTGACGGAAGCGAAAAAACAACTCAATAATAAGGAACTATTCTATATTTCATTGGAAAAAGCAATGCATAATTTCCTGAAAGCCAAGCTGAATATTGAAACGTCCGAAATGAGTAAAGATAAAATCCGGGAGATCTTAGTAGATCGTAATGCCAATCCCGACACGGTACATGATTTTATCCAATTGACTGAAAACTGCGAATTTGCACGTTATGCTCCTTCTTCGCCCGTAGCGATACAGCAGGATTATGATAAGGCTTTGGTAATTATTTCAGCACTGGAAAAAAGTATTAAGTAAGAGCAAGGTTACTTTGGTACAAGGATATGACCGGGAATTTAAAATTTTAAAGACAAGAATGAAAAAGATACTCTATATAATGTTGTGCCTGTTGTCCCAATGCTTTTGGGCACAATCAGCATTTGACAAAGGGAATGATTATTACAGGAAAGATCAGTTTGATGCCGCTGTGGAAGCCTATGAAAATGTATTGAAAACAGGACAGCATTCTCCCGAATTGTATTTTAACTTAGGGAACGCCTATTACAAACTGAACAAGACCGCTCCGTCGATTTATAATTATGAGAAGGCACTATTGCTGAAGCCCAACTATGAGGACGCCAAAAACAACCTTAAGTTTGCCAAAAACCGGACCATCGATGAAATCAAGGAGATTCCTAAAGTAGGTTTCGAGAAGCTCATCCATAATTTCACGGCTTCCTGGTCTTATGATAGTTGGGCATGGATTGCAGTGGTTTTTGCTTTTGTATTCCTATTTGTTTTTGCAGGCTACTATTTTTCACAGCATACACTTTTCAAACGGTTATTTTTTGCAGGGATGTCTATTGCTTTGCTTTGCGGCGCTATTGCCGTAAGTGCAGCCTATTTTGAGCACAGCGAATATGTAAACGACCGGCCAGCGATTGTATATGCAGAAATACTTCCCGTGAAAGGCGAGCCGAAAACAGCAGCTGCTGATTCATTTTTATTGCACGAAGGCACTAAAGTAAATGTTGTACAAGAGTTGCAGGGCTGGAAAAAAATTGAGCTTACCGACGGTTCTCAGGGTTGGGTAGAAAGTGCGTCAATCAAAGAATTAAAGTAATATTTACCGTTCACTTTCGGTAGGGATCAGATTTTCCGGAAACCATTCTTTAATCATCGGGAAAATAAAGGATGCTACTTTTTGAACCGGATTAAAAAACAGCGACTGTTCCTGTTTTTCTTTGGATAACAGCATGTCATTATAATTGATTTTCAGGAAGAGGCTCAGGAGTATACTCAGGATCAATATCATTTTTAGCAGTCCGAAAAGACCACCTGCCAATCGGTTAATGATTCCAAGGCTGGCGAAATCGGCAATGGTCGTAAATAATTTAGCCAAAAGGAATATCCCGACTACGACTACGATAAACGTAAGGGCAAAAGCCGTAATTTCAATTGTTTTTGGATCCCAGGACACATGGCCTTCAATGATGGAACGCATCAGGTAGGAGAATTTCATCGCAATATAAATACCAATCAGCAGCGAAACAAAAGAAGCCATTTCTACGAAAAGCCCTTTCCAGAGTCCACGAATACATCCATATGCTACTATTCCTCCCAGGAAAAGATCTAAAAAAGTCATTTTGCATTATTTAAGATTGCAAAGATATGCGAATTAAATAAGGGCTAAAAATTATAAATTGCAATATCTTTGCCGACTGCATTATGAATAGGTCCCATTTTTCATAACATATAACTAAAACAATGTCTAGAGATACACAATTAAAAGAACGCTGGGAACAGCTCGTTACACTACTTTCCAAACAATTCGCCGAAGGTGATGTACTGGATTTAGATGCTATAATTTACCTGATCGGTGTCCAGGAGCTGGGAAAATTCCATACTACATTCAAGAAGGATGAAAAGGTTAACCTTATGCATATCGCCATTTGCCGCCTGCTCGAGCCCTACGGGTTTTATGAATTTGATTATTTCGATTCCGAAGGCTGGCCCCATTATACCGTTAAGGAAAACCTGCCTGCGCTTCGTGCCGGGGAACAGTCGGTCCTTATGAAAGAAGCCATTGTGAATTATTTCCTTGAAAAAGGTATTATTGCCTGATATCGACTGGAAGACTTGCTGTTACCGTTTTTGAATTTCCGGATAATAGCAGGAATAAGGAATGGGCACAGTTAAAAAGACTGGAATTAACGAGCGTTAAAAAAAGGGACAACCATCAAAAGTCAAGGTGAACTGATTTTTTTTTCCTAAATTTGCACTTCAATTATCGAAGCGATTATGATAGATAAGATTAAAGAATATATAGGGGAAGCGAATGCATTTCAGACTCAGAACAAAGAAGAACTGGAAGCCTTTCGAATTCGTTTTCTCGGAAAAAAAGGAATACTAAATGATTTCTTCGCTGCTTTTAAAACGGTTCCTAACGAACAGAAAAAAGAGTTCGGCCAGGTAGTCAACCTGTTGAAGAATACAGCAGAAGGTAAAGTAAAGGACATTCAGGATTTTCTGGAAGGCCAGGAAGTTAGCGTTGGATTTTACGGAGATCTTAGCCGTCCGGGTGAGCCTTTGAAAATTGGTTCCCGCCATCCTATATCATTGGTAAAAAATCAAATTATTGATATCTTTTCTACGATTGGGTTTAATGTTTCCGAAGGTCCGGAAATCGAGGACGACTGGCATAATTTTACCGCATTGAACCTTCCGGAATACCACCCGGCACGGGACATGCAGGATACTTTTTTTATACAAACCAATCCTGATATCTTATTACGTACCCACACTTCATCAGTGCAGGTGCGCTATATGGAAAATAATAAACCACCGATACGTACCATTTCTCCGGGAAGGGTGTTTCGTAATGAAGCCGTATCGTCACGCTCCCACTGTATCTTCCACCAGGTGGAGGGACTTTATATCGATAAGGATGTGTCTTTTGCCGACCTGAAACAAACCCTGTTGTATTTTACAAAGGAAATGTTCGGGAAGTCCAAAATCAGGCTTCGTCCGTCCTATTTTCCTTTTACAGAGCCGAGTGCGGAAGTAGACATCTATTGGGGACTGAAAACAGAAACCGATTACAGGATTACCAAAGGTACAGGCTGGCTCGAAATAGGAGGCTGCGGTATGGTCGATCCTAATGTTCTTAAGAACTGTGGGATCAATTCAGATGAATTTACAGGATTTGCTTTCGGGATGGGAATTGAACGAATTGCAATGCTATTATATCAAATTGGGGATATTCGAATGTTCTATGAAAATGATGTTCGTTTTCTGGAGCAATTCAAATCCAGTTTTTAAGCAAAACATTTCGGGAATTCCACACAGGAGTTCCCGTTTTTACTATATACACAATCAGAATCGAATGAGCCGGCAGTAACCGGATGCAGATTCTAAATGCCAGACTATGAAAAAAGACATTATAATCCCTAAAGTAGAAAATATATTTGTGGCTGCAGTCCAGGAGTGGAATGATGACTTCATGCAGAAAACGTGGTATGCTTATCTGATTAATGACAGTGATTTTAAGCTGGAAAATGTATTAATTGTCTCCAAAGCTTCCGGAGTGATTGATGGAGAGGCTAAAAAAACTTCTTTGTTGCGGCATGCTTTTGTTACAGTAGAACCGGTTTCTTTTGTGAAGATTGAACTGATGGAAGACAGTGTGCTGGTGCTGGACAATGAATTTATGGTTACATTCTTCATAGATAATGTACTACACGATAAAAAATATATTTTTAAAGCCCATTCACTCCATGAAGATTATACGGTAGAAGTACCGCTGATCTTTAAAGACGGGATCATTATGTCTAGTCCTAGAATAGCAATACAGGATTAATAATAATAAAAGTACATTTTTTAGACAGAAGTAGCTTCATGGTTACTTCTGTTTTTTGTTTTATAGGTTTTCATTTCTATTTCTTTTTGCTGATGCATTTGCATCGGAGTAAGCATATGATTAGAGCAATGCGGTCTTACTAGATTATAAATCTGTATAGATTCCTTAACTACTAACTTAATAATATTAAGTTGCTGATCATTATACCTATCTACTAAAAACTCCTGTTTTAATATTCCATTTACCCTTTCAGCGACCGCATTTTGATATGGATCATAAGACTCAGTCATGCTACAGCGCAGGTTTTTAGTCTTGCGTATCACTTTTTGATATTCATCAGAACAATATTGTATACCTCTATCTGAGTGATGGATTAACGACAAACAACTATTTTTCCTGCTCTTAAGAGCCATTTGTAAAGCTTTAAGACTATTTTCGGCATTTAAATTAGTAGCTACATTAAATCCCATGATCCGTTTTGAATATGCATCTGTTACTAAGCTTAAATAGCAGGGCTTACTTCTTTTTCCGATGTATGTAATATCGGATACCCAAACCTGTTCAGGACGTATTATTTTTAAGTTTTCAATTAAATTCTTGTGTTTTTTAAAACGATGATATGAGTTAGTCGTAATATGATAGCTCCGTTTTGGAGATATTAGCAGATGGTTTACTTTGAGGATATTAAAAAACATATCTCTTCCAATCTTCAATGCTCTAAGCTCCTGGTTTAATAAATAATACAACTTTCTCGTACCGATACGAGGCATTTTCATCCTAATCTTTCTTACCATAAGAATGACTTGTTCAGACTTTGATTGCTTTAAGATTTTTCTTTTAATGCTACGATAATAGACCTGCCTGTCTATCCCGAACAAACTACAGGTAAAACCTAAGGTTTGTTTTTGTTCTTCTTTAAATAGGACAATTGTTCGGGTGATGAGTTTTTTCGGATATCGATATTATATTCTTTCTCTGCAATATCAATAAGCATATCAAAAATAATAGCTTTCTTATCCGTAAAATTAACTTGTTGCTCCAGATGAGCTTTCTGTTTTTCAAGAAGCGTAACTTTAGCTTCGAGTTCCATGATTTGCTGTTCAGGTGTTTTAGCCATTTGAGATGGGGTTTGGGTTTCCCAATCAAAGTTACCAAATTTTCTAAGCCAACTAACAACTGTTGAACGTGCTTGCACACCATATTTTTTACAAGCTCCATGTGTAGATAACTCTCCTCGTTCAATCTCATGGACGATTTGCAATTTGAGAGACATACTGTAATCTCGCTGGGTTCGCTTTACATAATTTTTCTCTTTAGACATAATTGAGTTTTTTTTTGTATCGCTATTTCAGGACGGGACATATAGGGTAATAAAAAAGCCCGGAAGTTGTTCCGGGCTTTTTTATTGTTTTTTGAACTGTATTAATCCAGTTTATCGGTCAGTTTCTTAAATACTTTTTTAGGGTCTTTACCTTCATACAGGATGCTGTACACCGCATTTATTATTGGTGTCTTTGCCTGATACTCTTCATTGAGCTTATAAGCGCTTTTAGCGGCATAATAGCCCTCAGCGACCATACTCATCTCCAGCATAGCATATTTTACCGTATAGCCTTTCCCTATCATATTTCCAAACATCCTGTTTCGGGAAAAAATGGAATATCCGGTTACCAGTAAATCGCCCAGATAAGCAGAATCATTAATATTACGCTTCATCTTATGGACCTTACGGATGAACTTCTTCATTTCGCGTATGGCATTGCTCATTAATACGGCCTGGAAATTATCTCCATAACCGAGCCCATGTGCCATACCGGCAGCAATAGCATAAATATTCTTGAGCATTGCAGCATATTCCGTACCGACAATATCATCAGAGATCTTTGTTTTGATGAAATTCCCGGAAAGTTTTGAAGCGACAACCCCTGCTTTTTCTTCATTGGCACAGGCAATCGTCAGGTAGGACAGTTTTTCCAATGCTACTTCTTCAGCGTGGCAGGGTCCTGTGATTACCCCAATATTGTTATAGTCAATGTTATATTTCAGGTGGAAGTGTTCGCCTACAATCAGGCTGGTCTCCGGAACAATACCTTTTATCGCAGAAAAAATTACTTTTCCTTCCAGACTGGCTGTTAATTTTTCCAGTTCCGCATTCAGGAATGCAGAGGGAATAGCAAAAATAAGATAGTCTGCATAGGCAACCGCTTCATTCAGATCAGAAGTCAGTTTTAATTTATTGACGTGGAATTCAACAGAACTCAGGTAGTTTGGATTGTGGTGATACGTTTCTATATGTTCTATAGCAGCAGTGTTTCTCATGTACCAGGCTATTTCCGGCAGATTAACGCTTAACATTTTTGCAATCGCAGTAGCCCAACTTCCGCCCCCTATGACTGCAAATTTCGGATGTTCACTCATTTTGTATATTTCAATTATTATCCAAAAATACTTAAAATACTCAAATTAGAAAGTATTATACGGTATAATTATAGGACACGGTGTTTTAACGTTTAAACGTCAGAGGATTGACTCTTATTTTAATTTTTAACTTAATATTATGATTTACAATAAAATACAATTTAAAATGTACCGTTATTAAATCTATAATTCCATCTGAGAAGCAATTCTTCTTAGGTTTATAAAAAGTTAGTTAAATTTTGTTTTTGGTGTTTTTTAAAAAGGTGCTCCTGAAATTTATTCTGGAGCACCTTTTGTTTGAGGTAGGATCAAAAATGGAATTAGTAGCTCAATTCTACGATTTCTCTTACTTTTTCCAGGGTGATGTTTTGTTTTTCCCCTAAGCCTTTCCATCCTCTTTCGTCAAAACGTTTCACAATGAAATTAGCTGTATCCTGGTAATTGGCTGTATTCTCCGAAAGTTTAGTCTGCATTCCCATCGTGTGGAAAAAGTCAGTCATTTTTTCAATTGCCTGTTTGGCCACGGTTTCAGTGTCGCCCTGCAATCCGAAAATCCTTTCACCAAATTGTGCCAGTTTTTCTTTTTTAGTGGCAAACATCACTTTGTACAGGTTTGGTGCTATGATCGCCAATGTACGGGCATGGTCAATTTCATATAACGCAGTTAGTTCGTGTCCGATCATGTGAGTAGCCCAGTCTGTTGAAACGCCTTTTTGGATCAATCCATTCAACGCCATGGTGCAGCTCCACATGTAATTGGAAGCCAGTGCATAATCAGTCGGATTGTCTACTACTTTTGGGCCCACTTCAATCAGGGTATGGAGAATTCCTTCGGCAATACGGTCCTGCAGATAAGCATCCTGCTTGAAGGTAAGGTATTGTTCCAGTACATGCGTAAAAGCATCAATTACACCATTCTGGATTTGTTTTTTAGGTAGCGATGCAATCACTGTAGGATCACAAATGGAAAATTTAGGAAACAATGCCGAACCACCAAAGGAGAGTTTCTCCTGTGTCTCATTAATGGTAACCACCGCACCGGAGTTCATTTCGCTTCCGGTTGCCGGTAAGGTCAGTACCGTTCCAAAAGGCATCGCATTGGCTTTAATCTGCATTCGTTTGTGAAGGATTTCCATTGGATTGCCGTCAAAATGTACTGCAGCAGCAATAAATTTCACGCCATCAATTACGGAACCACCGCCTACAGCAAGGATGAAATCGAGTTTCTTTTCCTTGATTACTGTGACAGCTTTCATAAGCGTCTCATAACGTGGATTGGGTTCAATACCACCAAATTCAACGATTTCAAAACCGGTAAGGGCCTTGATTACCTGATCGTATATGCCATTTTTAAAAATACTGCCGCCACCATAGGCTAACAGGACTTTTGCATTTTGAGGGACTAATTCTTTTAGTTTGGCGATTTGCCCTTTTCCGAAAACTAAGTTCGTCGGATTATATAATTCGAAGTTTTGCATAAGGTTTTATTTTCATGCAAAGTTATAAAATGCAATACCGAAGTGTGGTAAAGTATTGTTAAGTGTTTGTGCACCTAATGCCTTAGGGAACAGTGTAGATACGGATGCGCGATTGGCCCGAAAGCGGAGTTTTTATTTGGTATACAAGAGGTTATGGTCGATGTACTGCCATACTTTTGGGGGTAATAAAGGCTGTATGTTTTTCTTGTTTTTGATGCTCTCCCGAATAAAAGTAGCCGAAATCTCGATTATCGGTGCTTCAATACGGTGTATTTTGGGATGGTTATCAAATTGGGGGTTCACATGCTCCGGAGATATCCGTGGGTAAATGTACAATTCGTAGTTTTCCAAAATAGTCTCATAATTTTTCCATTTGTGGAATGATTTGAGATTGTCTTCACCCATGATCAGTGAAAACTCGTGCTGCGGAAATTTCTCTTCCAGGTAGGCGAGGGTCGTAACCGTATAATTGGGCTGTGAAAGCTTGAATTCGATATCGGAAGGCTTGATTTTATCAAAATCTTCGGTTGCCAGGAATACCATTTCCAAACGATGGTGGTCATCGAGCAGGGTATTCTTCTTTTTGTGCGGATTATGCGGAGTGACCACCATCCAGACTTCGTCAAGATTTGAAAATTCAACCATGTGATTGGCGATAATCAGATGCCCGACATGAATGGGGTTAAACGTCCCGAAGTATAATCCGATTTTCATAGTGCTGTACTTTAATGAATCAAAATGGTTTTAAATCATTTTTAAATAATCGGATACCAGTTTATAGGCATCGTTTTTGGCAATTTCAAGGTCGTGATTTTTGAGGATCACATCAAACTGGCCAGCAGTTGATATTTCCCTTTCGGCTTTTTCAAGGCGCATTTGTATCTTTTCCTCACTTTCCGTCTGGCGGAAGCGCAGGCGGCGTTCCAGTTCCTCTACGGAAGGTGGGCTGACAAAAATAGCCAGGGTTTCTTTGGGATATTGCTTTTTAATCTTGAGGCCACCTATGACATCAATATCAAAAATGACATGTTTGCCTTCGGCCCAAATACGTTCCAGTTCACTTTTTAGCGTTCCATACCAGTTGTCCGTATAGACTTCTTCGTATTCTACAAAAGCATTTTCGGCAATTTTCTGTTGAAATGCAGCAGCAGAAATAAAATAATAATCTTTTCCATCGATTTCATCGCCTCTTTTCTGGCGGGAAGTAGCCGAAATGGAAAAATCCAGATGCAGTTCTTTTTGCTCAAGGAGGTAGCGTACTATGGTTGTTTTGCCGGATCCTGAAGGGGCAGAGAAGACAATTAATTTACCGTTATTCATGGTGTGGTACTAAGTTGCGAAAAGTGTTTGGCTTTCTGTTTGTATTTTTAGAGAACGTTTAATACTTGTTCTTTAATTTTTTCGAGTTCATCTTTCATTTGCACGACCAGTTTCTGCATTTGGGCATGATTGGATTTAGAGCCCATCGTATTGATCTCACGTCCCATTTCCTGAGTGATGAAACCCAGTTTACGTCCATTGGCTTCTGTTCCGGCTAATGTTTCGATAAAGTAGTTCAGGTGGTTTTCCAGGCGTACTTTTTCTTCTGTGATGTCATATTTTTCGAGGTAAAAAATCAATTCCTGCTCAAAACGGTTTTCATCGACAGTCACTTTCAACTCATCAATAGCCGTTTGCAGCCTTGTCTTTACCGTCTGGATACGTTCGCTGTCTAAGGCAACAGTGTCGTTCATAAGGGTCATGATGTTGGCAATGCGGTGGAGGAATTCTTTTTCCAATGCAGTACCTTCTGAAATCCTGAAATTCTGGATATTTTTTGACGCTTCTTCGATAACCGTCTGGATTTCTTTCCATTCGTTTTCATCTATTTCTTCCCGTTCCACTTTCATAGCATCCGGCATCCGGATGGCCATCTTTAGCAATTCGGTATCATCACCAGGCACTACCTGTCGCAACTGGTTCATGTATCCTTTTACAATGGGAACGTTGATTTTGGAAGAGGTATCTTCGCCGGTAATTTCTATATAAAGGGAAAAATCAACTTTTCCACGCTCTAATCTCTGGGCAATCTGATTGCGTAAGCCGAGTTCCATTTCACGGTAAAGTGATGGGATTCTTACGTTCAAGTCTAAACCTTTACTGTTTAGTGATTTGAGTTCTACAGTAATTTTTTTGGTTTGTAGCTGCAAAGTTGCCTTGCCAAAACCCGTCATGGATTGTATCATATAAAAATGTAATAGCTACAAAGGTAATAAATAGTTTTCAGTAGAAAATTCTGTTTGGGCGGAATATCAGCGTCAAATCATTATTTTAGAACAGAAATCACCTCATTGATGTTTTTTTGGCTGTTGCCAATGTATATTTTGCCGTCAATAATAAAAACCGGGCGGCTCAGGAAGGTGTAATGTTCCAGGATGTATTTTTTATAATCCGCTTCGGTCAGGTTTTTATTTTTGAGATCCATCGATTTGTACAATTGGGCTTTTTTGCTGAAAAGCGCTTCATAGCTTCCGGAAAGTTCGTGCATGGCCTCCAGTTCCGCCTCCGTGATAGGATCCTGCTTGATGTCATGGAATTGAAGCTTGTCGGAATTGGGAAGGGATTTAATGATCTTTCTGCAGGTATCGCAGGAAGCTAAATAGTATATTGTATTCATGGCCTATAATTTTCTGTACAAAGAAATGATTTTTGAAAATGAAAAAAGATAAATTTATAAAAAAATAAAACAATGGACATCACTTTTGATATTACACTGTCAAGCCGAAACAATTTACTGGCAATACTCGATACGCATTCGTTGGAGCAACTGAATGAAATACCAATAGGATTTTCAAACAACCTGATCTGGAATGTCGCTCACGTGATCGTAGTACAGCAGATGCTGTTGTACCATCTTTCCGGACTGCCAATGGTTATTCCCGACGAACTGGTGTCCCGCTACAAACGCGGTACCCGACCCGAAAAGAATTGTACGGTCGAGGAATTGGTGCAGATCAAAGAATTTTTGTTTTCTACGCTGGAACATACCAAAAACGATTTTATGGATGGTGTTTTTGAAAACTACAATGCGTTTACTACCACATCGGGATTTACCGTGAAAAATGTCCATGATGCAGCCCGCTTTAATATCTTTCATGAGGGCGTGCACATGGGGATCATATTGCAGCTGAAAAAAAGGGTCTGATACTTATTTCGTTTTCAGGTAGGGTTGTACTTCATCATAAGAAAGCAGCACTTCTTTAGCGCCGTCGGCATAGGAAGCAACTTCGTAGAGGTTGTAATACAAGAGCAGTCCTTTGTCGGTATAGAAGATGTTTTGCGGGAGATGGAATTTCTCGTCTTCAAACATCAGCCCGGTAGCATTGATCGGACCACTTGGGATTTTATATAACGCACGGAATTTTTGTTCAGCAAAGGCTTTAAAGGCATTCCGGTCTTTAAAAAGTTGGTCGTTCGGAATTAATTTACCCGTTTGGCGATTGAAGATAAGGGAGCGTAATCCGCTGTAGCCATGAGCGCCTCCGGTAAAGGTATAATGCTCGAGTTCAATATTCACGATGCTATCCGATTCATATTTCACGCTGCCTTTTACTTTCGCCTCCCAGCCAAAGGTCTCATCCGGAAATTTTTTCTTCATGTCGTCATAGGAGCCGATAAAGGAATCTACTAATTCATTGTAGTTTTTTGCATTTGAAGGTGTTTCTCCAAAGTAGACAATATTGCGAAGGGTATTGAAGATCGTCTGGTTGATGCTGTCCGATACGATGCCGGCATTTTCAGCTACGGGTATGACCAAAGTGGCGGCAGTACAATTTTCCTTGCACGGAAGCGTAGATTTTTTCTCGTAGGTTGCGGAAGTGAAACTCAGTTCTTCTTTGGCACAGCTTGCGAAAAGGAGGGCAACTACGGCAATTGAAAGTATTTTTTTCATGGCAGGAAAGTTAAATTATGCATAAAGGTAAGACTTTGGGAATTGGTCACACCAAAATTATAGAGTAAATTTGTCGAATAATTCATGAAATTAAAACTATTTATATGAAGTTTAACACGAAAGTTATTCACGGAGGGCAGGAACCAGATCCAAGTACTGGAGCTGTAATGCCACCAGTTTATCAGACCTCGACCTTTATACAGAAAAGCCCTGGCGTACATAGCGGTTATGAGTACAGCCGCGCTGCAAATCCTACAAGAACCGCATTGGAAAATGCCTTAGCGAGTATTGAAAACGGTACCCGTGGCCTTGCTTTTTCATCTGGATTGGCGGCAACGGACTGCGTTTTACGTTCGTTTAAAGCCGGTGATGAAATTATTGCCATGGACGACTTATATGGAGGTACCTATAGAATGTTTACCCGTATCTATAAGGATTCCGGTATAAAATTCCATTTTGTAGACATGAACGATCTGGAGAAATTCAAATCGCTGATCAATGAAAATACCAAATTGGTATGGGTAGAAACCCCAACCAATCCTCTAATGAAACTGGCTGATATTGCTGCAATCGCTGAAATCACCAAAGCGAATAACATTCTTTTTGCAGTCGATAATACTTTTGCAACGCCTTATTTGCAAAAACCATTGGACTTAGGAGCTGATATTGTGATGCATTCGGCAACAAAATACCTGGGTGGACATTCTGATGTTATTGCGGGTGCTTTGATCGTAAAAGATGAAGCATTGGGCGAACAACTGCACTTCCAGCAATTTGCTACCGGAGCCACTTTAGGGCCACAGGATTCCTTTTTGGTGCTTAGAGGGATAAAAACCCTGCATTTGAGAGTACAGCGTCATTGTGAAAATGGTGAAAAAGTTACGGAATACCTGAGCAATCACCCCAAAGTGAAAACGGTATTTTATCCGGGGCTTCCATCACACCCGTTCCATGAAATTGCGAAGAAGCAAATGAAAAACGGATTTGGCGGTATGGTATCTTTCACATTTACTTCCGGTAAAAAAGAAGATGCAATCCGTTTCTTAGAGAAACTGGAAGTTTTTACCCTGGCAGAATCGTTGGGTGGGGTAGAGTCACTGGCCAATCACCCTGCGTTGATGACACATGCTTCTATTCCGGAAGACAAACGTAAAGAAATTGGTATCTCTGATGATTTGGTTCGCCTTAGCGTTGGAGTAGAAGATATTGAAGATTTACTGGAAGACCTGAAACAGGCTTTCGAATAAATTTCCTGAAGCTTAAAAAAGAAGCCCCGATAAATCATCTTTATCGGGGCTTCTTTTTTTGTTATAGTTTATTCCGGCAGATAATAGACGTAGCCTACCGTAAACCAGGCCAGCCAGTCATTGGCTTTATTTTCTTTGTAAATAGCAGGGTCAGGCCGTAATCCATCAATCCAGTCCGAGTTGAAATACTGCAGGCGCAGGTCGGCAATCAGGTCGGAATTGGCATTGATTTTATAACGTGTCCCGATACTGCCCACAATAGATAAGGCATAATCGGAAGTATTGCGGTAGCCATTGCGGTATTTTTCAGGGGTGTTCAGTGGGGTCAGCGGGCCGTTATACGATCGGGCTTCAGTAGTATAATGAGTGGCTTGTGCTCCAAAACTTGCATAAGGTGCAAAGCTCATACTGTTGTAGCCGTAATCTTTAAGGCTAAACGGGAAATAGACTAACTCTACTCCGGCATTGGTTGTTTTGGAACTTCCCCGCATGGCGCGAAGCTGTTGTGCAAAAACAGAAGTCTTGCTTTCTTCTACATATTTTCCAAAATGTTTGAGATCCGTTTTGGTATAGGATAACTCTGCCTTTAATTTAAAGTGGTCTTCAAAATAATTCAGGCGGTAATTGGTCAGGTATTCAAATCCCATAAAATACACCAGTCCTACAGCAATACCTGTATTTCCTTTATTCGTATCAAAATCCCTGCGTTCACCATAATCCGACTGTAAAGCAACAGGTCCTACGACCACACCGATCTCATGGGTAAGGCCGGTTCCTGATTGGGAAAAAGCCGGGGAGAACAGACTCAGTATAAAGGGAATGCAAAAAAGGATCTTTTTCGGGGGTGTCATAAAGGCCTAAATAATTACGGCACAAATATATAAAACATCCCGCGTTAATGCAGCAAAACAAAAAAATAAATAAAAACTCGAATTTGGTTAGAAAAAATGAATTAAATCGGTAATTTATAAATGGTAAACGCATTGAATATACAGATTTCTTATAAAAAAAATAAATCCATTGAGAATACAAAAAAAAATGTCCTAATATTTCAATAAGACGTATATTTGTGACAACAAACGAAAACGTTTTCATAAACGTTAATAATCTCATAATCATGAAAGAAAATATTAAGTCTTTTATTGAAGCAGTTGCTAAAAAAAATACTAATGAGCCTGAATTTATGCAGGCTGTACAGGAGGTAGCAGAAGCCATTCTACCTTTTATAGCAGAAAAAGATATTTATAACGGAAAAAACATCCTTTTGAGAATGACTGAGCCGGAGCGTGTAATTACTTTCCGTGTATGTTGGGTAGATGATAAAGGAGAAATACAAGTAAACAGAGGATTCAGAGTTCAGATGAATTCTGCAATCGGGCCTTACAAAGGTGGACTTCGTTTCCACCCGTCTGTCAACCTGAGCATCATGAAATTCTTAGCTTTCGAGCAAACTTTCAAAAATGCACTGACAACACTTCCAATGGGCGGTGCTAAGGGAGGATCTGATTTTGATCCAAAAGGGAAATCTGATGGTGAGATCATGCGTTTTTGCCATAGCTTCATGAGCGAATTGTACAAATATATAGGGCCAAACACAGACGTTCCAGCTGGAGATATCGGTGTAGGATCCCGTGAGATTGGGTACATGTTCGGAATGTACAAAAAAATTAAAGGAGAATTTACCGGTGTAATTACCGGAAAAGGAATGTCCTGGGGTGGATCATTAATCCGTCCACAAGCTACTGGTTTCGGAGCGGTATATTTCCTACAGGCGATGCTGGCAACTAAAGGATTGGGTATTGAAGGTAAAACCATTGCTGTTTCCGGATTTGGGAACGTAGCGTGGGGAGCTGTAACCAAAGCCAATGAATTGGGTGCTAAAGTAGTAACGCTTTCCGGACCTGATGGTTATATCTATGATGCTGATGGTGTATCTGGTGAAAAAATCGATTATATGTTAGAGCTTAGAGCGTCTAATAATGATACGATTAAACCGTATGCTGATAAATACGGGGTGCCGTTTTTTGAAGGCAAACACCCTTGGCAGCAAAAAGTGGATATTGCGCTTCCATGTGCAACGCAAAATGAGTTGAAACTGGATGGTGCTAAAAGCTTAGTAGCAAATGGTGTTATCTGTGTGGTAGAAGGAGCGAATATGCCTACTACGCCGGATGCATTGGAATACTTCCACCAAAATAAAATTTTATTCTCTCCGGGTAAAGCCTCGAATGCTGGTGGTGTAGCCACTTCAGGTCTTGAGATGTCCCAAAACTCTTTGAGAATAGAATGGTCTGCAGAGGAAGTAGACAGAATCCTGAAAAAAATCATGACCGATATCCACGAATCTTGTGTGAAATATGGTATGCAGGAAGATGGTTATGTAGATTATGTAAAAGGAGCCAACCTTGCCGGATTTGTAAAAGTAGCAGATGCTATGCTGGCACAGGGAATCATATAATTTTCAGCATTTTAATTTGGAAAAGCCTTCGTAAGAAGGCTTTTCTGTTTTTAGAAGGTTTCCTTCTTACAAAATTTAGCACGGCAGATATGAAAAAGCAAATAAAATCGTTTTAGCTATATTTGTACTTTAACTCCGTATCAAAAAATGAAAAAGCATTTTTTTGCCTTTCTGCTCTTCTTCTTCGTGGCCTTGGGCCAGGCACAGATCAACCAGTCCTGGGGAAGTTATTTCTCCTACAATCACATTACGGATCTGGCGGAATCGGAAAGCCGGTTATATGCCGCAGGCTCCAATGCCGTTTTCTCTAAAAATATCCTTTCGCAGGAGCTTAAAACCATCACTTCGGTCGATGGGCTGAAAGCACAAAATATAACAGCACTCTACCATAGCAATACCTTCAAGAAAACATTGGTGGGGAATGAAAATGGATTATTGTTAGTCATCAACGATGCGACGAATGCCGTACTGACCAAAGTGGACATCCTAACCCAGATCCCGGTAGCCCCAAACGTAAAAAAGATCAATCATTTCTTAGAGCATGAAGGGAAAGTATACATTTCCTGTGATTTCGGGATTGTAGTCATCGACCTGGCGACACTCGAATTTGGCGACACCTACTATATTGGCCCTGCCGGGCAGGAAGTCCGGGTTTTTGAGACCTGTGTCCTCAACAATACGATTTACGCTGCGACCCAGAATAATGGAATACGAAGTGCCAGCTTATCCAATCCGAACCTGAATGATTTTAGCCAGTGGTCCCAATTCAATACCGGTAGCTGGATCCACATGACCACTTTTAACAATCAGATTGTCGCGACCGACGCCAATAATACCCAGTTCCGTTTCAATGGAGCCACCCCTCAGCAATTTGCCTCTTTTCCCGATCCTGTTGTAGATGTCCGGGGCAGGGAAGAATACCTGGTGGTGACCACCCGAAAAGCAGTGACCGTGTATAGTGCGACATTTGCAGTAGTAGCGAGCTTTACAGCTACGCAGGTATCGTCCACCGAAACCATTGTTTTTACTTCCGGTACCCTTATTAATAATACAATTTATGTTGGTACGGATGATCATGGCGTGTTTTCCTGTGGTATCAGCAATACGTTCCAGTTTGATAATTTTTATCCCGGTGGGCCTTTACGGAATAATGTATTTCGGATCAAGGCAGTCTCCAATCTGTTGTGGTGTGTTTTTGGGGACTATAACGGAACCTATAATCCGTATCCGCTGGATGCCTACGGGATCAGTAAGTTTACCACCAATATCGGCTGGACCCATATTCCCTATAGCGAATTATCGGGAGCCAAATCACTGGTTTATGTAACCCCACATCCCACCAATACCAAAGTGGCTTATGTGAGTTCCTATTTTACCGGTTTACTCCAATTGGAAAATGATGTATTGGCCGAGACCTATACGCCTCAGAATACTTCAACAAACGGAAGCGGATTGCAACAGGCTACTGGAGGAGCGCCTAACGAATCCCGTGTGAATGGAAGTGCTTTCGACCGTAATGGCAATCTTTGGATGACGAATTCATTAGCCGAAAAAGGATTGGTAGTTATGCGTCCCGGAAACCAGTGGCAGGCCTATTCGATGGCGCCGGTGATGAATGTGGCCAACACCAATAGTTATTCCAAATTACTGATTGACAAGAATAGTACCAAATGGCTGGCTTCCAATTATGGAGGGGTCATCGGGTTCAATGAAAATTACGATAATAAAATACTAAAGATATCAGAAGGATCGGATGAGGGAAACCTGCCGGTGATCGATGTAAGGGCTATCGCAATAGACAGAAGGAACCAACTCTGGATCGGTACTTCTCAGGGCTTGCGCATTTTACCCAGCGTGGATAATTTCCTGACAGAAACACAACTTACGACCAACCCTATTATTATTTTGGAAGAAGACCTGGCGCAGGAGCTGTTTTTCAATCAGTTTATCACCGATATCGAAGTGGATGGTTCCAATAATAAGTGGGTGGGAACTGCTGGTGCTGGTGCTTTTTTGGTTTCACCAAATGGGCAGGAGACCAAGTACCACTTTACGAAAGATAACTCTCCTTTACCGGGCAATACCATCAATGATATCGATATCAATCCACTCACCGGAGAAGTGTTTTTTGCCACCGATGGTGGAATGGTTTCGTTTAAAGGGGTGGCTACCGCACCCACCGATAACCTGAACAATGTGATTGTGTTCCCGAACCCGGTACGTCCGGAATACCAGGGAACTGTAAAAATCAGTGGCCTGATGACGAACTGTAATGTGAAAATTACCGATATCGAAGGCAACCTGGTACACGAGGAAGTTTCCAAAGGGGGGACGATCGAATGGAATACTACCGCTTTTGGGAAATACCGGGTCGCTTCCGGGGTGTATATGATTTTTATATCCGATAATGATGGAACAGAAACCAAAGTTAAAAAGGTCATGATCATCCGATAACCGGGCTACGGCCTATTGAATACCGCTGCACATGTTGGTGACCACCAAAGCTATAGTACTATCGGCATTGAAGTTCAAGGAAAAAAGCCTGATCGTCAAATGTTTTACCCAATCGGATGGCCTGAAAAGCTATTTCGTCCAGAATGCCTTTTCCGGTAAGAACAACAAACAAAAGATTGCCTATTTCCAGCCGCTGATGATTCTGGAAATCGAGGCGAACCATAAAAACAAGGGAACATTGGAAAGTTTTCGCGAAGTCCGGGTCAGTATCCCGTACCAGACGATTCCTACGAATATACTCAAGAGTACCATTGTGCTTTTCCTTTCCGAAGTATTACACCACAGCATCCATGAAGAAGAAAAAAACGAAAGCCTTTTTGACTTTATCGAGACGGCTCTGGTCTGGCTGGATACCCATGAGGAAATGGCCGATTTCCACCTCATCGTACTGCTTCAAATCACGAAATACCTTGGGTTTTACCCGGACACTTCCGATTCTGATTTTCCTTACTTTGAAATCAACGAAGGCATTTTTACCCCATTCCACGGCATCAGCTGCCTGACAGAACATGAAACACAACTCCTTAAAAAGCTGCTTGGGCTGCGTCTGGGCGATGCACCGAAAAGCTTCCATGTCATCGAGCGGCAATTGCTGCTCAGGATCCTGGTGAATTATTATGAGGCACACCTCAGCGGATTCCGAAAGCCGAAATCGCTCGAGGTCCTCAGGGAAGTGTTTATGTAAGGGGCAATGCAGCGTCCAGGACAATGGCAATCTGTATACAGGGCTGTTCCGATCGGTTGCTCCAAGCATGATTGGTACCGCGTTGTACTACGAGGTCACCGGCGCGTAGTAGTGTTTCTCCTTCTTCCATAATCAGGTAAATTTCTCCCGATAGAATAATGATATAATCCAGGGTGGCTGTCTCGTGCATAAGCGGGTGCGGTTGCCCAGGTGCTGCCGTAAGCCCCAATTCCTTATCCGGCGGAATGATGACGTGGCGAAAGAGCGAACCCATGTGCGGAAGTTGCGGCATGGGATAATTGGGCATCTGATGGGTATCAGAGAGTACAACCGGCATAGTGTCTGTCGTCCAGAGGTCGGAGATGAAAAGACCGGGAAAATGTTCGACGACATTAGAGGTGTCGGCATCTTCCACAATAACCGATTTACCATTCTGTTTTCCGGTGATAATACGGCGGGGAATCTTGTTGCGGTCTGGCATTTTTTCTATTTTTGGGCAAAGTTCGCCAAACCCACCCGGAACTCGGCTATGGGTTACCTTGGGGTTACCCGCAGATGCATCCTGACTCCACAATTTCAAGGCAAATGCTTTACCTTTACCACTCTAAACGACTACAGTGATGGCAAACGATATGACAGGAAAACCAGTTTGCAGGCAGGAACGGATGGCCCTCCGCGATAGCCTGGAATTATTAGGCGGGAAGTGGAAACTATTGATTATCAATTACCTCTCCAGGCGTCCTTCAGAAGCCAATAACTTTAAGAAAATACAACTCGAGATGGATGGCATTTCTGCCAAGATGCTTTCGAAGGAACTAAAGGAGCTCGAGCAAAATCTTTTAGTGACCCGCGAGGTACATGCTACAAAACCTGTGACGGTTACGTATGCGCTAACCGAATATGGGTTCTCTACCGTACCGATAACTGCTCTACTGATACAATGGGGTGCCGGACACCGGGAAAAGATTAAATCGGAGCTTTAATAGCGTGCGATGTATTCCTGGTAGTCACTTTCCAGGATATTAATTTCAGCAATCAGGAAATCGTAGAAATTACCATCAAATACGGTGGTTTCCGAATCATAGATACCGTCCTCGATCAGAATAGCCTGTTGGTGTGCATAAGCCCGGTAAAGGTTTCCACTTTTCTTGAAGATGAGTTGCCCGGAGATCCCTTCTTTCGATTTTGGAGCAGCATACTGCATCCATTCGATAGCATCGGTTCCGGAAGAGAGTCCATAGATAAAAAAACCATAACCAAATTCCCAGTTGGGTACCACATCGCCTTCATTTGGTCGGGGCCAGATCGGTGCTACCACTTCTAATATTGCAGTGCCGTAGGTGAGCAGGAATTCTTTGATGTCGTCAGAAAAGGCAAGGCTGTTTTCCGTTTCATACTGTTGAATTTGCGCAGTTGTTGCAGGTGCTTTTTTATCCGAATACCACAAGAAGTCATCATTGAGTTTTGAAATCCGGTTTTGAAAATCGTGTAAGGTCGTTGCCATTGGTAGGTGCGTTAATTCTTAATTTAAATGCTTTGTCATTTCGAGTAGTGCTTTGCGATCGGGATAGCCAAAAGCATGGCAAAAATCATCATAGGTAATCGTAGGGGAAACCCCCATAGCTGCAAATACACCTGCCATCAGTTCGGTGTTCTCAGGATGTTGCAGGTCCCAGTATTCATCATAAACAGAAGCCCCTGCACGCAGTTTTTCCAAAACCCGTATTTCAGCGGCACTGTTTACGCCATTATTTTCCAGCGTAGGTGCCGGAGGGGATTGGGGCTGGAAATTGATGTTTTCGATGTAACAGATTCCCCATCCAAAGTTGACAGTCCCTTTACGGGCAAAAAGATGCATTGGGAAGTTCAGTGCTTCCGGGGCTAAAGGAAGATGTCCGATGATAGGATATTCACCCCGCATCAGGCGGTTATCCATCATGTGAAAAGCAGGAATAGTCCTGGTTTGGGAAAGCGCAAAAAGATCCGGATCGAGTGTGCCGGAATCCGAATCATAGAGGGTAACCAGTTGCACTATGGTCATCAGGCTGTTCCATTGGTGTAATTGGGGCAATAGTCCTTTTTGTTTTCGGAGTGCAGCAATATTCAGCAAATGCCTTCCAAAGGTATAGTGTACTGGATTTCCATACAGGTCATAGCGTACAGGAACGGCAAAAAAATCACCACTCTTAAACCGTACTGGTTTTGTTTTTATATCCGGAAGGTTTTGTAGCAGGGCTACTGTGGGAAGATGCGATTCCGGAAGTGTAGCAATGAACCGGTCCAGTGCCATCCCAAATGCTTCGAGTGTCATACTTTCCTGTAGGCCGGGAGCATTATGGGTAAAGTCGAGTTCACGTTTGCCTATCGTACTGTAGATCGTAAATGGTTTTTCATTTTCCAATGTGGAGATCGTGACTCGCAGGCAGGCGACTCTGGGACTGTAATCGAATATCGTATTGGCTGTAATGGTTTTCGCTTTGCCTTTTCCGGTCTTGGAGAGTATTTGGGTTCGGGTCGCCGTTTGGATATCCAGGTCGATTTCGGTGTACAGTTCCGTTAGGTCCTGTACACTGATAATCGCTTTCCGGATCGTGTCCTGTTCGAAAAAACACACCAGTCCTTTTGGGAATACTATCCGATCCCAGTGGGTGGCAACAGGGCGTAACCCCAAATGCAACCGCTGGTGGTTGGTCAGTTCAAAATGGGACATTGTTTTTTGGTTTTTTGGATTAATTGTATTCAATTTTCAGGGTTTCACCATCGAGGAATGCCCCTTTGGAAGCCGTGATTTTGATTTTCTCTTCCTCGCTGAAACCGATCGTTTCGCCGTGGCGCAAGGTCACATCGTAATCAATGATATAGAGGGCAATCATGGTGATAAAATCATACAGTTCCCCGATATTCTTATCAGAATGAACCACTTCAATCTCCTGTTTGCCAAACCCACTCAGTCCGTAGGTATACGCACTACAGGTAGTACCATCATTTACCAGTCCGATGTACACCCATAATGCTAATGGGCTTTGATCCTCTTCTCTCAGGAAATCGGCATACTCTAAGTACAATGCTTTCGGCAATAGCAATGTCTGTTCTCCCTGATAGATCCCGATAGCGTTGGAGGTTTCCAGTATCGAAGCCAATAACATCGTAAATAATTTATAGCGTTCTATAGTAGGCGCATTGCCCGAAAGCAGGGTCACTATAGCATGGGAGGTATGGTCTTTACAATCTGTTGCTGCCGTTTCCCAGAGGTAAGCATACTCGGCAGTCGATTGGATTTCTTCGGCAGGCACCGGCACCGGCATTTTGGCCATAGCGACCATTTCGCCATCCAGGGTAAAGGTAACCGCATCTTCGTCTGCGCCTTCAAGCCCCTCAATATCCGACACTTCAAGTCCCCAATAGTTTTGGAGTTGGTCAATTACAGCACGGACATTATAGGAATCAGTACCATTGTATAATGGCATGGCCAGCAAGAGGTTGGTTTCCTGTTGTGTGGTTTCTTCCTGTTCTTCTTTTTTGGGTTTTAAAAAATCAAATACACTCATTTTAATTGGGGTTAAGGTTATAGATAGGGTAGTATTTAAAGTATTCGGTGAGACTGTTTAGTAGGGCTTCGACCGCAGGTAGTCACTTTTGCGGGTTAACGGCTTTGGTCTTACTGCAGCTTATTCTTCGAATTTAAAGGTAAAGGGAATCACTTTGGAATCCTGTACGGCGACAGTGCCTCTGTAGGCCGGTTTCCATTTTGGGGCACTCAGGATCACACGCATGATCTCGATCTGAAATTCAGGATTGAGGCAGTTACGGATGTCAATATCGGTAGGAACACCCTTGGTGTCAATAGTAAACCGGATGATGATCTTCTGGTTGTTGAAACCCGATTCCTGGAGCGCTTCGCTGAGGTGGTCATTTACAAACAGCTGATCGCTAAAATAGCTGATGAAATTCCCGCCGCTAAATTCGGCAGCTGTAAATTTTCCGGCATTGGTATCCCCGGAGGAGGGTTGTGATACACTAATGGTAGGTTCTGCTGTTGCGGATTTGGCATTTTCAGCCACTTGTGCTGTATAATAAGCTGTAGCAGCATCATAGTTTAATGTAGCCACCGGTTTGCCATTTTCATAGCGTGTCCATTGGCCCGAAGGCAGCGCATTGGTATAATATTGTTTGGCACTTACTGTACCTTCTTCATAATACACATACGAATCCATCTTGGTCATTGTATTATGGGTTTCGGTACTGAGCTTCCGATTGCTTCTGGCATCAAAATATTCGACGGTATAGGCCGTATCAGACAATGTAGTGGTCACTGTTTTATAGGTTGCATTCGCCTCCGGTACAGTTGCACCTTCATCATCAGTGTAGGTGGTGCCTGCTTTTTGGGCAAAAGAAAGGCTACATAAAAAGAGGCATACAAAGAGGGGTAGGCGGTGCATAGGTTTACATTTGGATTTTAAAAATACGGGTCTTTATCGTGCCGGCATACCATTTTTAGATATTTTTAAGAAAATGGATGGAACCAAATCCTTAAGCACCAAGGTAACTGTAGCGTAACATCCAGGCAGCCTCCAGGTGATGCAGTTTCAGGTGGAGGATTGCATCGCTGGGCTTTCCGTGGTTCCAAAGCACACATTCCACGCCCCAGGTTTCCGGTTCCTGCATTGGGAAAAGTGCGATATAAGGCCTGTCGCGGCTGCTGTTGTCAAAAGCCTGCGCTATCGGGGCAATTCCCAATTGTCTTTCCGGTCCGTAAAAATGATCCAGCTCTTCCTGTAATTCTTTCCATACCGCATCGGTGAGGTTGAATTTTGTATATAATAGAGTAGTTGCATTTGTATGTATCGCAATAACCAGGTCCCGGATCAGGGTATAGGCGGTAGGCTGAAAATCGGTTATCATTATAAAACGTGTTTAGGGGCACCAGGTTTGTACATTTTTGGGGTCAAAGTCCATGCAGTCGGCAGTTTTGCTTTTGGCAATGGCAACATAGGCCGTATTTTTCCCCGTAGCCGCCTGGCTGTAATAGTAATTGCTGTCTTCGCCATACAGCCACCAATCCCCGTTTCCGGGATTCATGGTAGTGGCATGAAAGGCGAAGATGGAACTTTCTTTGGGGATAGTATACCCATTTTTGGTGAGCAGTCCCCAGCTGTTTTGGAGGAGGTGCGTTTCCAGGCAAATCCAGGACACCAGGACCGAAGCCCCAATGCTGAACAGCACCCCTCTGGATACCGGAGGTGTGCGTCGTGATGGTCGTGTTCTCATCGTGTTTTTTATTTAGCGCATGGCATCCATGACCTTTTCTTCTTCGGTGGTGGTGGACAGGTTAATAGCAGTTTCGATCAGGGCGAGGTGGGAATAGGCTTGTGGGAAATTCCCCAACAGGCGTTTGGTCTTGAAGTCGATGTCTTCGCTAAACAATCCCAGGTGGTTGCTATAGGAGAGCAGGCGTTCAAAAAGACGTTCCGCTTTTTCGCGTTCCCCGATTTTGTAAAGGCTGTTGATGAACCAAAAGGTACAGATGGTAAAGGAGGACGAGGGCAATCCAAAATCATCTTTGTTTTTGTAGCGGTACAACAGGCCATCATTGCTGAGTTCCCGTTCGATGGCTTTGACCGTACTGATGTACTTCGGATCCCTGGCGGCAATAAAACCATAGGGCTCCATCAGCAGTACCGAAGCATCGAGATCTGCCGATCCGTAGGATTGGGTAAAGGCCTGTACTTCCTCATTCCAGGCATGGGCATAGATATCGTTCCTGATCTCCTTTTCCAGTTCCTCCCATTTGGCCGCTTTGGAATCTTTGCCCAATATGCGGGCGACTTTAATGGCTTTGTCAATGGCTACCCAGCACAGGACTTTCGAAAAGGTAAAATGCCGCTCTTCGGTCCGGAACTCCCAGATTCCTTTGTCCGGTTCCGTCCAGTGTTTGCTCACCACCCATACAATACCTTTGGTGATGTTCCAGAGCTCTTCCCCATTTTCGATATCGGTACTAAAGTGGACAAATTGCTGGTGGATCACATCCATCAGGATCCCATAAATATCATTCTGCCGCTGTTCGAAAGCTGCGTTTCCAATCCGTACCGGTTTTGATCCCTGGTAGCCACTCAGGTGGTCTAAGAATTCCTCGGTCAGTTTCTTTTCCTTATTGATCCCATACATGATCTGTAGTTTTTCATCTTTGTCCGGAATCAGGTCTATGATAAAATCCATATAGTTTTTGGCCATTTTCTTGTGGCCCAGTTCCGAGATCACTTTGATCACCATCGAGGCATCGCGAATCCAGCAGAAACGGTAATCCCAGTTGCGTACTTCACCGATGGTTTCCGGTAGTGACGTGGTCGCCGCAGCCAGTACGGCTCCTGTTTTTTCGTAGTTGAGTAATTTCAGGGTAATCGCACTACGGGCAATTTCGCGGTTGTATTTTTTATAGCAGGGCGTTTTCTCGTTCCATTCCAGCCAGTACATTTTGGTACGCTCCAGTTCCAGGCTGATTTTATGGAGGGTCGGATTGAATATTTTTTCATTATAACCCAGTACAAAGTAGCCGTCGGCTTCCAGTGTGATCTCTTCGCCTGCAACAATGCTGTTGTGGTCAAAATTGCTGTACAGGAAAAGGCTGTCAAACTTTTTGGTATGGGTCAGGCTGATGATAAAGTCCTCTTTGACATGGGTGATGGTTTCGCCCAAAGCATATTCTAATTTGGGGTTGTACCCGACCCGGAATTTTGGTTTCCCGGATTTTGGGCGCAGGTACCGGATGATCTCCGGTGGGGTATAACTCGCACCATTGGTTTTTTTATAGCGGGGCATAAAGTCCAGTACTTCAAAGGAGTCTGTGCCATTGTGAAATGTAGTAATCAGGATACTGGTGTTTTCCAGGTAGGTTTGTGTGGTGGTATAATCGGGGGTAGTGAGGAGGTCAAAGCTCCCGCCTTTTTCATCGTCCAGCAGTCGGGCAAATACCGAGGAGGAGTCAAATTCAGGTAGGCAGCACCATACGATCGAACCGGTTTTTGATACTAAAGCGGCACTTCTGCAATTCCCAATTATCCCATAATCTAAGTTGTCCATTTTGTAGTTTTTAACAGGTTAAGACCTAAGTTTTCCCTAAATTTACGAAAAGCACACTTGTTAACCAAAACGGATGATATGAAAAAGACGATAATTGTTTCGAACAGACTACCCCTTGATGTAAAAGTAAAAAAGAATGAATTGGAGATACATCCCAGTGTAGGCGGGCTGGCAACCGGATTAAAATCGGTTCATGCAGAAGGAAACAGTTTATGGATCGGATGGTCCGGATTGAAAGAAGAGGAACTTACCCCGGCCTTATCGGCCAAAGCCCACGAAGCGATTACCCGGGAGCGCTGTATCCCGGTTCTCTTAACGGGAGCCGAAGTGGAAGATTTTTATTTTGGGTTCAGCAATAAAGGGTTGTGGCCGTTGTTCCATTACTTTATGGAATATGCCGAATTTGAATTGGGCCAATGGAAATCCTACCAGGCGGTCAACCAGAAATTTGCCGATGCGGTGCTGGAACACCTGGAAGATGGGGATAATGTATGGGTACACGATTACCAGCTGTTACTGGTGCCCCAAATGATCCGGGACAAAAAGCCCGGGGTTACGATAGGGTTCTTCCTGCACATCCCTTTCCCTTCCTATGAGATCCTGCGCACGTTCCCCTGGCGGGAAGAAGTATTACAGGGCATGCTGGGATCGGACCTCATTGGTTTCCATACCTACGACTATGAGCGGCATTTCCTGAGTTCGGTAAAACGCATCCTGAACTATGAAGTAAAATTCAACGAGATCACCTGCCAGAACCGTATGGTCAAAGTGGATTCTTTTCCGATGGGGATTGATTATGATAAATTTTACCAGACGGCAGTGCAGCAGGAGGCACAACGGCAACTGGAAGAGCAGCCCCTCGCGGTTCCCGATGGTACGCCGGCTCTGGATGAGGTGCAAACTATTGTTTCCATCGACCGGATGGATTATACAAAAGGCATCCCAAACCGGATTCGGGCCTTTGAATACTTCCTGAACAAATACCCTCAATTTAAAGAAAAAGTACAACTGATTATGCTCGCCGTGCCTTCCCGGTCCAATGTGCCGCAGTACCAAAAGCTAAAACGGGAAACCGATGAACTGGTGGGCCGTATCAACGGGCAATTCTCGACGATCAACTGGACCCCCATCGGGTACTTTTACCGTTCCATGCCGTTTGAGGGACTGATCACGCTGTATGCTACGGCACCGGTCGCACTGATCAACCCTATCCGGGACGGGATGAATCTGGTCGCCAAGGAATATGTGGCAACCCGGATCCACCAGGATGGTGTGCTGATATTGAGTGAAATGGCAGGAGCAGCCAAAGAGCTGACTGAAGCCCTGCTGATCAACCCCAATAATTTTGAACAGATCGCCGATACCATCAAGTATGCCCTCGAAATGCCGATCGAAGAACAGCGTTCGCGTATGGGCATCTTACAGAAAAGGCTACAACCCAACACGGTAGAGAAATGGGCAGCCGATTTTATCTCCGCATTAGAAGAAACCAAGAACATACTGCCGGTATTTACTTCCCGGAAATGGGATGACAGCCATCAGGAAGCGATGTTTACCAATTATAAAAAAGCCGGCAAGCGCTTGTTGCTCCTGGATTATGACGGCACACTGGTCGGGTTTAAAAACCACCCGATGGATGCCATACCTGATCCCGCATTGTTTGCGCTCTTAGATCGTATTAGTGCCGATGGCCGTACCGAAATTGCCATTGTCAGCGGTCGGGATAAGGCTACGATCGAACAATGGTTTGGGGATAAAAACTATTCCCTCATTACCGATCACGGGGTTTGGCTGCGCCGCAAAGGCAAAGAGTGGAAACCCTTAGAACGGCTGAATACCAGTTGGAAGGACAACATCCGCCCGATATTGGAAACCTATGTCAACCGGACACCGGGCTCTTTTGTCGAAGAAAAGAATTATTCATTGGCGTGGCATTACCGCAAGTCCGATCCGGAACTCGCCCAAATGCGGGTACAGGAACTTACTGCTGTACTCACAAGCCTGATTTCCAACAATGGACTTTCGGTACTGGAAGGGAATAAGGTATTGGAAATTAAAAGCAGCAGTGTCAATAAAGGCCGGGCTTCTTCCCGATTATTAGCCGGGGCGCAGTACGACTATATTTTTGCCATGGGCGACGACTGGACCGACGAGTATATGTTTGAAGAATTACCACCCAGTGCCTACACCGTTAAAGTAGGCTTCCAGAAAACGAGTGCCAAATACTTTGTACAGGATACCGTTGAGGTGCGCGCATTATTGGAACGCTTTGCCGAAGCTTAATCAATAGGGATTATTTTTTACCGGGTTACACTTTGGCAGTGGCCTCCCAGGTAATTTTTAGTGCAGAAAGCTGTGGTGTTTCGAGTCGTAGCTCCGGGCAGGCCACAAATCCTTCTTTGCGGTAAAATTCCAATGGTGACCGATAGGACGTACCATCGGACTTTCGGTCGTTGTCATGATCGATCACCCATCCGTTCAGTACGCGATGACGGGCTTTGATCCGGTTCAGGAGTATTCTTCCGTGGCCTTGTTTCTGGATCGTGTGGTTCAGGATGATGGCAAACCAGGTCCCGGACTCCCGCAGGAAAGTGACTGCCCATCCCAATATTTTACCCGATTCTTCTTCGATGAGGTGATGTTCTGCTTGTGCTAATCCGTTGAGGTAAGCCTCCAGTCCCGAAATAGTAGCATACCGGAGTTTTTCCGGGTATTCCGTATTCCAGAGTTGCAAGAGGTGTTCTTTTTGTGCCGGACTCAGGGATGTAGTGGTACTCAGGCGCATCGGTATGAGGAGTTAAAGGGACATGTCATTCCAGGTTTTCAGGCGCCATTTGCCAGCGTGGCGCACAAATATAAAATCGGTATAAAAGTCGGTTTCCACACCGCGTATTTCTACTACTGCGGTATCCCCGTTGATTTTGATATTCTGTGTGATGGTCTTATCGGCTACTGCCGGATTGTGGGCAAAATCCATAATGTGGTAGTCCTTTTGGGCAATGCTCACAGAAGCCAGTTCCGGCTCTTCCGGACCGTCGCCTAATTGTTTTATGGTAAGGGGAAAGGTAACCCGGCTCAGCTGGAATACCGAATCGGTACTGAAATGGTCCAGGAAAGTCGTAAAGTCTTCACTGGCGGTTAGCGCAACTTCGGGATCGATGTCACGGATGCTGTCTATAACCGTAATTGCTGTTTGCGGGCTTCCCGATGGATCTTTTTTGTCGGTACAGGCTATGGCACTAAGGGCGATGAGGAGTACAAAGCTATTTTTTAGGAACATGGTATTGTATAATTTGAATGGATTCCGGAAGGATTACTGATAGCCCTTACCCGGAATGGTAGGTTTCTTTTTAGGCCTCTTCTTCTTCGAGGGTCAGCCCGTTGTATACTTTCGGGGTATCCGTGTGCAGCATCAGGTATTCGCCAATGGCATCTTTGGTCCCCTGGTTGGTGACGACACCGGTAATGGACAGCGTATGGTCTGCGGTGGCTGCCACCTGCAGTTCGGCAATGACAAATTCGGCATCCAGCATCTTTTGAATTTCCATAGCGTATTCATGAGCTTTGTTGGCTGCGGCTACTTTTTCCTGTAGATCTTTGGGCAGTGGGGTTCCGATGGCTTCGATGGTTTCCGCTTCGGTATCGCGGTAAGTGGCCAGTCCCTGTTGCAATTCGGATTCCAGCAGTTCAAAGGTGGTATCCAGTCCCGTGACCGAGAGGGTAACCGGGCTGCCGCACTGGCGGAGGTTGGCTTCCATCGTTTTGCGTTTCAGGCCATGGGCCTGGCGGGAGAGGTAGGCCGCGGGATCCTGTAACAGGACTACAATAAAGCGGTGTTTGGATAGTGCTCCTGCTGGTGTTTTATGTTCCCTGATTTCGGTAATGTCGGACCAATGGATGCGTCCAATGGCGACCGCACTGCTATGGTCGATAATGCCCAATGCATCGATGACCAGGGCGGGCTTGGGGGTGAAGAGCTTTTTAAGCGCATAATAACTGCCAAAACTCCCCATGAGCAATGCCAGTATTGCGATCCCATTCTTGAAATACGGATTATCGAGGAAAACACTTTGCGTATCGGGCTGGAAGCGGAGCATCCAGATACCACAGGCTAGGAACAAAAAGGCAAAGCACAGCAGCTTGATCAGTTTCAGGCGGCTAAAATGAATTTCTATTTTCTTTGAATGTGTCATGATCGTAGTGTTCAGCGTACTGTAAAAATAAACAGAAATTCAGGAATACCGTCCTCGTAGTGCTACCGAATTGTGCTATTCCTTTAAAAAACCTAAAATATAGTTTTGAATTTCTTCTTTTTGAGCAGCTGTACCCTTATCATCCATATCGCTATGGTTGGTTTTGGGCAGGGTAATAACCGTGATGCCGTATTTTTCCTGTTCAGCTTTGGTCGGGATTACCCATTGATCAGCAGGAAGGTCGGTCGAACGAAGGGAGTAGATCTTTGGGGTGCTCACACGTGGCAACAACATCCTGCGGTTGTCCAGCGAAATGGCTTTTACAATATCTTCGGGATGCTGTGCGGCAAATAACATGGTCATGTCCCCGCCATTGGAATGCCCGATAAGGGTGAGTTGGTTGTAATTCATTTCCGGGCGGCTGAATTTTAAGGATTTCAGGACAAAGAGCAGGTTGTCCGATCCGCGTTGCCAGTTGGGTTTGCGCACCTGCTGCAGGTCGCCTGTCATCGGGAGCAGTTCGTCGCTGGGCAGTTCATGTTGCAGGCTCACGACAAAATACCCGTGGGACGCTAAAAAAGTAGTGAGGTAGGAGTAGGCCAGGTAGTCACCGCCTTTATTGGCGCCATAGCCATGACTGAAGAATACGACCCCTTTGGTGGGTTTGCTTTTGCGATTGTAGTAATAGGCCACCGGGATAGAACGATCCCGGGCCCTGTCAAAAAGGACGAGGGTATCCGTTTTTATGTTTTCCAAGGGGGCCGCCACATCAGGAATCCCCGATTTGCTGCTGCTGCAGGCGGTGAGTAATAGTCCCAGAAAAAGGACAGCAGAAAAAAGGAACTGTTTCATGTATAGCATATTCGGTGATCAAGACCCGATGGGGGCAAATATAGATTTTTAAGGTAACGGCAGGACCGACTTTGGATAGATGTTAACATTTTTTCGGTTTTTCTTCATGTTATAGTGTGTTGAGATTATCAAGGTGTACCCGCATACCATTTCACTTTCACTTTTCCCTTCTTACTTTTTACCTCTTACTTCTCCCCCTTTAGATCACAAAAGTAAATGATTTCCGGATCGTTGGGATCCAGGTTTTCGATTGCCCCACTGGCTTTAAATCCGGATTGTGCCAATAGATTTTGCATGGGAATATTGGACTGATTGGTACTGGTGAAAAGCTTGGGTTGCGTACAGTTTTGTTTCAAACAGGAGATCAGCTGTGACCCCAAATGCATTCGTCGGTATTTCTGAGCTACCATGAGCATTTCGATAAAAGCATTCCCAAAGAAATGGTAGTGCAAAACGCCATAGGCTATAATGCTGCCTTTTGTTTGCATGACATAACAAGTATTGGCTTCGATCCATTTCCGGATCTGGCCAGGCCGTTGCTTATCGTACGGAATGGTGGTGTCAAGCCCTATCAATGCTTCAGTATCTTCTGCTTTACCCAACCGGATTGTTATAGCGGTTTGTGTCATAATAAGGGGGATTGTACTGAAATTATATTCAAATTTACCAAATCTTTTTACCGGGCTTTGTATAGTATGGTCTGCAAGCCCATTCTGTACCCATTGTACTCATTTTCGTCGTTATTACGACACGTCCCCCGACGTATATTTTGGCGTCCCCGGACGTGTCGCGACCACACCTGTGACGTGTCGCGACCACACTTGGGACGTGTCGCGACCACACCTTGGACGTATCGCGTGCACACTTTGGTGTGGTCGTGACCTCGAATGAACGTGTCCGGTGCACACTTGGGCGTGGTCGGGAGCACGGTTTGGTGTGGTCGCGACCTCGAATGAACGTGTCGGGAGCACACTTGGGTGTGGTCGCGAGAGACTGGTCGAAATTTTGTGTAAACAGTTCTTAGTGTTTAATATTACACCTTTCTCCAAATATGACCAAGAACTGATTCATGATTAATCCCCAGCTTGGTATTGCATTTATCCAGCTTTTTTCACAATTTTGTATTGCTAAATAGACTGATTTCTTGACGCTTTTTTCATCTGGGAACTGCACTTTTGTTTTGGTATATTTTCTAATTCCCCTGTTTAAGTTTTCTATTGTATTTGTGGTGTACATTATTTTCCTGATTTCAGCAGGATAGGCCAAAAAAGGCATGAGATTTTCCCAATTCTTTTCCCAGGAGCAAACGGCATATTTATATTTTGCTTCCCAGTTTTTTTTAAATTCAGCCAGAGCTAAAACGGCTTCTTCCTGATTTATTGCAGTATATACTTCTTTCATTGCACTGCAAAATGCTTTTCTATCCTTAACTACTACAAACTTAAGGCTATTCCTTATTTGATGAACAATGCAAAGCTGGGATTCTGTATTTGGAAAAACACCTCTGATAGCTTTTGTAAATCCGGTAAGGTTATCTGTACAGGCAATGAGAATATCCTTTACTCCACGAGATTTTATGTCAGAGAGTACAGTCATCCAAAATGAAGCCGACTCTTCTTTATTTAGCCACATTCCTAATACTTCTTTCTTACCATCTGTTTTTAGTCCGATTACAATGTAAATTGCATGGTTTTCATATTTCCCATCTGTTCTTACTTTCATATGCACAGCATCCATCCAAACAATCAGATACTGTGGTTCTAAAGCCCTTTTAGTCCATAAATCAACATCAGCCAGTATTCTATCAGAGATGGTCGAAATCGTGGACTCACTTACTGATATCCCATAAACTTCTTTAACTTGTTCTACAATATCACTACGGGTCATTCCACGACTGTACATTCCTAAAATAGCATCTTCAATCTTTTCACTCATCGATTGGCCTTTTCCGATGACCTGAGGCTCGAATTCACCATTTCTATCCCGGGGAATAGCCAGGACCATATTGCCCAAAGTCTCTGATTTTATATTCTTTGAGAAAGAACCATTACGGCTATTGCCTGTATTGTATCCGTCAATATTATGCTTCTCATATCCCAGATGAGCATCCAATTCTCCCTGGAGTAGCTGTTCAATGCCTTGTTTATACAGGTCTTGAAAAAAAGTATGGAAGTCTTCTTTGTTTTTAAATTGCTTTGCAAAATCTTTGGGTAATTTACCATCTTCGATCATAATCCGCTCTTTTTAAATTATTTAAATGTAGTTCTTTTAAATTCTATACTTAATGATCTGTTGTTTTTTGGCTAAGCCTTAAAATCTCAAATCAAATTAAAATCAATTTCTACGTTTACACAATCTAACGACTACTCCTGGAATAAGGGCGTCCTGTCAGTTTTCTGTTATTGTGAGAGTCAAGTAAATCCCAGATCTGCTGGTTTAATTCTTCCAGAGAAAAGAACTTAGTTTCTTTTATGGTTACATAAATCCTTCGATATAATATCTTAACAGCTCCTTCAACTAGTGACTTGTCTCTGGGCCTGTAAGCTCTGGCAGGTAAAATTGTGGTTTCGTAATGTTCTGCTAAATCAGCCAGGGTTTCATTGATTGTCGGTTCAAAACGACTGCTTTTTATTACGGCAGATTTTAAATTATCTGGAACAATGGCGGCAGGAGTGCCTTCAAAAAAGCGCATGGCATTTTCTACCGAGTCAACAAAGTTTTCCTTTTGCTGGCTCATGGAAGCTTCAGCATACGTGTATTGGCTAGCGCCCAATATTGCTACAAAAAATTGTACTTCTTTGACTTCTCCAGTATCTATATCAATAATTGAGAGTGTCTTTCCGGCATAATCAACATACATTTTATCACCAGCCTTATGGTTCATATGCATGACCGGATTAACTCGTTTGCCCCATATATTGTAATGATAATGAAATTGTGAAGTTCGATAACCATCAGGATTTACAGCAATATATTGTTCCCACATATGCTGTACGGTAACGCCAACTTTTTTTAGTTCACGTTCCATTTTAGGAAAAAAATCATAAAGTGTCTGTAATCTCGGGCTAATGGCCTCTACACTAGTCTGGGAGAATAAAAGTTCCAGCTCTGCATCGGTTTTTTGGTCGATTAATTCAAAGCTTAATTCGAGAACTTCAAATAAAGAAATATATTTCTTTACCGTATTTCTTGAAAGGGATAAGTAGCTACTTATAAATAACTTACTCTTTCCATTACAATAGAATTTAATTACTTTTCTAATTTTACTCATGTCTGTTATTTTGTTTGCCATAATCCGTAAATTTTTAACGAATGTATGGTTCTAACAACATGAAAAAATCAATAGTTTTTAATACTTAATTCACCACAAAACTTGGTGGTCAATTTGCTCCGGAATTAGGTGGTCAGTTTGCTCCGGAACGGGTGGTCAATTTACTCCGGAATTAGGTGGTCAAATTGACCGGTTTTTCCAGTACACCATCAATAATTTCATCAAGACCCATCCGAAGGCAAAGAAATACAAGTACCAGAATATGGTAAACTTTCTTGCCGATGTGCGCCAGAGCTATCCGAAAAATATCCAGACCAGCATCAGGATAATGGCTGCAATCAAGAAGTATTACGACTACCTCATCTTTATCGGGGAACGCAATGACCATCCCTGCCAGACCCTGACCGTGAAGAAAGGAAGTGGCCAAAGCATCCAGTTACAGGATTTGTTTTCCAGTAAGGAATTGGAATTGCTGTTGCATCGGGAAAACAGGTACAGGCATCTGGAGAACCGAAACAAGGTACTGATATCACTGCTCATCTATCAGGGGCTAACCAGCGATGAACTCACACGGCTCGATACCGACAACATTGATTTGGACAACGGGACGGTTTATGTCAAGGGTTCAAGCAAGCTCAACAGGCGAACCCTGAAATTGGATTCAACCCAGATTCTGCTTTTCGACAGGTACATCAACCAGACAAGGGGCGAAATGATGAAACGGGTTGCAAGGAAGAGCAATAAGCTACTGCTGAATAAGCTGGGCCAGCCCATTTCCGTCGAAGGCATCTTTGCAGTCATCGAGGTATTGAATCCGTTATTTCCCGACAGAAAGCTGAACCCTAGAAGTATCCGAATGAGCGTGATTTCAAATTGGATGAACGAGAAGAAACTGCCCTTGGAAAGCGTTCAGGAACTTGCTGGACACAAATGGCCAAGCACTACCGAAAAGTACCGAAAAATGGATAATTTGAAGCAACGGGAGCTTATCAATCGTTTCTTTCCTATCTGAATTTCGGCAAAAGCAAATAGTAACAATTTAAAATTAAGTATATATGAAACAACAAAAATTACATTACTCACATTTTGTGAAAGCAGATGCCTTTGGTGTCAATCAGATTAACGTTGCTGCATTAAGGGACAAATTGAAATTAAATGATAATGAGATTCAGCTGATGCTGACTTTAGAATCAAGGTTTTCCACCGTTGAAGAAAAACTGCCTGTTTTAAAAGATGGAGTTGCGACAGGTAAAATGGTATTTTGCGACCCGATATGCATTGCCCTTTACTATACGTATAGCGGCTGTGAAATAGCTTTAAAAAACGGACTGTTCCTAGAATCTGCTGCCACAAATGTAAAGGAACTTATAAAGTCGATATTTAATAAATACGATTCTGAAAAGTTTAATTTATTGCTTAGGGGCAAATAAAAAAAGATAGCCAAGTAAAAAGCCTATCAGGAAAAAAATAGGCTTTGATTTTCTACAGGAAGGTCAATCCGATTCTTTTGTTGAGACCAATTTCAAAAATTCGGATTAAGGTGGAAAGCTGGATGTTGCCCTTGCCGTTTTCCAATTTTGAAATGTAGCTTTTTTTAGTCCCAGTCTTTTCCGCCAGTTGCTCCTGTGTCAGTTTGGCTTCCTTGCGAGCTTCTTTTAACATTTCGCTGATAATGAACATTTGGGAGCCTTCCTCATACTGATTTCTGCTTTCAGTTCCGAGCCTGCCATGTTCCGCTTCAATTAGCTGGTCAAATGATTTTATTTTTTCGTGCTTTTTCATCTTATAATCCTTTTTGGTCAAAATATTCGGTCATCAATTTTAGTGCCTTTTCCAATTCTCCCTTTGGCGTCTTCTGGTCTTTCTTCTGGAAACCGTTAAAGAGAACCACCAATTTCCCTTCATCAAAACAGCAAAATATCCTGTAGATATTAGACTGGTATTCCACCCTTACTTCATAAAGACCGTCCGTTCCCGTTAGATGCTTCAAGAATTTATCGGGTACCCTATCTACCTGTTTAATGAGTTCGAGAACATATTGGATTTTTACTTTTACCTTTTCATCCTGCTTCTGATAGAACTCAATAAAATAGTTTTCGTGAAAAATTATCTTCCGTGCCATATTGCAAAGTTATTTTAAAAGTTAACATTCTGCAAATATATTTTACTTATTATCGAGAATATTTAACAATTAGAACTATTTTCGTAACGTAGAAAAGTTCTTTGAAACATGTAGTTTTTAAATTGACCGCTCATGCCTGTGTGAGGTAGGGTTTAAAAGCTTATCAGTACAAGTATAATGGTCAGGAGTTGCAGACGGAGCTGGGGTTGAACATGACGGCGATGGATTACCGCCAATATGATAATGCCATAGGGCGATTTAACAGTATGGACGCCTTATCAGAACTGGGAATGTCAATGACCCCTTATCAGTTTGGGAATAACAACCCAGTATCTTTTAGTGACCCTACGGGTTTGATTGCGGGGGGAAATCCGTTTATGAATGGGCTTTGGAATAATAGTCCAGATAATAAAAATACAATATGGACGAATAACGGATATGGTTCTTTTGTGAATCAATCATATACCGGAATGGTGGATATTCAGGGCGGAATGTATACGGATTTGACGGAAGTGGTTAATTTACCGGAAATTTCAGTAACTATTCGTCCGGGTGGTAGTTCTATAGCAGGGGATGTGATTCGAACCCATGTTTATAGAAATAGCCCTTTTTATAATTATATTTGGGAACAGGGTAGAGAACGACAATTGGAGAGTTTCCAGAAAATCCTTGAAGGAGTTGGATTAGCTCCTGGTATTGGTGAATTTGCTGATGGGCTTAATGCTATTATTTATGCTGCCAGAGGCGATAAAGTAAATGCTGCTATTAGTACAGCTTCGATGGTACCTTTTTTAGGTTGGGCTGCAGTGAGTACTAAATATGCGGTTAAGGCTGAGGCTAAACTTTTAACACAATTTACTAAAAGTACAATTGATGATGCAGTATCAATCGTAATGAAAGACCAAAATAAATTAGAACATTTGTTCCCTGCAAAACATAATTTAGGATCTTTAGTAAATCAGTTAGGAGGACAGGAAAATACAGTTAGAGCAGTATTGAATTCTGCAAATGGAAAATTACCAGCTAATGGTTTATTTAAAGATGTTCCCGTTATTGTAAGTGGACAAACTGTATATTTAAGAGGGAATGTCGTTAATGGCGTTCCCAGATTAGGAACAATGTTTATACCTTAAAATATTACTTATGAATTGGAAAGAACAATTTGAGAATGTTGAAAAACAATTTGGTCAACATGCAGAGCGTGATTGGAAGCCCGTTATTGATTTAGTACAAAATGCTATTAAAAATAATCCTGATGATGTTGAAGCCTATATTAGAACTATTTATTTATTACATAATGTTTTAGTTGAAGAGGACTATACAGCTTTAGAACATGATTATATGGCTGAACTATTAAAAAAATATTTTAATCAATCTTTTTTTAAATTCAAAGAAAACACAGAATATTTATTCTTTATTGGCAAAATACTTCACATTTCTGAATGGTATTTTGGATTAGATGATGATATAAAATCTAATGATGAAAGCTTAGCCTTTAAAATGCAAAAAAAAGCTTATGAAAATGAACCTGAGAATATTCTTTTCGAATGGGCTTATCGACTTTCCTCAAATGATGCTACAGCAGTAACTTTGGCAAAAAAATACTTAACGATAGTGATAAAATACAATGGTTAAAATCAAAGGGATTCCCAGGATCTTATTTTTTAGAGCATTTGGAAGCATGTGCTCAAAAATAGGATGATTTTTATCCTAAACATTTTTCAAAATAGCAAGTTGACTAACTTAACAAGAATATAAATTTAAAAATAACTATTCCTTTCCGCTTCGATGAAAAGACCGGAAATTCATAAAAATTCTAAAGTTAAAGCAATGAATAAAGGCAAATTAGATTGGATTATTGACCAATATTTATTGGAGAAAATTGATGAGTCAACTTTCTGTAATGAGTACCACAATTTATTTGTTAATGAAATGGACGTAAGTACGTTTACAGATATTGAATATGTTATCTTTTCTAACTTAAGTGATATATCCCAGCGATTTACAGAATATAAAGAAGATTTTAAATTGTGGAAAGGATTTGTTACAGCAGAAGAATTAAAACAAAAAGTAGTCGAGACAAAAGCAAGGTTAAAAGAACAAAAATAAAAGAATGGATAAAATTAGTACCTAAAAGTCAGCATACAATAGGCAGTTCTTATTTGCAAACTCTATATCCAGAGGCGGTAAGGGAGGATTTGCAATATGGGGTAAATAATTAAAATCTTTAAATATGAAATTAGTTAATGTAGTTAGTACTATTGATTCGATAGAAGATGATTATATAATTTTCCAAGAAGACATCGAAAAGTTTGATTCCAATGTCTTGCTTTCTTATGCAGAAGATGGAGAAATAAAAGAAAATAATCGGCGAAAATATCATTATTTGATAGAAGTTTTTTTGGCAAAAGAATTTATAATAGATTGGATTCAAAGTCTTAATTATAAGCTCAGAAATGATGAGATTGCAAAAGGCTGTTCTATTATGCTATAAATGATGCATAAACAAATTAGTTTAATAGTAATAAAAAGTAGGAATTAAAATAGATATCGGTTCTTCTTGTTTTTAGATATCATGTTTTATATCTAAAAGATTTATTGACGGAAATTTAATTAAAGATATGAAATATTACCAAATAGGAATCTCTGCGGAGCCCAAAATTATCGGTGTCAAAAACGGTATCCATCAAGTTGAAATTAACAAGAATGCAATGGAATTAGATGAGCATTTTAAAGAATTTTTAAGTTTTTTCGAATATAACAATGATGCTTTTTGGAAAAACCAAGCAGAGATTCAAAAAATTGAGATTCCGGAAATTTATGCTACAATGTTAAAGAAGGCAAAGGTCACTGATATTATGAGATATACTCCTAATATTTCCTTTTTGTATTCAATACATAGTCAGAAATATATAGATATTTTAAAATTGTTTAAAACACCCGACTTAAGCCTTTTTGAAGTTAAAATAGAAAATGTTTTTGAGAAATATTTTCTTCTTTTTTTTAAGACTATACTTTTGGAAGAAATCAATTTTGAGAAGTCTCTTCTTTTTACGGGACATGAATTATTGAATAATATGAAATTTCATAATATTAAAAATTTAGATGAATATTTCGATTCAATGAAAGAGTTCCCTCTTATAAAATTTAAAAAAATTTCGATTCCGAAATCATATTCAAATTTGGATGTTATAAGGATAAGGCCTACAGTAGCTCCTTTCTATTCGGAAAAACTAATTGATACATTACTGGATTTCGGGATTTCGGAACTTGAACCCAAATATAAAAATAGTATAACGCTTGATTTCTGTTAGGAACGAATAGGAACATATAATCATTTATGTGTCATGTCTCAATAACAATCCATAAAAGATATGAAGTATTATCAAATAGGAGTTTCTGTTGAACCCAAAGTGATTGGTGGATATGCAAACAAAAATTGCACAGTAAGTTAAGCTACATTTTTGTAATTAATTTGATTGTTGAATTCTTCAATAGTTGCATAATTTAAAGCAGAATGCCTTCTTTTTCTGTTGTACCAAATTTCAATGTATTCAAAGATTTCCAGTTTCATTTGTTCTTTAGAAATGAGTTTGTTGCCATAAATCAATTCCGTTTTCAAAGATTTGAAGAAACTTTCGGCTACAGCATTATCCCAGCAATTTCCTTTACGGCTCATACTGCGAGTTATTTTTTTATAGGAATCAAGAACATTTACAAACTTTTTACTGGCATATTGGACACCTCTGTCGGAATGAAAAATCAAACCATTTTTAAGATCTCGGTTTTTAATTGCCATTTTCCAAGCTCCAAGTGTCGTTTGCTCAGTGCTCATTGCGTTGCTCAAACTCCAGCCTATAATTTTTCTGTCGTATAAATCCATAATAGTGGTCAGGTATACAAATCCCTCTTTAGTTTGGATGTATGTAATATCTGAAACCCAAACCTTTGATGGCATTTTTACAGTAAACTCTCTGTGGACATGCTAACTTAGCCTGCATTGAAAGTTAAGAAATAATCTTAATTTTAATCTATGAAACAAGTCCGCAAAATTTACGACAAGGCTTTTAAGGAAAAAGCCGTTGAATTGAGTTATGATAGAACAAATGTATCAGAACTTGCCAGGGAGTTAGGAATAACAGCCCCCCAGCTTTATAAATGGCGTAAAGAACTCCAGGAATTTGGAGAAGGAAGTTTTCCTGGAAAAGGAAATTTAAAACTAACTCCCGAGCAAGAAAAAATCCATGAACTGGAGAAAAAACTCAAAGATGCAGAGTTAGAACGTGACATATTAAAAAAAGCAATCGGCATTTTTTCCAAGAACGGTCGATGATTTATAGTTTCATTAAAAACAATGAACAGCTATTCCCGATTGAAAAAATGTGCAGAGTTCTACAAGTAAGCAATGGAAGTTATTACCGATGGAAAAAACAAATAAATACTGCAAGACAGCAACTAAAAAGCGCCATAAAAAAACAGATAGCATTGATTTATTTTCAAACCAAGCAACGATACGGGAGTCCTAGAATAACATTAGAACTTCGAAGCATTGGTTATAAAATTTCAAGAGTTACAGTTGCAAAGTATATGAAAGAACTTGGCTTGCGAAGTAAATTAAGCAAGAAGTTTAAAGTAACAACCAACTCTAGTCACAATTATTTAGTTGTCGAAAATGTATTAAACAGAGAGTTTACTGTAAAAATGCCATCAAAGGTTTGGGTTTCAGATATTACATACATCCAAACTAAAGAGGGATTTGTATACCTGACCACTATTATGGATTTATACGACAGAAAAATTATAGGCTGGAGTTTGAGCAACGCAATGAGCACTGAGCAAACGACACTTGGAGCTTGGAAAATGGCAATTAAAAACCGAGATCTTAAAAATGGTTTGATTTTTCATTCCGACAGAGGTGTCCAATATGCCAGTAAAAAGTTTGTAAATGTTCTTGATTCCTATAAAAAAATAACTCGCAGTATGAGCCGTAAAGGAAATTGCTGGGATAATGCTGTAGCCGAAAGTTTCTTCAAATCTTTGAAAACGGAATTGATTTATGGCAACAAACTCATTTCTAAAGAACAAATGAAACTGGAAATCTTTGAATACATTGAAATTTGGTACAACAGAAAAAGAAGGCATTCTGCTTTAAATTATGCAACTATTGAAGAATTCAACAATCAAATTAATTACAAAAATGTAGCTTAACTTACTGTGCAATTTTTGTTTGCATATCCACTGTTTAATACATTTTCGACAACTAAATAATTGTGACTAGAGTTGGTTGTTACTTTAAACTTCTTGCTTAATTTACTTCGCAAGCCAAGTTCTTTCATATACTTTGCAACTGTAACTCTTGAAATTTTATAACCAATGCTTCGAAGTTCTAATGTTATTCTAGGACTCCCGTATCGTTGCTTGGTTTGAAAATAAATCAATGCTATCTGTTTTTTTATGGCGCTTTTTAGTTGCTGTCTTGCAGTATTTATTTGTTTTTTCCATCGGTAATAACTTCCATTGCTTACTTGTAGAACTCTGCACATTTTTTCAATCGGGAATAGCTGTTCATTGTTTTTAATGAAACTATAAATCATCGACCGTTCTTGGAAAAAATGCCGATTGCTTTTTTTAATATGTCACGTTCTAACTCTGCATCTTTGAGTTTTTTCTCCAGTTCATGGATTTTTTCTTGCTCGGGAGTTAGTTTTAAATTTCCTTTTCCAGGAAAACTTCCTTCTCCAAATTCCTGGAGTTCTTTACGCCATTTATAAAGCTGGGGGGCTGTTATTCCTAACTCCCTGGCAAGTTCTGATACATTTGTTCTATCATAACTCAATTCAACGGCTTTTTCCTTAAAAGCCTTGTCGTAAATTTTGCGGACTTGTTTCATAGATTAAAATTAAGATTATTTCTTAACTTTCAATGCAGGCTAAGTTAGCATGTCCAAATACCGAAGCGGCAAAATATATCGGAACGATGAAAGACTATCCCAAACCACTCGATATCGCGTTGCCATTATTCAGCTGGGCAATTGTCCAGAATCCGTTTGGGAAAATCAAACTGATCAATGGCGTGCGCAATGCGGAATTGCAGAATAACCCGGACTTGTATGAGCCTGAGGAGCAGAATTTCTACCGGGTCCTCAAGCCGCATTACCTGAAAGGAATGTGGCTGAATGCCGGTTTTATGATTAAAGTGGAAGAAGTAGAACAGGCAACACTGCAGGAAGCTGCCCAAACGCTAAAAGCACAACTCAACCAGGAATCGACTGAAATTATTTTTTACCATTTGGATTACGACCTCCAACAACGATACCCTGCCGATATAATACAACAATTGCTAAATACCTTTGCCTCATGATTTCAATACGCTATTACCTGCTTTTCTTTGTTTTTTGTATTCCTGTAGAAACTTTTATGAATGCCTGTGGCGGTGGCGACTGGGATTCTGAATCGACCTATTATAACCTTTATGACCAATTGCTGATTGGGGATAAAACCCTGTCTCCTTTCCTGCTCACGTACAGCAATAGTTTCTTTGGGGAGCAGTATGGCGATAAGATTACAACAGGTGATGAGAATATTGCTGCCTGGAAAAAATTCGGTTCGGATGACAAACAGCTGTCTGCTTATTCAGATGACCAATGGAATGACTTAATATACAAAGTACTTCCCGCAGCCCTGATCCAGTATAATCCGACCACGAAAAAGGCGAAAGCAACTATAGAGTACCTCAACTATGCGAAAACACTGGAACCGTATGCGACGGCACAGGGATATGAATGGGAGGGACACCGTGGTGAAAAACCCGATGCGGCGACCTATCAAAAATTAGTGGCAGAAGGCATAAAGGGTTATAAAAAGGCAGGCTATAAAGAGTTACAATTGCGCTATGGCTACCAATTGGTGCGTTTGGCACATTATTATGGAGAAAATGAACAGGCGTTGTCTTTCTTTGACAAATATGTCGCTGCCGTTGGTCTGGAGGATATATTGTATTATTATGCTTTGGAGCAAAAGGCAGGCGCACTAACGAACCTGGGGCGTAATGCAGAGGCTTCCTACTGGTTTAGCCGTGTTTTTCACCATAGCACTACAGATAAAAAAAAGAGTGCTTATTTGAGCGTTAAATTGCAAAATGAACACGATTGGGAAGGTGCGCTGGCCTATTGTAAAAAAGATAGTGACAAGGCAGCACTTTATGCAATGCGAGGATATAATGCCTTTAACGATGAAATGGCCGAAGTTGCCAATATCATAGCCGTAGATCCAAATTCACGCTATGCGGAACTCCTTGCGATACGCTACCTGAATAAGGTGGAACGTGCGATACAAACCCCGGTTTGGTATTATGGGCAGGAAGGGAATGACACTTCTTTTATGAATCCTTCTCCGGCGCTCCTGAATGAACTGGCGAAAGCTGAAAATGTAGCAGCCGGATTGCTGACACAGAGAACCTTAAAGCGCAAAGCATTCTGGCAGGTATATAGTGCGCAGTTGGCTTTCCTGCGACGGGATATCCCCAAAGTAAATGCCCTATTGGATCAGGTAAAAACCACCGATGCGGGATTGCTGAAACAAATTGGAAGAACACGCTTTAATGCTTTCCTGGCTGATTTGAAAACCCTCGGTTCGGCAGAAGAACAAAAAATACACGATTACCTGAAAGCGCATACTGAAGACAAAGATTATATTTATGAAGTGGTAGGCCACCTGTATAAGATGAACGGACAGGATGCCAAAGCATTCCGGGTACACAATACGATTCCGGACCTGTATGCCAATCCGAATAGTAAAATAGTGAATGACCTGATTCGGGCGTATGAAAATAAAGAGCCTTTTATCTTTGTTACCGATGCCAAAGACATTTCCACCCCAAAGGAAATCCTGGCAGCATTATACGATTTGAAAGGGACCTATTACTGGCGTTTGGCCAATTACAAAGAAGCACTGGCCTGGTTTAAAAAAGTACCGGACGATTATGAGGCGGTTCATTACCAATACAACTATGATTCCGGCACAGCACAATATGTGAAAACCCAGTATTTGAGCCTCGATTTTAATGGGTACAGTAATATCTCCCGTTTGTTGTTTAGTAACCGGATCAACATGCGATTTGATTTGCCTGCAAAAACGGTTTTTAGCGATACGGTGGTGCTGGACAAGGCTTTTGCTTTTATCCCGGCAAAAATGAACAAGAAAAAGTTAGTGGAAGTGTTGCTGCAACTGGAAGCACTGGCCAAGGAGAAAACGGAAACCGGTGCGCGTGCCAATTACCTGTTGGGGAATTATTACCAAAATATAGGTGCAGTGGGCTATTACCGTAACCTGCCGTTTTATGAAACGACCAATTACTGGCAATCGGATTTATATGCCTCCTGGACCAAGAATACGACCCCTGAAGCCGTAAAAGAACGGTACAACTACACTTATTTCGGTTATACCCGAATGATTGTTGACAACAGTGCCCGTACGTTACAGTATTTCAAAAAAGCGGTGGCCTATAGTGCCAATACTGATTTCCGTGCCAGAGCGACTTTCATGATTGCTTCCTGTGAGCGTGATGCCTATTTTGGAACGGATTACAAAACGTGGTATAATATGATCCGGGAACGGGATAATAAACTGTTTCACTATTTTGATGTATTGAATGACGAATACAGCCAGACGAAGTTTTACAAAGAAGCCCTTTCTAAATGTAAATACTTTGATTATTATACCCGAGGAGAAATCTAAAGGAATCTGTTTTAATCGTATTTCAGTACTATAAAAAGCCCGAATATTTTCTTAGAAAACATTCGGGCTTTTTGATTTTAGATGATACAGTTGATTTATCCGCAGGACCAGTCGAACTTGTCATGGAGCAGGTCAATTTGCGCTACGCCATCACCGCCCAGGTTGGCATTGCCAAAGACCTCATCAAATTCAAAATAAAAAGGGCTGAAGTCGGGTTCGCCTTGTGAGGGTGAACTCGTGCCGCCGAAATGGCTTTTTCCAAAAAACCGATCGTCCAGGTCCAGTGCTCCGGCTTTTGTGGTAAACAAAGGAACATAGGCATTTTCCTCTTCTTCATCCGGAAATTCGGTGATGTTCTTTCCAACATTTGGATCATTGGTTCTTTCGACAAGTGTAATGTATTTTGCAGGGGAATTTTGTTTGTAGGCATTGGTGCCATCAAAAGTCTCGTATCCCGGATAAATCCCTATTGCAGGATCCGGTACCGCAGTGGAAGTACTCCTGAATTCAGCTTCTGTCAGCCAGATCAATGCCCAGCCACCACCGATGAGGTCTTCAAAGTACTGTTCCTGTGGATGTTTGTTTTGGGTATAATCGAGTAAAGCCTTCCAAAAAGGAATCGCCGTTGCAGGTTCTTTAAAGGTTTCGGACTCAAATAGAGCGGCCACATCTTCAATAGTATCCGATACATGGTCATCCGCATGGAAAAGGCTTATGGCCATATACTCACTCCCTTTGGTACGGTATTGTTCGGGTACCAATAGCGTCCAGATATGTGCCATGGGCTCTCCGTTGCTTCGCCCTCTTGGCCATTGTGTAGTGCTAATTCCGGTCGGAGCACCACAACACCAGCCTTCCCCGGTGTTGGTATTGTTTGCGCTAAACGCAATGTCATAGGCAATAGTTGGTTTTTCCATGCTGTAAAGATGTAAAAGGGTAGACTGTTTGGTTTATGAGAAGTGTAAAAATACATTCCGGATTTTACGATAGGCTACTGAAAAGGACAAAAGAATGTCAGGATACGACATTTGTCTTTTAGAGGAAAAACACCTTACTCTTTGTAATATGTTTTGATCGGGTAACTTTTGCTTTTGCTGACCCATTTCTTTTTGACCCATTTGCGGGTGGTCACAATCACCTTTTCGCCACCTTGTGCATCTTCTTCCAATTCGGAGACCAATACTAAGCCTTTGTTAGGGACGACTTCATATTGGGAGGTCATGTGCCAGCAGCATCCGCTTTTGGAAAAAGTGGTGATGCGTTTCGTTTTGGGATCGGCATAAAACATGCCCAGATTTTCATAGGCTAAGGCCGTCAGCTCATCGCTAATTACCAGCTGTTTCCGGGTTTTATTATATACATAAACATCATAAGAGGGTCCGCCATAACTGCTATTATTCCCATTGCGTACGGCAAGGTCTTCGGTGCCGTCAAAATTAAAATCCTGAAAGATTAAAGGGCTTTGCTCATTATACAGCTGTATGATATTTACGCTGGGCTGCTGGTCATTGTTCAGGAAGAAATACAAATCTTCGGACGTCAATGCCTGAAATAGTTTGCCTGTTTGTTTGTCGGTAAGGACAATCGTTCCTTTGCCTTCACAGGTGCCATCTGTGCAATTTTCCACAGTAATCACAGCATCATAATTGGCAGAGCCACCACTAAGGCTAAACTGCTGTTGCGCATGGGCTAAACTACCGGATATAATCAGGGCTAATGCGGGTAGGAATTTGTTCATTAAGGAGGGGATTTTCGGTTAGCTATTGTCAAAAACAGAACACCATTCGGGATAATAATGCCCAGCCCATTCCTTCATTTTTGGGAAATACCAGTTCGCTACTTCCGGATGCAGGCAGAAGCCATCTTCATCATCTACGATAGGATCTTCATCGGCCATCAGCATTTGGTGTTGTGCGGCACTACAAAGCAGGAATTGCCCGATAGTAGCTGCCCGGCTTTCGCCATATTCCCAACTGCCCGCCCCGTGTTCCAGTACCAGTATCCCGTCTTCGGGTTCTTGCAGGTCGATCAGGATCGGGTCGCCATCTTCATCACCAATAACGAAAAAACTGGCTTTCCAGTCGCTTTCAATAGGCGATTGGCTCTTTTCGTCATAATTGTATCCGGGTTGTAGGTACTTCAAACGGTCAATACCATAAAGCGTAATCGTGCTACCAACATTGGTAAAGTCAACATCTTCATCGGGCACTGCAGTACGGATGTATTCCAGGAGGCTATCGGGAAGGTCATCCTTAAATTCTTCTTGAAGCCTTTGGATATGGTTACTGTGATCGTTTTTTCCAAAAGGAAACGGCTCTTCGGGATCCCAAAAAGACGGAATGAGTTGTAGGGCGTTTGCTAAAGTCATGGTTTTTTTAGTGTCTAGGATTATCCGTTAAGTTGTGTCATTCTGGATTGGGAATCAAATGCAGCGGTGATCTGCTGTCCGTTTTTTGTAGCGGTTACCGATGCTTCATCTGCTGTAAGGCTATATCCTTTATGTTCGAGGTAGCTTTGTAATGCAGTACGGTGATTGAGATCAAACAGCGAAATAAGCTGTGGAAAAACACTAAGGATGCGGAGCTGTTCCGCCGCACTGTCCAGCGTTTTGGTATCGAATTCCAAAGTGACCAGCAATACCCCTTCTCCATAATCGGCTAAGTAGTAAGCTCCGGAGTCAAAAATTCCGGACGCAATCATCCCGATACGGTGCAGGTCATTGATTTCTGCCTTGTATTGCGGCATATCCAGGAGATCGATCTTTTTTTGGGTGCCAAAATCCTGCAGGGCTTTAGCCTGTACAAGGTGTTTGGGCGGAATGTCAGTTTGTGTATTGGCCCAACCCCATAGCCAGGTTTCTGATGATCGGGAAAAAGAACCCAATACCTGTACCGGTAATGTGACCGATCCAAATGTAATTTCTCCTTTGGGAATATCGATATTCCAGTTGCTTTCGCCAATAAGCTCGTGTAAGTCACGTTGTTTGTCTAAGCCAATGCCTCCAAAAGCCTCGAGCAGTTCCTGCTCGGTAGCATAAGGAAGTCCGGTAATGTTGTAATCAGCGGGGCTTGATTTGCCGAATAATGATTTAAAAATTCCCATATGATCAGGTTTTAAGGGCTATAAATAAGTTAGTGAGGCAAAAAAGTGCTTTAGACAAGCACTTTTTTCAATTGGGTGGTAAAATTGGTATTTCCGTTGCGTTGGTCAAACTGAAGGCTGCGTTCGGTAGCTTTATCACGGTAAAAATCGAGAAGGCTTAGCACCGTATATCGGTTATCTGCAGTAAACAGCGGATGCTCTACCGGTAGTGTCAGTGTTACAGTCTTTTTTGGATCTTCCTTTTGCAGGGCTTCGGTCATATAAAGGGCAAAGAAAAATTCACGGCTTTTCTTGGAATCCATCGCCCATGGTACATATTTTTCAAAATAATGCCAGCCTTTATCGGTATCGGTATGGAAAAGATAAACGATCAGGAATCCGATAGCAGTAATTAACATGGAGTCATAGGTACGGTCCTGCAGGTTTTCTTCGGCCTGTGCAAAGAGTTCCGCGGCTTTTTCGTGCTCGTTATTTTTGATCGCCATATAACACAACTGGCAAAAGGTAACAATAGGGACATGCGCACAGGTGTATTGTTTTTGCAAAAGGGGTAATGCTTTTTCATAAGCGGCAGCAAAATTGCCTTCTTCGATGAGGTGGCTCACTTCGCTATCCATTTCGCAAGCCCTGCAATCGCTGAGTTCATCAATAGGATGGGCATTGACCAAATCGATGTATTTCCTGATTTTTTCCTGGTCTGCCTGTGCCAGTGCTTCGTGCAGCTGCTTGCTGTAGTACGAGCGCAGTCCATAGCCCTGTTCTTTCAAGCGGCGCTTGAAGTCTTCGAGTACATTGCCAATCTGCTCCAGGGTTACGTCCGGATTGGAAAACAGCTCATTGATGATCCATTTGTATTTCCACAGCAATTCATCGGCGGCATAGTTTTCGGGATCTTCATCATAGGTGTCCAGCATCCAGCTGAAAGCAGATACAAATTCGTCGCGTTGCACCATGCCCCAGCCTTTATTGAGCAATTCGTCCCGCAATTCGTACCCAAATTCAACATCATCGTTGGCATCGGCAATCGCAATGGCTTCTAATAATAGTTTGACCGCATCTTTAGGATGTATGTTTTCCTGGTCAGCACGGTTGATTAATTTTTGTATTTCTAAAGTATATCGCATGGGGTTTAAGCTTAAAGATTGATAAAATTTTCCATTCCCATAATGACCAGGTTATGGAGGGCTTCATTGAACAGGTTCATTTCGGTATCGTTTACCGGGTACTTTCCGAGCAACAAAGCCTGAACGTATAAAATGTGGATGATAGATGGAAAAACATAAGGGTCTTTGATCCCAATCATCCGTTCGATCAGTTTATTGTCGGCATTAAAGCACAACACGGGACGTGATTTTTTCTGGTTTCCAAAAGCGCCTAATGTGGCGGACAGCGGATTGGCTGTATTGGGCGATTTATTGTTTTTGAGTGCGCTGTTTTCCTGTGGTGCCACATAGATTGCAGCGGTATCTTCGGGTGTAAAACGTTTCAGGTTACAGGTACATCCGAGTTGTTTTAGTACTGCAGCAGCACGGTTCTCAAAATCGGCCAATTCCGGGTCGGCACTCACATCTACGGTACGGAAAGTACTCAGCAGGCTACCCGGTGAAATTGTCTCGATGGTAAGCTCCGGTTCCAGGTGGCGGATTTTGCGGAGCAGTTCTTCTTCAAAGGTATAGGCGGCATTAATAACCAATATACCATGCGAGCCTGCAATGCGGCGCACCTGCTTAAAGTCATCAATATTGGGAGTGTAATAGAATGTAGTTCCTGCTTCCCGGATATTGCGGAAGCTGCGGATGCCTTTATTGGTTTCAAAAGGCAGGTCATCGATAAATACCCGCAGTAATTCATTGTCTTCTGCTGCAATCGCTTTCAGGTGCAGGTAATGCGTGGCGATGAGTTTGTGGTAGACATCGGGATCACTTTGCCCAATGGTCTTGAGGTAATCTTTGATGGACTGCCCGATTTGCTTTTTGGCCTGCTTCAGGGATTCATTATAAACCAATGCCTCGCGTGACGCCGTGGCATCAAGCGTATTGGTATTCAGGATGCAACGGATGAAGAAAGCCCATTTCGGTAAAAGCCCACAATCATCATCACTCAAAAACATATGTTTCAGGTACATTTTATGGGATTGCTTGCCCGAAAATTGTGTTTTATAAGGAACGATATACGCCACACCACTGATTTCTCCAGCTTCAGACGTAATCGGGAAAGCATCCAGAAAAGTCGTGTTGAACGCTTTACGGCCATAGGCCAAAAGGGTTTCTTTGGGGGTATTCGGATCCATCCATGGAGTTCCACCTTCATTGATCCAGTCGGCAGTTGCTTCGTGGTAGAGGTGGATCGGCATGGGTAACGCCTCGCCATAGTAGTCGAGGTTCTTGCGAAAAACATCATATTGGAACAAGTGGCGAAAAGCCTCTTTGGGCAGCAGGATCACCTTGGAACCGATAGGGCGTTCTTCGGTTATCGGCGTGATGTAATACGTACCATCTGCTTTTCCGGTCCATCGTACGGCAGTATCGCTAAAGGCAGACCGGGATTCCACGATAATTTCATCGCTGACCACAAAACAGGAGAGTAGCCCAATTCCGAATTTTCCGATATAATCCTTGGCTTCGAGGGCATCCCGTTTGGAACTTTCCCCGATTACAGACAGGAATTTATGGATTTCTTCTTCCTTAAGGCCAATGCCATTATCCTCAAATACCAGTTCCGCCCGATGGCTGTCCGGCAAATGAATGCGGATGTTTCCTTTGTGGTTTTCATCAATAGTACGCAATGCGGTGATGGCATCCACACCGTTTTGAAGCAATTCGCGCACAAAGGTGTTAGGATTGCTGTATAAATGTTCGGATAAAAGGGAGATCATACCTTTCAGGTTCACCTGAAAAAGGTAGTTTTGATTTTCTTCCATATTATTTTGGTCTATTTTTTTCCAGTCAGTTTCATTGCTTTTTCATGTCCATTTTCAGCGGCCTGCTCAAACCAGTACATGGCGGTATCTTCATCTTCCTCAACACCATCTCCCATAAGGTAGCAATTCCCCAGGTCAAATTGTGCCGGAGCATATTCTTCTGCAGCTTTCTGCAGCAGGTCCAGTCCTTCTTCCTTATTCATAGCTACTCCTTTTCCTTTTAGCAATAAAGATCCGGCGTAATATTGGGAAGCGAGGTTGTTTCTTTGTGCAGCATCATAAAACCATCGGAATGCTTCGGCATCATTGGCTTTTACACCTTCGCCTTCCAGGTAGCAACGCCCGGTATGGTACATGGCAATCACATAATCGCGATCTGCAGCCATTTGGTAATATTTAAAGGCTTCTCCCATATTGGCTTCCACGCCAATACCGTATTCGTAACAGAGTCCCATACCCTGGTGGATTACATCCAGCTCATAGGCACGTTGGTAATAGTCGAATGCTTTTTCCGACTGGTCGATGCCATCATAATCGTAGACATAGTAATCGCCAATTTCCAACATCGCATACGGATAACCGGCTGTGGCTGCTTTTTCAAGCCATTCCAATCCTTTTTGGGTATCCTGTTCTACCAGTCCGTGCATGTAATAATAGCCCAGTTTGTATTCCCCGAAATAATAACCCAAATCGGCGGCCTGCTGCATATACTCCATGGCTTTATGGGCATCAAAAGCAACACCATATTCATATTCATGGCACAGCCCCAGTTCGACCATAGCTTTTGGATTTCCAGCTTCGGCACTTTTGGTGTAATAGGCAATGGCTTCATCGGGATTTTCGGCTACTCCCACGCCATAGCGGTAACAGCGTCCGGTTTCATATTGGCAATTAGCATCTTCCAGTTCGGCTCCTTTTTTAAACCATTCGAATGCCGCTTCCAGATCAGGATTCTGGTTGTGAAAACCATTTTCGAGATAATTACCCACTGCCTGTATGGCATACGGATAATCGAGTGTAGCGGCCTGGTGGTAGAGATCAAAAGCTTTTTGGTAATCGCGTTCCAGTGTGTCGTCCTCATGCATGATAGCGAGTTCGATCATGGAATAGGGGGCATTGGCAGCAACGCCTCTTTCAAAGAATTCCTGTGCCTTTTTCATGTCCTGCAGTTCCGGATCGCCATAACGGTAGATCCTTCCGGCATTATTAATCCCTCCGGGGAAATTCTGTTCGGCTGCTGCTTCATACAGGGCCAGTGCTTTTACAGGATTTGGTGCTTCACCGGTGAAGATGCCACTGTCATAAAAATAGCCCATTCGGTTCAGTGCATACGGTATTTTTTTGTCGGCAGCTTTTTGGAAAAGTACAAAAGCCTGCGCTTCATCCTGTGTAATGAGTGCGCCTTCCAATAGCATTTCTGCTTTATCGAGCAGGGCATCAGCAGATTCATTCAGTATAGCTTCGTCCAGATAATGCATCCCTTTTTCAATGTCAATCATTTCGGGAGCATACAGGTAAATCAGGGCGAGCCTGTGTGCAGCATAAGCATTGTTGTACAGATAAGCAAGCTGGAGCCAGTGTATGGCAGGTTCAAAAGCTTTTGCTTCACCAGATTCCGGTAACTGATGGTAACCAAGGTGGACGGCACCATCAATGGTTCCCATTTCAAAGGCCTGCTGCCAGAGACTAAAAGCTTCGGCCCTTGAGGCTTCATCTCCGCTTTCGGCAAATTTTATAGTGCCCAGGCGGAATAAGGAATAACCGGTTTCATATTCGTCGGTTATTTTTTTATAAGCAGCTGTTGCTGCGGCTAAATCTTCTGTAACATCGTAATAATGCGCTTCAAACAAAAGCACGCTTTTGTAGCTCTGTGCATCGGCTAACGATTTTAATGTTGCAATAAGTGCGGGAATGCTGTCCCTTTCACCATCGCCTAAAGCAATATACCCTCGGTACAATTGATTCCAAAAATGATCTGAACTGTTCAGTAGTTCCAGTCCGGTTTTTTGGTCTTCTTCCAGTAAAATACCGTAATAGAGGAAATATCCCTTTACTGCTATTGCCATTGGGATATTGTGGGCAATGGCTTTATCAAGGTATTCAGCTGTTTTTTCGGCATCGCGGTAGTTTCTTCGCGCTTCGCGGTATTGAAAGGCAATTTGCGTATACACCTCAGGGAAGTGGGGCGCCAGCTTGTGCAACACCTCCATAATGGTCCTGAAATAAAAATCATAATCTTCATCATCCAAATAGACACTGGCTTTGAAGTCGAGATTTTCTGTAATTAATTTGAGGTAAAAATCATATACCGTTTCTTTATTTTCCGGCAACTGTGTCGCTGCAAGATCCAAAAGCACCAGGCCTCTGAGCCATCCGGTACGTTCTTTAAGTTGTTCCCGGGTTAGCGTTGGCAATTCCTGGGCCGCTGTTACTTCGAACTGCTGTAATCCCTGCAGTATCGACGTGTAGGTTTTGTTAAGATTCATTAGAGGGGTTTAAAATAATTAAGGTTAGGGCCTGGTACAGATTGTCCCAAAAAAAGAATTCCCATATCATCGGGAAAAGCTATTCTGAAGAAAATCGTACTGTACTAAGCCAACCAAAAATAACAGTTTTACCCTCGTCATTTATTATAATTTTATTAAAATAGCACCTGTAAAAGTTAAAAAAAATAAAAAACCCTGCTTCTGTAATGAAAGCGGGGTATGAAGTGATAAAAATTATGCTGCTATTCATTCGGCAGTTGCTGGGCCAGATAGAGGTAAGGTGCCGGGAAATGATGTTGGAATATTTTCTCTTTATCGTAAGGATACAGCTTAATATAATCCGCACCACCCTGAAGTACTATTGTATTCCCGGTACGGACATAGTTGTTGCTGGGATAATAAGCAGGTGGTTCAAAATCGGGGATATTCTTCCGGATTAGCTTTGCCATCATGGTTCCTAAGTACTTTTGGTATTTCCGCTGTGCCTTTCGGGAAGGTTTATCCATTTGATTGTAGATGTGTTTTAATACCAGGTTCTTGGGGAACTTCTGCTTCCGGATCATCGTTTTTGCGGAAGCGAAAGGATTGATTGCATTAAAGTCGTCGGTGGTCTGAACGGTAAAAGGGACTTCGGGTACCCAGTCGCTGGCATTTACCACATTATAGGCCCATCCGGCTTGTGTCCGGGCTTCATAATCGTAAGCAAAGTACAGATTCCCCGGTTTTGGCCCTGCACTACAATAGGTTTTAAAACGAATGTCAGCCGGCAGGCGTTTTTGTTTCTGGAGGTTATAGAGGTAAGCGGTCATAAGATAGGAAATGCCACCGCCCTGACTGTGTCCCACAATAAGGATATCCCGGATCCCGGCTTTATAGCAGGAATCGATTTTGGGAACCATCGTTTTACTGAGATAAGCAGTAGACAGGAGCCAGCCTACGTGGACTGCGGCTTCCGGATTTTCGGCAAGCTCGTAGGGAAAAGTATCATTAGGCCCTAATTTTAATTCGCCTTTTGCAGGGACCATAGCCGCATATACGTTCGCAAGCCAGCTCAGTGTATTTTCTGTAGTGCCACGGATACTGATAGCCGCAACATGTTCAGGATTGGTCCACAATTCCCAGGTATTTTCCAGCCCTACAATTGGGGAGCGGTAAGCCAGTGTGAAATGTTCGGGATATGGCACATCTTTAAAATGATCGGGATTGGTATGTTTTGCAGTGACTTTTAATAATTCAATGTACTCTGCTTTGTCGAAACCGGGTTTTAATTGCTGTGCGGTACTGTGTACAGTAACTGAAAGCAGGCAGATAAGGAACCATAGTTTTTTCATAAGTAGATTTTATTTAAGAAGGACTAACGTTCAAATTTACGAATTTCGGTTTTTGGGGATAATGCTTTAATATACAAGGGAGCAATAGCTCTGGCAAAATCGGGTAGCAATTCACCGTCATTGGAAAGTACAATAAAAGTATATCCTTCCTCTGGAAAACGCAGGATATCACCAAGTCCTGGGCCGCCACTATGACCGCCATACAGTATTCCATTTTCATTTTCCAAAGCCCAGCCTACTTTCGAAAATTCAGAAATACGACTTCCGATACTGTCCCGTTCATAAATATATTGGTTCCCGAAATCTTTAGGAAATAACGTACCCTGATCGAGACCAATAGCCCATTGGGACATGTTGTCTAAAGAGGCAAAGTATCCGCCTGCGGTATAGGTAAACTGAGGATAAAGAAACTTATAGGCCTGTGTTTTTCCTTCCAGGTCATAATAGGTAGTGACTTTTTGTGGAATAAGATCTGTTCGCATAAAGGTTCCTACCTTTAATTCCATGTCATATCCGCCATTTTTCATTCCAAGCGGGGTTGTTACCTCATCTTTCAGAATTTGAACAAACGGTTTGTGGTATATTTTTTCAAGGATGTACCCCATCAGCATAAAGTCAAACTGTGCATAGTGCTGGTCTGTTCCGGGCGCATATTCTGGTGCGGCTTCTTTTATGGCTTTTAAAACTGTAGTTTCTGAGGCATAAGTGTCACCCTCAAAATTCCGGATGCCACTGGAATGGCTCAACAGGTGCTTTATCTTTAATTCCTTCCAGTAAAAGGGGATCGAATCAACATATTTGCTTACCGGATCCTCAAGATTCAGTTTGCCATTATAGAGGGTTTTTAATACCAATGTTGAGGTTAAAAGTTTGGTACAGGATGCAATTTGGAAGTTGGTCTGTGGTGTTACTTTTGTCTGCCATTCCAAGTTTCCCATCCCATAAGTGGCACTGTATACCTGCTTTCCATCTTTGATTACTGCAAATGCCAATCCTGGAATCTTTAGGCTTTTCATTTTTCCGACAATAAAAGCATCCGCCTGACGGTTGGATGTAGTTTGTTTTTGTTGTGCCTGAAGACCAGAATGTATAAAAAAGCTCAATGACAAAAGGAGTACCGTTGCTGTTTTCATAAAGATATAGTGATTAGTATCTCAAAAATAGTCAATTACAGTACGCTAGCCTCTTTTAAAACTAATTAGATGGAATTAAATTGTACTATTTTTGATTAATCAGAAAATCCATTACTACTGTAAAGCTATCACTGCTAAAAATACCATTTCGGGAAGTGCGGAGTACTATTTCATTGCTATGGGTGAGCAATTTGATCTCATTGGTCCAGTTGTTGTCCGAAAAGTGGCTGAGGTCTTTAATCGCTGTTTTTTTCGAATCCACGATGATACTTTCGGTTGTGAGCTGAATGCTTTTTGGTGTTACTTTGAGGAAATCATTGGTTCCCATGCTAAATATCCATCGGCCAATAGCAGTAGTGTAATCAATATAATGAAAGGTAACAGATTTGCCGTTTTTTAATTCCTGAATCATTTTAGAGGCATACAATTCGGTATGTTGTCCGGTAATAGTGTCAATAGCTTTGGAGACATTATTATATTTGGCACTGATAGCTCCCCATTGACTGGTATTGCCGCTACGGAACGCAATATTGTTTGCAATTATGCTTTTTCCGGAGGTAAAAAGATATACGTCCTGCATATTTTCATACAATAATGAGGTTTGCTGCCCTTGATCTACTGTGACAATTCCTAAATCATAGAGGTAAAACGTTTTTCCTTTATTACGGAAAAGTGCCAATGCCAGAATGCCGAAACCAACGACTACTAAAAACAGGATACACCAGTATAAAACAGTAATGTCTCCGGAAAAATGCATCGTTCCTTCTAAAACAGGTAGGATGGCTCCAAAATAAATAAAAATAGCAATCCCGATAAAAAGCATACTGGCAAAGATGCCAAAAATTAAAAATACTTTAGAAGGACTATGTTTGCTGTGTAGTTGGCCCAATTGATTGGTGATGTTCATGTTTTAGATATTTTAATAATTGTTTAGGTAATCCTGTGTTATGCTGTACAGTTGCCAGGTTTGTTATTGTGCTATTAATTTTAAATCACGGGGGAGGTGGTAGAAAATGAATGCTGCTATGGGGGACTACAGTGCTGTAGCTATAGCGAATACAGCAAAGATAGGCTGATTAGTAGAGTTATCAAAATCAGTAAAAAATCATAAAATGTTTTTAAATTGTATAATTTCAATTTTTTTTGGATAAAATTTGCTAATAAAAGGATTAATTAGGGTTAATAAACTGATATTTTGTAATAGATCCTTGTTTCTTTGATGCTAAAAAATTAAGTTTGTCGTGTATATTGAGGTCAAGAGGTCTTTAGTATACGTTAAACAAAGTAACCTACCAATTATCCCCAATATTATGGAACAGCAATTCGATTTTGACACCATTCTGGAAAGTATTAAAAACTGGAATTCAGATTGTAAAGATTTAAAAAAAATAGAGAGTTTTCTGGCTCAGGGAACGTATTTCGACTTCGAATACAAAGACGATACAGAAAAAGAAGAGAAGTCAGATTACCTGCATGCGTACCCTGGCATTTGCAAAGGGGAATTGAAATTCTTCCTGATTCCGTCCAATTGTGACAAATTCGGGGAAGAGCGCAAAGTCATCGAAAAGCATATTACCGTATGCAATGTCAAATCCCTCCTGGGTAACGGACACGAAATTTCCAAAGAAGAAGCCATGCGCCGTATACAGGCCTGGGATAAAGATTTTCCTACCTGGGCAAAAGATACCATTGATACCAAAGACGGTATTTATAAGGCTTTTGCGATTCCTACAGAATATCTGAAAAATTCAACCGAAGAAGAACAGTACGTATACCAAAGTCATTTCGCCTTGAAGCCCAGTGATGAGAATAAATCAGCCTATTCAGCAGACTTAGTGATCGTTTCCGGAATTGATTTTACCAAGGTACAAGAGGTCGTTTATTACGATACAGTACGTCCTGTTCCGCCATTCAAACCTTTTGACTTAGAGCCGGAACATTTTAACCTTTTGAAACTGGCTGAGAAAGTATGACGTTTTACGAACTGTTGGATCTGTTTACTTTTGTATCTCCTATAGTTCTGTTTGTTGGTGTAGTGACTGGGGTGTATTGCTACCGGTCACTGGACTTGAGCCATAAAGTCATTATGTATTATTTGCTTATCGCTTTAAGTACAGATATTATAAGCCGTATCTATGGACATGTATACGGCAATAATTTGATTTTTATATTGATTTTTGCACTATTGGAACTTGGCGTGTTCTCCATATTGTATTATAATCTGCTCAAAAAGAATAAGAAGGTATTTTTAATAGGGATTGGTATTGCGGTACTCTTTATGCTTTGGGAAATCTGGAGCCTTAAGATGTTGCATGTCGCAGATTTTCAATCGTATTCCAAAGTGGTCGACACCTTTCTGATAGTATGCTTTTCGATAGCCTACTTCTTCGAAAAAATCAATTCCCAGACACAGACGGAATGGGATCTTTTTCTCCTTAATTCGGTTATACTGGGTTTTTTTTCTTTGAATTTGATTTTCTTCCTGCCGATTAACTACCTTATTAATGAAACTTCGATACTTAAATTTTATTTTTGGTTTGCGAACCTGATACTGACACTGTTGTTTTATGTGTTTCTAACCCGTGCAATATGGAAAAATGGCAGGACCCACAAACAATTGCACCGTGGATTGTAATTGTAATTTTATTGATTTTTTTACTCGTATTTTCGATTATAAGGCTCGTTTACACGGGTTTTAAGCGAATGGTAGAAAATCAGTTGAAAGAATCAAAGATGCAGTTGGACCATCAGAAAAAACTGCAGGAAACGAATATTATAGTACAGGAAAATGAGCGGCGGCGTTTTGCAGCAGATTTGCATGATACCTTAATTGGTAAACTGACCGTACTTCGGATCAGGAATCAGCTGGTGCACGACCAGAGTGAAACCGATCGGTTACTAAATGACTGTATCGAGGAAGCCAGAAGGATTTCCCATGACCTGAGTCCACCCATGCTGGAACATACCAGCTTCCATGAGCTCATTTATGGGCTGATTGCTCCCTGGGAGAAAAACACGACCATTGCCTTTCGCCAGGATATCCGGTCAGAAGTTGATTTTCCGGTACGTAGTAAAATCCAGCTCACACGCATTTTCAGGAGCTGATGACCAATATATCCAAACACGCCGGTGCAACACATATCAGCATACAATTACGGCAGACAGATCTTTGGCTAATCCTGCTGGTGCACGATAACGGTTGTGGTTTTGATTCGGAAAAAGAGGCCAAAGGCTTGGGAATGCAGAATATACAGTTGCGAATGCAATATTTAGAGGGGTTCTATCGATTCAAATCCCGAAAGGATAAAGGAACTACCGCATTGTTTTTATTTCAACAATCTAAAATTCAAAGCACATGAATACAATTTCCATAGGTATCGTCGATGATGATACGCTTATCGTCAGTCTGTTACAGGATTATTTGAATGCAAAGGAAGATATTTCTGTTTTATTCACCGCTGAAAGTGGTGAAGATCTCATGGATTTGCTTCCCCGAATTCCAAAATTACCGGATGTACTGCTGCTGGATCTAAAAATGAAAAAATTAGACGGCGTAGAAGTGACACTGGAATTAAAAGCCCATTATCCTTCCATTAAAGTAATTGTGGTTTCTTCCCATTATAAAAATTCCTTTATGGGATTTATGTTTAAAACAGGTGTGGCCGCTTTTCTTCCCAAAGGGATCTCTCCTATCGAGCTGGTCGAAATTATCAGGATAGTCGCAGAGAATGGTTTTTACTTCAAAGAAGACCAATTGGAAATGATCCGCACCCAGATTTCAAATAAACCCCAAAAACCAGTCTTTAATTATGGCAATGTACTGTCCGAGCGGGAAATAGAAATATTGCGGCTTATCACCAAACAGAAAACGGCCAAAGAAATTGGAGAGTCACTTTTTATTACACAGCGTACTGTAGAAGGCCATAAGAACAATCTCTTTGTAAAAACAGGAGCCAAAAATATTGCCGGGCTGGTTATTTATGCCATCCAAAACAATATTATCCGGATGGAAGACCTTCCGCTGATCTAATCCTTTTTCTGAAATCCATAAAAAGATGATGTAAAAGCAGGTATTTTCTACCGTTGTTTCTAAAGGTATTATTCTGAATTTTGAGTAAGCAAGACTTTGTTTTTTGTTTTGCAGTACATGAAATCATTTTAATAAGGGGGAACTATGGAAAGTATTCAATTCGGGCTTGCATTACAATACGACAGCGGGCAATCTGCTGCGGTGGCTACCAACACTCATACTGCGATAGAAGTTCATAAGTCTCAGGTTGCTTCAGACCTATGGTATCATATTGGTACAATACATGGAGCTACTGTGGCCTGGGGAAAAAGCACACGGTATTCAAGTGGCTACAATCCATCTGTCGCACTGAATAACGCCAATACCCTAATTGAAGTTCATGAAACCAGTAATTTGGTTACCAATTCACTCTACTATAAAGTCGGTGCTGTCCGGGGAGAAACCATTGCCTGGGGTACAGAGGAAAAATACGATAGTGGGCTGCAGCCTCATGTAGCCCTAAATGATAACGGAGTTATAGTGGCCGTACACAAATCTCAAAATTTCGATACATTGTATTACCGGGTTGGAAAACTGGACGGTAATGCCGTTTCCTGGGGCAAATCCAGAAAATATGATTCCGGGGTAATGCCGGTGGTAAGTATCACCAATAGCGGATTAGTGATCGAAGTACATAAATCAGAATGGCGGGATAAATTATTTTACCGCGTTGGGCAGATCAAAGGGGAGGATATCGTCTGGGGGAATAGTACCGAATATCAGGATGGAACACATCCGGGTATAGCAGTAACCGGAAACGGCAAGGTGGTGGCCATACATGAATCGGAGGGGCTTACAGGCTTATGGCAACTTACGGGTGTCGTTAAAGGGAATAAGATCGTTTGGAGTCCTGCAACAAATTATGATTCCGGCTCCACTCCGGTAGTTGGAATGTCTTCCGATGGTACGATTGCAGTTCAGGTACATCGGGGTACCGGTTTTGGATTGTGGTATTCCACTTCAAGACTGATGGATACCGCCAATCTAATACGCGATATGCTGCCAGTTATTCAAAATGTAGCATTGCGAAAAATGGTACTGCCAGCAACACACGATGCAGGAATGTATACCTCGGGGATTAGCACATTGGGGCAAACGCAGGATCTTGATTTTTATGGACAGCTGAATGCGGGTGCCCGCTATTTTGATCTTCGTCCCAATGGAAATCTGTACATCTGCCATGGTATTATTGTCGGGCCGCCATTGGAAGAAATACTCCAGAATATACAGCGTTTTTTTAATGAAGGGCATACAGAGCTTATTATCCTGAAATTTTCTCATTTTAAGGATTTTAGTTCGGACAGCTATACCGTAATGAAAAAGAAAATTCACCATTATTTAGGGCCATGGCTGTTTGCGCACCTGCCTGAAAATACCCGTTTGGCCGATCTGACAATGGGGCAGTACCTGGAATGGGGCAGCAGGATTATTGTAGTGGTGGATGGTGATTGGGCCATTAATGACCCGGAGCCCGGTTTTTGGGTCTACCGCGATTGGGATGCAAGAGATGTGGCTAAAGCACACCTGACGGTTTTTGATGACTATTCCAATACGATGAGCTATGAAAAGATGAAAGACGATCAGTTGGAAAAATTAGCAGCATTTAAAGGGCAGTGTTCGCATGATCCTAAGGTTCCCTGCGACTTGTTTTTGCTTTCCTGGACTTTAACACCGCCCACTGCAGTCTGGATGTATGCGAGCGACGCCGATCGTAATTTAGGCAATGTATTATCCTATCAACAAAAAAATGAGGCCGGCTATTTTGCAAACCTGCTCTATCTGGATTATTTGGAGTATGCACGGCCAGCCTTTATTGCCGCATGGCTTACAAAGTGCTATAATGCAACGCATAACATACCACTCCCGGACAAAGAACGGCAGGTGTAAAAGTTCGGATATTACACTTTTGAAAAGGATCGATCTGGAAATCACTGGTTTTAAAAAAAAAATGTTTGTTGTTAAACAGAACTTGGAACTTTGGCAGGCTATAGGCACTGAAGCCATAACTATCAATCGGGAAACGGCTAAGTAATAAAAAAAATCATTACTTTCGCAAATCGATTTTAGAATAGGACAAAAATGAGTGCAAAATTTACTGAATACAAAGGACTTGACCTGCCAAATGTGGCTAATGAAGTGCTTGATTTCTGGAAAGAAGAAAAGATATTCCAGCAAAGTGTAACCTCCCGTGAAGGTGCTGAACCGTATGTGTTTTTTGAAGGGCCGCCTTCGGCAAATGGTTTACCGGGAATTCACCACGTGATGGCACGATCGATTAAGGATATTTTTTGTCGCTATAAAACTCAAAAAGGATTTCAGGTAAAACGTAAAGCCGGGTGGGATACACACGGACTGCCGGTAGAGCTTGGAACAGAAAAAGAACTTGGTATTACAAAAGAAGATATCGGGAAGAAAATCAGCATTGAAGAATATAATGAAGCCTGTAAAAAAACAGTGATGCGTTATACCGATGTTTGGAATGACCTTACCGAAAAAATGGGCTATTGGGTAGATATGGAAGATCCGTATGTAACCTATAAGTCCAAATATATGGAAAGCGTATGGTGGCTGCTGAAACAGATCTACGATAAAAATCTGCTATACAAAGGCTATACCATCCAGCCCTATTCCCCAAAAGCAGGAACAGGACTCAGCTCTCATGAGGTAAATCAGCCGGGAAGTTATCGCGATGTGACCGATACAACGATCGTAGCGCAATTCAGGACCTTACCTGAAACACTGCCTGCCGTTTTTCAGGGATTTGGAGCAGTAGATTTTATGGCGTGGACCACTACACCGTGGACATTGCCTTCCAATACAGCACTTACAGTAGGGCCAAAGATCGATTATGTGCTGATAGCAACATTCAATCAATATACTTTCCTGCCTGTAAATGTAGTATTAGCCAAAAACCTGGTGGGCAAGCAATTCGGTAAGAATTTCTTTGAAAGCACCGAGGAGGCTGATTTTACAAATTTTAAAGAAGGCGATAAAAAAATACCGTTCCGTTACCTGGCAGAAGCCAAAGGAACCGATTTGGTAGGCATTCGCTATGAGCAATTATTGCCGTATGTATTGCCTTACCAAACTCCTGAAAATGCGTTTCGCGTTATTTCAGGTGATTTTGTAACCACAGAAGATGGTACCGGAATCGTACATACCGCGCCTACATTTGGTGCAGATGATGCCAAAGTAGCGAAAGAAGCAAATCCTGAGGTACCGCCAATGTTGGTTCAGGATGAAAATGGCAATTTAGTGCCTTTAGTAGACCTGCAGGGTAAGTTTACCAGTCACATGGAGGATTTTGCCGGGAAATATGTAAAAAATGAATATTATAATGAGGGCGAAGCACCGGAAAAATCCGTAGATGTAGAAATCGCAATACGCCTGAAAGAAGAAAATAAAGCCTTTAAGGTAGAGAAATACGTACACAGTTATCCACATTGCTGGAGAACTGACAAGCCTATTTTATATTATCCCCTCGATTCCTGGTTCATCCGGGTAACCGAGATCAAAGAACGTATGTTCGACCTGAATGAAACCATCAACTGGAAGCCGAAAGCTACCGGGGAAGGCCGTTTTGGGAACTGGCTTAAAAATGCAAATGACTGGAATCTTTCCCGTTCCCGCTATTGGGGAATTCCTTTGCCGATCTGGAGGACAGAAGATAAATCGGAAGAAATCCTGATTGGTTCTGTAGCGGAGCTGTACACTGCAATAGAAAAATCGATAGCAGCCGGTATCCAGGCAGAGAATCCTTTTAAAGGGTTTGAAATAGGGAATATGGAAGAGCAAAACTATGATTTGGTAGACCTGCATAAAAATGTAGTCGACAAAATCATTTTGGTTTCTCCTTCCGGCCAGCCGATGAAACGCGAAAGTGACCTGATCGATGTATGGTTTGACTCAGGTGCCATGCCCTATGCGCAATGGCATTATCCTTTTGAAAACAAAGAACTGATCGATGAAAATAAAGCATTTCCAGCCGATTTTATTGCAGAAGGTGTCGACCAGACGAGAGGATGGTTTTATACCTTACATGCCATAGGGACTTTAGTGTTTGATAAGGTAGCATATAAGAATGTAGTATCGAATGGTTTAGTACTGGATAAAAACGGGCAGAAAATGTCCAAACGTCTCGGGAACGCAGTTGATCCATTTACGACTTTGACAGAATACGGTCCGGATGCGACACGTTGGTATATGATTTCAAATGCCAATCCGTGGGACAATTTAAAGTTCGATATCGATGGTATCGCTGAAGTACGCAGGAAGTTTTTCGGAACGCTATACAATACATATTCATTCTTTAGCTTGTATGCTAATATCGATGGTTTCAGTTATAGTGAAGCCGAGGTACCTTTGAATGAGCGTCCTGAAATTGACCGGTGGATGCTTTCAGAACTGAATACGCTTATTAAGGAAGTAGACGGTTTCTATGCCGATTACGAGCCTACAAAAGCAGCACGTGCGATTTCTGATTTCGTTCAGGAAAATCTTAGTAACTGGTATGTACGTTTGTGTAGGAGACGTTTCTGGAAAGGCGAGTATGCCCAGGATAAAATAGCGGCTTACCAAACCCTGTACACCTGCCTTTTGGCCGTATCCAAATTGGGTGCGCCTATAGCGCCATTCTTTATGGACAAACTTTACAGAGACTTAACTCAGGCGACACAGTCAGAAAAATATGACAGTGTACATTTGGCTCAGTTTCCTGAATATGCTCATAACTTTGTTGATAAATCATTAGAAAGCAAAATGGAGAAGGCACAGACCATTTCTTCATTGGTATTATCACTGCGCAAGAAGGAGATGATTAAAGTGCGTCAACCTTTGCAAAAGATAATGATTCCGGTACTTGACGAGAATCAGCGTGCGGAAATTGAAGCCGTTGCCGACCTGATAAAAGCCGAAGTAAATGTGAAAGAAATCGAGTTACTGGATGATGCTTCCGGTATATTGGTGAAGCAAATTAAACCCAATTTCAAGGCTTTAGGGCCGCGTTTTGGGAAAGATATGGGGCTGATTGCCAAAGAGATACAGTCTTTTTCGCAGGAGCAGATCGCTGCATTGGAGAAGGACGGAGCATTGGATATTGTCATTTCAGACAAAAGTATTAATTTAACTTCGCAGGATGTAGAGATTTCATCCCAGGATATTGAAGGATGGCTGGTTGCGAATTCAGGATCGATTACAGTAGCATTAGACATCACAATATCCGAAGAATTAAGGAAAGAAGGTATTGCCAGAGAACTGGTTAACAGAATACAGAATATACGAAAAGATTCAGGTCTGGAAGTAACGGATAAGATTACGGTATACATTCAGAGGAATGGTGTTATTGAAGAAGCCATACAAAGTAACGAGGAATATATCAAGTCGGAAACACTTACCAAAGAACTGATTTTTAAAGATAGTATCGAAAACGGTACGGAAATTGAATTTGACCAAGTAAAAACAATAGTATTAATTTCAAAATAAGAAATTATGATAGATGAACAAGTACGATACTCAGATGCTGACCTGGCAGAGTTCAAAGAATTAATTGCAAAAAAAATCGAAAAAGCACAATCAGACCTTGCGTTGATTAAAAGTGCTTATATGAATGACCTTAACAACGGTACAGACGATACTTCCCCAACATTTAAAGCTTTCGAAGAAGGAAGCGAGACCATGTCGAAAGAAGCAAATTCACAGTTGGCTATACGTCAGGAGAAATTCATACGCGATTTGAAAAATGCTTTAATTCGTATTGAAAATAAAACATACGGTGTATGTAAAGTAACCGGTAAGTTAATTGGAAAAGACCGTTTGAAACTGGTTCCGCACGCTACAATGAGTATTGAAGCAAAAAATTTACAGAAATAATCATATTATTTGTATAAATAATTGAAACGCTCCGATATCGGGGCGTTTTTTATGTTTTAATTCTTTATTTTTGTCGCCATAAATTACTGAAAATGTCATTAAAGAAAGCCTACCTTTTAATAGTTATTGTGCTGTTAATTGATCAGATCTCAAAAATATATATCAAAACACATTTTGTTTTAGGAGAAGATGTAACTGTTTTTAACTGGTTTAAAATCTTATTTATAGAAAATGAAGGAATGGCCTGGGGTGTTGCAATCCCCGGTGCTTATGGTAAGCTGTTTCTGACCCTTTTCAGGGTAGTGGCAGTAGGAGGTATTGGCTATTGGCTTTACGATGCCGTGAAAAAAAATAGTTCCGCTTATTTTATTACAGCCATTGCGCTTATTTTGGCTGGGGCTTTTGGTAATATTATTGATTCCGTTTTTTACGGGGTTATCTTCAATGACAGTCAGTCGGAAGTGGCCACATTATTCTCTTCGCAACCTTACGGAACCTGGTTTCATGGTAAAGTGGTCGATATGCTTTATTTTCCAATCTGGTCGGGCAATTTGCCTTCCTGGCTTCCGGTTTGGGGCGGAAAACCGTTTACATTCTTCAATGCCATCTTTAACGTAGCCGATATGGCCGTTTCTACTGGGGTCGGGATTATGATCGTATTTAATAAACGCGTTTTCGCAAGCCATCCACAGCAATAATTCATTTTAAGAAGCTACAGTAGTACTGCTGAAACCCAATTACTCTAAAACAAAGTTCCGGAATCGGATTGCCGATTGTATAGCTGTGCGATGAATCAAAAGTAGCTGCAGCTGTCAGGCTGACCAAAGGTTGAGGGCAGAAGATGAGCAAATGCCAGTATTGGAATGCAGATTGTAATCGCTAAAACGCATACACCCGGTTGGGGGTAATGCAATAGTCTAACTGGATGTCATTTTCGTAAATATCAGTAATCACCGGTTCAGCATCAAAAAATGAAACGCCAATTTTAAGGGTTTCCGGACGGCATTCCGAAAGAAACTGGTCGTAAAATCCTTTGCCATATCCAATACGGTTCCCGGAAGTATCAAAAGCAAGCAAGGGGACAAATACAACATCAATTTTACGTACAGGAACTTCAATCCCATCGACAGGCTCCGGGATATGGAACTCGTTTTTCTGGATCCGTGTATTGTCGGTCAGGAGATAATGGGTCATTTTGCAGTGCTCGAAATCACTTTTGGAAATTACAATCTCCTTATCTTTTCCCGCTAAAACCTGAAGTAAGAATTCGGTGTCGACTTCTTTTTTCTCGGTGATAGGCAGGAATAAATGGTAGTACAGGCCGTTCCAGATGGGTAAGGCGATTGACTGATTGGCAATGGCGAGGCTTTGTGCTTCAATTTGGTCTGCGGGCAGGCTGTTGCGTAGTGTTTTGTATTTCTGTCGGAGTTCTTTCTTTGTCATTCGGAGGATCGTTAAAGTGAAATGTGGTAAATAGCATCGCCCTGGTATACAATTGACGCATGGTTTGAATTAATGATATAGCCGCGATGTGGGGCTTTAACGCTGTGCTCCACTTTACCGAATGGATCCGTTATAAGGGCTAATTCTTCTCCTTTTTCCACCAGTTTTCCCGCTTCGGTATGGTTGTGGAACAATCCTGAATATTTTGCGCGGATCCAGGCCGACTTTTCAATAGGAATAGTTGGTGTCACACGCTGGGAAGCGATTAATTTGTCGGAGAGCATTCCCAGATGCTGTAATAGTCTTTTCGCGCCTTCCACCCCTTCTACAGTAATCGAGGAATTAATATCCTGGGATTTCCCCCCTTCAAAAAGTAACATCTTGACACCGGCTTTGTCGCAGGAGTTCCGGAAGGAATTGGGTATGTTTTTAGAAAATAAGGTAAATGGAGCCTGGAAAATATCAGCCAAAGCCCGTAACTCGGGATTGGAGGGGGCAATTCGGATTTGTGCGGCATTAAAGCGACTGGCGCCACCCGAGTGAAAATCGACACAATAGTCCACATTGGGAATGATTTCTTTCATCAGGTAATAGGCAAACCGACTCGCAAGGGATCCATTTTTGCTTCCTGGAAAAACACGGTTCAGGTCGCGGCCATCCGGAAATTCACGGCTTTGGTTGACGAAACCGAATATGTTGATGATCGGGATGCAGATGATCGTCCCTTTTTTAGGCTGGTTTACTTTTTTGGTGATCAGCTGGCGCACGATTTCTGTGCCGTTAATTTCATCCCCATGCAATCCTGCAGAAAATAATACGACAGGGCCATTAATTTTAGATCGGGAAACGATGATGGGGATTTTGAGTTTCGTCATGGTATGCAGTTTTGCAATTTCCATGTTGATCGTTTTGGTTTCGCCCGGAGCGATACTTTCATCTAAGATGGTAATAGTATGATTGTTTTTATGAGTCATATCGGCTATAGAAAGTATAAAAGTACTTATTCCGATCCAAAAAAATAAATAAAAAGAGGCAACTGTATGCTGTGGGTAAAAATTAGCATTTTTTTGAGATTTTAAATAATTGGATTTTGCGATTTATCCGATTAACTTTGTAAAATGCAAACTCCTTTAGAACTTCAAATTCAAACGCTTCCTGATGGGCCCGGTGTTTATCAGTATTATGATAAAGACGGGAAAATCCTGTATGTTGGAAAAGCAAAGAACCTGAAAAAGAGAGTCGCTTCCTATTTTAATAAAATACACGATACTGGTAAGACAAACGTCCTTGTGCGTAAAATAAATACCATCAAGCACATCGTTGTCCCTACGGAAACCGATGCCCTGCTTCTGGAGAATAATCTTATAAAAACCTTACAGCCACGATACAATGTATTGTTGAAAGACGATAAGACCTATCCGTGGATTTGTATAAAAAAAGAGCCGTTTTCCAGAGTATTCACTACCCGCAATATGATCAAGGATGGTTCAGAGTATTTTGGGCCTTACACGAGTTTTAAAACGGTACATACGTTAGTCGACCTGATTAAAGAACTCTATCCGTTACGGACTTGTAATTACGACCTCAATAAGCCCAATATCGATTCAGGAAAATACAAAGTATGCCTGGAATATCATATTGGAAACTGCAAAGGGCCTTGTGAGGGCTATCAGCCTTTGGCGGAATACCAGGATAATATTGATGCCATACGGGAAATACTGAAAGGGAACTTCAAAGAAAGCCTTAAGGATTTCCGTAAGTTGATGACTACGCTGGCGTCTGAAATGCGATTTGAAGAAGCACAAAAGATCAAAGATAAAATTGAAGTGCTGGAGAATTACCAGTCCCGTTCGACGATTGTAAATCCCCGGATTACCAATGTTGATGTGTTCTCCATTGTTTCCGATGAAAGTGTGGGTTATATTAATTTCCTGCAAATTTCCCATGGTTCTATCATTCGGTCGCATACGATGGAAATTAAGAAAAAGCTGGAAGAAACCGATTTGGAACTTTTGGAACTGGCGATTGTGGAACTTCGCGAACGTTTTAAATTGCTGTCCAGGGAAATTATTGTACCTTTTGAGGTGGATTTGGGAGAGGGTTTAAAAGTGACTGTGCCGCAGTTGGGCGATAAGAAACAACTGTTGGATCTCTCCATACGCAATGCTAAATTTTATAGGATTGAGCAATTAAAACAATTGCAGATTGTAGATCCGGATAGGCATACCAAAAGAATAATGGCGCAGATGCAAAAGGATTTACGCCTTTCTGTAGAGCCAAGGCATATCGAATGTTTTGATAACTCCAATATACAAGGGACAAATCCTGTGGCGGCATGCGTCGTCTTTAAAGATGGAAAACCCAGTAAAAAAGATTACCGTCATTTTAATATCAAAACGGTCGAAGGTCCCAATGATTTTGCTTCGATGGAAGAAGTCGTATACCGGAGGTACAAACGACTGTTGGAGGAAGAGCAGCCTTTGCCACAGCTCATTATAATTGATGGGGGAAAAGGACAGCTTTCGTCAGCCCTGAAAAGTTTAGATGAACTGGGATTGAGAGGTAAGATTGCAATCATTGGTATTGCAAAAAGGCTGGAGGAATTATTCTATCCCGGCGATTCGGTACCATTATACCTGGATAAGAAATCAGAAACCCTGAAAATTATTCAGCAATTGCGAAATGAAGCACACCGGTTTGGGATCACATTCCACCGGGATAAAAGAAGTAAAAGTGCGCTTCAGACTTCGGTTGAAAGTATTCCGGGAATTGGGGAAAAGACGATGATCGTACTGTTGAAGCATTTTAAATCTGTTAAAAGAATGGCTGCGGCCACCGAAAAAGAAATAGCGGAAGTTGTAGGGCTTTCAAAAGCCAAAAAAATTACCGAATTTTACAATTCCCCTAAATAAACTAGGAATGAAAAAAGTAGCGCTTTTATTTTTATTGCTGATTTCCAGTTCCGTGTTCGCTCAGGAGCAGAAAAAACCTTTAAAAGTAGGTTTGGTCTTGAGTGGTGGTGGCGCAAAAGGGCTGGCGCATATTGGGGTGTTGAAAGTACTGGAGGATGAAGGGCTGGAAATCAGCTATATCGGAGGAACCAGTATGGGAGCGATAATTGGAGGGCTCTATGCTTCCGGGTATTCCGCTTCCGAACTGGATTCGATATTCCGGAATACCGATTTTGAAAATATCGTACAGGACAACCTGCCGCGTGCTGTAAAATCATTTTATGAAAAAGATAATGATGAAAAATATGCCTTTACACTTCCCTTTAATAAATTTAAAATAGGGATTCCGTTAGCACTTTCTAAAGGCCAAAATACGTATAATTTACTGAACCGCCTGACGTACAGGGTACATGATATTAATGATTTTTCGAAACTGCCAATTCCATTTTTATGTGTCGCTACTGATATTGAAACGGGGCAGGCTGTCATATTAAAGGAAGGGTATTTGCCCCAGGCGATGAAAGCGAGTGGTGCTTTTCCGTCGCTGTTCAATCCTGTAGAAATCGATGGGCGTTATCTGATTGATGGTGGTGTCGTGAATAATTACCCTATCGATGAAGTTAGGGCTATGGGGGCCGATATTATTATTGGGGTTGACGTGCAGGAAGACCTCCTGAATCGCGAAAGCATGGGATCGGCGATGAAAGTGGTGATGCAGATCGTGAATTTCCAAATGTATCAGGGGATGAAAGCCAAAGCAGCAGCGACCGATATTTATATTAAACCTGCAATTACAGGATTTAATGTGGTTTCATTCGACCAGGGTGCTCAAATTGTGAAAAATGGGGAAGACGCTGCCGCTAAATTTAAGAGGCAAATCCGGGAATTAGTAGCGCAACAGCAAGCACCGCCAAAACCAAAGGAGCGTTTTGTATTGCCGGAATCCATTTGTATTCATGATGTGGAGATTATTGGGAATAAAAGGTATTCCAGGGCGTATGTACTGGGAAAAATGAGACTGACATCCAATGAAAACCTCACGTTTGATAAGCTGGATGCCGGATTGAGCAGTCTGAATGCGACCCAGAATTTTAAACAGATCGATTATCGGCTTGAAGATTCCGAAAATGGCGATAAGCTAATCTTGGATCTGAAAGAAACCAAAACCAGCACCTACCTGAAATTTGGGCTTCATTATGACGGATTATTCAAAAGTGCTGCACTGATCAATTATACCAAAAAAAATCTCCTGACTAAAAATGATGTAACGTCACTGGATTTGATCCTTGGGGATAATATCCGCTATAATTTTGATTATTATATCGATAATGGATTCTACCTCAGTTTAGGGGTGCGTTCCAGTTTAACCCGTTTTAAAGCCGATGTTCCGGCCTCTATATTGGATGGTACTGTAGAAACGGACGCGAATAAAATTGCCATAAAATACACCGACTTTACCAATCAATTGTATCTGCAGACCCTATTCCGGCAGGTGTTTAGTGTCGGTGTCGGCCTGGAGCATAAAAACCTGAATATACAAACCGAAACATTTGATATTGGGAATAAATCATTCGAAGACAACAACTACATCAGTACTTACGGATACGTCAAATTTGATACCTACGACAATAAGTATTTCCCGAAATCCGGGTTTTATTTTGATGGGAATTTCAAATGGCTGCTGTATTCTTCTACATTTAATGGTGATCAGTTTGGTCGGTTTTCAATAGCGCAGGGGAATTTTGGGTATGCTACCAGTATCTTCAAAAGACTGACATTCCGGTTCCAGAGTGAAGGCGGTTTCCTGATTGGGGAAGGAAGTGGAAATATGGATTTTGTTTTAGGAGGATACGGATTTAATCCGTTTAATAATATCAAGCCGTTTTACGGATATGATTTTGTAAGCCTTATCGGGAACAGCTATATTAAAAGTACACTCGGAGCCGATTTTGAATTTATCCGCAAAAACCACGTGAACTTTTATGCCAATTATGCCAATATCGGAGATGATATTTTTGATGGGCTCGATTGGTTTTCCATACCTACCTATTCCGGTTATGCAGTAGGGTATGGCCTCGAAACGCTACTTGGACCTTTGGAGGTGAAATACTCGTGGTCACCAGATAATAGTCAGCATTTTTGGTGGTTTTCTATGGGATTCTGGTTTTAACGGAATTTCGATTGAATATTCTTTAGCTTTTTCACGGTAATTATTTTATAAAAACTATATTTGGAGCCATAAAATAATTAAAGTAGCAATATTTATGTCTATTTGGAAAAGAAAACCACTGTCGCAATTATTAGAGGAAGCTTCAGAATCTGAAAAAGGATTAAAAAAAACACTAACAGCTCCAGGTCTTGTAGCTTTAGGCGTCGGCGCCATTATCGGAGCAGGATTATTTTCAATTACAGGTCTTGCGGCTTCAACAAATGCGGGTCCGGCGATCACCATATCTTTTATGGTAGCTGCTTTTGGATGTATTTTTGCAGGATTGTGTTATGCGGAATTCTCTTCTATGATTCCGGTTGCCGGTAGTGCCTATACCTATTCTTTCGCCACTATGGGAGAATTTGTAGCCTGGATTATCGGATGGGATTTAGTGCTGGAATATGCTGTTGCAGCAGCTACAGTATCGATTAGCTGGTCCCGGTATCTCGGTAAATTTCTCGGGGGCTATGGTATTCATATCGATGATGCCTATATGCTTTCCCCCTTTGAAGGTGGGGTGATCAATCTTCCTGCCGTTTTAATTGTAATTGTAATGTCGTTGGTGTTGATGCGCGGTACCCGCGAATCTGCCTTTGTAAACGGGATAATCGTTTTATTAAAAGTAACGGTTGTACTGGTGTTTATTGCTGTAGGATGGCAATACATCAGGCCCGAAAATTATACTCCTTATATACCTAAAAATACAGGAACCTTTGGAGAATTTGGTTTCTCCGGAATCATACGGGCTGCGGCTATTGTTTTCTTTGCTTATATTGGTTTTGATGCCGTATCTACAGCAGCTCAGGAAGCGAAAAATCCAAAAAGGGATATGCCGATAGGAATTTTACTCTCACTGGGAATTTGTACCGTATTGTATGTGCTGTTTGCCCATGTGCTGACAGGTGTTGTGAATTACCAGGCTTTTGCCGGAAAAGACGGAATTGCTCCGGTAGCAATTGCAGTAGAGGCAATGGGCCCTATGGGAGTGAATGGAATGATTACGCCAGCTTATCCATGGTTGAATAATGCGATATTATTGGCGATTTTAGGAGGATATGTTTCTGTGATCCTCGTGATGCTGATGGGGCAGAGCCGTGTGTTCTTCTCGATGAGTAAAGATGGATTGATGCCGAAAGTATTCTCTGAAGTGCATTCTAAATTCAGGACTCCGGCCAAAAATAACTTGTTATTCATGATTATTGTGAGTCTTTTTGCTGCTTTTGTTCCGGCACGGGTAGTAGGAGAGATGACAAGTATCGGAACATTATTTGCTTTTATCCTGGTATGTATAGGCGTATTGATTATGCGTAAGAAAATGCCGGATGCACCACGATCTTTCCGGACACCATTTGTGCCGTTTGTGCCAATTGCGGGTGTACTGGTATGCTTATTCATGATGGTATTCCTGCCATTGGATACCTGGATCCGCCTGATCGTATGGATGATGATTGGCTTTGATTTGTATTTGTTCTATGGAATGAAAAATAGTATCCTGAATAAAGGTAACTTTAGCCTGAATAGCTTTAAAGTTGTAGCTGGATCCGGTTTGGGGATGGTACTGGCTTTAATTGTTGTCGCTTTTGTCCACCACATGGATCCGGAATTAGAAGACAATTTCTTATTCTACTTCTCCCTGATCTTTGCGGCATTGCATGCTATGATTTATGCCTATAGCTATAAAAAGTCACGATAAGTAAAACTTCAAAAATATAAGGGATTAAAATTGCAATGCATTTTTAATCCCTTTCTTTTGTAAATAATTCACAACAATTAACCGCTAAAATTAAATTTTTACGATATTTGTGTCTATGAAAACACCTTGGAATGGATTATTGTCTCATTTAAAGTTTCTCATCAAGAGAAATCCAGAATGAGTAATGTCAATGAGATAACAAACAAATCAGTTCGGCAGGCATTTTAATGCATGAATTTCTGACTGTTTCTTTATCCGTTTATCGAATTGTCGAATTATCTAATTACAAATTATGCCACTATATCATAAATTAGGAAGTTTTCCTCAAAAGTGTCATACACAGTTTGAAAAACCAAACGGTGGATTATACTACGAACAGCTTTTTGGAACAGAGGGGTTTCATGGTCATTCTTCGCTTTTGTACCATGTACATCGGCCAACTCAGGTAAAAGAGATCAGGGCTTCGTATTCTGTTGAGCCCAAGATTGCTATTGGTAAAAATATAAAATCATTATTGCTGAAAGGTTTTGAACTAAAACCGGAAGCAGATTTTTTAGACAGCCGTAAAGCCATGCTGGTCAATAAAGACTGTACCATTGGCCTTGCTGCTCCACAGCAGTCACTACGCGACTATTATTATAAAAATGCCGATGCCGATGAAATGATTTTCATTCATAAAGGTTCCGGGACGTTGCGTACAATGATGGGGAGTATTCCTTTTGAATACGGGGATTACCTGATTATTCCAAGAGGGATTATATACCAGATTGAGTTTGATACTACCGAAAACCGTTTGTTTTATGTAGAATCTTTTGCGCCATTTTATACCCCAAAAAGATATAAAAATGAATCCGGGCAGCACCTGGAGCATTCCCCATTTTGTGAGCGTGATTTTAAATTGCCTTCTGAACTGGAAACGCATGATGAAAAAGGAGATTTCCTGATTAAAATAAAAAAAGAAGGAATGCTTCACGAAGTGGTATATGCCACGCATCCATTTGATGTAGTAGGCTGGGATGGTTATAATTTTCCATACGCCTTTAGTATTCATAACTTCGAACCGATAACGGGAAGAGTACATCAGCCGCCACCGGTACATCAGACTTTTGAAACGGCTACTTTTGTAGTATGCTCTTTCTGTCCAAGATTATACGATTACCACCCGAAATCAATTCCGGCGCCCTATAACCACAGTAATATAGATAGTGACGAAGTGCTCTATTATGTTGATGGTGATTTTATGAGCCGTAATAACATTGAGCAGGGACACATTACGCTGCACCCTAAAGGGATTCCACACGGACCCGCACCAGGTGCAATGGAGCGTAGTATCGGTAAAACAATCACAGAAGAACTTGCAGTAATGGTCGATACATTTCGTCCATTGATGGTAACTGAAGCAGCTATGGGACTGGATGATGGACAATACTATAAGTCCTGGGTAGAGTAACAGGGATTCCGAATTTGATTACCCCGAAAAACAAACAAAAAAAGTAAAAATGGAGTATTGATTTTTAAAGGATCAATACCAATAACGAATAAGATTATGTCAAAAGAAGTAAAATCAGTAGAATACGGATTAGAGAAAATATTTGAAGGCGCACAGGATTTCCTGCCGCTTTTAGGAACAGATTATGTAGAGTTTTATGTTGGTAATGCCAAACAGGCAGCGCATTTTTATAAAACAGCATTCGGCTACCAGTCACTTGCTTATGCAGGTTTGGAAACGGGTGTACGTGACAGGGCTTCCTATGTATTGAAACAGGATAAAATACGTTTGGTACTGACTACGCCATTAAATGAGGACTCTCCAATCAACGAGCACCTTAAAAAACATGGTGATGGGGTAAAAGTAGCAGCGCTTTGGGTTGAAGATGCCAGAAGTGCTTTCGAAGAGACCACTAAAAGAGGAGCAAGGCCTTTTATGGAGCCAACGGTTGAAAAAGATGAATTTGGAGAAGTAGTACGTTCCGGAATCTACACCTATGGGGAAACGGTACATATTTTTGTAGAAAGAAAAAATTACAATGGTGTGTTTCTTCCGGGCTACAAAGAATGGAAGTCTGATTATAACCCCGCTCCAACAGGATTAAAATACATCGACCACATGGTGGGGAATGTAGGCTGGGGTGAAATGAATACTTGGGTAAAATGGTATGAAGATGTGATGGGGTTCGTGAATTTCCTTTCTTTTGATGACAAACAAATCAATACGGAGTATTCTGCTTTGATGAGTAAGGTAATGTCCAATGGGAATGGAAGAATCAAGTTTCCAATCAATGAACCGGCAGAAGGAAAGAAAAAATCACAGATTGAGGAATATTTGGAGTTTTATGGCGGCCCTGGTATACAGCACGTTGCTATAGCGACAGATGATATTATCAAAACGGTTTCTGAATTGAAATCCCGTGGAGTAGAATTCCTTTCTGCACCACCGAGATCGTATTATGAAGCAATTCCATCCCGTTTAGGAGCTCATATGGATATGATGAAAGAAGACCTGAACGAAATTGAAAAACTGGCGATTATGGTAGATGCCGATGAAGAAGGATACCTGCTTCAGATTTTTACCAAACCAGTTCAGGACAGGCCAACCCTTTTCTTTGAAATTATCCAGAGAATGGGCGCCAGAGGTTTTGGAGCCGGAAACTTTAAAGCTTTATTTGAGTCTATTGAACGCGAACAAGAAAAAAGAGGAACGTTATAAAAACTTTCTAATTTTTACATATAATGTAAAAATTGACCATAAAACTATTGGTTTATTATTGATGATGTGTTAAAGTGATTTTTTTGGTTGTAAATCCTTAAAATGTGGATACCTTTGCACTCGCAAAAACGGAGAGGGTTGTTACTCGAAGTTTTTGGTAAATTTTCATAATTTATAGTTTTTTGGTTGGTTAATAGCATAAAAACTCAGTCATTTAATTGATTGGGTTTTTTTGTTTTAATACTTTTGGAATAGAAATTGCATTTATTACTGAAACCCCAAATCTTATTATAGAATGAAAAAAGCAATAATTGTATTTTTACTACTGCTGTCATGCAGTGTCCAGGCACAATCTTCAGGTGCTTTTAATGTAGGAGAGTTTTTCAAATTCAGGATCCACTATGGTCTGGTAAATGCCGGATATGCTACTTTGGAAGTCAAGGAAGCGACGAAAAACAATAAGAAGGTTTTTCATGTAGTCGGAAATGGCTATACTACCGGGATGTCCAAGTTTTTCTTTAAAGTAGAGGATAATTACCAAAGCTATTTCGATAAGGCGACCGGGAAGCCCTATCAGTTTGTCCGAAAAATCAATGAGGGTGGCTACCGGAAAGACCAGGAAGGTTTTTTCAATCAGGATGCCAATACCGTTTTCGTGAAAGATTATAAACACAGTTCCGAAAAAACGATTTCCGTAACCGAAGAGGTACAGGATATTGTCTCTGCTTTCTATTATTTACGGAATCATCCAAAAGTTGAAACCATGAAAGTAGGGGAGTCCATCAGTATTGATATGTTTTTTGACGATGAAGTGACGAAGTTTAAGTTAAAATATATTGGAAAAGAAGTAATATCGACTAAATTTGGGAAAATTTCCAGTCTCGTTTTCAGGCCCTATGTACAGGCAGGGCGCGTTTTTAAAGAACAGGAGAGTTTAACCGTCTGGATTTCAGATGATGAGAACAAAGTTCCCTTGCGCATCAAAGCCAGTTTAGCCGTTGGGTCCTTAAAAGCAGATTTGGAAGAATATAAAGGATTAAAAAAGCCTTTAGTCCTAAAAGCAGATTAAATAAAAAATGGATATTACACCAAGTATCAAAGAAAAGTTAGACCTTCTCGATCATAAATTTCAATCGATAGACCAAAAAACTGAAACACACCTCGAGGGGTTGTTGTGGTCCAAACCGATTACTTACTGGGATTATATACAAACTGACGCGCTCTTAAACCTACAGATTCAACGTACTACATTGCCAGATGAAATGGTTTTTGTCATGTACCATCAGGTTAATGAACTGCTGTTTAAAATGATCCTGTGGGAAATGAAGCAGATTTGTCATGCTGAAGCCCCAAAAACCGCTTATTTTACCGACAAATTAATGCGTATCAGCCGTTATTTTGATATGCTGACCACCTCTTTTGATATCATGGGAGATGGGATGGAAATTGACCAGTATATGAAATTTAGGAATACACTGACGCCGGCCAGTGGATTTCAGAGCGCACAATACCGATTAATTGAATTCTGTTCTACAGACTTAATCAACCTGATTGATTACCGTTTCCGTAAATCAATTGATCGGGAGACCTCTTACGAGCATGCCATGGATCATTTGTATTGGCAGGCTGCCGGTAAGGATTACCACACCGGTAAAAAATCATACTTACTTTTAGAGTTCGAAAGAAAATATAAGAAGGAGTTTTTGAGTTATATGGAAGAGTATAACACGATAAACCTTTGGCAAAAATTTAAAGGGCTTCCCGAAGAAGACCAGAAAGATGAAGCCCTGATTCAGGCAATGCGCCATTATGACCACACAGTAAATATTACCTGGGTGATGCAGCATTTGAATACAGCAAAAAAATATATTGATGGAAGTGGAAAAGGAGATGGAGAAGCAACAGGGGGCAGTGACTGGAAAAAGTACATGCATCCGAAATACCAAAAAAGAATTTTCTTTCCTGAATTGTGGTCGCAACATGAGTTGGATACCTGGGGAGAAGAAAAAAACGTTTAATAGAAGAAAAGCATACAAATTGAAATACGCAATTTTAACCTTATCATTACTTTTAACCCTCGTTTCCTGTGAAAAGAAAAATGAGGAAAAAGGTAGAGAAGAGAAAGTAGCAGTAGTCAAAGTGCCCGAGGTGGTGGAATTTGGTTATAAATTAAGTGATTATCAGGTACATAATGATACCGTCAAAAAAGGGGATACTTTTAGTAAGATGCTGGAGGGCCTCAATTTAGGGAGCCATACCGTGTATGAAATTACAGAAAAGGTAAAGGATTCTTTTAATCTCCGTACCATTCGTGCAGGAAGGCCTTATATGGTACTGAATTCCAAAACTGCACCCCACACTATTCAGGCTTTTATTTACCAACCCGATGATATTAATTATTACGTGGTTGATTTCCGGGATTCTATTGTAACCCACAAAAAGAAAAAACCAATTACCATACGGCGCAGGACAATTGCAGCAGAGATTAACGGGTCCCTCTCTGAAACGTTGAGCAATGCGGGAGTTGACGCTTCACTTTCCCATAACCTCGCTGAAATATTTGCTTATTCAGTCGATTTCTTTAAAATCCAAAAAGGGGATAAATTTGCAGTTACCTTCAACGAAAAATTCATAAACGACACGATTTATGCTGGTGTGGTGAATATGGAATCGTCTTTCTTTGAATACAAAGGAAAACGTATTTATGCCTTTCCATTCAAACAGGATACTTTGTCCCGAAAATCAGATTATTATGATGAAGAGGGAAAAGTACTGAAGACGATGTTCCTGAAAGCACCGCTTAAATTCAGCAGAATCTCTTCTAAATTCTCAACACGCCGTTTCCATCCGGTGCAAATGCGTTGGAAAGGGCATTTTGGAACCGATTATGCAGCTCCTACCGGAACGCCAATTATGACTACAGCCTCAGGTGTCGTAGAGCGTACAGGGTATACGGCAGGAAATGGTAACTTTGTGAAAGTAAAACATAACGGTACCTATGCTACCCAATACCTCCACATGTCTAAAATTCTGGTACGCCAGGGACAGCATGTAAATCAGGGGGATGTTATTGGTAAAGTAGGGAGCACAGGGCTTGCTACAGGTCCTCATGTCTGTTACCGATTTTGGAAAAACGGTGTCCAGGTGGATGCGCTGGGCCAAAAATTACCCAATTCAATCCCAATGGCAGCAAAATATAAACCCCGGTTCCTGGCTGAAATAGCGCCACTAAAAAAAGAACTGGACAGTATCGCGACTATAAAATTTAAGAGCTAAGTGTTTTACACTACTCCAACTCTCTAAAAAATAAAAACAATGGCTTTAGGAAATACTAACCCTACACAAACTGCTGCCTGGCAGAAACTAACAACACATTTCCAGGAAATGCAAAAGGTATCAATGGCTGAAATGTTTCAGAATGATGCTGCAAGAGCGGAAAAATTCCACATTCAATGGAATGATTTTTTAGTTGATTACTCTAAAAATATTATCAATAAGGACACTATTGCACTTTTGCTGGAGCTTGCTGAGGCAGTAGGGCTGAAAGCCGCAATTGCCCAATATTTTGAAGGTGATATTATTAACCAGACAGAAGACAGGGCAGTATTGCATACCGCTTTACGGGCGCCGGAAAGTGCCGTTGTAAATGTAGAGGGGACGAATGTCATTCCTGAAATTTATGACGTAAAAAATAAAATAAAGGCGTTTACCAATGAAGTGGTAACAGGACAGCGTAAAGGATATACCGGAAAAGCATTTACGGATATTGTAAACATTGGTATCGGAGGATCTGATTTAGGGCCTGCGATGGTAGTGGAAGCATTACAGTTTTACAAGAACCACCTGAATGTGCATTTTGTGTCGAATGTAGATGGCGATCATGTCAATGAAGTGATTAAAAAAATTAATCCTGAAACGACGCTTTTCGTTATTGTATCCAAAACATTCACCACCCAGGAAACGCTTTCCAATTCGGAAACGATCCGGAACTGGTTTTTAAAATCGGCAACTCAAAAAGATGTGGCGGATCATTTCGTAGCAGTTTCTACCAATATTCAGAAAGTAACGGAATTTGGGATCAATGCGGACAATGTATTCCCAATGTGGGACTGGGTTGGCGGAAGATTCTCGCTTTGGAGTGCTGTAGGGCTGTCGATCAGTCTTGCGGTGGGTTATGATAATTTTGATAAATTATTAAAAGGGGCTCATGAAATGGATGACCATTTTAAAACAGCTGACTTTGACAAAAACATACCGGTAGTATTGGCATTGCTCAGTATCTGGTATAATAATTTCTTTGGTGCCGAAAGTGAGGCATTGATCCCGTATACACAATACCTTCAGAAACTGGCGCCTTACCTGCAACAGGGTATAATGGAGAGCAATGGGAAGAGTGTTGGTAGAGACGGGAAACCGGTAAACTACCAAACGGGTATCATTATCTGGGGAGAGCCGGGAACGAACTCACAACATGCTTTCTTTCAGCTGATCCACCAGGGGACCAAATTAATCCCTACGGACTTTATTGGTTTCGTAAAACCATTATACGGAAACAACGATCACCATGACAAACTGATGTCTAATTTCTTTGCCCAGACCGAAGCCTTATTGAATGGTAAAAGCGAGGCACAGGTGCAGGCAGAGTTTGATCAGCAGCAAGTCAGTGGTGAGGCAGCAGCTTTCCTGCTTCCTTTTAAAGTTTTTGCAGGAAACAAACCAACGAATACGTTATTGATTGAAAAATTAACTCCGGAAACCCTGGGTTCTTTAGTGGCCATGTATGAGCATAAGATATTTGTTCAGGGTGTTATCTGGAATATTTTCAGTTATGATCAGTGGGGAGTTGAGTTGGGTAAGCAACTGGCATCGTCTATTTTAGGAGAAATTAATTCCGGGCATATTAAAAATCATGATAGCTCTACTGCTTTTTTATTAAAGTATTTTTTAGCTAAAAAGTAGGGATCCGATACTTCTTATATTAAAAATACCTCAGTCTTTGATCAAAAAAGGACTGGGGTTTTGTGTTTTTAGTAGTAAATGTACGTTTTTACCTATGATAACCCATCAAAACACCTCTATGCTATAAAATTTTTTTTGGTACAATTTGCGAATATTTATTATGAAATCGCTATATAAAGTTTTCTTAATTGTAAAAAATATAATACTTTTAACATATAGTTTAAAGAAATTGTTTTTGTAGGATTACCAAACCTGAGGGCGTCTTTTTGTTAACACTAACTTAACATTGCACTCGTATTTAAATAGGATTTTTGCCGAAAATATTAAATAACAAAACAACGCAATGAAAACAATGAAAAATTGGTTACTGTCAGGGCTGCTTTTTATGGTCGTTTCGACGGTATTTTCTCAAGGAAAAATTACGGGAACCATCACAGATGGCCAGATGGGTGGATCACTTCCTTCAGCAAATGTTTTAATTAAAGGAACATCTACTGCAGTGGTAACCGACATCGATGGAAAGTTTACACTAACCAGTGCAACAGAATCCGGAGAATTGGTGATTACTTTCTTAGGGTATGAAACTAAAACAGTTGCTTTTAAAGTAGCTGCAAACAAGACACAAAATTTAGGGACAATCGTACTGAGTTCAAATTCTGAATCATTGGATGATGTAGTCGTAACAGGCGTTGTGGATATTGCAAAAGACCGTAAAACACCGGTAGCAATGTCAACCATCAAAGCTGCTGAAATTCAGGAAAAACTGGGTAACCAGGAATTCCCGGAGATCCTGAACAACACACCTTCTGTGTATGTGACTAAAGGTTCTGGTGGTTTTGGAGATTCAAGAATAAACATTCGTGGTTTTGACCAGAAAAACATCGCTATCATGGTGAATGGAGTTCCGGTTAATGATATGGAAACCAGTGCTGTTTACTGGAGTAACTGGGCAGGTATCTCTGACGTTACAACATTCATGCAGGTACAAAGAGGTTTGGGATCTTCCAAACTGGCGATTTCATCTGTAGGAGGTACAGTAAACATTGTAACCCGTGCAGCTGATAAAAAAGAAGGTGGTACGCTTTCTAACAGTATTGGTAATGACCAATACCTGAAATTTTTAGCAACATATTCTACCGGTAAAATGGATAATGGGCTTTCTGCTTCGGTATTATTCAGCAGAACAACAGGAGACGGATATGTGGATGGAACTAAATTTGAAGCACACAACTACTTCATTGGTTTAGGTTATGAAATCAATGCTAAAAACAGCCTTCAATTGACTTTTACAGGTGCTCCTCAAACGCACAACCAACGTTTTACTTCACCAACCATTGCACAATACAGAGCTGCAGGTACTGATGGAGAGCCAAACAAAAGATATAACAGGGATTTTGGTACTTACAATGGTGAGGAATATAGCTTTAAATCCAACTACTACCACAAACCAATCGCTTCCTTAAACTGGGATTACCAAATCAATGAAACTACAAAACTGGCAACAGTATTGTACGGATCATGGGGTCGTGGAGGAGGTTCTTCTGCAGTAGGTTCTATCGGTGGTAAAAACGTATATACACCAGCAGGTGATTTAAGAACACCAGACGGACAAATTGATATCAATAAAATTAATGCTTACAACTCAGGACAGGCTATTACCTTACTTGATGGAACAGTAGTTCCTGCAAGAGCTGGTGATGCTGGATTTGGCGGAGGCCAGGTGAACAGCAGTGGAAGCGGTATTTCTAAAATTGCTTCTGTGAACTCACATGACTGGTATGGTGGTGTAATCAGCCTGAATAAAAAATTCGGACAGAACTTCACATTTGATATTGGAGCAGATGTACGTACGTACAAAGGGATGCACTACCAAAACGTAAATGACCTTTTAGGTGCTGGTGCTTTCAAAGATAATTCGGATGTTAACAATCCAAACCGATACTTAACGGGGCAATATGCTTCAGAACCAAGTGGTAACCCATGGGTGAGTACTTCATATCAGCAACGTTTAGGATTTAATAATGATGGTAAAGTAAACTGGGTAGGTGGTTTTACCCAATTGGAATACGCTACTGAGAAATTAACAGCTTTTATTCAGGGTGCACTCTCGAATGAAGGATTCAAAAGAATTGACCATTTCAAATACCTTTCTACTGATCCGTTGTCCGAAACTAAATATGAAAATATTTTAGGGGGTAACGTAAAAGGGGGGGTAAACTATAACCTGAACGAGCAGCATAACGTATATGTGAATGCAGGATATTATTCGAAACAACCATTCTTTAACGCGGTATATCCAAACAATACGTCTATCGTAAATCCTTACCTTACGAATGAGAAAATTACAGGATTTGAAGCTGGATATGGTTTCCGTTCTTCTTTCTTTACAGCGAATGTGAACGTATATTACACTTCATGGAAAGACCGTAACTTAAGACAAAATATTACCAGTGGTGATAATGCAGGAGGATACCTTGATTTTAGAGGTCTGAGTGAAATACACACTGGAGTAGAGCTTGAAATGACCGCTAAAATTACAGATGACCTGAGATTGAACGGTATGTTCTCTATGGGATCCTGGAGTTATGATGGAAATGCAATCGTGAACACATATGATGTTTCTAACAATCCTATTGGAGCAGCTAACCAATCGTTGTACATGAATGGTGTAAAAGTGGGTGATGCAGCACAAACTACTGCTTCTGTTGGGGCAACTTACAAAGTAGTGAAAGGCTTAAGCGTAGATGCTAACTACCGTTTCAACGATAAGTTATATGCTTTGATTTCGCCACAAAACTTTACTTCTCCAAACAACCAGGGTTCATTGGAACTTCCAAGCTATGGTTTGATGGATGCAGGGGTTACTTTCAGAGTTCCTGTTGGAAAAAGCGAAAAGCAAAACCTGAATTTCAGATTCAACATGAACAACGTGCTGAATAAATTGTATATCTCTGAATCCAGAACAAATACTTTTGCTAAAACACAAAATGACTTCATGACAGGTGGTGCTCCGGATGTAGCGGCTTACAACGCATATCAGGCAACATTATACAAAGGACTTGATCCAAATAACCAGGTATACTTTGGTTTTGGAAGAACATGGAATTTCTCTGTGGCTTACAACTTCTAACAAACAGTTTCTTGTTTGATACTATAAACCCTTACAGCGATGTAAGGGTTTTTTTGTGTTGTGAAACTTTTATTTAAAACCAATCTGAATAAGGAATGTGGGTCTGTGCTCATCGCTTTTTTCCATATTTTTGCGTAAAACAAATACAAAACTATGTACCCGATCATTAAAGAAATACATTCAGGATGGGCTTATCTGGTCCTTATTTTTCTAATCATTGCTGTTGTGAATGCACTGGCCGGACTGGCTGGTAAAAAGGAGTTCAGGGATAAAGACCGTAAACTGGCTTTATTCGCATTGATCCTGGCTCATACACAATTGGTTTTCGGTATTATACTCTACTTTACCGCACCGTATTTCGAAGCTGCCAAACAGTTGGGAATGGGCGCAGTAATGAAAAACTCCAGCCTGAGGCTGTACGTTGTCGAGCACCCACTGATTAATATTATTGCGATTGTCCTGATTACCATAGGATGGTCTAAACATAAAAAAGCGACTACCGATCATGCCAAATTTAAAAATATTGGATTGCTTTACGGAATTGCGTTACTATTATTCCTGAGCAGAATTCCATGGAGTGCCTGGTTATAACAGAATTTAAAAGCCCTTTTCAGGGGCTTTTTTTGTTTTTAGGTATGGTATTTGCTTAATCCAACGTTCGCATCAAAGAAATGAATTATGAAATACAGAGCTACAGCCTTGCTTTCGATTGTTCTTCTTGCAATCATGATCTGCAGTTTTTCACTGAAAAAGAAATACACGCGGCAAGAGCACAAAGTCATTACCGAAATTGACAGTGAAGTGATTTAAACTTTTTTTAGAATTAAAAAAGGGTTGTCGATATTTGTGTCGCTAAACATACAATTATCAAAACCAACCCTTTATGTACAGTGTACTTGACAAAGATACAATAGAATTGGAAATTGTTGCATATATACCTAAAGCCCGTCGTGGATTTCCTGTAACAGTTCCATTATCAGAAGTGATAAATGCTATACTCTACAAACTTAAAACGGGCCTTCAATGGCATCAGCTACCCATTAGGGCTCTTTTTGAAAATAAGGTTATAAGTTGGCAATCTGTTTACTATCACTATCGCAAGTGGAGTCTTTGCGGTTTCTGGAAAGCTTGTTGGATTAAATTCCTTAGCCGTCATCACTCAAAACTTGACCTTTCCAGTGTGGATTTGGACGGAAGCCATACTCCTGCTATCCGAGGCGGTGAACAGGTTGACTATCAAGGTCGGAAGAAGCGAAAAACAACTAATTCACTCTATCTAACCGATAGGCAAGGCTTGCCATTAGCAATGTCAGAACCTCTTGCGGGAAACCACAACGACCTGTATAATATTGAGGTTCAGTTTGAAGACATTACAGCAACATTAGAACAAGCCAATATTTCTGTAGATGGATTGTTCCTCAATGCAGACGCAGGTTTTGACTCTAAAGACTTAAGAAAAGCATGTTCAGATAAGAACATTCAAGCTAATATCTGTTTTAACAAACGTAACGGTCATAGTGAGAGGGATGAATATTTTGATGAGCAACTCTATAAGCAGAGATATACAATCGAACGCACAAATGCCTGGTTAGATGGGTTTAGGTCAATCTTAAATAGATATGACACAACAACTGAATCTTGGAAAGGATTCAATTATATAGCATTTATAGTAATAGCATCAAAAAAATTTAAAAAGGAAAAAGTTTAAACCACTTCAGTATAAGAAAAGATACCATCCCCGCAGATTCTTTACAAACCGATAGTATCGTTATTGCAGGAAAACAGTCTTTCCATCTTTTTAAAAAAAATGCCCACGCTTCTTATTATGCTGACAGGCTCCATGGTAAAAGAACTGCCAGTGGCAAAAAATACGATCGGGAGAAGTTCACTGCAGCCCATAAAAAATTTCCATTTGGCACCAAACTGAAAATAACCAACCTCGCCAACAGCAGCACTGTAATTGTAGTGGTAAACGATAGGGGGCCTTTTACGAAAGGACGCGATATCGACCTCTCTAAGGCGGCATTCAAGCAAATCAACAACGGAAGTACCCGAGGGCCGCTCCGGGTAAAAATAGAGGTGGTTAAAGCGTTATAATACCATTGAGACTATGATCAGAAAAATAATTGGCATGCTGTTGTCAGTCCTGGCTTTTGCCGCTGTATTGACGAGCTGCTCCTCTTCCAAAGGAATATCAACAGGAATCTATAAAAAAAATGTCCACGCGTCTTATTATGCCGACAAGTTTAACGGCAAGGCCACCGCGAGTGGGGTAAAATTCAGCAACAACAAATTAACCGCAGCACATCGGAAATTGCCTTTTGGCACAAAAATCCGGGTGACCAACCTCGCCAATGACAAGTCGGTAGTGGTAGAAGTAAACGACCGTGGCCCTTTTACATCAGGACGCGAAATCGATTTGTCCAAAAAAGCGTTTATGGAAATTGCAGATAATAAAAATCATGGCGCCCTCAAAGTGCAGATTGAAATTCTAAAATAATACGACCGGCGATTGCCGGTTTTTCTTTGCGTTAATTTATCCCCAAAAAAATTAACAGAAATTTAAGTTCGCCTGGTTCGGTTGTAGCCGAACCAAGGATTATCTTTGCCGAAAATTTAGTTGATGTCAGATTTACAAAAAGAAAAAGAGGAATTGATTGAAATGTTCGGGATTCATTTTGAAACACATCATAATTTATCCCCATTATCGTCACGGATACTGGGAACACTTATCGTAAGCTGTTCCAAAACCGGACTCACATTTGAAGAATTAGTATCAGTAATCGGAGCCAGTAAGAGTTCTGTTTCCACCAATTTAAACCTACTATTAAAACTCGGAAAGATAGAATATTACACCGTTCATGGCGATCGCAAGAAGTATTTCCGGCCTTCCAGCTTTGGTAAAAGAATGCAGACGTACCTGGAAATTGTGCAGGATGAAAAGAAAATGGTGGAACGAATGGTGCGCTTCCGCAGTAAGTGTAAGACTACGGTAGAAGAAAGTACGAGCCTGAAAAAACTTGAAGTGTATAAGGAACATGTCAATGACTTTGAAGTCTTCCTGAATAATACGATCCAGAAACTGGATAAAATCGAAAATAACTAAATCATATTAAATCAACTTTTCAAATACTTAAAAATGAAGAATAAATTCCTTTGGACTGCCTTGGTCGCAGTTTTAACCTTATCGTCATGTGGAAAGAAAGAAGAACAGCAGGCCCCTCAGGGTCCGGCTCCGTTTCCCGTTCAGACCATAAAACAACAGGATGCGGTAGTATACCAGGAATATACCGCAAATTTAGAAGGCCAGCAAAATGTTGAAATTCGTCCAAAAGTAACTGGATTCATCCAGAAAATCTATGTGGATGAAGGTCAGATGGTGAAAAAAGGACAACTTCTTTTTAAGCTGGAAACCCAAACCTTAAGCCAGGATGCTAATGCTGCTAAAGCTAACGTTACTGCTGCGCAGGTAGAAGTAGACCGATTGAAACCATTGGTAGATCGCAAAATCATCAGTGTGGTACAATTGGAAACAGCTAAAGCCAAACTGGCACAGGCAAAAAGCGCTTACGGAAGTATTGCCGCGAATATCGGTTTTGGTACCATCACTTCTCCGGTTAATGGAGTAGTAGGGAGTTTGCCATACCGTGAAGGAAGCTTAGTGAGCTCTACTATTGAGCAGCCACTGACTACCGTTTCGGACTCTAAAGTAATCCGTGCTTATTTCTCTTTGAATGAAAAACAATTATTGGTTTTCAATAAAACCTTTAAAGGAAGTACGATGGCTGAAAAAATCAAAACAGTACCACCGGTTACACTTTTATTGGTAGACAATTCAGAGTATAATGTAAAAGGGAAAATCGTTACGGTAAACGGTCTTGTGAATCCTACTACCGGAACCACACAGTTCCGTGCAGAATTCAATAACCCGGAAGCCATCTTAAGAAGTGGAAGCACCGGAATCATCCGTATTCCTATTGAGCTTAAAGGGGCATTGTTAGTACCGCAAAATGCAGTGTTTGACCAACAAGGAAAACAAATGCTGTTTGTGGTTGGAAAAGACAACAAAGTGAAAACAAGAATCGTGACTACCGCTGGGACATCAGGACTTAATTTCATCGTTTCCGAAGGCCTTGAGGCAGGAGAAGTTGTAGTCGTTGAAGGCGCCAGCAAACTGAAAGACGATATGGAAATTACACCACAGCAAGTAAAAGACGAAGCGAAGGCAGAAGCAGCTACAGAACAAAAAGATGAAGCAGCTGACCAGGCAACGGATACTACTGTTGTGAAAAAACAAAACCCTCAAGTAAAATAAAAGTACATTATGTTAAAAACATTTATAGAAAGACCGGTACTCTCTACCGTAATTTCGATCTTAATTACCATTTTAGGGGTGTTGGGATTGATGTCTTTACCGATAGAGCAATATCCTGAAATTGCACCACCGACAGTTCAGGTCAGTGCCACCTATACCGGAGCCAACTCCGAAACCGTACTGAATAGTGTGGTAGTACCGTTGGAAGAAGAAATTAATGGGGTGGAAGGGATGACTTATATGACCTCTTCTGCTGCGAATGACGGTTCGGCCAAAATTACCGTTTTCTTTGAATTGGGTACCGATCCGGATATTGCGGCGGTAAACGTTCAGAACCGTGTATCACGGGCAACCAGCAAATTACCAGCTGCCGTAGTACAAACCGGGGTAACAACGATCAAGAGCCAGGCCGGTTCCCTGATGTTCCTGTCGTTGTATTCCGACAGTAAAGAATATGATGGAACCTATGTTCAGAATTTTGCCAAGATCAACCTTGTGCCTAAATTACAGCGTGTCAACGGTGTAGGTCAGGTGAATGTATTCGGTGCGAAAGATTATTCGATGCGTATCTGGATCGATCCTGAAAAAATGAACGCCTATAATATAGCTCCAAAAGACATTCAGGCTGCCCTGATGGAACAAAACGTGGAAGCTGCTCCGGGTAAATTCGGGGAAAATGCAACGGGTGTTTATGAATATGTAATCAAATACAAAGGACGTCTGTCCCAGGTATCTGAATATGAGAATATTGTCATCAAATCTTCCGGTAATGGGAATTTCCTAAGGCTGAAAGATGTGGCAACAGTAGAATTGGGTGCCTTTAATTATGGAGCCAAAAACTTTGGTATGGGTAAAGAAGGGGTCGCTATTGGTATCTTCCAGACTTCCGGATCCAATGCCCAGGAAATTATCGAGGATGTTTTAAAAATTATGGACGAAAGCAAAGCCGATTTCCCAAAAGGGATCGAGTATGTTATTCCGTTTAATACCAAAACGTTCCTGGATGCTTCCATCCATAAAGTAATCTCTACCCTGGTAGAAGCTTTTATCCTGGTATTTATTGTGGTATTCGTATTCCTTCAGGATTTCCGTTCTACCCTGATACCGGCTATTGCTGTTCCGGTAGCGATTATCGGTACATTCTTCTTCCTGAGCCTCTTTGGGTTCTCGATCAATATGTTAACGCTTTTTGCGATGGTACTGGCTATTGGTATTGTGGTCGATGATGCGATTGTCGTCGTCGAGGCGGTGCACGCCAAATTAGATGAAGGGGCTAAATCTGGTAAGGAAGCGACACTTTCTGCCATGAATGAGATTTCTGGTGCGATCGTTTCCATTACACTGGTAATGTCGGCGGTATTTATTCCGGTATCGTTCCTGAAAGGGCCATCCGGGGTATTCTATCAGCAGTTTGCGATTACACTGGCAATTGCGATTTTGATTTCTGCGGTAAACGCATTGACATTGAGCCCGGCTTTATGTGCCTTGTTCCTGAAACCACATGATGGTGCTAAACACCATAAGAAAAATATTAAAGACCGTTTCTTTGATGCGTTCAACGTTGGATTTGATTCGTTGAACCGTAAATACACCCGATCACTGGGCGTATTGGTAAAAAGAAAATGGATCACTGTGGTAGGGCTTTTGGTCTTTACCGCTGTAACCATCTTATTGTTCAAAACCACACCTTCCGGATTTATCCCGAATGAAGACCGTGGAATTATCATGGCCGATATTACAATGCCTCCGGGAACAACATTGGAAAAAACACAGATTGCCGTAAACCAACTGGATTCCTTACTGGTCTCTATGCCTTTGGTAGAAGCCCGTATGAGTGTTGTCGGATTCAGTTTGCTGAATGGGGTAAATGGTGGTTCGTACGCCTTTGCCGTAATCAAATTAAAAGACTGGGACCAACGTAAGGAGGCCAATCAGTCTGTAGATGCAATATTAGGGGAACTTTTTGCCCGTACTGCCGGATTTAAAGATGCTAAACTATTGTTCTTTACCCCTCCGAGTGTATCGGGATTTGGTACTGCCGATGGTTTTGAATTCAAATTACAGGATAAAGGGGATGACAGCTGGCAAACCGTGAGTGGGGTAACCGGGGAATTCCTGCAGGCGTTGAACCAACGTCCGGAAATCCAGTATGCGATGACCAACTTTAACCCGAACTTCCCGCAATACCAAATGGACATCAATATCGAAAGAGCAAAAGATGCCGGGGTTGCCATAAGTGATATCTTCAATACGATGCAAGGGTACTATGGTGGATTGTATACGACTGACTTCAACCGTTTCGGAAAGCAGTTTCGTGTCATGATCCAGGCCAAACCGGAGCAGCGTGCGGATGAGAATTCGATCAATAATATTTATGTACGAAATGATAAAGGGCAGCAGGTTGCGATCAGCCAGTTTATCGATTTCAAAAAAGTATACGGACCGGAAGCGGTAAGCCGATTCAACATGCTGAAAGCCGTAAACATTAATGGTAAAGCAAAACCAGGCTACAGTTCAGGGGATGCGATTAAGGCCATTCAGGAAGTTGCAGCACAGCATTTGCCAAAAACCTATGGCTATGAATTTTCCGGGATGACCCGTGAGGAAATTCTTGCCGGAAGCCAGGCAGCGGGTGTATTCCTGTTGAGTTTGATCTTTGTATACTTCCTGTTAAGTGCACAATACGAGAGTTACTTGGTACCTTTTGCGGTATTATTATCCTTACCGGTAGGTATTGCCGGAGCCATTGGCTTTGTGAAACTGGCTGGTCTGGAGAATAATATCTACTTTCAGGTTGCCCTGATCATGCTTATCGGACTGCTCGCCAAGAATGCGATTTTGATTGTCGAATTTGCCATCCAGCGAAGGAAACATGGAATGAGCCTTTTTGAATCAGCGATTGATGGTGCCCGTGCGCGTTTGCGTCCGATCTTAATGACCTCTTTTGCCTTTATCCTCGGATTGATCCCGCTGGCATTTGCCAATGGTGTAGGAGCTGTAGGTAACCGTTCTATCGGTATGGGAGCTGTAGGGGGAATGTTGATTGGAACTTTAATCGGGGTGTTCTTTATTCCGGTATTGTTCGTGATTTTCCAAGGGCTTCAGGAACGTATTTCCGGAAAACCAACAGAACAGGAATCTGATGTTTTACTTTTAAATGAAGAAAATGAGAATTAAACCAGTATATAAAATAGCTGTGATTGTGGTAGCAGGAGTTACCATGCAATCGTGTTTTGTTGCCAAAAAATACGAGAGACCACAGGTAAAAACAGAAGATTTGTACCGTACTCAGGCTGCTTCAACCGATACCGTTTCGATGGCATCGGTAGCCTGGGACCACATCTTTACCGACCCGATTTTACAGGGCTATATCAAAACAGGATTACAAAATAACCTCGATATCCGTATCGCACTACAGAATATTGTAGCTGCCGAAGCGACGATGAAACAGGGGAAAGCCGGGTATTTCCCGACGCTTTCTACCGGAGCAGACTGGACACACCAGGAACTTTCCAAAAATAGCCAGTTGGGTGCCTTATTCAGCAGTGGCGGTGGAAAAACCAATGTAGACCAGTACCAGCTTACCGGAACCCTGGCCTGGGAAGCAGATGTTTGGGGTAAGATCCGAAGCAACAAACGCGCGACCAATGCGAGTTACCTGCAGACGATTGCCGCAAACCAATTGGTAAAAACCCAATTGATCGCTAATATTGCCTCTACCTATTACCAGTTGTTGTCCTTGGATGCACAGGTAAAAGTGGCAGAGCAGAATTTGGTGAACCGTAATGAAAGTATCGAAACCATCCATGCCTTGAAAGATGCCGGGAATGTGAATGAAGTAGGGGTGAAACAAACGGAAGCACAGAAATATGCTACCGAAGTTATCCTGGCAGACCTGAAATACAATATCGTAGTATTGGAAAATACCATGAGTATTTTGTTGGGCGAAGCGCCAAAAGCAATCAACCGTAGTGATTTTGCAAGTCAGAACCTGGCGCCGCAAATTACCTTAGGAGTGTCCGCAGCCTTATTGCGCAACCGTCCTGATGTTATTGCTGCAGAATACAACCTGGTAAACACTTTTGAGTTGACCAATGTAGCCCGAAGCAGTTTTTACCCATCGCTGAAAATTACCGCTACCGGTGGTTTGCAGAGTATTGATATCAAGGAGTGGATGAGTGCCCGTTCGTTATTTGCCAATGTGGTAACCGGACTGACCCAGCCGATTTTCAACCAACGCCAGATCAAAACCCGTTATGAAGTGGCCAAAGCCAACCAGGAACAGGCTTACCTGCAGTTTGAGAAATCATTGCTGACAGCGGGTAAAGAAGTATCGGATGCGCTGGCGATGTACAACAATGAGACCTATAAGATTTCAGTACGCGAACAACAGGTGGATGCGTTGCGAAAAGCCGCTGATTATTCCGATGAGTTACTGACCTATGGTCTGGTAAACTACCTGGAAGTATTGACTGCAAAAGACAATGCGCTGACCACCGAACTGAACCTGATTGACAATAAATACAAGCAATACAATGCAGTAATTACACTATACCGTGCTTTAGGCGGGGGATGGCAGTAAGGCTGTGACAGGAGATTAATTAATTTTTGGTTACTATTAATTACGTAAAAACCACCGGTACTTCAGGTATCCGGTGGTTTTTTGGTTTATGCCGCCTCAGCAGCAATGTCTGAAATGTACGGGATTTATGCGTCCGGGGTAGCATCGGCAACACCGGAACGGTGCGCGAGGATATCGGCATAATACTTTCTTCCATGGTTAATTGCGGTAACGATCTGATTATAGTAAGGGGTGTTTTTTCGTTTCGCCATTATGGCACAATACTGCGCCAACTCGGTATAGGTGTTTAAAATCGTTTTACGAAGCATTTTTGTGTCGTAAACAGTGGTGGTGATTGTCTCGGTCGACCGGGAATCAAACATGCCTTTAAAAGCTTCATTTGCGGTTTCGAGTACCGTGATGTGGTTTTCCATGCCTAATGTTTGTATCGCAGGTAAATATTGGGCAGAACGCAACGTCGAAATTAGAGTATTGATGGCTAATGTCTCCGCTTCAAAATTCATACGGATAAGATCCCGGTAGGTTTTCAGGACAATCCGGAGGAGGGTATAAGCGCTTTTTTCGGCCGGGTCATCGGTATAGCGGTGTACCAGAAGTGCTTGGCGCAAGGTGGCAAATTTCTGGTCGCGTACCTGATCCAGTTGTGCCAATGCTCCCGAAGCTGCCTTGGCCCTGATTTGCATCAAAGCGAGTTCATAGACGACGGCCTGTTCTTTTAAGCTGTCATAACTCAGTTGGAATTCAGGATCCTCTGACGGATCCAGTCCTAAGCTGTCAAAATCAGTCAGGAAACGGTTAATAAATTGTCCGGACTCTACATACTGCAGCCGGTTTAGGCTAATTTGTTGTAATTTCATGTATAAAAAGTTTAAATTAATTTATTTATAACTTTTTAATAATAAAAATATTGTAATAAGATTTAAATATAATTTTATCCTTATTTTTTTATTAATATGTTTTTAGTGCTCTTTTTTGATATTTTAATAATCTTTAATGTTAGGATTCTATGATTTTACCACGCATTTAATGGTCTAAAAAAGACAAAATTCTAAAAAAGGGGGTGTTGTCCACGATGGAAAATGGTAAAAAAACCTGCAGCAGCTCGTCCACGATAGTGGACGAGCTGCTGCAGACATGCAGGAGGCTATTTTCGATCGTGGACAGGGGCAGCGACTATGCAGGGACTTGTCCACGACCGTGGACGGAGTGCTGCAGACATGCAGGAGGTCATTTTCGATCGTGGACGGACGCAGCGAACGTGCAGCAGCCTGTCCACGACCGTGGATAGCTTCCTTTTTTTGATAATGTAGGAAAATCAGTAGCGTTAAGCTGTTGTTTTGTAGTGATTTGTGATTTGTATGCTGTATTCTGTTTAAGAATATAACAGCACAATGTTAAAATTATATGGGTTGATCAAGGCGAATAGAAATAAACAGCTCTTGGCACGCTATTATTCGAAATAATAGACTTTGAATGGTATAAAAATTCAATTGTCATTTGTTTTCTGTACTGTGTGAAGTAAATTTAAGATAGTAACAATTTAAAAAATAAGCGATTATGAAAAAAACTATTTTAAGTTTCGTTGTACTGCTTTTCTCGGTGTTTATTTTTTATGCTTTTAGTCCTAATGAAAGAAGGAAAGCGACCGGAAAACAGGGAAATGCAACCAGTACTGAAGTCTATGATACTGAAAACCTGATGGCAGGCCCGCCTTTTACCGATCTTATTTGTGGCTCCGTTAGGATACCGAGTGCAAAATGGGACCAACTCTGGAGTGTATATGCCGGGCAAGGTGCTACGCAGTTATTGTATGGCTGTACTGAAGATGGGAGGATTATTATCAGCCAGGATGGTAAAAACATCCAAAGGCCGGAATGGGTTCTCAGTACTGCTGCCGCAATACTGGGCATAAACCCGAATAGAATTATTGTATTGTAATTAAAATCAATTTACATTCACAAATGGTTGCTCTTAAATGAGTAGCCATTTTTTATAGTGCCTCTATCGTAATAAATTAGTGTATGTTTGTGGGTAACAACCCTCTTACTCTGATTATGAAAAAAACACTACTATTATTACTACTGCTTATAACCGCCATTTCTTTTGGGCAGGCCACTGAAACACCGATCAAACCGAAAAGCTATACGCTGGAACGCTCTAAAAGTCCAAATGCATTTCGTGTCGAAGGGCAGGATCTCAAAAACCTGGCTTACAATGCTAAAGGAAAAGCGTTATTTTACACATTTGGGGTATGGTGCGGTCCCTGCAGAGAGCATCTGCCTGCTGCTTATAAATTAGCCAAAGACTATGATATGCCCTTTTATGTGGTATTGGTGGAAGATGAAGATGACCTGAATAATGTCAATGGTGCTGTCTCTTATTTGCACGAATTTGCAAAAGATATCAAAGTGCTGATTCTAAAAAATAATGACTTCTATGGTACAATCAGGCGGAAGAAAAATAAAAACTTTGTAAAAGAAATTACCCCGCCCGAACTGGAAGTGATTGATGATTACTCGAAGTTTATCCTCATTGATAAAAGCCAAAAGGTCCTCATGGTGACCACTTGGAAAGATTACAACAAAGCCGATGGGCGCGATGTCAACAAAATGATCGAAAGGCGTTTGCTGCCCCTTCTGAAAGAATAAGAATTACTACCCGATAGCCTGTTAGCCATCGGGTATTTTTTTAGATAGCGGTAATATGGTCGATAATCATATCGGCATGTACCCGTGAATTTTCGATATACCATTTTTGGGTTTCCAGTCCCCCACAAACGACACCTGCGAGATACAGTCCCGGAACATTGGTTTCCATCGTTTCGGGATTGTATTCCGGAACACATTTGCCATCGGCAGAAAGCGTAATGCCGGATTGGGTCAGGAAATCCAAATCCGGACGGTAGCCCGTTAATGCCAGTACCACATCATTGGCTACTGTAATGGGGCCATTCGGTGTGGCGATATCCACTTCCGTATCGCGGATTTCGGTGACATTGGATTCAAAATAAGCTGTAATGCTCCCTTCGGCAATGCGATTTTCGATATCCGGTTTGGCCCAGTATTTTACCCTGTTGTTGATTTCATTTTTCCGGATTACCATAATGACTTCGGCACCTTTACGCCAGCATTCCAAGGCCGCATCGACAGAAGAGTTGTTTGCGCCTACGATCAGGATTTTACGGAATGCATATTCGTGGGATTCTTTATAATAATGGGCAACTTTAGGCAGGTTTTCGCCGGGAATCTCCATCAATAAAGGGATGTCGTAAAACCCCGTGGCAATAATAACCTTGCGGGTAGTATATTCCGATTTTGCTGTAGTGACCTGAAAAAGGGAGCCGGTTTTGGTGATACGGTCTGCTTTTTCAAACAGCTGTATGTTGAAGTTGAAATACCGGTGAATGTTCCGGTAATATTCCAATGCCTCCTGACGGCCCGGTTTCGGGGCAATACAGTTGAACGGAATAGCGCCTATTTCCAGCCTTTCGGCAGTGGAAAAGAACGTCATGTAAAGGGGGTAATGAAAAATGCTGTTGACGAGCGATCCTTTTTCAAGGATTAAGTAATCTAGTCCTTTTTGTTGCGCTGCTATGGCACAGGCCAATCCAATAGGGCCACCGCCAATAATGATAATGTCGTATGTTTTCTCCGTCATGGCGCAAAGTTAAAAAGCGAAAAAGGAAACGGCTAAAAAAGCATGTTAAATGTCAGCGGAATTACCAAGAAGCGAAGGGATTATTGCTCAAATAGGAATTGTAATAGCGGTTGTCGCCTGTTTTTTCTTCACCCAACCAACTCGGACGTTCAAACGATTCATTTTCAGATTGTAATTCTACTTCTGCCAAAACCAATCCTTCATTGCTACCGTGGAATTCATCCACTTCAAAAACGTGGCCTCCGATAAAGATTTCATGACGGGTTTTGTCGATAGTGCCTTTTTCGCATAAAGCCATCAATTGTTCAGCCTCATGGTGTGGGATTTCCTTTTCCCATTCAAAACGGGTAGTGCCGGAATCGTTTCCTTTGCCTTTGATGGTGAGAAAGCCCTGTTCCCCTTTGATACGGACGCGTACCGTTCGCTCCGGATCGGAATTGAGATAGCCCTGGATAATTCGTTTTGAAATAACAGCCTGGGTTTTGTAAACATCAGAAGTGACCAGGAATTTACGTTCTATTTCAAGCATTTTTAGTATATTTTATGGCGGCAAGATACTAAATTTCTAATCGTATTCGTATTTTTACGGAAATTAGAACTGAGTAGAATGAAATTGAGAAGAAAGCCAAAAATGACATTAAAGCGCTATTTTGAAGAAAACTTTAATGACAAGCAGTTATGGAAATTTAAAACAGAAGATGTTGAATTAATGGTGGAACTGGTCAATCTGGTTCGCCCGAAAAACCCAAAAACAATTCCTGTTGTAGACTTGTCCGAACTAATTGGCCTCCTCCAGGAAAATCCTGGCTATCGCGAAGGGCTGCTGGACTATATCAAAAGCCAGCTGGCCAATAAGAAGTTCAATAAAATCCTTTCGGATGCCGGTATTCTCCAGGATGCCGATTTCTTTTATGAAGTGCGTAAAAGGCTCTTTGCCAAATTTATTCCCGAACAGCCTGAAAAAGATACCCTGCAATTTATACTGAACCAGGTTTTCTTTGTCAATACCGATCCGTTATGGATCAAGAAAATTCCCCAGGAGCAGATCCGGGAGTTGTTTTCCCTGTTGAAATTTCGCTCTATTTACCTTTCCAGTGCCGAGAATTCCCCGCTTACCGAATTGGTTTTTGCTATGGAAGTGATTACACACCGCATCTGTGGGCGTGCTATGGAAACGGATGTCATCCAGATGGTACCGGAATATGAAAACTTCGAAAGCCCTTTCCTGGCTTTCCAGCGGGAATTGCTGCTGATGGGGGAAAAGCTGATTGAATCCCGGAAGAATTTCATCGATGCAGGAGATTTAGGCTACAAACAGTTGGTAATCCTGCACAAGCAGTGTACGGATTATGTCGAAAATGCCTTTAAGAACAGTAATAAATATGGAATTTCGCTGCGGGTAAACCAAAGTCTGTTGCGAATCCGCCAGCAATTATACCGATTAAAATCCCTGTTGCCGCTATTGATACTGCGGGAAGTGGAAGATGCTGACAGGAATACCATTTACCTTTCCTATAAGCTCATCAAGTACAATTGTGATAAGAACAACATCCGTAAGCTGATCAATGAGAGTACCCAGTTGTTGTCCTATGAAGTCACCCAGCATACCGCCAATACCGGGGAACATTATATTACCAACAGCCGTAAGGAATATTATAAAATGTTCCGTACTGCTGCAGGAGGTGGTTTTATTGTAGGCATACTGTGTATTATAAAAGTGCTCTTGGGAAAAGTGGAAACCAGCGGATTTGGCCATGCCTTTCTCTATAGCATGAATTATTCGTTTGGTTTTATTGCCATTTATATCTGCGGATTTACACTGGCTACAAAACAGCCAGCGATGACGGCATCTGCCTTGGTGCGCGCATTGCAGGAGGGCTTCAAGCAAAAAGTACAGGAGGATAATGAGTACAAATACAAAAAATTCGCGATCTTTTTTGCCCGGGTCTTCCGTTCGCAGTTTATTGCCTTTGTCGGAAACGTGATCATTGCCTTTCCGGTCTCGTTGCTTGGGATATGGCTTATCGATGAGGCTTTTCATTACAATATCGCGCAGGAGAAATGGCCTACACTGCTCAATGACCTGCACCCGATTTATTCGGCAGCCATCTTTCATGCCGCAATAGCCGGGGTATTCCTATTTTTGTCAGGTATCATTGCGGGTAGTATTGCCAATCGGGACAAGCACAATCATATTTACTATCGGATTCAGGAACACCCTTTGCTTAAATTGAGTTTAGGTAAAACACGAACCAAGAAATTAGCAGGCCTTTATGAGAAGAAATGGGCCGGGATCATCTCGAATTTCTGGTTTGGTATTTTTATGGGAAGTACAGCTTCTATCGGGATATTCCTGGGATTGAATATTGATATCAGGCACATCACTTTTGCCAGTGGTAATCTGGCTTTGGCATTGTATGGTGCCGATTTCTACATCACCAATTGGATGTTATTTTGGGGAGTCTTAGGGATTGGAATCATTGGACTGGTCAATTTCATTGTGAGTTTCAGCCTGTCGTTAGGACTTGCATTCCGTTCCCGTAACATCCCGCTCTCCGAATTACGTCAGGTGGCAGGGGCAATTTTCCGTTACTTTATGAGCAAACCCTTGCATTTCTTTTTCCCGCCTAAAAGCAGTATTACGTAATGGCCCGATGGGCAATCTCCTGTATTTTATCAGAAGGTACAAAAGTAGCATAGTCATGTGTGGCAAGCCACTGCATGGCTATGGCAATTTTTTCTGCGATGATGCTTCGGTATTTCCGCGCACTTCCAACAAGTAATGGATTCAATAGCGCCATAAATCCGGTGGCTATTTTTTCCAGTATCCGGCTGTCAGCTCTTTTGCTGACGATCAGGGAAGGCTGGAGGATATGGGTTTTCGGCAATGCCAGTTCCAAAACGGCATCCTGCATTTCTCCTTTGGTTTTAGTATAAAAAGTGCTGCTTTTGCTATTGGCACCCAGGGCTGAAATGACAATAAAAACCGGAATGCCATTTTCTTTGGACAATCGTGCTGCGGTTACCGGAATGCCGAAATCAATTTTTCGGTATTGTGTGGTATCTGGTGTTTTGGCTTTTGTAGTGCCAATGCAGCAAAATACGACATCGCCGGTGAATACTGTTGCATAGCGCTCCAGTTCCAATACATCAATTTTATGGTAGTCAATTTTTGCCGCTGTGTGCGTGTTTTCGCCCCGGGCAAATAATTTGATTTTTGAATATTCAGGATCCTGCAATAGCTTTTCCAGCAATTGACTTCCGACGGCTCCTGTGGCTCCTAAAATAATAGCTGTTTTTCCCATGTCGTATATGAAATAAAAATTAAGGGGTGATGATTGCAGGGTGTCAATCTGTTGTTGTATCTAAAACATTGTCTTTATCTTTGCACTACCCTAAGGTATCGGATAAGGATAACGTGATGGTAGCCTGCTTTTTACAAATATATTTAAAATCGGGTTTCAGGAATCATTTAAAAGCATAAAATGGAGGAGGTTTTGGTGCAGCGAAAAATTATTCATGTGGATATGGATGCATTCTATGCTTCTGTAGAGCAGATGGATTTTCCGGAACTGAAAGGAAAACCCGTTGCTGTAGGTGGAGGTGAAAACCGGGGTGTGGTAGCAGCCGCGAGTTATGAAGCCCGTAAATTTGGGGTGCGGAGTGCGATGAGTGGTTACCTGGCCAAAAAGAATTGCCCGGATTTGATTTTTGTCCGGCCGCGTTTTGACCGTTACAAAGAAATTTCCCGAAAAATCAGGACCATATTCCTGGAATATACCGATCTGGTAGAGCCGCTGTCTTTGGATGAGGCCTATCTAGATGTAACGTATAATAAAAAAGGAAACCCAAGTGCTTCAATGATTGCACGGGAGATCCGGGAACGCATATTCCAGGAAACAGGATTGACTGCTTCTGCAGGGATTTCAGTAAATAAATTTATTGCCAAGGTCGCGAGTGACTACAACAAACCCAACGGGCAAAAGACGGTAGGGCCGGACGATGTGCTTGCATTCTTAGAACAACTCGCGATTGGGAAGTTTTATGGGGTAGGGAAAGTGACTACCGAAAAAATGTACCAACTGGGTATTTTTACCGGGTTGGATCTTAAAACGAAATCCCTGGAGTTTTTGGTAGAGCAGTTTGGGAAGTCCGGGACTTTCTATTATTATGTCGTCCGTGGGATCCATAACAGCGAAGTGAAACCAAACCGTATTGCCAAGTCCGTAGGGACAGAACATACTTTTGATACCAATATTTCTTCGGAAGTTTTTATGGAGGAGAAACTTGAAATTATTGCCAATGAATTAGCATCTCGTTTGCAGAAGCATAAAGTGTCCGGAAAGACCATCACATTAAAAATCAAATACAGCGATTTTACACAGCAAACCCGCAGCAAGACATTGCCGTATTTTATTTCGGACAAAAGCCTTATTATGGAAAGTGTACGGGAACTGCTCTATCAGGAGAAATTAAAAGATTCGGTGCGTTTATTGGGTATTTCATTAGGGAACCTGAATACGGAAGTGAAGAAAACAGTAGTAGCGGTACAATTGAAATTCGATTTCTAAGAGTTCATAAATAAATGGTAATTTTAAGAAGGGATCAACATATAGCGGTAATTTTGCTGAAGCAAAAAACAAGGGATGACTAATTTTAAAGACTATGATGACGCCAATGCTCTTTTTTCAGGCCAACTGAAAATTAAAGCTTTGCCATTGCTTTCCTGGGATTTCTACGGAATCTATTATCAGGAGGTAAATGCTATGCTGTCGGATGCCAAGAAAATTGAAGAATTCTCTGTTGCAGCGCAGTGGGAAAACCCACCCGAATGGAAAGCCCGCCTGGAAGAGGATCACGTTGTGGTTATCACAGATCCGGAGCTGACGATTGTGTTTGCTTCCCGGAATATGTTCCGGATGAATGGGTATAACCCGGAAGAAGTGGTAGGTAAAAAACCAAAAGTATTTCAGGGAATGGCTACAGCACCTATTGTAAAGCAAAAAATAAAAAAAGCCATTAGCACGGAACAGCCATTTACGGCGACATTAATTAACTATTCCAAAGACGGTACCCCTTATAATTGTTATATTGAAGGCGTGCCGGTATTCAATAAAAAAGGCAAGCTTTCACACTTCATGGCATTTGAGAAAGTAGCATAATCAAAAAGGGCTTAACATTAGATGTTAAGCCCTTTTTATTATTATTGTCATCCGATTAGTTTCGGCTGCTAATTTTAGAAAACAAACGCAGGAATTCTACATACAGCCATACCAGCGTAATCATTAATCCCATAGAGCTGTACCATTCCATATATTTTGGGGCTTCCATCTGTGCTCCTTTTTCGATTTGGTCGAAATCCAGGAAAAGATTCAAAGCAGCTACTATAATAACGAAAACACTAATTCCGATACTCAGTAGGGAGTTTCCGTAATGTGGCGGTACAAAGCTTGTAAACATCGTTAAAAGCCATGAAACCACATAAAAGGTCGCAATAGCCAGTGTAGCAGCGATTACAATGCCTTTAAAGCGTTCCGTTACGTTTACAATACGGAATTTATACAGTGCAAAACACACGATAAACGTGATGAAGGTCGCGCCTACCGCCTGAACGACTATGCCAGGATATGATAGTTCAAAAAATGCGGAGATCCCACCAATGAACAATCCTTCGAACAAGGCGTAGCCCGGGGCAAGATAACCCGATAAATGCGGTTTGAAAGAAGCTACCACTACTAAAATAAGACCTACAATTGCACCACCCACCATAGGAATGATAGCATTGAGGCCTGTAATGGTCATATACCAGGTAACGCAGGCTGTGGCTATTAATAATCCGAGCAGTATAAAACTTTTGTTGATGGTTCCCTGAAGGGTCATAGTACCGTCAAGCTGTGCCGGATTGTGAATGATTTCAGCGTCATATCGACTTACTTTTTGAAACGATTTGTCTTTCAAAAAAGGGTTTTTAGATTGTAAGGCCATAATTTTTATTTAAATGAATTCAAAAATAATCAAATTTGGTGGATATAACCAATATTTCACTGTTTATAGCGTTGGCGGATAGGAAAGATGAGCTATGCTAAATAGGGCAGGGCTTGTCTTTTTCTCTGATGGATCTGATTAAAGGGATAGCCTATAAGTAAAAAGTCCGCAATTCTGTAAAAACAGTTTGCGGACTTTTTAGTATTGTGGTGGTATTAGTCTGTGATTTCAGAAACCCTTAAGGTATTTACCATTCCTTTTTCTACTACTGGCATAGCAGCAAGGTTGACCAGCATGTCTCCTTTTTCTACGTATCCTTTTTCTCTGGCAATATCGTTTACATGTTCAACGGTATCATCGGTACTTACGAATTCGTCATAGTAAATTGGAGTTACTCCCCATAATAATCCCAATTGTGTCAGAATTCTTTTGTTGGATGTAAAAACAAGAATATGAGCTTGTGGTCTCCAGGCAGAAATTTGGAATGCTGTATAACCGCTGTTTGTCAATGTTGAAATCGCTTTTGCTTTGATAACATTGGCCATTTGTGCAGCGTGGTAACAAATTGATTTAGTAATAAATCTTTTTGTACGTACCTGTGGAGTATTTTGTGGTACCTGGATTAGTGGTGAATCTTCCACCGCTTCGATGATCTGGGTCATTTTTTCAATAACCTGGATTGGATAGTTTCCTACCGAAGTTTCTCCGGAAAGCATAACCGCATCAGCACCGTCCATTACAGAGTTGGCCACGTCATTTACCTCTGCACGTGTGGGTGTAAGGCTGGTGATCATAGTTTCCATCATTTGTGTAGCGATGATTACCGGGATACGGGCTGTTTTAGCTCTGTTTACCAGTTTTTTCTGGATCAAAGGTACCTCATGTGCCGGAACTTCAACACCAAGGTCACCACGGGCTACCATCAGGCCGTCACAGAAAGCAACGATTTTGTCGATATTCTCAACACCTTCCGGTTTCTCGATTTTTGCAATAATTGGAATTTTATAGCTGGAATGTTTTGCGATCAAATCTTGCAATTCCATTAAATCTTCTGCAGTTCTTACGAATGAAAGAGCAATCCAGTCTACCTGGTTTTCAATAGCAAAAAGGGCATCTTTAATATCTTTTTGTGTCAGTGCAGGAAGGGATACTTTTGTATTCGGAAGGTTAACGCCTTTTTTAGATTTCAAAGGGCCTCCTTGTACAACTCTGGCTAAAACTTCAGTATCACGGTCGGTTTCTACCACTTCAAAGATCAGTTTACCGTCATCCAGCAATACTCTTTCTCCCGGATTTACATCCTTAGGAAATTCTTTGTAGTTCATGTATACACGTTCAGCGGTACCAGGAATGTCCTCGGCAGTAGTGAAAGTGATAAGGTCACCTTTGTTGACGATAATATCTTCTTTCATTACGCCTACACGTAATTTTGGTCCTTGTAAATCGGCTAATATGGAAGTGTTGTATCCGAATTCATCATTCAGGCTTCTGATGATGTCTATCTTTTCTTTTACATCCGTGTAATCGGCATGGGAAAAATTAATTCTAAACACATTTACACCTGCAATGATCATCTCGTTAATAACTTCTCTGGTGCTGCAGGCCGGGCCTAATGTGGCTACAATTTTAGTCTTTTTTCTTGTTGACATTGTAATTAAAAAATTAAATTGTTTTTTGATTTTATCTGTTCAAAATTTATGTTGTAGACAGTGGTGATCCTGTCGATTGAATTTAGCGCATTTGTAATCTCTGCTACATCAAAAGTAGCATCAACGTTTTCTATCTTTAGTAAGTAATCTACTTTTTTAAATTCAGGAAGCAGGTATACTTTACGGGAAGTCTCAAAAGAGGCATCACCGAAAAGATTCTGACTGTTTTTTTTATCGGAGAGGGTAATCGCAGATTTGTTTTGGATCAATGTCCAGGTAATATGCTTCTTATTATCCTCAAATACAAAGCTTGAAAAGCAGGTTTCGCCTTCTGTTGTATTCGTGTGTATCCCTTGTTCTGTTTTGTGTAAAACGAGTTCCAGTTTCTGGTTGGTCAGGTAGGCTAAACGAAAATCTTCAAGAGTGGTATGGATGGCAATCACCTCATAATCAACTTCGTCAAAATCATCAATATTCAGCTTATGAATTGCCATTTCAATAAAAATAAGCTGTAAATATAGGGATTTATGTAATAGAAAAAACGGGTGAAAATGGAAGTTAACGTAATTTTTACAACGAAAACGTTTTAGTTTTCGTTAAAGTTATTTTATTTATTGTTAATTTTTTCCTGAAAAGCAAAATAGGCTCTTTTTGATGCTATTTCTTCGGCCTTCTTTTTGGAAGTGGCTCGTGCTTTTGCAATGATTTTGTTGTCAATGCTTAGTTTTACCCCAAAGAATTTCTGTGCATCGATGCCGTTGTCTTCAAAAACGTCATAATGAAAAGTCCGTTTTTCTTTCTGGCACCATTCGATAAGCAGGCTTTTATAGCTGATGACTTTTCCTTCTAATTTTGGGATGTCTACATAAGGGGCGATCACACGGTTGTGGATGAATTTTTCACAATAGATGTAGCCTTTGTCCAGGTAGATAGCGCCCACAAGCGCTTCGAATAAATTGCCATGTATGTTTTCGCCAAAGTGCTGTGTCAGGACTTTGCTTTCTACGAGATCAATAAGGTGCAGGTCACGGCCCAATTCATTCAGGTGTTCCCTGCTGACAATTTTAGAACGCATTTTGGTAAGGTATCCTTCATCTCCCGAAGGGACCTGATTGAAAAGATGTGCTGCAATGACGCTGCTGAGCATAGCATCCCCTAAAAATTCCAGGCGTTCATAATTCAAAGGATTGCCCGCAGCATCCAGTTTGTTGGTGGAGCGGTGGGTGAAAGCCCTCTTGTAATGGTCGATAGTATCCGGGGTAAAGCCCAGTATTTTCTGAATAGTATCAAAAAAAATCCCGCCTTCTTGAGCACGGGATTTTGAAAATATTTTTTTAAATAAGTGCATCTGGATTAGAAATCTAATTTTTTAACCAGTACGCAGGCATTGTGGCCTCCAAAACCAAAAGTATTGCTCATTACAACGTTCATCTCCCTTTTTTGGGCAACGTTAAATGTGAAATTCAATTTGGAATCGATATTCTCATCATCTGTAAAATGATTGATGGTTGGCGGTACAATACCGTATTTCATAGAAAGGATAGAGGCTATCGTTTCAATTGCTCCGGCAGCTCCCAACAAGTGGCCTGTCATCGATTTTGTCGAGTTCAGGTTTAGTTTGTAAGCATGCTCTCCAAAAACGTGTTGTATGGCTTTAGATTCTGCAATGTCACCTAATGGTGTTGATGTTCCGTGCATGTTTACACCATCGACGTCCTCAGGACGTAATCCGGCATCTCTAAGGCAGTTCAGCATTACGTTTTTAGCGCCAAATCCTTCCGGATGCGGTGCCGTAATGTGATAGGCATCAGCGGACATTCCGCCACCGCCAATTTCACAATATATCGTAGCGCCACGTGCAATAGCATGTTCGTATTCTTCAAGGATCAGTGCTCCGGCACCTTCACCAAGGACAAAGCCTTCACGGTCTTTATCCATAGGCCGTGATGCAGTTTTTGGATCGTCATTACGGGTGGATAGAGCATGCATAGCGTTAAAACCGCCCATTCCGGCAATCGTAACAGCTGCTTCAGATCCTCCAGTAACCATGACGTCTGCATGATTCAGGCGTATGTAATTGAAAGCATCAATCAGGGCATTGGTAGAGGAAGCACAAGCCGAAACGGTTGTGAAGTTCGGGCCTCTGAACCCGTATTTTATTGAAATATGACCACCAGCAATATCGGCAATCATTTTTGGTATGAAGAACGGATTGAATTTTGGAACTCCGTTTCCTTTTGTAAATTCCATTACTTCTTGCTGGAATGTCTCAAGGCCTCCGATTCCGGATCCCCAAATAACTCCAACCCTGTCTTTATCTAAGGTATCTAAGTTAAAATTAGCATCTTTTACAGCTTCTTCAGAGGAAACCATGGCGTATTGTGCATAACGGTCCATTTTACGGGCTTCTTTTCTGTCGATGAAATTTGTAACGTCAAAATTCTTAAGTTCACAGGCAAATTTTGTTTTGAAATGCGTTGTGTCAAAATAAGTGATTGGGGCAGCACCGCTAACGCCATTAATAAGGGCATTCCAGTACTCTTGTATATTATTTCCAATAGGAGTAAGCGCGCCTAAACCTGTTACAACAACTCGCCTTAATGTCATACGTGAATTTTTATAGTTTTCAATTGAAACAAATAAACCCATGCCGTCTTCATCTAAAAAATTATCTAAAGAAACACAGGTATATGTGAAATATCATAATGACTGATTACCAGTCAGTAAATCTGAATAATGGCAATAAATAATAACATCCATGTGCTGCAAGAACACATGGATGCCTATTATTTATTATTTTTTTGCTTCTTCGATGTAAGAAATAGCTTGACCAACAGTAGCAATGTTCTCTGCCTGATCGTCTGGAATCTGGATGTCAAATTCTTTTTCAAACTCCATGATAAGCTCAACAGTGTCTAATGAATCAGCTCCCAAATCATTTGTGAAGCTTGCTTCTGTTACAACTTCGTTTTCGTCAACACCTAATTTGTCTACGATAATCGCTTTTACTCTTGATGCAATGTCTGACATAATCTTTAATTTTAGAATTTTAATTGATGGCAAAAATAAAAAACTTTATTTTAAAACAACGGATAACCTGAAAAATGTGACACTAAAATAAAAAATAAATTTCAGAAACTCTCCCAATTACCTTTATTTTATGGTTTATTATTCTTTTTTTTGCATGATAAAATTTTAAAAATTGATGAAAAATATCGTGGTTTTTGCCTCCGGATCGGGCTCAAATGCTGAAAATATAATTAATTATTTCGCAAAAAGCGCCACCGCAAGGGTAGTTGCGGTGTTTTGCAATGCAAAAAATGCTGGTGTTCTAGAGCGTGCGGAACGCCTAAATGTACCCTCAGAACTGTTCTCAAAAGAGGACTTTTTGACGCCATTAGTGTTGGAAAAACTAAAAAATTACCAACCGGACCTAGTCGTTTTGGCTGGTTTTTTGGCCAAAATTCCGGCTGATATCATTGCCGCTTTCCCTAATAAAATAATAAATATCCATCCGGCCCTGCTTCCAAAATATGGTGGAAAAGGAATGTATGGGATGCATGTGCATCGGGCAGTGGCTGAAAATCGCGACCCGGAAACGGGAATATCGGTGCATTTTGTCAATGAGCATTATGATGAGGGAAATATCATTGCACAGCATAAAGTGGCTTTGCATCCCGAAGACCAGGCCGAAGAAATAGCCGCAAAAATACACAGGCTGGAACAGGAATTTTTCCCTATAGTCGTGGAAGAAGTGTTGCAAAAACAGTAATAATATAGCAGAATAGAATCAAATGAATACAAATCACCAGGTACATATATATACTGACGGAGCGGCAAAAGGAAATCCTGGACCCGGTGGTTATGGTGTTGTGATGGAATGGGTAGGTACTGCTTACCGTAAAGAGTTTTTTGAGGGTTTTCGGCTTACGACCAATAACAGAATGGAATTATTAGCGGTTATTGTGGGGCTCGAAAAGCTTAAAATGGCCAATACGCGGGTGCTTGTCGTTTCGGATTCCAAATATGTGATTGATTCGGTTGTAAAAGGCTGGGTGTTTGGCTGGGAGAAAAAAGGATATACCGGCAAAAAGAATCCCGATTTATGGAAACGCTTCCTTGTGATCTACCGCATGCATAAAGTTGATTTTAAATGGATAAAAGGGCATAATAACCATCCGCAGAATGAAAGATGTGATGAGCTGGCTGTTAGGGCGGCTACACAGAAACAACTTTCGGTAGATGCATATTATGAATCCGAAGCCAAATAACAAGATACTGACCTGTAAATCAACTGTGTATATTAGTTTAATTTTGTGATAGCCAAGTTTTGCAACTTTGTAACTTATAAAGTATCTTTGCACCTTAAATTCCAAATTGTAAAAATGAATAAATTGCTTATTGTCGGAACAGTTGCTTTCGACGCTATAGAAACACCGTTTGGCAAAACTGATAAAATATTAGGAGGAGCGGCTACTTATATAGGTCTTTCCGCTGCTCATTTTAATGTAAAATCAGCAATTGTTTCTGTAGTTGGAGACGATTTTCCGCAAGAATACCTCGATTTATTGACGGAGCGAAATATTGATATTTCAGGCTTGGAAATAGTAAAAGGCGGAAAAACCTTTTTCTGGAGTGGACGTTACCATAATGATTTGAACTCAAGAGATACACTGGATACACAATTAAATGTGTTGGCAGATTTTCAGCCTAAAGTACCTCAGGAGTTTACGACGTCGGATGTGGTTCTTTTAGGAAACCTTCACCCGTTAGTACAAAGCAGTGTATTGGATCAGATGACCCAAAAGCCAAAGCTGATTGTATTGGATACCATGAATTTCTGGATGGACTGTGCGTTACCGGAATTACTGGATGTGATAAAACGGGTTGATGTCATTACAATCAACGATGAAGAAGCACGCCAGCTTTCAGGAGAATATTCCCTGGTAAAAGCAGCAGCAAAAATTCAAACCATGGGGCCTAAATTTGTAGTGATTAAAAAAGGAGAGCATGGTGCTTTACTGTTTCACGATAAAGAAATCTTCTTTGCACCGGCATTGCCGTTAGAAGAAGTTTTTGACCCAACCGGAGCAGGGGATACCTTTGCGGGAGGATTTGCGGGCTACATTACACAAAGCGAAAATATATCATTTAAAAATATGAAGAATGCGATCATCTATGGGTCGAATCTGGCTTCTTTCTGTGTGGAAGAATTTGGGACACAGCGCATGGAGCGGCTTACCAATCAGGATGTGTTGAGCAGACTGAGACAGTTTAAAGCGCTGACACAATTTGATATCGTATTAGAAGAATAAAGGGCTTTGCCCGAATGCCCCGGAAACGGGGCTTTTTTGATTTTACTTTTAAAAATACATTCCCAATGGAGTGTAGTCAGGAAGTAGAAGAAGGAAAATAAAAATTAGCAATACAATAACAACAACAAACAAACCCGCCTGGTAAAACAGGCACTACAACTACAACAAGACAATGAGCGATGCTTTAAAACACGAGTGTGGTATAGCCCTTTTAAGACTGTTAAAGCCCTTGGAATACTACAAGGAGAAATACGGTACGGCTTTTTATGGAATACAGAAGATGTATCTTCTAATGGAGAAACAGCATAATCGCGGACAGGATGGTGCTGGGTTAGCCAGTATAAAACTGGACATGGAGCCGGGTGAGCGTTACATCAGCAGGGTTCGTTCGAACCAGTCTCAGCCGATCCAGGATATTTTTATGCAAATCAATGGCAGGATAAATGAAGAAATGGCACTGCATCCTGAATATACGGATAATGTTGCCCTTCAAAAGGCGGAAATTCCTTATATCGGGGAATTGTTTTTAGGGCACGTACGGTATGGTACATTTGGTAAAAACAGTATTGAAAGTGTACATCCCTTCCTGCGCCAGAATAACTGGATGCACCGAAACCTGATTGTTGCCGGGAATTTTAATATGACGAATGTTTCGGAACTTTTCAATAGCCTTGTTGAAGTGGGGCAGCACCCCAAAGAAATGGCAGACACGGTTACCGTAATGGAAAAAATCGGTCATTTCTTGGATGATGAAGTGGATGATTTGTATTTCAAATGTAAAAATGAAGGCTACTCGAAAAGAGAAGCGTCTCCGGTAATTGCAGAACGTCTGGATATTGCTAAAATATTGAGAAGAGCAGCGAAGAACTGGGATGGTGGTTATGCTATGGCAGGACTTTTAGGGCATGGAGATTCTTTTGTCTTCCGTGACCCTGCGGGAATACGTCCGGCATATTATTACCAGGATGATGAGATTGTTGTAGTAGCATCCGAAAGACCGGTAATACAAACGGTATTCAATGTGAAATTTGAAGATGTAAAAGAAATTGAACCGGGACATGCTTTGATTGTAAAAAAAGACGGTAGAATATCCGATGAGGAAATTTTAGCGCCACTACCAAAGAAGGCTTGTTCTTTTGAGCGTATTTACTTTTCCCGTGGAAGTGATGCGGAAATATATAAAGAAAGAAAGGAATTGGGAAGACTGATCCTTCCGGCAGTACTGGAAGCCATTGATGAAGATACGGATAATACGGTTTTTTCTTATATCCCTAATACTGCAGAGACGTCGTTCTATGGCCTTGTTGAAGCGGCACAGGATTTCCTGAACCAACGCAAGAACAATTATATCCTTAAAAATAAAGATACACTGACTGCCCAGACGCTTCAGGAGTTGCTATCGGTAAAAATCCGTACGGAAAAGGTAGCGATTAAAGATGCCAAATTACGAACGTTTATTACAGAAGATAGCAGCCGTGACGATTTGGTTGCGCATGTCTATGATGTGACCTATGGCGTGATCCAGCCTACGGATAATCTTGTTATTATTGATGATAGTATCGTTCGCGGGACTACATTGAAAAAGAGTATTCTTAAAATGATGGATCGACTAAATCCTAAAAAGATTGTGGTCGTTTCTTCGGCACCACAAATCAGGTATCCGGACTGCTATGGTATTGACATGGCTAAACTGGAAGGTTTGGTTGCTTTTCAGGCAGCTTTAGAGTTGCTGAAGGAAAGAGGGCTGTATTCCATTGTAGAAGAGGTATACGCGAAATGTAAAGCACAAGAGCATTATAAAGATAAAGACGTGGTAAATTATGTCAAAGAATTTTATGCGCCTTTCACCGATCAGGAGATTTCGGATAAAATTGGAGTAATGCTAAGTTCTTCGGATATCAATGCCGAGGTAAAAGTAATTTTTCAAACTGTTGACAATCTTCATATCGCCTGTCCTAAGAATTTAGGGGATTGGTACTTCACAGGAGACTATCCGACACCGGGTGGAAATCGTGTCGTAAACCGTGCTTTTATTAATTTTTATGAAGGAAATGATGCGAGAGCTTATTAAATAACTGTTAAATAATGCAGTTAATCGTTTTTTTAGGTAATTCATCAGATTTATTTTGAAGGCTGAATAACACGACATATATTTGTACTACCATTAATATTAAGTAGGTTAAGTTTATGGTAAGATTTGGGGCAAAAAAGGTGGAAGCAATTCCACCTTTTTTATTTTATACCCATTCCAGGAAATAGCAACTTCCCGGTTTTTAAACTGTTTTTCAGGAATTTGTAGTTTTTTTTATGCTGGCTGGTGAAAATGAAGTTGAAGCCTTTAAAATAGGGGCTTTCAGATTTTTCAAAAAAATAAACGAATTTGTTTTTTATTTTTTTTAGGCCTTGTCTTTGAGATATTTGCTGTTTTATTTTGATATTATAAAATGTCAGCGTACATTCGTATCGCCATTAACATTAGTAGGTTAAGTTTTTGGAGATTTGGGGCAAAAAGGTGGAAGTAATTCCGCCTTTTTTTTATGCCATAAAACAAAAAAAGCGCCCTAAGGACGCTTTCTTATTTTTGGTGCTATTTTATTTTTCCAAAGCATATCTTCTTGCTACTTCTTCCCAGTTAATTACACTGAAAAAAGCCTCGATATAATCCGGTCGTCTGTTTTGATAATTCAGGTAATAAGCATGTTCCCATACATCCATTCCTAAGATTGGTGTGCCACCACATCCTACATCCGGCATTAATGGATTGTCCTGGTTTGGTGTACCGCAAACTTCAAGTTTACCACCTTTGTGAACACAAAGCCAAGCCCATCCTGAACCGAATTGTGTTGCTCCGGCTTTTGAAAATTTAGCTTTAAACTCTTCAAAAGATTCGAAATCACGCTCGATAGCATCAGCAAGATCTCCTTTTGGAAGTCCACCACCATTCGGAGACATTACTTTCCAAAATAAGTTATGGTTATAATACCCACCACCATTATTACGAACGGCAGCGTTTTTTTTATCAAGGTTAATTAATATATTTTCAATCGTCAGGCCATCTAACTCAGTACCTGCAATCGCAGCATTTAAGTTGGTTGTGTAGGCGTTATGATGCTTAGTATGATGAATTTCCATCGTTCTGGCATCAATGTGTGGTTCCAATGCATCGTAAGCATAAGGTAGTTTTGGTAATTCAAAAGCCATGATATATATTTTATTGGGATTAATAAATATTTTATTCAAATTTAAACATTTAACTTTGGAATAGAAAATACTATTTTGTTATAATTGTATTATCGAAATTAATAATGTCGTAATTTTTGAGGCATATTCTTATTTTACTGACAAATGATGCTTTTGGTAAAGCTTGTATTACAGTAAAATAATAGATTATTTCCGCCTGCCCATAGTGGTGGCACTTTAGGAAAATAGTAACTCCTGTTTAAAAGTATACTCATGCATACACCCTCTTTTTCGTTATATGATGCTTCTGCCGGATCCGGTAAAACGTTTACGCTGGTCAAAGAATACCTAAAAATACTGCTTACCTCTTCTAAAAATGATGCTTACAGGAATATTTTGGCCATTACCTTTACCAATAAGGCGGTTGCAGAAATGAAAAGCAGGATTGTAAGCAGTTTATCTGATTTTACCAAAGAGGAGCCTTCGGACAAAACACTGGAGCTAATGCGGGTGCTGGAGGTAGAAACCGGCATGCAGCCTCAGCAGATACAGGCAAAATCAAAGCAGATTATTAAAAATATCATTCACAATTATGCTTCGTTTGATATTTCAACCATTGATAAATTCACCCATAAAGTAATCCGGGCTTTTGCACATGACCTGGGATTGCCGATCACTTTTGATGTTTCGCTGGAAACGGATAATCTGCTGATGGAAGCGGTAGATGCCATTATTGCCCAGGCTGGTGAAGAGGAGACGCTTACAAAGCTGTTGATCGATTTTACAATGGAGAAAACAGATGACGATAAGAGTTGGGACATTACCCGTGAAATACTGGATACCGGACGATTGTTGCTCAATGAGAATAACCGTAACGAGATTGTGCATTTGCAGGATAAGACAATTGCGGAGTTTGTGGCGATCCGGACTAAAATCCGGGAAGCGTGTAAAGTGCTGGAATCGGATTGTGTGGGTTGTGCTCAGGAAGCTCTGGCGTTGATTGAAGCCAATACTATAGACGTCAAATCATTTTCTGCAGGGCATTTTCCCAATCATCTCAATTATATCCTGAATAATGAACTCAAAAGCACCCATAAAAAATACCATGCGATTGAGGATATTAAAATCAATAAAACGGCAAAAGACCGTGTGGTTATTGAAGGTATTTTGCCTGAAATGATAGCGATACTCGATAAGGTGTATAAGAATTACGAGAAAAAAAATTACTATAGTGCTTTCCTTAAAAACATTACCCCTTTATCCCTTTTGAATACGGTGAGCCAGGAACTCGCCAAAATACAGAAGGAACAAAATATTTTGTCCATTTCGGAATTCAATGCGATCATCCATAGAGAGATTCAAAATCAGCCGGCGCCTTTTATTTATGAACGATTGGGCGAAAAATACCGACATTTCTTTATTGATGAATTTCAGGATACTTCAGAAATGCAGTGGCAGAACCTTATTCCGCTGATTGATAATGCACTTTCCGGAGAAGACCTCAGTGGGGAGAAAGGGACGCTAATGATTGTTGGCGATCCCAAACAATCCATTTACCGCTGGAGAGGTGGTAAGGCAGAGCAGTTTATCGATTTAAGTAAAGATCATAATCCGTTTAATAATCCGGATAAGAAAATAGCGCATCTGGATAAGAATTACCGGAGTTATTCCGAGGTTATCGATTTTAATAATGCCTTTTTTAAGATGCTTTCCCAAGAGTTTGAGCATCCGGATTATAAAGACTTATATGAAAATCATAGCCATCAGAATTCGAATTCCAAAATAGGCGGTTATGTAAACATTTCATTTATCCCTGCAGTAGAGGCCGCTATTGATGAGGAAGAAACTCCTGATAAAACAGCGCTTTTCGTTCTGGCAACTTTACATACGATCCAAAAAGTTATCGCAAAAGGGTTCGATTATAAGGATATTGTAATTCTGACCCGCAAAAGAGACCAGGGTATTGCAATTGCTAATTACCTCACGGCACAGGAAATTCCGCTATTGTCTTCGGAAACGCTGATGATTGGTAATGCCACAGAGGTTATTTTTATCCTTAATGTATTGTACTATTTAAAAAACAATAATAACCTGGAAGCCAAAGCGCAATTACTTTATTTCATTGCGCAAAATGGGCAGGATGCGATGGAGATCCATGATTTCATTGCGACGGGAATGGAAAAAAAAGAAGAAGCTGCATTCGAGGAGTGGCTGGCGGCTTTTGATATTTCGCTTTCCTTTCAGAATTTACGGCGTAAATCGCTTTATGAGGCGGTAGAGATTATCGTTTCGAAATTCCTGAATCTAAAAGGGAATAATGCATACGTGCAATTCTTTTTGGATTTAGTGTTGGAACGGGATATTAAGAACCAGGCGGGGATTACCGATTTTTTAACCTATTGGGAGAAGAACGGCCATAAATTCAGTATTCCGTCCCCGGATAAAAAAAATGCAGTGCGGATTATGACGATTCATAAGTCCAAAGGATTGGAATTTCCGGTGGTTATTTTTCCTTTTGCAGAAGAGGATTATTCCCGAAAGCCCAAAGATAAATTATGGCTGGACAATGAGGAAGAAGTTTTAGAATTGCCTAAGATATTAATTGATAACAGTAGTGCTGTTGAAGGTTTTGGTGCAGAAGCGGCTACGGTTTATCATCAGAAAAAACAGGAAGACCTGCTGGATAATATCAATGTTTTATATGTGGCGTTAACCCGCGCGGAAGAGCAATTGTATATTATCTCCAATAAAAACATCAGTAATAAAGGAGAAGTAGTAGCGAATAACATGTCTTCTTTTTTTATCCATTATCTGGAGCAGGCCGGGAAATATGAAGAAAACAGCAATGAATATGAATTTGGAAATCCGGAAAAGCTATCGCCGGCACGGGAAAGGATCCAGGAAGCTAAAAAAGTACCGTTTGTAGCCCATGTTCTTGATCCTAAAGCAATAAAGATAGCGCAAAAAGAAGCCCTGATGTGGGGAACACACCAGCAAAAGGCAATTGAATATGGCAATGTAATCCACGAAATACTGGCGTACATCAGTACATTTTCGGATGTGGAGTTGGCCATAGCAAAATCTCTTGAAAATGGCCTGATCACCAATCCTCAGAAATCCACTGTGCATGAGACATTACATGCCATACTGCAGCATCCTGAGCTAAAAGATTATTTTTTGGAGGAAAACAAAGTATGGAATGAACAATCCATAATCCAAAAAGAGTTCAATGTCATTAAGCCGGACCGTATCATCTTGCGGCCAACGAATGAAGTGTATTTGCTGGATTATAAAACGGGAGTTCATAATGCAAAATATAAAACGCAATTGGATGGTTATCAGTATGCTCTTGAAAAAATGGGGTATAAAGTGACTAAAAAAACGTTGGTATATATAGGAGAAGAAGTAAAAGTAGTAAATTTGTAAAAAATCCAGGGTTGTGAGTAAAGCCCAAAATCTTATAAATAATGTACGGAAAAATAAAGGAACACCTTCAGTCAGAATTGGAATCCATTGAAAGCAATGGTATTTTTAAAAAAGAAAGAATTATAACGTCACCTCAGGGAGCGGAAATTAAAATTGCTACTGGAGAGACTGTTTTGAATTTCTGTGCTAATAATTATTTAGGATTATCCTCCCATCCGGAAGTCGTACAGGCTGCAAAAGATGCGTTGGATTCCCACGGATTTGGAATGTCTTCGGTTCGTTTCATTTGTGGTACACAGGATATTCATAAAACATTAGAGCAAAAAATAGCGAATTTCTACGGTACGGAAGATACGATTTTATATGCCGCTGCTTTTGATGCCAATGGGGGTGTGTTTGAGCCTTTGCTTGGAGAAGAAGATGCGATTATTTCAGATAGCCTGAATCATGCATCTATTATCGATGGAGTGCGTTTGTGTAAAGCAGCGCGATACCGTTATGAAAACAGCAATATGGAAGACCTGGAGCAACAGCTGATTAAAGCCAATGAAGCCGGTCACCGTTTTAAGATTATAGTAACGGATGGTGTGTTTTCGATGGATGGTGTAGTGGCACCATTGGATAAGATTTGCGACCTTGCAGATAAATATGATGCCTTGGTAATGGTCGATGAATGCCATGCTGCCGGTTTTATTGGAGCAACGGGTAAAGGTACCCTGGAAGCCAAAGGAGTAATGGGAAGAGTTGATATCATTACCGGAACGTTGGGGAAAGCCCTTGGTGGTGCGATGGGAGGCTATACGACAGCGAAGAAAGAAATTATAGAACTGTTGCGTCAGCGTTCCAGGCCTTATCTTTTTTCGAACTCACTTGCGCCAGCGATCGTAGGAGCTTCGATCAAAGTTTTTGAATTACTGGAAAAAGACACCAGTTTACGGGATCAGTTGGAGTGGAATACCAATTACTTTAAAAAAGGTATGAAAGAAGCCGGATTTGATATAATTGACGGTGATTCAGCGATAGTGCCGGTAATGCTTTATGACGCAAAACTGTCTCAAATTATGGCCGATGAACTGTTAAAAAAGGGGATTTACGTAATCGGATTTTTCTTTCCTGTGGTTCCTAAAAATAAAGCAAGAATTAGAGTACAATTGTCTGCGGCACACTCTAAAGCCCATCTGGATAAGGCTATAGCTGCATTTACAGCAGTGGGGCAATCCCTAAAAGTGATCTAAAAGCTATATTTTAAGATATATTTATTATAAATTTTTAACATTAAGCTTTGCAGATAGATTTTAACACATTACATTTGCAACGATAAACTATTTTAATTAAATAAAATAAAAATTATTATGAAACATCTTAACAAACTTTTTGCTGCTATGTTCTTAGTAGCTGGGCTTAGTTCCCAGGCTCAGGACAGCGACAACCCGTGGGCAGTATCTTTTGGTGCCAACGCTGTTGACACCCGAGTTCAGAACGCACCGACATCTTTTAGCGGAGCATTTTCTAATTATTTTAATGCTAAAGACCACTGGAACATCCTTCCTTCCGTTTCTTATCTAAATGTGTCTAGATACGTAGGTAGTGGTTTTACTGTAGGTGTTACTGGATCTGTCAACAAAATTGATAAATTGGTATCTTACGCTGCTAACCCTGGTGTAACCGGTTCTATCTATGACATTACAAATCCTGGTGATTTGACTTATTATGCTGCTGATGCTGTAATCCGTTACAGTTTCATGGAAGCTATCGGATCTAAAGTAATTGACCCTTCTATTCACGTAGGTGGAGGTTATACTTGGATGGGTGATGTTTATAATGGAGGTACTGCAAATGGAGGACTTGGATTAACTTTCTGGTTCACTGAGAATGTAGGTCTTTCATTACAATCTACTTACAAACATTCATTTGAAAGAACTGACGTTCCTTCTCACATGCAACATTTCGCTGGTCTTACTTTCAAATTCGGAGGTAAAGATACAGACGGTGACGGTATCTACGATAAAGATGATGCTTGTCCAGATGTTCCAGGTTTAAAAGAATTCCAAGGTTGTCCTGATACTGACGGTGACGGAATTCCAGACAAAGATGATGCTTGTCCAGAAGTTGCTGGTTTAAAAGAATTCCAAGGATGTCCTGATACAGACGGTGACGGTGTTCCAGACAAAGATGATGCTTGTCCAGAAGTTGCAGGTCTAAAAGAATTACAAGGTTGTCCAGATTCTGACGGAGATGGTATCGCTGATAAAGACGATAAATGTCCTAACGAAAAAGGTCCAAGAGAAAACAACGGTTGTCCATGGGTTGATACTGATGGAGACGGTGTACTTGACAAAGATGACAAATGTCCTACAGTGAAAGGAACTGTTGCTAACAACGGTTGTCCTGAAGTAACTGAAGTAGTTATGAAAAAATTGAACGAATTCTCTAAAACAATCTTATTCGATTCTGGAAGAGCTTCAATCAAAAAAGAATCTTTCGAAACATTGAATTCTATTGCAGAAATCATGAAAGAATTCCCTAACTCTAACTTCAGAATTGAAGGTCATACAGATAGCGACGGAAGCGATGCTTTAAACTTGAAATTATCTAAAGAAAGAGCGGCTTCAGTTAGAGAATACTTAGTAACAAGAGGATTAGAAACTTCAAGATTAACTTCTGAAGGTTATGGAGAATCTAAACCAATTGCTTCTAACAAAACTAAAGCTGGTAAAGCTAAAAACAGAAGAGTAGAAGTTGTTTTAGTAAAATAATTTTCTTCTGAATATTTTTAAAGGAACGCCCCGATTTATCGGGGCGTTTTTTTTATTTTTATCCCATGACAGATTCAACCTTTCTCGATAAAATTGCTACTGTAATCCTAAACGATAACCTGGATAATCTCTCCGATTTAATTGTAGTGCTACCCAATAAAAGAGCCAAGGTATTCCTTATCGAAGCACTCAGGAATAAAGTGGAGCATACTGTATTTGCTCCTGAGATTATTAGTGTGGAGGATTTTGTACAGGATATTGCCGGAATACGCGCAGTGGATAGTATTGAGTTACTATTTGAATTTTATGAAGTATATCTTGGGATAACCGATAAAGCGCAACAGCAGACATTTGAGCTTTTTGCCAACTGGGCGAAAACATTACTACAGGATTTCAATGAGATCGATCGCTATCTTTTGGATCCCCTGCATGTGCTATCGTATCTTAAGGATATTGAGGATATCAAAAAATGGGGTATCGAAGTAGACCAAAAAACAAAATTACTTGAAAACTATATTGATTTTTGGAAACTATTGCCGGTTTACTATAAAGCCTTGTACGAGCACCTCCTGAAAAAAGGAATAGGCTATCAGGGACTTATTTACAGACAGGCAGTTGAAAATTTAGATCATTTTTCAGGAGCAGTAACCGGAAAGAATTTTCTCTTTGCCGGATTTAATGCATTGAATGCTTCTGAAGAAAAAATTGTCCAGCATTTAATGGCTGCAGGCCTGGCAAAAATTTACTGGGATGTTGATGGTGTTTTCCTGGATGACCCCTATCATGACGCGGGCTTATTTGTCCGTAGGTTTAAGCAGCAATGGAAACATTATAAGTCACATCCCTTTGATTGGATTGTAGATGATTTTAAAGGGTCTAAAAACATACAGGTAATTGGAACTCCTAAAACTATCGGGCAGGCTAAAATAGCCGGTAGTATCATTGAAAAAGCAGTTCAGGAAAACACGGTGTCATTAAATAAAACCGCTATTGTGTTGGGGGAGGAAAATTTACTCGTTCCTTTATTATATGCTTTGCCGGACTCGGTAGGTGCGCTCAATATTACCATGGGATATTCGGGCAAAAACAATCCTGCACAAATCCTGATTGCGAAACTTTTTAAAATGCATACCAATGCATTATCGCGCAGTGGGGATAACTATGTTTTTTATTACAAAGATGTACTGGACATCCTGACCCATCCTTTGGTGGAGCCTTATTCAGGTACTTCAGGGCTGGTTCGGATCATCAATGAACAAAATTATACTTTTATTACGCACAAGAAAGTCATGGAGCTCAATGAGCATCCGGGAGATCTTTTTTTGCTGCTTTTTAATAAATGGCAATCGGGATCGCTACAGGTGCTTGATGTGATTTCTCAATTATTATTGATAATCAAGTCCAATCTCAGCAATGACAGTGAAGAAGAAAAAATTACCAAAGCCTTTGTTTTTTCGATTTATAAAGTCATTAATAAACTAATCAATTATTATTCGCAGCATCAGCATATTGATAAAATTGAAACCTTGTATGCGATATACAAACAGATCATTGACCTGGCAGAAGTGTCATTCGAAGGAGAGCCACTGAATGGTTTGCAGATCATGGGGGTGCTGGAAAGCCGCGTCCTGGATTTTGAGACCGTTATTGTTACTTCCATGAATGAAGGGAAATTTCCGGCCGGTAAGTCACAGAATTCGTTTATTCCGTATGATGTGAAAAAAGAATTGGGATTGCCTACTTTTAAAGAAAAGGATGCTATTTATACCTATCATTTTTATCATTTGTTACAAAGGGCAAAAAATATTTACCTGTTGTACAATACGGAAAGTGATGGTTTGGATGGGGGAGAGAAGAGTCGTTTTATCACGCAGCTTGAAGTAGAAAACCAGCCAAAACACAATTTGACGCATGATATTTATAATACGGAGGTGCCGACTGTTGCGTATCAGCCTGTAATTGTTCCTAAGTCAGAACAGGTTATGGTTCGGTTGCGGGAGATTGCGGCAAAAGGGTTCTCGCCTTCCGCACTTACAAGCTACATTCGTAATCCGATACAGTTTTACATGCAAAAAATTCTACGGATCAGTGAAGTAGAGGAAGTGGAAGAAAATATTGCGCTAAATACACTGGGTACGATTATCCATGAAACATTAAAAGCGCTTTATGATCCTTATATCTGTACATTTTTGACTGCGGAAATCATCAAAGACTGTATCAAAAATATCGATGCAGAGGTGCTTCGGCAGTTTAAAGAGGTTTATAAAGAAGGGGAGATCAAAAAGGGTAGGAATCTATTGGCTTTTGAAGTAGCTAAAAGGAATATTTTTAATTTCTTAAAATTGGAATTGCAGGAAATTGAGCAGGGTGATGCAGTAAAGCTATTGGCGCTGGAGCATACCTATGAACGGCTATTAGAACATCCGGGATTGCCTTTTCCGGTATTGATCAAAGGGAACGTCGATCGTATAGAGCTTCGGAACGGAAAGATCAGGATTGTGGATTATAAAACCGGAAAGGTGGAAGCACGGGATGTTGTACTAAAGCAGTGGCATAAATTGACAGCAGAAAGCAAAACGGATAAGATCATTCAGGTACTGGCGTATGCTTTTATGTATGCTCCTTATTTGGAAGGAAAGGAAATGGAAGTGGGGATTATCTCTTTTAAAAACCTAAGGTCGGGTTTTATGCCTTTTACCTTTAAGGAAGATAAAGTTGGTGTAACGGTTGTCACGGCTGAAATCAGTGAAAATTATATCGAACAGTTGGTATTGTTGCTAAATGAAATACTAAATCCTGCTATTCCTTTTGAGGAAAAGGTGGTGTAGGGAATTTTAATTAGGTTGTTTTTATAAAAGCAATCAAATGCTCTAATAAAGCATCCCGATTTTCGATAGGACTCATGTGTCCGTCGGGAAAAGAAAGGAGTTTTACGCTGGTATTCTCGAGTTGTTCGATGCTTTCTTCATAATTTAATACCGGATCTTTTTTGCCTAAAACCAATAAAATAGGAAATGGGGCGAAATGAAGAATTACTTCCCGGTCTTTTCGGGTTTTCATGCCTTCCAGAGTAGCTACGATCCCTTGTAAAGGGGTTTTTAAAGCTTCCTGCTTTACGATTTCAATTTCGGAAGCCAATCGTTTCCGGTTGTCTTCGCTGAACAAATTGGCAATTGCCAGCCGCACAAAATTACTATAGTTCTGCTTTACCGCTTTAATAGCCCGATCCCGATTGATTTTTCGTTCATCACTGTCGGCTCTGGAGGTAGAGTTGATCAATATGATCCCTTTTACAGTATCCGGATAGAGATCGGCAAAAGCCAATGCAACATAACCTCCCATAGAATGGCCGGCTAATATTGCTTTACGAATGCGCAATTCCGATAAAATGCTATGCACTACATCGGCATTATCTTCCATGGAATGGATGTATCCCAGGCTTTCTGTTTGACCATGTCCCAATAGATCAATGGTAATTACCCGGTTTTTTTTGGAAAGTTCCGAAACGTAATAATCCCACATGCCACGATTTTCGAGAAACCCATGTAATAAAACAATAGCTGTCCCTTTTCCTTGATCGGTATAGTGAATGGTCGTGTTTTTAAAAAGTAGGGTTTTCAATGGGTCTCTGGGATTATGTTACTGCAAAAAATAATTCTTATCCCGCTATAATCGGGGTATTCGTAAAAGCTTTTATCGATAAAATATCAACAAGTGGAAGCAGGCGGTAATGAAAAAACCGGCTTGCCTAATTGGCACGCCGGTTCTATGGGAGTAAGAGTAAATTCTATTTAGCTATTCATCAGGTGCTCAATCTCCTCTGCTTCAATTGGAATGTTGCGCATCAGGTTGAACGGTTCTCCGCTTTCCTGAACCACAAGATTGTCTTCAAGGCGAATTCCAAAGCCTTCTGCCGGAATATAAATTCCAGGTTCTACCGTAAAGACCATATTGGCTTTCATCGGTTCGGACAATAACCCATAATCATGGGTGTCCAATCCCATGTGATGGGAAGTTCCGTGCATGAAATATTTTTTATAAGCAGGCCATTCCGGATTTTCATTTTGTACATCCGCTTTGTCCAATAGTCCAAGTCCTAATAATTCTGAAGTCATGATTTTGCCAACTTCAATATGGTATTGTTTCCAAAGTGTTCCTGGTGTCAGTAATTTGGTAGCTTCGTTCTTTACCCGCAATACAGCATCGTAAACGGCTCTTTGTCTTTCGGTATACCTTCCGGATACTGGAATAGTTCGGGACATATCGCTGGAATAGTTGGCGTATTCTGCGGCAACATCAAACAGGATCAGGTCACCGGCTTTACATTGTTGGTTGTTTTCGATATAATGCAACACATTAGCATTGTTGCCGGAAGCTATAATTGGCGTGTATGCAAAACCTTTAGACCGGTTGCGAACAAACTCATGTAGCAATTCCGCTTCAATTTCATATTCGGTAACGTTGGGCTTAGTGAAAGAAAGTACCCTGCGGAATCCTTTTTCGGTAATGTCACAGGCTTTCTGAATCAGGTCAATTTCTTCTAATTCTTTAACCGAACGCAGGCGTTGTAATATTGGGTTGCTTTTTGCGACCTGGTGTGCCGGATATTTCTCTTTCCACCATTTTACAAAACGGGCTTCACGCGTTTCAGTTTCTACTGTAGCGCGGTAATGTTCGTTGGTATTGATGTAAATCGTGTCGGCATAGGTCATGATTTCAAAAAGGGTTTTTTCGAAATCTTTCAGCCAGATTACATTTTTGATTCCTGAAACTTCAAACGCACGTTCTTTGGTTAGTTTTTCACCTTCCCAGATTGCAATGTGCTCATTGGTTTCTCTTAAGAATAAAATCTCTTTCAGGTTCTCATAGGGTGCGTCCGGAAATAAAAGCAGGATGCTTTCTTCCTGATCTGCTCCACTCAGGTAGAAAATATCACGATGCTGGGCGAAAGGAAGTGTGCTGTCGGCACTTACCGGATAAATATCGTTGGAATTAAAAATGGCTACACTGTTAGGTTTCATCTGCGCCGTGAATTTTGCACGGTTCTTAATGAAAAGCTGACGATCAATCTGATGGTATTTCATTGGAATGTGTATTGGCTATAGGATAATAGCGATTTTATTTAAAATAGAAAATCAAAATTAGGATTTTCCGCGCAAAAACCTGTTAAACTGGCTATAAAAAGATGGTATTTTATTATTTAAATAAATATTATTTAGCATGATTATAAATAGTATATAAAAACTTATTTTTGCAGGGTAAAACGAAATTGATACACATGAAAATTCCATCTTTAATACTTTCCTTGTTTTTAGCCGCTACTCATCTTATAAGCGCACAGGACAAACCGGCCTATCAGTTGTTTGATAAAAACGGTAAAAAGACCACTTATGAAAAGATGTTGAAAGGTGCTTCAAAAGGTGAAGTAGTACTTTTTGGTGAATTTCATGACAATCCGATCAGTCATTGGTTAGAATTGGAATTAACGCGTGACCTTGCTGAAAATAATAAACTGGTTTTAGGGGCTGAAATGTTTGAGGCTGACAACCAATTGCCTTTGGACCGTTACCTGAAAGGAGAGATCGATCAAAAAGGACTGGATACGCTTGCCCGTTTGTGGAACAATTACAAAACAGATTATAAGCCATTGGCTGATTTTGCAAAATCAAAAAATATTCCTTTCATAGCGACCAATGTTCCCCGGAAATTCGCCAGTTTGGTGTATAAAAAAGGTTTTACTGCGCTTGATACTTTGTTTGCAACCGAAAAAAGCTGGATTGCACCCTTGCCTTTTCCATACGATCCGAAACTTCCGGGTTATGTAAAAATGTTGGAAATGAGTGGTGGTCATGGTGGTGAAAATTTGCCGAAAGCCCAGGCTGTAAAAGATGCGACTATGGCACATTTTATTCTTAAAAACCTGCAGCCAAATACTATTTTTGTACATTATAATGGTAGCTTCCACAGCGACTACTTTGATGGGATAAACTGGTACCTGCTGAAAGACAAACCGGCTTTGAAAATCGTAACAATTGCTTCGGTTTCTCAAAAAAACCTCACAAAATTGGAGGCCGAAAACCTTCATAAAGCCGATTATATAATTGTGGTGGATGAGGATATGACGAAAACGTTTTAATTTTTCAAAAATTAATCGATTTTCACACCGCTTCTTCGGTAGTTTTTCTATTTTAAAATTATGCTTTTCTGCTTAATTTAAGATTTTTAGTATCGTATATGTTGCTATTTTGTTTAAATTCTGAAAATTACATCCACTTTATATTCATTATAAATAAGGGTGTCTGACTTGTGAGGAATCCTATTTAGCAGTATTTTTGTTTGATTTTTTAGTAAAAACATTATCAAACAAATTTTATGGCAAAATCTGCACTTTTGAAGTCATCGTTAGCGAAGAAATACTGGATGGCTCTTACAGGTTTATTTTTATGCTTGTTTTTAGTTGGGCATTTAATCGGTAACTTACAATTAATTTATGCCGATGCACTTCAGTTCAATGAATATGCAATATTTATGACCACTAATCCGGCGATAAAAGTTTTATCCTATGTTACCTACATCTCCATTATTTTTCATGCTGTAGACGGAATACTCCTGACTATTCAGAACCAGAAAGCGAGGCCGATTGGTTATGCTAAAAACAATGCAGCGGCAAACAGCACCTGGGCTTCCAGAAATATGGCTGTTTTAGGGACTTTAATTTTAGTTTTCATTATTACCCACATGGTAAATTTCTGGGCTGTAATGCATTTTGACCAAAAAATGCCACTTCAAACAGTAACGGTTGAAAATGTAGGGGATTTTTATATCTCTACTGATGGGAAATATTTTCCGGTAAACCAGGTTGGAAATGGGCTAACCATTAAAAACAGAACTGAATTCTACGATACCCAGGCGAACTTAAAAGTAGCAACGGGGATTAAAGATTTACACAAAATTACTTTTGCCTTCTTTAAAGATAAGAGCTTCGGGCTTATTGCAACCCTTTTATATGTATTGGCTATGGCAATCTTGTCTTTCCACTTACAACACGGTTTTGCAAGTGCATTCCAATCATTGGGTGCCAATCATCCAAAATATAATCCTTTGATTAAAGGACTTGGAAAAGGATTCGCAATCCTGGTTCCTTTCTTATTTGCAATCATCCCGGTTTATATTCATTTCTCAGATCAAATTCATTCACTTTTAGCTAAATAATATACTTATAAAATTATGAGCTTAGATTCAAAAATTCCAAAAGGCCCGATTTCGGACAAATGGACAGATTATAAAAATCATATTAATTTAGTTAACCCGGCTAACAAGCGTAATATTGATGTTATTATTGTAGGTACGGGACTTGCAGGAGGTTCTGCCGCTGCAACGTTAGCTGAATTAGGGTATAATGTAAAAGCATTTTGTTTTCAGGATTCTCCACGTCGTGCACACTCGATTGCCGCGCAAGGGGGAATCAATGCAGCAAAAAACTATCAGGGTGACGGTGACTCTACGTTCCGTTTATTCTATGATACTGTAAAAGGCGGTGACTACCGTGCCCGTGAGGCTAACGTGCACCGTCTTGCAGAAGTTTCCGCAAATATTATCGACCAGTGTGTGGCTCAGGGTGTTCCTTTGGCACGTGAATATGGTGGATTATTAGATAACCGTTCTTTTGGGGGAACCTTGGTTTCCAGGACTTTTTATGCTAAAGGACAAACAGGACAACAATTGTTATTAGGCGCTTATTCTGCAATGAACCGTCAAATTGGCCGTGGAAAAATAAAAATGTACAACCGTCACGAAATGCTCGAACTGGTTGTAGTCGATGGTAAGGCGAGAGGTATTATTGCCCGTAACCTGATTACCGGAGAAATTGAAAGACATTCTGCACATGCTGTAGTAATTGCATCGGGAGGTTATGGAAACGTATTTTTCCTGTCTACGAATGCAATGGGCAGTAATGCCACAGCAGCATGGAAAATACATAAAAAAGGAGCGTACTTCGCAAATCCTTGTTATACTCAAATTCATCCAACCTGTATTCCGGTTTCCGGAGATCATCAGTCTAAATTGACGTTGATGTCGGAATCCTTACGAAATGATGGACGAATCTGGGTGCCTAAAAACCTGGAGGATGCAAAGGCGATCCGTGAAGGAAGTAAAAAACCAACTGATTTATCAGAAGAACAAAGAGATTATTACCTGGAAAGAAGGTACCCGTCCTTTGGTAACTTGGTACCTCGTGACGTTGCGTCCCGTGCTGCTAAGGAGCGTTGTGATGCCGGATATGGTGTAAATAAAACAGGAGAAGCGGTATACCTTGACTTTGCTGCGGCAATCCAGCGTTATGGAAAAGAGCAGGCTTATATCAAAGGTGTCGAAGATGCTGATGAAGCCCTGATTATAAAACTAGGAACGGAAGTGGTAGCCAATAAATATGGTAACCTTTTCCAGATGTATGAGAAAATTGTTGATGAGAATCCTTATGTGACTCCGATGATGATCTATCCTGCTGTACACTATACAATGGGTGGTACATGGGTTGATTATAACCTCATGACTACAATCCCGGGTTGTTTCTCTATCGGGGAATCCAACTTCTCAGATCACGGTGCCAACAGGCTTGGCGCTTCTGCTTTGATGCAGGGTCTTGCTGATGGCTATTTCGTATTGCCATATACTATTGGTGATTATCTTGCTCCGGATATTAAAATGGGCCCAATTTCTACAGATCTTCCTGAATTTGTGGAAGCGGAAAAACATGTAAGAACACAATTAGAGAAATTTATCAATAATAACGGTAAGCATTCTGTAGATCATTTCCATAAGAAATTAGGAAAGATCATGTGGGATAAAGTAGGAATGGCGCGTAATGCACAGGGACTTACAGAAGCCATGCATGAGATTGCAGCGTTGCGTGAGGAATTTTACAGAGATGTAAAAGTACCGGGAACAATGGAAGGATTTAACCAGGAGCTTGAAAAAGCCATGCGTGTTGCCGACTTCCTGGAACTGGGTGAATTGTTTGCAAAAGATGCATTACACCGTAATGAATCTTGTGGTGGTCACTTCCGTGAAGAATACCAGTCTGCAGATGGAGAAGCTCAGCGTGATGATGAGAATTTCGCATATGTTGCGGCATGGGAATATACAGGAAAACCAAGTGAGGCAATTTTGCACAAGGAAGACCTGGTTTTTGAAAATATTAAACTGGTAACTCGTAGTTACAAATAAGATTTTAGAACTGCCAGCCGGAATCTTAATTTCGTAACGCAGGGCTTAATTCTCAATACTGAAAATTATGGAACTTACATTAAAAATATGGCGTCAGAAAAACGCTAAAGAAACGGGGAAAATTGTGGATTATGCAATCGACAATATTGAGCCTGATATGTCTTTTCTTGAAATGCTTGACGTTCTTAACGAACAGTTGATCAATCAGGGTGAAGATCCGGTTGCTTTTGACCATGACTGTCGTGAAGGAATTTGCGGTATGTGTTCTTTATTTATCAATGGAGAAGCACACGGTCCGGACAGGGGAGTAACTACCTGCCAATTGCACATGAGGATGTTTAAAGATGGTGATACGATCTTTATTGAGCCATTCCGTGCTAAAGCATTTCCGGTAATTAAGGATTTGGTAGTAGACAGAAGCTCTTTTGACAGAATTCAGCATGCTGGTGGTTTTATTTCGGTAAATACTTCCGGTAATACTCAGGATGCCAATGCTATTCCAATCCAGAAGCACGATGCCGATATGGCTTTTGATGCGGCGACCTGTATTGGTTGTGGAGCTTGTGTAGCAAGTTGCAAAAACTCTTCTGCAATGCTTTTTGTTTCTGCAAAAGTATCCCAGTTTGCGTTATTGCCACAGGGTAAAATTGAAGCTGTTGACCGTGTATTAAATATGGTACACCAAATGGATCATGAAGGATTTGGTAATTGTACGAATACCGGTGCATGTGAAGTAGAATGCCCTAAAGGGATTTCACTGGAAAACATCGCACGTATGAACAGAGAATACCTGAAAGCAAGTTTTGTAAAATAAGAACACGCTATATAGTAAAAAAGGCGGCCTATTGGCTGCCTTTTTTTATGGCTGTATTTTACGCTAACTGCGTTACATTGTACTGAGTTGCTCCAGGAAAGAAATGAAATTGTCTTCCTGCTGTACGTTTAGTTTTTTGCGTACACGGTAGCGCGCTGTTTCGACTCCGCGGGTAGAAATGTTCAATAGCGGGGAAATCTCTTTATTGGTGAGGTTCATTTTGACAAAGGCACACAGGCGTAGTTCTCTTTTGGTGAGTGTTGGATTAATTTCTTTGAGTTTTTCAAAGAAATTATGGTGTACCTTTTCAAAGTTTACATCAAATACCTCCATGTATTCTTCCCCAATTTTGTGCTGGTTCAGTTTCTGGAAGATTTCCATAATCTTTTTTCTGGAGTCTTCACTTTTAAGTAAATCCTTTAGTTCTTTCAGGTCATAGTGCATTTCAGAGAAAATATCTTTCTTCTTGACGAGTAACATAGTGTAATTCGCCAGTTCTTTGCTCTTGGTGAGGATATCTTCCTCTAAGTGTAGTTTGTCCTTGTGGATCTCTTCTTTGTCGCGCTGGAGCTTTAATTGTTCGAGTTCGAGTTCCAATAGTTTCTTGGATTTTTGTGCTTCCAGTCCGGATTTTAATTTTTCACGCTCAATTTTACGTTTTACGGTTTGGATTAAGAGCAGTATGAGGCCTATCGATAGTGCAGCATAGGCGATATAAGCTACATTCGTCTGGTACCACTTTGGGACTATCGTAAAAGCATAACGGGCTTCGCTGCCCATTACTCCCGATGCATTCCGGCTCCTGACTTTAAAGACATAACTGCCCGGTCGCAGGTGGGTGTATTCTTTATAGGATGTTTTTTGCCATGCGGACCAGTTTAGGTCGGTGTTTTCCAGCATATAGCTGTATTGTACCGTAGTGCCGCGTCCCATCTTGGGTGCCGCAAATTCAAAACGAAGGATATCCGTTTTGTTCGGAAGTTCTGGTTTTTCTTTGGCATCCAACGGAAGATAAATACTTTCCAGATCGCTGGTAAAAGAAGCTTTGGTAATAAGTGTGGTGGGCTGATGTATAGCGTTGTCCTTTTTCAGGTCATAGAGATACAGGCCGGTAGTAGTGCCGAAAATCACCTTGTTTTCACCTAATGGGATAATGCATTCCATTCCGCGGTTAAAACTCCCTTTCATATTGGCAAATAGCTCGCTATGCAACACAGGCTTTTGATCTTTTGTAAAAAAGTAACCGGCTTCATCGTCCTGTACATACCAGGTTTTGTCGCCATATTGTAAAAGTTTCCGGGTATTTTTAGATTTGTCTAAAATCGCATTTAGCTGTTGGTGTGGAACAAATTTTTTAAGGGTGTTGTCGTAGGTATAGATTCCGGTATTGGTGGTGAATACGATTTGATTGTTCCATAGGGTAACATTAACATTAAAAGGAGATAAGAGGCCATTTTTGTCTGTGAAATGTTCAATTGCATTCACACGGGTGTATTCCTCATTAATACGGACTTTATACACTCCTTTGTAGCCATGGCATACCCAATAGGTATTAGGCTCGGTGGCTTTCAGGATGTCACGTGCCGATTCGTTAAATCCGGATATTTTCTGGAGCATCGACCAGGTAGTTCCTTTTTTTTCGACCAGATATAATCCATTATAGTTGGAAGCTAAGAAAAAACCAGGTTTGCCCTGTATGGGTATGATTTTCCAGAAGCCATTTTGAGTACCGATTTTATAGGGTAATCCGTTCTCAATCCTGAAAAGGCCATCGTCGTGTCCGGCAATGACATCACCATCGCGTAAAGCGATAGACCAGGTTTGGCCATGCAGGTTTTTGACTTTTTTAAATTCAAAAGGCTGGTTGTTGCTTAGGATTTCCTGAGGATCGGTATGATAAATGCCTTGGTTGGTAGCGAGGAAAATCTGACCATTATGAATAAGGGCATCGTAGACGGAGGCCTTATTGAAAATTGGGGAATAGGGGGAATGGAAGTCAATAAAATCAAGCCTATTGTTTAGGAGTGCCCAGATATTATTGTCTTTGGTGCGGTACAGGGAATGTACCGAGAGATTTTGCATGTTGGAAAAAGCAGGTGCATTTTTGATCACAGTACCATTTTTCCCAACCAGGATAATCTTGGAACTTAAGGTGCCTACAAGATAATCTCCATTTTGGGTAGTGGTCGCAGAAGTAACCTGATCTTTGAGATTATCATTGAATAAGGTAACCCATGAGGTTATTTGGTGCGTGCGGACATTGCCAAAATAACAATTGCCAGACCTTGAGATTATAGTGACTACATCAGGATATTCTGAAGGTAGTATGGAAGCAATTTCTTCATTTCGATACTCTTCGGGTCGAAAGAGTAACGAAAGCTGCATTTTTTTAAGGTCGAGTTGCATGATCCCATAATTGGCATCCTCTACATAATAATTGCCACGAACAGCATTGGAATAAATAAAGCGGTTATTGGCAGGGATATGAGCAGCTGATTTTCCAGAGATTACAATTAATTCGCTGAAAGCCCTACAGATTACAGCGCCATCAAGAGGTTGTATCTGCCAGATGTTTTCCAGGTTTTTATCATCCATCTTAAGGTCTGCCATGAGCGAATTGTAGTAGTACTTTCCCTCGGCATCTTTTTTTAGGGTACCCAATTCATTGTACCCTCCGGCATACACCGTATTGTTATTGTCAATGTATAAGCTACGTACGGAAGAATTGTTGGGCAAATGGATTTCCTGCCAGTGTTCGCCATCAAAAATGAGTGCCCCATCATTATTGCCAAAAAAATAAGATGCCATCCCAATCTTCTGCCATGGTCCAAAACTGGGGATCGGCATTAAAGTCTGTTTTAGTATAATGGGTGATCTTCGCAATATCTTTGGTCTTGTTCAGGAAAGAATCGCTTTTGTTTTGAGCAGAAATAGTATGGCTGAAAAGAAATAGCACAAAAAGTAGCAGTCGTATAACGGGCATGTTAAAATTATATCAAAGTATTGTTAATAGTTTAAATGCTATCTGGGTCAAAAATAGGAAAAAGTAGCACTATAACCGGCTACAAATATAATTTTTTTATTTTGTTTAATATGTTGATTTATATAATAGTATAATTTTAAACGTATAAAAAAAGTAATCATTGTTTTTAATGATGTAATTCAAGTGTATGCAAATTTATGTGGATTATTTTATGATATTTTAATTTAGTCCTCTTAATAGTTGATGCGAAATCGTTTTCGGTCGGGCCAAAATTTCTTAATTCTTAGTTTGGCGGATTTTGGCACAATGGATCCGTTAGCTGTTAAAAAACTTTAACCTCAATTTTATGAAATTAAAAAATTATTTATCGTTACTCTTACTCTGTATTAGTACCGTAACGTTTGCACAGACGTTGAATATTAAAGGTACAGTGACTGATGCCACTACCAAAATGGCACTTCCGGGAGTGAGTGTCGTAATCAAGAACACTTCTTTTGGTACTGTTACCGATTTGGATGGTGCTTTTTCCATTAATGCGGCATCAGGAGAGATCCTGATTATTTCTTATCTTGGATACAATTCGAAGGAAGTTGGCGTAGGGTCAAATAGTACCCTGTCAATTACCCTTACTGAAAACACGCAATCACTGGATGAAGTAGTAGTGGTAGGATATGGAACGCAGAAGAAGAAAGATGTAACAGGAGCTGTTTCGATAGTGAATTCAGATAAATTTGAAAACCGCTCCAATACACAGGTGGGAAGCCTTATCCAAGGGCAAGCTGCTGGAGTACAGGTGGTGTCCAATTCCGGAAAACCATCAGAGGGTTTTAGTATTCGGATCAGGGGAACAAACTCGATAAATGCGAGTAGTGATCCTTTGTATGTAGTGGATGGAGTTCCTACAACCGATACCCGATCATTGAATCCTGCAGATATCGAAACAATCTCGATTTTGAAGGATGCTTCTTCTGCTGCCATTTATGGTGCACAGGGAGCGAACGGGGTAGTTCTGATTACGACTAAGAAAGGGAAATCTGAAAAACCAATCTTTTCTTACGATACCTATGTTTCTTTTACTTCCGTTTGGAAAAAACTGGATGTATTGAATGCCGATCAATATATTGATCTGATGCAGGAACAAGGAAGAGAGATTCCGGCATCCCTTTATGGAAATAATACGAACTGGCAGAATGAAATCTTTAAAACAGGATTTTCTACCAACCACCAGATTTCCGTTTCCGGAAAAAGCAATAAAACGTCCTATTACCTATCCGGTGGCTTTATGCAACAGGAAGGTGCGGTAAGAAGCTCTGAAATGAAACGCCATAACTTTAAGGTAAACCTGTCTCAGGAAGTATCAGATTGGTTGAAAATAGGGACTAACATAGCGTATACAAATTATTCCGATGTTGATGTAACGGATAACTCTAACGTAAATGCGGGTGGAGTAATCCTTGGGGTATTAACTACGCCACAAAATATTGGTGTTTTTAATCCGGATGGGAAAACCTATGCCAGTAACCCGTTTCAGGGATGGGAGAATCCTGTAGGAAGTACGGATGCTGCACAAAGAGAATATGTAAACCAACGTTTATTGGGTAATTTATATACTGAAATCAGTTTTATCAAAGACCTGAAATTCAGAACCAATATTGGTTTGGATTATAGCAATGCACATAACGATTATTTCTTAGATCCCTATTCCACCAGTTATGGTAGGGCAATGAAAGGGATTGGAAGGTACAAAACCTACCTGACGAATTTCTATATTTTTGATAACACACTGACGTATGCTAAAACAATTGGCAAACATAAAATTGAGGCATTGGCCGGTACAGTATTCCAGAAAACGAAATGGGAGAACAGCGAAATCGAACGTCGTAATTTTGCCAGTGACCAAATCACTACTCCAGGTGCAGGATCGGTAATCCAAACAGCTACTGCTGATAAAAGAGAAAAAACAAACTCTTCTTATATTGCCCGTTTGAATTATGATTTTGATGGTAAATATTTAGTAACTGCCAATTTCAGGGCAGATGGATCCAGTAACTTCGGACCGAAAGAAAAATGGGGTTACTTTCCTTCCTTTTCTGTGGGTTGGAGAATTTCACAGGAAAACTTTATGGAAAGTGTTGAGGCAATTTCAGACCTGAAATTAAGAGCAGGCTGGGGTATCGTTGGTAATGATAACGTAGGGGAATATGCGTATCTTGGTAGAGTAGGAAGTGGTGGTAATTACCCTATTAATGGGGTAATCCTTCCAGGAACGTATCCTTCTACCATACAAAATGATGGTTTGAAATGGGAACAATCTGAACAAATTAATGTTGGTTTGGATATGGCTTTCTTTAACAATCGACTGACTTTTAGTGCTGATGCCTATGTAAAAAATACGAGTGATGTACTATTGCAAACGAAATTACCAACTTCTACAGGATTTGATAACGCTTTGGTTAACGTAGGAAAACTGCGTAACAAAGGATTGGAGTTCCAGTTGCACTCCGTTAACGTTAAAAATGATTTTACCTGGGAAACGGATCTGAACATCTCGTTTAACCGAAATGAAGTAATTGACATTTTAGGAGAAGAAATTTCAGACGGAAGGGTTGCAGACCGTGATTATATTACCTCTATTAAGGCAGGAGAACCTTTAGGTTTATTATACGGTTACCAATGGGGAGGCGTAAATCCTACCAACGGTAATGCTTTGTACATCGACAGAAATGGGCAGGCAACAGAAAACCCAACCAGTGCAGACCGCAAAGTGATTGGAGATGCCAATCCTGATTTCACCTATGGAATTACCAATACCTTTACCTATAAATCTTTTGGATTAAATATTTTCCTACAAGGATCACAAGGGAATGATATTTTTAATGCAACACGTCTGGAAACAGAAGGTATGATTGATTCGAAAAATCAAAGTACTGCGGTATTGAACCGATGGAGACAGCCGGGTGATATTACCGATATCCCAAGAACAAATCAGGTAGGTGATGGAAGCACCAATAATTCAAGATTATCCACACGATTTTTGGAAGACGGGTCGTACCTGCGTATAAAAGCGGTTACATTCAGTTATAACTTCCCGAAAAGTGTTATGGAAAAAATGAAAATCAGCAGCCTGAGCCTTTATGCTACCGGAGAAAACTTGTTTACAATTACCAATTATTCCGGATATGATCCTGAGGTTAACAGTTATGGCGCCAGTAATACCGTAAGAGGTGTTGATTATGGAACCTATCCTCAAACCAGAAATATCATTTTTGGATTACGCGTATCACTATAAAAATTACCACTATGAAATACAGAACAAAATATATTGGCGTACTAATCGCCGCCGGACTTTTGACCATCTCTTGTGATGATCAACTGGATCTGAAACCAATTTCAGAAGAGACCGTTGACAATGCCTATGTAACCGGGAACCAAATTGAAGCCGCACTTGTAGGTGTATATGAATCATTCCAGTCTTCGGATTATTATGTATGGGATCAGGTATTGTACTCAGATGTACGTTCTGACAATCATTATGCCGGAGGAGATAATCCTGAAATTTTCCAGATCGATGCGATAAACATCCAATCCAATAACGGGAGGGTGAATAAAGCCTGGGCCAGTATCTATAATGCGATCATGAAAGCTAACCTGGTATTGGAGAAAACACCGGGTATTGAATTGGAAATTACAGAAGAGCGCCGGGCACAGATTATTGGAGAAGCCCACTTCCTGAGAGCATATCATTATTTTAACCTGGTAAAACTGTACGGTGGCGTACCTTTAGTATTAGAAACCATCAAATCTGCAGATCCTGCAGCAGTTCGTGTGCCAAGAAATTCTGTAGACGAAGTATATGCACAAATCATTGTCGATCTGGAAGCTGCCGCTGCCGATTTACCGGATGTTTATCTTGAGAATGGCCAACCAAGCCTTGGTATTTCCAAAGCAAGGGCTACGAGAGGTGCTGCTAATGCTATATTAGCAAAAGTATATGCACAAAAGCCGGTTCCGGATTATAACCGTGTGATCGAATATGCAAATCTTGTGATCAACAGTCCTGCAGGTTATACCTTACTACCGGATTACACGCAATTATTTGATGGAAGTCATTACAATAATACCGAATCGATAATCGAAATGCAATTTATCGGCGGAAACGAAGGTACTTGGGGACCACAAATGCAGTTGCCACCTTCTGTAAGTGGTGATAACTGGAGAAAATTTGTGACGCCTTCCCATAACCTGGTCAATGCCTATGACAGCGAAGGGGATGCAGTACGTAAAAACTGTAATATCCTTTTTGAAAATATTACTTTTTGGGCTGATGAATATTGGAACAATAGTATTGGAAGTTCAATCCCGTTTGCTTATAAATGGAAAAATGCAGGAGGCTGGAACAGTGCCGATCACGTGTATCTGATCCGTTTGGCTGATATTATATTGTTACGCGCGGAAGCCTATAATGCAACAGGACAAATTGGATTAGCCGCTACTGATGTGAACCAAATTCGTAACAGGGCTACTTTAGGGGATCTTCCGGCAGCTGCATCTGCATCTCAATCGGCTATGCGTACTGCCATCTTGAAAGAAAGAAGATTGGAACTGGCACAGGAAGCCCACCGTTGGGATGACCTGGTGCGGAATAATGTAGTTGTTGAAACCATGAACAATGCTAACGAAACCAATTTGGCAACCGGACAGCAGGTGAATTATAATATGCAGGAGTTTAAAATCCTACTACCAATTCCGTTAGAGGAAATCAATAGAAACCCTACATTAATTCAGAATCCGGGTTACAATTAATCCAACGTTTTAATCGAATATTAACGTAAGCAGTTATCGGGCCTCCGATACCTGCTTACATTATTTTACCTTATGCATAAAGTCAGTCTAAAAAACACAGTAGCACTTTCAGGATTAGTTATCGCAATGGCTATTTCCGGTTGCAGCAGCAACAAAAAAAATACGCAATCCCCAGAATTATGGCTTACCCTACCGGATCAGTCCATTGTATTTCAAAAACAGTCTCTTGGCGGATTGCAACCCGCACCCGGACATGTACAGCTCCTTGCCGACGCTGGGACAACGTACCAGGAGATGGATGGATTTGGTTATACACTTAACGGCGGTAGCGCAAAACACCTTCAGAATATGTCAGCACCAGCCCGTGCGAAACTGTTGGAAGAGCTCTTCGGGAACGGAAAGGATGCAATCAGTATCAGCTATATCCGCCTGAGTGTGGGAGCTTCCGATCTGGATGAGAAAGTATTCTCATACAATGACCTTCCGGCAGGAGAAACGGATATGAAACTGGAAAAGTTTGATTTGGATTATGATAAATTATACCTGATCCCGGTACTGAAACAAATTCTGAAGATCAATCCGAAGATTAAAATCCTGGGCTCACCGTGGTCGCCGCCTAAATGGATGAAAACGAATAATGACGCCCGTGGTGGAAGCCTGAAGCCGGAATATTACGGAGTATATTCCCAATACCTGATCCGTTACATCCAGGAAATGAAAAAACAAGGGATTACCATCGATGCACTGACCATCCAGAATGAGCCTTTGCATCCCGGGAACAATCCAAGTTTGCTGATGTTAGCGAATGAACAGGCTGATTTTATTAAAAAGAATTTAGGGCCTGATTTCAAAAAAGCCAATATCAAAACAAAAATTATCATTTATGACCATAATGCCGATCGCCCGGATTATCCGATTTCGATATTAAACGATGCCGATGCTGCGCAATATATCGATGGTTCTGCTTTCCATTTGTATGGTGGTAGTATTGACGCGATATCCACTGTACACGAAGCACATCCGGATAAAAACCTGTATTTCACAGAGCAATGGGTAGGAGCACCCGGAGATTTCGCCAAAGAACTGACCTGGCATATGGAAAACCTCATTATCGGAGCCCCAAGAAACTGGTGTAAAACGGTATTGGAATGGAACCTTGCAGCTGATGAAAACCAGGAACCACACACTGATCGTGGTGGTTGTGACCGTTGCCTGGGCGCGATTACAATTACTGGAGATGCTGTAACCCGTAACCCTGCCTATTATATTATTGCACATGCTTCGAAGTTTGTACATCCCGGTGCTATCCGAATTGCTTCCAATATGCCGCAAAACCTTCCGAATGTGGTATATAAAACCCAAAAAGGATATACAGCAATAGTACAGAATACAGGAAATACAGATCAGAATGTGGATGTCGCTGTAGGCGGTAAAAAAGTTACCGTTTTACTTAAAGCGGGAGCTATTGCAACATTAAATTTATAGCCAGTAGATCGTATACGAAATAAAAATAATGCTCCGGATCCAGTATAGCGGAGTACATAATGCTTTTTGTTTATAGTTAGTGAAAGCCGCCCGGAAGTAATTCCGGGCGGTTTTATTTTGCGCTAGTTTTTGTGTGCTTTGTCATCAACTTTTTTTACTCTTTTAGCTCAATAGATTTTTGAACTGATTTGACTGATACTTTTAAGCCACGATCCAGCTTGGATATAATTTTGCGTTCCAGTTCAGTTATTTCTTTGTCAATTTTATCATGGTGCATTTTTGGCGAAATTTGAGGTAAATTTTGATTTGGGAACCTTACTGGAGTATGAGATGGAATGTTGATTGCAGTTGCATAAAATGCGACTTCCCGGGTAGAATCATAGGCTTCTAAAATCAGTCCGGGCAATCCATTTAATTTCCAGGGACCGAAGGATCCCGGTATTTCAGTTGTAAACCACGCCGTATAATCGCGACCTCTAAAACGGCATATCGCTTTATTACATTCAAAACTTCCAATAGTCTTACTTTCCGGGGTTATTTTCCAGTCGATTGAGGGAATCGTTTCTACAATATAATAATAGTCTTTTTTTTCTAATGCAGCTGTAGTCAGTTCCAAGAGTTGGTCTTTGGTCCTATCAAGATATATTTCATATTCTAAAGTATCTATAATAGAAAATGAGAGTTCAAGCTCTTCTTCTGCCTTCAAATTAGTAGACGGTTGTTGTTGTAAAGAATATCTGAAATTTGCCTTTTCAGTATTGAAATACAAGACAGTATTATAAGAATTCAGGTTGTTAAAGTTTAGTTCCATAGTGTAGGTAATGGCGCTGTTATATGTTTTTTCCTGTGCTGTAGCTACAAAAGAAAATAAAGATAAAATCAGTAAGTAAAACTTCATAGATCTATTTTTAAATTAGACAAAAAGGGGTACTTCTTTTATAAGGAGTACCTCATGATTATTGAGTGAACAGTTATATTATAATTTATGTTTGATGGTTGCTTTTACCTGATCGGGAACCATCTGTGCAATTTGGCTACCATTCTGCTTAATTTCAGAACAAGGCTTATCTTGATACCAATAGAATACTATTCGATCTTTAGGGTTGTGTTAAAATCTAAAATCCATTTTCAGCAGGACATAGCGGGGCAGGAGACGGTATTCCGTACTTGAAATACTGATATCGGATACACTATAATTCCTGAAGGTAGTGGTGTTAAAGAGGTTGTTACCGGATACCGAAAAACTCAGTTTGTTTTGTTTCGCGGTATATTTAGCTTCTACATCCATGAAATAATAGGTGTTGTTGCTTTTATCTATTGCGCCAAAATAATACCGTTCCGTTTTGATTTCAAGGTTGAGTTTACTGTTGAAATTAAAGTTATGATCCATAAAAAACATGGAATTGGTAAAGGTATTTTTGATATTGGTTTTGATCTCACTCACAGACCAGTTCGCTCCTAAATGATAATTATAAATGTTACGAAATCCCGAACGCAGTTCAGCACCATAATTATAACTTACAGAGGATACCTCACGAAGTCCGGAATCATTCACGCTATTTTTATAATTGGATTGGTTGTAACCCATATTGAGCTTTAAGTTGGATGTGATAAATTTCAAATAACGATCTGCATTAATTCCGATTCCCAGCATGTTACGGTCTTTGACCAAAATTTTATCGGAAAGGGAATAGTTAGGGGTGACTATTGAATTAGTAGTGAAAAAATCATGGTTTTGACTATACATTATATAGCCGTTACCTAAGAAGTTTTTACTCCAGTTTCCCAATGTATAATTTAGTAATAGGGAAGACGATTGTAATTGGTTGAAACTTCCGGTTCCCTTGATGAAATTCCTGAAGCTGGTCAAAACATATTGGTCATAGACGTCCAGTATTCCGGAATTAGAGGTATTGATACTGTAGGAGGCCAATAGTTTATTCGTTTTATTAATTTCCCATTCTATTCCCAGCCTGGGATTGACAAAAAAGAGGCTTTGCTTGGTCTGGATTGTTGCCGTCTGTAACGCGTTGTGGAGTTGGTGAAAATCGGCATTGGCTAAAAACGTGTAATTACGGAATTTGTAATGGTACTTAGTCGTAAAGTAAAGATCATTGGAAATATAGTCGGTTGCATTTTGATATCCTTCCGGTTCTGCGACGACAACATTGTGGGCGTTTAGTACCAAGCCGGAGAATAATTGATCTTTACGGTAGGTAGTGCCCAGCTTTAATTCGAGCAGGCTACCATTGTTACGCTTATTCATATAGTGGGATTCAAAACCGGCAAACTGCATTTTATTTTCACTGGACTGTGCAATGTTATCAGAAGGTATACCTGGAAACAAGCCTTCATAGAAAAATTGATTGAGGTGGTAGTCCTGCGGGCGTGATTCTCCGATATAACGGCCTGAGATAAGGAATGCCTCGTTGTCGTTAATTTTATGGGTATACTTTATCTTTTGGTCGATTAGTGTTTTGGTTGTTTTTAGGTTCTCGTGGGTATAAATAGCATTGAAATTAAGGTCACTGCGGTTTTTTTCGGAACCACTATTGTACTTTCCGCTATATTCCAACAGCTGTGTTTTCGATATGTCATAGGTGAGGTCAATCTTACCCATTCCGGTAAGCCTTTTTTTACTCAACTGATAGGATTCTGTATTGGTAAAAGCAGTACCGTTAAGATGAAAACTTTCAAAGCCATTCCGGAAATAGTCATTTTCATCCTGATTTAAAAAGAATATAGTTTTCATTTTAACCTTGTCAGAAAGCTTAAAAATAGAATTTAAGGATACTAACTCAGCATTGTTGAAGTTAATCCTTTTCAATTTTAGGGCGGGTTGCGCTGCCGATATATCCAGTAGGGAATAGGTACTCTCATTATTTCCGATCGCATCAGCATCTCCGGAATAAATGAGGCTTGCAATGTCACCAATGGCATCTTCACCCGTATTATTGAGGTTAGTAAGAAAGTAGTATTTGTTTTTTTTACCAAAAGACATGAGATTGGTTCGCAGCGAATAGCGGTTTTCTGAAACAGCACCATACCCCGCACTCATATTTCCAAACCATTGTAATTTCTTGTCTTCGCGCAAGGTAAGATTGAGTGCTATTTTATCACTGTTTTCAATGCCTTTCAGCAAGCGGTTGGAAGAATATTTTTGATAAAGCTCTACTTTATCAATAGCATCTGCACTCATGTTCTTGGTTAGTAAAGAATATCCTTTTTCGAAAAAATCATCTCCTTCCACCATTACTTTTTCGACTTCTTTATCGCCCACTTTTATTTTGCCGTCTTCAGAAATCGTGAGGCCCGGTATTTTTTTTAGCAAATCCTCCACTACAGTTTCATTCCCCTGCTTGAAACTATCCGCATTAAAAATGATAGTATCTTTTTTAATGGTAATTGCTTTTTCAGACTGAATAATAACTTCGTTGAGCGTTGTTGGTGCATCCTGAAGAATGATGTCTTTTATAATAGTTTCATTCTCGCTTAACAGTATAGGGAAAGCAGTTGCCTTATAGGAAAGCGCTTTGGCGTTGAGGATGAAATTCCCGGTTTTGGAAGTGGTTAATTGATAATGCCCTTTGGAATCGGTACTGGTAAAAGCAATTATCGCCTGGCTGTTTTCGGGTTTTATAAATACACTGACTGCTGGAAGCGGTGTGCCAACAGTATCTTTTATGACTCCTGAGAGCGTAGTCTGGGCAAAACCGGAAAATCCGGTGCACAACAAAATCAGCCTGAAAAATAATGATTTGATACAATGTAACATAGTAAGGTTTATGCTGTTTAATTCACTATGGAATTGAATATGGGAATCTTTTTTAGTGGATGGCTCTATTTTTCAGAAAACCCTTTTGCAGCGTCTTCCCATTCATACTGTAATTCCAGGCCATGTCGCGCGATAGTCAATTGTCGGCCAGTATAGCCTCTTGGTAATTGAGCCAATATTTTATCATTCGCCTGATTTTGTAATTTATCGGCCAATATAACATAATCGGTTAGTGTAATGTTTTGATAGCCTTTACGCTCAGGTTTTAAAAGTGAGATAGGTTTGTCGCTGGTATAAGGATATTGGATTCGTGTAGCCGACCAATGGTATCGATTGTCTTCGTCATAAATTTCAAGAATGAGACCCGGTAATCCATGGAATTTCCAGGGGCCAAAAGCCATCGGGATATCCGTTGTAAACCAGGCAGTATACTTACGGCCCCTAAAAGTAAGTAACGCTTTATTACAACGGTATTGATTGATTAATCGGGTCTCTTCTTCTGAAATGGTCCAATGCATTGTCGGAAATGCTTCTTCAATTCTATAGTTTATATCGGATTTACTTTCGGTAGAGATAATTTTGGCTGCTTTTAAATCTGTAAAATTGACTTTATCGATTTCTTTTAATTGAATAATAACTTCATTGTCTTTTCCTTGCGTAACTACCGGGCCTTCTTCCGTTTCATTGCTACTATTATTTTTGGGATTCAAATAGGTAATGAAATGTGCGACTTCATTACTGCACTGTAAAATGCATTTTTTTTGTACCGGATAGTCAGTATTAAAAAAGATATCATATGCTACATACAACTTTTGTAATTCCTGGGAATTGCCTAGAATGGTATAAAGTAGGAATAATAATAAAATAGGGATTTTCATGTTTTTCATTTTTAATTTGGTTATTGTATTCCCTGAAAATTTATTTTCAGGGAAATACCTTTTATAGATTATAGTGGTGTGAGTTTAAGGTCTCCTTTTTCAACTGCCTTTAAAACATTGTCTGATTTTTGTTTACAATCGGCTTCACTGCTTGATTCAACAGTTAAGATTAGTGCAGCAACAACCTCACCTGAAAGATTCGTTTGTTTAACTACAATTACACAATCTTTTTCTACAATGCTAACAGACGTGTCAGGAGCAGTATTAGCGAGAATACTCACAGAAAATAATAATAAGCCACCTAAAATTAATTTTTTCATATCTTTGTCTTTTGTTTTAAATGGCAGTCTTACACTATGTGTCCAACATTTTTATGGTAAGACTGCTTTTTTATGGTACTTCGGTTTATATTACAATTCGTATAAAAACAATAAACCCTAATTTTTTATACGCTTGCTTTTCTCTATAAAAGCCCGGTTTTGTATATTTCTTCGGATAGCCTAAGTACAAACCTCTTATGGTAACCGTGTCACGTAACGGGGGATAAGCCCGCTATTTTTTATTGATTTTAAAAAGTTAATCACAAATTCACGCTCCCCAGTGCAAATTTGTTAAGCCAAAAGTAACAGACCGGATTGCGGTTCACAAATGAACCCTATCGGCATTTATAAATTCCGACCTTCAATTTATAAATAGGATGTTATTCTCTTTGGTATTCAGTGTTTTAGCCTGTTTTTGTTTTTTATTGTATTTTTGGCATGCCCAACTTTTAATGCCCCATTATCCCAAATCTTGATGAATAAAAATCCATTTCCGTATACGGTATTTGACCGTTTTTGCCTGCGTAGCCCACTATTGGAACTGCATAATTATACTAATCTTACAGGAGGAATTTCTATTGCTGAAACAGCACTCAGAGCGATAGGCAATGATCCGGTATTTCGGGAAGCATTGTTTCTTGCCTCTCCGGTGGTCAGTGCCGAACTTGAAAAATGGGAAGGCGATCGCCTGGATCCTAAGAAAGCCGCAAAGCTGCGATTGACGATTTTAAAATACCTCGCACGCATTACTTCCCGTTGTACCCCATTCGGTCTTTTTGCCGGTTGTTCCGTTGGTGCATTTTCAACAGAAACCCGCCTGATACTGGAGCCTTATTCTACTTTTCGAAGGGTAACGCGTTTTGATATGAATTTTGTAGCCGGCTTGGCACAACATATTACGCAGCAGCCAGGCATCAGCGGGCAGTTATTATATTACCCAAACAGTTCTCTATATCCTATTGGCAATGCACTGCGGTATGTAGAATACACGTATGCAGGAGGACAACGAAAACACAGCCTGGAAGCCGTTACCAATTCGGAATACCTTCAGGAAATTTTTGAATTTGCAAAGCACGGACAGCCTGTGATGGCTATAGCAGCCGTACTCTGTGATGCAGACATCGATCAGGCAGAAGCGGAGGAATTTGTAGCAGAACTGATAGCTAACCAGCTGTTGGTTTCGGAACTGGAGCCGCATCTTACCGGAATTGATTATTCGGAATCCCTGATCGAGCGTTTACAGACGATCGAAGGTTTGGGAACTTTACCAGAGGTATTGCAAAAGGCATTGGACGAGATGAAGCAACTGGATGAAACTATAGGAAATGATCCGCAAGACTATCAAAATATCAGTGATACGCTCAAACAATTAGAAATTCCTTTTGAGCCAGGATACTTATTTCAAACCGATCTTTTCCTAAAGGCCAAAAACGCTCTCCTGGATCGGAGCCATAGGGACCAATTAGAATCTGTTTTTCGATTGTTTGCAAAATTGACGTATGCAGAAGGGATGACACCATTGGATCAGTTTACCAAAGCCTTCCAGCAACGGTATGAACACCGGGAAATGCCATTGGCGACAGTATTGGATGTAGAACTCGGTATTGGATATCCTGTTGGGAATACGCATGATTCCGCCCCTTATATTGAAGATTTAATGATGGGAAAGGGAACAGAGGCAGCACAAAATCTACCCTGGACAGCAGTTAGCAGGATACTGCATTCTAAAGTCATGCAAGCCCGGGCAAAAGGCGAACTGCATATTGAATTGACAGCTGATGATTTTGATGATCTGCCCGAGAACAGCCATGATTTGCCCGATACGCTGGCTGCTATGGCCGAATTGGTTACGCTTGATGGAACCGATACACTCGTGCTGCAATACATTAGCGGTTCCAGTGCTGTGAACCTGTTGGGGCGTTTTTGTCACGGGGATTCCGGACTGGAAGCTTTGGCCAGGGAAATTACGGCCCTGGAATCGCGTATGAATCCCGGGAAAATCCTGGCAGAAATCATCCACTTGCCGGAATCGCGAACCGGGAATGTATTGAAACGCCCCAATTTCAGGAGCCATGAAATTCCGTACCTCGGAAAAGCATCGGTAGCAGTGGAAAACCATATTACCCTCGACGATTTAACGTTGTCACTATCAGATACCGGTAAACTGGTGCTGAAATCGAAAAAGAATACTGCTGAGGTACTGCCGCGGTTGGGAAATGCCCATAATTACAGCCGGAATGCTTTGCCCGTTTATCATTTTTTGGCAGATCTCCAAAATCAGGGCTCGCGCGCCTCCATCGGTTTTAGCTGGGGCGCTGTTGCAGCTTTATATGATGTGCTGCCCCGCGTAACATTCGAAAATATGATCCTGTCAAAAGCACAGTGGAGGATCAAAAAAGAAAGCATACAGCACCTGGTGCAGGAATATGAGACTCCGCAATTGATTACTGTTGTCCGGAACTGGCGAACCACCTTACAATTGCCGCAATGGGTACAATTGGCAGATCATGATAATACGCTACTGCTGAACTTAGAAAATATCGATTGTATTCAAATGTGGCTCAGCACCATAAAAAATAGGGAATCATTCCTCCTCGAAGAATTTTTAGGCCATAGCACGCCCCTAACTGGTTCGGGAGGCTCCTATGTTAACCAGATAATTTTTTCTTTCTACAACCACAAAAAATTAAACCCAATTACCACAAGCCGATGAAACGCACTTTTATCTTAGGGGAAGAATGGCTTTATTACAAACTGTATACCGGCGCAAAAACGGCCGATTTGCTTTTGGCGGAGGTCATAGGGCCACTTTGTAAAACATTTATAGCCAACGGCTGGATGGATAAATGGTTTTTTATCCGTTACCATGATCCGGAAAGCCATCTCAGGATTCGTTTCCATCTTACGGATCTGGCAAAAATGGGAGACCTCATCCAAAGCCTGAAAGCGGCACTCGTACCTTATGTGGCTGACGACCGGATTTGGAAAGTGCAGGCTGATACCTACCATCGCGAACTGGAACGGTATGGGGAAGATGCGATTATAGATTCAGAAACATTGTTTTACCACGACAGCGAAATGATCACAGGGCTTTTGGCACTATTGGATCCTAACGATGATGAGATGCGCCTGCTCGTTGCCTTGAAAAGCCTGGATACCACGATGGCCGATTTTGGATTGAACCTGCAGGAGCGGATGCAATTTACTTCGGAGATGCAGCAGGTATTTCGCAAGGAGCATCAGTCTGGTAAAGAAAATAAAGAAAAGCTGGATGCAAAATACAGGAGGTTAAGGCCGCAGTTGGAAAATATTCTGGCTACAGTTCCTGAAAATAAGGAAGAAGTACCGTTTTGTACCCTTATTTCACAGAAGAGTAGCAGGATTCAACCTTTAATTACACGGTATAAAACCCGCGAGCATAAAAAAAAAAGTGTGATAAAAAATATTAATTTGTTACATTCGTATAATCACATGACTGTAAACCGCTTTTTTAGCACCAGACAGCGAACCTATGAATGGGTTTATTATGATTTTCTCTTTAAATATTATAAGAGCGCATACGCTAAAGCGACTAAAATTAATTAATTACAATGCCCTTACTAAAAATACTTTTACCTTTTCTTTTTTTCCTTACGAGCCCTACACTGCTCGCACAAAAAAATTATGTTCCTGATTCTTTGAAGATGCTTAGCTATAAAGATATAGTGAAGAGATACTATAAATATGAAAAAGATTCCCTGAAAACGAAATTATATGCAAAAGCATATTTAGAAAAGGGAAAAGCGGAAAATAATTTTCAGGAAATTTTTAATGGCTATCATTTTATGTCACACAGTAATTTAAATAATAATTTAAAAATTATTTATATGGACAGTATGGTATTTATTTCTAAAAAGAATAATAATAATCAATTTATAGCTAAAGGTTACTTTATTAAAGGAAATGAATATAATAAATTATCAAACTATGTAGGGGCAATAGATAATTATCTGTTGGCTAGCAATTATGTAGAAAAAACTGAAGGTAAATATTTAAGTTATACTATAAAATTTAATATAGCTGTCATAAGAAGTATTCAGGGATTACAAGAAGAGGCCGTTCCTGTTTTTTTAGAATGCCAAGCGTATTTCTCTAGTACTGATTATTACTATTATTTGAATTGTATTTTAGGTTTGTCAATATGTTATAATAAGATGGGGCAATATGATCTTTCATCAACATATAATGATTTTGGTATCAAAGAATCTGTAAGATTTAAAGATTATTTGATGAAAGATTATTTTACATACAGTGAAGGTATGAATCAATATTCTAAGAAAAATTTTGCATTTGCTATTAAAAATCTATTAATATCAATACCCTCCATAGTATCACGTAATGACAAAACAAATTTAGCAATAGCCTATTTCTATTTAGGCAAAAGTTATTATGACTTAAACCAAGAAGATGAAGCTGTTAAATACTTTCTCAAAGTCGATAAAATATTTGATGAGACTAACGATGTTTATCCTGATTTAAGAGAAGGATATGAGATGCTAATCAATTATTATAAATCTATAGGAGATACTGACAAACAATTGTTTTATATCGAAAAGTTATTAAGGATAGATAAGCTTTTGACAGACAATTTTAAATATTTTTCTAAAAAAATCATAAAAGAATATGATTCAAATCAGCTTAGAAAAGAAAAGAAAAGTATCGAAGAAAGTTTAAAATATAATAAGCTTAGATTTTTTATTTCAATCATTTTTTTAGGAATTTTTCTTGTGATTGCAATTACGGGATTTATTTTATTTTACAAAAAACAGAAGAATTATAAATACAAATATGAATCATTAATGAATAATGTTCATATTTATGAAGAAGAAAAAAACATACAAGAAGTTACTTCTAAGAATGTATCTAAAATAACGGAAGTCGGTATTCCTAAAGATACGGTCAGTAATATATTAAAAGAGTTAGAAGGTTTCGAGCAGAATAAATTATTCTTACAGAAAGATTTGACATTAGCTAAACTTGCGAATTCAATTCAAACGAATTCAAGCTATCTTTCAAAGGTCGTAAATACAACTAAAGATAAAAACTTTACTAGTTATATTAATGATTTAAGAATTGAATATATAGTTGAAGCACTAAGAATAAATAGAAAATACAGGAGGTACACAATTAAAGCTCTCGCTGAGGAAATTGGATTTAATAACGCCGAATCATTTTCTAAAGCATTCTATAGTAAAACTGGAATCTATCCGTCATATTTTATTAATAAATTAAAAAGCAATGAATTAGACTAAAATTTTTTCTAAAAATACTCGATATTTATGAATTCCGAGTCTCTATATTTTTATAATGAAGTGGTTTAAACTTTTTCCTTTTTAAATTTTTTTGATGCTATTACTATAAATGCTATATAATTGAATCCTTTCCAAGATTCAGTTGTTGTGTCATATCTATTTAAGATTGACCTAAACCCATCTAACCAGGCATTTGTGCGTTCGATTGTATATCTCTGCTTATAGAGTTGCTCATCAAAATATTCATCCCTCTCACTATGACCGTTACGTTTGTTAAAACAGATATTAGCTTGAATGTTCTTATCTGAACATGCTTTTCTTAAGTCTTTAGAGTCAAAACCTGCGTCTGCATTGAGGAACAATCCATCTACAGAAATATTGGCTTGTTCTAATGTTGCTGTAATGTCTTCAAACTGAACCTCAATATTATACAGGTCGTTGTGGTTTCCCGCAAGAGGTTCTGACATTGCTAATGGCAAGCCTTGCCTATCGGTTAGATAGAGTGAATTAGTTGTTTTTCGCTTCTTCCGACCTTGATAGTCAACCTGTTCACCGCCTCGGATAGCAGGAGTATGGCTTCCGTCCAAATCCACACTGGAAAGGTCAAGTTTTGAGTGATGACGGCTAAGGAATTTAATCCAACAAGCTTTCCAGAAACCGCAAAGACTCCACTTGCGATAGTGATAGTAAACAGATTGCCAACTTATAACCTTATTTTCAAAAAGAGCCCTAATGGGTAGCTGATGCCATTGAAGGCCCGTTTTAAGTTTGTAGAGTATAGCATTTATCACTTCTGATAATGGAACTGTTACAGGAAATCCACGACGGGCTTTAGGTATATATGCAACAATTTCCAATTCTATTGTATCTTTGTCAAGTACACTGTACATAAAGGGTTGGTTTTGATAATTGTATGTTTAGCGACACAAATATCGACAACCCTTTTTTAATTCTAAAAAAAGTTTAAATCACTTCAATAAGAAGAATTAGATTTAGTTTGCGTTTAAAAAATTTTAAAATGAAAAAAACATTAATGATGAAAAGCGGTAAATTAACATTAGATAAAATGCAAATAGCCAAATTTGATAATTTAAAAGCAATTAAAGGAGGAGATGGAACAGGAGATATTACTACATCCAAGACATCAACAACCATGCTAAATCCAAATCCTACAACTCCTACAAATTCTCCAGAACCTGAGACACCGACTAAACCAGATACACAAAAAGTTACTATTGGGTTAACGAGATAATTTAATGTTTTTTCTATGAATAAAGATGGAATTATTTTAATTATAATGTCGCTTCTTTTGTTTAGTTGCACTCAAACAAAAGAATATATCACATTATTGGATAATATTAAATTACAAAAAAAAAAGAATCCTCCTATTACTTACAGGAACGATTGGCAGCACAAAGATATTATTGAAGATACTATCCCGGGAATAAGTCTTGATAAAGCCTATCGGGAACTATTAAAAGATAAAAAAGGCAAGACAGTAGTTGTTGCCATTATTGATACTGAAATGGATATTTTCCACGAGGATTTAAAAGATGCTATTTGGATTAATCCAAATGAAATACCAGATAATGGTATCGATGATGATGATAATGGATACATTGATGATATACACGGATGGAATTTTTTAGGAAATCAACAAGGAGGGAATATCATTTATTCCAATTTGGAATCCACACGAATCATCAGAAAGTTCCAAAGTCAATTCCAGAATGTAAAACAAGAGGATGTTTTAGAGCAGGATATTGAAGACTTTTTACAGTATCAAAAGGCATTGATCCATTATAAAGAGAATTATGATAAGTTGATAGAGGAAAAAAAATATGGAGTGTTTTTAACTGAGGGATATAAAAAATCAGTAAATACATTGAGTAAGTTTTTTCCAGAACAAAACTATACGCTATCAAAATTAGATAGTATTTATGCTTTATACAAAGAGAACAAGGAATATAGTGCTGATATCTATTATATGAAAGATTATATTAAATATAATCTTTCAGCAGAGTGGATTTCAAATTATAATAAAGATATAGATGAGAAGATTGCTACCATATTAAATGATAATTACGAAGATAGGAAAATTCAAGGCGATGATCCAAAGGATTTATCCGATATTCACTATGGGAATAATAATGTTTTTAAAAACGCAGCAATTTTTAATCATAGTACTAAAGTAGCGGGCCTGATTGCTGCTACGCGAAACAATGAATTAGGAATTAAGGGAGTTACTAACAATGTCACATTAATGGCTTTATGCGTAAAAGCATATAGTAGTGAACATGATAAGGATGTAGCCTTAGCCATTCGGTATGCTGTGGACAATGGGGCTCAAATTATTAATATTAGTTTAGGGAAACGGCAATCGTTACATCCCGATTGGATACAGGGAGCCATTCGGTATGCAGCGGAACATGATGTCCTGATTGTATGCGCAGCAGGAAATGAGAGTACCGATTTGGATGGGATCACGCTCTATCCTAATGATGAGAAACACGATGGTACAGAAATAAGCCATAATTTTATAAAAGTAGGCTCTATTAGCTATTATATTAACGAGTGGTTTGTTTCTTACTTTTCTAATTATGGAAAGGGAAATGTGGATGTATTTGCTCCCGGCCATGATCTATTTACAACAATAGCAAATAATAAATATGAATTTGATAGTGGCACTTCCTTATCCGCACCAATAGTATCTGGAGTAGCTGCCTTGATACGTTCTTATTACCCTACACTTACTGCGGCAGAAGTCAAATCGATTATTTTGGAATCTGGTATCTCCTATGACATTATGGTCAATCGTCCAGCAGAGAATGGATCAAATGATAAAATTCATTTTAGTGAATTGTCAAAATCTGGCAAAGTCGTAAACGCTTACAATGCGTTACTAATGGCAAAAGAAGGGGCGAAAAAGAAGAAGAAAAAGAAGAGATAGTTATGCGAGAAATAATGTTTTTATGCTGTTGTTTTCTATTCATTAATTGTACGGCTCCTAAAAAATATATTGATTTGGCTTCCTCTCCGTGGAAAGCTAAAAATGTTTCAGTTAATCGAGAGGAAAGTAAAAACTGGCAGCATAAAGATATTATTGAAGATACTATTCCGGGAATAAGCCTTGACAAAGCGTATCGTGAGTTATTGAAAAACAAAAAGGGGAATAAAATTATTGTTGCAGTTATAGATGAAGTTGTAGATGCTGGGCATCAAGATTTAAAGAATCAGTTTTGGATTAATGAAAATGAAATACCTAATAATGGCATTGATGATGATGCTAATGGTTATATTGACGATGTTCAAGGTTGGAATTTTATAGGAAATTCAAAAGGGGAGCATATTATTTATGCTAATATGGAATCTGTTCGGATAATTCGAAAATTCGGGTATAAATTTAAAGATTTTAAGGATGGGGATAGTATAAAAGATAAAAATTTTATTTTATATAAAAAGGCATTGAAAGAATATGCTGTACTTAAAAAAGACATGAAAGAAGAGTTGGATTATATAGTATATCTTCCAATCGGGTTTCAAAAAGCGAAAGATGCTGTAAAGAAATTTTTTCCTAATGAAAAATATGAATTAGCGAAATTGGATAGCTTATACAGTGTATATCAAAATACTGATAAGGTATTAGCGAAACATATTTATTATTAACGGATTGTCTTAGATATGGCTTAACAAATGAATGGATAGTTAATTATAAATACGATGTAGATGAAAAAATCAATAAATGCATTAATATAGATTATAATGATAGAATAATAACGGGAGATAATCCAGAAAATATTGACGATATCGGATATGGAAATAATGTGTTGACTGCAAATTTGAATATTTTAAAACATGCCACAAAAGTATCGGGTGTGTTAGCTGCACAAAGATCGAACAAGATAGGTATTAAGGGTATATCTGATGATATTGCAATTATGCCACTTAGTATTGCAGGATTTGGAAATGAAAATGATAAAGACATTGCCTTAGCAATAAGATATGCTGTTGATAATGGTGCTAAGGTGATTAATATGAGTTTTGGAAAAGAGTTGTCTCTCAATGAAGTATGGGTACTTGACGCTATAAAATACGCAGCGCAAAAAAACGTATTGATTGTTAGTGGATCAGGAAACGGTAGTAAAAATATAAATTTGGATAGCCCTTTCTATCCCAATGATAGTGATTATACTACTATAGAAGTTAGTGATAATTTTTTAAAAGTGGGCTCCATTTCTTATAATCTTAATGAAAAGCTCATTTCTTCATTTTCAAATTATAGTAAAGAGCATGTTGATCTTTTTGCTCCCGGAGAGAATATATATACCACCTTACCTGGGGATGAATATGACTATGTAGAAGGAACTTCTTTTTCTACTCCAATAGTGTCAGGAATTGCGGCATTAATTTGGTCTTATTACCCAAACCTTTCTGCTTCAGAGGTCAAGCATATCCTTATGGATTCGGGGCTTTCTATTCCGATCAATGTTCAAGTGCCCGGAGCGACTGAAGGTACATTAAAACCGTTTAGTGAATTGTCCAAATCCGGCAAAGTAGTAAACGCCTACAATGCGTTACTAATGGCAAAAGAAGTAGCAAAAAAGAAGAAAAAGAAAAGATAGTGATGCGGGAAATATTCTTTTTATGCTGTTGTTTTCTAATTGTAAATTGTACGGCTCCTAAAAAATATATTGATTTGACGTCCTATCCGTTAAAAGCTAAAAATATTCGAATTAATCATGAGGATATTAAAAGTTGGCAGCATAAAGATATCATTGAAGATACTATCCCGGGAATAAGTCTTGATAAAGCCTATCGGGAACTATTAAAAGATAAAAAAGGCAAGACAGTAGTTGTTGCCATTATTGATACTGAAATGGATATTTTCCACGAGGATTTAAAAGATGCTATTTGGATTAATCCAAATGAAATACCAGATAATGGTATCGATGATGATGATAATGGATACATTGATGATATACACGGATGGAATTTTTTAGGAAATCAACAAGGAGGGAATATCATTTATTCCAATTTGGAATCCACACGAATCATCAGAAAGTTCCAAAGTCAATTCCAAAATGTAAAACAAGAGGATGTTTTAGTGCAGGATATTGATGTTTTTTTACAATATCAACAAGCATTAACCCATTATAAAGAAAGTTATGATAAGTTGATGGGAGAAAAAAAATACGGTAAATCTTTAGTTGAAGGATATAAAAAATCAGTAAATACATTGAAGAAAATTTTTCCGGAACAAAACTATACGACATCAAAATTAGACAGTATTTATACGCTATATAAAGATAACAAAGACTATAGTGATGATATAGAGTATATGATGGATTATATCAAATATAATTTTTCAGCAGAGTGGATAGCAAATTACAATAAGGATGTGGAGGCGAAAATCGCTACCATATTAAATGATAATTATATTGATCGGGAAATTCAGGGGGATGATCCGGAGGATTTATCCGATATTCACTATGGGAATAATAATGTTTTTAAAAACGCAGCAATTCTGAATCATAGTACTAAAGTAGCGGGCTTGATTGCTGCTACACGAAACAATGAATTAGGGATTAAGGGAGTTACAAACAATGTAGCATTAATGGCTTTATGCGTTAAAGCATACAGTAGTGAACATGATAAGGATGTAGCATTAGCCATTCGATATGCCGTGGACAATGGGGCTCAAATTATTAATATTAGTTTAGGAAAACAACAATCCTTACACCCCGACTGGGTACAGGATGCCATTCGCTATGCAGCAGAACATGATGTCCTGATTGTGTGTGCGGCTGGAAATGAAAGTACCGATTTGGATGCATTAATGTTCTATCCTAATGATGAGAACTATGATGGTACAGAAATCAGTGATAATTTTATTAAGGTAGGGTCTTCCTCTTATTATCCGGAAGAATGGTTAGCGTCTTATTTTTCCAATTATGGAAAGAAAAATGTAGATGTTTTTGCTCCTGGTCACGATATATATACTACCTCTGCAGGAAACAAATATGAATTGGAAATAGGAACTTCATTCTCAACTCCAATAGTATCTGGGATTGCAGCCTTGTTGCGCTCTTATTATCCCTCGCTTACGGCACCTGAAATTAAGAAGATTATATTAGAATCGGGAATAACCTATGATATTATGGTTTATTGTCCTACCGAGAACGTATCAGTAGATAAAATTAATTTTAGTGAATTGTCCAAATCCGGCAAAGTGGTAAATGCTTACAATGCGTTACTAATGGCAAAAGAAATAGCAAAAAAGAAGAAATAGTTATGCGGGAAATATTGTTTTTATGCTGTAGTTTTCTATTCATTAACTGTACGGCTCCTAAAAAATACATTGATTTGACGTCCTATCCGTTAAAAGCTAAAAATATACGTTTGGACATTAAATCCCTCGAGAATTGGCAGCACAAAGATATTATTGAAGATACCATCCCTGGCATAAGCCTTGATAAAGCGTATCGGGAATTGTTGAAAAATAAGAAAGGAAATAAAATTCTTGTTGCTGTGATAGATACAAGTACAGATATTAATCACGAGGATTTAAAAGAGATTATATGGGTTAATTCTGATGAGATTCCCAATAATGACATTGATGATGATGGGAATGGTTATATTGATGATGTACATGGATGGAACTTCATTGGTAATCAGAAAGGGGAGAATATTTTATATTGCAATTTGGAATCTTCTCGAATTATAAAACATTTTAAAAATAAATTTGAAGGTAAAAAAGGAGAAAATATTGCGATAGCGGATCAAAAAAATTTTATAAAATACCAGAATGCATTATTAGAATATAAGAAATCATATAATGTGATTATGGAGGAAAAAAAATATGGAGATTCAATACGGGCGGGTTACAAACATGCAGAAAAATTACTTCAGCCTTTCTTTAAGAATAATCAATATACTGTAAGGCAATTAGATAGTTTAGCGTTGATTCATAAAGAAGATATAGAAGGGGCTATATTTTTTATGAAAAATTATATAACCCAGCAAATTTCGACAGAAAATGTATTTAATTATTTTCAGATAATAGATGATCAGATAAAAACAATATACAACGAAAATTATAATGATCGAATAATTATAGGAGATAATCCGGATGATTTGTCCGATATTAAATATGGAAATAATAACGTTAGCATTTTAGCTAAAGAATTACAGCATGGAACTAAGATAGCAGGTGTTATAGGAGCTGCCAGAAATAATTCTATTGGGATCAATGGAATCTATAATAACCTTGAATTAATGATACTGCCTATAGCTGCTTATTGCAATGAAAATGATAAAGATGTTGCTTTAGCCATTCGTTATGCGGTAGATAATGGCGCGAAAGTAATCAATATGAGTTTTGGTAAGAACATTTCATTGCGCGAAGAATGGGTCAGAGATGCGATAGTATATGCCGAAGAGCACCATGTGCTAATGGTTTCTGGTGCAGGAAACGATAGCGTAAATTTGGATGTAAACCCCTATTTTCCTACTGATGTAGATGAAGATGGGCGGGAAATTAGTTCGAATTTTATAAAAGTAGGCTCTGTTAGCTATTATACTAAAGAATGGTTTGTTTCTTACTTTTCTAATTATGGAAAAAAAATGTAGATGTATTTGCTCCTGGGCATGATGTTTTTACAACTGTGGCCAATAATAAATATGAATTTGATAGTGGGACTTCCCTAGCTGCACCAATAGTATCTGGAGTAGCCGCCTTGATACGTTCTTATTACCCTACCCTTACTGCTGCAGAAGTCAAATCGATTATTTTGGAATCTGGTATTTCCTATGACATTATGGTCAATCGTCCAGCAGAGAATGGATCAAATGATAAAGTTCATTTTAGTGAATTGTCAAAATCTGGCAAAGTGGTAAATGCTTACAATGCGTTACTAATGGCAAAAGAAGTGGCGAAAAAGAAGAAGAAAAAGAAGAGATAGTTATGCGAGAAATAATGTTTTTATGCTGTTGTTTTCTATTCATTAATTGTACGGCTCCTAAAAAATATATTGATTTGGCTTCTTCTCCGTGGAAAGCTAAAAATATACGTTTGGACATTAAATCCCTTGAGAATTGGCAGCATAAAGATATTATTGAAGATACCATACCTGGAATAAGTCTTGATAAAACCTATCGGGAATTGTTGAAAAAGAGAAAGGGACAATCAGTCATTGTAGCCGTCATTGATGAAGAAATTGACATTCATAATGTAGATTTTAAAAAATCAATTTGGACAAATGTTAAGGAAATCGAAGGTAATGGTATTGGATATGCAAACAAAAATTGCACAGTAAGTTAAGCTACATTTTTGTAATTAATTTGATTGTTGAATTCTTCAATAGTTGCATAATTTAAAGCAGAATGCCTTCTTTTTCTGTTGTACCAAATTTCAATGTATTCAAAGATTTCCAGTTTCATTTGTTCTTTAGAAATGAGTTTGTTGCCATAAATCAATTCCGTTTTCAAAGATTTGAAGAAACTTTCGGCTACAGCATTATCCCAGCAATTTCCTTTACGGCTCATACTGCGAGTTATTTTTTTATAGGAATCAAGAACATTTACAAACTTTTTACTGGCATATTGGACACCTCTGTCGGAATGAAAAATCAAACCATTTTTAAGATCTCGGTTTTTAATTGCCATTTTCCAAGCTCCAAGTGTCGTTTGCTCAGTGCTCATTGCGTTGCTCAAACTCCAGCCTATAATTTTTCTGTCGTATAAATCCATAATAGTGGTCAGGTATACAAATCCCTCTTTAGTTTGGATGTATGTAATATCTGAAACCCAAACCTTTGATGGCATTTTTACAGTAAACTCTCTGTTTAATACATTTTCGACAACTAAATAATTGTGACTAGAGTTGGTTGTTACTTTAAACTTCTTGCTTAATTTACTTCGCAAGCCAAGTTCTTTCATATACTTTGCAACTGTAACTCTTGAAATTTTATAACCAATGCTTCGAAGTTCTAATGTTATTCTAGGACTCCCGTATCGTTGCTTGGTTTGAAAATAAATCAATGCTATCTGTTTTTTTATGGCGCTTTTTAGTTGCTGTCTTGCAGTATTTATTTGTTTTTTCCATCGGTAATAACTTCCATTGCTTACTTGTAGAACTCTGCACATTTTTTCAATCGGGAATAGCTGTTCATTGTTTTTAATGAAACTATAAATCATCGACCGTTCTTGGAAAAAATGCCGATTGCTTTTTTTAATATGTCACGTTCTAACTCTGCATCTTTGAGTTTTTTCTCCAGTTCATGGATTTTTTCTTGCTCGGGAGTTAGTTTTAAATTTCCTTTTCCAGGAAAACTTCCTTCTCCAAATTCCTGGAGTTCTTTACGCCATTTATAAAGCTGGGGGGCTGTTATTCCTAACTCCCTGGCAAGTTCTGATACATTTGTTCTATCATAACTCAATTCAACGGCTTTTTCCTTAAAAGCCTTGTCGTAAATTTTGCGGACTTGTTTCATAGATTAAAATTAAGATTATTTCTTAACTTTCAATGCAGGCTAAGTTAGCATGTCCATATTGATGATGATGGGAATGGTTATGTTGATGATATTCATGGATGGAATTTCATCGGTAATTCAAAAGGGGAAAATATTATATATGCTAATATGGAATCCATTCGGATTATCAGAAAATTAAAGCCTAAAATTGAAAGTAGTACTGCTCATGTTTCTGATGCAGAAAAAATACTATATCAAAAAGCCCTTTTAGAATATGAAAGCCTGAAAAAGAATAGAAAATCTGATAAGGAATATATAGAAGCTGTAGCAGATGTTTTTATAAAAGGAAAAGAGATTATTAAAGACTTTTTTCCCAATAATGAATATGACGTAAAAAAAATTGATAGTATACTATTAGCATATCCGAATGATACAGAGAGGAACTATTATATTAGTTATTTTAAGCAATGTTTAGAGAAGAAAGTAACCGAAAAATGGATTGCTAATTACAAGAAGAACGTAGAAGAAATGACCAATAAATGTATTAATATCGATTACAATGACAGGCTTATTCCGGGTGATAATCCATATGATATAAAAGATAGTAGTTACGGAAATAATAATGTATCGGGTAATATAGACGTTTTGGAGCACGGTACTACGGTGGTGGGAATTCTATCCAGCGAAAGGAATAATGGGATCGGGATTAATGGAATTTCGAATTATTTAAAAATAATGCCATTAAGCATAGCTTCGTACGGAAATGAGAATGATAAAGATATTGCTTTGGCAATTCGCTATGCTGTTGATAATGGCGCAAAAGTAATTAATATGAGTTTTGGTAAACTATTATCAATGAACGAAAACTGGGTTTTGGATGCGATACGGTATGCTGCAGACAATGATGTGCTTATTATAAGTTCAGCAGGCAATGGTGGAAAAAAAATTAATAGTGAAAAACCGTATTATCCAAATGATAGTAACTATCTTGACAATGAAGTAAGTGATAACTTTATGAAAGTGGGCTCCATTTCCTATAATCTTAATGAAAAATTCATTTCTTCATTTTCAAATTATAGTGATTCCCAGGTAGACCTTTTTGCCCCTGGAGAAAAAATATATACTACTTTGCCGAATAATCAATATGATTTTGTAAACGGTACTTCATATTCGACACCTATTGTTTCTGGGGTAGCTGCTTTATTACGATCTTATTACCCAAATCTTTCTGCTTCAGAAGTCAAGCATATTCTTATGGATTCAGGGCTTTCTATTCCGATCAATGTTCAAGTGCCCGGAGCGACTGAAGGTACATTAAAGCCGTTTAGTGAATTGTCCAAATCCGGCAAAGTCGTAAACGCTTATAATGCTTTACTAAGGGCAAAAGAAGTAGCAAAAAAGAAGAAAAAGAAAAGAGCCTGATTTTCTTTTTGCTTTTAGCTCTTGCATTCATCCTTTTTTTTAGGCTATTTAGTATTCAGATTAGAACACTATACTAACGAATGCAGGATTAATGCATACATTCCCGATTTAGTACAGTAAAGTTATCAATTGGTAACCAGTGCTATATGCTGCTACGGACACGGTATTTATAAATGACGACCACAAACATTTTCCTAAAAGTTTATTTACCCTTTAGTTTGCAGGAGATTTAGTTTTCATAATCGGGTGTTTGTCCCGATTATTTGTAGTTTGTTATAGTTGAGCAATCCCGTCCGGAGTAGTTTACGGACGGGTTTTTCAGGAGTATTTACGGACGGGCTATTGCAGATCTCAGAAAAATGTACCATTCCTGAGTTGTTAATGAAAGTATTTATTCCTTTGTTGGTATTATATTGTCGTTTTTGATTCAGAATGTAGTCAGGGTTTAACAATTTTATTACATTTACGCACTGGAAAAAGATGTTTTTAAGTTTTTACCCCATAAAACGAAACAAACAAGATGCGTACTACCTACGGAAATTTGAAGATTTCCATTTTTACTTTATTATTATGCCTGTCATCGGCTTATAGCCAACATACGCAAACTATAGCGAATGTAAAAATACACACCTATAAAGAAATTGAAACGCGATATCGCTCGGCAGGTACTGATACCTTAAAGTCTGCCATTTATGCTGCTGCCTATTTACAAAAAGCACGGGAGCAACATAATGCAGAAAAAATGGCTAAAGGATACGAATATTTGTATGAGTGTAATTATAAAAGTGATTTAGGCCTGGTCTATATAGATAGCCTGATTGCCATCTCAAAAAATCTTACTACTGAAATCTATCCTGCATTGGGGTACATTTTGAAAGCAGAGCATTATTCTTATAAAAGGGATTTTATTGCCGCACTGGACAATCATGTAATCGCCTATAATTATGCTAAAAAAACCAATAACAAAGATTTTATTTATGAGATAAAATTTAATATTGGACTGCTAAAAAAACGGTTAGGGTATTATGATGAATCTTTCAAAATCCTGAAGGAATGTAAACGGTATTTCAAGGAAAATAATTATAATACTGCTTATCTCACCAGCCTGTTTGCCCTTTCGGATTATTATGTCCGTAAAGAAAAGCTGGACTCTGCTTCCTATACCAATAATTTGGGCTATAAAGCATCTTCGCTTCCGGAGAATAGCAAAATGCGTAATTATTTTGTGCTGGAAGAAGGTGTAGTCCAATACCATAAAAAAAAATACCGGGCATCTATTGATAGTATTTCTAAAGTGCTTCCTATGATAATTGCCAATAATGACAGGGCTAATGAAGCCATGATTTATTATTATCTGGGGAGGGATTACATCGGTCTGGGCCAAAAAGAAAAAGCGATTCCTTATTTTATAAAAGTGGATAGCATTTTTAGTATTGTAGAAGAGCTGCATCCGGATACACGAAAAGGCTATGAAATTCTTATCGATTATTATGATTCAAAGAAAGACATCAAAAAACAACTGTATTATATTGAGCGATTGTTGCGCCTGGATAGTGTTTTAAATACGAGCTACCGTCATTTGTCAAAAAAAATAATTGTAGAATATGATACGCCGTTATTACTCTCGCAAAAAGAAAAAATAATTACGGACCTCAATAAAAAAGATAAGCTCTCTTTATTTAAAATTGGGGGGCTACTATTCTCGGTTATTGTATTGTCCGGATTTGTTTTCTTTTATTATAAAAGACAAAAACAATACCGCATCAATTTTGAAAAACTGCTGGAAGTTAAGGAGGATCATAAAGATGAAACTGTAAAAATTGAGAAAGCCCCTAACCCAACAATTTCATTGGGATTGCAACAAAATGTAATCGATACGATCTTAGCTAAACTTCACCAATTTGAGAACGACCAGCTTTTCCTGAAAAATGATTGTACTGTCGCGAAAGTGGCAAAGGATTTCGAGACCAATTCAACCTATCTTTCCAAAGTAATTAACAGTTATAAAGGACAAAATTTTTCAGCTTACCTGAATGAATTGCGGATTGACTATACCATTGATAAAATAAAAAATGACCCTAAGTTCAGACGCTATAGCGTGAATGCAATAGCAGAAGAAGTAGGTTACAATAATACAGAATCTTTTTCTAAGGCTTTTTTTAAAAAGGCAGGTATTTATCCGTCTTATTTTATAAATAACTTAAAATCAGATAGTGTTTAGGATTATAGTAGTCCAAATTTATAAATTTAGACTACTATAATTATTTGCATTCTATTATTTCACTTTAGTTTGTGCAATAATATTAATTCATCTATACTCATGAAAAAAATTGTAAAAAAATTAAGTCTGGACAAAATGCAAATTGCTAAATTTGATAACCTTAAAAACATTGTTGGGGGTGATGGCGGCGATAATACCATAGGAGAAACAAATGATTTAGGGCTGAGTGGTAAAAACTGTCTTACGATCCGGAATACCAAACCCGTAGTAAGCCCACCTGCAGGTACGGTAAGCCCAGGTTTTGGCGTAAAAATTTAAAACAGCTTGTAGCCTATTGCTTTATAGGAATGTCTAATTTTCCAGCATGAAACTAAAAATAATATTCACCATTTTTTTGTCCTTCTTATTTTATCACTGCACTACGGTAAAAACCTATAAACCTATTGCATTTGAATCGGGAGCGATTAGCAGAAAAGCGAAATTAACCCCGGAACAGCAAAAAAACTGGCAGGATCGAGATGCAGTAGCAGATACTATTCCGGGTACCAGTTTAGAGAAGGCTTATCGTGACTTATTGTCCGGAAAAAAAGGGAAGAAAATTATTGTTGCTGTTATTGATGAAACGATTGATATTCATCATAAAGATTTAAAAGACAACATTTGGACAAATACGGGTGAAATTCCTGATAATGGAATCGATGATGATCATAATGGTTATATTGATGACATCCATGGATGGAATTTTACCAGCAATCCTAAAGGGGAGAATATCCTATATGCTAACATGGAATCAATCCGTATTATACGGAAGTTCCGTGGAGAATTTGAAAACAAATCCCCGGATGTTATCCCCGAAAACCGAAAGAAAGATTTTATTTTATACCAAAAAGGGCTTAAAGAATACCAAGCACTTCAAAAAGACATGCAGGAAGAGCAGGACTATGTAAAATTCCTGAAAGAAGGTTATGTAAAATCAAAAAAAAGCCTAAAGCACTATTTCCCGAAAGAAGATTATACCCTCGTACGGCTGGATAGTTTATATCGCCTTTACAGTGCTGAAAAACAATTGGGTGATGATATCTATTATATGATGGATTATATGAAGAATAACCTGTCGGAAGAATGGATTGCCAATTATGGGAAGGATATTCAGGAAAAGATGGATAAGTCAATTAATCTGGAATATGATGACCGAAGTATTACTGGTGATGATCCAGAAGACCTTACAGATATCAATTATGGTAGTAATACTGTTGCTGCCAATGTGACTGTATTGCAGCATGGGACAAAAGTAGCAGGTGTTTTGGTTGCCGCAGAAAAGAATCAAAAAGACATTAAAAAAAGCACTTCCAGGATTGTAATTATGCCGCTGTCATTGGCCGCAAAAGGTAACGAGAACGATAAGGATATCGCTTTAGCAATTCGGTATGCGGTAGATAATGGTGCTTCTGTTATCAATATGAGCTTTGGAAAATTGCTCTCCCTGCATGAAGAGTGGATTTTGGAGGCTATTCGTTATGCTGCAGCAAAGGATGTTCTGATTGTCAGTGCTGCAGGAAATGGTAACACAGAAGTTAGCCGGGAAAATCCCTACTATCCCAATGATAGTGACTATATCCATGATGAAGTAAGTGATAATTTTATAAAAGTAGGAGCCATTTCAAATGCTATAACCGAGAAATTAGTCGCCTCATTCACAAATTATAGCCAAACACAGGTCGATCTTTTTGCGCCAGGGGAACGAATCTATACTACAGTAGTGGGTGACCGGTATGATTTTTTTAACGGTACTTCAGCGGCAACTCCGGTAGTAGCAGGAATAGCTGCGCTGATTCGGTCGTATTATCCAAAATTGACTGCGCCACAGATAAAGCAGCTTCTGATGGATTCAGGATTATCGTTTCCGATAGCAGTACAGGTACCCGGAGCAACTAAGGGAACGGTAAAACCATTCTCAGAATTTTCCAGATCTGGTAAAGTAGTGAATGCCTATAACGCACTACTAATGGCCGATCTGATTTCAAAAAATAAAACGAAATAAACGACACCTTTTTGCCCCTCAGAAAAATGTTGTAGTAATTGATTTTTAATCTATTATAATTATAGACTCTAATAAAACCCCGTCGGTACTTTGGTGTCGGACGGGGTTTTGTTTGTGTATAAAGTGCTACAATTCCCATTTCCGATAGAAAACAACCTGTTGATTATTTCCTATATTTGGATTTCTAAAACTTATCCAATGAAATATTATATAGCGCTGGTATTCTTCTTTATGCTCGTATCAGCCCACAGTCAGAAGCTGTATCGCTATGTCAATCCGATGATTGGAACGGGTGGTCATGGACATACTTTTCCAGGCGCTACCGTTCCTTTCGGAATGGTACAGGCATCTCCGGATACGCGTACCGATGGCAGTTGGGACGGGTGTAGCGGCTACCATTATAGCGATTCCCTCATCTATGGTTTTTCCCATACCCATCTTAATGGGACAGGTGTTTCTGATTTTGGCGATATTATGCTGATGCCCACTATGGGACAGCCCATGCTACAACCTAAGGAATATGCTTCGGGTTTTTCCCATAATAACGAGGTTACCGCTGCTGGTTTTTATAGTGTAGTATTGGACAAAGACGATATTGCTGTGGAGCTGACCGCCACTCCAAGAGGTGCTATGCACCGTTACACCTTTTCGAAAAGTGGGCAGGCCAATATTATACTCGACCTGAATCATAGAGATCACCTCCTGATGGGCGAAGTACGGGTGATCAATGACAGGACGATTGAGGTTTTGCGGAGAAGTGAAGCCTGGGCACGTGACCAGTATGTTTTTGCACGGATTGAATTCGATCAGCCGATGACCATCACTAAAGTGAATAATAATGCTTTTGCCCCTGCTAAAACAACTGATACTTTTTTTGCGGGCAGCCTTTTAGCGATCAGCTTTTCGAAGCAGGTTAAAAAAGGAGCTGTTTTGCAGGTAAAAGTGGCCTTGTCACCCACAGGACACGAAGGTGCCGCCAAAAATAGGGCGAAGGAGCTGCCACACTGGAACTTTAATAAAATCCGGAAAGCCGCAGAAAAGCTTTGGGAGAAAGAGCTCTCAAAAATCGAAATTACAACTGCAGACAGCGAAAAGAAAACCATATTTTATTCTGCCCTTTATCATACGATGATGCAACCGAATATCGCAATGGATGTGGATGGCAAGTACCGCGGAAGGGATAATGAAATACACCACGCGGACGGATTTGACTATTACTCCGTATTCTCCCTTTGGGATACTTTCCGGGCAGCACATCCGCTGTATACGCTTATTGATAGGAAAAGGACGGCAGATTATATCAATACATTTTTAAAGCAATATGAACAGGGAGGACGATTGCCCGTCTGGGAACTGGCCTCTAATGAAACCGATTGTATGATTGGATACCACTCCGTATCCGTAATGGCTGATGCGATGACGAAAGGGATCACAGGATTTGATTATGCAAAAGCACTCGAAGCCTCAAAACATAGTGCGATGCTGGATCATTTGGGATTGAAAGCCTATAAGGATAATGGCTTTATCAGTATTGATGATGAACATGAAAGTGTTTCCAAAACGGTAGAATATGCCTATGATGATTGGTGTATTGCCCAAATGGCGCTGCTGTTGGAACAAAAGGACACATACCAGTATTTTATGAAGCGTTCCCAATCGTGGAAAAATGTATTTAATCCGGTTACCACTTTTATGCAGCCCAAGAAAAATGGCGGTTGGGATACCCCTTTTGATCCAAAGGAAGTAAACAATAATTTTACCGAAGGGAATTCGTGGCAGTATTCTTTTTTTGTTCCTCAGGATATCCCCGGTATGATTGAAGCATACGGCGGCGCAGTAGCTTTTGAAGCCAAACTCGATGAAATGTTTACAAGCCCTTCGGCAACTACGGGGCGGGAACAGGTAGATATCACAGGACTGATCGGGCAGTATGCACATGGTAATGAGCCCAGCCATCATATGGCTTATTTGTATAACTATATTGGAAAACCTGAAAAAACTACAGCCAAGGTGCACTACATCCTTGATGATTTTTATAAAAACACACCCGATGGATTGATTGGGAATGAGGATTGTGGGCAAATGAGTGCCTGGTATGTCCTGAGTGCTATGGGCATGTATGCCGTTACACCCGGAATCCCCGAATGGAGCACCACTGTTCCTTATTTTGACAAGGTTATAATTCACCTCGAAAATGGGACTACAGCGACGATCACAAAAAACAGTACTGCAGAGGATTTGAAGAAGATTGGCATATCTGCAGAGGTTCTGAAAACAAAACCCTATAATCTGATTGTTCCGGTTCCGGTCATTACTGCCGCTTCTAAATCCTTTCAAACGCCGTTGACTATTACAATTACTGCTGAGACCAATACTACTGTTTTTTATAATGTTCAGGATCAGGAACGTAATTCGGCGCCCGTGTTTTCAAAATATAGTGCTCCTTTTACGATAAGCAGCAGTAGTACAATACAGGCTTATGTCTTACGAGGGGATGATAAAAGCCATACGGTAACAGCTTCTTATTATAAAAAGCCCAATGACTATGGAATTACATTACAGTCCGTGTATAACCCTCAATACCATGCCGGTGGGCCTGATGGGCTCATTGATGGCATCAGGGGGGATGAGAACTGGCGAAAAGGAGATTGGCAAGGCTATCAGGGGCAGGATTTCGAAGCGATAATCGATAGGAAGAAAGCCACAAAAATTTCTCATTTTTCTGCGCGTTTCCTACAGGATTCCAGAGCGTGGATCGTAATGCCTACGAAAGTAGAATACTATGGATCGGATGATGGGATACATTTTAAACTGTTACAGACTATTGTCAATAAACTACCCATTAGAGAGGAACGGACGACTATTGTAGATTTTGAGGCTACAGTTCCGGAAACGACAGCTCGGTATATTAAAGTGAAAGCCTATAATTATGGGCAGCTTCCAGAATGGCACCAGGGTTTTGGAGGAAATGCTTTTATCTTTATAGATGAAATTACAATTCGATAAAGGACACATTGCAAAATAAATAGAAAAAGGAGTGCCACAGCACTCCTTTTTTATAGATATTCACTAATTATTTGATCTCAGTGAGAAATATTGATTTGGGCTGGCGAACCTTTTTTTGATTGACGAGCCAGTCATTTTCAGTATCACGATAGCCTAATGGTAATAGCGTAACACTTTTTAAACCTTTTTCTTTCAGTTGCAATACCTCATCCACCAAATTGCTGTCAAAACCTTCTACCGGTGTTGCATCGACCCGAAGTTCTGCGGCTGCAGCCAATGCAAGACCAAAAGAGATGTAAGCCTGACGCGCAGCATGGGCGAAGTTTAATTCCGATGGGCGATCAAGATACATGGCTTTGAGACGATCGGTGTATTCTTTAAAACGATCGGCCGGAAGCCCACGCTCAGTAGTCGTGTGTGCATAAATGTTGTCAATTCGGGCTTCGGTATAATTATCCCAGGCTGCGAAGACTAACAAGTGCGACGCATCAGTAATCAACTGTTGGTTCATCCCATTAGCGACCATCTTTTCCTTAAGTTCCTGGTTGGTAATAACAAATAATTCATAAGGTTGTAATCCTGAAGAGCTTGGGGCTAACCAGGCTGCTTCTATAATTTGGTCTACTAATTCCGGAGCTACTTTTTTAGCCGGGTCAAATTTTTTCGTTGCATAACGCCATTGTAGCGCATCTAATAATTTCATAATTAATCGTTTACCGTTACTGAAAGTTGTACGTCAATATTGTTGTGTGTCGCGTTGGAATACGGGCAAACCTGGTGTGCTTTTTCGATCAGTTCGTTTGCCTGCTCCGATGTCACTCTGGGTATGTTTGCGGTTAAGGTTACAGCCAGGGCAAAACCACCTGTTTCGGTTTTAATCAGGCTTACTTCAGCTGTGACGGTGGTCGTACCGGTTTTGATCTTCTCTGTTTTTATAATGAGGTTCAGTGCGCTGTCAAAACAAGCCGCATAACCTGCTGCGAAAAGTTGTTCCGGATTGGTATAACCGTCTCCCGATCCCCCAAGTGATTTTGGCATGCGTACTTCAATATCCAGTACGCCGTCAGAACTTTTTACCTGTCCGTTTCTGCCTCCGGTAGCCGTAGCTGCTGCGGTATATAATGCTTCCATAAATTTATTATTTTAAAAGTTGTAAAATGGCTTCTGCAGTTCCCACGGAAGAAGCAGGATTTTGTCCTGTGACTAATTTGCCATCAATGACGGTATAAGGGGCAAAATCCCCTTTTTTGCTGTATTCGGCTCCCAGTGTTTTTAGGCGGGTTTCCAATAGAAATGGGACAATTTTCGTTAATTGCACCAACTCTTCTTCGGTATTGGTAAAAGAGGTGATTTTTTTACCGGCTACCAAAGGCTGGCCTTTCGCGTCTTTTACCCCTACAAGTGCTGCAACACCATGACATACAGAACCTATAGGCTTGTTGTTGGAAGTAAAGTACTCCAGGATTGTATTCACCTCCGGATTATCTGCGATATCCCACATTGGGCCATGGCCGCCAGGAACAAAGACAGCATCATACTCCTCTGGATGAATTTGCGAAAGCGGTACGGAATTTTGGAGTACTGCTACTGCAGCACTATCGGCCTTAAAGCGTATGGTAGCTTCAGTTTGGGAATCCGGATCATCACTTTTAGGATCCATTGGGATTGCCCCACCTTTTGGAGAAGCAAGTGTGATCGCTATGCCATTATCAACGAAGGTATAATAGGGTGCAGCCAGTTCTTCCAGCCAAAGGCCGGTTTTATGGCCAGTTGTCCCCAATTCAGAATGTGAAGTAGCAATAATTAGAATTTTCATAAGATTGTTTTTTGATTTATAGTTTGCATTGCGCTGTAGTAACAGCTAAGAGTTGTTGTAATTGAGCACGTAACTGCTCGAGTTGTACACCATCATTTTCAAGTTGCTGTTTTAGCAGATCCGGAAGATCTTTGGCAGATTCACGAAGGGTTTTTCCTTTATCGGACAGGCTAATATTAACCACACGTTCATCTGTTTTAGAACGGCTACGGCTCAATAATTCATTTTCTTCCATACGTTTAAGGAGGGGAGTCAATGTGCCGCTGTCGAGCCATAATAAATTCCCCAGTTTTTTTACCGATACCGTTTCATGTTCCCAAAGCGCTAACATTACCAGGTATTGCGGATAGGTCAATCCCATTTTGTCCAGATGGGGGCGGTATAAGGCCGTCATTTGACGCGATAAAGCATAAATCGGAAAGCAAAGCTGATTGTTGAGGTGTAAAGAATCCATGATCTTAATTTGTATTGTGCAAAATTAAATTGTTTCATCTATAAAGTGTGCTAACACACTGTTAAAAATGGATTCAGGATAACAAGGCTATAATTTATTGCTTTTAGGATGCTTATTCGGGACTATAGTTTTAATTTTAGAGAAAATCTACAGTATGAAAATTAAGCTATTACAAGCGGCACTTGTTTGGGAGGATCCTGAAGCCAATCGAAAGTATTTTGAAAAAGAGATTGCCACTTTGGACGAAACTACGGACTTAATCGTTTTACCGGAGATGTTTACAACGGGCTTTACCATGCATCCGGTTAAAAATGCGGAGACTATGGAGGGCAGGACGGTAACATGGATGAAATCGATGGTAGTACAAGCCCAAGCAGCCCTTTGTGGGAGTTTGATCATCCAGGAGGATAACGCATATTATAATCGTATGCTTTTTGTTACTCCCGATGGATTAGTAGAATATTATGATAAAAGACATCTTTTTACACTGGCAGGAGAAGAAACAGTATATACGGCAGGACAGGATAAAAAAATAGTAGGGCATAAGGGATGGAAAATCTGCCTGATGGTTTGCTATGATTTGCGTTTTCCTGCTTTTTCCCGAAATTTAGAAGATTATGACCTACTGCTGTATGTAGCCAACTGGCCTGAAAAAAGAATACAGGCCTGGAATATACTGCTACAGGCAAGGGCAATCGAAAACATGTGTTACGTAGCCGGTGTGAATCGCGTTGGAGAAGATGGTAATGGGCATGCCTATAACGGACAGTCACAGGTATTCGATTACATGGGAAATCCATTAACAGAACACAAAGATGTAGCGGCTGTTTTGACCATTGCAATAGCACAAAAACCAATGTACGAAGCCAGGTCTCATTTTGGTTTTCTAAATGATAGGGATCGTATTACCATAGGCTGAACCTTGGTCAGGGCGCTAAATTAAAAACCTGATCTACATCCCAATTCGCCCGGACGTCAATTTCCTTGGGATAATAAATGACCTGTTCTGTTTGTCGTTTTTCCAGGAAGTTTCCGGTATCCCAGATGCGGTTTTTATTTTCGTCATAAATGACACGAATCGTATAAAGTGCCGGATTGATATTGAAAAAGTTAATGATATTTTCTTTTTCGCTGTAGGCGGATGCCATAACTTCTCCTTTGGCATTGGTTAACTCCACAATGACAGGATAGGACTTTACATTCTGTAAAGTGAGTTTGAGATTCCCATAAGTTGCAAAAGTACGGGTTGAGCCACTCATTTTCAGAGTGTCATTGACGCTTCCCATGTAATCGGTAACAGCACCGGGGAATAGTGTAAGGCTGTACTTTTCCAGTTCTTCTTTCTCGAAAACAAATTCCATACGCATGTCCAGGCTATCATAGACAGTAGTAAAAGGAACCTGCGTTGAGTCCTTTTTGATGAGCTGCATTAGTGATTTATCAAATTTACGCAAAGGCACTGACGATCGCAAAGCAAGATTATTGCGAAAATTCATTTCTTTAGTATCGGATGATAAGCTAAGCGTATCGTTTTTTTGATTTTTGATTTTAACACTGAACTCATTTTTAGTAAGATCTGTTTTTAAAATCACATTCAGGGAGTCTGCTTTTATGGGAGGATACCAGATATAGACGGAATCTTTTTCGGGATATTGTGTGATAATGGATGGTAAAAGTCTGGAGCCGTCGCGTACTTCCGCTTTTAGATTTTTTGAGGTTCCTTCATAACCCATAAGGAGTTTGTTTCCGGAAGCCTGTGTAGGGCGTAAGGCTTTGAAAGGCAGGATTTCTTTAAATAATTCGATTTCATACACGGTGTCATTTGGAACAGTAATGAACTCATTATGAAATCCTATTTTATCCTGTTTCGGATCAAATTTATAGTTATTGTTTTTATCCTTTAAGGCTACCAGAAGGTATTTTCCCTCTTTCAGGTTGTCCAGGCTAAAGGTTTTCATACTGTCCAGAGTATTGGTAATGTACCTTGGGTTTTCTTTGTATACAATCGAATCCGTGTAGCTGTCATTCACCTCATACAGCATGACGGTTACATAATTATCGGGTTCTTTATTATAAGCATCTTTGATACGTCCCTTAAGCGATAAGGAATCAATATAGGAACCTGTAGAGAAAACATACTTGAATTGCTGGAATTTATTGCCTTCATTGTTGTCTTCGATACTTTCACCAAAATTAAAACTATACGTAGTATTGGGCTGCAAAGTGTCATAAATCTGAATCGTAACCTGGCGATTTGCCGTTCCTTGCGGAGTAATATTCGGCATTTTTTTCATCGGAGGTGATACAATAAGTTGTTTATTGATGCCTTTTAATTTGACATATTCATCAAATGTAATCTTGATCATCTTGCCGGTGAATCCGGTGCTGAAATTCTCGGGAGAACTGCCTGTCATTTTAGGGGGTGTGATGTCTTTTTCGCCACCGGTGATACTTCCGCGTTTGGCACAGCTGACCACAATAAGGGCGAAAATAAAGAAATAGAATAAAAGGCGTTTGTTCAGCATACAGCAAAGATTAGATCGATACAAAATAACAATTATATTTAGAGACTGGCAAATTATATAAATGCAGCCAAAAGGTATTGAAATTTAGGGTTTTTTCTCGAAAATTTAGGAAGAAGGGTCTTCTTCAGGAATGTGCAACAGCCATAGTTACGATACTCAATTTGGTACCCGGAATTTCCAGTAATGCTTTTCCGCAAGCTTCCATCGTGGCTCCGGAGGTGAGCACATCGTCAACGATCAGGTAATGTTTGTTGTGGTCTGCGGTATCAAATTTTGCCGCAAATGGGCTTTCACGGACTTCCGTACGGGAGAACAGGTTCTTTTGAGTCTGTGTTTTGGCATAAGAAGTTCGGAATAGCAATTGATCGGCTATCGGGATTTCAAGATTCCTGGAAAGGGCGCTCGCAAAAGTGGTGACCTGGTTATAACCGCGTTCCCGCAATCTTTTTGGATGTAAAGGAACTGGTATAATAGCATCAACAGTAATAAGGGAATTCCGAAGGTCAGGTGCATACCAGTCGCCGAGCAAGGTCCCAATTTCCTGGTGGCCTTTGTATTTTAGATGGTGTATGAGCTGCTGTACAATTCCTTTTTTATGAAAAAGAAGCAGTGCAGAAATATGTTCGAGGGGTAAACGGCCGTAAAATTTGCCATAGGAATCATTTTCTTTGACCAAATGTTGACGTGTTAAAGGCAATTCATGGCGGCAATGGGTACAGAGTATGTGTTCATGAGTTTCGAGGGAGGCAGTACAGCCCGGGCAGGTTTTGGGAAACAGGAGATTGATCAGGTTTTGCAGCATAACGTCGGAATTTAGTGCCGGGCAACAAGGGGGACAGTCGTAACCTGACGATGGTACAATTGGAAAACAAACCGTAATTTAATTATAAATTTCAAATTAGAAGGTATAATTGGTGTTTAAGGCTTTACAAGGCATTGAAATCCTTTAATTAATTACCAACGGCTGTTAAATATTCAGAAAAACTTATATTTTTGCACTATGGCAAAACAAGAAGACTTATTTAAGAATGTAGTTTCGCATGCAAAAGAATACGGATTTATATTTCCGTCAAGCGAAATTTATGATGGTTTGAGTGCAGTATATGACTATGCACAAAACGGAGTAGAATTAAAGAAAAACATAAGGGAATATTGGTGGAAATCCATGGTTCAGATGCATGAAAACATCGTCGGGATTGACGCTTCCATATTGATGCATCCTACCACCTGGAAAGCTTCCGGTCACGTAGATGCTTTCAATGACCCGCTAATCGATAACAAAGATTCCAAACGCCGGTACAGAGCCGATGTCCTGATTGAAGATTATGCAGAAAAATTAAACCAAAAAGCGCAGAAGGAGATCGAAAAAGCGAGAGCCCGTTTCGGTGACGCTTTTAACGAAGAGGAATTTGTGACTACAAATGCCCGCGTGATGGAATATAAAGCCCGGGAAAGAGAAATCTTGGAGCGCATGGCAAAATCATTGGGTGATGAAAACCTGGCTGATGTAAAAGCCTTGATAGAAGAACTCGAGATTGCCGATCCGGAAACAGGATCTAAAAACTGGACGGAAGTACGGCAGTTTAACCTGATGTTTGGTACGAAATTAGGTGCTTCGGCTGATAGTGCTATGGATTTGTACCTGCGTCCTGAGACTGCTCAGGGGATTTTTGTGAATTTCCTGAATGTACAGAAATCCGGAAGGATGAAAATACCTTTTGGTATTGCCCAAACCGGGAAAGCATTCCGAAACGAGATTGTAGCCCGACAATTCATCTTCCGTATGCGTGAATTTGAACAGATGGAAATGCAGTTTTTTGTGCGTCCGGGCGAAGAGATGAAATATTATGACTACTGGAAAGCGACACGACTGAGCTGGCACCTTTCTTTGGGATTAGGAAAAGAAAACTATCGCTTCCACGACCATGAAAAATTGGCGCATTATGCTAACGCTGCTGCAGATATCGAATTTAATTTCCCATTTGGATTTAAAGAACTTGAAGGAATCCATTCCAGAACCGATTTTGACCTTAAAGCACACGAGCAGTTTTCCGGAAGGAAATTACAATATTTTGATACAGAATTAAATCAGAATTATGTACCTTATGTAGTGGAAACTTCTGTAGGACTGGACAGGATGTTCCTGGCAGTTTTTTCAAATTCCCTGAAAGAGGAAACATTGGAAGACGGTTCTACAAGAACGGTATTAAAACTCCCTGCAGTATTGGCGCCAACAAAAGCGGCAGTATTGCCTTTAGTAAAGAAAGATGGACTTCCCGAGGTCGCAAAAACGATCATTGAAGACCTGAAATGGGATTTTAATGTGGCATATGACGAGAAAGATGCTGTTGGAAGACGGTACAGACGACAGGATGCACTGGGTACTCCATTTTGTATAACGGTAGATCACCAGACTCTGGAAGATCAAACCGTTACGATTCGCCATCGGGATACTATGAAACAGGATCGTGTTGAGATTTCTGCCCTTAGAGACATCATCAATGATGAGGTTTCCATGAAAAAATGGCTAATGAAAATGAAATAATTCATACCAACCTATAGGAGGCCTGAAAAAAAGTACAGTATTGCTGATTACAATTTTTCAGGCCTTTTTTGTATTTATTATCCTAAGAGGAATGCGGTAACGGAAACTTATAAAACCGAATAACATGGACAATCTAATTAATCATCCTGGGCTAATCATTGCATTTGGTGTTATTGTGGTGATAATGCTATTACTGGATTTGGGTATTTTTAATAAAAAAGGGCACGTCATTACTAATAAGGAAGCGATTGGGTGGTCGGTAGTCTGGATCAGCCTCTCGATGATTTTTAGTGGGTTTGTTTATTATTTTGCCGGAGTAGAAAAATTTTCTCAGTTTCAGTCGGCCTATTGGATTGAAAAAGCGCTATCGGTAGATAACCTGTTTGTATTTATTATGGTTTTTGGTTTTTTCAATGTCCCTAAGGAAAACCAGCATAAAATTCTTTTTTGGGGGATCATCGGGGCCTTATTTTTACGAGGCTTCTTCATTTTTGCGGGAGTAGGGCTGATCAAGCTGACGTATCTCCCAGAAATGAATATCGGAAGCTGGAATTTCGTTCTAAAACATGCTGAGGGAGTTTCGATTGATTACGAAGCAAAAGAATTTTACCGCCCCAACATTATACTAACGTTATTTGGTTTCTTCCTGATCTATGCTGGAATAAAATCATGGTTTTCCCATGACGATGATGAAGCGGAAAAAGACTTCTCCAAAAGTCCCGGTTCCAGGATTATACATAAAATGTTTAAGGTGAGTAAAAATTACGACAAGGATAATTTTTTCACTATAGAAAACGGCAAAAAACTGGCAACACCGATGCTGGTCGTAGTGGCCGTAATCGAATTTACCGATCTTTTATTTGCTGTAGATTCTATTCCTGCTATTTTTGCCATCGCTCCCGACGACCCGTTTATACTCTATACTTCTAATATATTTGCCATTTTAGGATTAAGGGCCTTGTATTTTCTACTGGCTAATTTTATCTACCTTTTCAGCAAACTAAAATATGGACTTGCGGTTATACTTTCATTTATAGGGCTGAAAATGGTGGTGGCCCCCTTTTATACAATTGATTCATTACATTCCCTTATTGTGGTAGGCGGTGTATTAATTATAGCTGTAGTGTTATCGATGGTATTCCCTGAAAAACCAGCCGAATAAATAACGATTAAAAGAAACCGGATGAAATACCCATATGTCATCATCGATGATGATCTCGAAAGCACAAGTGAAATTAAATTAGAACTGGATAATTTTTCTGACTTTTTCCTGGTAGGTACATCGGATAATTATGAAAAAGGGTTGAATCTCATACTGGAAACACATCCTATCCTTGTTTTTTTGGAAATAGATCCTTTAGAGGAACAAAGCCAGCTTTCCTTTAAACTCATCCATGAACTTACGCAATACCTCAAAATACTGCCAAGGATCATCGTAGTGACCAAAGGGAGACAACATGCTTATGAGGCAATAAAACATAATGTATTCGATTACCTGGTAAAACCATTGCGTACACAAGACATGAGAAAAGCATTATTGCGGTTTGAATATGCCGTGGAGAATACAGCTTCGGAAATTCATAATTTTGGGATTACCAATAAAAATTCACAATTCCTCAGGGAAGTAAAAAATCAGACTATTTGCCTAAAGTCCTATGGCGATTATCGTTTTGTAGATACAGAAGATATTGTATACCTGCAGGCGGATAATAATTCCACTGATTTGTTCATCAATAATGGCGATACTATAACGGCCTTTAAAACCCTTAAGCATTTCGAAAATACTTTGCCAGCACAGTTTGTACGAATCCACAATAGTTACGTGATTAATATGAATTATGTGTCCAGAATCCATTTAGGAAATTCGGCCTGTTATATTAAAAACAGTAAGATCAAACTGCCTTTTTCCAAGTCCTATAAGAAAAATATCGATTTAATCATCAGTGTTATTCCCACCGCTGATATCAAGGAAATATAGAGAGTATCCAGTTACGGCTATGAGGGGTTATTTTACCATCAAAAAGGGGCTAACTACCATATATAATGTACATTGTTTGGATGGGAGCGAGGATTGGATGTATTTTTGTTTTGTAGAAAAGAAATAGTTTTTTGTTTTTTCAACTATATTCTCTACATTGAAAAAGAATTAAAAAAAATATTATTTATCAGAATTGCTCAAAATCTTAAATCTACTTATTATGAAAAAAGTTATCTTAACCCTCGGAGTTTTTATGTTTGCACTTGTATTAAACTCGTGTAGTGCAGATGAAATTGATGATCAAAATGTAAATGCTGACGCCGGTATCGAAGTGGCACCTACAGTAGCTCCTTCTCAGGTTATGCCTGTAGACAACGGAGGTCAGGGTGTTGGTGGTGGAAAAAAATAAATTACACTATTCATATCATAAAATTAAAGAAAAGACTGCCTTATGGCAGTCTTTTCTTATACAATGTTTTGTTATTTTTGTTTAAAGAATAATATATTTTGAAAAATCCGTTTATTTTATTTACTGTTTTCTTATTGCTGTTTTCCTGTAACCAAAAAGGTGAAAAACTGGGAAATGTTACAAAAGCCAAAGACAGTCTGTCCATATACCTTGCTGTGGCCTATGATGAAACCAAAGAGGTGGAAGTACGCCGGGATAATAATTATAAAGCGTTAGATATTATCGTGGGTCAATCTAATGATTCAATGAATCGCAAGTACCTTTTTGATGTCGCCAATCGTTTTTATAATATGAATGACCTGGAAGGATATAAGGCAATTGTACAGAAGATCGAAAACAATTCCAGAAGTGCAAAAGATACCGCATCTGTAGCGAAATCGCTAAGTTATATCGGTGATTATTATGCTTATAAATCCGTAAGTGATAGTGCTTACCTCAATTATTCCAAAGCAGCTGAATTATACTCCCTGATACATGATGATTTTAATATTGGGAGGATGTACCTAAATAAAGCAATGGTGCAAACCAACGAAAGTGATCTTTTGGGAAGTGAAAGTTCAGTTTTTAAAGCCCTCAAGCATTTTAGGAACAATGAGGATGATAAAATGATCTATGAGGCCAATAATATATTGGGTGTGGTTTATAATGAGCTAAAAGAATATCCGAAGTCAATTGAATACCATCAAAAAGCGATATCGATTGCAGAAAAGGGAAAAATAGATGTTACCTACCAGGCCAAAGCTACTTCGCTGAACAATTTAGGGTTTGTCTATAAAAATATGGGCGATCATTACGAAGCTGTTGAAAAATTCAGAGAAGGGCTAAGCCAGAAAAATCTTTTCCGTGATAAAACCTTTATTTATGCGATGCTGCTGGATAATCTGGCCTATTCCAAATTTAAACTAAATGATACCCATGGACTTCCCGGGCTTTTCTACAAATCACTCCGGATAAGGGATAGTCTTAAGATCATCCCTGGGATCATTATTAATGAAATCCATCTGTCAGAATATTATGCGCATCAAAAAGATACGCTGATGGCTATGGATTTTGCAAAATCAGCTTATAAAACGGCCAAAGACAACCGGATTTATCGGGATGTACTGTTGACCTTAAAGCAACTGACTGTGATTAATAAAGCAAAAAGTGCTGATTATTCCGCGGAGTATATCGCTATTAATGACAGCCTCCAGCAGGCAGAGCGGAATGTCCGGAATAAACTTGCACGTATTGAGTTTGAGACCGATGAGCTGATTATACAAAAAGATGAACTGGTAGAGCGCAACCGTACGATTATTTATACCTCAGTAATCATTATCTTTATTGGGCTTTTGTTATTTGTCATCCGTACGCAGAATTCTAAAAATAAGGAATTATTAATGCGGCAGGATCAGCAGAAAGCCAATGAAAATATTTACAACCTCATGTTGTCACAGCAGAAAAAAATTGAAGAAGTACGGCATGCAGAGAAAACAAGGATAGCTCAGGAGCTGCACGATAGTATACTGGGGAGATTATTTGGGACACGGCTCAATCTGGATAGCCTCAATAAGAAAACCGATGAGGATTCTGTCCAGGATCGGTATAATTATATCGCACAACTGCAACATATCGAACAGGATATCCGGGAGATATCACATGATCTTTCCAATGAGAAAAATGCCATGACCAATAACTTCGTGGCTATTGTGAAAGACTTAATAAACGAACAGGAAAAATTGATTGATGCCGAAATTAATTTTAATTTAGATGCCTCTATAGAATGGGAACTGATTGATAATGATATTAAGATTAACCTGTATCGTATTTTACAGGAAGCATTCCAGAATATCAATAAATATGCGAATGCAAAACATGTGGGCATCAGTATTTTAAAAATCCGGGATGTATTGAAATTTATCATTGAAGATGATGGAGTTGGTTTTGATGCCACTAAAAAAAGCAAGGGGATTGGCCTTCGTAATATGGAGTCAAGAGTTATGAGTTTTAATGGAACTTTAAATATTATTGCTAAAAAGGGAGAAGGGACACAGTTGGAAATTCTGGTGCCTAATCCTCCTAAACACTAAATGGATATGCCAAAGAAAATTAAAATACTAATGGTGGATGACCACCCTTTTATTATTGAAGCGTATAAAAATACGCTTGCAGGATATAAGAAGGAAAAGTATGTGATGGAGATCGATCAGGCAAGCGATTGCAAATCGGGTTATGAAATTATTGCTTCCGCTTCAGACCGAAAAGAAAATTTTGATGTTGCCTTTTTAGACATCAGTATGCCATCCTGCGATGAGAAGAAAATATTCTCGGGCGAAGACCTGGCTGTTTTTATAAAAGAGAAAATGCCGGATTGTAAAGTAATTCTCCTGACAATGCACACCGAAATGCTTCGGATCAGCAATATCATTAAGAAAATCCAACCCAACGGGCTTATAATCAAGAATGATCTTACGTTTGATGAGTTGCTGAATGCCTTTGATAAAATAATGAGTGGTGAACCCTATTACAGCAAAACCGTATTTAATTTTATAAACAACTCCCTTGCCGAACTTACGTTAGATGAAATCGATCGTGAGATCATACACCATCTTTCCAATGGCGTCATGACGAAGAATATCCCGCATTATGTTGGGTTGTCATTGAGCGCTATCGAAAAAAGAAAACTTCACATGAAAGATATATTTAGCATCATTGGCTGTAATGATGAAGAGCTAATCCGGGAAGCCAAGAGCCGTGGAATGTTATAAAACAGACAAAAATAATTTTAAAATATACGAATTACGGTTTAACCGTAACCGGATAAGTAAGCTTAGGTATTAATTTAGTCAAAGAATTACCAGTATGTAGTTTCTGGGAATTAATTTGAGGTTTTATTAAACAGAATAAACCACTATGATGCAAATTATTGTTTATATCACGAAGATTGTAATCGTTAGTATAACTTTAATATATGTGGCTTGTTTTGGATAATAAATCAACGACTAAATGAAAATAAATTAAGCCTTTTTGTTTGAATTTTGAAAGCTTAACCTACTATTTTAATTTATTTGATGTTATTGCTGAAAAAACGTTAAAGAGTTCTGCCCCCAAAGAATCTTTAACGTTTTTCTTTTTTAAACTATTCCTGCTGTAAGGCATTCCACCCTCTCGCTTTCAATTGTATTTTGGTATCTGCCCTGGTAATGAGGTGTATGCCTTCACTTTCCTGTGTCATGTGTCCGATAATTGTAAAATTAGGATTGCCTTTTATTTTGTCAAAATCATCCATGGAAACCGTAAAAAGGAGTTCGTAGTCTTCGCCGCCATTGATGGCTACTGTAGTACTGTCCAGATTAAATTCCTCACAGGTATTGATTAATTGCGGATCAAGCGGTAATTTATCTTCATAGAGGTTACATCCAACACCTGATTGCTTGCAAAGGTGTATGATTTCAGAGGAAAGCCCATCAGAAATATCGATCATTGCTGTAGGCTGTATTTCTAAAGCATGCAATAATGTACGAATGTCTTTTCGTGCTTCCGGTTTCAGCTGACGCTCGATCAGGTAAGCATACCCATCAAGATCAGGCTGGTTGTTTGGATTCACCTGAAATACCTGTTTTTCCCGTTCCAAAACCTGCAATCCCATATAGGCTCCGCCGATGTCACCCGTAACAACGAGCAGGTCATTGGATTTTGCACCGTTTCGGTAGGTGATTTCATTACCATCAGCTTCTCCGATAGCAGTAATGCTAATGATAAGCCCTTTTTGCGATGAAGTAGTGTCGCCACCAATTACATCAACATTATACTCATTTGCAGCAAGCGTAATGCCTTCGAATAATTCTTCCAGGGCTTCTAACGGAAAGCGATTGGAAACAGCTACAGAAACTGTGATTTGCGTAGGATTGGCATTCATCGCATAGATATCGGAAACATTGACAACAACTGCCTTGTAGCCTAAGTGTTTTAGGGGCATGTACGAAAGGTCAAAATGAACGCCTTCGATAAGCAGGTCTGTGGAAACAACTACTTTTTTGTCTTTAAAATCCAATACGGCAGCATCATCACCAATACCTTTTAAGGTGGAAGGCTGTGTGATCTCGAAATTTTTTGTGAGGTGCTCAATAAGTCCAAATTCGCCCAAATCGGATAAACTGGTACGCTGTGGCGTTTTATCTTCTATCATACTTTCTTTTATTGTGAATACGACAAAGGTACAAAGATTCTCACAGTTGTACGGGGTCTGTAATTCTTCATTTTTCTGGTAGCTTTTGGTAGCGAAAATTTATATTTATTAAAAAAAAGTTAAAATAAATGTAACAAAATCGCCTATCTTACCACTAACTAAATAATAAACAAAACCATCATAAATTATGAAACTTAAAATACACAACTTAAGTAAAACGTATAAAAACGGTGTAAAAGCGCTGGATAATCTGGATATTGAAATTGGTGCGGGTATGTTTGGTCTGTTAGGCCCTAACGGAGCGGGGAAATCTTCCCTGATGCGTACTATAGCAACATTACAGAAGCCTGATTCAGGTACGATAGAGTTTGACGGTATTAATATATTGGAAGATAATATTGCCCTTCGTAAAGTTTTGGGATACCTGCCACAGGAATTTGGAGTTTACCCGAATATGTCGGCAGAAAATTTATTGGATTATTTCGCCCGTTTAAAAGGTATTTCTTCAAAAACGGAGCGTAAGGAAATTGTAAAAAAAGTATTGGAAGTTACCAATTTATATGACCAAAGGGGAAAAAGCGTAAGCGGTTATTCCGGGGGGATGAAACAACGTTTCGGAATTGCACAATTATTATTGAATAACCCGAAATTAATCATTGTTGATGAGCCTACAGCCGGACTGGATCCTGCAGAACGCCACCGTTTCCTGAATGTATTGCGGGAGATCGGGACTAACCATACCGTAATTTTTTCTACCCACATCGTGGATGATGTGAAAGAATTGTGTAATGAAATGGCAATCCTGAATGGCGGTAAAATCCTGGTTCAGGGTACACCAGCCCAGGCACAGGGAAATCTTAATGGCCAGATCTGGACCAAAATAGTAGAACGGGAAGATCTGGAATCCTACGAACAGAACTTCAACGTGATCTCTTCGAAATACAATGAGGATAACACGCTGAATATAAAAGTGCACAGTATGGAACAGCCGGATGCTACTTTTGTAAATGCGGTACCACAGCTTGAAGATGTATATTTTGTAGCACTAAAAAACGATCAATAATATGTTTTCGACAATATTTAACTTTGAACTGAAACGATGGTTTAAGAATCCGTCTTTCTATATTTTCCTGATCCTCTTTTTTGGGATATCACTTTTGTTTTCAGCGGTGCAATTTGGGGCTTTCGATAATGTTACGGCAGTTCGGAATACCAACGCACTGGCGAATTCTCCTATTGCGCTTAACGATTTTATCAACGGATTAAATTACCTGATTTATTTTCTGCTGCCTATTATTGTTGGGTCTTCCGTGTACCGCGATTTTCGGTATAACATGCACACAATCCTTTTTTCGTATCCTTTTACCAAAATCGATTATATCGCCGGAAAATTTTTTAGCTCCCTCCTGATTGTCATACTGATAACAGTAGCAATAGTATTAGGGATCCAGTTTGCGACGATATTGCCTTGGGTGAATCATGAATTAATAGCGCCGTTTAATGTTGTAGCCTATGCCCAGATTTATCTGATCTATGTTATTCCAAACCTCTTTTTCTTTGGTGTGCTGGTTTTTGCAGTAGTTACGATTTCAAGAAATATCTCTATTGGCTTTATTGCAGTGATCCTACTGATCTTTATCAAAGGAATGCTGGCCAGTTTTACCCGTGATATTGATAATAGGTATATTGTAGCGCTTTGGGAACCTTTTGGGGAGCAGGCAGCCAGCTATTATACAAAATACTGGACGGTATCAGAACAAAATGAAAATTTACTGCCTTTTGAAGGGGTTATTATCTACAACAGGATCATCTGGCTGACCATCTCTTTTGTGATTCTCGGACTGTTGTATAATTTTTTCTCTTTTAGCCAGACCGCACTAAGCATTGGTAGAAGCCGGAAAAATGACCGTGTGGTAAAAAATAACTTTGGCGGAATTACAAGAATTGAACTTCCTGTAGTGCATTTTAATTTTTCAGCCTGGCAAAATATCAAGACGTCCTGGAGTCTTTCCAATGTAGATTTTAAATTTATATTACGCAATTGGGCTTTTATCGCGATTGCTATTGTGGGCTTAATTATGTTATTGCTAATGTCCATTTCAGCGGGTGCCTTGTATGGTACCAAAACGTTTCCGGTAACCTGGAAAATGCTGGAGATTCCCGGGACAATGTTCAGTTTCTTTATCAATATACTGACATTCCTGTTTGCCGGAATGCTGATACATCGCGCTGATACAGCTCGTATGGGGCATTTGGTTGATGTGACGCCAATCCCAAACTGGGTATTGCTATTTTCTAAATTCATTGCATTAATCAAAATGCAGGTGACGCTATTGCTGCTGATCGTCATTGCAGGAGTGCTTATTCAGTCGTACCATGGTTATTATAATTTCGAAATCGGGCATTACCTGTTTGAATTATATGGTTTAAAGCTGATCAACTTTATAGTATGGGCTTTCCTGGCGATTATTATCCAGACACTTTTTAAGAACTATCTGTTGGGCTTCTTTGTCTTAATGATTTTGTCTATTGCCTTCCAGTTTTTACCAGAAATTGGTGTTGAACAGGGCATTTATAAATTCAATTCGGATACCGGATATATGTATTCGGACATGAACGGATACGGTAGCGAACTGAGCAGTTATTATCTGTACAAATTCTATTGGTGCCTGTTGGGGATTGTATTCTTTTGCCTGGCATTATTATTCTGGAATCGTGGTATTGTAACTTCTGCCAAAGAAAAGTTTGCGATTGCCAGAAAACGAATGAAACCGGGATTAATGGTTCCGATGCTTTTGGCTTTGGTTGGTTTTCTTGCTATTGGAGCAAAAATCTACTATGAAACCAATATTGAGAACAAAAGATACTCCCAAAAAGAAGAGGAGAAGCTGGCTTTCGATATGGAGAAAATGTATAAAAAATACGAGAAGTACCCACAGCCAAGAATTACAGATGTAAAAGTGGATCTTGATATCTATCCGGAGACACGGGATTTTAAAGTGAAGGGATCGTATATCTTAAAGAATAAAACCACACATACCATTGATTCCATATTTATTGATTATAACAGTTATAAATCCACCTTCGCATTTGACCGTCCTGCGGATTTAATCTCTCGGGATACACTGTATAATTTTAATATTTATGTGTTAAAAACACCTTTGGCACCAGGAGATTCATTGCGTTTTGACTTTGTGATGAAGAACAAGCCGAATACTCTTATTACCGATCATTCTCCGGTTATTGGAAATGGAACCTTTATCAATAATGGCATGTTTCCTTCTATTGGATATTCCGATAGCGGAGAACTTTCCGATGATGATGTGCGTAAACGTTATGGACTGAAACCAAAAGACAGGATGGCTGGTGTTAATGATAGTATCGCACGTAAGAATACTTATATTTCAAATGATGCGGACTGGATCACCTTTGAAACTACGGTAAGTACATCAGGTGACCAAACGGCAATTGCACCAGGCTATCTGGTAAAAGAATGGAAAGACAAAGGGCGTAACTATTTCCATTATAAAATGGATCAGAAAATGCTCAATTTCTATGCTTACAATTCAGCACGTTATGAAGTGAAGAAAGACAAATGGAAAGGGGTTAATATCGAAGTATATTATCAGAAAGGACATGAATACAATGTCAATCGTATGATTGATGGGGTAAAAAAATCACTTACCTATTATTCTGACAACTTCAGCCCTTACCAACACAGGCAGGCACGAATTATCGAGTTCCCAAGAACGGGTGGTAGTTTTGCACAATCGTTTGCCAATACAATCCCATTCTCGGAAGCAATTGGTTTTATTGCCGATGTAGACAGTAAAGACGAAGACGCAGTCGATTATCCTTTTTCGGTTACCTCGCATGAGATGGCACACCAATGGTGGGCACATCAGGTGATTGGAGCAAACGTACAGGGGGCGACACTGATGTCTGAAAGTTTGTCAGAATACAGTTCCTTAAAAGTACTGGAAAAACAATATGGCAAATTACAGATGCGTAAATTCCTGAAAGAAGCTTTGGATGGCTACCTGATGGGAAGAACCATCGAACGTAAAAAAGAACAGCCCCTGATGCTTAATGAAAACCAGCAATACATTCATTACAATAAAGGGTCATTGGTGCTGTATGCGCTTAGTGATTATATAGGAGAGAAGAATATGAACGATGCCCTGAAAAAATACATTGCTAAAGTGGCTTATCAGGAAGCACCGTATACCAATTCTGTAGAGTTTGTATCTTATTTAAATGAAGCTACGCCAGATTCGCTGAAATACCTGATTAAGGATATGTTCGAGACCGTTACGCTCTATCAAAACAGGGTAAAGGACTTTACATCCAAAAAACTGCCAAATGGTAAATATGAAGTGACTATTAATGCAGAGGTAAGTAAGTACCGTGCTGGTGAAAAAGGCAAACAGGTATTTAAAGATGAAAATGGTAAAACCCTGACATTTAAAGGTAAAAAGGATAAAAAAGAAATCCAGTCCTTACCATTGGCAGATTATATCGAAGTAGGTGTTTTTGGTGAGCCTACCGGAGACAGTAAAAAGGAAAAAGTGCTGTACCTCCAAAAACATAAAATTACTCAGATTGATAATACCTTTAAAATTATTGTAGACGAAAAACCAATGGAAGTAGGAATCGATCCTTACAATAAGTTAATCGATACCGATTCGAACGATAACAGAAGGAAGCAGTAATTTTTTAGGAATAGTGTTTTGTTCACTAAACCCGTAATCGCTAACGATTACGGGTTTTTTGTTGCCTTTATGGATACCTTTCTTCTTTTATGCATTGTAAAGAAAGCTGCGTACAGAGCCAAAGTCGTATAAAAGACAAACCCCTGATAGAAATACTATCAGGGGTTTGTTTATAGGGAATAATTGACGCGTTAGTCGTTCAGTTTCAGTACGGCCATAAAGGCTTCCTGTGGAATCTCAACGTTACCAACCTGGCGCATTCTTTTCTTACCTTTTTTCTGTTTCTCCAGCAATTTACGTTTACGGGAGATATCACCACCATAACATTTGGCAGTAACGTCTTTTCGCAGGGCTTTAATCGTTTCGCGGGAAATTACTTTCACACCGATAGCGGCCTGGATTGGAATGTCAAACTGTTGTCTTGGGATCAGTTCTTTTAATTTTTCACACATTTTTTTGCCAATATGGTAGGCATTGTCCGTGTGGATCAATGCTGAAAGTGCATCTACTATCTGTGCATTCAGCAGAATGTCCAGTTTTACTAAATTGGAAGTACGCAATCCGATCGGCGAATAGTCAAAAGAGGCATACCCTTTCGAAACTGTTTTCAGCCTGTCATAAAAATCAAATACAATCTCAGCCAATGGCATATCAAAAGTAAGCTCAACCCTGTCTGTTGTAAGGTAAGTCTGGTTGGTGATTACACCGCGTTTTTCAATACACAATGACATTACGTTACCCACAAAATCCGATTTGGTAATGATAGTCGCTTTGATATAAGGTTCTTCTACATGGTCCAGTTTGGAAGGTTCCGGCAAATCCGTAGGATTGTTTACAACCAGGGCCGTTTCCGGATCTTTTTTGGTATAAGCCAAATAGGAAACGTTAGGTACCGTCGTAATTACAGTCATATTGAATTCACGCTCCAAACGTTCCTGGATGATCTCCATGTGCAGCATTCCAAGGAATCCACAACGGAAACCAAAACCTAAGGCCGCAGAACTTTCCGGTAAAAAGACTAAGGAAGCATCATTCAGTTGCAGCTTCTCCATGGAATTTCTCAATTCCTCATAATCTTCCGTGTCAACAGGGTAGATTCCGGCAAATACCATCGGTTTTACATCCTCAAAACCCTGAATCATATTTTGTGTTGGCGTTTTGGCGTCGGTCAGTGTATCGCCTACTTTTACCTCACGGGCTTCTTTGATCCCGGAAATAAGGTAGCCTACATCTCCGGCACTAATAACCTGTTTTGGAGATTGCGTTAGTTTTAATGTGCCAATTTCATCCGCAAAATATTCATTTCCGGTAGCCATAAATTTAATTTTCTGGCCTTTTTTGATTTCTCCGTTTAATACCCGGAATATTACCTCAATACCACGGAAAGGATTGTAGACAGAATCAAAAATCAACGCTTGTAAAGGCTCATCTTTGCTTCCTTTTGGGGGTGGGATACGCTCGATGATAGCCGCTAATATGTCTTCCACACCCAGTCCCGTTTTACCGGAAGCAGGGATAATATCTTCCAGCTTACAGCCCAATAAGTCTACGATATCATCGCTTACTTCTTCAGGATTAGCACTTGGAAGGTCAATTTTATTTAATACAGGAATGATTTCAAGGTCATTTTCCAAAGCTAAGTACAAGTTGGAAATCGTTTGTGCCTGGATACTTTGTGCTGCATCTACGATAAGCAAAGCACCTTCACAGGCCGCGATAGAACGCGAAACTTCGTAAGAGAAATCTACGTGTCCCGGTGTATCGATAAGATTTAAGATATATTGCTCCCCTTTGTAGGTATATTCCATTTGGATGGCGTGGCTCTTAATAGTGATCCCACGTTCCCGCTCCAAATCCATATTGTCCAGTAATTGTGCTTGTTTTTCCCTGGCTGTAACCGTTTGTGTAGCATCCAGAAGTCGGTCTGCCAGTGTACTTTTACCATGGTCAATGTGTGCAATAATGCAGAAATTCCTAATATGTTTCATCTTCGTTTAATATCAATTTTAGTTGGGCGTGACCCCGGGGGTCGGGCTTTTCGCGGCAATCTTTTCTTTTTTGGATAAAAAAGAAAAGGATTTCTGCTGCAATCCCTCACGCAAGCTCCATAAAGGTAGCGAATTAATCGGCAAATATAGTTTAAAGTTTTCGTATTTCACAGTATTACAGCAGCTGCCCCAAAAAGATTTTACAGCGCGGAAAGTAGCCTGGAATAAGAAACATAAGGAACCAAAACAAAAAAGGCCTGATCGCTAAAGATCAGGCCTTTGGTGCTATAACGATATGCGCTTAGAATCTGTAGATCAGTCCTAAGTTAATATCCGTAAAGTTCAATCCCAGGTTGAAGTTGTCGGTATTGTCTACCCCATCTGTGCTTGGATTGTTGGTTCTGTAACTTAACACACCAAAAGTAGCTTCCAGTGCGAAATGTTGCGATACGAAATAGTTCACACCCGGTGCAAGTCCAATTCGGAATGCATTACTGGTGTCTTCTGTAAGCGCTTCTTGTTTAGAGTGGATATAATCCACACCCAGTTCGCCAAATACAGAGAACGTGCTTCCCGGAGTAAAATAATACCTGCCGAAAACACCAACTGAGAACTCAGTAGTTTTTACATCCGGAGCAAGTGGAACTTCTGTTTTTCCTGACATAAAGCCAAGAGCAGCACCAACAGCGATATTTTCAGTCAGAAAATAAGCAGCTTTTGGTTTTACATTAAAAGAATTCGTTTTATTATCGCCAGTAGATTCAGAGCCAATCCCGATAGAACCAGTCATGAAAACGTCGCCTTGTTTAAAGCCATTGTTGGTAATTGGCACGTTTGCATTTTCCTGAGCGTTCATGAATCCGAAAGCCATTAAGGCCATTGTAGAAAATAAAATTTTTTTCATAATTAGTAGGTTTAGAATTACACACATTAAAAAAAGCGAGAATGTTAATTTTAAACTAAAATTATACTAAAGTTGGTTTTTTTATTGGGATGTTTGCTTAGTTTGGGCAGTAATATCACGATATCTTTTGCAAATTATGAAATAGTAATTTCGGGATAAGTCCAAAAAATAGGATGCTATTGGATTTTTGCAGTAACATAAATAATGAAATGTAGAATAAAACGTTGAGATAAGAGGGAAGATGAAAGATAACGGATGCTTATTCCGTCGGTTCTCCCCTAAATTAATGTAAGTAATAACTTTTGAATAACCCCATACAATCAAACCTAATGTCAGAATCAATCAATTTAATGCAGGCCCTCAAATGGGGTCGAATCGACACTGCCCGTGAATTAATAGCAAACGGAGACAACTCCGTCAAAGGATTTCGAAAAGACGAACTGGGTTCCGTTTATGACGCGATCCTCCGAAATAAGGCATTCGAATTTATCCCACTCTTTATCGATCAGGGCATGTTGGAAACAGACCTTTATGAATACGATTCCTTTAAAAATACTTTTTTTGAAAGCCTCGTGAGGCAATTACCGGCTGATGAAGCATCACAGGCTTTTTTATCCGATTTTTTGCCCAAAGTACAAAGCCTCAATAGCGAATTGGAAGATCAGACCTTATTGGGATATGCCCTGAAAGAAGGCGCTGATATCAGCATTATCCGCGCAATCGCAGACGCAGGAGGTGACCTTAATTATAAAAATAACGCAGAACAGAATTTTATCCACCAGGTGGTGAGTAATAATGCTATGTTTGTTCGAAACGGCGATAAAGTACTGGCGCAGTTGCAATACCTGTTAGATCAGGGGCTGGATGTGGATGCCGGTGATATTGTAAAAACGACACCCCTTATGGTAGCAGTACGCAATAACAGGGCAGAAGCCATAGCACTCCTATTAAAAAATGGGGCAAATCCTAATGAGAAGGATGAAAAAGGACATTCCGCTTTTTATAAAGCAATTGCCGAATTGCGCAGCCTGGATTTGTATGAAAAGATGATGGAATATGAAACGCCGGAATTTGATGCCGTCACTGCCGAAGGGCAAACGATACTGACCGAGTTTTTACGAAGCCTAAACAGCCCTTCGGAAAAAGAATTAAAACTCCTGCAAAAAATGGTAGCCGATGGCGCCGACTTGAGGCAAACGGCACCGTATTATGACAAACAAAAATCGGCACTGGACTGGGCGGCTGAAAAACCGGTGGACATCCTCAAAACAATCCTGGATGCTGGTGATGTCGATTTGGATGCTGTAGACGAGCAGGGAAATACGCTATTGCATAAAGTCTGTGCCTTTAATCCCAACTATGATGCTAACGTGGCAAAAGAAACCTATCGCAAAGCGAAACTACTCATAGAGCGTGGTGCGGATACTACACTGGTAAACGACAAAGATGAAACCGCTTTCATGCTGGCCTCCGATGATAACCTGAAAGCCAAAACAGCCGAATTACTACTTTTAAATAAAGCATAATCTGAAAATATATGTCACTATCTTTTATTATTGCCTGTGAAAATGGCAACCGAAAAATTGCAGAACTATTATTAGCCAATAAAGAGGCCGATTTTGCCTATACGGACGAAAAAGGGCGTACAGCCTTACATTATGCCGCACACCGGGGTTATCTGGACCTGGTGAAGTTATTAGTGGCTGAAGGAGCCGATATTGATTATGAAGACCATGATGCCGAAACCCCTTTCTATTTTGCCTGCCTGCAGAAACAAAAACAAACAGCATTGTACCTCATGGAGCAAGGAGCCAATATCAACATGAACGACAAGCAGGGGAACAGCCTGCTGCATCTTACGGCACAAACCGGACAGATCGAAATCCTTCAGAAATTGCTCGAAAACGGAATAACCGTAGACTTGGAAAACAACAATGCCGAAACAGCCTTGCTTTTGGCAGCTGCCTGCAGGAATCGTGAAGTGGTACAACTACTTTTGGATCAGGGGGCAAATGTCAATACGACCAATAAAAATGGGGAAAGCCCATTGCTTTTTGCCGTGCGCTCCAAAAACCTGCCAATGACAGAATTGCTGTTGGAAAAAGGCGCAGATATCAACCACCTGAACCATGCTGGTGAAAGTGCGTTGCTCATTGCCTGCTATGAAACCAACCGCGCGATTACCAAATTGCTGATTGACAAAGGTGCTGATATTTTTGTCTCTTCCAAAGATGGGATCTCTCCAGTATGGTATGCCTGCGATAACAATCAAAAAGAAATTGTAGCCTTGTTTTTAGAAAATGGGCTCGATGTGAACCATAGCAAGCCCGTTTCCGACCGTACCGATTCGATGAGTTCCTATTTGGATTGGGTAGAGACGGCCGAAAGCCTTTCGGTGAGCAGTGGTTTTACCCTTACGGAATCCTATACTGCTGGAGGTGAAAGCCTGTTGCATGTGGCTGTGAAAAAAGGGCACCTGAGTATGGTTAAATTACTGCTGGAAAAAGACGCTTCGGTGAATATCCAGGTCGAATCCGGGAATACGCCTTTGCACTATGCCGCTGCCAATGGAAAAAAAGATGTGGTGAAATACCTGCTGGAAAATCATGCCGATACTGCCATCGTCAATGTGAAAGAACAAAAGGCAATTGATTATTCCAATATCAAAGGATTTAATGAAATTACACAACTGATACTGCAATTCAGTCCTGCAGGTACCCAGGTGGCACCGGTAGCCCCAGTTGCGGATATAGCAGCGACAGCACCTGTATCTGATATGGCGGCCAAGAAGAAAGCCCTCATGGACCTGAAAGAACTGCTGGATGCGGGCATTTTGTCCCAGGACGAATTTGATGCAGAAAAAGCGAAAGTCCTTCAAGGATAATACCGATTTTAATTTTTTTAAAAAATAACGTTCATTACTTTTACAGCACCCGGAAACTCCAATGTTTCCGGGTGTTTTTATGATGATCGCAAACCAAAAACCAATATGGAACCCATTACAATAAGAAGAGCTACGGTAGAAGATAAACCTGCTTTATTGCAGTTTGAACAGGGAATCATCAGTGCCGAACGGCCTTATGATCCGGCACTGAAAGCAGGGCCAATTAATTATTATGATTTAGGGCAAATGATTACCCATCCCGATACCGCTTTTTTTGTCGCAGTGAGCGGTGGGCAGTTGGTCGGTTGTGGGTATGGCCGTATCGAACTGTCAAAACCCATTTCCAAATATGATCGTTACCTGTATCTTGGTTTTATGTATGTTAATCCAGAGTTCAGGGGGCTTGGTATTATCCAGCGTATTATGGAGGAGATAAAGAAATGGGGGATTGCCAACGGTATCCAGGAATTGCGTTTGGAAGTATATTCCGGAAATGCTTCTGCCATCAAAGCCTATGAAAAAGCAGGATTTGAAGAACGCGTTGTGGAGATGCGTATGGAATTGAATTAGTATTTTATCTCCGGGAAGAGCAGGTCTTCATAGCTTAATTTTTTGGGAAGTTGTGCCTGCGATTGTAGAAAGGAAATGCCTATGCAAACCTTTGGAATTCAAGAGTCTTATAATCCAATCTATTTTTCGTAATTTTGCAGCAAAATGCAGTAGATGGTCAAGATAGGCAACATAGAATTACCCGATTTCCCTTTATTATTAGCCCCGATGGAAGATGTAAGCGATCCGCCTTTCCGCAGGTTGTGTAAACTTCACGGTGCAGATATGATGTATAGCGAATTTATTTCTTCCGAGGGATTGATCCGGGATGCGATGAAAAGTCGTCAGAAACTGGATATTTTTGATTATGAAAGACCTGTAGGGATTCAGATATTTGGAGGAGATGAAGAGGCGATGGCGCTTTCTGCTAAAATTGTAGAAACCGTACATCCCGATTTGGTAGATATTAATTATGGCTGTCCCGTTAAAAAGGTTGTTTGTAAAGGTGCGGGAGCTGGTGTATTGAAAGATGTAGACCTGATGGTACGCCTTACGAAAGCCGTTATCAAAAGTACTCATTTGCCTGTAACCGTAAAAACGCGCCTCGGCTGGGATGAGGATTCGATTAATATCGATGAGGTGGCCGAGCGCCTTCAGGATATTGGGGTGCAGGCACTAACAGTGCATGCCCGGACGAGGGCGCAGATGTATAAAGGCAGCGCCGACTGGACTCATATTGAGCGTGTGAAAAACAATCCACGGATCACAATGCCTATTTTTGGTAACGGTGATATTGATTCTCCCCAAAAAGCACTGGAATATAAAAACAGATTTGGCCTCGATGGGATGATGATCGGACGTGCTGCGATTGGAAATCCATGGATTTTTAATGAAATCAAGCACTATTTTAAAACCGGGGAATTATTGCCACCGCCTACTATGCAGGACAGGGTAGAAGCCACACGCAATCACCTGACCTGGTCTATGGACTGGAAGGGGGAACGCGTTGGGATCGTAGAAATGCGCCGCCATTATACCAATTACTTCAAAGGAATTCCGAATTTTAAGGAACACCGCCAGAAATTAGTAACTACAGATGATGCAGAAGGACTTTTTAAAGCACTGGATGAGATTCAGGAAGTATTTGAAAAATTCCAATTTGTATAGAAGATATTTAGGAAGAATAAAAAAGAGGCTGTTTCATAATGCATGAGACAGCCTCTTTTTTATACTATGCTCCTAATTATGGTAAGGTGTGAGTAGCGGCTTTATAGCTAAAAGTGGATCCTGCATGTTACGATGCTATTAGGCTAAAAACACTAAAATCTCTTTTTAATACTTCAGGTCACCCTTTTAATACGTCTCGAAATACTTTTAATACGTAGGCGTAGGTAGTAGAATACGTTCGGTAATCCTTTTAATACGTTGGGAACCTGTTGTAAGTATTTTGGAACCTATTTTAATACATCCAAAGCTTATTTTTAGCGCCTAAAAAGTAGGAAAGTGCCTTTTTTGGATAGTGCAAATTGGTCATGAAGCTATCGGAAATGCTGTTTAATAATTCCCTACGATATAATGTAAAGAATTAGGGTTCAAAACATACGATAGGCGCTTTCCGGAATAAAGAATTTACACTTGTATGCGTTTCCATTTTCCTTTTTTGAACAGGATATATCCTGCAATCGTGATGGCGGTTTCGGCTACCGGAATAGCAATAAAGACACCATCTTCTTTTATATTAAAATAGTTTGCCAGCACATAGGCCAACGGAATCTGAAAAAGCCAGAAACCGAAAAAATTGATATAGGTTGGCGTCCAGGTATCACCGGCACCATTAAAAGTATTGATCAATACCATACCGATCCCGTAGAAAATATATCCCAGGCTCATGATCCGGATGGCGCGCACAGCAATTTCCTGTACCAGTATGTCTTCTGTAAAGAACGATACAAATACCGTGGCCCCAACTAAAGTAAGGATCGTAATAATAACCATAAAGATCACATTGTATTTGGCCGTTTTTAGTACCGATTCTTCGGCTCTTTCAATCTGTCCGGCTCCCAGATTTTGCCCTACCAAAGTGGCTACGGCATTGCTGAGCCCCCAGGCAGGAAGTATAAAGAACATCATCAGGCGTAAGGCCGTTTGATAACCGGCAGAGCCGTGATCACCACCCGTTGTGGCGACTAAGTGTGCCAGGAAAATCCAGCTACAGGAAGCGATAACGAACTGTAAGATACCAGGCGCTGCTACAACAATAATCGCTTTCATTTGTTGGAAGTCCGGTTTGAGGTGTGCTACGGTAATTTTGAGCGTATTTCCCACATTAAATAAATGGTACAACTGATAGCAAACCCCAATGCCACGTCCTATCGTAGTGGCAATTGCGGCGCCTTCAAGGCCAAATGCCGGAATGGGACCCCAGCCGTTGATAAATATGGGGCATAATATAATGTTACAGATATTGGCAATCCAAAGGCTTTTCATGGCGATGGCGGCATTACCCGCACCACGGAAGATTCCATTGATCAGGAATAACAGCATAATAAAAATACTGCTTCCCATCATGATACGCATAAAGTTGGTGCCGTAGGCTGCTGCATCGGAAGAAGCCCCCATGAGAAGGAGGATATCGGTACCAAAGACATAGCCAACGATGCTGAGTAGTAAAGTAATGGCTACAGCAATCAGGATGGCCTGGATTCCTGCTTTTCCTGCAGCTTCCGGATTTTTCTCTCCAATTCTCCGGGCTACAATCGCTGTGGCGGCCATGCTCATTCCAACTGCAAGGGAATAGGTGATGGTCAGTACCGATTCGGTCAATCCTACTGCTTGTATGGCATAACTGCTGTCTTCAAGGTGGCCAACAAAATAAAGGTCTACCAATGCAAACACGGATTCCATCATCATTTCGAGCATCATCGGGATGGCCAGTAAAATCACGGACCGCCTGATACTACCCGTGGTATAGTCAATTTCCTTTCCTTGTAAAGATTGTTTGATTAGTGCGAATATTGCAGCAATTTTTCCCTGCTTTTGTTGCGTTTCAGTCATGTGATGGTGGTATAATAATGGGTAATCGGGAACGTACACTATTCCTATAGGGGATTAGGAATCAATGGTGTATGGAACTTTAGTAATTCTAAAGCGTTCTGTAATAATCCGGGTTTAGTACTTAGGAAAGCAAATATATAATTTTATTCCAAAAGCTTTTTAGAAATACGCGAAGAAGCAATTTTAGAAGCGATAAATCCCAGTATCATAATCGTTGCCAATACAATAAAAATGTTCTGAATGGAGAATGCAACCGGATAGGCTAAATTGTCCGTAATCATAAACATTTGGAATTTAAGCTGTAAAATCACCAGCATGATCCCGATAAAAAGCCCGATAAAACAGCCGGTAAGCGTTAATAAAGTGCCTTGCAGCAGAAATATCCTGCGCAGCTCCCGAATTTCGGCACCAAGGCTTGCTAAGGTTTTTAAATTGCTTTTCTTGTCCAGGATCATCATGATAATAGCACCAATCAGCGTAAATAACGTCATGATAATGATGAGGGTCAGGATGAGGTACACTGCAATAAATTCCGTGTTTAGCATCCGGTACAGGGCATCATTGAGTTGTGCTCTTGTTTTTACATCCGTTTTCGGCCCGAATAGCTTTTGCAGTTCCGACATGACACTGTCTTCGGAAATATTAGGTTTTAGCTTGATCTCAAGGCCGGAAATGGTATTCGGTTGGAATTCCATAAGATGTTGCACCAAATCCAGGTCGGCAAAAACATATTTGGAGTCGTAATCTTCATTGATGGAATAAAATCCTGTAGGGCGCAGGCTGGCTTTGGTGAATGCCTTGTCTGGATCATCAATTTGGCCTTTGCCGGGTTTTGGGATAAAAACTTCCAGCGGAATTTCAAAGTTATAGAGTTGTATGGAAAGCTTATCGCTGGTGCCAAAGCCCATAACCACCTGGTTGGAATTTGGAACTACCCATTGTCCTGCTACTTTTTCTTTGATCGGATTGACATAGATGTAATTGCTGTCGATTCCTTTGAGGTAGGTGACCTGTTGTTTGCCGTCATAAGAAAACAGCACCCGTTCTTCGATGATCCGGCTGTAATAAGCAATGCCTGGCATTTTTTTCAGGGCTTGCTCCTGTTCCGGTGTCATCGTTATGGTTTTGCCAACGATACTCGTTACTTTGAGGTCAGGGTCAAAATTATTCGTAAAGGAAAGGCTGAATTCCTTTAATCCGCTAAAAGCAGAAATTACCACAAACATAGTCGCTGCTCCTACGATAATACTGGCAGAAGTGATTCCGGTAATAAAATTGATTGCACTGCTTTTGCTGAGTGTAAACAAATACCGACGCGCTATGTAAAAGGCAAAATTCAATCTAAAATTTCTTGCGTTTGTCTAATAAATCACGGTTTTCGATAGGATTTTCTTTACCGGCAAGCGCATCGTCAATCTTAGCGATATAATCCAAAGAATCATCAATGTAAAAAGATAAATTCGGCACTTTACGCAGTTGTAGTTTTACCCTTTGGGATAAATCATGTTTGATTAGTGGGCTATTCGAACGCACAGCAGCCAGTATTTCCGGTGCTTTTTCCTGAGGAAATACGCTGAGGTATACTTTTGCTATGGATAAATCGGTAGTTACGCTTACTTTAGAAACGGAAATAATTAAATTAGAAATCCCATTTTTTCGTACTTCACCCTGCAGAATGTCAACCAAATCTTTTTGGATCACTCCGCCTATTTTTTTCTGTCTGTTTGTTTCCATTTGGCAAAAATACTACTTTTTTAAGTTTTAAAATCGCAAACTTTCTGCGTCAGCACGTTTTTTTTGGCGCAATCTCTATATTTGCAGCAGTAGATCAGGGCCATGGCGCTAAAATGATCATTTTCGTGCTGCTGCCAATACTACTAAAAATATACTTTTACGATCCTAATTATACGCTATACATGAGAAAAATCGAACATATCGGAATTGCAGTGAAAGACCTTGAAGTATCCAACCTGGTTTTTGAAAAACTTTTCGGTGCTCCGGCCTACAAATCGGAAGAAGTAGCCAGTGAAGGGGTGAAAACTTCTTTTTTCAGAAACGGCCCCAACAAGATAGAATTGCTGGAAGCCACCACATCCGACAGCCCGATTGCAAAATTCATTGACAAAAAAGGGGAAGGCATTCATCATATTGCTTTTGATGTGGAAGACATTGTAGCCGAAATCGCCCGATTGCAGGGGGAAGGATTTGTAGTGCTGAATGAAACTCCTAAAAAAGGAGCTGACAACAAACTCGTCGCTTTCCTGCATCCCAAGGGAACCAATGGCGTTTTGATCGAGTTGTGCCAGGAAATCCAGGAATAGATTTTATAGTATGGAATGATTAAAAATCAGTTGATTATACTTTTACAGCTTTTGAATTGGTGCATGCTTATAAAATCTGTCGAAAAAGATTTGCAAAAAACAAAAATTAGTGGTAATATTGCAACCTCTAAACCGGTCCTATAGCTCAGCTGGTTAGAGCACCTGACTCATAATCAGGTGGTCCCTGGTTCGAGCCCAGGTGGGACCACAGAAAACCCTTGATAGTCGCTGATTGTCAAGGGTTTTTCTTTTTTAGGAGATAATAAGGGTGGGTGATTTTTAATGTTAAGATTGGCCTTTTTCAATGTTTATTCCTGGCAAGGTTTGCTTTATACGCTGCATTATCTTTTATTCTATTTGGATTATGTTTAAAAGCATAATTTAAAAATTCATTAAATGGTTTCAAACCTACTTTGTCTAGTTTCTTATTTTGTAAGTTAAGTTGCAATTGCGTTAAAAATTCTATTTTTTTGGAATTTTCATTATTATTATCTTTTAAAAATTCAAAAAAGTTATGTGGATGTTTAAAACCGAAGCTTTCACCTAATTGTTTTGTTGTTTGCTCGCTTTCCCAGATATAATAACTCATTTTTTTCCAATTAAAAAGAATTCGATGAAATGCAATATTAACTGCATCATTGTCGCCAAGCTCATAATAAAGTACTACCATTAACGAATCCTTGTAACTTTTAATGTTTGGTGCGTTTTTAAGAAGTATTTTATTAAAGGTATTTTTGTCAATTTTGATTTTAAAATCGGCATCCAAATATTGATACTTTCTATTGACGAAATCAATCGTTTTTAAACTGTCGATTTTTTTTTGTTTTGCATTTAAGAAAATTTGTAGACTGTCAGTTCTTTGAATATTGGGTTTTTGTTCATTTTGAGAATATAACACTGCTTGAACAAGCAGTGTTATAATAATAAGTGATATTTTCATAAGTTAATATAGGTTTTCTTCCTGGTGTGTCAAAAAGGTACAATCAGATGTTGGTGAAGCCACATCAAGTAATACCCAGCCAGCATCAATTTGTTCTTCGTTTAAAAAAGTTTGTTCTGATTGATCTGCAGGGGAACCTGAAAGTTGTTTCGCTAAACTTGAAGAATCAGCTCCACATCTACAGGAATATGGCAAATCTATTCCTTGTTCTTCTGCAGCATTTAAAATGTAATCATGCCACAACACCTCTATTGTGGTGTTTAAGCCCGCACGAGGATTTGTTAATCGTACTTTATATGTAGTGTGTACAGTTCGCTCGCTGCTTTTTGTTTTACTAACTAATTCCTTTTTTCTTTGAATGCCATAGTTATAATAATTGTCAACAGAACTATAGTGGTTTAAAATGACACTTTTTGAAACTTCAGAGAATGATGTTTTCATTTTGAATAGTTTTTCTACATCCGTAAATGAAAGTTCATTATTATGATTTTCATGTTCATTACTACAAGATAGTAGAATTGCAACTATCCCCAAAAATAAAAATTTAATATTTTTCATAATTTTATGCTACTCCCCTTATATTAATGCGGTATACCACAAGGACGATAGCTTTAGGTACTATTTTATTAATTTTTAAATTAAGATTAATGTACCGCCCCGCTGGTTTACTAATTTTTTACTTTTTGCTAAATTTTCGTATTTTCTTGAATGAACTCTATTGTATCTTCAAGCAATTCGTCTGTTCAGTATGCTTTTTAAAATTTTCTACCAACTAATTTATGTGTATGAAATTATCATATATACACCTTGGGGTCCGGGCGGATACGTAAAATAAATCAAGTTGTAATTATTTTTAAAAGTAATAAAAAAAATACAAATAGTTAAAAAAATACAATAAAATAGTTGAATTTCATAAAAAAATTTGAAGATTTTATATGCTTTTGTTGATAATGGTTGGAGTAACGTATAGATTTCCAAATTTCATAAATAAAATTCTATAACAAAAATTATTTCCAGTTGATTGTCTGAATAGATTTATGAAAAAGATCAGCGTGCCTTAAAAGTGCTTACAGCATTGTAAGCACAATTTGTATTGCCTATTGCGAAAATCATTCTACTTAAATCATATTGTTTATAAAATTTGATATATTTTATAAACAAAAATAGGTTTTTAGTGTTTATATACTATTCTTTATTTGTGAAAAATTTTAAAGTATTTTTATTGTCCTAATCGTTTCAATAATTTGACTGTCTTCAGGCATAAGAATTACTATTTAAGAGATATTCCATTGTTTATTATTGGTTTTAGGTAGTTTGTAAATTTATAAAAGGGCAATACGTCAGAAGCTATTTTAACTCTACTGGTATAAAATAAAGAATTAATGTATTTCTCTATAATAAATATTTTTGTTTATATTTGGTATAATATGAATAGTCCATGTTATCTCAATATTTTAATTATGAAAAGAGTGAAAATAATCGCTTTTTTGTCTGAAGGAACCGGCTTATAATTGTATCGCTTTGGGAGTTTAGAATTGGTAGAAATTCAGAGAGAATCTGTAGGTTGAATCTATTGCAAAACTCATATATTTTGACATAAAAAATGTTTATTTTTTATGTCAAAATTTTTTTTAATTATAATTTTATCTTAAAAATGACGAATAATATTTTTTTTATTTGTTTTTAAATGTTTATGTTTACAATTCTGTTTAAAATATAAAAAATTGATTTTAATTGTATTTATATGTACTTATATAATTTTTAGTTGTATTTATTCTATTATTTTAACTTTAATATTTTTATTATGAAGAAATTTCAAAAAGTCGCTTTTAGCCTGTTAGGGGCTGGATTATTTACAATCGTTTTATACTCGTGTAGCGGTGATGATCAGACAGCAACCAAGACTGAACAGGCAGTAGTGGAAACTGAACAAGCAGCAAGAGGAGCAAAAGAAAATGAACATTTGAAAAAATTAGGTTTAGCAATTGCTCAGGATGAGGACTTTATTAAACTGTATAAAAATTTAGAATACTTTTCTGAATTTAAATCTGATAGAGCGCTAAAAAATGAACTGCTCAAAAAGGAAAAATTAGATGAGGCTGAAAAAAATATTTTAGCCAAAGCAATCGGTTTTGAGTCTGCTGAAGCGGCATTTAAATTTGAAACAGAAAATTTCACTTATGTTAAGGCGCTAACTAAGAGATATGATTTAGTAGTAATTGATCAACCGGATTTGCAATTTGTTTTTGATACGGCTTTAGAAAATACGACAACCGGTAGAACTTGTGAAGAAAAACTGGGAAGTTGTAAACTGGGAAGTTGGTCCATCTGGATAATTGAAGATGCGGGATGTGCAGCGGCAGGAATGGCAGTAGGGGCTGCTTCGGCCTGGTGTGGTGGTTGTTTAGGTGGAGTAGTCGCTTCTGCTTGTTTAACCGCTGCAACGCTGCATTTGAGTTCCATGTTAGACACGTGTGCAGATAATTATGATGATTGTAAAGATAAATAAATAAATAAAAAAATTATGTTGTATAAAATACTGTTATTTTCCGGTCCGGTAATAGTTGGTGCTTTCGTATGTATATGGTCCTATATAATACGACTACACAGATATAAAAAACAGGAACCCAGTCTAACATTAAAGATCTTAGGTTTAGGATCATTGTTTCTATGGATAGGACATATGGCCGCACTATATTATGTTATTATGGGTTCTTAAACAATGTCTTAAGCAATATTTTTAAATCCGAGATTTACACTGTAATTTTTAAAGCATCTACAGGACTGTAGGTGCTTTTTTGTATGCTTTAGCCTCACTATATTAGTTAGCAAGATAACGGATTGTATACTATTGAATAGTTGTTGTTGTTTTAACATTTTTTTATAACTTTGGGCATTCCAGAAGTGTAACTAAACCAACACCATGCTTATGAAAACGAACAAACTATCCGGGTTCACCATAGCGGAACTTACTAAACAAAAAGCGTTGTTAAAAGGCTTATTAATTGGCGGAGCTATTGTAGCACTTTTATTATATACTGCACTAATTTACCTGATTATTAAAAATGGGAAAACCAGCCTGATAGCGGTTATGCCGTGTGGAATACTTTTTATACTACCAGGGATCATGAAATGGAATCAAATAGAGGCTGAACTCAAATCAAGACGCACCAAATAAAAACACTTTGACAACTATTGAAAATGGAAAATAACTGCCTGAACTGTAATCATCCCATACTTGAAAATTTTTGTAGTCACTGTGGCCAGAAAAAATATAAAAGGATTGATAGAAAATTTGTAATCGATGAAGCCCAATATTTAATGGTTCATACGAACAAAGGCTTTTTCTATTCGGTTAAGAAGATTATGCAAAACCCCGGAAAAACAGCACGGGAATTTATTGATGGAAATCGGGTGAATCATTATAAACCGATTTTGTTAGCCTTTTTATTAAGCGGTATTGCAGCTTTTCTATCCTTTAAAGTCCTTCGATTTAATGAGATAATGCAGGATTACTACACGCAACAAAAACTCTCGTATACTCCATTAACGAATCTGATGTCTTTTGTGTCGAGTTACAGTGCGGCCATAATGGTATTCTTAATTCCGGTTATTTCAGTTTTTACAAAATTACTATTCCGAAAGTGGGGGCAAAACTATTATGAACATGTGATAATGAATGCCTTTTTTCAATGCTATTATACTATTATTACAGTTGTTCTTTTATATCCATTTTTGTATGTTTTTAGGCACGACAGTAGTGTTTTTGCATATCTCATAGGAATTTCTATGTTTGCTATCCCATTTATTATGGTTTGGTTCTACAAGGGATTTTACCACGAAAGAAGTCTAAGGGATATTATTTTGAAAGTTTTATTGTTTGCGTTTATAGGGTTTGTAGGGTATGTAATAACTGTATTTGCTATTATAATAGGTATGGTAATTATCCAGGGACCTGAAGCATTACTTAAGTTTCAACAACCCAAATAAAACTGATATTGTAGAAAGGCAGCGTTGGAATGAAAAAGCATTTCATAACTCTTTTGACTTTTAACAATTAAAAAATGCCTTTATGAAGTTAATGATTGCGTTATTGATGGTGTTTGCCAGTGCAGCAGGCGTGGCAAAGGGAAATGTGATTTCTACTGTAGATCAGCGGGTTGAGCTGCTTAGTATTGTATTCCGGCTTGCAGGAAATCCGGAGTATAACATGAAATTGGATAAGAATTACGTAAAGGATATTGAGGATTATTTTGGAGCATACAGGAGCCATACAGTAGTTAGCTTTGCCAAAAAACTCCATACGGAAAAAGGAATGGGCTTTTCCAAAGTAATGTTTCTGGCGGTAGCTTTAGAATTAAAAAACAATAAGTTTTCCATAATAAAACAGTCGGGAAATACATTAAAAGGGAAATGGGACGAAAAGGACGCTATACAATTTGTAGCATTACTTAATGATTTTTACAAAGTAGCGGCATTTGAAAAATTCTTTAAAGACCATGAGACAAATTATAAGGATGCTACAAGCTTATTTGATCACTCTGTAGCAACATTCGACCAAAAATGGTACCTGGATTATTATGGCGATCATGAAGTAGATTACCGTGTTGTGATAGGGTTTGGTAATGGCGGAGCCAATTATGGGCCAAGTGTTAAGCCTGTAGGGCAAAAGAAACTGGTTTATGCCATTATGGGATCCTGGACTTTTGATGAGCAGGGTAAACCCTTCTTCCCGGAAGCGGTATACTTGCCCTATTTAATTCATGAATTTAATCACTCCTTTATCGATCATATTCTCGAGGAGGATACTACAATAGAACAGCAACTTAAATCAAGTGGCGAAGCCTTATTGGAAGCTCAAAAAATGGCCATGAAACTGGAAGGCTATGAAGACTGGCATAGCCTTATTGACGAATCATTAGTACGTGCATCAGTGGTTCGGTATTTAATGGATCATGGGGCTACAGCAACTGTTGTTCAGCAGGAAATAACAACACAAACACAAAAAGGTTTCGTGTGGATCAAAGACCTGGTTTCTTTATTGGGAGCATATGAAACTTCGCGGGATACGTATCCTACCTTTAAAAGTTTTTATCCCCGGATTATTGCTTTCTTTGATGCAAAAGCGGGAGAACAAAAGTAAGAGCAGACTTCTTTTATAAATCTCAATGGATAACGATTGCTATAAGGGCTTATTGCTACTGAGATTTCATAATACCCCAAAAAAAATATATAGTAAGAGGCTGTCTCAAAACTAAAACAAGTCTTTGAGAATTGCATATTTGAGACCTGCGCTCCGACAGGAGTCCGAGTAAAAAACAGAAAAAGAGGCTATTTCACGAGTTGTGAGACAGCCTCTTTTTTTATTAAAACAAGTTGCTTTTTTGCTGGATATGGAAGAAAATGATACTTGAAGGTTGCTATTTGGTGTTATGTAAGTATTAAAAATGTTTTAATTTTTCAGGTTGTTTTGTTCTGTTCCTTAATGGGGGCATTTCGCGATAATTCGGGATTACGTTACAACGGATTTTTTATACCGTTCATCGAATTCTCCAATAATACCGGATATTCTCTTACTTTTTTTTTCTTGTAACCTATAATTTTGCCCTCAAAATCGGCATAATGTTTTCCATTGACATCATGTATTCGATTGCTGCAGGACTTGTGGTAGTGGCATATTTGTAAAATGGGTACGTTGATGGTAACATTTTTATAACAAAGCTTTTATAAAACTGAAGCAGGAATATAATAGGAAAAAGGAACGCTGATAGGCGCAATGGTAAAATTTTAATTTCCGGGGTACAGGTTCCGGAGTATAAAACAAATAGGATGAAAACAAAATTAATATTCTTCGTTTTGATGTTGGTGACGGTAAGCAGTTATGCGCAACAGGATGCGCAATACACGCAATACATGTACAATCCGATCAATATCAATCCGGCCTATGCGGGATCACGGGAAGCATTGAGCATTTTCGGATTGCACAGGACACAATGGGTGGGACTTGACGGGGCACCGGTAACCAATGCAGCATCGATACATACTCCGATCGAAAACACCAATATAGGTATTGGACTCTCCTTTGTAAATGACAAGATAGGGCCATCGGATCAGAATAATATTTCGGTTGATTTCTCTTATACCGTACCTACATCGGAAACGTTCCAGTTATCCTTTGGGCTTAAAGCCACTGCCGATTTATTGAATATTGATTATACCAAATTGAATATCTACAATCCATCAGATCCAAGATTTCAGAATAATGTTGATAACAAGTTTTCCCCTAATATTGGTGCCGGTATATATTTTCATTCCGATCAGACCTATATTGGATTGTCAGTCCCTAACTTTTTAGAGACCAAACATTATGACGATAACAGTACTTCTGTAGCCCAGGAACGACTGCACTATTACTTTATGGCGGGCCATGTTTTTGACCTGAGCTATGATGTAAAGTTTAAGCCTTCGCTGCTTACCAAAGTAGTACAGGGAGCGCCATTGCAGGTAGACCTGTCTGCTAACTTTTTATTCTTCGATAAACTTACGTTAGGTGCCGCATACCGATGGAGTGCTGCAGTGAGTGGTATGGCGGGATTCCAGGTTAGTGACGCGATTTTTGTAGGCTATGCCTATGATGCCGAGAGTACAAAGCTGGCCAATTACAATTCGGGTTCACACGAGATATTCCTGCGTTTTGAATTGTTCCGAAATTATGACCGTATGATAACACCAAGGTTCTTTTAAAAATATATATATGAAAAAAGCTCTACTTTATAGTCTGCTCTTACTCCTTTTGGGAAGTACGGGATATTCACAAAAAGGCAAACTGGAAAAAGCCAATAAGCAATACGAACGGCTGGCCTATAAGGATGCGATAAAAACCTACGAAAGAATAGTCGAAAAAGGCTATAAATCAGCTGATATCGTACAGAAATTAGGAAATGCATACTATTTTAATGGAGAATTCGATCAGGCTAATAAATGGTATGGCGAATTGTTTGCACTCAATGCCAATCCGGAACCGGAATATTATTACCGTTACGCCCAAACGCTTAAATCCGAAGGGCAGTATGACAAGGCAAATGAAATGCTAACGCTGTTTGCACAAAAAAACAGTACGGATAGCCGTGCAAAACTTTTTAATGCGGACAAGGATTACCTGCAGGATATCAAACAAAATTCAGGGCGGTACACTATTGAGACTGTCGGGATTAATTCGAGATATTCCGATTATGGCGCATCGTTTTACGGAGACAAAATTGTATTTGCTTCCTCAAGGGATATGCCGGGAACAGTACGCCGCCGTGCAAAATGGACCAATCAGTCTTTTACCAATCTGTATGTATCCGACACGAAAGCCGACGGAAGTTTATCCAAACCAAAGACGTTTAAGAAACCCGTAAATTCAAAATTCCACGAGTCTACGCCTGTTTTTACCAAAGACGGTAAAACGATGTACTTTACCCGGAACAATTATAACAAAGGTAAAAAAGGAAAAGATGGGGAAGAAGTGACTTTACTCAAGATATACAAAGCAGAATTTATAAAAGGGAAGTGGGAAAATGTTACCGAATTGCCTTTTTGCAGCGATAATTACAGTGTGGCACATCCAGCACTTAGCCCGGATGGCAAAACATTATATTTTGCTTCCAATATGGCCGGAAGCCTGGGGCAATCGGATATATTTAAAGTCGGAATTAATGAAGATGGAACCTTTGGAGAACCCCTAAACCTTGGAAATACAATTAATACGGAAGGGAAAGAAACGTTTCCTTTTATCTCTGAAAATAATGAACTCTATTTTGCTTCTGACGGAAGGCAGGGACTGGGTGGATTTGATATTTTCGTTTCCAAGATAGGAAAAGATGGACGGTACCAGACAGTATATAATGTAGGGGCGCCGGTGAATGGCCCGATGGATGATTTTGCTTTTATCATTGATACTAATACCAAAACCGGATATTTCAGTTCGAATCGTTCCGGAGGAGAGGGCTATGATGATATTTATAGATTGAAGGAACTGACGCCAATTAAATTTGAAACGAAACCACTGATTGCCGGAAAAGTGACCGGTTTGGAAGATGGCCTGCCGATAGAGAATGCCAAAGTGATCGTTTTTGATACCAATTTTAAAATCATTAAAGAAGCCTTTACGGATAAAGATGGGCACTATGAATTGGAACTGGATAAGGGGGATACCTATTATGTCAGGGTCGAAAAAGAAGGTTTTGCGATGCGGGAAAAAATGATTACCGTAGATCAGAAAACCCAATTGACAGATCTCCCTTTTGCGCTTAAAAAGAGAAGCAAAGAAGATATAATTGTAGGAAGCGATCTGGCCAAAGCCTTTCAGATAGACGTTATTTATTTTGACCTTAATAAGTCGAATATCCGTCCCGATGCTGCCGAAGATTTAGGAAAAATTATTGACCTGATGCGGGCCTACCCCAAAATAAAAATTGATGTACGCTCCCACACCGATAGTCGTGCGAGTGGAATCTATAACCTTAAATTATCCAATCGTAGGGCAAAAGCCACTATGGCATACCTGATTGAAAAAGGGATAAGTCCGGAAAGGATCACCGGGAAAGGATATGGAGAAACCCGTTTACTGAACAATTGTACCGATGGACAGCCATGTACCGAAGCGCAACATCAGGAAAACCGGAGAAGTGAATTTATTATCACGGCAATGTAATTGCATGCCACAATCTAAAAAAGCAGGAATAATTCTAATGAATTGTTCCTGCTTTTTGTTTTTAAGGCCATCAGCAACAGTGTGTTGCCGAATATAATCTATAAAGTTTGGAGTATATTTGTAATACTGTTGCAGTGTAAGGATTAGATTCGTAATTTGTGGTAAGTAGTAGCGTGAATGACAGGGAAAAGACAGATAGAATTGAAAGCACAGCTTTGAATGTGGAATCTTAAAAATGTAAAGCGATGAATGAGGTAAAAATTGGCTGGGTCGGATTGGGAACTATGGGAATGCCTATGGCAAAGCAATTGATGAAAGCCGGCTACCTGGTTTCGGCCTATAACCGCAGTCAGGAAAAAGTAAATGCATTAGTATTGCAGGGTGCTCATGAAGCCCTTTCTCCGGAAGAACTACTCCGGAATACAGATGTTATTTTTGTGATGGTTTCGGATGACGTGGCAATCCAGGAAATATTTGGCGGCAATGAAGGGCTTTTAAAAGCACATGTCTCCGGTAAAATAATTGTTAATATGAGTACGGTTTCGCCTAAAATCAGTGAGAAATTAGCCATCCTATGCCAGAATCAGGGCAATAGTTACCTGGACGCACCGGTATCCGGTAGTGTGAAACAGGCACTGGACGGGCAATTGGTCATTATGGTGGGTGGTGATGAAACTGTCTACGAAAAGATAAAACCTATCCTGGAACATTTGGGAAAATTATCGTTATGGATCGGATCCAATGGTGCGGGAAACCGGGCAAAATTAGCTATGAATACACTTCTCGGGTTGTATGCACAAGGGCTGGCAGAATCGGTGCTTTTTGCAAATTCCAAAGGGATCAGGACTGAAGACCTTATGGCATTGATTAACAATAGTGCTTTAGGGAATGTCTTTACACGAATAAAAGGCGATGCCATAATGGCCGAAGATTACCAGGCTGCTTTTGCGCTCAAGCATATTGCTAAAGATTTGCGGTTAGCGAAGGCGGAAGGCATGTCGGGGCGATTGGCAAAAGTAAGTTATGATACCTTCCAGAAAGCCGAAGCTGAATTTGGGCAAGAAGATATTATCGCAGTATTGAAATACAGCCAGAAAGCAGATAAAATATAAGATAGCCTGGCGCTATAGCATAAAAAAAACAGCACTAACTGCTGGTTTTTTTATGCCCTGTTTTTTCTGAAACAGGAGCATTATAATTCGAGGTGAAGCAACGGATATTTTTTTCCGGCACTATCTGTTTCGGAACGGCCAACCACGTTGAAACCAAATTTCTGATAAAAATGGAGTGCTTCCGTATTCTCTTCATTGACCTCTACTTTGGAGACATTCATTGCCACAATACCATGTTGCAATAGTATTTTTCCAAAGCCCTTGCGCAAATGATCCGGATGGATGAATAACATCTCAAGATTAGGCCCGGAAATTCCCATAAAACCAGCGATAGTATTTTCAGCTGTCCGGATGGCATAGAGGGAAACGCTTTTAAGATATTCATTTCGTATGAGCGGCTTATAATACAGTATGTCTTCTTCCCGTATAAAATGATGTGTCGCCCGAACTGAAGCTTCCCATAGCACAATAATACTGTCGTACTCGTGTTTGGATACAGTTGTGATCGGCAAATTCATAATCAGTATTACTTTTTGGCAAAGATACAAACAAATGAGTAGGGTTTTTAAAGGATAGTGCTAACAACATTTGCTGAAAAACGGGCTATTTCTCCAGGCTGCACGGTTCCTTGCCTTTATCTTTCGCGTCTTTTAACGTCATTTTTATAATTTGCTGGCTGCAGGCATTCATCCCTGCACAGGCTTTATTATAATGGTATTTTTTGGCCGCCTTGCTTTTACACATATAAACATACGTTTCTGAAGTCGGGTTGATAGTATAGGAGCTCATCAGTAGAGTGAGCAATGCCAAGGAGAGTAGTGTTTTTTTATGCATGATTTTTTTATAGTTTAGCACTGTAAACATAGGGCATCGCTACAGTATATCCTTACGGTTTTCCTTAGCGGCTGTTTTTTTTGGATTGCAAGTTTCCTAAGACATTATTTCGGGAAAAAAGAAAATTGTAATGGGATATGATCTGAAATGCTCCGGGCTTTTTCGAGTGTCTCAAATTCTTTAAAGAATAGTAGGGCTGTATTGGTGTGGGGCCGTATAGCCGCAATATTATAAAAGATATTGTCGAATTCCGATGCCAGGCAATTGTTGTTTGCACATTCTTTTTTGAGCGATGTTTTCTGCAATGCAAAAACAGGAATATACCCCATTTTTTTCAAAGGATTAAATACCGTATGCGATTGGGGGCAGTTAAAATCACCCGTAAAAATGAGGTTTTTGCCAGGATAGAGTGCCGGAAGGAATTTGAAATATTTGATCTCGGTTTCCGGTTGTTTCTTTTTGGTAATCGCATGAAAAGTAACTACAGTAAAGCTCTTGCCTTTGTATTCGAAAGTGCAGAGGTAGGGCTCCCGGTCAATTTCCTCATGGTAATGGTTTTCCAGCCACGCTTTGCCAATTTTAGTGATGTTTTTGGTTTTCCATAAAAAGGCATAGCGCTCTTTTTTATACGAATCTCCCGATGTAGGCTCACTGATCGTATAATCCCATTTTGCGCCTTTACGGTTTAAGGCATCTGCCAATCGTGCTACCGCCTGTGCACCGCCATATCCTGCTACAACTTCCTGAATGGCAATAATATCATGATCCCGCACAGTAGCCGCAATAAAGTCGATTGTTTCCTCCGATTTTGATTTTCCAAAATCACGAAGGTTCCAGGTGACCAGTGATACTTGGGCAGAAAGTGTAAGGGTAAAAAGAAGGAGGAAGAGGCTGATTATTTTTTTCATGGAATGGAGACAGGGATGTTGGCTTTAATCGCAAAAGAATGGGGATTAATTTTTTTTTAAATCGTTCCCAACCTTTTGTCAAAAATAGTACTCTATAGAGATATAAAAACAATCCTCATGAAAAATATGCTATTCTTATGTGCTTTTTTATTCAGCCTGACGGGCTTTGCACAGCAACCTATTTTTACAACGGCAAAAGTCAAATCGGCTACCGTATATTATAATGGAGCCGAATTATCCCATGCTGCTTCGGTATATATACCAGCGGGAACAAGTGAAATCGTAATCCGGAATGTTGCCAACCGATTGGATGAAAATACAATCCAGGTGGCGGTACCGGCATCTGTAACAGTAATGTCGGTACAGTTCACTACTAATTATATCTCCGAATATGATGATGAAAATGCGATACCCGGCATAAAAATAGTCCGGGACAGTATCAGGCGGGTACAAAAGGAAATTGCCCAAATTGGAATTGAAAAAAATGTCCAGGAAAAAACATTGCAACTGCTGGATAAAAATCAACAGGTGGCAGGAGCAAATACGGGAATGAGCGTTACTGAACTCATGAAACTGGTGGAGTATTATAAAATGAAGCAAACGGAAATCAGCAAAACAATTGTGGTTTTACAGGACAAGCAGGAACTATTGAATAAAAGGCTGCAGGTTTTGAATACGCGTTTGGAAACCAGTACCCAAAAAGGAGAAAAAATGGCTTCCGGTAAATTGGTTTTGCAGGTTATGAACGATTCGGCCGGTACAATTCCGTTTGAGGTGGGCTATACTACACCACTGGCTTCCTGGAGTCCTTTTTATGATCTTCGTGCGGATAATATTTCCAGCCCGATCAACCTGATGTACAAAGCAAGAGTGGCTCAGAATACCGGAGTGGATTGGAAGAAAGTAAAATTAACACTCTCCAATGGCAGCCCTAACCGCGATAATCAGGCACCGGAGTTGCAACCTTGGTTCCTCAATTTGAACTATCCGGTAACAGGGTATTCGAGTTATGCTCCTGCTGCACTAAGTAAAGTAGAAGGTAGAGTAAGCGGCATTGCTTTGGAAGAAGTGGTCATGGTTAAAAAAGAGAAAGCTTCGGTATCCAATTATACAACAATCAAAGAGAATCAGCTGAATGTGACTTTTGATATTGACCTGCCCTATGATATTTTATCCAATGGGAAAATGCATAGTGTTGCCCTGAAATCCTTGGAACTTCCGGTTTCGTATAAGTATTATGCAGCACCAAAAGTGGAGAAAGAAGCGTTCCTGATGGCCGATATTATTGATTATTCCAAATACAACCTTTTACCGGGTGAGGCGAATATTATTTTTGAAGGATTGAATATTGGGAAAACGGTTATCAATCCGGAACGCACTTCGGATACCCTGAGCCTGAGTATGGGAAGGGATAAGAAAATTGTAATTACAAGGGAAAAAATTGCCGATAAATCGGGAACCAAATTTATGTCTTCGTATAAAGAACAAACCTTTACATACGATATTGTGGTTCGGAATACTAAAAAAGAAGCGATAACCATGCTGTTAAAAGACCAGTTTCCACTCAGTACGGATAAGGAAATTATGGTAGAGTTACTACAAAGCGACAAAGCTAAAATTAATACCGAAACCGGATTACTAAGCTGGGATCTTAAACTATCTCCCAATGAAACAAAAAAAATCAGGATCAGCTATAAAGTGAAATATCCTAAAGACAGGATACTGGGAAATTTGTATCAATAAAATGATAGCGTTATAAAAGTAAAAAGCCGCTGTAAACATTCTTAGTTTACAGCGGCTTTTGTATTTATCCGGCCATGGTGATTCTTTTCAGCATCAGTTTGTCACCTGATATGGAAAAAATATAAATAATATTATATTCTCCTTCACTCACATAGTTTCCGTCTTCATCTTCACCATTCAGGAATGACTGATTCAGAACCAGCTCTTCTGTTGTGGTATCCACTGTCGCATACATCAGGTATTTTCCTTCTGCATCATCGAATTCCGGAGTGTCATAATGACCTTCCTCGAAGAGTTCTTTTGTTTTGATCTTTTGAATGCAATTGACAAACGACTTGGCGAATAATTTAGCAGCACAATGATCAAAATCGGCTTCATAGAAATAATCCGGATTTTTCACCGTTGATTTTCTCTTATTTTGTTCCGCTGGGGTTAACTGACATAAGAACCAAATTTCCGGATCGGTTAGTGGGAACCTGAAATGCTTTTTTTGTTCTGCTCTATTATTTTGATAGACTGCCGTCCTGAAATCCCTGAAATCATCCATCCAGGAATGTGCTTTTGCATCAGCTGCAACGGAATCCGGAACAGCTATTTTGGTGTCCTTTAGGGTATCGGAATCGGTTGTTTTCCGGCAGGAGCTGCAAATGCACAAAAGAAAAAACAGGAAAATATAAGGTGCGGTATTTTTCATAGTATGACAATAATTTGTTAGAGGATGCGATAACTTAATACTACTGCTGTGGACCCATATTCTGTTCCACGGTATACGGATTGTTTGTTGATACTTCTGGCCATAGTGTAGCGTAATTCCACCCCATAGCGACTATAATTAAAACCAGTTCCTATAAAAAAGTTACCGGAAGTTTCTACATTGAAGTCATCACGTCCGGACTGTAAATGGGAATTGAGCGGTATTGCAGTAGTATAACCTGCTTCAACCAAAATGCGGGCAGTATCATTCAGGAAAAAGAAATGTCGTACGCCTACAGGAATCTCAATCATCGAATAACTGACATCAGATTTTAGAATTGTTGTTGAATTTGTAATACCCTGTTCTGCAGTTGATTCATATTTTTGCCAGTTTGGTGCTATAAAGATGGACCATTTTTTTTGATTGAAAGGTAATATGTATTCTGCTTCAAAGCCAACGCTAAAAAGGGTTTTATTTTCGAAATTTACTTCTGGGCTGCGGTCTCCCTTTTCCAACATTAAGGATGTAAAGTTTGCACCTGCAATAGCTTTTAGATGCACGGTACTTTTGTTTTGCCTCGCTTCAAGATTTGTGAAGGTCGTAGTCTCCGATTGATCGTATAATCCAAATAGTTTGATTAGTGCTTTTTGGCTATAGTTTAATTTTTCAAAATCTTTCATCTTCAAAGAACCAGATTCCAGGTACTCTGATTGGAACTGTCGGTATAATTGCTGACGGAATTGATTGTTTTCGGCATATCCTCCTTCTGAAATATATATTTTATGAATTAGTTGTTCCGCTTTACTGCGGTCTCCTGCACTTGTAAAGAAAAGTACAAGATTATCATCTTCATACTGGTATAGCGTTATCTTTCCTTCTACCAATACTTTTAATAAAATGGTTTCTTCTTTGGTTATTGGGTCTTTGGTATAACTTGCTTTTTGTACACTATTCCCGGAACGGTCCACAAGTGTTGTATAACGTACATATTTATAGGTATTGCTTACACTGAATTCTTTAATATCAGATAGTCCCGTTTTTTTGGGAGTGTCATTTTCTGTTATTTTATATTCGATGGTGGAAGGACTATTTTTCCAGGCTATATTGCGGATTAAACATTCCTTTTTAGTGCCTGAATTATCGATAATATAACCCGGTTCGAAGTGAATTTGAGAGAAAGCAGTACAATAGACGACTGTAAAAAAGAAAAGTAATAATTTTTTCATGTGATTATGGCTGTTAAATTTTTTGCCAAAATAGTTTTTTTTTTAATTAAGTAGTAAATAAATTAATTTTTTTATTCAATAAATATTTTTTTATCACAAATGTGCTGTTGATTTAGGAGTTGAATCTTATAAAAAAACAAGTTGTTTCTTAAGCATAATGTATACGTTTAAGAAACAACTTGTTTTGTCTATAAATAAGTCAAAAAGAGTAATTATTACGGCACTCTTTAGTACAATTTAAAATACACGATAGCTTACAGCAATACTTAAAGAGCTGTACTTGGATCTCCAGCTGAGGTAATTATCTAAAATTTCACGATTTGGAGAGTAGCGCATTTCAATGGCATATCTGTCGTAAGCAAATCCTGCTCCAAAGAATACATTGCCTGAATTTGCAATTTGCAATTTTTGATAGGAATAATCAACTGAGGAATTGAAAGCAATAGCGAAAGCATACCCTAAATCGACGAAAATTCGAGATTTATCATTTAGGTAAAAATGATGTCTAACTCCTACAGGGAGTTCTAACATTTTATAATCAGCTTTTAGGCGAATATTAGTTTTTAAAAACGGTGCATCTGATTTGTATGCCTGATAGTTGGGATCAAAAAATAGGGACCACTTATTTTGATTAAATCCCATACGATATTCTATTTCAGCACCCACTTTGAAAATATTTACATTGTCGAATTTTACTTCACTATTGCTAAGCCCACTTTTAATATTGAGTTTTGCACTATTAATTCCAGCAACAAATTTTATATTAACACTACTCTTATTTTGTTTTTCATCCAGATTGGTAAAAGCAATATTTTCCGTTTTATTGTAATGAACAAATAGTTTAGTTAACTCGTTCTGGTTATAATTTACTTTTTCAAAGTCCTTTATTCCCAGTTTGTCAGATTTTAAAGCCATGTATAATTGCTGTCTGAACTGGTTGTTTTTACCTACAGCAGTGTTGCCTATAGCGTACTCCTTATAAATCAACTGCTCCGCAGTCTCATGATTGTCACTACTGATGAAATAACGAATCAGGTTATTATCTTCGTATTGGTACAGGTTTATTTTTCCTTCTACAAGCAACTTCAGAAAAAGTGTTTCTTCTTTAAAAGCAGGAGCTTTTTCATTACTAAGGTTATTTATATTTGCACTGGAACGGTCTATCTTGGTTGTAAAACGTTTGTATTTGTAGGCGTTACCAACATTGAATTCAATCAGTTGTGCTATAGTAGCTTTTTGTGTTACATCATTTTCGGTAATTTTATATTCAATCTCAATAGGATTGTTCTTCCATGCTAGATTTCGGATCAGGCATTCTTTTCGGTCTCCATTATTTTCAGTAATATATCCCGGTTCAAAACGAATTTGTGAGAACGTGCTGTAAGTAATAAGTACGAAAAATAAAAGTAATGTTTTTTTCATGTGGTTATGGCTGTTAAAATTTTGGCAAAATAACCACATTAAAATGGATTAAACACAGAATATAGTTTTTTTTAATTATATATAGAACTTAAGAATCTTTGTTTTTGGGATTATCCTGAAAAAATCGTAAACTGCAGTACCTTTGTAGAACTAAAAAACATAGCGTATGAATGCTCCCTCTCCTGTGCTTCTTCCATCTTTATTGGATAATGATTTTTATAAATTCACCATGCAGCATGCCGTGATCAAGTTGTTTCCCAATTCAAAAGCGTCTTATACTTTTATCAATAGGGGAGAACATCGTTTTCCTGAAGGTTTTGGGGAACGGTTGCGGGAATCGGTTCGGGCGATGGCTGGATTGAAATTAACGGTAGCAGAGAAAAACTACCTCCGGGTGACCTGTCCGTACCTCGATCCGACCTATCTCGATTTTCTACAGGGCTATCGCTATGATCCCAGTGAGGTGGAGATCAGCCAGGAGGGAGAAACGGTAGCGGTAACCATCTCCGGGTATTGGTACCGCACGATACTATGGGAAGTTCCACTCATGTCATTAATCTGTGAACTTTTTTATGAAACCAATGGTCTGGTTCGGGAATCGGATGAAAAAGTAATCGATACTGCCCGCAGGAAGATAGAAGCCTATGCTGATCTTGGAATTACCATTGCCGAATTTGGTACACGCAGGCGCCATTCGTACGCAGTACAAAAACTGGTAAATGAAACCCTGAAACAGTACGGTCGTGGTGCGTTTATAGGAACCAGTAATGTCCACCTCGCAATGCAAAATAATACTAAACCTATTGGAACGCATGCCCATGAATGGTTTATGTTCCATGCTGCAAAATATGGTTTTAAAATGGCTAATTCAATGGGACTGGAAGACTGGGTCGCAGTATACCGCGGCGATCTTGGGATTGCACTTACGGATACTTTTACCAGTGCTGTCTTCTTTGAACAATTTGATAAAATGTTTACCAAACTTTTTGATGGGGTACGTCATGACAGCGGCGACCCTCTTGAGTTTGCAGACTTAACCATCGCACACTATAAGAAAATGGGGATTGACCCCCTTTCCAAAACCATTATCTTTTCCGATGGACTTCGTTATGACAAAGTCGCTCGTATTGCGGCCTATTGTAAGGGTAAAATCGGTATTTCTTTTGGTATTGGTACCGATTTTACGAATGATGTTGGCCTGCCTGCAATGAATATCGTTATCAAAATGCAACAGGCTTTCCCCGATAAAGGCCATTGGACCGATGTGGTCAAACTCTCTGATGAAAAGAAAAAATATACAGGGAATCCGGAGATGATTCATCTTGCTAAGGAATTGCTTGGCATTAAAGCCTAAACTCCATAGCAGGCTATGGAGTTTCTATAGGGTTGGTTAGAGCTTCGGTAGGTGTGGATTGAATTTCTATAGGCGTGTTTAAAGCTTCTCTAGGTGTGGATTGAATTTCTATAGGTGTGTTTAAAGCTTCGGTAGGTGTGGATTGAATTTCTATAGGCGTGTTTAAAGCTTCGGTAGGCGTGGATTGAATTTCTATAGGTGTGTTTAAAGCTTCGGTAGGTGTGGATTGAATTTCTATAGGCGTGTTTAAAGCTTCGGTAGGCGTGGATTGAATTTCTATAGGCGTGTTTGAAGCTTCTATAGTGGTGTAATTTAGTACTATCATCATTATAATGCCACCACATTACTGCAGTGCATTGTATTTTATGATTTTGACATTTTTGTCCTTCGCCAATTCGTCTTCCATCCATTTCTGATGTGCTGATCCTACTACCACCAAACCTCTTTTTGCATTTTGCCTTTTCATTTGTGCCAGTGTATTTGCCGCCATTGCTACGTTGCGCAATCCCCAGTATTTCATCATGTTTTTTACTTCTGATTCGGGATAGGCTTTGGAAATTCCAAATAGTTCCGGGCCACCGTAGAAGTTCAGGATATCGCTTTCACGAGCATTCAGGTCGGAATTGAGATAGTTGTAAATGGGTAGGTTTTGTGCCACTTGTTCTTTTTCAATAGTTTCTTTTGCGGCTGCAATAGCGTTTACAATTTTAGCTTCTTCCGTTGTGGAATCCATTTTAGCAATTTTGTTGGTATAATGCATGATATAAGCAACAAGCCTCCAGGAATGTTTCCAGTCTTCGTCGTATTGCTGGGCATCGATGGGATAGATTTCCTGTTGCCCCAATTGATGTGCCAAAGGAAAAACAAGGGTGCAGTATTCGCTGGTCGTACGAAACAGTCCTGCTTTTTGCAGGGAATCCCTTGTTCCGAAATGCGCTGTATAGTATTCTAATTCGTTAGCTCCAAAATGTTTTTTCTTATCATTCTCCAAAATATATAAATGGTACAATCCATTGCCGAGGTCATGGTTTTGGAAATAGGCAAGGGCAAGATCCATACGAACCCGGTGAAAATTATCGGATTTCGCCAATGCTGCTTTGTATTTTTCAATTTGCTTTGCAGTATTTTTAATGGGAACAGGATTGTGGCGGCGGAGGTACTCAAAAGATTTCTCCTGGCTTTTTTTATTGGAATTAGTTGCGGGCATCGCGAGGTAGTCCGCCGGGGTTAGGAATTCAGTAAGGATGAGGTCGGGATGGTACTGTGCGAGTTTCCGAAGTACTTCTTTATAGTGTAAAGAGTCAGAAGCATTATTGCCGTGGGAGGCGCCTAATACCAGGATTTCCATTGGTTGTTGTGCCTGAACCGAAAAGGAAAGGAACACATTGAGAAATAATACGGAAAGCATTTTTAGAGTCATTTTCATAAGTTTAGTTGTTTACTGCGGCAAATTTGCGGCACTGCAATGGGTAACCAAAAAATATTATCCCAATAGCCTCATTTGGAATGCGAACGGTTTTTTCAATCGTATTTTGGCATTCGTACCGGGAAATAGGGTATTGGTGTAAAAAATAAAGCGGAGTAGTCACTTCTTCTTTATTTTTGACAGATGAAAAAACTAAAAACAATAGGGATTCATACCGGCTGCTGGATTGTATTCTTTACCTATACTTATATCTCCTGGTTGGGGCGCACTACGGATTCGACCACGTTATGGCTGAACCTTTCGATCAACCTGGCCAAATTGGCGGCTTTTTACAGTTGCTTTTGTTGGGTATTTCCCCATTTTTTAAAACAGGCAAAAATTCCACAACTGATCATTGGGATTTTAGGTTCCTACTTACTCTTTTGCGGTATTCGTGCGGTATTGGAAGAAGTAGTGTATCCTTATTATTTAGGATTTGATAATTACGATGCTACAACAACGGTCTGGCACTATCTTGTTGATAATTTATATTATGGATTTTCATTTATTATCCTGGCGGCAGCGATCTATGCGACGCGGAATGCCTACCGTCAGGAACGACAGCATGATGCCTTACGGAAAGAAGCTGCCAAAGCAGAAATGGCCTTCCTGAAGTCACAAATTAACCCGCATTTTTTATACAATACGCTCAACTATATTTATTCGTTGGCCATTCCGGTTTCGGATAAGCTTGCGAATGCGATTGTAAACTTATCGGATTTGATGCGCTATACGTTGTCGGAAAGTAAAGACGGTAAGGTGGAGATTACCCGGGAAATTGATTATATCCAAAACTATATCGCTCTTTTTAAACTGCGTTTCGATCCTCATTTTTATGTAAATTTCACCACAGCAGTCGATTTAGGTTCCCGGCGTATTGCCGCTCTGTTACTGATTCCATTTGTAGAAAACGCACTCAAGCATGGTGTGGTAGACGATCCCAATCATCCGGTACTGATCCGGTTGGAAGTGAAGGCCGATACTTTTTGTTTTACGGTTTCGAATGCTATCAATCACAATCAGAAAGATATTTCCAGTGGTATTGGACTGGCAAATTTACGACGGAGGCTGGAACTGTTGTACCCCAATGCACACCAGCTGCATATTATTCGGGACAGCAAAAATTACAAAAGCGTGTTGCATATTACCTTTTAGTTTGTACTTTCCACTCTTTATCCTGCTCTTATGATCCGATGTTTAACTGTTGATGATGAGGCCTATGCTTCTCAGATTATCGCTGCTTTTATTGAAAAAACTCCTTTTCTGGAACTTGCAGGAACCACAACCAGTGCGCTCGAAGCGTTGCAGTGGATTCACGAAGGGAAAGTAGATCTGGTTTTTCTGGACATACAGATGCCGGAACTCACGGGAATACAAATGCTTAAAATTATAGGAGGGAAGTGCAAAGTTATCCTTACGACAGCCTATCCCGATTATGCCCTGGAAGGCTATGAGCTGGATGTGATCGACTATCTTATGAAACCCATTTCCTTTGAACGGTTTCTCAGGGGTGCACAGAAAGCACAAGAGCTCCTGGCCAAAACGGTGGTATTGCAACCAGAGCCGGAAAATCTAATGGAGCCCGAGAAATACCTCTTTGTAAAAGGCAATCGTAAAAATATGTTTCATAAGGTGGAACATGAAGATATTCTCTTTGTGGAAGGGCTGAAAAATTATGTCCGGATCCATACGCCAAATGAAAGGATCGTGACATACCAGACGTTGCAGTATTTGGGAGACAAGTTACCCATGCCGCCTTTCTTTAGGGTGCATCGTTCGTTTATTATCTCAGTGGCTAAAATCCAGCATATCGATGGTAATTCCCTTACCATTGGCAACCAGATTATCCCTATAGGGGAAAGCTACAGGGAATCCTTTTTTGAATTTATCAATGGCCGTATGTAATGGTTTTATGCTATCTCAAATGGGTATAAAAAAATAAAACCAGCATTTCGCTGGTTTTGGATGTACTACTTAACTGACTTGTTCTTTTTCGGGAAAGGCTACAGAAGCAATGACGGAGAGTACTAACAAACTGCCAATAACGACCAGTGAGACTATGGATTCGATATGATAGAAAGGTGAAATAATCATTTTAATACCGATAAATGCCAGTATGATTGCCAGTCCGTACTGGAGTTTTCCAAACAGGTGGATGAAGTTATCCAGCAGGAAGAACAAAGCCCGTAATCCGAGGATGGCAAAGATGTTGGATGTATACAATATAAAAGGATCTTTGGAAATGGCGAAAATAGCGGGGATGGAATCTACAGCAAAAAGCAAATCGGTAAATTCAATCACGGCCACTACAACTAATAGTGGCGTGGCTAACTTCTTCCCGTTTTCAATCGTGAAAAACTTATCACCATCATAGCGGTCACTGACTTTGAATAGTTTCCGGATCAATCGTGCACCACGTGTCGTATTGTAATCTTCGGCTTCCTCTTCTCCTCCTGACGACCAGGATTTAATACCGGCATACACTAAGAATACCCCGAATGCTGTCATGATCAGATTGATGTCATACGTAAATCCGCTGTGCCCGAACAGGCTAAGGATTTTGTTGAGGTAGGTCAGTTCAATCAGGTAGGAACCTGAAAATATAAAGATAGCCCGGAGTACTAAAGCCCCGATAATACCCCAGAACAAAACTTTATGTTTGTTGGTATTGGCGACATCAAAGAATTTGAACACCAGTATAAATACAAAGAGGTTATCGACTGATAGTGCTTTTTCAATCCAATAAGCCGACTGGAATTCATAAAACTTGACAGGACCGGCATAATAATATACGAGTGCGCTAAATCCCATGGACAAGCTGATCCAGACTACGGACCACAGTAAGGCTTCTTTGGAACTGACGGCATGGCTCTTTTTATTAAAAAGCCCAAGATCGAGTGCCAACATTATGCCTATGGCGACTCCGAAAATAGCGATTAAGCCGGGATGTTCTGAAAATATAGGATGTTGATCCATCGGTTGTATTTTAAATTAGATTAAATTTTACGGATTGCAGTTTTGAACACCTGAATACTGAAAATGATGATAAAAGCGAGTAGGAGCGGACTGAATACCTGGAACCAGCTTTGGTTGTCAAAGCTGATTTTGAGCAGGAAAAGGAGCCCACTAAAAACGACTGCCAAGTACAAGAGGCTCTTTTGAAAATTAAACTTCTTTTTTCTTTTTTTTGCCATGATGGATTATGCCTGATGGTTAGTTTATTGTGATTTCCACTCTCCTGTTTTTCATGCGTCCTTCGGGGGTATCATTAGTAGCAATTGGATCGGTAATGCCTTTTCCTGTAGCTATAATCCTATTCGCCGGAATCCCCTGGGCTATTAAATACTTTTTAAAAGCGTTGGCTCTTGCCTGTGCTATTTGTTTGTTGCTCACCAATGCCCCCTCGCTGCTGGCATAACCATTTACCGTTAGCGTAGCGTTGGGATTGTGCTGTAAAGCAGTAGTAATAGCCGTAATCATCTGGCTATCCATACTGTTTGGCACGATTGACCCTGGGGCAAATGCTGCAGCAATACTATTTTGAAGTTGTGGGTTTGCTACCGGTGTTTCCGGAATTGCTTTTTCGGCAGGAGTACTGTCTGTTGCAACTGGTGCTATAGTTTCTCCTGTAACAGTATTTTCCGGTGTAGCGGCAGGATGTGTTTCCACCATTTCAGTTTTTGGAAGACTGTAGTAACTGATACCACCAATTAGGAGCAATACCAGAAGGAGTATCACCATCTTTTTGCTGCCGGATTGTTTTACAGGAGGTACTGTCGGTTCTTCTTTTTTCAGGTCAAACCTGGAAGGGAAGACCGGATTTTTAGCCAAACTGCTTTTGGTCGGGTCTGCTTCGTTCTTGTTTAGATTAAATGCCATCGGTTTCGGTTTTAAAGTGATTAGGTATACATATCTACTAAGGTTTGCAGGCTGCCATTATGGGCGCGGCCCATGGCTTCAAATTCCCAGGTATCTCCCACACGGAACAATCGCCCAAATTCAACCGCATCTTCCTGCATGAATTGATCTTTAAGGTCATAGCGAAGGATTTCGACACCTGTTGCTTCGTTGACGATGCGGATGTAACAGTTATTGACCTGGCCAAAATTTTGGGTAAGTGTCCGGCGATCCTGTTTGATATCATGGGGATATTTGCAGATTGTAGCACAAATAATTAATTGTTCCACATTGTCATTGACTTTAGTAAGATCAATGAACATGTCTTCGTCATCATCACCATCACTCCGGCTACCGTCGGGGTCATCTATGGCACCCATTATGGATTGGTCTTCAGTAATTGGGCGGTACAGCCCTTTTTCATGCTGGTCTTCTATGTTATTGCCCATGCGCACCTGTCCATAAAATACAAAATAGGTGTCAGATGGAATTTTAAAGGTACTATTGAGTGCAAATGCAGAGACATCAAGGTCGAAATCGGGACCATTTGGGACTTCATTAGGATCCCAGCCCATTCCGATTTTTACGATTTTCAAACCTGGTGCTGCTTTGGATAGGGAGAACCGATCTCCTTTGTTGAGGTTAAAACTGGCCATATTTTTATTTTGAAAGATTATTGGTATAAGTTGACTAAGGTTTCAAGACCGCCATCGAAGGCCTGGCCTAAAGCTTCTACAGCCCAGGTGTTGTCATTCCTGGAAATGGAAGCAATAATAACAGAATCCTGATTTTCGAAATCCTCCTGTAACTGATACTGGCAGAGGATGCTATTGTCATCGGCATTCCGGATATTGATATACGCATTTTTTACATTCCCAAAATGCTGTTTCCGGGTTTCGGATTCGTGTATGGTTACCGAGAAATAGAGGAACTCAATCTGTGGGGCAATTTGGGAGAGGTTGATCCGTATCGATTCGTCATCGCCTTCTCCGGTACCATCCCTGTTGTCACCCAAATGTGCTACTGCACCATCGTGACTATTCAGGTTGTTGTAAAAAATAAAGAATTCATCCTGTGGAATTTTGCCCGCTGCATTGAGCATGAATACCGAAACATCACAATCCACTTTCTGATTGTTTACGAGTGCATTGTCCCATCCGAGTCCGGCGATGATATTTTGTAGCCCTGCATTATTTTTTACGAGGGATAGCGGTTTATTTTTTTCTAAAGTTATGGCCATAATGCTATTAATTAAGATTGTTTTTTAGGTGGCAGTGGTGGTAAAACCACTGCTTGTTTAGGAAGTGCCGGAGTGTTTTTGGGTTCCGGTACTTTAGGGATAGTAATGGGGGTGTGTCTTTCTGCCGGCTTATTGTTTTTGGGCGGCAGTGGTGGTGGTACCCTTGTACTGATTGGTGGTAATACTGGCTTTGCAGTATGGACAGCGGTTACTGTTGGTACCACCGGTGCTCTCGGAATTGCTTTTGAAACCGAATAACCCGATGCTGCCAATTGTGCAAACAGGTATTCCATTGTATCATCATGGTCTGTTAGCGTAATCCCTCTCACATGCGGGTATTTTTTCAGCAGGTTGTCCATGAAATAGGAGGTATTGATTTCGGGGCTGCGCAACAGCAAAATCGTATCCTCAATAGTGCTGCTGGCTTTGGCAATTTGTTCGGTTATGGCTATCGTGACAAAAGCATCATTTGTAGCATACAGCAATTGTTCATTGAGGTTTCGTTCTGTAATCCGGAACCAGTATGATTTTCCATCCCCCAATGTTGCCTCTCCTTTGATGACGGAGGTTTGCTTTTTCAGCAGGTCGGCACAAAAAGGCAATAATGTCGCAATTTCCTGCTCCCTGTTGATGGACAAGAAGGTGTTTTGTGCTGTAATGTACTCCAAAATCAATGCTGCGAGAATCCGTACCCTTGGATCTGCACCCTGGTTTTCGACTTTCTCCAATACATTTTGATACCCATACCGTGTTTTATACCCCTGCAGGTAGAGGTTGTTGTCAATTCCCTGAAGCACTAATGGAAATTGTGCAGCATTTAGGACCCCTTTCTCATGCAATACATATAAAAGTGCTTTGTTGTAATCGAGCGTTTCCAGATTGAGGTAGCCTGCTTCGCGGAATAAACTTTCGATCAGTGTCTTTTCCGGATTTTCAATGTCGGCTTCAAACAACAATCGTAACGGAAAATTAGGGCGGAAAGATTCTATTGATTCACTCTTGTACAGCACCGTATTTATAAAATAGGACAAGCAGTGCTCCACGCCAAAATAGAACAGCTGTTTGACCGGTTTTTTATTGCCATAGATCGTGAAATGCAGGCTCGGATCTTTTATGCTTTCAAAATAGTTGCCATAAGCGTCCGGATCATTTGCATAGAAATGATCTCTTGCGAGTGTTCCAAACCGGAAATCATTCCCCTTGACATAAAAGTAAAGGGGGATTTCATGTGACTCCTTGATCTTGAGTAGCGCATAGGGATTTCCTTCGGTTTGATACCAGAAAGAAATCCTGCGTTTGGCTATTTTAACGATGACACAAAAGTTCATGTTGCTATTGTTTTTTGATGCTTTCCAACAGGTATTCTTCTAAAAACTTCATGCCTTCCAATATGATAATGGGCGCGATAAAATCGAATTTTTCTGACTTTGTACTTTCCGATGCCAATCGGTATTCGGGTAGTGATTTGATATAGGCATTCATGTTCATGTTTTGGAAACCGTTCATAAAGTCCTGCTGTGTCATTTTAAGGCCGAACATATCTGTAGCGACCTGAAAGTAAGTACCGGCAAATTCGGCAAACTTAGGGCAGGAGATTTTTCCGGGAACAGGCGTGCTGTTGAAATAAGTTCCCAGCCCTTCCATCATTTCGGAACTGATTGATGCATCATAGGCAATTTCCTTTTTCTGCCCTTCGGCAGTGAGCATGGTAAAACCTTCTTCTCCTAATATCTCAATTGCATCATTGGTTTGTGGGACTAATAATGATTGTGTCGGGTAGGCCAGTCCTTTGGCTACTTCATATTTTACATTGGACGAATCGGCAGTATTGGTCGGATTGATGATTATCGGTGGCCCGCCATTGTGGCCGCCCGGGAAAAGATTGGCCTTGGCTTTTTCCATTCCCCCAAAACCTTTGATGAATAATTCCGTGAAATAGTTGTTGGCCAGCTGTTGGTCGACCGCCGGGAACCAGTCAAAGATTCGTGCCCCTTTTCCGGCAAATACAATATTGATAATCGGTTTCCAGTCTTCATGTGCCGGATGTTTATCGGGAGAATTGACAATTTCATTCCGGAGTTTGTACGCAATCTGCCCGGCATAATACATGATCAATCCGGTTACATAGAGGTTAATGGACATCATTTCGGGACATTTTGCCCGTAACAATTGGTAAAAAGCAGGAAAATCTTCCTCTTCTAACCGATCTACGATTTGTTCAAAATAATAAGGTGCCGTTTCGGACGTATAACGATCCGGTTGCACATTCAGTCCCTGGATGGAAATTTTCTTCCTTTGGCAGATTTCCAGCAATACATTCTTGAAATTGGGCGAATAGCGTGTCGCAAAAGAAATGCGTTGTGCTGCAAACCGTATCGAACTTTGTTTTACAAGTGCCAGGCTTGGCCCTTCATCGCCCATCATCATGCACATCGCACTGATATCCGTAGTAGATCCGCCTACATCAAAGCAGAGCGTAAGGTAGGAATCGGACTTATTCAAAGATTGGTTGTTGGCGAGGTAATTGGCTACAGCACAGGCTTCGGTTAAAGCTTTATTATCAGAAAGTTTTTGAAAATTAAACGTAACCGGTCCGTTATCGACCTTAATTTCTTTAAATTTTGTTTTCTTTTCTACTGGTGCTCCCCAACCCGCGCCAGCAGCTGGTGCCGTGTTTTGTGCTGCTTCCGAAGGGGTTTCGCCCCAGGCAGGTGTTTTTGCAACGGGCGCTGCAATCCCCCAGGTATTTTGGGTAGCGGTATCAAAGACAGGCTCTGATGAAATCCGGGTGTTTGCCGGTGATTTGGAAACCGATAATGGTTTTCCTCCTACGATAGGATTGATGGCTGGAAGATCGTCCCAGATATTTTGGTATTGCCCAACCAGATAAGAACTCATCGAAGAAGGGTAGGACCATTTCAGGTTGACAGGGACGTGGCCTTCTTCAAATAATTGGGCATACACGTGTAGCAGCAAAGAACTGAGATAGGCTTTTTTGTAGCTGTTTTCAAGTTCGTCTGTAGACCATTTCATATTGTGTACGAGTTCTGCACTGCCTACTCGGGGATAGGACAAACGGTACCGGTTTTCTGTGGCACTTTCTATCGGGAGATTTTTCTCGAAATTTGGAAATCCGCCTTTAATGGCCATCGCGATTGCAGATTCCATCGTTTGGATATCACTGTCTTTTACAATGCGTTTTGGATCATGTATGGTCAGGATGGATTTAATGGCGTTGGTACGGATCTCATCATTTTGAAAAAAGAAAATCTCATCTTCCACAGCAGGCCGGACGTCATTATTTTTCTTATCGGAAGCGAATAGTGAAATCCTTCTGTTTTTCAACTTCATATCGGGTTTCATACGCCCTTCATGCTGGGAATAATAGGCGATAGAAGTATTGGTACTCCCAAAGTCGACCCCCAGGTTGGCTTCTTTCAGGGTGAAACTATCGGCTAATAAATTGCGGGGCATTTCGGCTTCGTTGATCGCAGAATACCGGATGATTCCAAATCCACAGTGGGCACCGGCATAGGCTAATTTGATTCCTTTAAACGGCTGATTGCTTTCGTAGATTTCATATTTGTAAGCGTTATCTGCTACAGCATTATTAGAGGCAATATGCAATTCAGCTTTTATGTTGCCATATTTTTCCGGGATGTCCACAGTCCTGCCTTTTTCGGCTAAATAAACGGGAGCACTTTTGTCATCCAGGATGATTTTGAAATTTTTGTCGTTAACATCGCCAACAAAAGGTGTCGCCTGAAACTTGCCATTATTATTATGTGGAATTTCGGAATACAGGAAATAGCGGTTCCATTGTTTGGAGATAAAGTTGGGCCAAAGCAACAGGTCCTGGCCGATTACGGCATCACGTGTTATTTTGTAAACGACCTGTTTAATGATAGGCTCGTTATTATTTTGTGTAAATAATTTTAACGTGACAATTACTTTCTCTCCTTCCACATCATTTGGGTCATAGACTGCTGTAATCCGGGACTTAACAGCTGAGGTATCGTCCAGTCCTACCAGGGCATTCAGGCTTTTGCCAAATACATTCAGTGCCAGCGGAGTAAGCGGTAAGGCAAAATGAGCATAGGTACCCGGTTCGCCTTTGGTCTCGGCTTCCAATAGGATTATAGGGCGGGATTTTAAGTAATTTTTGGTTTCCGTCCCTTCTTTGCCAAAATCGATCATGGCAATTTCGGTTGCATCCGGTAAGAGCAGGTCTTTCGGGTCAAAGGCAATACTGTCTTCTAAATTGGCATCGGTAGCAATCGTTCCTTCAGATCCATATAGTTCTGTCGAATAGTTGAAAAGGATGCCGAATGGATAATTAAACAGGGTCCCTACTTCCGGTGGAGCCTGGTTTTCGAGTTTCGGATATCCTTTGCTTTCCTGGTAACGTACCATTTCGTTCATCCAGCTTTGGATTGCTCCACCCAGATTGGTGTAGGTTGGCCGTAACAGTACATCCAGGTTGGAAAAATGATTTTCGAAAGTGTTGATATTTCGAAGGATGTGCTTCGCATAGCCATATATCGTAAACAGGTCTGTCGGATTTAAGTCGGAACGCAGGGGATTCGTAAATTTCCCGCTGTTACTGTTGACGAAAGGCAGTTTATCCCCGATTTTATAAGATACGGAAGTAAACAAAAAACTGTCCGGTGAAGTCCCACCCACCACATTGCCTTTGAAGGAGATGATATCAATAAAAGGGACTTTGGCACTATTATCGGCTAAGGACTGGTCACACCATAAGGGCTGACGTTCGAAAAGGACATTTCCAAATGCGCCTGTAGGCTCATAAATATTCCCGGTATCAATGGCTTTTTTACCATCGGAATAAGCCAGGTGGATGCGGTCGATATGGAGGTCTTTGTAGTTCAGTGCGATGCAGCTGATAAAGCCTTTCCACTCGTCCAGTAACGATTCGTAAAACCGCATGAATCCAACGGCTTCGGTAGTGGTTTCAGTAACGCTATCCAGTGCATTCCGGAAAAGGTTGGCTCTCGCGTAGGCAGTGGGCATACCGGAAACAATAGAACCAATGTCGACGGTAGCGCTCCCTTCTTTATCATCTGCCAAAGCAGGAATCAGGATGTTTTTGGTAAAGCCTTCGATGGCTTTTATTTTTTCCCAGGCAAATTCAACGCCCTGGGGTTCGGAGTTAGGATGCACTTTTATTGCCAGTGCTTTTAATGTAGTATCGGCCATGGTGCTATTAGTTTAAATTGAAATTTTGGGAATCACTCAGGGCATTGTAAATGTGTGCCAGGAATTTTTCTTTTGGAGTACTTACTTTTTGATCCTGTTTTGCACTGGAATTGATCAGTTTGCCAACAAAATTCTCATAGCGGTTTCCGGTTATATTACGAATAGAGCGGGCATCGGACCAATGGTGTTTTTTGTCCAGGAATAAAGCGCCCACATCAATGTTTCTTAATTCCGGTTTGGAATCAGGAAAGGCACTGCTGTCGAACATAAAGTTTCCGGGGGCTACCGTATTTCGTACCTGGTAAAGCCAACCGGGTACAAAACGTTCGTTGTCAAAAGTATAGGTGAAGTCCTTGAAATAGGTATCGATTTCACTGCATTCGGCATCTGTAATCGAGCTGTATTCTGAGATGGCCTGGTTTTCAAACTGGCTGATAAACCCTTTTAAACCATTATCGCCTTCGGCAGCTCCGTTCTTTGCGAGGCAAATATGGGCTAAGGAGAAAAAGGCTCCTAAACGGTTGGCAAATGTATCGCCCGCTTTATTGGTATTACCGACAAAATCATTGAAGGAAAAATTGAATGTATTATTGTTGAATCCAACGGCCTTAAAGAGGTATTCGGCTTTTGCTCCGTCAAAACCGGTCTCCCGGGTAAAAAAGTCATAAGCAGCACAGGCACAAATAAGTTCCGTAATATGGCAGGGGTTTTTCTGTGTCGCCCCACCGGTGATTGTTTCATGTCCACTGGTACCGGCATCTATTTTTTTACTTTCTATCGGCCAGCCGATATGGTACAGTATCTTATAGCTTTTTTGGACAGTAGGGTCACTTTGGTAAAATTGCAGGGCTGCCTGGCTGTTGAGTGGAAAAAAGGAAGAGTCGGCAATAATGCTATTCTCTTTGTTTGATTTTTGTTTATTATCCGGTTTGTTAAATGTGAAATATTCGGTAAGCAATGTCGAGCCAAATTTAGCACTGGACAGGTCAATACTGGATTTTCCCCCGGAACGGATGGTCACAAAATCCTGCAGGGCTTTGGGAAGCACCGGAATAGCAGAGGCACCCGTACCACCAAAAATAGAACCGAATATAAAAACGCGGGCATTGGCACCTGCTGCTTCAATTTTGGAAATAAAGGCATCCAGTTCCCGTTCCTGTGGTTCTACGTTGCCACCTTTGGCCAGATTCCGGGCTGTTTCGATTATACCGTGGTACATCAGCATGGAGCCGAGGTGGGTTTGTGCCCGATAGCCGTGTGCCAGTCCAAATTCCTGGACAGTAGTATTATCCAGAAATAAATCGGATAACAGTTTATTGGCTTTTTGCTGTTCGGAAGTACCGCTGGAAAGTTTGGAAATGTTTTTAAAATTCTCCCTGCCTACGCCCGAATAGTTGGTGTAATAGCGGTGCAGGTTTAATTTGGCAGAGAAAAAAGTATTGGCATTGGGTGTTCCGCCTGCGATAGTCCCCGAAGTTTTTATACGATTGTAGAGTTGTACCTGTTGCTCGACTTTTGCTTTATTGCCGTTGGATTGATCGGTGTCGAGTGTCAGTAAATCGATCTCCCGACTGTCGAACATTCCAATAGCGCAGAGGTGCGTGAAGGATTCGAGGCAACGCATTCCGGTACCGCCGATCGCGATGATAAATAATTTGTCCATGTGTAGTAGATTAGAGGATTAAAACCAGTTCCCGATTTTCCCGGTACGAAATAATTTGCTCAACAGGAAACCCAGGAGGATGTAGAGTATGAAACCTACTCCGGTTCCAATACTCAATGCCTGTAAGTACTCATGGGTCGCCATCCGCCCTGCGTCTTTGGGCATGAATACACAATAGCCTACCAAAAATGTAATGATGGGATTAAGCACGGCCACGATCCAGAACCACATTTTTCTTTTTTGTGGGTCTTTGGGACGGCTACCACCCTCAAAACGGATGGAATTGGCGATGAATGCGGACAGCAATAAAAATATAAATGCTGCGATGATGGTAATGATATAAGCCATAAGGATTCTTTTTGAAATTATTTGTTAGCGTTGGTTTTGATATAATAAGTATAGATTACCGTATTGACCGGATTGATTTTAGGATCGGCCAGTGTACTTTGAATGGAAGCTTTTAAAGCAGTGTTGTTGCTCTTTGGATTTACTGTGGATTGCCACGTAAACCAATCCAGTTTTTCAGTTCCGGGTTTTGCATTTTTGACGATAATATCGACGCGCATTAGCCCCTGTGGATTTGGAATATTTTTTACGGCAAACTGCGAATCAAAAACTACTCCTATTTCTGCTTTTTTATTTTTACTGTCTTTTTTAGAATTGGCAAACAAAGTTTTGTTGAGGGTGAAAAAATCAGGAATTGATGGTGTTGCTATAGGTTTGTACACCCATTCATCTTTTATTTTTCCTTTTTTGTCATAACAGGCTAAGGCGATGGGATCATTTTCATCTGCTAAAAGTTCATTCTCAGCATCACTGCCTTTTGTGATTTTTGGTTTGTGCTTTAGTGCTTCTTTACATTTGGCAAAAAGTTCAAAATCCTCGGTGATATCAGCTACTTTTACATCTAAATCACTGATGTTATAGGAATCGGTATTGCTGAGGTCGATAAATAATTTTCGGAAAAAATCTTTGAACTGTAATTCGTTTTTAGTTTTCTCAATGTATTCCCAATCCAGTAATAAGGGGTAGAATTCATAATTTTTATGCTCGGTAAGCCCATTGACATAATTTTTTTTATCCAGTTCTAATACATTTTTTGCAACGTCTGTTCCTGCAGTAGGATCGTAGAAAATTCCTCCGGATGTTGTAGTTTCATATCCTTGTGACAATTGGTAGCCTTGGTTTGTTAAATCAAAGTGTGGTAATGCGGACAGTACATTGTGCAACTTTGGAAGGATGGCTGAATTTGGCGCATAAAAAACGGTAAAGTACAAGTGTTTTTGAATGCCATTTTCAGAATAATCGGAAACATAAAAACGGATACTATTTCCATTCTTTAACCATTCTATAAATTCTTCTTTTAGGAAAGCAGTTTCTGTAATTTCAACGGGTTTAGCTGAATTGAGACCATATTCTTCAAAATCGGTAATTAGAAATGCTTCACGATTTTTAGAAATAATATCTTTTACAGTTTCTTCAATAGGAGCATAGATGTCTTTGTACTGTTTGCTGTCGTTCAGCATCATGCCGAGTTCGGTAGGGGTAGTTTTTTTCGGGATGAAGTCTATTATTTTACTTCCCAGTTTAAAAGCTTCCAGCTCTGATCCCATTAAAGTATTATAACTTTGAGAAATCAATTCTTTATTCTGAGGAATATTAAATGCCATTTGAATCCCATCAGAAAAATCGATGTACATGGATTGCTTGTCTTTTTGAATGGGAGTTCCGGCAGATTTTATGTCCTGATAGGCTTCAATTCGGGAACTTAACGCGGTATCATAAGGATCAAATTCAAGAAAAGGTTCATTGTTAATCCCGTCACCGCATTTTATTGAAGTAAGCGAGATCAAAATTGCTATAACAATAGTAGTTTTTTTCATTATTTTAGATTTTAGTAAGGTGTGAATTAGAGTAGTTGTGCTTTACTCCTGGGGTACGGTTTCTTTTTTGTCGTAGTTGGCCACCGTTTGTAATAATGCTTCGGAGAAATTAAAAAGATCATCCAGGGAAGCAATCTCGGATTTTACTTCTTTTTTCTGTTCGTCCAGTATGGCGATATACTTTTTGGTCCCGTTAAAATAAAGTCTGCAAATTGTTTTACGATTGTTGTTGTCCAGCAGTATGGCGAAATAGGAGAGTGCATCCCGATAGGCAATCCGGGTGGCAGGGAATTTCTGGCGCAGTATGGTTTTGACAATCATAAAACCTTCCAGTTCTTCTTCTGTGGTAACAATACCGGAAGCATCTTCTTTTACTGGTTCCGAAAGTGCGGCATCCTGTTCTTTGGTCACAGCATCCTCTTTTGTCAATGCCGATTTTAGCCTGTCGGTAATCAGGTCACTGATATATTGCTGTAGGGATTTTTTGGTCAGGCTGGTAAACTGCTCGAGTATTTTGGCCGTAATCATTCCGGGATAAACCTGTTTGGCAAAATGCTTGACAAAATCAGTTCCGGGATTCGTAAATTCAGATTCGATTAGTTTCTTTAATTCGAATGTATACTTGAGGTCACTGGCAGTCGTAACAATATTTTCAAAATCGTAATGCGCTTTATGAAATTTCTTTAGTTCCTCGATTTGATTGTCTTTGATATCGGTAATGTCAAAAGCAAAAAATGGTTTTTCATCCATTTTATTGACTTCTACCAGATCGGTATAAAACCGGTATTCGATGCCGTTGGTCAGGATGGAAAATTTGGCTTTGGTCGTATGGAAATACCGGAACAGTTGGGAGGCATTATTGACATTCAGTGGAGCAGCATGGTGTTTGCACTCAATCAGGATAATCGGTTCCCCTTTTTCCATGATAGCATAATCGATTTTTTCCCCTTGTTTGATTCCCACATCCGCAACTAATTCGGGGGTTACTTCGAAAGGATTGAATACATCATAGCCCAGTTCCTTGATGAATGGCATGATAAAAGCATTTTTTGTCGCTTCTTCAGTATGTACCTGGTCTTTGAGTTTGGCCACCCGTTCGCCCAGCATTTTGATTTGATTTTTAAAGTCCATAGGAGAGTATTATTATTAGATAGTTTTTATTTTAAGGTTTGGAAGCAGCGAATAAAATTCCAATTTCTTGACTGGATGTAATGGAGTATTTAATTCCATTTTTAATAGTTTCACCTTCCATATTATTTATTTTTTCACCTTCAAGTAGACCAATTTTTTGCATTATTTCTCCTCTTCCATTAGGAGCTAAAGAAGGGTCTAATCCCGCTATTATACCGGTAATAGTTATTATTATGTCAACTCCTGATTGTAAACTACCATCACCTTGGGCAAGCATCATAATACTTCTTACGCTATCATCTTCTTTATTTAACTGAACCATTATTGCGATTTTATCATTGAAGTGGTTTAAACTTTTTCCTTTTTAAATTTTTTTGATGCTATTACTATAAATGCTATATAATTGAATCCTTTCCAAGATTCAGTTGTTGTGTCATATCTATTTAAGATTGACCTAAACCCATCTAACCAGGCATTTGTGCGTTCGATTGTATATCTCTGCTTATAGAGTTGCTCATCAAAATATTCATCCCTCTCACTATGACCGTTACGTTTGTTAAAACAGATATTAGCTTGAATGTTCTTATCTGAACATGCTTTTCTTAAGTCTTTAGAGTCAAAACCTGCGTCTGCATTGAGGAACAATCCATCTACAGAAATATTGGCTTGTTCTAATGTTGCTGTAATGTCTTCAAACTGAACCTCAATATTATACAGGTCGTTGTGGTTTCCCGCAAGAGGTTCTGACATTGCTAATGGCAAGCCTTGCCTATCGGTTAGATAGAGTGAATTAGTTGTTTTTCGCTTCTTCCGACCTTGATAGTCAACCTGTTCACCGCCTCGGATAGCAGGAGTATGGCTTCCGTCCAAATCCACACTGGAAAGGTCAAGTTTTGAGTGATGACGGCTAAGGAATTTAATCCAACAAGCTTTCCAGAAACCGCAAAGACTCCACTTGCGATAGTGATAGTAAACAGATTGCCAACTTATAACCTTATTTTCAAAAAGAGCCCTAATGGGTAGCTGATGCCATTGAAGGCCCGTTTTAAGTTTGTAGAGTATAGCATTTATCACTTCTGATAATGGAACTGTTACAGGAAATCCACGACGGGCTTTAGGTATATATGCAACAATTTCCAATTCTATTGTATCTTTGTCAAGTACACTGTACATAAAGGGTTGGTTTTGATAATTGTATGTTTAGCGACACAAATATCGACAACCCTTTTTTAATTCTAAAAAAAGTTTAAATCACTTCATTGAGTAGAAATTGAATAGTATTGTTTACAACTCCTGTTTTTTTTATTAGTTCTTTTATCCTTAACCCGCTTTTCGTTTCAACCATAAGAGAGTTGAAATTGGATTTAAATTCTTTTGCTGATTCTATGATATGATCATCATTAGGTTGTATATCTTGCTCTTCAATAGCTATAGGTGTTACACTTTGTATCTCCTTCAGTCTTGTGTTTTTATCATCGTTGCTTCCATATGCAAAAAAGAGGATGCCACCGAGAATTAAAAACTAAATCAGATGTTGTGTTTTTATTTTCATGATATTTTGAAATTATGGGATATTGTTTTTTTATAAAGTAAAAAGGGATGGAACCTCCTATAACATACATTACGAGATCTTTCATGTAGAATGTTTCAGGAATTAGAGTAATCAGCTGTTCGAGTTCTGACAAGATTGCAACTATTGGAATAATCAGCAACCAAAAGCTATTTTTGATATTCATTTGATTGTTCCAAAGCAAAAACATCAAGTTCATATAGGAGAATACACAAAAGCCATCTGGTAATGAAAACATGATCCATTCGGGCATTTTATTTTGAAAGTACAAACGGTGATTTCTGAGACTATTTATTTCCTGTTGGATTTCAACGTTATCAATCCATGAAAACATTATCAAGCTGGACTTTCTAAAAAGTATATAAATCATACCACCTATAAATAAGGGTGAGAGATGTCCAAGAATAAATTGACTATGTAATGTCTTCTGTTTCATAGGTCAAACCTACAACTGCGGAAAACCATATCCTTACGGTTTTCCGTAAACACCTCTTTTTTTAGTTGATCAGGAATTTTTTAGGGACATAACCCACATTTCCAGACTCTTCGACTCTTACTTTTACCCAATCTTTCGTAGAGGCAAGATGGATCAGCCTGTCATTTCGTTTTACGATTTCCACCACAGCAGAAGTGGCTACAGGTTCTTTTCTAAGATTCAGTGCTGTATTTGCAGCATAAAATAAATGATTGCTGGTAGTCGTTTTTTCGGTGGTAGTAATATGTAGGGAACTATTTTTTGTGGATGTTTTAGGGACAAAAGTTTGAATTTCGGCCCTTTTAGTGCAAACGCCACAGCTGCCACCATTGGAACAATACGCGCAACGCGAGCAGTTTTTACAGGCAGTGCAACTGGCAGAGCCGGTACACTTCCCGACTTTTGTTTCACAGCAGGAAGCCAGTAATTTAGTGTTGGTCTGTTGGGCGATTCCACTTAGTGGCAGGTATAGGAATAGAAGGGATAGTAGTGCTTTTTGCATGCTAAATTATTTTGAAATTAAAAAGAAAAGAGAGTATCGACTTTAAGTGAAAAATGATCCCCGAATAAACCGGGAACCATCTTGAAAAAGTTTTATTTAGTTCGTATGGCAGTCGGGACAACAGGTTTTACACCCATTCGATTGCGTATACGTTTTTTTAGCTTCAGTGACCGCATCTTTACAGTTGGAAAATTTTCCCAAAGATTTTTGGTTCGCTGTGCTGGGCAGATAGCTACAATCTTCGGTGTGGACTTCATGGTCGCCGTTGGACTGTGCTTTGGTGTTTACATAATAATTTTTCATAATATTTAAATTTTAAATTTATACTTCAAAACTATAGTATGTAAGCCGCCTGTCCTTACGGTTTGGCACAAGGGCGGCTTTTAAGGATATGGTAGGCTATTCGGTCTGCAACTCATATACTTTTCCGGTTGCATCTTCTGCCCGGATTTTACCATGGCCGACCCATTCTGTGGTAATGAGTGATATAATGCCCAGGCTATCCTGGACACGGCCATTGCCATATTTACCTTCTGTACTGATATTTCCGGTAACGGCTGTCCCATTTTCATCCGTACCAAAGACATCATAATTGTACTGGTAATGATTGGGTACGCCCGTTCTGAATTTGTATTTGTACGTGCTATCGGTATGATAGGTTTTGGTGTCGTGAATGACAGGATTTTGTGGCGAATGTTTTTGGAGGAAAGGAACAACCTCCAGTTGTGGTGGCTCTTGAGAAGCATGCCTGCAGGCGGCAAAACTTAAAAGGGTACAGAGTAGTGTACTGTAGCGTAAAAGCTGTTTTTTTAAAAAGGGAAAAATCATAGTAGTGGGAGTAAGGTGAAAAATATTAAGGGCCTTCGGGTAGGGTTAATAACAAGTGATTGGCAGCTGTGTCCAGGACTGTCCTGAGATAGAATTTGCCTTCCGGGCTGTTGGTAATCCAGACATTCACCTGACGATTATTGTGGCGGATAAAGAACCGGTTTTCCCTGGACTTGATTTTTTCGATCGCGGCTTCCAGGGACAAGGTCCAGATATGGCCTTCTGCAGTAAGACCACCAATACCAAGAATCCTATTGGGGATCGTAACGTTTTGTGCTGTGTGGATACAGCGTATTTCGACGTAAGCGGGCATAATTTGTTTTTTGAGCAAACCTAAAAGCTTTGTAGTCGCTTTCCTTACGGTTTTCCATACAGCCAGGCATAAAAAAACCGGCTTAGAAGCCGGTTTATAATACACAAAGGGGAATTGGATTAGATTAACCCCATGTCTTTAGCAATACTGATCAGGTGATTGGTATTACGGGCTTTAAAATAAATTTTAAGCTTATTGATTCTTTTTTCGATACTGCTGACGCTGGTCGCACTTTTTTGCTGCTTTTTGAATTCGCCACTGATTTCCTCATTACTGAGTCCGCTTGACAGGTGTTTTACGATGTCGATATCATGTTCGTCGATTTCCAAAACCGAATTGTCCAGTAGGATATGAGACAGGCTTGGAGAGATATAACGTTTTTCACCCGCAGCCAGCAGGTTGATCGCTTTGATGATCTCATCAGAACTGTCACGCCCTTTGCATACATAACCGCAGATATGCAGATCGTCAAATAAAGATTTGATTCTATATTTACGGTCTTCAATAGAGTAGGCAATCACTTTTAGCTGTGGATGGGTTTCCTGTAATTTTTCAATCAGTGCTTCTCCCGAAGCCAGTTTGGTATCCCGGTGATCGGGTTTAAAAGAAAGATCGCTGATTAGCAGATCGAAAGGTTCCTGATCCAATACCGCTTTCCTGATTTTATTGTAGGCTTCATCGCAGTATTTCGCCTGATGGATTTCAATGGAATAGAGTTTTTCTAAAACCGTTTTCAATCCGAGGCTTAGGCTGTCAATGTCTTCGTTGATTAGAATTTTTTTAAACATAGTTTTTTAAATAGGATAAACAAATGAAACTTTAAGTCCTTTTGGGGGTACAGGGTCAAAAGTAAAAGTTCCGCCAATGGATTCTATACGGTTTTCCACATTCCGCAATCCATTTTTTCGGGAAAGTGCGTCAGCGTCCATTCCCACGCCATTATCAGAATAATTAACCTGGATTTTTTTGTCTATGTTTTTAAATCCAATCACAGTAAGCGTAGCCTGGCTGTATTTTTTCATGTTGACCATCAATTCCTGGAGGACACGGAAGGTAATGATCTTTTTATTTTCTTCAATTTCGTTCCATGGAATGCTATCGATTCCATTAATCAGCACATTGCGTTCCGGAGTGTTGTATTCTGAAATCATACTTTTCAGGTTAGCCGCAAAGGCTTCACCGGTATCGATGGTACTGTTTTCCCGGGAGATATTTCGGGTTCTTTTATAGACATTTTCCAGGTTTTGCAATAAGGTTTCCTTTTTTTCGTCGACAGCCAAATCCTGGTTGCTGGCAAAATTCATCACATTGAAGAGGTCGTTGGCCAATTCGTCATGGACTTTCTTCGAAAGACGGGTTTCGGTCTTATAACTTTCGTGGATTTTTTCCTGCTTGTGCTTTGTGTTTTTTCGGTAACTTAAAAATAGCGATAATAGTATAATGGATACAATTAGTGGACCCGCAATTGAAACTGTAATTAAGAACATTTTTTCCTGCCTTTCTTTTTCTATTTTTTCTTTTTGGAAATCATATTTTGCTTTCGCAAATGCATTTTTGGCTTTTTGTCGTACGCCTTTAATACTATCATTAAGATGAGCATATTCTATGTGATAAGTATAGGCATTTTCTGGATTGTTGTGGATCATTATGTCTAAGGCTTCTATTTTGCCATCTACACTTTTTATCCTTTGGGCTGCCTGATACGATTGTAATGCATATTGTAATGCGAGTATGCGATCTGATTTTTCATAATATTCTGCCAAATGGAAATTGCCGGCAATCAAACCGTTTTGATCATCATCTTGTTGACGAATTTTTAGCGCTTCTAACATTTGCTCCAAGCCTCCTTTTTTCTCCTGTTTATATAGAGCATAACCATAATTGTCTTTTATTTTCGCAATAGTGCTAAGTTTTATTTTTTCTTGTAAATGTGGAGCTAAGATTATTTCAGCACTATCGTATTTTTTTTCCGCAATGTATACAGTAGCAATATTATTGTCTGCGATAGCTTTATTGATAGTGTCTTCTGAAAGTTGTCTATTTTTTTTATAATAGTCCTTAGCAATTTTATAATCGTATATTTTTTTATAAGATATCCCCAGATAATTATAAATGGATTTAAGGTAGCTAATTTCAGTTTTTGAATTAGTATATTTTAAGGCTTCAGTACTGGCATCTTCCATTTCTATAAAGTCATTATAGAAGTAATGGATATTTGCAATTTTTAGTAATGTATAGATTAACATTTCATGATCTTCTACTTTTTCAAAGCCAAGTTTAGCATCATAATATTCCTTGGATGCTTTTTTGAGGTCACCAATCATGACATCAAAATTTCCCGATAGTAATTTCCCTTTTGAAACATATCTTAATTCCGAACTACTATCGGCCATATGGATGTAGAGTTCAAGATTCTGCTTTGCAGCTATAGAATCACTTGAATCAATCAGAGCATTTGTTTTTTTGAATAGTATATCAAAAAGGATATTCTTATCATTTGCTTTCTGGGCATATTTTTTAGCAATAGTGTAAAGCGGTAGTGCCGTTTTGATTTGAGAATCTGCATATGCACTATCGAGATAGATTGAAGCACTATCGGCATACGAGTTGTTGGTAGAGGTGAAGAAATGCGATTCTTTGCTACAGGAAATACAGCAGATCAAAATGGCTAAAATAGCAAACGGGGAATAAAACTTTTTAAGTATCATTCCCCGAAATTACTAAAATGGATTATATTTTAATTATTTTTTTAACAAATTATGGTTTTTTGGGTGGTTTGATTGGAACGATCTCATCATCACCAGTGCCACCAGGATTATTGGGATTACCAATGGTGTTATCCAATGTAGTTATTGAATCCCTTGCCATCAAGACTCCGGGTTTTTTGGGTGGTTTAATTGGGACGATCTCATCATCACCGGTGCCACCAGGATTATTGGGATTGCCTATGGTGTCATCTAATGGTGATAAGGAATCCCTCGACATCAAAACTCCAGTTTGTTCAACAGGATTTTGTAAGGTTGAAAAAGTATCGTCATCTGTCGAGCAGGATACGAAAGTTGTGCATAAAGCAATAGCGATTGTAGGTACTAATATGAAATTTTTCATCAGTTTAAATTTTTAAAACTGGACATGCCGATGGCCGTTCGGACTGTTGCCGAGGTTGTGCTGGATGTCGTGTTTTGATTAAGGAGTCACACCTTGTGACTTCCGGAGTGGGAAGTCTGAAGCTTTGATATAGAAGAGTATAATTGTACTTCCCGGACAATTTTCAATGCTATATCATTACATCAGTATTAAACTAGTTTTGTACATTTGCCGAATTGCATGCTGATTCGACAACTAATTCTGATGCAAAGATGTGACTGATTTAACTGCTGATTACCAATAGATTCTAGAGTTTCCAGTCATTCTATTTATTCTAAAGAATGATTTTGAAAATTCTAATTATTCTAAAAATTCTATAAGGCTTATGACGAAAATTACATTTACTGATTCTGATTTGCTGAAGTTTTATCGTTCAGAAATTAAGAAGCGATATAATGCTATGAGGGAGGAGGGAGAATATTTTAATTATTTTCATAATCCTACGAATACAAAACTTCGTGAGATGAGTGGGATGCTTCTTAGTACGAAAAAATTAAATGCTACTGATACCGATATCTTTCAAAAATTCTTTGATGAATCTAAAACAAAAGATTTAAGAATAGCAATTGAACAGTATCCAATTGGAGGATTGAAAGCTTCTGAATCTTTCTTTAAAAAAGAAAAACACAATCTTCAAGACATTGCCGCACTGGATTTATTAGCGGTGCTCACGAATTATGAACCACGTCCTTTTTTTAAATTCAAAAAAGTATATCCATTTGAAGAGGTTGTTAGTGAGCCTCTGAAGGAAGAAATTACTTTGTTAGCAAATGGACCGGCTGTTACCATTCCAACAAAAGAATTAGTGATGGAAGGTGAAGATGAAGTAGCTCATATTGAGGAAAGGGAAGTTGAAGACAATGAAGTATGGGCTATTTCTGAAATTGAAAAAGGGAATGAGAAAACTGTAGAGAAAGCAAAAAATGAATTCTCAGAAATAACGGCCCTGATTAGTGATCTTAATGATAATGATGATGGAAATAATGAAGAGAAAAAAGCAGTAAAGATAAATGTAGCACAAGACAGGCTTGGTCTTACGACCGAAGCAAGTCCTGTAACTGTAGATGATGAGGGAGAAAAAATAGCAAAAGGAAATCGTGCACGGAAATTGATCTATGCGATAACAACTTTAGTTTTTATCATTGCAATAGGTGTTGCTGTCAAAGTACAATTTTTCCCATATTATGATCATATGCAATGGAACGGGACGCAATATGTCCTTGCTCCAATGGATAGTACTAATGAGACTAATATTGAACGGGATGATAAAATGCTGAGGGATTTTAAACAAATCTTCCCTACGCGGAAACAGGTTTTATTTGATAAAGATGATAAGGGATTGATTTGGTATTCCAGGATTAAGAATGATACGTATGAATTCTTTTCTTCGGAAGGGCCTAAGCAACATCCAGTAACAAAACATGAAATTAAAAGAGTAACCCGGAGCATTGCCCGGGATCATATCCCATTAGAATAAACCCCATATTAATTCTTCCCTTTCTTTTCTGTGAGGTATTTCCAATAGCGTTTCGGTACGTGCTGGATGTGGAGTTTCATGTTTTTACGGGCAGGAATGTTGGTACTTTTAAAATAATCATTCCATAAGAGGGCATAGAGATGCTCTTGGGAATCTAATAGCTGTTCGGGGAGGTACGTGCCTGCTGTTTTCGCTTCGGGAATCATTTCAAAACTTACTTCTGCGACGGTTTGCAGGTCGTAAAACAATCCATATTTACGTTTCAGGTCATAAATAATCCACTGTTGGTCTGCATAACGGTTTTTACAAAACCGGGAGATCAATGGCAATACATTATAATCCGGTTCTATAGGCGCGTAGAAAATACCATCGGCTGTTTCCTGGAAACGGATAAACGCTTCCATCCGGTGCTTTTCCCGGTGGACACTACGATCCATTTGTGCCACGGCCAGTAAAGCCGGATTTCCATAATTATGTTCCGCTCCCTTGGCATGGTCAAAAATATAACAGGCTGCTTCAAAGAGGTGCTGGAAAAAATCCGGTACTTCGGAAAGGAAAGCGGTGTAAAAGCGTTTTTGCCAATCGGGACTTAATTTCGCCTGTAGCCCTTTCCAAACCCTGGTCGATTTAGCAGGATCAGTAATTACTTCAAAAGGCTCTTCCAGCAACCCGGGTTGGAAATGGGACTGTAAAACGAGTTGTATCCGCCCGGGTTTTCGTTCGTAAAATTCAAAAAGGGCCGTGAGAAATCCCTCAAAAGAACCATCAAAAATATAGACTGTCATTAGAAAAGGCTCAGTTGATTTAGGGGTGTTTTCAGGTATTTGCTATTACTTTCCGAAAGGATGAGATTTTTAATGCGCATTGGTTCTGGATTGTCCAGTTGGAAGATGCTATCGGCACAGCGGATAAAATGTTTGGCGCGGTTATACGAAATCCCGATTTTCTTCAATTGGTCAGCACGCAATTTTCCAAATTTACGGGCCTGCACAATTTTTTTGGCGGAGCCGACACCAATTCCGGGCACCCGCAAAATCATTTTATAATCTGCTGTATTGATATCAACCGGGAAATGTTCCATATTTCGTAATGCCCAACTGAGTTTGGGGTCGATATCCACGTCAAGATGCGGATTGCCTGCATTAAGGATTTCGTGTACATCAAAACCATAAAAGCGCATCAGCCAGTCGGTTTGGTAGAGTCGGTTTTCCCGTAATAAAGGGGGCTGACTACCGATTATAGGCATCCGATCATCGTAACTAATTGGAATATAACCGGAATAATAAACCCTTTTCAAGTCATAGTTTTTATAATATTCATTAGCACTGTACATAATCTCCATATCAGTTTCGGGTGTAGCCCCGATAACCATCTGGGTACTCTGGCCGGCAGGGACAAACTTCGGGGTGCTCTTGATGAGTTTGCGTTCGTCTTTCAGCTGGATGATTCCTTTGTTAATGAAATCCAATGGTTTTTTGACATCATCGTGGGATTTTTCCGGTGCCAGGAGTTTTAATCCCGATTCAGTCGGCATTTCCAGGTTGATACTCATCCGGTCGGCATATAATCCCGCTTCAGTTAATAATTCCTCACTGGCACCAGGTATGGTTTTCAAATGGATATAGCCGTTATAACGCTGCTCGAGGCGTAATTTTTTGACAATGCGAACCAGGCGTTCCATCGTATAATCCGCATTTTTAAAGATACCGGAACTCAGGAACAAACCTTCAATATAATTACGGCGGTAAAAGTTCATGGTCAATTCCACGACTTCATCTACGGTAAATGCAGCACGCTTTACATCATTGCTTTTGCGGGAAACACAAAAAGCACAATCGTAAATACAATGATTGGTAAGTAGGATTTTCAAAAGGGAAACGCAACGCCCGTCTTCGGTATAGGTATGGCAAATTCCGGAAGCACTGGCGTCGCCAATTCCCTTATTGGTATTTTTTCGATTACTGCCGCTGGAAGAACAGGAAACATCATATTTCGCAGCATCGGCCAGAATTTGGAGCTTTTCACGGATTCTTTCAGACATACTATAGGGATTAAAAAAGGGATATAAAATTAGAAATAAAGAAGCCGTAGCATTCCTAAACAACCGTTAAAAACCTTTCAAAAATAACGTGTAGGATACTTCTTATCGATACCGTTGTTGTTACAGTAAAAGTCGCTTTTTGCGCTTTTCATTTCTTTTTAATAGTATAATAAGACTATGTCATTAAAATTATGAGTTCATTTTGAGATTTTATAGCTGTTAAGTTACAAAAATGCGAATATGAAGGTGATTTTGTTAACCGCTTTGATAGTAGTTTAAATATGAATACTTTAGGAAAATATTAGCAATCTAAATCTTGCAGTATTAACCAAAATCACCTATTATGAAACAAATTTACTTAACGCGGAAAAGGAAGCTATTTCTTCTTCTCCAATGCCTTTGCTGGCTTTTATTTTCGAGTGTGCTACACGCACAAAATCCAATTCATCTTTCCTGGAACAGTGAAACAGGCTGTCAGGTTTATGAAGACCGGGAAAAAGGTTATGATGAACTTATTTTGGATGGTATATGTGTCCGGGTGTGTGAAAACACTTCTGTCACCTATACTTTAAATGGGACTGATCCGGGATGGCAATCTCCGACCTGGCAGGTAGCAGGTGGGGTTATCACGGCTCAGGCCGGAAATACCTGTACTGTAAAATGGGGCCTCGCCGGAACGGGTGCTGTAACTGCAACTGTAAATACCCCAACGGGTATCCAGCATGTGAAAACCATTTGCATCGAAATTATAAATGGGCCCCGTGCCAGTTTTGGTTTATTCCCAAATCTGGATGCTAAAACTGGCAGTGTTTGCCGAGATGAAATCCTATTTTTCACCAATACTTCCAGTCCAAATGGCGGATCGGATTTAATTTCCTATTATTGGGATTTTGGCGATAATACCTTTTCGTCTGCTTTTGAACCAAGCCATACCTATACTGCTGAAGGGAATTATACAGTTACCCTGACGGTACGGAATGCCTGTAATTGTGTAAGTGTACGTACGATGAAAATACGGGTATTGAGCCCAAGTTTCGAGATCATCTGCCCTGGAGTAGTTTGCGAAGGGGAACGTGCTACCTATTCATTGTCTGATGAAGCAAAAGAATTATGCGGAGAATTTATATGGAGTGTAAAAGGTGGAACTATTGTTGGAGATCCGCATAGTTTTGAAATTACTGTGGATTGGGATCAGGTTGATGAAAGTGGTTTCGGCTATGTAACTTTTGATCCAAAAGGATGTAAAACAAAATGTTATACCCCAACCACCATAAAAATACCGGTAATTAAAAATAAAGGTACTATAAAAGGGGAAACAGTCGTTTGTGAAGGACAGCCTTATCATTATACATTACCGCAATGGCCGGATACCAATTTTATCTGGACCTTAATCGATAATGGCACAGGTGCTACGATGGTTATTACCGATCAGAGGAATGAGGTTATCATTAGAACCGAACACCCTGGTGATATAGAATTACGTGCCGTATATAAAAATGAATTACTGAATTGCGGTGGTACGGCTTCATTACGAATCAGTGTATTGCCTGTAGCCTATGTTAACGGACCCTTGGAAATGTGTGAGGGACAACAAGGAGTATACAGTATTAGCGGCGGGTATTATGCCAATTGGGTCCTGAATGGGCCGAATACCAATCTTACAGGAAGTGGCACCAGTTTCTCTGCTAATTTCCAGTTTCCGGGAAGTTATACCTTACAGGTTTCTTCAAGCGATTTTTGCAAGCCTTCGGTAATTGTAATTAACGTAGGTGCTTTACCTGCAATGCCTCCGGCAATTACAGGGCCATTACAAATGTGCCCGGATACGCCTTTACAATATTCTATTACTGGAAATGCTCCCGGAGTAATCACACGATGGGAAGCCGTTAATGGTGAGATCGTGGGTAGTAGTACCGGAAATGAAGTTACTGTAATATTTAATGGTGCAGCGACATCACCATTTGTCTTAAATACCTGGAATGAAAGTACAAATTCGCCCTACTGTCGCTCCTTAGTGCGCAGCACTGTTATCGGACGCCTGGTCGTTCCTACGGTGGTGACCGGAAATCAGGCAGTTTGTCCGAGTTCCTATGAGAGCTATAGTGTTGGCTATACTGCAGGAGACCAGTATACCTGGAGTATCGCAAGTAATTTGGGAAGTATAAGTTCCGGTAACGGGACACCCACTGTACAGGTATTGTGGAATCAGGTAACAACAACACAAGTAGTAGACCTGCAATTGACGATACGCAAATGTGGTAAAAACTATACTACAGTATATCCGGTGAAAATTTTAGCTTCGCCAGTTTTTACGATTACAGCACCGCAATTGATATGTAGAGGTGAGAATTACGCACCGGTAGTGTCATCTTCGCCGGCCTTAACCTCATGGCAATCGATTACCTGGGATTTTGGAGATGGTACGATTATTACTAATGTCGTAAATCCCGTACATCTTTATACGCAATTGAATGGTAACGACACCAATTATACGGTTACTGTTACAGTTGTTGGGGCTAATGGTTGTACGAGTACAGTCACTACTACACGTCAGATTACCGTTATGCCTTCTCCGGTAGCTTTGATTACACCGGGTAATGATTTTGCATTTTGTACTCAGGGTGAGATTAATGATCTACTGACAGCTACAATACAAACAGGGTACGGATCTGTTTCCGGAATAGAATGGTATTATAATAATACACTGATTCCTGGTACAAGTGGTGTTTATTCGTATGCTCCGACAAATTTTGGTAAATACTATGCTATTGTAAGAAATACCAATAACTGTCAGACCAAAACGAATGAAGTTAATATTATACAATCCTGTGGCACAAGTCCTGGTTGTACTATCAGCCCAGCACCACAGGTTAATGTATCATTAATCAATAATTGTGGAACCATTACCGCTTCGGGATCATTTAATGGTAGTCCAATTGGAGTGAGCTGGTCACAAAGTCCAAACATGACAGCAGGCCCACAAACCAATACTTCGGCGCAATTTACCGTTACCAAAGCAGGTAACTATAGCGTTTTTTATTTTGTGACCTATACAGGGACCAATGGGGAGCCATGTACCGTATTCCGTCAGGCTAATGTCATAGTGCCTTATATTCCGGATGTGAAATATAATGTAAGCTGTGGCGCAACACCGGGTACTTATGCCGTTACCTTACTGGATGCTTCTAATTTCTATACTGGAACGTCAATTCAAAACTGGCAGTTTATCGTAGATGGCAACACCGTATCGAATGGTGGAAACAACCAGCATACGCTTTCTCTGACACCAGGGCTACATACAGTAGAACTACGGATTTCAGGGGGTGGTGCTCCGGCCTGTTCTAAAACAATTACAGTAGATCTTCAGGCATTTCCAACTGCGAATTTCTCTTTTGTAGATTACACTTGCCTGGATGCAGGAGTGCATTTTAGCGTAGCCAACCAACCAGGGATGACCTATTTATGGGAGTTTGGTGATGGATCCAGCAATACACAACAGAATCCGGATAAGAAATTTGCTACAGGTGGTATTAAAAACGTAAAACTGACCGTAACTAACAAATACGGATGTTCTACCAGTATGACCAAAACAGTGAATGTTCGCTTTATGAGTATTGAAGGATATTTAAATACTCCGGCAAGAGCCTGTAAAGGTGGTGTCATAACCTTGCAGTATGTTAATCAGGGTACAGTAACACCACAGAATTTTTACTGGATGCAGGGTCAGACATTATTAGGGACAACCTCGACAGGTACTTTCCCGGTAACACAATCCGGTAATTACTGGGTAATTGCAGAAGATCAGTACGGCTGTAAGAAAACCAATATTTCAGGAGTGAATGCTGTTTTTGCTTCGGCTCCTTCAGTGGTATTCACAGGGCCTAATGCAGTATGTGCGGGTCAGTATTTTGAACTTTCGGCGAATGCAGGCCCGAATATAACCTATATATGGCAATTGAATGGGGCGACGATTCCAGGTACAACACTACCAAAGTTAGCCCAGATATTATACTACCCAGGGACCTATACCTATACCGTAATCGCGACAGGTTCGGATGGTAATGGAGGATTTTGTAGTACAGCCGTAAGCCATACGGTTACAGTATATGATGTTCCGGGACAACCGCAGCTGAGTTTTACAATGGATAATTGCAACCGTTATAGAATTAAATTAGAAGCTACCGGAAGTGGTCCGGGTACTTATACCTGGAGTAACGGTATGCAGGGCAGTGAGATTTTTGTGACGGAAGGTGGACCTTATCAGGTTCGTTTTACCAATCCATCGGGTTGTAGTACTACAGCACAATTTGAAGTACCAAAAAATCCGGAAAACTATCTTTGGATTTTCCCATCGGGTTGTTATGTCTTCTGTTATAAACAATCGACAAACATTCTAATAGGCCCTGCGGCCAGTTTCCCGTATTGGGAATGGACATTGAATGGCAATATCGCTAGTTCAGGCTCCGGAGCTGTAGCACCTTATATGGTATCGAATCCTGGAACGTATACCTTAGCACTTGATAATGGCTTGTGTGAAAAGAGAAGTAAACCAATGGATGTGATATTGAAAGACTGCCAGCGTTGTCTGTTTGAAGTGGAAATAAAAGATATCACTGTAGATTCAAAACCATTCTGTCATTATGTAGTTCATATGAATATCTATAATCCATATGGTTATGATATAGTAGTGAATCTTTCAGCACCGGGTACAGGAATCTTCCAGCCAGGAAGCCTTTTGGTACAACCGGGTAATAATCCGTATAGTGTGAATTTTATTCCTACTACTGGATTTATGGGAGGCTCTGTGAATATGGTATTTGAAGCAGAACTGAAAAAATCAGAACTGTGTCAATCAACCAGAAAAGTAAATTTCCCGGCACTTTGTTATAGCTCTCGCCCTGTAGAAGTTACAGAAGGTGACGTTGTAACCGATTTTGATGAGCTGATGATCGTACCGAATCCGGTTAAATCCGATACGGAATTACGATACCATTATGCAGGTAAAGATGTTCCGCAAAGAACTATCGAAATCTATAGTATAATGGGGTATTTACTGGAATCCTATAGTCCGAAAGACGCTGTAGGGGTTTGGAAAGTAAACTTATCGCGCTATCCTTCAGGACAATATATTGTCGTCATGAAAGAGAATGGTGTTATTAAGATACAGAAGAATTTAGCTAAAAACTAATCACAAAGGCTGGCAGAAAGAAATTTCTGCCAGCTTTTATTTATAACAAATTGGACTATGAAGCACAATTACAATTTAATATTATTTACCTTTTTATGGCTGTCCTTTCCGATAGTACTTCAGGCTCAAGCGTGGCAATGGGGGAAAAGGGGTGGCAGTACAGATGAAATACCTGCTTCCAGTTTGAACAACGAAGAGCATGTAAAAGCAATGACTACAGATGAGAACGGGAATGTATACCTGCTTTCTCCTATTGGTATTGCCAATGCAGATGTAGATGGGCATCAAAAGAATACATACAGTGAATATGGCGGCGGCGGTGGTGCTAATATCGATTATGTAATAGCCAGTTTTGACTGTTCCGGGAACTACCGATGGTCAAAAGTTATTGGTGGCAGCGGCAGTGATGTGTTATTGGGATTGGAAACGGATGGCCTCGGTCACATTTATACTACAGGTAGGGTGATCCGAAATTCTCCAAACTTTCCCGTACATTTTGGCAGCGAAGGTGTGGCAAACGATACGATATTGCCCTATGGAGTGGGCAACCAAAATAAAGCCTCGCTTTTTGTGGTGCAATATACTACAGAAGGTGTAATGAACTGGTTGCGGATGCCGCAGGCCGCAGATGTTTCTGAAATTGATGCCACCAATGGGCAGACATCAGTGCATTTAAGTGTTGATGCATCGGGCAATGTATTCTGGATTTGTTATATCCTGCCCGGGAGTTATGCGCAGGGTGATTTTGTCAATACTACACCAGGCCGGTCTTTGTGTATGTTTAAATATGATGTTAATGGCAATTTCGTAGGAGCCTTTCCTATCGATATGCAACTGGGAGGTTCTGCGGTCAATCATTTGAAAATGGTACGGAATCCTGCTAATGGGAATTTATATATAGCAGGCTATAAGTCCTTATTGAGTGATGATACGGTGATTATGGGCGGGCAAAATGTTAACAATCACTTGTATATTGCGGCATTTAATGCTTCAGGAAGCTATTTGTGGAAAAAGGAAAATACCCTGACCACCAGTTATTCACTGGATATGGATATTACGCTGGATACTACAGGGACATTATATGTTACAGGTGCCACCGTGAGTGGTGACGGATTTAATGGCCAGATTTTTACAGCCACCGACAACCAGCCTTTTCCTTTTGTTCTTTCGATGAATAGCAATGGAAATACACTTTGGCAAACGAATGCTACGACGAATAACAGTGTTTTTGGAGATGGGATAGCGGTACATGGTAATGAGGTTTTTATTACGGGAGGTAATGCCGGAAACCTGAACTGGTCCGGAAGCCAACTGACAGTGCCAACGAACAGCGGCTATAAAGTTTTTACCGCACGATTTAACCGGCAAACAGGAAGCCTGAATGCACTTACCATGTTAAACGGTAGTTTTGGTTTCAGTGATTTTGGTACTGCAACGACTGCAGATAGTGCAGGGAATTATTATGTGGGAGGGAAATTTGGCAGCCAGCTTCAGGTTGCGGGACAAACGTTGCTCAACACGGGACAGCAGACGGACTTCTTTATAGCAAAATATGGAACAGCAACTTGTGAGGTTTTGTCTGTTGGAAGTTCAGCATTAAAAACACTACAAGTCTATCCAAATCCAACCAACGGTATCCTTACTATAGTTCAGGATACGCCACAAGTGCTTCATTATACGTTGTATACTCTTTTAGGTGCTGTAATTGCCCAAGGAGAAGTGAGCGAAATACAATCCCAAATAGATCTTAGTATGGCGACAACAGGAATCTATATGGTACAACTTACCGATAGTAAAGGCGGTGAACAGTGGGTGAAAGTGGTGAAAAAATGATTCGATGAAAATAGAGGCTACACATCCAACAAGTAAGGAAACACTTACTTTAACAAAGATTTGACAAGCTGTAAAATGTTTCATTGAAAAATAATTGTAATTTTAGTAGAACTAAATGACTAACTAAAAACTAAAATTATGAAAAGAATGTTTCACTACGCCCCCGTCTCGAAAGCATTGAGCGAGTTGGCCGACAAAGGATATTCGGTGGATTTTAATCTGCAGGAAGAACGGATTAAACACAGTCCTGAAGAATTTACAATTGATGAGGTATACCGCTATGAAGGAGAATCTGATCCGGGTGATGAGGCTACCGTTTATGGAATTACCTCTTCGAATGGGGAAAAAGGGGTTTTTGTAGCTGGATTTGGTGCTTTTACTGAAAAAAGTGCTGCCAAAGTATTACATACCCTCAGTATTGGTGACCGTGAAAACGAATAGTTCAGTACATGAACCGGCTTCAGGCAAAATTAGAGAAAATAGGCAGTGATCCTAAGATTACTGCCCGGGCAGCAGGACTTCGGTATGCTGTCCATAGTACTAAAGGCTACTTCCGACGCAAGAAAGGGAGTAGCTTTTATTATGTAGATGAGGAAAATAACCGGATCACAGACAAAGAAATCCTAGAAAGGATTCAAAAACTGGTCATCCCGCCAGCCTGGGAAGAAGTGTGGATTTCTCCTTACGAGAACGGCCATTTGCAAGTGACCGGAATGGATACCAAAGGACGCAAGCAATACCGTTACCATCCCCAATGGAATAAAATCCGGAACCAATCTAAATTCTTTCGGTTGCGGCGGTTTGCAAAAGCATTGCCGCTAATACGGGAACAGGTGGAAAAAGACCTGAACCGGAAGGGACTTCCGTATGAAAAGGTAATTGCACTGGTGATTAAACTCATCGAATTAACCAATATCCGTATTGGGAATGAAGCCTACAAAAAATTATATGGCTCGTTTGGACTTACCACTTTGCGGGATCGGCATGTGCATTTCGATAAGTCGAAAGTCTATTTTGATTTTAAAGGAAAGAAAGGGGTGATGCACAAGATCAGCCTGCAGAGTAAAAGGATGGCGAACCTGGTTAAAAAATGCAGGGATATTCCCGGGCATGACCTGTTTCAGTATTATGATGATGACGGAAAACACCATTCTATAGGATCGGAAGATGTGAACCATTATCTTAAGGAAATTACCGCTGAAGATTTTACCGCTAAAGATTTTCGGGTTTGGGCCGGAAGTGTGAATGCGTTGTGTGCTTTCCAGGAAATAGGGGAGCATGTTACACTATCCGATTGTAAGAAAAAAACAATAGAAGTTATCGATGCCGTTGCAGCAAAATTAGGAAATACCCGCACCGTCTGTAGAAAGTATTATGTGCATCCTACAGTTATTGAGGCTTATGAGAAAGGATCCATCTGGCATTATGTACCGAAAAAAGCCAAAGTCAGTGATACGCTTACCGCAGAAGAAATGCAGTTGCTTAAATTGCTGGAAAATGAGAATATTGCAGAAGTGATAGGCTAGCGTACACGTATCGTATTAATCGCTTTTACCCATTCCTTTCGGTTGCATCGGGTACAGTTGTGCTTCGTTGGTTGTAGCTCTGTTATTGTGCCACAAAAGCTACACGCATAAAGCCCAGGTGCTGGAATTGTTTCCGATTTCTGTTTGTAAAGTTGGGGGAGTATTGGTAAGCCATATTTGACATCTTCGTCCGCATAATAATAAATACTAATATTGCCCGAAGTTTCTATGATGGCTTGCTGTACCTGACCCAAATGTGAGATGCTGCTCGCTCGTAATTCCGAAAAGAACTCATCGTAAGCAAGAGGTTCTTTTTTGAAATTCTCAATTGCAAAACGACCGTCTTGAATAAGGCAGGTGCAGGTCCCTTCAATAAGTCTTTCAAACGTCTCATGTTTCCCAACAAAATAAGTAGTGATTTTATACGCCAGAATGATGCAGATAAATACGATTATACCGCTGAGCAATCCCACCTCTTTATAAAACATAGGGTCACCTGCAGCAGAACCCAGGCTTATAATAACGACAAGTTCAAAAACAGAAAGTTGTTTTACGCCTCTTTTGCCTAACAAACGGAGGCTGAAAAGGATGATGACATACATGATGAGGGTACGTAACACTACTTCGGGATAGAAAGTCCAGTTTTCTTCTCCGAATAATATCGCGCTCCAGTCAAAGTCCTGTTTAAGTTCGTCCATAGTGTTACTGATTTAAATACTTTAACTATAAAGTAGCAGTTTGGAATATAAGATCTCTAAAAAGTAAGTTAATTTAAAAGAGGTCATTACAGGTAGTATCCGATTAAAAGCAGAATTTACCGATGACTTGCAAATCAATATTATATTTGTGAAAACAATTACAATTTTAAGACTTTTCCAGCGTTTTTTATTTAATTTTGCGGCTCATGAAAATGGATCCCCCATGAAGTTTAAAATGAAAGCCTGTTATTGTATAATACTCTTGCTGTTTAGCCTAAGTGCTGTTTCGCAAGTTACGCCGCCGCCGTATGGTTGTGAGGATTGTACCGAAGATTATAATAATGGAGTAATTACCCAACAACAATATATAGCTTGCCTCCAGCAATATAATTGTGATAGTCCGCTATTGCCTATTGGAAGTACTACTATGACCGTAGTATTGCTTGCTTCCGGAATAGCACTTGGCTTTTATGGTATGCAAAAAAAGAAAAAAGCCTGATATACAGGCCTTTTTTTACTTTCCTAATCCTTGCAGGCGGGCTACATATTTTCCGATTACATCAAATTCAAGATTGATTTTATCTCCGGATTTCAGGGTTTTGAAATTCGTATGTTCATACGTATAAGGTATAATCGCTACACTAAAGGAGTTTCGTTTCGAGTTGACTACAGTTAGGCTTACCCCATTTACCGTAATGGAACCTTTTTCGATCGTAATGTTATTTTGCGCCGCGTCATATTCGAAGGTATAATACCAGCTTCCTTCTGCCGTTTCTACACTACTACACGTTCCGGTTTGATCCACATGTCCCTGTACAATATGGCCGTCCAGGCGATCGCCCAGTTTCATGCCGCGTTCCAGATTAATAATATCACCAATTTTCCAGTCTCCGATAGTTGTTTTTTCAATCGTTTCCCGCACGGCTGTGACTGTAAACGAGTCGGCTTCCAGTGCTACTACTGTCAGGCAGATGCCATTATGTGAGATGCTCTGATCTACTTTTAGTTCATTCGATAGCGAAGAAGCAACAGTCAGATGCAGATTGTCGCCTTCTTTTGCTATATTTTTTATGAAACCTGATGTTTCGATGATTCCTGTAAACATTCCTTAATTTTATTTTCTTAAATTTGCACCTCAAATTTAGCAATAAATAATTAAGTACTCGTAATGAATAAAGCAGAAAATATTAAGCTGGGAATTTCGATTGGAGATTTAAACGGTATTGGAAGCGAAGTGGTTTTGAAAACATTTGAAGATAGTCGGATGTTGGAATTCTGTACGCCCATTATTTTTGCAAATGTGAAGATATTGTCATTCCTGAAAAAAAATCTTGAACTGACCTCTAACCTGCATGGAATTGATAAAATAGACCAGGCACTGACCGGAAAGGTAAATGTGCTGAATGTATGGAAGGAAGGCGTAAATATCGAGTATGGTGTAAATGATCCGGTTGTAGGTTCTTATGCGGTAAAATCCTTTGTAGCTGCTACAGACGCTTTAAAAGAAGGGCTGATCGATGTTTTGGTAACCGCTCCAATCAACAAATACAATATACAGTCGGAAGATTTTCATTTTCCCGGACATACGGATTACCTGGGTCAGGAGCTTGAAGGAGATGCCCTGATGTTAATGGTGTCGGATGCCCTTCGGGTGGGATTATTGACCGATCATATTCCGGTGAACGAAATTGCATCTCACCTGACCGAAGAACTGATCCGCAAAAAGATACTGACCGTCAAAAAGTCACTGGCTCAGGATTTTACAATTAATAAGCCTAAAATTGCCGTATTGGGATTGAATCCTCATTGTGGTGATAATGGCGTGATAGGAAAGGAAGATGATGAGATCATCAAACCAGCGATTAAGAAATTGTTCGAACAGGGAACACTGGTTTTTGGGCCTTATGCTGCGGATAGCTTTTTTGGAAGCAACCAATATGAAAAATTTGATGCTATTATAGCGGTGTATCACGATCAGGGGCTAATTCCTTTTAAGACCTTGTCTTTTGGGAATGGTGTTAATTATACTGCGGGCCTGGATAAAGTGCGAACGTCACCAGATCACGGTACTGCCTATGATATTGCCGGAAAAGGAATAGCCGATTTTACCTCGTTCAAAGAAGCGGTGTATAAGGCAATTGATATCTATAATGCCCGAAATGAGTATAAGGAAATCACCAGCAATCCTTTAAAAATGAAATAAAAAGATTTATTAACAAAAAAATGTTTGTAACCCCTTTTGGATTTACAATTATTTTATATCTTTGCACGCTCAAAACTGTTGATGAAATGAATGCGACTAAAGAATTTTTAATTCCGTTTATAGGATTAAAATTGGGGAAACATCAGTTTGAATATCAAATTAATAAAGAGTTCTTTGAAAACTTTGATTATGACGAATATGACGATGTCAACATCAAAGTAAATGTAGTTTTAGAGAAAAAAGCCACAATGCTGGAGCTTGCCTTTAAGCATAAAGGAACGATAAACGTTCCATGCGACCAAACGGGAGAGTCTTTTGACCTGCCAATAAAAGGGAAGATTAATGTGGTCGTGCAATTTGGTGATGCCTATAATGATGACAATGAAGAATTGCTCATTTTGCCTCACGGAGAACACCAGGTAGACGTGTCACAATACATCTATGAGATGATTGTGCTATCTGTGCCCTCTAAAAGAATTCATCCCGGTGTAAAGGACGGAAGTTTACAATCCGAAACCCTTGACAAACTGAATGAATTACGGCATAAAGAAGAACCAGAACAAACTGAAGAAGAGAATACGGACCCGCGCTGGGACAAATTAAAACAACTATTAACGGATAAAAAAAAATAATATAGTAAGATGGCACATCCTAAGAGAAAAACCTCGAAAACAAGAAGAGATAAGAGAAGAACACATTACAAAGCATCTGTTCCTCAAATTGCAACATGTCCTATAACAGGCGAAGCACACTTATACCACAGAGCTTACTGGCATGAAGGTAAAATGTATTACAGAGGTCAGGTTGTAATTGACAAACAGGAAGCTGTTGCTTAATACGATTTTATAATTAGAATTGAAACTCTCCCTAGTGAGAGTTTTTTTTGTTTACCGAAATTTTGAGCCCCTGGATTTTAATAATTTAGCATGGAATTATACTTTTGCGTCCTAAATTATCAGAACCCGGTTTCAGATTGTTGGAGATAATTATAGTTTCGAGTTAAATATTGCGAAAAAGCAATAAGGTTTTGATTTTTTTTGTAATTTCCACCTCTTTTCAAATTAACAATTTGTTAAGAAAACAAACGACCCTATGAATACAATTACAGCCGCTATCACCGCTGTTGGTGCTTATGTACCGGATTTTGTGCTATCAAACAAGGTATTGGAATCTATGGTTGAAACCAATGACGAATGGATAACTTCACGCACTGGAATCAAAGAAAGACGCATTCTTAAAGAAGAAGGAAAAGGAACTTCTTTTTTGGCGATTAACGCAGCCAAAAATTTAATTGAAAAATCGGGTCTTGACCCTAAAGATATTGATCTGGTATTATTGGCAACGACCACGCCGGATATGCCCGTTGCTTCTACCGCAGTGTATGTGGCAACAGAAATTGGAGCTGTAAATGCTTTTGCCTACGACCTCCAGGCTGCCTGTTCAAGTTTTTTATACGGAATGTCGACTGCTTCGGCCTATATCGAGTCCGGGAAATATAAAAAAGTACTACTGATAGGCGCTGATAAAATGTCCTCTATTATAGATTACACCGACAGGGCAACCTGTATCATATTTGGTGATGGTGCCGGAGCGGTGCTTTTTGAAGCCAATAATGAAGGACTTGGCATTCAGGATGAATATTTACGAAGTGATGGAATTGGAAGAGAATACCTGAATATTGCTGCCGGTGGATCCATACTTCCCCCCTCAGCAGCCACCGTTGAAAACAAACAACATTTTGTACATCAGGACGGGAAAACCGTTTTCAAATATGCCGTTTCCGGTATGGCTGATGTCAGTGAAAAAATAATGCAGCGCAACAATCTTACTAAAGAAGATATTAACTGGCTGGCTGCTCATCAGGCCAACAAACGTATTATTGATGCTACTGCATCACGAATGGGACTGGACGAATCTAAAGTCCTGGTCAACATCCAGAAATACGGAAATACTACCTCCGCAACATTACCCTTATTACTTAGCGATTTCGAACACCTTTTCAAAAAAGGCGATAATATTATTTTTGCCGCTTTTGGTGGCGGATTTACTTGGGGATCTATATATCTCAAATGGGCATACAACAAATAATAAACTAAACAAAAAAGACAAATATCATGGATTTAAGAGAAATTCAAAACCTAATTAAATTTGTAGCTAAATCAGGTGCAACAGAAGTAAAATTAGAGATGGACGATATCAAAATCACTATCAAGACTACTAATGAAGCTGCATTGGCTGAAACCACGGCGTATGTACAGCATGTACCGGTACAAACTGCTTTGCCACAGGCTAACGCAGGTTTGCCAACAAGCCCGGCAACACCAGTAACCCCGGTTGCAGTGGAAGAAAATGCACATTACATTACTGTAAAATCACCAATTATTGGGACATTATACAGAAAACCATCTCCAGACAAACCGGTTTTTGTTGAAGTAGGAAGCACAATCAGCAAAGGAGATGTTCTTTGTGTAATTGAAGCAATGAAATTGTTCAACGAGATCGAATCTGAAGTAACTGGTAAAATCGTGAAAGTTTTAGTTGATGATGCTTCTCCGGTAGAATTTGACCAACCTTTATTCTTAGTTGATCCGTCATAATCTGAAGATTCATATCGATTTCTAATTTTCAATTGTTTTTAATTTTCAAATTGTAAAGGATGTTTAAAAAAATATTAATTGCCAACAGAGGAGAGATTGCACTTCGTGTGATCAGAACCTGTAAAGAAATGGGCATCAAAACGGTAGCCGTTTATTCTACTGCCGATGCAGAAAGCCTACATGTACGCTTTGCTGATGAAGCAGTGTGTATCGGGCCTCCGCCAAGTAACCTGTCTTACCTGAAGATGTCTAACATCATTGCAGCGGCAGAAATTACTAATGCTGATGCTATCCACCCTGGATATGGTTTCTTATCTGAGAATGCAAAATTCTCTAAGATCTGCCAGGAACACGGAATCAAATTTATTGGGGCTTCTCCGGAAATGATTGACAAAATGGGAGATAAGGCTTCGGCTAAAGCAACCATGAAAGCGGCAGGAGTACCTACAATTCCAGGATCAGAAGGTCTTTTGGAATCGTATGAGCAAACGAAACAACTGGCAAAAGAATTCGGATATCCTGTGATGCTGAAAGCAACTGCTGGTGGTGGAGGTAAAGGAATGCGTGCCGTTTGGAAAGAAGAAGAACTGCAAAAAGCATGGGATAGTGCGCGTCAGGAAGCTGCGGCTTCTTTCGGTAACGACGGGATGTACCTGGAGAAACTAATCGAAGAGCCACGCCACATTGAAATTCAGGTGGTTGGAGATGCTTATGGTAAAGCCTGTCACCTTTCGGAAAGAGACTGTTCCGTTCAAAGACGTCACCAAAAACTAACCGAAGAAACGCCGTCTCCATTCATGACCGATGAACTTCGAGAAAAAATGGGTGCAGCAGCTGTAAAAGCAGCAGAATTTATTAAATATGAAGGCGCCGGTACGGTAGAGTTTCTGGTGGACAAACACCGTAACTTCTACTTCATGGAGATGAATACCCGTATCCAGGTAGAGCACCCGATTACAGAGCAGGTAATTGATTATGACCTGATCCGTGAGCAGATTTTAGTAGCTGCTGGTGTGCCGATTTCCGGTAAAAACTACCTTCCGCAGTTACACGCTATCGAATGCCGTATCAATGCAGAAGATCCGTACAATGATTTCCGCCCTTCTCCAGGGAAAATCACTACCCTTCATACTCCAGGTGGGCATGGCGTACGTCTGGATACTCATGTGTATTCCGGTTATACCATTCCGCCAAATTATGATTCCATGATTGCAAAATTAATCACGACTGCGCAAACACGTCAGGAAGCGATTAACAAAATGAAACGCGCATTGGATGAATTCGTGATTGAAGGTGTTAAAACAACAATTCCATTCCACAGACAGCTTATGGATGATCCGGCTTATGTAGAAGGTAATTATACGACCAAATTCATGGAAAGCTTCGTAATGAACGATCCGGAATAAGTGTAGCAATACAATAAATATAGAACCCTGTAGTAATGCAGGGTTTTTTTATGGCATGCCGCGCCGAAAAAGCGCGCCGGGCTATCCGCTTTTAGTCCTCGCGTCGTCGTTCCTCCTTGCTGTGGGCTAACCGCTGCTATCCCTCATGCGACCTCTCGTAAGATTGCAATTTATTTTTACATAGCAGAATATACCATTCTAAAAATCGGGGCTGTTTTGTTAAAGGGTAGCCGTCTTCCGGATTCGAATCATTGAAAAATCATCCGTGGGCTGGAGGCCGTATTCGTTGGCTAATACTTTCAGTTTTAAGGTCAGCATCTCTTCTGTCTCGGAATGCAGTGTGTCGGCTGTCAGGTAGTGCTGTACATCAATAGTATCCGATTTTGTTTTTGCCATTTTCTCAAATGTAAAAATACCGTCTGTGGCTATACTGAGATCCTGAATCGTATCAAAGGTTATTTTCTGTAGTTGCCCTGCATAAAACGTTTCGAAATCATCAGATAAATGAAAACCCAGGTAATCCGGTTTGTTGTCCTGTTCAAATTCGGTGACGGTACCATTAATGCTCACCATTCCATCACCAATTACCAAGACAATGCCTTCTTCTGTAGCGGTATCGATAAGCATAATTATAAGCGTTGTAAGCAATTCTTTAGTGTCCAGCATGAGTTGGTTCCGGACGGTCTTTAGGTCTTCTAATAGGGCTTTAAGCAATGATTTTAGTTCCTGCTCAATAGGATGTGCGCTTTCATTTTTAACAACCAGCTCCTGGTAGCTTTTCTCAAGGCATAGTTTTTTTAAAATCTTTCCGACTAAAGCCGAAGCAAAATGGCTATCAAGAGCCATAGTGCAGCCGTCCATTACGGCACAAAGCAGTTTGTTTTTTCCAAATGCACCCGTATAGAGATAGTCTTCGCAGTGATTGAAATGATAGGCTCCAATTTGTAGTGCATTATAGATTTTAAAAGAGGTATTCGGCATAGGCAAGGGTGGGCTGTAACACACAGCGGGTGGGTAAATTGAGATTGTCATTGGTGCCTGCAAAAATAAAGAATTTGCCAGGAATAGGACTTATAAAATCAGTGCTTAAAATCGGGAGTTATTCCGGATCTCTTTTCTTTCATAGATGATGCGGTGGCCACTGCTGCCAGTACGGGGCTCCCATTGTTGTGTCGTTTGTGTCGTCGAGCCATTGGTCGTTCGTGTTTCATTGATCAGTCGGCCTTTTCGGGAGTCCGAGAAATCAGCATCAGGATTCAGGTGTTCCTGTATGCCTTTTTGAAGCGTATTAAATCCGTAATTATCGTCAGTAATATAAATGTACAGTGCTTTGGCACCGGGGACACCAAAAATACGATCTAGGAAAAAAGGGGTGCCTGTTGGAATGATGTCAACAGGACGGTTTAGGGTAATGTGAAAACGCGTGTTAAAGGAATCTTCTATTTTGGGGCGGTCCTGGTAGATAATGCTTTTAATCGTGTCCCAGGCAATATATTTATTGCGGTTCCATCGGGGTTCTACGATATAAAAACCAAGTGTATCGTAGGTAATCGTGTCGGGAGGTGTAGTGGAACTACTGCTGAATTGCAGCCTAATATTGGTAAAGAAACAGAGATAAAGAAATACTGGAAGAACTATGAATACCCCACTGATCAAATACCCCATAAAGGTGTCAATATTCATGCGAAACAGGAACACCAGTAACGCAACGCCGACAGCTGTAAATAGGAGTAGGATTGCTTTTATAAACAGGAAAGCGGAAAATTTCATGAATGTAGGTGTTTAGGTAAATACAACAGCGCCGTCCAAAAGAGCAGGGCTCTTACCGGACGGCGCTGTAAGCTACAAAAAATCTAAAAGATTTAGATGTTTAGTTTTTTGGAAATTCCGGAAGGAATACCATTTTTGTTCAATAGGATAGCTGTAGTTTTATATTTTATAAAGTTTTTGCTCATGTACAGGTAACCTTTGTAGTCATTGGTCGCGCCCCAGGAGTTTTTAACGATATAATATTCTTTGCCATTTTGGTCTTTAGCCAATCCCACGATGTGCATTCCGTGGTCATCAGTAGTTTGATAATTGTCAAAAGCAGCCTGACGCATCGCATCTGTGATGGTCGGTTCGTCTCTTGGGCCTACAAACATATCTTCCTTTTCGGCAGGTGTCATTTCAGCGAAATTTTTGGTTGGAACATACGCCATACCATTTTTCCAGCTGAATCCTTTTTCGCTTACATCACCCGCCCAAGCTACAGAATAGCCTTTCTTAAGGGCGTTGTCAATAACATCGGTCAATTCCGCAAGTTTCACGTTGTATACCTGGTCAAATGACCAGTTGTCAGGAACCAATAGGGTGAATTTGCTGTACATTGGATAGTCTGTAAAAGAAGAAATCTCCACATAATCATCCGGATTGATACCAATCACATCTTTGGCAAATGTTATTGGGGTATATTTTTTTCCTTTATAGGTAAAGCTTTCCGGTACGGTACCCAGATAAGTGTCGATTACACCCGTATATGCTTTTTCCCAGGCTGGGGTCAGCTGTCCATTCCCATTTTTTACTACGCCTTCCAGTACGCCTTTCATCAGGTCGCCCATCTCGCCAAATTTATTATTTGCAGTACCATAGTTCAATCCGGTATAGATATCCTGAGGTACAGCACCATATTTGCGGTACATGTTGATTACGTCGTGTAACGCACCACCATCGCCTAAGGTTACCGCACCGTGCATACGCACATAGTTTTTCCCTTTTTCAACATAGGCGTTACGGGCTGTAAAAATCTGTGAAATTGCCACTGGCTCTTTTCCCATACGGATCATTTCTGACTCGATAAAAGAGTTGGCCGAATAACTCCAGCAGGTTCCTGAGGAGCCCTGATTTTTTACAGGCGTATTTTCAATATTGATTACTTCAGTAAATTTAAAAGCATCTTTACTGTTTTTACTTTGGTTGCTGCTTAGTGAGTTTACCAGGTAATCCTGGGCAAATCCCGAGCCCATCCCCATGAATAGGGCCGAAGCCAGTAGTAGGGGTCTCATTTTTAATGTATGCATGATTCTAGTTTGTTTAATAAAATAAGTCGTGACGTTCGAGGAAACGTTACAGTATTATAGGGTTTCTTTTAGCCATTTGAAATACTCACGTTGCCAGATCAGGGCATTTTGTGGTTTCAGGACCCAGTGATTTTCTTCCGGGAAATACACAAAACGGCTTTTGATTCCTTTTAGCTGAGCAGCCTGGAAAGCTTCCTGTCCTTGTCCTATTGGAACACGGAAATCTTTACCACCTTGGAAAATCATGATTGGTGTATCCCAGTTGTTGATGTAGTTGATCGGATTGAATTCGCCATACGCTTTTCGGGTATCCTTGTTATCTTCCCAATATGCACCACCGTGATCCCAGTTGTTAAAGAAGATTTCTTCGGTAGTTCCGTACATGCTTTGCAGGTTGTATACGCCATCATGTGCAATAAAAGTTTTGAAGCGCTTGTTGTGGTTTCCGGCAAGATAGAATACAGAATAACCACCAAAGCTGGCGCCTACACAACCCAGTCGTGCATTATCTACATAGGATTCTTTTGCCACATCATCAATAGCCGATAGGTAATCTTTCATTACCTGTCCACCCCAGTCTTTACTGATAGCTTCATTCCACTCCACGCCATGGCCCGGCATACCGCGACGGTTCGGGGCTACAACAATATAGCCCTGTGCTGCCATCACCTGGAAGTTCCAACGGAAAGAATAAAATTGAGTCAGTGCCGATTGTGGCCCGCCCTGGCAATATAATAGGGTAGGGTATTTTTTACTTTTATCAAAGTTAGGGGGAAGGATCACCCATACCAGCATTTTCTTGCCATCGGTAGTGGTTACATAACGTTTTTCACTTTGGCTCATTGCCGTATTTTTGTATACTGCTTCATTAGTGAAAGTAAGCTGTTTCCAGTCTTTCTTTTTCAGGTCATACGAATACAATTCAGCAGCGTGATTGAAGTCAGTGCGGGAAACGATGATTTTGCCTGCAGCAAATCCAACAATTCCGGCAACGTCAAAGTTACCATCAGTCAGTTGTACAACTAAAGGCATTTTTCGGGTCATCCCCGGATAATCCACTTCAAATAACTGGATGGTTCCGTCCACTGCAGCCAGGAAATAGACTTTTTTACCATCTTCACTCCATCGGTATTCGCTTACGGTACCGTCCCATTGTTGGGTTAGGTTCATTTTGATCCCATTATTGCTAACGATCAGGTCATTTTTATCCGCTTCAAAACCATCTCTTTTCATCTGTAGCCAGGTCAGTTGTCCCTTTGGCGAAAACTGTGGCGCCGTATCATATCCCAGGTTGCCTTCGGTCAGGTTTTTAGTCTGTTTGGTTTCCAGGTTATATTCGTAAATATCAGTATTCGTGCTTGTCGCATATTCCGTACCGTATTTTTTCTTCGCTACATACACGATGCTTTTGCTGTCTGGTGACCAGATATAATCCTCGTCACCACCAAAAGGACGTTGTGGGCTGTCGAATTTTTCACCAGCCTGAATGTCTACACCGATGCTTTTATCTTTATTATCTTTATAAAATACATGGTTGTAGAGGCCTTCATTCCACGCGTCCCAATGCCTGTAGTTCAGGGCATCGTACACTTGTACATCCGATTTTCCCAATTCCGGGTAAAAATCTTTCCCCAATACTTTCTCTTCTTTTACCTCTTCATTATACACAATGAATTTCCCGTTTGGGGCAATATTCTTATCCTGTAAAAGCGATTTAAAATCGGTGATTTCCACAGCGGTACCACCTTGTACCGGAACCGTATAATATTTGGAATCCGATTTGTTTTCGCTCATTACCGGAGTCGAAACTTTATAAACGATATTTTTCTGGTCTTTGGTAATTCCCAAAGCGCTCACCCGCCCCAATTTCAGGAGCTGTTCCGGTGTCATTGCTGTTTGTGCCATAGCAGATTGCATACTGAAAATCCCCAACAGGATAATAAATGATTTTTTCATAAGGGTTTAAAATAAAGGCCTAAAAGTACACCTTTATATTCAAAAGGCAAAGATTGAGAGGCTGTTGTATGCATTTTTACATCGGCTTATGCAAGTCCGTGACATTATAGAAATGTTAAGGTATGCCGATGTCCGGTAGGATTATGCTTAAATTAGTGATAATAGGAAAACCCGACTGCTAATTTAACCGACTATTGTTCATGAAAAAAATCTGCTTTCTTATCATTTTTGCCTTGTTAGGCTACACTGCGGAAGCCCAGGATATCGAAACCGATAGGCCCGATCAGACCGAAACGCCAGCGATAGTTCCCAAAAACCGATTCCAGGTCGAGATGGGATTTTCACATGAACAGACGGATGTTTCCGACCGTCTCTTCACGGTGCCTACAGCTTTGGTGAAATATGGTGTCAATGATTTTTTTGAAATACGGGTGGAAGCGGAAGTGGCTAATGAAAAAACAGCAGAAGGGAAAGCTTCCGGCCTGCAGCCGCTGAAGTTAGGGGTTAAGACCAAACTCTGGAAAGAAAAAGGACTGTTGCCCAAGACTTTACTATTGGTGCAATTGCAGTTTCCCAAATGGGCTTCCCAGGATTTTGAAGTGCAACACCTGGCACCTGAAGTGCGGTTGCTGATGAGTAATACGCTCTCGAAAAAAGTAAAATTAAGCTACAATCTGGGGGCCGAATGGGATGGAGAAGGGGATACACCGGAATATGTCTATACGCTATCACCGAATGTCCAGTTGAGCAAAAAAGTAAAGCTGTTTGTCGAAGCTTATGGTTTTTTCCAAGTCAGCCACCATGCACAACAATGGGTCGATGGCGGTTTTATGTATGCCATTTCCAAAGACGTACAACTCGATATTTCTGCAGGTTATGAATTGACCGCTACAGGGCAGTACCATAATTTTTTTGAATCGGTAGGGCTTTCTTTTAGGATTTAGCCGGCCTGTTGCATTAGAGTAAATTACCGGGCCGGTTCCACGTCTAAAAATAATAGTTTTTTTATTTTCGTCGGTATTTCGTATGGTGTTATATAGGATCCCTTGTAACCCCAGTAAATAAAGATAGCCACCGCTGGCCTGTATTCCTGTTTTTGTCGTTTCTACGACCCGTCCCCCGACGTATATTTATACGCTATAGGACGTGTCGCGACCACACTTGAGACGTGTCGCGACCACACCTGGGACGTGTCAGATGCACACTTTACCGTGGTCGTGTCCACACTTTGGTGTGATCGCGACCTCGATTCAACGTATCAGATGCACACTTATCACGTATCGCGACCACACTTTGGCGTGGTCATGTTCACACTTTAGTGTGGACGCGACCTCGATTCAACGTATCAGATGCACACCAAAGTGTGGTCGCGACCACTGGAACTGTATAGAATATAAGCATACTGAAAAGGCAACTAAACCTTTGAAGCTAAATATTTATAAAGGTAACGGCATTGATGCAACCAAGCGTGAAAAGATTGACTTTAGCAATTATCCGAAATTACTTCGGTATTTTCAAGATTCTGGCAAAGTTGGTTGTACAAAGTGAATCTCTGATAAGAGATTGATTCATTAGATTTAAAATAAGAAAAAACTGGTAAGGATTTGATGCAAGATGCAAAAAGCATTTACAATAGAGCTTTAGAAGGTGTAAAACAATGGGGTAGTAATGTAAAAACGGAAATTAATCATGGTCTTAATCAAGTTAAAAATGGGAGTTTGTAAATTTATATTAATATTGATGTTTTTACCTGTAGTCGTTTGCTGTCAAACAGACAACAAAGCAAATATTGTAAAAAACTGTAGCGATTCTGATTGCGAATTTGGCGTTTATAAAAATAATAAAAAAGAAGGCGTTTGGAGACGGCATGATAAAGACAACAATTTACTTCAAATATCCTATTATTCAGAAGGTAAACTAAATGGAGCGAGTGTGAGTTTTTATAGTGATGGAAGAGTCTATTCAACTGGAAATTATGTTAATGATAAACCTCATGGCAATATTACCATATATTCTGAAAATGGAAATATAAATCTCTCGGACAATTATTTTTACGGTAAAAAAGAAGGATTTAGTTATCTATATTATAAAGATGGAAAACTACAGTCTAAATGGTTTTATGAGAAAGGAAAACGGGAAGGAAAACAATACGAGTTTAGCGAGAAACAAGATACTCTAAAAATTGAATATTACAAGAAAGGCAATGTAATTGATAAGAAAGCATTTGATAATTAGTTGTGTGTTTTTTAATTATTTTCCTTCTTTTTTTCAGAAGACTTAAGCAAACCAATGTATGTCAAAATTTCGATTAACATTTCTATCATAATAAATTTAAATCTTATATAATTATTCAGGTTTTAGGACAAATATCTTTGTAAAGATAAGAGTAAAGTGTAAAACGTTTTTATTTATTTTTAACGAATATACATAGACAAAAATAATTCTTTTAAATCTAAAAGGATGGACAGCAATGTTCATCCTTTGTCTTTTATAACCGTTTCCATATCCAGTTACATATGTACTAAAAAAGGGAGATTCAGTAGAAGTTGATTCTAATGAGAAAGTTATAAAGTTTTTTCATAAAAACGAGGAATTGTATCATTCTGATATAACTATAATTACTGAAAAAGTAGATATAGATTTTGTTCTTAAAGAATCTAAATTGTATAGAGCAAAATTGAAATTTTAGGATAAAGAAGAGACGACCGTTGTGTCGTCTCTTCTTTTTAATACATCTATGATATTGCCTGATTTCCCCACCACATAAATACCACCAAGCATAAAATCACCCCAACACCTGTTACAAAATCAAAATTGTATCGTCTTATGGAGATAACCAATCCATTATGATCTATCGTTTCACCGTATTGCTGTTTTGTTTTTGTACCGCTGCGCTTATGGCGCAAAAGCCGGTATTCGATATTAAATATTCCGAACAACTGGCGGTATTTGTATTTGTACAGAATCTCAGTTCTCCCAATCCTGAAAATCCTTTTAAGGCCGCTTTCCTGAAATCAGCCTATAACACCAAAGAATATAATGGGCTGATTACTGCTTTTGATACCCTGGCTATTGATTATAGCTATCAGTTTACGGAATATCCGTATGTGTCCAAAATGCCGGGAATGACCCGCGAACTGCTAAAGAAAAACCTGATTGCAACAACATCACTTCAGGAATTCAAATTACGATCGTTAGGCCTGGTGACTAATGTTACGCTGAACGAACTGGTATCGCTGCTTACCACTTTTACCCCGATATACCGGAAACTGATTTACGAGCCCAATAAGATAAAGTTCGAAAAGCAATTAGCGGATTTAACGGCCTACAGCCAGGCTAAAAACACTACCGACTATTTTGATACGGGGCTTGTATTTTACCATACCACCTGGGATGATTCTATCCCATTTGAAATTGCTTTTTATCCGTTGCCCAATGCTAAGGGATTTACGGCCCAGGCTTTTTATAATAATTTTATCAGCGCAATACAGACGGAGACCACGGATTATGATGAATTGTTCAGTGTGATGCTGCACGAAATTTTCCACATCATTTATGACGAGCAATCGCTTTCGGTAAAAAAAGATATTCAGCGTTACTTTAAGGAAAATCCGTCACAGAATAGTGCCTATGCCTATCTGCTGCTGAACGAAGCACTGGCTACGGCACTCGGAAATGGCTATGTCTATGGAAAGCTAAAAGGAGAGATCGATCCGAACAGGTGGTACAACTGGAAGTACATCAGTGATATGGCGCAGCAAATGTATCCTTTGGTATCCCAGTATATTACCGATAAAAAACCAATGAACCAGGCTTTTATCAATGCCTATATCCAGTTGTACGATACCCATTTCCCGGAATGGACCAATGAAATGGACAACCTGATGAATTACCGTTATATGCTTTCGGAGAATAAAAGTGATTTTGCAGAAATTCGGAACGTATACCCACACGGGGCAATGACAGAGGAAGAAGACGCGATCACGGAAAGCAGTATTGCAAAAATGAAAGCTATTCCGCTGACTAAAATCGTAATCGTCTCCAAAGACAATAAGACAAAACTGACGATGATCCGCCAACAATTCCCGGAACTTAAAAACTGGAAGTTTGAAGCAGCTAAGGAATTTGAATATACCATACTACTACGAGACAAAACACGATTGTTTCTCATCAACCAAATCAGTACCCCCACTTCAGTATTATTGAAAAAGCTGAAAGTGGATACCACAACTAAATAATACATAAAAAAGCTGCCCCAAACGGGGCAGCTTGTCATTAAAGGCAGTTTGTATTTTATTGTTTTATAAAACGCTTTACAGTAGGCTTATCATTAGAGAATACCTCCAGGATATAAGTACCGGATGCCAGACGGTTTACGGGAATACTGCCGTTTTCCACTTTGCCATTTCCAAGTTCCTGGCCCAGCATGCTGACAATACGATAAGGCGTATTATCGGCTATACCGCTAATGTTAAGGCTGTTTCCTTTTACCGGGTTAGGATATAACGCCATTGCGGTTACAGGAGTGGTATCCGGAGTTTCTTTTCCGGCAGATACAATGTTGATTGTGTAATCTTCTACCTGACCATAGGAGAAGGCTTCGCAGGCAGTTGGGATAGCATTGTATTTCATGGATACCCGCATTCTGGTAGCACCTAATGAAGCAGTTGCCGGAATAGTAATCGATCCCGTAACCGGAGTCGTTGTAGAAGCTGCTTTGGTCCATACCTGCTCACCGCTATCGGTAAAACTGCCATTTTGGTTGTAGTCGATAAAGACAGCATAGCCCTCGTTATAGGCAGTAGCTGTCCAGGAAGGAGTGATGCTAATAGTATAGGCCGTACCGCGGGTTACATTGGTCGATACCGATGTAAAATCCTTATAACCTGTGCCTCCGGTAGAGGTGTTGTTGATCCCGGCAAAAGTAACATTTCCTATTTTTTCGTCGGCTACATTATTGCCCTGGGAAGCACAATAGGAAATAGCCGGGCCACTGATGGTGGTAATATTGACCGTATTGCTCGATGGCGAAGTATTTCCGGCGGCATCTTTTGCCTGGACAGAGAAACTGTATGCTGTGGAAGCGCTCAATCCTGTTACGGCATAAGAGGTTGTAGTAGCAGTAGCCTTATAGGTGCCGTTTTGGTAGACATCATAGCCGGTTACGCCAACATTATCTGTAGCAGCGATCCAGGAGAGGTTCGCCGAGCTGGAAGTGATATTGGAAGCCGCCAGGCTCGTAGGTGACGTTGGTGCGATGGTATCGGAAGAACCTGCAGTGATCGTAAAGTTGACATTGGAAATATCAAAGAAGATATGGTTGCTTCCTTTTACCATAATGCGGTTTTGAGTTCCCGGAGTATTCGGGATGGTTACAGCCTGGGAGCCATCATTCGGTGTTCCTGACAATAAAGTTACGGGGTAAGTAGTGCCGCCATCCGTAGAAAGTAAGATATCAACATTGGCTGCGTTCACACCATTCGCAGTGGTTCCGGCCACATTCCAGGTAACCGTTTGTGTAGAGCCTCCAGTCCAGGATACGGCAGTATTTGGGGCGCTAACGCTAAAAGGGCCTGCTGTTGCATTGACCGTCACGATCATATCATCACTATTGTTAGCAGGTCCGCCGGCACGGTTGTCCCGAACCGTCAGTCGGAAGTTTAAGGTACGGGCCACATTGGGTACCGCTTCCCAGGTCCAGGAAGTAGCCCCGGCCTGTACTGTAGCCAGTCTTGGAAAGTAACGCACCGGGCTTGTGGAGGGTGTAAAAGAACGGAATGCCGGACCGGACGTACGGGTTACCGTAGGTGTGGTCGTGGAGGAAGTGCCTTTGTCCATTTGTTCCCAAATGTAGGTCAGGGCATCACCATTAGCGTCGCTACCGGAACCGGTGAGCATAAAAGGGGTTCCTTTGGGTACCGTATAATCCGCTCCCGCATTGGCAGTAGGAATGGCGTTACCCGTTACTATTGTAGTCTGGCAGGTCGTTGATTTTACATAATTGGTCACTTGCTGGATGCTTACGGCATGGAAGAAAGGATCGCTATGCGCCTGTATGTCTGTACTGCCTGTAATACCGGCATAGCCCATAATTGTAGATCCACTTCCCGGTTCAACCTGGGCAATAGTCCCTTCATTGCTAAATGTAAAAGTGTGGTTACCGCCAAATTGATGTCCCATTTCATGGGCAACATAATCAATATCGAAATTATCCCCTTGCGGATTACCATCGGAAGGAGAAGTAAATCCACTTCCTTTTCCTAAAGGGACAGAAGTAGTCGGGTTTTTGCAGACGCAACCGATACAACCGGCATTACCACCACCACCCGAGGCACCAAAAAGGTGTCCGATATCATAATTGGCACTTCCGATCACACTGGTCAGTGTATTTTGCAGTTCCTGGTTCCAGGCACCATCGGCACCGGCACTTGCGACAGAATAGGGATCTGTCGAAGCAGAGGTGTAGATTACAGCATCGGTATTGGAAATCAGGTTCATGTGTACACCGAAGTCTTTTTCAAACACACCATTAACACGGGTCATGGAATTATTGATTGCGGCAAGTGCCAGTGCTTTGGTGCCTCCGAAATAAGCCGTGTACTCTCCGGTGACGGAAAGTGCGAGCCTGAAATTCCTCAGGTTACCATCGTCAGCATTGGGGCGTGCGGCATTTTGGTCCAGATCCTGGTGTGCCTGGGCAATGACCTTACATTCAAAACGATCGAGTGAGGCAGCTTTGTCGGCTTTGCGAAAAACAGCATACGCACTTAAATCAGTGGTATACGGTTCGATAAATACAGCAGACTGATCGGCTTTGACCGTCATAGTCTGTAATCCCAGTGGCGAAAGGCTGAAGTAAATTGTTGAAGCAGGATTTTCTACACCCTGGCCTACATACGATTTGATTTCAGGATAACGGGCTGCCAGTTCCGGATCCATATTGGAGGATTCCAGGACTTTGAATTGCTCAAATTGGCCTTCTGCATTGGGGAAAGTGATGAGCACACCGGATTTCGATGTGGAGGAGAAACGTTTTGGCGCTTCGGCCAAAGCAGTTCGTAAACGTGTAACGTCCAGCTCGTACAATTTAGGATCCATGATCCTGCTTTTGTTGGTCACCATTGTGGCGTCCGCTTTTCTGGTTGTAGGTTTCCAGAATGATTTTCCCTGCTGGGCGAAGGAAAACCCTGTCATTGCAAGGAATGCAATAGAGAGTAATTTGGTATTCATATATTTAAGATTTGGGGTTTCTTAATTAATGGATATCAAATTTAATATTAAAATAATGTGTTGTTTATTAAATAACGAAATACTTTGATTAGTATTTATATATTTTATCGTTATATTGTGTAAATTGTTTCTTTTGTGGTTTTTGCATGAATTATTCGTAATGCTGGTTTGGCCTGTTTTGTAGAAAAACGATTGGATTATAGCGGTAATAACAACATAAAAGAAGTACTTTTATTCTCAAAAAGACAGACATGCAGTTAAGCTATTGGGAGGTCAAAAACTGGTTTACAGGAGTTGACTATACGGTCATTGGAAGCGGGATTGTGGGGCTTAATACCGCATTGCGCTTGCGGGAGCGTTTTCCAAAAAGCCGGATCCTTATTTTAGAGAAAGGGGCTTTGCCACAGGGAGCGAGTACCAAAAATGCCGGATTTGCCTGTTTTGGGAGTTTATCGGAAATTATAGAAGACCTGAAAAACCATTCCGAGGACGACGTATTGCATTTGATTGAAAAACGTTGGAAAGGCCTTGGATTATTGCGCAAAAGAGTAGGTGATGCCGCGTTGGATTACCGGCCTTATGGCGGTTATGAATTGTTCCTGAAGCAGGACGAAAGTACATATGCCGAATGCCGGGCCAAAATGCCTTTTGTAAATGACCTGCTCCGCCCCATGTTTAAGTCAGATGTGTATAACCTGCAAACCGATCGGTTTAATTTTGGAAAAACCCGGGAACAGTTGGTCTTTAATCCTTTTGAAGGGCAGATTGATAGTGGGATGATGATGCAGGCCTTATTAAAGCAGGTGGCTGCAGCCGATATACAATTGCTGAACAGCCAGGAACTTATCGGTTATGAAACGCTGCAAGACGGCGTTGTCGTACAGCTGAAAGATTTCAGTTTTACAACCCGGAAATTAGTACTGGCAACCAATGGTTTTGCAGCACAACAGGGCATCTCCGGAGTAGTGCCTGCCCGGGCACAGGTGCTGATTACGGAGCCTATCCCTAATCTGGACCTGAAAGGGACTTTTCACCTGGATAAAGGGTACTATTACTTTCGCAATGTAGGGGATCGGATCTTATTTGGAGGTGCCCGCAACCTGGATTTTGTAGGAGAAACTACGACAACGCTGGCCAACACAAAAATAATACAGGACCAATTGGAATTGATGTTAAAAGAAGTAATTTTGCCGCAGCATAAATTTACAATCGCACAGCGCTGGAGCGGCATCATGGGTATGGGCCCGGATAAAAATCCAATTGTCCAATCCCTATCCGACCATGTGTATTGCGGGGTGAAATTGAGCGGTATTGGAATCGCTATTGGTGGTCTTATCGGACAGGAATTAGCTGATTTAGTATAAATTAAAACTTACTATGGTTAAAAAAATAACACGTTTTCTATTTAAAGCTTTCCTCTGGTTTCTCGGAATCTCAGTGTTCTTTGTCATTATTTTCAAATTTCTCCCGGTGCCTTTTACGCCACTAATGCCGGTACGGGCGATGGAACAGCGTGCAGATGGTAAGGAAGTGCATTTTAGCCACGACTGGGTGCCGTTGGAAGATATCTCACAGAATTTACAGAAAGCAGTCATTGCCAGTGAAGACGATACTTTTTTAGATCATAATGGATTTGATTTCCAGGCCCTGAAAAAAGCCTATAAGAATAATAGCAAAGGCAAAAAGCTGAAAGGCGGGAGTACCATCTCGCAACAGACGGCAAAAAATGTATTCCTGTGGCAGGGACGGAGTTATTTTCGGAAAGCGCTCGAAGCCTATTTTACGGTACTCATTGAAATATTCTGGGGAAAAGAACGGATCATGGAAGTCTACCTGAATAGTATTGAAATGGGAGATGGCGTTTATGGCGCTGAAGCTGCCGCACAACATTGGTATGGGAAATCGTGCAAGAGCCTCACCAAAACAGAAGCCGCCGGAATTGCCGCCATATTACCCAATCCACGAAAGTTTAAGGCGAGTAACTCATCGTCTTATATTAATAACCGTAAGACAAAAATTGTCCGTCGGATGCGGTATGTAGGGGATCTGGATTATTAGGGAATCGCTTCCGGAGAGGAAGTATAAATAATAGTATTTACAGAGCAGGACATGAAGAACTATATTGTATATTGGTTTGTGTTGATGAGTGCTACTATTTTCGGACAGGCAACGCATGAAGCGGGGTTGGTTTCCGATAATGACCTGTATATTTCCCTGAAAAGAGATCAATATTATACCAATGGCATCGAGATATTCTACCGTAGCCTTGGTGCAGTGACTACTGCCAAACGTGCGAAAACCATTTATGAGTTTAAAATGGGGCAATACATGTACAATCCCCAAACGGCACAGCCTAAAAATATACATTACCATGACCGGCCCTATGCGGGGTACCTATTTGCCCAGGCCGGCCGGAATCATTTTTACCGTGATGAATCGGTATTCAAGATCAATTTTCAGTTGGGGACACTCGGGCCCGCTTCCGGCGCAGAACAATTGCAGGAGGGCATCCATAAATTGCTGGGCTACAAAAAAGTGATCGGTTGGGAGTACCAAATCCAGTCTACACTGGGGGCACAGATACAACTTTTTTATTCGCGTAAGTTACTTCCAAAAATAGCGAACCAGAAGATCGACTTTAACTGGCACGCTAAAGCAGATCTCGGAACCATCTGGGATGGCTTTACCACAGGCTTTACCACCAGGATTACACTTGCCGATCCATTATTGCCCGTATACAATTCCGGTTTATATGGCGCTGCAATGAATGCGGCATCGCAGGAAGCAGGAGAGAAAAAAGAATTCTATTTTTTCATTACCCCAACCGTCAAATACCAGCTTTATGATGCGACCATACAGGGGAGCCTTTTCAATGATAACAGTCCGCTGACATATGGTATTAAGCCCTGGCGCTTTTTTGCGGAAGCAGGATTAAAATACCGTAAAAACAACTGGAACCTGTCGTATTCCTATATTTATAAATCGCTAGAGCCCATTAACAATGCGGTAAAGAGCCATCGGTATGGCAGTATAGCGGCTTCCTATTTATGGAATTGAACTGGATTTTAAGGGATTTTTAAAGGAGCGTGTGCTGTGAAAGTTGTAACTTAGGGGATCTATTAATTTTAAAAATGATCTCTTATGCATCCTGAATATAAATATGCCACCGTTTTAGAAGCCATCACCGAATTGCGCAAAGCAGGTTTTACCGTAGATTTTAACCTCGGAGCCGAAGCCCTCGAAGCCAATGACAGCAAGTATGAAACGGAAGATTTTGAAATCACGGAAGTCTACCGCTATGAAGGGGATAGTGATCCTGCTGAAGAATCGACAGTGTATGGCATCGAATCGAAGATCGACGGGGTAAAGGGAATCCTTGTTACTTCCTATGGGATGTATACCGATAAGACTTCGGAAAAATTATTAAAGAAACTGAAGTTAGAACAATAAAAAAGAAGCTGTCTCAAAACTGAGTCAGCTTCTTTTTTTTTAGTTTGTATTTTTATATGCAATTTTGTAAATTTAATCAGTGATAAACAGCTGATTATATATGAGATTCAAACATTATAACCAACAACAAACGATGCTTCTACCTTATTCGTTTGATGATTTAATTCCACATACACATGCGGTTCGAATAGTTGATCAAGTTGTGGAATCCCTTAATATCCAGCCTCTTTTAAAAGCGTACAGTAAAGAAGGTAATCCTGGATATCATCCAAAGATGTTACTCAAAGTGATGTTGTATGCTTATATGACTAATATCTATTCTTCGAGAAAGATAGAACTTGCACTTCGTGAGAATATCAATTTTATGTGGCTTACTTCTATGACTATTGTTGATCATAATACAATTAATAGATTTAGAAGTGATAAACTAAAAGAGAGTTTTAAAGAAATCTTCAAGCAGGTAGTTTTGATGTTGGCCTCAGAAGGACTGGTGAATCTAAAACAAATTTATACCGACGGAACAAAAATAGAAGCTCAGGCCGGCAGGTACACTTTTGTGTGGGGTAAGAGCATAAAAACCAATAAAGCAAAAATGCTCACCCAGTTGGAAGAATTATGGAACTATGCCCAAAGTATCGACAATGAAGATGACCCCAACCCGGAACCAACAGAGTTCAAAGAAATCAGCAAAGAGGTAATTGAGAAAACTGTAGCTAAAATAGATGCCAAACTCTCTGGTAATGAAAAGACCAGTTCTAAAGCAAAAGCTAAATTACGCTACATAAAAAATAATTTTACTTCCAATCTTGAAAAGTATGAAAAGCAAGAAGCTATTCTGGGAGAAAGAAACAGTTACAGCAAAACTGACACCCAGGCTACTTTTATGCGAATGAAAGAAGACCATATGTTAAACGGACAGCTCAAACCAGCTTATAATACTCAAATATCTACACAAAATCAGATCATTGTTCATTATACCATCCATCAAAATCCGACCGATACTAAAACACTCCAGCCTCATTTAGAAAATTTGGAACAAACCTTTGGTAAAAAGTATTTAAAAAGATAAAAGAAATAACTACTGACGCAGGTTATGGAAGTGAAGAAAACTACGATTATCTGAAACAGAAGAAACTCAAAGCTTTTGTGAAGTATAATACTTTTGAAAAAGAACAAGATCAAAACTACCAAAAGAAACACAAGGCTTTTAGCAAGGAAAATCTCTATTACAATCCAGAAGAAGACTATTATGTATGTCCAATGGGACAAAAAATGCATAAAACATATCAAAACCAGAAAACAACAACTACAGGATACACCCAAACCTTATCGCATTATCAGGCCAAAAACTGTGAAGGCTGTTCACTTCGAGGTCAATGTTTTAAAGCTCAGGGAAACAGAAGCATCGAGCGAAACCACAACCTTGAAAGACATAAACAACAAGCAAGGGAATTACTACTAAGTGAAATAGGAATACAAAGAAGAAAGCAACGCTCTGCCGATGTAGAGCCTGTATTCGCTCAACTCAAGCATAATAACGGTTTTAGACGGTTTTCTTTAAAAGGACTTCAAAAAGTAGAATTAGAATTCGGATTAATGGCTTTAGGTCATAACTTAAGAAAGAAAATTGCAGCATAAAGGCAATTTTTTACTCCCGTTAAAATCTAGATAGTTAAAATCCAAAATTGTATCAAATAAAAAAACCGTCTCAAAATTTGTTTTGAGACGGCTTCTTTTGGTAATTGGCAATCGGTAAACTAAGAATTATTTTAGTTTCGTATAGCCCATATTGTATAGGGTGAATGCCTGGATATCGGCCGCTTCTTCTATCGTTTTGGAAACTGGTTTTCCTGCACCGTGACCTGCATTGGTTTCAATACGGATCAGTACCGGGTTAGGACCTGTTTGTTTGTCCTGTAACTCAGCAGCAAATTTGAAACTGTGTGCCGGAACAACACGGTCATCATGGTCACCAGTAGTAACTAAGGTTGCTGGATACTGAACGCCTTTTTTGACATTTTGTACCGGAGAATATTTATACAGGTATTCGAACATCTCTTTGGAGTCTTCTGCAGTACCATAGTCATAAGCCCATCCGGCACCGGCTGTAAAAGTATGGTAACGCAACATATCCATAACACCCACTGCTGGTAATGCTACTTTGAATAGGTCAGGACGTTGGGTCATTGTAGCACCTACTAATAAGCCACCATTCGATCCACCACGGATGGCCAGGAAGTTAGGAGAAGTATATTTTTTAGCAATCAGGTATTCTGCAGCAGCGATAAAATCATCAAAAACATTTTGTTTCTGTAATTTCGTTCCCGCATCATGCCATTTTTTACCGTATTCACCACCACCACGAAGGTTGGCTACGGCATACACACCACCGTTTTCCATCCATACTGTATTGGCAACGCTGAAAGCTGGCGTAAGGCTGATATTAAATCCACCATAAGCATACAGGATTGTTGGATTTTTACCATCTAATTTCAATCCTTTTTTATGGGTAATGATCATTGGGATTTTAGTACCGTCTTTGGACGTATAAAATACCTGGTTGGATTCATACTCACTGCTTTTGAAGTCTACTTTCGGGCTTTGGTATACTTCTGATTTTCCACTTTTAGGATCAAAAGAATAAATTGTTCCCGGCGTGATGTAATTCGTAAAAGAGTAGTACAATGTTTTTTTCTCTTTTTTACCGCCAAAACCACCTGCAGAACCTACACCAGGAAGTTTGATTTCACGAACCAGTTTTCCATCGTAATCAAATTGTTTTACAAAGGATACGGCATCTTTCATATAATTGGCAAAGATATAGCCAGCACCTGTAGAAGGAGATAATACATTTTCGGTTTCAGCGATAAAATCTTTCCAGTTTTCTGGTTTTGGATTGGCAGCATCTACTGTAACAATGCGTTTATTAGGCGCATTAAGATTAGTTGCAATGTACAATTTGCTACCCCTGTTATCTAAGATGTCCACATCATTATTGAAATTGTCGATTATGGTCACAATCTTACTGTCAGGTTTTGTAAGGTCTTTGATGTAAAGCTCATTTCCGGAAGTAGAATTGGCAGCAGAAATGATCAGGTAATGATCATCTTCGGTAACGCCACCACCTACATAACGGCGTTTTTCATTTTCCCCAAAAATAACTTTGTCTCCTTTTTGAGCGGTACCCAGTTTGTGGAAAAACAATTTGTGCTGATCGGTTTTTGCGGATAGCTGGCTGCCTTCCGGTTTTTCATAGCTGGAATAGAAAATACCTTCGTTTCCTTTCCAGGACAAACCGCTGAATTTTACATCCAATAGTTTTTCACCCACCATTTTCTTGGTCACGGCATCCAGGAATATGACCGTTCTCCAGTCGCTTCCCGCTTCTGAAATCGAATAAGCGACAAGGGAACCATCTTTAGAAAAGCTAATGCCGTCCAAAGAGGTTGTAGCATCTGTAGAGAATGTATTTGGATCTAAAAATACTTCTTCTTTTCCGCTTTTGTCTTTACGGTACAAAACGGATTGGTTTTGAAGACCGTTATTTTTATAGTAATAGGTATAATTTCCTTCCTTGAATGGTGCGGATATTTTTTCATAATTCCACAGTTTCTCCATACGTTCTTTGATCTGGTTGCGGAAAGGAATTTTTTCGAGGTAATCGAAAGTGACTTTATTTTCGGCTTTTACCCAGGCTGCGGTTTCTGCAGAGCGATCATCTTCAAGCCAACGGTAAGGATCTTTTACGGTGGTTCCGAAATAATTATCGGTTGTAGCGCCCTTTTTGGTTTCGGGATATTTCAAATTGTTCATTTTTGTTTGTGCATTTATCGTAAGGCTGCAAACCAGCGCTAACGGTACAAGTGTTTTTTTCATTTATAAATAATTTAAGGTTCCGGAAATACTTTGAAGTTGTGAATTTACCAACGTCTGCCGTAAATTTATAAAATATATTCAATACCGCATGCTTCGTTACCGTAAAAGGGACGAGTGGTGGATAATAAAAAGCCTGCCCGATTATTCGGGCAGGCCAGGGGTAATTGTAAGCAATAATGCCGTTTATTGTACTACAGTTGAAAACAGGATTTGGATGTCTGTTTCACCGGCAGCATTGGTGATGTCACCATTCGCTACTCCTGCAGCAGCTTTGTTGGGCTGGTGTCTTAGCGTAATGGTCAGGTTGCTGCTCACCGCTGTAGCCGATGCAGTATAATCAAAAGCAAGCCCAATAGGTCTGCCGTTAGCGTCAGCGTCCGTATACGCAAAGGTACCGATGCTTGGTGCTGACTGGAAAAAGAACTGGTGGTCGACACCTTCTTCATGCACTTCTTCAGTAATGTTACCCGCAGGGGTTTCCAGTTCATTCAATAATGTAATGGCACCGTGGTAAGCCTGTCCGGTAGCGAAAGGGCCGGATACTGTAATTACCGGGGCAATAGGGCCATCGCCGTCGGCATCATAGGATCTTAATATGATCGGTGCTCCTCCATTAACCGGGGTGAATGTGGCAGTAATGGTCGTGATTACTTCTTCTTCATTAACGACTGTAGGGACATTGTCATCATCATTACTACAAGACGATAATACGATGGTTGCCAATAGGGTCATGGATAGGAATTTCATTTTTTTCATGGTAAAAGGGTTTGATAATTAGTAATTGAATTTTAATTGCAGGGCAAAATTTCTTCCGATTTCGTCAGTGTATAATCGTTGTCGGTTGAGGTAATCCCGGTAGTTGGTATTGAATATATTCTGTATGTTGAAACCGATACTTATACTGGTTTTTTCAAAGGTTTTAAAGCGTATTTCTGAATTGAAGTGCAACAGCGTATAACCTTTCGGAGGCTGGCTGATGCGGACCAGGGTGGGCACACTCACCCCATCGGTAATGACATCGGCATAAAAATCATTATTTGGAAAGCGCTTTTGCGTAAAAACCGATTCGCTTCTCAGGCTCAGCACCAAATTGTGCCAGTCATTTTTCTGGTAGATCAGGGTGTTGGTCCAGTTGGCAGGCGGCATATCGATCAGTGGCTTGCTGTTGTCCAGGTCTTTGCCATACACATAGGCGAACATAGACTGCTGGCTGAAATGTTCCGAATAGGTCCATCGGGTATTGATATCCACACCCATCAGTCGGGCATTGGTCTGGCTGTATTCCCAAACCGGGAATGCCCCACGATTTGTGTATTCAATGGTGGTAGGCTGTAATACCGTGAAATTCTGGATGCTGTTGAGGTACGGATTGATATCAAAAGAGAAGGCATCACTTTTCCGGGATAATGTCAGGGACACTTTCATTGCATTTTCTTTGGTCAGGCGCAAATCCCCCAATTCGATATTCCCGGTAGCATGGTGCAGCCCGTCGCTAAAAAGCTCTGACGGATTTGGATTACGGCTCGCCAGGCTGGCATTGGCAAACAAATCCAGCTGGTCGTTGATTTTATACTTAGCCCCCAGCGAACCGGAAAAATTGTTATAAGTAAATTTCGGATTGACCAGCCACTGATTGTTAGCTTCGCCAATGATCAGGTTGCCAAAGTCCGCATCATAACCGCGTTCCGTCCATCGGGATTTCTGGTAGTATTTTTTCGCATTGATATTGGAATAATCATAGCGGATACCCGCCTCAAGGATCAGGTTGTCATTCGCATTGTAACTTCCAATAGCGTAACTCCCAAAATCTACTTTTGTATAATCCGGGATCAAAGGGCGGACATTGGTAGCAGGATCCGGGAAATTCACCTGTGAAGAACCATTGATCCCTACTTTCAGCAGGTAGTTGCTGTTGGCTTCAGTTTCAAAATCGATATTCGCCGTGTGGGTCTTTAAGTTGAGGTCCAGGGCAGCATTATCCACATTCGTCCCCCTGCGGATATCATATTCCAGCCTTTCATTCATCTGAAAAGCATATTGTGCCGTCAGCTTTCCAAAGCCGGAAAAGTTTTTGTAAAAATTGATTTTGGCTAAATGGTGCTGGATTTCCTGTTTGGGATAATTGATATTATACGAAAAGTCATTACTATACGCCGGTTGCTGACTGTTGATGGCACGAACGAGGTCGGAGATGTTTCCAATATGTGAAGCCCTTGCAATTCCAATCGCTGCATTGAAGTAGCTGTAATAACCCGAAAAACCATAGTCCTGTCCTTTATAGCCAAAACCGCCGGTGAAGTTGCGTTCGCGTGTTCCGGTATTTGACAGTACATAGTCCGGGGATTGGAAATCACCCAGGTATTTAAAAGTCCCCAATACACTCCAGTTCCATCCCGATTTATAGCCTTTCATCAGGCTGCTGCTGATACTTCCGCCACGGCCATTGGATTGTGCGTTGATGATGGTTTTGCCAAATAGCGTATCGCCCACCGGAATGTGTTGCGGTTCAATTACCACCACACCACCTACGGCATTGCCTCCATATTGCAGTCCTGAGGCTCCTTTGATTACGTTGATGCTCCCCGCGGAATTGACATCAAAATTAGGGGCGTGTTCTGCACCCCATTCCTGGTCTTCCATTTTAACATTGTTATTGACGATCAGGACGCGGGAACTGTGCAGTCCGTTAATCACAGGCTTTACCACGGTACTTCCTGTTTTTAGGGAAGAAACGCCGCTGACTTCTTTGAGGAGATCCCCCAGGGCAGCACCGGAATATTTTTCGATAACCGCTCCTTTTAACTGTTGCCCGGGAATAGTTTCATTGCTTTTCAGTCGGGTGTCTTTGATGACCACGGCATTTAGCTGGGCTACTTCGGGCTGCATTTTAGCATCATAAACCGTAGTGCTTTCCATGGTGAGCCTTGCGGTTATGGTACTATATCCTACATAGGATATCTCAATGTCCAGTGGGCCGGATGGTAAACCGGGAATGCTGTAATTTCCGTTGGCGTCGGTTTCTGTGAGTTGTTTGCCCGCGTGGATATGAGTCCCCGGAAGCGGATTATTTTTTTCGTCAGTAATCCTGCCTTTCAGGACGGTGTCCTGGGCCTGGATCACGCCTGTAAACCCCATAAAAAGGAGGCTTAGCAGGATAAGTGAATATCGCATGGTATGATTTCTAAAAGATAGTACTGGGCATTCCGCAGCAGGTTGCCGGGAATAGCCGTGTTTTCAGGAAAATGCCTGAAAGATCGTATTAGCTGATAGCAGGGGGTGCCCTGAGTTGGGTAAGTGTACCGGTAAAGACCGTAAGGGCTGTTTTTTCTTTGGCAAATGTAGCCGTAGGCATCGTAGAGGTAATGCTGCCATGAAAAGAAAAGATCTCCGGTGAAATGATGGAACTTAACGTGAATTCACAAATCGAACAACTGTGTTTCGCTGTTTTTAATGCAGTAAATTTTGTAGTGCCATCCTCTTTAAGATGGGTCACAGTGGTGTCCTGATGGAAGTATTCCTGAAATAAATGCTCCGTGGAATGCGCAGATTGAAACAGCATTGTTACCAATACCGCAATCATCATAATCGGATTTATTATCGAATACTTTTGTTTCATCAGGCTACAAAAATAATAAACTGTAGTGAAAGAATGGATAAAATATTTTTTTTAACAGTAACAAAGTTGCGAATTGGGAGTCGTAAATAATAAAACCGCCGGTTAAGGCGGTTTTTAAATAGTGCTAATGACTGTAACAGTGCAGTTGTAAATGTTAAAAACTTACACTAACTGATGTGCCACAAGGTATTCTGCAATTTGTATGGTGTTGGTAGCAGCACCTTTGCGGAGGTTATCAGCGACAATCCACATGTTGAGCGTGTTGGGCTGACTTTCATCACGGCGAATTCTTCCTACAAAAACATCATCTTTCCCTTCGGCATATATCGGCATCGGGTAGGTTTTGGTATCCGGGTTGTCCTGAACTACCACGCCTGGGGTATCGTGCAGGATTTTTCGGATATCGGTTACCTCGAAATCATTTTTAAATTCGACGTTTACCGCTTCACTGTGCCCGCCAACCACCGGAATACGGATAGCCGTTGCTGTAACAGCAATGGTTTTGTCATCCAGGATTTTTTGGGTTTCGCGAACAAGCTTCATTTCCTCTTTGGTGTAGTCGTTTGCTTCAAAAGAGTCACATTGTGGGATCGCATTTCTGTGGATCGGATACGGATAGGCCATTTCTCCTTTGATGGAAGCATATTCATTTTCGAGTTGTTTTACCGCTTTAACGCCTGTTCCTGTAATGGACTGGTACGTGGATACCACAATTCGTTTGATCGTATATTTTTTGTGTAGTGGCGCCAGTGCCAATACCATTTGTATGGTAGAACAGTTAGGGTTGGCGATAATCTTGTCCTCCTTCGTCAGTGTTGCCGCGTTGATTTCCGGAACAACCAGTTTTTTGCTGGCATCCATTCTCCAGGCAGAAGAATTGTCGATTACCGTAGTTCCTGCTGCTGCAAATTTTGGAGCCCACTCCAGTGAGGTGTCGCCACCCGCTGAAAAAAGAGCAATCTGGGGTTGCATAGCCACCGCAGTTTCCAGACTGACTACTGTGTATTTTTTTCCATTGAACTCGATTTCCTTCCCTACCGATCGCTCGGAAGCTACTGGAATTAATTCCGTAACCGGGAATTTTCTCTCGGCCAATACTTTCAGCATAATTTCGCCTACCATTCCGGTAGCCCCTACAACTGCAACTCTCATAATGATATATTTATTTTTTAATGTAAAATTTGAAACACAAAAGTAGCTATTAAACAGTTAGAAAATTCGTTTTTACAAAATATAACAAAATGTTATTAACGAGGCAGGGATATAAAAAAAACCGCCCTCAATGGGACGGTTTAGGTTAGAATATATAATGTAGCGGAAATTTAAAGGGATTTGTTTTTTAGTAAATCGCGGATTTCTGTCAATAATTTTTCTTCTGTAGTTGGAGCTGGTGGAGCGGCTGGAGTAGTAGCTTCGCTTTTACGGGCAGTATTAATCCCTTTTACAATCATAAACAGGACAAAAGCAATAACGATAAATGAAATTACAGCTGAAATGAATTTCCCGAGCAGCATTCCACCTGGAGCCCAGGATTCAATATTTGCAGCACCGGCAGCTTCTAAAGCAGGTTTTAAAATAATTGGTGTGATGATATCTTCGATCAACGAATTGACAATTTTACCAAAAGCACCACCAATAATTACACCGATCGCAAGATCGACTACATTGCCTTTTATAGCAAAGGCTTTAAATTCCGAAATCATTCCCATAGTAGTAAGTTTTAAATTAGAATAAGGTTCTCGTTTAAGCTAAGGTACTAAAAAATTAACATTTACTAAAATATCGTCCTTTATTCTCTGTAAAAAACACGTTTTACCCGTTGCGAAATACTGGTCAGGATTTCATAAGGGATGGTTCCCAGGGCTTTTGCCATTATTGTTACCGATGGATTTTCGCCAAAAATAGTAACCGTATCCCCTTCATGGCATGCAATTCCGGTGATATTAATCATCAGCATGTCCATACAGATGTTCCCGACAATAGGTGCTTTTTGGTGGTTGACGATTAGGTAACCGACCTCATTGCCCCAGCTTCTGCGGATGCCATCAGCATAGCCAATTGGGATGGTAGCAATGACAGTAGTAGCACTTGCGATAAACTTCCGGCCGTAGCCCACACTTTCGCCTGCTTCGATGGTCCGGATCTGGGAAATGACCGATTTTAGGGTTCCTACATTTTCGAGGTATTTCGTCTCATTCTCATCATTCGATACCCCGTACAGCCCAATGCCCAGGCGGACCATATCGTATTGCCCGTGTGGGAAATTGCTGATTCCCGAAGTATTCAGGATATGGCGTAAGGGTTGGATGTGGAGTGCTGAAAGCAATTGGCTGGAAAGCAAATCAAAGCGAGCGATCTGGGACAGGGTAAAATCACGCTGTTCCGGTTCGTCACTGGTGGCCAGATGGGATAAGACACTTTTGATGCTAACCCTTGGATTATCCTTTATTACAGCAATTAACGTGTCCAGGTCTTTTGCTTCAAAACCAAGGCGGTGCATCCCGGTATCCAGTTTGATGTGGATCGGATAGTCGGAGACATTGTGTTGTGCTGCAACACGCAGGAAAGCATGCAGTTCCTTTACGGAATAAATCTCCGGCTCGAGGCCAAAATTAATGATCGCTGAAAAACTGGGCGTTTCCGGATTCATAATCATGATGGGCATAGTAATTCCTGCATTTCTCAGGGCGATACCTTCGTCGGCAAAGGCCACACCCAGGTAATCGACTTTGTGGTATTCCAACAGCCGGGCAATTTCAAAACTGCCGCTGCCATAGCCAAAAGCTTTTACCATGACCATCAGTTTGATGCCCGGTTGTAATTTGGATTTGAAGAAATTGAGGTTATGGCTAATAGCATTCAGGTTAATCTCCAAAACCGTTTCGTGTGTTTTTTCTTCAAGGCGAAATACAATCTCTTCAAAATGAAAAGGGCGCGCTCCTTTGATCAGGATGGTTTCGTTTTCAAAATCAAGCGGATCATAGGCCTCAAAAAAATCAGCCGTAGTAGCATAAGTGGTGATATTGGAAAAGTAATGGGCATGCGTAGTGATCTGATCCCCGATCCCGATGATACGGTCAATCTGATTCGAAGAAAAGAGGGCTGCTACTGTTTCGTATAGCGTAGGATTCGACCAGCCGCTCTGAAAAATATCGGAGAGGATGACGGTCTTTTTCTGATGTTGTTTTTGGTTTTCCAGGAAATCAAGGGCAATTTTCAGCGATTGATAGTCGGAATTATAACTGTCATCAATAAGAGTAGTGTTATTGATGCCATTTTTGACTTTAAGGCGCATTTCAACCGGATAAAGCAGTTGCAGTCGTTCCTGGATCACTGCCGGACTATAGCCGAAATACAACAACACCATCAGGCAGGTAATCGCATTTTCTACAGACGAACTGTCCTGGAAAGGCAACGTTACGGTAAACGTATGTTGGCTTGTGTGGATATGGAGTTGCGTCCCTTTCTGGCTGATCTGTACATCGGCATTGGGATCGGTAAAACTCCAGCTCCAGGTTTTTGTTCCGGCAGGAATTAGGGCATCCACTTCTGGATTTTTAGCATAGATCAGGATTTCAGCGTCTTTAAAAAGTTTCAGTTTCTCGCTGATTTTCTGTTCGCGGCTTTGAAACCCTTCATTATGAGCCGATCCGATATTGGTGAGTACGCCAATGGTGGGACGAATCAGGACTTCCAGTTTGGCCATTTCGCCCACTAAAGAAATTCCAGCTTCAAAAATCCCAAGGTTATGTTTTTCATTAATCCCAATAATGGAAAGTGGTACGCCTACCTGAGAATTATAGCTTTTAGGGCTTCGGATGATATTATATTCCGGACTCAGCAGGAAATTAAGCCATTCTTTGACAATTGTTTTGCCGTTACTGCCGGTGACGCCAATAATGGGGAAATCAAATGCATTACGGTAATATGCGGCAAACAGCTGTAGTGCCTCAAGGGTATTGTGGACAACCAGGAAGTTCGCTTTTCCTTTGAGCTGCTCCGGATACTGGGTAACCACGAAATTGTAGACGCCTTTAGACAAGAGCTCTTCCAGATATTCATGCCCGTCATGATTTTGTCCGGAAAGGGCGAAGTAGAGGGTGCCGGAATTATTTTGTAGCGAACGGCTGTCAATAGAAACGGTATCGATAGTGGCATCAGGATTTCCTGAAAATTGCGCCCCGATGGCCGGGATGATATTTTGGATGTTTAGGCTCATGAACGAAGCTAAATTGAGTAGGATTGCTAAATAGATTTTTGGTCGCAATACGCGCGCATTGCTTTCTCAAAAGTAGTATTTCTTTTTGGAAACAGTTGGGGGCATGATTCTGTTTTAACAGAATTATGATGCCTTGTAATTTTTTGGTTCCTGTCTGCTATCGTAGACGGGCAAAGTAAGTGTGCAGGAGGCTGTCCACGATCGTGGACGGACGCAGCGAACCTGCAGGAGACTATTTTCGATCGTGGACAGGGTCAGCGAATGTGCAGGAGGCTATCCACGGTAGTGGACGGACTCAGCGAGCGTGCAGGAGACTATTTTCGACCGTGGATGAGTTCAGCGAATGCGCAGCGGCTTGTCCACGATCGTGGACAGCGATGCTTTTTTTACAAAAGGATAATTTTTAGGGGTATTTTGACTGCGGGATTTATAGTTCTTCGGTATTCGTATTGTAGGGAGAGTAAAAATAGGGGTTGCCATTATTTTATTCTTTAGTATTTTTCAAAGCAATGTATTGATTATAGTATATCGCTTTAATTTTTAAATAGAATATTTTTAAAATTAAAAAGAACGGATCTGTTATTTTAAAATAATGACTATTTTAGCAGAGATGGTTTTGTAATTTTTTAGTTCCCCACTAATACACGCTATATTCAGCATTGTTTGTCCTTCTTTGGATAATCAATTGTATCTAATTTGCTTTTACGTATTATTCCATCTATTCAGACTCAAAGTGTCCATGCTTAAAATTAATTCACAATTATTAATTTGGATTGGGACGTTTTCGCTGATTTACATTTTTATGTACCTTCTCAATATTTGATAATAGTATTATAATGCTGATGCTATTCGGATAAAATGTACCAATATAATTTAAAGTTGTTTGCCTCAAAATGCAGTAGCACTTGTTTTAATATGAAAGAAAAAATTACAATTTTTTTATTAATGATTGCCCCAGTTTTAATTGCACAACAAAAATGGCAAGGAGTTATTCCTGATTCTTTGCTGAAATTTAGCTTTGCCACTTTAGAACAACGGATCAATAGTGCTGAATTGGACTTAAAAAAGAAGGAATTTTACACAGAAATTTATTATAGGAAAGCAATAATCAAAGATAATCCCGTTGATTTAGCTAATGCCTTATATTTAAAGGCATTAATTTCGCAGGATAAATCGAATACATTGCAGTATGCTGATGCTATTATAGCGCTTACAAAGGACAGCAATGATTTTAATTTTCCGGCTAAAGGCTATATTCTAAAAGGCAATTTTTTTCTTATAAATCTTAGATTACAAGAAGCTTTGGGAAATATTTTTATAGCAAAACAATATTCTGAAAAATCGGGTAATTTAGAACAGAAATTACTTATTAATAGATATATAGGGCTGGTTAAGATTGAGTTGGGCAAGCCAGAAGAAGCTTTGCCATTATTTGAGGAAAGCCATCGTTTTTTTAAATCAAAACCCGAAATGAAATTGGATTTGATTTTTGTAGAATGGGTAATGTCTGATATTTATATTCGTTTAGGTAAAATAGATACTGCTTTGTTCTATATAGATAAGGCCTTACGGGATTTAGAAAGGAGCAATCCGTATTATCGGTATTTTGAAATGTATAAAGGCATATGTTGCCATCTTAAGAAAGATTTTGCCCAAAGTAATTTATTTTTGAATAAATCAATTCCTTTAATTAAAGAGGTTGATGATCCATTGAATTTAGCCGTCTGTTATTATTATAAAGGGGAAAATATAATGAAAGGAGATGTAAATCCAGCTAACGCAAAAGATTATTATGAGAAGGCAGATTCGATATTGATTATGACGAAGAAATATTCCCGTGATTTAAGGGATAATTATATTCGGTTAATTGAAATCAGCCGTGATGAAAATGATGATAAAAGGCAATTGTATTATTTAAATAGGCTGATTGAGATCGATAGTTATTTTAATAAAAATAAAGTATTCTTATCAGAGAGCATCAATAAAAATTATGATACACCAAAGCTTTTTGCTGAAAAAGAAAAACTGATTAACAAAATCAATCAGGAGAAAAAAATTATTTTAGGTTTTGGAGGGGTATTGGGTATCGCATTTGGGTTTGCTGTATTTTATTTGATAAAAGTCAGAAGGGAAAAATTTCTCTTTGAAGAGCGCTTCAATAAATTAATGCAAGTTCCTTTGTATGAAATAGAAAGTGCAGAGGAAGAACCAATGGAGAATTTAATTTTAATAAAAGATGATAAAGCAAAACCCATTGCAGTTCCCAAGGAGATTGTAAGAGAAATTTTAAAAAAGCTAACACAATTTGAAAACGAAAAAGGCTATTTAAAACCTAATATTAAGCAAACTGATTTTGCCCGTGAACTTGATACAAACAGTAGTTATTTATCAAAGGTGATTAATCATTACAAGGGTAAAAATTTCAGCCAATATATCAATGATTTGAGAATTGATTTTGCCATTAAAAGATTAATGGTAGATAAAAAATTCAGGAAATATACCATTAAGGCAATATCAGAAGATGTTGGTTTTACAAATACAGAATCATTTGGAAGAGCTTTTTACACTAAAACAGGATTACAACCTTCGTATTTTATAAAAAAATTGGAAGAAAATAATAATAGGTAGTTTATGCTTTTCCAGACTTACCTACAAAGACTCTTCATCTCTTGCTTTCTTACTACTTTTCAACGCCTCCGATTGCTTTTTCATGGCATTGAAATAGGCAGCACGGCTGAGAGGTTCATATTCTTCGGTTTCTCCCAGCATGACCAGGTTGTCATTGTTGGCTTTGCGGAAACTAAAGTGGGCGAGATTCCCGGTTCGGGTACATACGGCATGCACTTTAGTCACATATTCTGCGGTGGCCATGAGTGCGGGCATAGGGCCAAAAGGATTCCCTTTAAAATCCATGTCCAGGCCTGCTACAATCACACGAATACCCTGGTTGGCGAGGTCATTGCAAACTGTGACAATTTCATCATCAAAAAACTGGGCTTCATCAATACCAATAACGTCACAGCCATCAGCAAGAATGCGGATGTTTGCGGCGGCAGGAACAGGAGTAGACCGGATTTCATTGGAATCATGGGACACTACCATCTCATCGTGATAGCGCGTGTCTATTGCGGGCTTAAAAATCTCTACACGCTGTTTGGCAAATTTTGCCCTTTTCAGCCTTCGGATGAGTTCTTCGGTTTTACCGGAAAACATCGATCCGCAGATGACTTCAATCCATCCAAACTGTTCTTTATGATTTACTGTATTTTCAAGAAACATTTTTTATTTTTCTGCGGGTATAAATGAATAGTTTTTATTACTTTGTAGCGAAAACAAATTTATTAAAAAACACTCCGTTTATTTCGTATAATTTCAAAAGTTATGAAAAAAAAGTTAGAAGCCGACCTGATAAGCATCGCACATAGAATTTTGCAGCTGAAAAATAAATCTGATATCAATCAGTTGTATGCAGAAACGCAAAAACTCTATGAGAAATTGACGGTGTTACGGTTTGTAGATGAGCATTTTGGTGAAGTGAAGCCTACTATTGGCTATGTGGAAATAGAAGAAAAACTGGAAGGGATTTTTGAAACGTCCGAAAACGACAAAGAAGAAATAGTAAAGGAAGAAGAAGTAGCAGATGAAATTCCTGTTGTTCCAGCTGAGGAAGAATCCGCTATTGCTGAAACCGCACCGGAACCGGAAGCTGAAGAAGAGGCAGAAGTAGCCGAAATTACTGAAGCGGAAGAAGAAGCACCTATTGAAACAGCTGCACCGGAAGCTGAAATAGCACCGGAAACTGAAGCAGCCTCTGAGGCAATTGCCGAAGAGGAGCCTGTGGCTGAAGTAGCAGCTGAAGCGGAAACTCCGGAAGTAGCCCCTGTTGTGCATTCGCTTTATGATGATGAAGACGAGATAGAGGACGAAGACGAAGAAGAGGCTATTGTTGGGGAAGAAACCACAGAAGCTGCCGAAGCCCTTACTGAAATTGCTTCGGAAGAACCTGCAAAAGAAGTGAATGAATTTGTGCCGAATTTCGATTTGTTCGAAAAAGAGGAAACTACGACAGAAACAAATTTATCCGAGATCAAAAAACAATTTACCTTCGATGATATCATGATGGACGTACATCCTGATCCGATATTTGTCCGTGCCGAAGAAATCGTAGTGCCACCGGTACAACACGAAGAATTTTTGGAGAATGACCGGATTGAAGAAGACTTTATAAAAAACGAAGAAGTAATCATCCCGATCCCGAAGGTAGCGTATACCCCAAAATCAGAATCAAAACCCCTTTCGCTCAACGATAGCATCAAAAAAACGATTACTATTGGGCTTAATGACCGTATTGCTTTTGAGAAATACCTTTTTGGTGGTAGTGGTGAGGACTTTAACCGTGTACTTTCCCAATTGAACACCTTTGATAATTTTCCGGATGCCTACAATTTCATAGAAGATTTGGTAAAACCGGATTATAATAACTGGGAAGGGAAAGAAGATTATGAAAACCGTTTTATGGAAATTATCGAGCATAAATTTTCCTAACATATACCCGATCTCCCCGACGGGGAATGACGATTTTAAAGAATTCCGGTTGTAGAGCACCGGAATTCTTTGTATTATACAACAGCATTAAAAGAAACGACTATGTCTAAATTATATATTGTTCCTACACCCATTGGGAACCTTGAAGATATGACGCTCCGTGCGATCCGGGTATTAAAGGAAGTAGACCTGATATTGGCAGAAGATACCCGCAATAGCGGAAAGTTGCTCAAACATTTTGAAATTGGTACCCACATGCAGAGCCACCACATGCATAATGAGCATAAGACGGTGGAACATCTTATTTCGCGATTGAAATCGGGAGAGACCATTGCATTGATTTCCGATGCCGGTACGCCCGCCATCTCCGATCCCGGATTTTTATTAACCCGCGCTTGTGTAGAGCATAAAATTGATGTGGAATGCCTGCCGGGCGCCACCGCTTTTGTACCAGCATTGGTGAACAGCGGACTGCCAAACGATAAATTTGTCTTCGAAGGATTCCTACCGGACAAGAAAGGAAGACAGACCCGTTACCTGGCGCTGGCGGAAGAAAACCGAACCATGATCCTGTATGTATCGCCTCATAAACTGGTCAAAACACTAACAGAATTTATTACCTACTTTGGAGAAGACCGACCGGTTTCCGTCTCCCGTGAATTGTCTAAAATGCATGAGGAAAATGTAAGGGGCACTGTAAAGGAAGTATTGGAACATTTTGAAAAGAATGCACCCCGGGGCGAAATTGTTGTGGTCGTTGGGGGTAAAAATGATAAGCCCAGTAAAAAAGAAGGAAAAGAAGAAAAGGATTAACCTATGGAACAAGAAAAAGGAACAACATTTCAGCAAACCCTTCCGTTTCTGAAAGAGGTGGGGAAGCATATTGCAAAGACCGGTTTTGGCGTTTTTATGATGATGGCATTGTTTGTGGCAACCCACCTGGTTTTTGTAACGTACGGCTGTTTTACCTATTTTACAAGAGCAGAAACTACCCGGGAGTCCTCCATCTATTTGGTGGTCATGTTGGTTGTAGCAGTACTTTCTACGCTGTTTGCTTTTGCTAAAATGTATAAAGGCGCTTTTATGGATACGGTGGCGTTGTTTTTTAATAAAATGGATGCTTTTAAAACCCGCATTGCCGAAAAAATTATTGATGCCTATTATGCCGGTAAGGTGAAAATAGGCGGGAGCACTAAAGTAGGCACTATAGTCAATGCCAAAGAAGTCGCTACGGAGGTGTATGGAAATGTACCGGGCCGGGTGCAGAAGATTTTTAGTTTTATCCTGAACCGTATTCCGATGGCTGAATTCTTGACAACCATTAAGGCCGACCTCGATGCCAATAACCGTGAAAAAGCAGTAGCTCATTTTACGAATGAACTCAACCGTTATTTCGAAGAAAACGTTTTTGACCGTACCTACAAACGTACCGTATACCTTGTTTTATTGATGGCCGTTGCCTTGCATGTTGTGGCGATCTATTATCTATCTTAATTTTTTCCTTTATGCGTTGGAAACAAAAACCGGAACCTTGTCCTGAAACCGTACAGCACCTTATGGAGACTCTTGGGGTCGATGCCGTGATAGCAGGATTATTGGTGCAGCGGGAAATAAAAACATTTGAAGAAGCCAAGAAGTTCTTCCGCCCTTCCCTGGACGACCTGCACGATCCTTACCTGATGAAGGATATGGATAAAGCGGTGGCGCGTATTGAAAAAGCAATAGCAGCAGGGGAGCGAATTATGGTTTTTGGCGATTATGACGTAGACGGCACTACTGCAGTGTCCTTAGTATCGTCCTATCTCAAGACCTATTATCCGGACATTACTACTTATATTCCAGACCGCTATGACGAAGGTTATGGGGTGTCGTTCAAAGGCATTGATTATGCCGATGATAATGGTATCTCCCTGATCATTGCGCTGGATTGCGGGATAAAGTCCATCGAGCATGTGAATTATGCCAAAGCCCGAAATATCGATTTTATTATAGGAGACCACCACCGCCCCGGTGATGAACTCCCGGATGCTGCCGCTGTGCTGGATCCGAAACGGGAAGATTGTCACTATCCTTACGATGAACTGTGTGGCTGTGGAATAGGATTTAAGTTGATCCAGGCACTGGGACAAAACCGGGGACAGGGAATCGAAGATTTGATTTCGTACCTGGATTTGGCCGCTACTGCTATAGCCGCCGATATAGTACCCATGACCGGGGAAAACCGGATTATGGCACATTTTGGATTAAAAGTCATCAATGATAATCCGCGTCCGGGCATTAAAGCCCTGGTGCATTTACTGAAAAAAGATACACTCGATATTACCGATGTTGTTTTTATCATCGCTCCCCGGATCAATGCAGCGGGACGGATTAAACACGGCAATCATGCGGTGGAATTACTGACCGAGTTTAATTTTGACCAGGCACAGCAATTTGCCGCAGAAATAGAAAATTACAACTCCGAACGCAAAGGGCTCGACAAGCAAATTACGATCGAAGCCTTATTGCAGATTGAAACCAATAATGAAAAAGAGCGCTTTTCGTCTGTAGTATACCAGGAGGATTGGCACAAAGGCGTAATTGGGATTGTGGCCTCCCGCCTCACCGAAACCTACTACCGGCCTACGCTCGTCTTTACCAAAAGCGGAGAGAAGTATGCCGCTTCGGCACGTTCCGTTAAAGATTTTGATGTATACAATGCATTGGAGGCCTGTTCCGACTACATCGTGCAGTTTGGCGGACATAAATATGCTGCTGGCCTGACCTTGCTTCCGGAACAATATGACGGTTTTAAAGCCAAATTTGAAGCGGTGGTTGCCGATACCATCCCGGAGGAATTGCGGATCCCTGAAATCAGTATTGATGCCCAAATAGAGCTGGATGCCATTACGCCCAAATTTATCCGGATCCTGAATCAGTTCGCTCCCTTTGGGCCTTTGAATATGGCTCCGGTTTTCCATACTAAAAATCTGTATGATACCGGTTATGGTAAAACAATGGGCGAAAAGGATGCACACATCCGTTTGTACCTCAAACAACAGCAGCAGGCGACCCCTGATGGATTTGCTGCAATAGGTTTTAACCTGGGCGCTAAGATAGCACAGGTCAAAGACCGGGCGCTGTTTGAAGGGATTTACTGTATCGAGGAAAACCACTTTAATAATACGACCACATTACAGCTTCGGCTAAAAGACATCCGGTAATATTCCGGACGTGTCCCTAAATTAAAAAGGAGCTTTCCCAATAATGCGGCGAAAGGCTCCTTTTTTATTTAGGGCCGGGCTGTATGCGCTACTGCGGTAGCCAGCGGCCATCCCTCACGCACTATAACCACTATGATAAAATACTGAACCAATTGATTCTGAGTGATTAGTGTTTAGGTGTTGTTTTTTTATGAATATTATTTAGAATCATTTTAAATTAATTTTTATATTTGTTTTTCAAAATACAGCCCTATGCAGCAGATAGCACAAATATATTTTAATGATTTCGGAGTCGCTTTTTATTGGAAAAAGGAAGAAGAAATTTTGGAAGACCGTATTCAGCTGGTTTTTAAGGAAACCGGTTTTTATCTGAGCAAAGTGGAATTGGATTGTTTTCTGGATCTCATCGATACCACTTTCGAAAAGAACAATTGTACTTCTTGTGCAATGAAAAATAAATGCCATAAATTCCTGTTGAAAACCCCATGTGAAAATATTGATCTTGCAGTTTCAAAAAATGAACTGATGCAGATCAAGGACCTTGTTCAAGGAACCGTTTTCCAGATCCAATTGGATCATTACCTCAGGGAAATCTGTAAGAATTAAAATAGGGCTTTAGCCTAAAATTCAATCCTAATTTTATTTACCGATTATTCAGCCCAGCATCCAATGCTGTCGGGTGTGTATGCCCGTGTTTTAGTATGCTTTTAAATGAACGAATACATTTATTTAGATAAAAAGAGCGTGTTTTAAAAATAAGAAATACCCGATAGTGCTTCCTTTTTTTTGATGTACTGTTGCTACTAAAGAATGAAAAAATAGTGGATCAGTGGGTTTTGCTCTACTTTCAGTCAATTTACTATTTTTTAATTGATTTGTGATGTAATGTCTTATTATGTAACATTTTAGGTAAACGTTGTTTGTATTTATTAAAAAACAAGCATTTGATTTAACAGTTCTTTTGCAAGAAAAAAATTATAGCTATTTTCGAAATCTATATTCACCAATTTTAACCTTTAACTGATAACTATGAAGAAAATTACTCTATTTCTTGCATTTTTAATATTTTTCGTGAAGGGCTATGGGCAGCTCACGGAGGGTTTTGAAGGTGCGGCTTTTCCACCTACAGACTGGATCACTCTCCATACCGGGCCTGCGACGCCTTACCCTTGGGCACAGATCACTACGCTTACTGCGGGTGCTGTGCATTCTGGAGATAAAGCAGCCTGGATCAACCGGGGAACGAATACCGTTGGAAGCACCATTACAGACTGGTTAATTACCAAACAGGTAGCTGTTCCGACAAATGGGCAATTGCGCTTTTTTACCAAGCAGGCCACTGCGGGAGACCAGGGAACACTATTCCAGATTCGCGTGTCTAGCACATCCCAAAACCTGGAAACTGATTATACCGTCATCCAGCAATGGACAGAATTGGAAATGAATGTCATCAATTATAACACGTATGAAGAGCGTGTGGTGAATTTTACTGCAGCCTACCAAAATCAGAATGTCTACATCGCATTTGTGAAAGTACATACGCAAGTAGGTGCAATCCAGGGAGAACGTTGGTTTCTGGACGATGTAAGGGTAGTAGAACAATGTCTTACGCCTACTGCAGGAACACTGCCGGCACAGAATATTACGGCCAATTCGGCTAATTTGAGTTGGACAGGCACTTCATCCGGATGGGATGTTGAACTGCTGCCTGGCGTGAATACACCGGCAACAGGTACAGTAACCCACACCGGTACAACTAATCCGCTTCCGGTTAGCGGGCTTACACCAAGTACGAATTATACTTATTATGTGAGGGGAAATTGCAGCGGCATCACCAGTGAATGGGCGGGGCCTTTTAATTTCACGACCACTCAGATCCCGGCTCCGTTAAATTTTACGGAGAATTTCGAAGGCACACCACAATGGACGCTGAACAACGGTACACAAACTAATAAATGGGCTATTGGTACAGCTGCGAATAATGGCGGTACCCATGCTTTATACATTTCTACAGATAATGGAACGACCAATACCTACAATTTAGGGACTACTTCTGTAGTACACGCCTATCGGGACATACAGATGCCGGCGGCAGTAGATCAGTTGGGGTTGGTTTTTGACTGGAAAGGAATGGGAGAGAGCACTTATGACTATTTACGGGTCTGGATAATACCTTCCACATTTTCACCGGTAACAGGGGTGCAGCTTACAGCAGCGAATAGTGGCGGTCAGCAAATCGGGGGGAACTTAAACAATTCCGCTACGTTTGCGAATGCCACTTATGTCATTCCTGCAGCGGCCTATTCCGGGCAAATCGTCCGGTTGGTATTCGAATGGCGCAATGATAACTCAGCGGGAACACAACCTCCGGCTGTAGTTGATAATATAAGTTTATCCCTGATCACCTGTCCGGGCCCTTCCGGGCTGGCGATGTCAGGACTGGGACAAAACGGGGCTACACTCACATGGAATCCTATAACTTCGGTAACACCTACTTATGATTACTACCTGTCACAAACGAATACGGCGCCTAACGGGACTACCGTACCTACCGGAAATGTGACACCGGCAACAATCACCTTTACTACACTGACGCCATCCACTACCTATTATTACTGGGTACGGACAAATTGTGGTGGTGATAACGGTAGCCTTTGGACGGGACCGATTAGTTTTACTACGACCCAGATCCCTGGCGTATTAAATTATACAGATGGTTTTGAAGGGACCAACCAATGGACACTCAACAACGGTACCCAAACCAATAAATGGGTAGTAGGAACTGCCGTAAATAACGGTGGAACGCATTCGCTATACATTTCCAATGATAATGGGGCAACCAATACCTATTCCCTTAATGCGACCAGTGTAGTTCATGCCTATCGTGATCTTCACATGCCGGCAACAGTGAATGAGATCAACCTGACTTTCGACTGGAAAGGTATCGGTGAAGGCACTACGTTTGCTTACGATTATTTCAGGGTATGGCTTGTGCCGTCTTCCTATGTGCCGGTTCCCGGGACCCAGATTACAGCGGGAAATAGCGGCGGACAGCAATATGGCGGTACTTTTAATAATATGGCCAACTTTACCACTCAGAACTTTATCATTCCGGCAGCAGCCTATGCGAACCAGAATGTCCGGGTGGTTTTCGAATGGCGTAATGATGGTGTTGGCGGTACTCAGCCACCGGCAGCAATTGATAATGTATCGGTTTCACTGGTTACCTGTTCTGCGCCTTCAGCGATTACAGCTACCGGATTATCACAAACGGGCAATACGCTGAATTGGGTGGCACCGGCTTCCGGAACGCCAACCTACCAGTATTACCTGTCACAGACCAATACGGCACCAGTTGCAGCAACTACGCCAACCGCAACTGCTCCAACCAATACTGCAGCCTTAACAGGATTAACGCCATCCACGACCTATTATTTTTGGGTTCGAAGTAATTGTGGGGCAGACGGCACCAGCATCTGGACCGGGCCATACACTTTTACCACACCACAAATACCGGCAACATTGCCGTATGTGGACGGTTTTGAAGGACCTACGCAATGGATTCTAAACAATGGCACGCAAACCAATAAATGGATTGTGGGAACTGCCGTGAATCATGGTGGTACACATGCTTTATATATTACAAATGATAATGGGTTAAATAATGCCTACACATTATCAGCAACTTCAGTAGTACATGCTTACAGGGATATTCAGATCCCAACAGGTACCGCTGAGGTAGGGCTTGCCTTTGACTGGAGAGCTGTCGGAGAAGGAACATCATTTCCTTATGATTATATCCGGGTTTGGATCGTACCGGTAACATTTGTACCCACTACAGGGGTTCAGATCACAACAGGGAATAGCGGTGGTTTGCAATTGGGTGGAAACCTGAATAATTCTGCCAACTTTTTGACGCCAACGTATGTAATTCCGACTGCAGCTTATGCAGGACAGATGATGCGTGTAATTTTCGAGTGGCGTAATGACGGTAGTGGTGGAACACAGCCACCGGGAGCGATTGACAATGTGAATCTTTCCGTAATCACCTGTCCGGCACCAACAGGATTATTGGTAAGTGGAACGACATCTACTTCAGCCGATTTATCCTGGACTGCCGGGGGTACAGAAACCCAATGGCAGGTTGTGGTACAGCCTCAGGGAACGGGAACGCCAACTGGCGCAGGTCAGCAGGTTAATGCTGCCAATTACACGGTAACAGGTCTAATCCCATTTACGGCTTACGAATATTATGTACGTGCCTATTGTTCGGCTACCGACCAGAGTTACTGGGCAGGGCCGGTGAACTTTAGGACAGCGATTGCCAATGACCAGTGTAGTGCAGCAGTAACTGTTCCGGTGAACCCACAGGAAGTATGTTTGCAATCTGTTTCAGCCGCCTTTGTAGGAGCTACGCCTTCTGCAGAAGCCACCACTTGTGGGACACAAAATTCAGGGGATATCTGGTTCCAGTTTGTAGCTGCGAATACAACACAGTTGATAGAACTTCAGAATTTTGCAGGAGCACCATTGCCAATTATGCTGGCTTTATACAGCGGAGACCAATGTGGAGCGCTGACACAGATGTATTGCAGTGCCAATAACTTCATCACCGCAAGTGGATTGGTTGTAGGGCAAACCTATAAAATCAGGGCGATGATCAATTCCGCTTCTGCATTACAGACCACAACGTTTGATATCTGTATTAAAACGCCATTACCTCCGGCAGGGAATAACCCAACAGAGTGCCAGATTAATACGGTGAATAATGACTTTGAGTTCCCGGATATTACGTCAGGATCTCCTTATCCTACTTTTATGAACCATAATATCGTTCCGGGATGGAGAACAACAGCTTCCGATGAAATGATGGAATTCTGGAATACACCAAATTATGAAAACGTAGCGGCCTATTCAGGAACCCAGTTCATTGAATTGAATGCGAATGTAGTTTCTGGAATTTACCAGGATTATGAAACGCCTTTAACAACCGTATTTGCTTATGGATTCGCACACCGTGGACGTCAGGGTACCGATACCTGTCAATTGCAGGCAGGGCCTCCGGGAGGGCCTTATGTGACCGTAGCAACCGTGAGTACAGGAAATACAGCCTGGAGCTACAATACAGGAACTTATACTGTACCGGCAGGACAAACTGTTACGCGGTTTATCTTCCAGTCCGTTTCGAGTGTAGGAGGTGCCAGTGTAGGAAATTACCTGGATGCGATCAACTTTACCGCTAATAACGGAATCCTGTCTCCGAATCCTTTAGCGTTGGATTGTTCCAATGCCGTAGCAGCAATTGCAGCTGCCGGATCCGGATCATGGATTGCACATACCGATAACCCGGGAGCGACCACTATTGGTAACCCAGGGGCAAATAATACCACAATTACAGGTTTCACTACCAGTGGGGTTTACCGTTATGACTGGAACACTTTATATTGTTCCAGCACATTGGAAATAACATTCAATGGTAATGCAGCCGGTGCACCTGTGGTAGCCGATGTAACTTATTGTATGGGACAGGCAGCAACACCTGTATCAGCTACGGTAACCGCCGGGAATACTTTAAATTGGTATACTGTTGCGAATGGAGGAACTGCCAGTGCAGTAGCACCAACTCCGGATACCAGTGTAGCAGGAACAACAACCTATTATGTGAGCCAGACTTCGGCTGCAGGTTGCGAAAGCGCTATCGTGGGAATCGTGGTAACCGTACAGGAAAATGTCGTACCGGTAACCGGATTCAGCTATGATGCCATAAGCTATTGCTCGAACTCAGCAGTACCAGTATTAACGACTGTGGCTGATTTTACAACTGGGGGAACCTTTAGTGCAGCAACAGGATTGGCACTGGATGCTACTACAGGGGCAATTGACCTTGCTGCCAGTACACCGGGGACGTATGATGTTAGTTATACTATCCTTCCGAATCTTACCAATTGCCATACGGGCGGACAAAGTAACTTTGAGCTAACAATTACTGCAGCTACAACAGCAGTTACGGACTTCACTTATAACAATTTCGTAACATGTAGTAATGGAACAACTCCTATTTTTGTCGCGGCCGCAGGCTTCACCACCGGCGGTACGTTTAGTGTTGTACCAACAGGTCTTATCGTAGATAGTGCTACAGGTGCGATCACCTTATCGGGCAGTAGCCAGGGCAGTTATACCATCACATATACGTATGGAGGTGATGCGGCGAATTGTGTTGCTGGTAACAGCAGTGATTTTGAAGTAACGGTTAATTCGGTTACGGCTTCGGTTACGGATTTTGAATACGAGCTAAACTATTGTGCAGTTTCTGCCAATGCATTCCCGGACACGGCAGCAGGGTTTACTCCAGGTGGAGTATTCAGTGCCATGCCATCAGGATTGAGCATTAATGCAGTAACGGGAGAGCTTAACTTCTCCGCCAGTACAGCAGGTACGTATGAGATAAAATATACAATCACTGGCAATGCTGCTGTATGTAGTGTAGACCAGAGTAGTGTATTCAGCCTGACGCTTTCACCGGATGTTGAAATTGCCATTGCGAATGACTGTGTAAACAACAAGCTGGAGTTAACGGCCAGTCCATTGAATGGCTCATTTGATGGCTCGGTAGTTACGTATACGTGGAAAACCTCCCAGGGTGCAATTGTAGGAACGAACAGTAATGTGTTTAATGTTACGGATTATGTAGTTGGGACTTTGGGCGAGAATTATACATTGCCTTTATTGTTTACGGTAACAATTACCAATGGCGATTGTGAGAGCACTGAAGGATTTACTGTGGAGAGTGTTTTCTGCAGGATTCCAAAAGGTTTGTCTCCCAATGGTGATGGTGATAATGATGACTTTAACCTAAGTGGATTAGGGGTTAAGAAACTGGTAATTTTCAATCGCTACGGACGTGAGGTTTATAGCTTTACGGGTGCTTATACGAACCAGTGGCATGGCCAGTCAAAAAATCATGATGAGTTGCCAGATGGTACGTACTATTATATGATAGAGAAAACCAACGGTACGAACGAAACAGGATGGGTTTATATTAATAAATAGAGAGTAACATAAGTTTGGATTTTCCTTCCGATTATTCGGAAGGGATTCTCCAGGCGATAAATAATAAATATCAAGATGAAGAAAATATACCTCACCGCCCTGATAGCATTAACGGCACTCTTAGATGCACATGCGCAGCAGGATCCACATTATACGCAGTATATGTATAATATGAACGTGATAAACCCGGCTTATGCAGGCTCGAAGGAAAACTTAGCTGTTGGACTTTTGTACCGTAAGCAATGGGTTGATATCGAAGATGCACCAACCACAGGAACAGTTTCGATTCACAGCCCAGTTGGGAAGAATGTAGGATTGGGATTATCGGTTATCTCCGATGAGATTGGTCCTGTAAAAGAGAACAATGTATATGGGGATTTCTCGTATACATTAAATTTAGGCGGGGAACACCGCTTGGCTTTGGGTATTAAAGCAGGAGCTACATTCCAGAAAATCGGGCTTAACAGCGAGGTAGCGGGAACGCTTCCAGTACCTACGGATGGCGCCTTTGCAGAGAATACCAGCACCACGCGGTTTAATGCCGGAGCGGGATTCTTCTACTATACCCAGAAATACTATGTTGCCCTTTCGGTGCCTAATATGATCAAATCCGCGCATTTGGATTACAACGGGGTGGAATATGGCTCAGAAGTACAACATTACTTTTTAACGGGAGGTTATGTATTTGATTTATCAGAGAATACAAAATTCAAACCGTCTTTCATGCTTAAATCAGCCTTTAATGCGCCTACATCTTTGGATGCCTCAGCGAATTTCATGTTTTTTGACAAGTTTGAGATCGGTGCTACCTACCGAATCGATGATTCCTTTGGAGGTATGGTGAACTATGCGATCACCCCGAACTTACGTATTGGTTATGCTTATGACCATATCGTTTCTGACCTTAAAGTAACAACGCCAGCCTCTCATGAGGTGATGTTGTTGTTTGATTTGAACTTCCCTAAAAAGGTCTCCCGTTCCCCACGATATTTCTAATCTAAAGCAAAGCGAATCATGAAGAATTTATATATTACTCTAAGTTTTGTGTTGGCGGGCAGTATGTCCTTAACGGCACAGAACAAAGACACGGCCAAGGCCGATAAGCTGTACAACCGATTTGAATATGTTGATGCAGCGAGTGAATACCTTAAGCTAACCGAGAAAGGTAAAGGCGATGCTTATGTTTACAAACAATTGGGAGAGAGCTACTACAATGTATTCAGCACCACAGAAGCGGAACGTTGGTATGGACAGGCTATCAAAGCCGGAGTTCAGGATGCGGAGACATATTTCCGTTATGCCCAGATGCTCAAAGCCAATGGCAAATACGAAGAGTCGAACAAGCAGATGCAGCATTTTGCGAGCTTAGTGCCCAACGACCAGCGTGCTATTGCCTTTAAGGCCGAGCCGAACTACCTTCCTGCGTTATTAAAAAAGACGAAGCAGTACACGGTTAAAGGGATTGAGATCAATAGTGAGTACTCGGACTTCGGACCTGTATTGGTTGACAAGACGCTGTACTTTACCAGTGCGCGCAATACCAGCCGTAAGACCTACGGATGGAATGACCAGCCTTACCTTGATATCTACCAGTCTACGTATAACGAAGACGGTACGTTCTCCAAGGCAGAGCCAGTGAGTGCATTGAACAGTAAATACCATGATGGTCCTGTAACAGTAAGTGCAGACGGTAAGACCGCTTATTTCTCGAGTGAGAGCTTTAAAGAAAAGCTGTATGAGAAAGACAAGAAAGCCAATACCCGCACAAGCCAGGTGAACCTTTTCAAGGCGACACGCAGTGGAGACCAGTGGGGTAACATCACGCCACTTCCATTTAACAGCAAAGACTACTCAGTGAGTAACCCAAGCCTTAGTAAAGATGGCAAGACGTTGTACTTTGCTTCGGATATGCCGGGCAGCTTAGGGGATTCGGACATCTGGAAAGTAGAGATTAAGGCTGATGGCAGCTTTGGTACCCCGGAGAACCTGGGTAAGAAAGTGAATACGGAAGCTAAGGAAAGCTTCCCATTTATCGCGGACAACGGAGTATTGTACTTTGCCTCTAACGGCAGGCAGGGCTTCGGAGGCCTTGATGTTTTCTCGATAGATCTTGCCAAAGGCAAGGAAGCAGTGAACATGGGTAAACCGGTGAACAGTGAAAAGGATGACTTCGGTTTTAGCTTCAATACAGCTCAGAATGTAGGATTCTACGCGAGTAATGTTGGAGGTAACGATGATATCTATAAAGCGACTCCAATTTGTGATGTTGAAGTTTTAGCCACAGTAACAGACTCCAAAACAGGCAGGACGTTATCGGGAGCTACAGTTTCGATATTAGATGAGAAGAAGAGTGTGGTGGGTACGGAAACAAGCCAGTCGGATGGAAGTGTAGAATACCGCGTAGAATGTGATAAGGCGTATACGATCCAGGTGAGTAAACCAGGGTATGAGAATGGCACATTTGCGGTAGCGAAAACCAAAGGCGGAGAGCTTAAAGTAAACGCACCGATCAACCCGATAGAGGAGATCATCAAGGAAACGGAAGTGGTACTTAATGATATCATATTTGAGTTCGATAAGAGCAACATCACCAGAGAAGGAGCTTATGAATTGGACAAACTGGTAGAGGCTATGAAGGCCAAGCCCGAGATGGTGATTTTGGTAAAAGGCCATACGGACAGCCGTGGATCGGATGAGTACAACTTAAAACTTTCAGACAGGCGTGCTAAGAGTACGGTACAATACATTTTATCGAAAGGTATCGCTAAGGGCAGGATTTCCGGTAAGGGAGTTGGCGAGAGTGAGCCTAAGGTAGATTGTGGTGATAACTGTACAGAGGAACAGCACAAGCTGAACCGAAGATCAGAATTTTTGATTGTAAAATAACCGGAGGTCTGTAGGTCTGTAGCATTGCTACAGACACTACAGGACATTACATCCCAAATACCAAAAGAGCATCCTGAAAAGGATGCTCTTTTTATTTTGTATGGTATTCTTTCAGGTTAAAATCGACGCCATCAAAAACGCCATAAGTGAAATAACCAATCCAATCACCGAGGTTGATATATTCAGCTCCGGCAGCATTAAGCTGAATTTTCATCGGCAGGTGCCTGTGGCCAAAAACAAAAAAGTCGTAGGCTTTGGTTTCTAATTTCCGTTTGCAGTATAATACGAGCCATTCCTGATCTTCGCCTAAGAATTTTACATCGTCCGCTCCGGAAATAAGTTTGTTTTTTACAGAGAGATACTGTGCCAGTTTTACCCCGATATCCGGATGCAACCATCGGAAAATCCACTTGGAGAACGGATTTGTAAAAACTTTTTTCATTCGCTTGTACCCTTTATCGCCAGGGCCGAGCCCGTCACCATGGCCAATAAGAAACGTTTTGTTGTTGAAGGTGAATTCCTGATTCGTATGATAGACCGGTATGTTCAGTTCTTTTTCAAAATAATCAGACATCCATAGATCATGGTTTCCGACAAAAAAATAAATCGGAATGCCACTATCGCGCAATTCGGCTAATTTCCCAAGAACCCTGATAAATCCTTTTGGAACCACTGTTTTATATTCAAACCAGAAATCAAACAGGTCACCCAATAAAAATAACGCTGCTGCATCCTGTTTAATTCCGTCTAACCACTGAACAAATTTGGCTTCCCGAATACTGCTTAATTCAGGTGTTGGGGCACCGAAATGCTGATCCGATGCGAAATATATATTTTTCCCCTGAGGTACATCCATTTTTATAAAAATAAAGCCGCAAATATACAAAAAACAAATGGTTTTTCAGAGTTGAAAGGGGGTAACATACACTGTAATAATAATGTAACATTAAAATAGAATTTTGTTTTTATCTCCAAAAATGAGCAGTTTTAAATTAACGTTTCTTTCACATTAGGAAAATAATATATACATTCGGATTCTATTAAATAATTGAACCAAACTAACTTATGAAAAAAATTACGTTATTAATTTTAACGTTCTTACTGTCCTGCGTGACCGTTTACGGTCAGGAAGGCTTTGAGGGCGCGAGTTTTCCGCCTACTGGATGGGCGAAGATTCACCACGGTCCCGGGAACCTGGAATGGGCATCCATTGGTACTCCGGCAGATGTGGTGCATAGCGGTACAAAAGCCGCCTGGATCAACCGAGGGAATAACAATAGTGGGGGTTCTGTGACCGATTGGTTAATCACCAATGCGATTACAATTCCCACTAACGGACAACTTCGGTTTTTTGCAAGGCAAGGTTTTGCTTTAGACCAAAACACGATTTACCAGATCAGGGTGTCAACGGATGTAAGTCCTGGTGGACAGCTGAATGAAGCCAATTACACGGTCATTCAGCAGTGGACAGAGCTGGAGATGAACACGATTAACTTTAATATTTATGAAGAAAAAATCGTCAATTTCGCTGCAGCATACCACAATCAACCGGTGCACATTGCATTTGTAAGATTGCACACTCAGGTGGGTACTGTACAAGGGGATCGTTGGTTTATCGATGATGTCAGTGTGGTAGAGCAATGTCTTGATCCTACCAATCTTGCCGCTACAGGAGTTTCACTGACTTCTGCAAATTTAAGCTGGACGAATCCTGGAGGAGGAACACAGTGGGAGGTACAGGTATTGCCGGTAGGATCACCTATTGGTACGACTGGGGTACTTACAAATACACCATCTTACAATGCTACGGGATTAACAGCAGATACCGCTTATAAATTCTATGTACGTTCCTTATGTACATCGGGCCTGAATAGTATATGGGTCGGGCCGTTTAATTTTAATACAGCAGCTATAGGGGAAACATGTGGTTCTGCCATTGCGGTAAATCAGTTACCTTATAGTACTACAGATGATACTGCGAATTATGCAGATACTACAGATGCGAATCAGGGTAGTGGTTGTGGATCGACTACTAATTATATGACGGGAAATGATGTTTTCTATTCTTATACTGCCACAACAACGGGCAATATTAGTATCACAATGACACCAACTGCATCCTATTCCGGAATATTTGTATATAACGGATGTGAGAATGTAGGGGTGAACTGTATTGCAGGGGTGGCGAATTCCGACACTACAGTGCGCTCCATACCTTCATTGGCGGTGCAAGCCGGAGAGACCTACATTATTGCGATCTCTACCTGGGCCACGCCACAAACAACAGGTTATGACCTGGTCATCCAGGAAGAACATTGTATACAACCTTCCGCTTTAGCGGCTACAGGCGCGACAACTTCAAGTATCAATTTAGCCTGGACAGAGGGTGGTACTGCTACGTCATGGGAGTATGTGATACAACCGGTCAATGCAGGTGTTCCACAAAGTGCAGGAACAACTATAAATACGCCTTCTTTGGCGGCTGCAGGTTTGACCTCAAGTACAGGTTTCGAACTTTATGTACGTTCCAACTGTGGTGATGGGACTTTCAGTAGCTGGAGTGGGCCATTACGATTCAACACTTTGTGTGAAGCTTTTGATGTGCCTTTCTTTGAAGGGTTCAACACCGATTCAACTACCGAATTCTGCTGGACGGTTTTAAACCTGAATAACGACAACAGGGTTTGGGATTTGAATAGTACGAATGCTCCTTTTGAGGGCAATCAGGCCGCCATGTTTTATACAGGTTTTAGTACGAATAATAATGATATGCTAATTTCACCGGCGATTAACCTTACCGGAAATCAAAGGTTGAGATACCAACATAAACTTTCGAGTCAATTTGATCCGATGCAATTCAAGGTGATGCTTTCTACGACGGGAATTGATCCTGGGGATTTTACAACAGAGCTTGTTCCTTTGCAAACATATACGAACGGAGCTTATGTAGAGAAAGTAGTAAACCTGTCAACGATACCTCCAGGTCCGGTATATATTGCCTGGTATGTTCCAGGAAGCAGCCCATCGGGTTATCAGTTGTATATTGATAATGTTATCGTAGAAGATCAGCCGCCTTGTGCAGCACCTACAGATCTTGCTGTAACCAATGTTCAGTCTGATAATGTGCAATTGTCCTGGCTTGCCGGTAATACGGAAACGGCATGGGAAATTATTGTACAGGCGCCAGATGCTGCATTTCCAGATGATACTATGTCAGGAACAGCAGCTACAAATCCGTATATTAAAACAGGATTATTCGCCAATACAACTTATGTTTATTTTGTAAGAGCAACGTGTGGTGGTACCAATGGGAACAGTACATGGACGGGTCCGTTTACTTTTACGACTGCATGTGCTGCTTTTGATGTGCCTTTCTATGAAGGATTTAACAGTGATTCTGCCTCACAGGTATGTTGGACCGTTTTAAATCTTAATGGGGATTTCAGCGACTGGGATATGGACAATACCTGGGGTGGCCCTTTTGAAGGTAATGAAGTGGCTACAGTGTATACGGGAAACAGCAGCAATAATGACTGGTTGATCTCTCCGGCACTTAACCTTACCGGAAATCAAAGGTTAAAATTCCATTATAAAACCGGAAGCCACTGGAGTGGTATCAATGAAGCCGGTTTTAAATTAATGTTGTCTACTACAGGAACAGAACCGGCAGACTTTATCTATGAGCTGTTACCGGAGACAACCTATTCTAACAGCTATTACATAAAAAAAATAGTGCCTTTAACAGGTGCGCCATATAGTGCTTCGACAGTGCATCTTGCATGGGTAGTGCCGCCTGGATACCAGGGTAATACCGATATTTATATCGATAATGTTATTGTTGAAGATGTTCCTCCTTGTCCGGAACCAATTGATTTGGTGGTATCGGGATTAACACAGAATTCAGCGATACTATCATGGACACCCGGAGGTACGGAAACGGCCTGGGAAGTGGTAGTACAGGTTGCAGGTACAGGTGTTCCTACCGGAGCTGGTGTTACAGCAACCAATCCGTATACGGCAACAGGTTTAGCTGCCGGAACGACTTATGAATTTTATGTACGGGCTATTTGCGGCGGTACTGATGGGGATAGCCCATGGTCCGATGCAATACAGTTTGTAACGGTGATTTCAAATGATGAATGTGAAAACCCAACAGTAGTTGTTGCCAATCCAACAGGAGAATGTATTACCTATGGTTCAGGGACACTGATTGGAGCTACAGGTTCCAGTGTGCCGAATGCCTGTGGAAGTGCAACGGCTGCGGATGATGATGTATGGTTTGAATTCACAGCGATTTCCACTACGCACTCTATCTCCGTGAATACCATAGAAGGTACTGATACTTCATTGATATTTGCCGTATATGAAGGGGATGATTGTGGTGCATTGACACAGGTTGGTGAATGTACAAGTGCCAATAACTACTCATTATCAACATTATTTTTAGATGCGCTTACAGTTGGACAGACTTATAAAGTACGGGTGTATGCACCATATTCTACTGCGCCAGCAACGACATTCCATGTATGTATTAAAGTACCGGCGACTCCAATTGCGGTGAGTACTACAGAATATACAGTAGAGCAATTGGTAACCGATGTTTTAATTGGTTCGGATTGTGCACAGGTAAGTAACATCACCTGGTCTACAGGTACTAATTTTGGTTCTACGAATGGAATTGGTTCCTTCGTTCAAAACGGTTCGGCTTTCCCTTTTGAAGGTGGAATTGTCCTGTCAACAGGTGATGCCATTCGTTCAGGAGGGCCTAACTATCAAAGTTTAGGAGATGGAGGTTACAACTGGACAGGTGATCCGGAACTGGAAGCGATTATATTAGCCGGAACAGGTACTCCTATGGTATCTTACAATGCAACCTCACTGGAGTTTGATTTTGTACCGCTTATCGAAAATATGAGTTTTGATTTCATGTTTGCCTCCGAGGAGTACGGTAATTTCCAATGTAATTATTCTGATTCTTTTGCATTTATATTAACCGACCAAAACGGTACAGCAGTCAATTTAGCGGTCATCCCGGGAACGACAACTCCGGTATCCGTAGTTACAATTCGTGATGGTGCTTATAATAATAGCTGTGGTTCTCTGAATCCGGAATTCTTTGGTGCCTATTATGATGATGGCAACGAAGATGCGGCAGCGATCGACTATAACGGACGTACTGTAGTAATGCAGGCTTCTGCCACTGTAGTCCCAAATACCCCATACCATATCAAAATGGTAATTGCAGACAGGGGAGACCCAAGTTATGATTCTGCGGTATTTTTAGCAGCAGGAAGTTTTAATATTGGTGAAGTAAATTTAGGAGTTGACCTTGTGATCGCTGAAGGAAATGCACTTTGTTTTGGGAAAACCCACATCCTTCAAAGTGGATTGAGTGCTACGGCATATACTTTCGAATGGTTGCATGATGGGGTGATTATACCAGGGGCCAATAGTGCTACACTGGAAGTTACCACTCCTGGAGAATATACATTACAGGCACACCTTATCGGATTCTCCTGTGGTACATCAGATACGATAAATATTGAGTTCTATGATGAAGTGGCTCCGAATAATGACGCACAGGATTTAACAGTTTGTAGTATAAATTCCGGAGTGGCAGAATTTGACCTGAGCCAGAATGATGCGAATGTATTAGCAGGGTTAAACGCAGCTGATTATACCGTTACCTATCATCTTGATGCAGTAACTGCTGCGGCTGACACAGATCCGATCGGGCCATTATATATCAATATTTCAAATCCTCAGACCGTATATGTAAGAGTAGAAACTGCCAGCGGATGTTTCAGGATTTTCGATTTTAACCTGAATGTAACTGTACCAACAACACCAGAAACAGGTTTCACATTACCAGCTTCTGTTTGTATCAATACAGCAGCTCCAGTGTTACCAGCTCCGGTTACCGGATTTGTAACAGGAGGAACCTACTCGGCAGAACCGAATACTTTAAATATTGATCCTGTAACAGGAGCGATAGATGCACCACAAAGTACAGCCGGAACCTATGAAGTTACCTATACTATTGCGGCGGATGCAACTGTTTGTAATCCTGGAGGCGCTACGGCTGTTTCGATTACGATTACACCATTGGCAGAACCACAATTGAACTTTAGTTATACCAATGCTACAACCTGTTTAAATGGTGCTACCCCCGTTTTTGTACCATCAGCAGGCTTCACCACCGGCGGTACGTTTAGTGTTGTACCAACAGGTCTTATCGTAGATAGTGCTACAGGTGCGATCACCTTATCGGGTAGTAGCCAGGGCAGTTATACCATCACGTATACGTATGGAGGTGATGCGGCGAATTGTGTTGCTGGTAACAGCAGTGATTTTGAAGTAACGGTTAATTCGGTTACGGCTTCGGTTACGGATTTTGAATACGAGCTAAACTATTGTGCAGTTTCTGCCAATGCATTCCCGGACACGGCAGCAGGGTTTACTCCAGGTGGAGTATTCAGTGCCATGCCATCAGGATTGAGCATTAATGCAGTAACGGGAGAGCTTAACTTCTCCGCCAGTACAGCAGGTACGTATGAGATAAAATATACAATCACTGGCAATGCTGCTGTATGTAGTGTAGACCAGAGTAGTGTATTCAGCCTGACGCTTTCACCGGATGTTGAAATTGCCATTGCGAATGACTGTGTAAACAACAAGCTGGAGTTAACGGCCAGTCCATTGAATGGCTCATTTGATGGCTCGGTAGTTACGTATACGTGGAAAACCTCCCAGGGTGCAATTGTAGGAACGAACAGTAATGTGTTTAATGTTACGGATTATGTAGTTGGGACTTTGGGCGAGAATTATACATTGCCTTTATTGTTTACGGTAACAATTACCAATGGCGATTGTGAGAGCACTGAAGGATTTACTGTGGAGAGTGTTTTCTGCAGGATTCCAAAAGGTTTGTCTCCCAATGGTGATGGTGATAATGATGACTTTAACCTAAGTGGATTAGGGGTTAAGAAACTGGTAATTTTCAATCGCTACGGACGTGAGGTTTATAGCTTTACGGGTGCTTATACGAACCAGTGGCATGGCCAGTCAAAAAATCATGATGAGTTGCCAGATGGTACGTACTATTATATGATAGAGAAAACCAACGGTACGAACGAAACAGGATGGGTTTATATTAATAAATAGAGAGTAACATAAGTTTGGATTTTCCTTCCGATTATTCGGAAGGGATTCTCCAGGCGATAAATAATAAATATCAAGATGAAGAAAATATACCTCACCGCCCTGATAGCATTAACGGCACTCTTAGATGCACATGCGCAGCAGGATCCACATTATACGCAGTATATGTATAATATGAACGTGATAAACCCGGCTTATGCAGGCTCGAAGGAAAACTTAGCTGTTGGACTTTTGTACCGTAAGCAATGGGTTGATATCGAAGATGCACCAACCACAGGAACAGTTTCGATTCACAGCCCAGTTGGGAAGAATGTAGGATTGGGATTATCGGTTATCTCCGATGAGATTGGTCCTGTAAAAGAGAACAATGTATATGGGGATTTCTCGTATACATTAAATTTAGGCGGGGAACACCGCTTGGCTTTGGGTATTAAAGCAGGAGCTACATTCCAGAAAATCGGGCTTAACAGCGAGGTAGCGGGAACGCTTCCAGTACCTACGGATGGCGCCTTTGCAGAGAATACCAGCACCACGCGGTTTAATGCCGGAGCGGGATTCTTCTACTATACCCAGAAATACTATGTTGCCCTTTCGGTGCCTAATATGATCAAATCCGCGCATTTGGATTACAACGGGGTGGAATATGGCTCAGAAGTACAACATTACTTTTTAACGGGAGGTTATGTATTTGATTTATCAGAGAATACAAAATTCAAACCGTCTTTCATGCTTAAATCAGCCTTTAATGCGCCTACATCTTTGGATGCCTCAGCGAATTTCATGTTTTTTGACAAGTTTGAGATCGGTGCTACCTACCGAATCGATGATTCCTTTGGAGGTATGGTGAACTATGCGATCACCCCGAACTTACGTATTGGTTATGCTTATGACCATATCGTTTCTGACCTTAAAGTAACAACGCCAGCCTCTCATGAGGTGATGTTGTTGTTTGATTTGAACTTCCCTAAAAAGGTCTCCCGTTCCCCACGATATTTCTAATCTAAAGCAAAGCGAATCATGAAGAATTTATATATTACTCTAAGTTTTGTGTTGGCGGGCAGTATGTCCTTAACGGCACAGAACAAAGACACGGCCAAGGCCGATAAGCTGTACAACCGATTTGAATATGTTGATGCAGCGAGTGAATACCTTAAGCTAACCGAGAAAGGTAAAGGCGATGCTTATGTTTACAAACAATTGGGAGAGAGCTACTACAATGTATTCAGCACCACAGAAGCGGAACGTTGGTATGGACAGGCTATCAAAGCCGGAGTTCAGGATGCGGAGACATATTTCCGTTATGCCCAGATGCTCAAAGCCAATGGCAAATACGAAGAGTCGAACAAGCAGATGCAGCATTTTGCGAGCTTAGTGCCCAACGACCAGCGTGCTATTGCCTTTAAGGCCGAGCCGAACTACCTTCCTGCGTTATTAAAAAAGACGAAGCAGTACACGGTTAAAGGGATTGAGATCAATAGTGAGTACTCGGACTTCGGACCTGTATTGGTTGACAAGACGCTGTACTTTACCAGTGCGCGCAATACCAGCCGTAAGACCTACGGATGGAATGACCAGCCTTACCTTGATATCTACCAGTCTACGTATAACGAAGACGGTACGTTCTCCAAGGCAGAGCCAGTGAGTGCATTGAACAGTAAATACCATGATGGTCCTGTAACAGTAAGTGCAGACGGTAAGACCGCTTATTTCTCGAGTGAGAGCTTTAAAGAAAAGCTGTATGAGAAAGACAAGAAAGCCAATACCCGCACAAGCCAGGTGAACCTTTTCAAGGCGACACGCAGTGGAGACCAGTGGGGTAACATCACGCCACTTCCATTTAACAGCAAAGACTACTCAGTGAGTAACCCAAGCCTTAGTAAAGATGGCAAGACGTTGTACTTTGCTTCGGATATGCCGGGCAGCTTAGGGGATTCGGACATCTGGAAAGTAGAGATTAAGGCTGATGGCAGCTTTGGTACCCCGGAGAACCTGGGTAAGAAAGTGAATACGGAAGCTAAGGAAAGCTTCCCATTTATCGCGGACAACGGAGTATTGTACTTTGCCTCTAACGGCAGGCAGGGCTTCGGAGGCCTTGATGTTTTCTCGATAGATCTTGCCAAAGGCAAGGAAGCAGTGAACATGGGTAAACCGGTGAACAGTGAAAAGGATGACTTCGGTTTTAGCTTCAATACAGCTCAGAATGTAGGATTCTACGCGAGTAATGTTGGAGGTAACGATGATATCTATAAAGCGACTCCAATTTGTGATGTTGAAGTTTTAGCCACAGTAACAGACTCCAAAACAGGCAGGACGTTATCGGGAGCTACAGTTTCGATATTAGATGAGAAGAAGAGTGTGGTGGGTACGGAAACAAGCCAGTCGGATGGAAGTGTAGAATACCGCGTAGAATGTGATAAGGCGTATACGATCCAGGTGAGTAAACCAGGGTATGAGAATGGCACATTTGCGGTAGCGAAAACCAAAGGCGGAGAGCTTAAAGTAAACGCACCGATCAACCCGATAGAGGAGATCATCAAGGAAACGGAAGTGGTACTTAATGATATCATATTTGAGTTCGATAAGAGCAACATCACCAGAGAAGGAGCTTATGAATTGGACAAACTGGTAGAGGCTATGAAGGCCAAGCCCGAGATGGTGATTTTGGTAAAAGGCCATACGGACAGCCGTGGATCGGATGAGTACAACTTAAAACTTTCAGACAGGCGTGCTAAGAGTACGGTACAATACATTTTATCGAAAGGTATCGCTAAGGGCAGGATTTCCGGTAAGGGAGTTGGCGAGAGTGAGCCTAAGGTAGATTGTGGTGATAACTGTACAGAGGAACAGCACAAGCTGAATCGAAGATCAGAATTCCTGATTGTAAAATAACGATAGGTCTGTAGCATTGCTACAGACACTACAGGACATTACATCCCAAATACCAAAAGAGCATCCTGAAAAGGATGCTCTTTTTTATTATCTCAATGTGGAAAGGTTTGCTTTCTACAAATTATCGCTTTGGAACCACTCCGCAAAAGAAGTTTCGGTTTCCTGTAATCTCAGGGAAAACAGGCTGATGCTGTCGGGAAGGCGGTTTTTTATTTTTTTGGCAAAATCAATTACCATATTTTCGCTGGTAGGCTGGTAATTGACCAGAATAACATCATGGCCCCTTGATTTCAGTTCATTGGCCAATTCAATATGAGGTGTTGTTTCATTAAAAACGGTAGCATGATCAAACACATCTACAATTTCTTCTTTTACAATTTTCTTTAAATCCCCAAAATCGATTACCATACCGAATTTTACATTGTCACGTTGGGTAATGGGCGTACCGATAACGGTTACAGAAAGTTTATAACTGTGTCCGTGTACGTTTTTACATTTTCCGTCATAGCCATAAAGGGCATGTCCTGTTTCGAATGAAAATTGCTTGGTAATCCTGATCTTGCTCATTAGTGTATCAATTAAGCCGCAAATTTACGTATTCTCGTTTAGAATCACGGTTATTCACCTGTTTTATTGGCTTTGGAGGATAAATATACGGTCGTTGTTATTTTTTAAAAGCTGCTAATGCATTTTTAGTAAATTCAGAAAGCACCAGTTTGCCGGATATTGCCGCTCTTTGAACCAGCAATTTATCCCAGTTATCTGTATTTTCCCATAGCACTTTTTTCATGCTGGCTAAAGCTTCCGGATTATAAGAGGCAAGTTTGGAAGTAAAGATTTCGAGTTCTTTATCCAACTCTGCAGTGGTTTCAAAGACTTTTGCATACAGTCCTTTTTGTTGTGCCCAATACGCGTTTTTCCATTCGTGTGCTGCAAGGGTCATTTCCGATAAGGCAGCTGTACCCATTTTGCGTTCTACAGCATTAGCAATTACAAACGGCCCGATACCAATTACAAATTCGGATAGTTTTACAGCACTATCTACAGTGGCCATGGCATAGTCGCAGGCAGCGGCAAGGCCAACACCACCACCGACAGCTTTACCGTGGATACGGCCCACAATCAGTTTCGGGCATTTTCGCATCGCATTAATCACATTGGCAAAACCGGAAAAAAACTTTTCACCCTCTTTAAGGTTGGTAATTGCGATTAGCTCGTCAAAAGAAGCACCGGCACAAAAAGCACCTTCGCCTTCACTACGTAATACGATCACATTGATGTCGGGGTTTTTACCCAGAGTATTGAGTTCATCGGTCAGGCGTTGTAAAAGTACACTCGGAAAAGAGTTACTGGCAGGGTGGCCAAATTCTATGGTGGCTACTTTTTGCTGTATTTTGGTGTATAGGGAACCATCAGTTCTGTCTGTTGTCATTTTTAGGGAGGTTTATTCGGTATAAAATTACACTTTTTCTAAAAAAATAGTGTGATTATAATTTGAAATACTATATTTGCCAAATAATTATGGGGATGTAGCTCAGTTGGCTAGAGCGTTTGGCTGGCAGCCAAGAGGTCGTGGGTTCGAGCCCCATCTTCTCCACATAATTTGCAAATGACGTCCTTGTTTTTCAAGGACGTCATTTTTGTTTTTATCCACAAGTAGTCCGTTTTGATCACGATCAACATTCACGAACCTTCGATTTATTCCTTCAGGGCAATAGTACCTTTTTACGAATAAAAATATTGATTATTTTTACGCAATGGAACCAATAACCCTTACTAAATCACAAGCACGAAAAATTATCCTTGAGGCCGTCGGGCTGGCCAGAAAAGCACAGTTCGGTAAAGGAATTGAAGCTGTATATCGGGTAATCAGTCATTTGGGGTTTGTGCAGCTGGATACGAATTATGTCGTAGAGCGTGCCCACCACCAGGTAATGGCAGCACGAATTCCCAACTATAAAACCGAATGGTTAGCGGAACTCGGTGAAAGTGGACGGATCTTTGAATACTTTCAGTCTGATGCAGGCTACCTTCCTATGATTGATTTCCGGTTTTCCCTGCCTGTAAAGGCAGCTTTTAAAACGCAACGCAAACCACTTACCAAACCGGAAATCCATCTCATGCAGCAAATCCTGAACCGGGTGGAACGGGAAGGGCCGCTCATGGTTACAGATTTTGATAATGACCGCCTGGAAATCAGTTCCGGCTGGTGGGATTGGCGCCCAGCAAAGGTTGCACTGGAACGGCTGTACCTTGACGGAGACCTGATGATAAGCCGTACCAAATCCTTCCTGAAAATTTACGATTTGCCGCGCAATATAGTACCGCCAGAAACCGATTTAACGGTTCCGACAGCTGAAGAATATGCCCACTTTGTGATCTGCCGTACCTTAGGGGCTCTTGGCATTGCCTCCGTAAAAGAAATGGCATGGCGTGGCCGCAATGTGAAAGGTAATACGATTAAGAAGAAATTGGAACAAATGGCTCAGGCTGGTGAAGTACAAACCGTAAATGTCGAGGGGCTGAAAGGGCCATTCTATATGCTGCCAGGTCAGGAAAACAATACGCCACTATCCAACGATGTTTTTATATTATCTCCTTTTGATATCCTCAATGTCTTTCGCTACCGCTTAAAAGACTTTTTCAATTTTGATTACCAGATCGAATGTTTCGTGCCCGCAGCCAAACGGCAGTATGGTTATTTCTCATTACCGATACTGGCCGGGGAAACCTTTATCGCACGAATGGATGCCAAAGCCGATCGCAAGCAGAAAGTGCTGATAGTGCATAACATCCATTTTGAACCCGTTGCAATCGACGAGGTCATTATGGAAAAGCTGATTCATTCCTTAGAGAAATTTATGGAATTTAACCAGTGTCGCGAAATCACCTTCAGGAAATCGAATAATGAAATCTGCCTGAAAAAAATTAGCGATAGTTTTTCGGAATAAGTATGCACCGAAATTACTATAGGCTATTGAACCAATAGCTGTTGTATTGGTGTAAATTTGTAGTATTAAAAAGCCCTGATTATGGTACACGATAAATTACTATTGCTCATTTCGAAGCATGTCGTTTTTGATGCAGCTGCCATTGACTTGGTCCAAACTTATTTCGAGCCGGTGCACTATAAAAAAAACGAGATTTTAGAACAAGCACCTGCAGTAGCACAGTACTTGTATTTTATCAATTCCGGATTTATCCGGGTTTTTTATGAGCAGGACGGTGAAGAAATTACAACCCATATCAACTGCCCACCAGGATTTATCACCTCATTCACCAGTTTTATTTCGGGAAGCCCCGCTTCGGATGTTGTTTCCTGTATTACCGAGTGCGAGGTGTTGCGCATCACAAAGGATAAGTTGGCACTCCTATCGGGAAGTATTCCAAAATGGGATGAATTCAGCAGGATGATGTATGAAAAATCCCTGAATTATAATGAGCAGCGAACGAAGGATATGCTCGCACTGAATGCCGAACAGCGTTATCGTAAATTACTCCACGAATATCCTGAAATCCTGCATCACGTACCACTGCACTACATTTCTTCTTATATTGGTATCGCTCCCCAATCATTGAGCCGTATTCGCAGAGCTATAATTTCGTAACATTTGTTCAGTAGATTGTAGCTGGCAGAGCAGAACTTTGCATCGTAAACTAATAGCAATTACGATGAAAAATTACAAAGGAAAAAATGTCCTGATCACCGGAGCCTCTTCAGGAATTGGAGCTGCCTTCGCACATGAATTTGCCCAAAGGGGCAGCAATCTCATACTAACTGCCCGAAGCACAGACAAATTAGAAGCATTAGCAGTAAAGCTACGAAACCAATATGGAGTTACCGTGACCGTATTTACGGGTGATTTAGCACAAAAAGAAACACCGGAACAACTGTATGGGCAAATTAAGAAAGCTGGACTTTCAGTAGCAGTATTGGTCAATAATGCCGGGATCGGTATGTGGACCCACTTTTTGGAGGAGACAGCGGCAGATTATGAGGCGATGTTGGAATTGAATATCAATGCACTGGTCAGGCTTACCCAGTTGTTCATTCCAGAAATGCTGGAAAACAAATCGGGTGGTATTATTAATATTGCTTCTACCGGAGCCTTACAGCCTTGTCCTTATGTTGCAGTATACTGTGCCAGTAAAGCTTTTGTATTATCTTTTTCAGAAGCGCTTTATGGAGAATACTCTCATCGGGGCGTTACAGTTACCGCGGTATGTCCGGGGAATACAACTACAGGTTTTCAGGCTGTTGCCAAAGCCGATACTGCCGGGATGCCTTCTGATACACCCGAAAAAGTAGCGAAAGCCGGAGTAAAGGCATTTCTGGAAGGTCAAAATAACAAGATCATCGGAAGAGGAAATTACCTTCAGTCTTTATTGCCGCGGGCATTACCCCGAAAAACAATGATTAAAATTGTAGCGACGATGATGGGCAAAAAGGTAAAACCAAAATTAATATCCTGATTTTACGCCAGGGAAGTAATCGCCAAAAGGGCACTGACAGAAATAACAACCCAAAGTACAATACCCTGAACGAGTGGGCGAAAACCAACGGACTGTATTACTTTGCGGGATAGTCCGCATCCGATCAGGAATAGAGTTACCGTAAGTCCTGTTTTAGCAATACGGGTGATGTAGGGACTGAAGTCCTGTACAAAAGGGAAATACGTATTCGCGAGCATGGCTAAAACAAACAACCCAATGAAATAAGGGATTTTAATTTTTGTTTCTTTATTCTTAAATAGAAATGTAGACAGGAACGCTACTGGAATAATCCATAACGCCCGGGCTAATTTTACCGTAGTGGCAACTTCCAGTGCCTGTTCGCCATATTTGCTGGCGGCTCCCACTACCGAACTCGTATCGTGTATGGCAATAGCGCACCACAGGCCAAACTGGTTTTGGGATAGGGCTAAGGCATGGCCGATAGCTGGAAAAATAAGCAACGCAATAGAGTTGAGTATAAACACAATCCCCAACGCTACTGAAATTTGTTTTTCTTCTGCTTTAATTACCGGAGATACTGCTGCAATGGCACTACCACCACATATTGCGGTTCCGGCGGAAACAAGATAGGAAGTTTTAGGGTCTATTTTTAAGAGTTTGCCCATAAGGTACCCGAGGATCAGTGTGCCAAAAATTGACGCTACGGTAAAGAGTAATCCTTCTTTACCCGCCTTTAGGGCGCTGTCGGCATTCATGCCAAACCCAAGGCCGACAACCGATACTTTCAGTAACAATTGTGTGACTTTATTGTTCAGGTGGGCATATGGATGCCCTACAAACTGCGCAATAACCAATCCAATAACCAATGCAATAGGAGGGGAGACAAAAGGAAAAAGGCATGCCACCAGGGCAATAAAAAAAATAATTTTCCGGGTCGTAAGGTTGAGTTTTTGTGTGCCGTTCTGATTGGTGTTCGTAGTGGATTCCATTGAAATAAGCCGTTTAAGGGACGACAAAGGACTTCAATTATCCCACACTAAAGAAATAGCATTTTGTAATGCCCGATTACTTAAAGTTATGATGGAGGCAAAACTTCATAAATAATTCCGGCAATGATCCCGACTGTCCCTGGGCTTGTATAAAGTAAAAATACCGTTCGATAGACAGTCCTTCCACATCTACCACACTGTATTCTTTATTGCGCAGTTCTTTGGCAACAGAATGAATCGACAGAAAAGCAAAACAATCCGAATGCAGCAGGTAAAGTTTCATGCTTTCGGTACTGCCCAGTTCCATCTCATTATTGAGGCTCGAAATTTTGATGTCAAATTTTTTCAGGGCATGCGCAATAACTTCCAGCGTCCCGGAGCCAGGTTCCCGAAGTAAGAGCGGAATTCCGGGCAGTTCTTTCGGCAATAGCGTCTTGCCATACCAGCGGTTGTGCATTTTGCCTACGAGCACAATTTCATCCTTTATGAATTCGCTATATTTCAGAAGCGGGTTCCGGGAATGGCCTTCGATAATCCCGATGTCTATTTTTTTGTTGAGTAAGGCTTTCTCGATCTGTTCCGTATTGTTGATGGAGAGAATCACTTTGACATCCGGAAATTTCTGATGGAATGCAGCCAATACCTGAGGTAATACATATTGGGCAATAGTGGTACTCGCACCAATACGCAGTTTCCCGCTTTGTTGTTGGATCAGGCGGTTCATTTCGAAATCGATCTCACGGTGGATGGCGAATAATTCATCTGTATGCTGCAAGAGGAGTTTTCCGGCGGCAGTCAGTTTGATTTTGGTACCATTGCGTTCGAAAAGCTTGCTTTTAAAATGATTTTCAATTTCCTGGATGTGCTTGGATACAGCAGGTTGGCTAATGTAAAGTTCCTCCGCCGCTTTAGTGAAATTAAGGCGTCGGGCTACGGTGCGGAAAACTTCTAATCGAAAATCAAACATACAGCGAAGGTACTAATAAATACGGATACGATTTTCCGGAAGTTATTCCTTTAGTGCGTTACCCAGAATATCCGGGAAATAGAGATCGGATAGTTTCTTGAATTCATCACCACGCATGAAAATATTGATATCGGCCTCGCTAAAACTTTTCTTACCGGCTGCAGCCAATAACTCATTAGCAGAATGCAGCGTATTTTTATGGAAGTGGTACACGCGTTCGGATTTATCAGTAACGACCAATCCTTTCATGAGCATTTTGTCTTGTGTGGCCACGCCGGTAGGGCATTGGTTGTTATTGCAGCGCAACGCCTGGATACAGCCCAGTGAAAACATAAAACCACGGGCACTGTTGCACATATCGGCGCCCAGGGCTACAGCTTTTAAGACAGAATAACCGGAAATGATTTTCCCACTGCAGATCAGCCTGATTTTACTGCGGATATCAAAACGAACCAGGGTTTTATTGACAAAAATTAACGCCGGTTCTAACGGCATACCTACACCATCCGAAAATTCTAATGGCGCAGCACCCGTACCCCCTTCGGCACCATCGACAGTAATAAAGTCGGGATAGCAGTTTTGATGGATCATTTCCTGGCAGATGGTTTCAAATTCTTCCGTATGGCCAATACACAATTTGAATCCGATTGGTTTTCCATTGGATAATTCCCGGAGTTGAGCCACAAATTGGATCAGGCCTTTCGCATCTGAAAATACCGAATGTCCCGGAGGCGATAATATCGTGGTAAAAGGTTTTACATCGCGGATGCGGGCAATCTGTTCCGTGTTTTTAGCAGCGGGCAACACACCACCATGTCCCGGTTTGGCACCCTGTGATAATTTGATCTCGATCATTTTTACCAGGGGATTATTGGACTTAACCGCAAATTTCTCAGCACTGAAATTTCCATGGTCATCGCGGCAGCCAAAGTAACCGGTTCCAATTTGCCACGTCACATCACCACCCTGTAAGTGGAAGTCGGTGAGTCCGCCTTCACCCGTATTGTGGTAAAAGTTCCCTTTCGCCGCCCCTTTATTAAGGGCTACAATTGCATTCTCACTGAGGGAGCCAAAACTCATGGCAGAAATATTCAGCAGGGAAGCAGAGTAGGGTTGCCGGCAATCCGGGCCTCCCACAATAACACGCGGCAGCTCCTCATTGACAGGGGCTGGATAAATAGAATGTTTGATCCCTTCATAATCGGCATGGTTCAGGTTCAGTTGGGTACCAAAAGGGGTTGTCGCATCGATGTTTTTGGCCCTTTGATAGACTAAGGAACGTTGGTTTCTGGAAAAAGGCTTCCCATCGGTGGAACGCTCGATAAAATATTGTTGTATTTCGGGTGCGATAAACTCAAACAGATACCGGAAATATCCTAAAAGGGGAAAGTTCCTCAATATCGCATGTTTGTGCTGGAAGCTATTGGCAATTCCCAATAGTATAAGTGCAAATACGGTCAACGGGAAAAAAATGCTGTACTTATAATGGTAAGTGATGATTATGGAGAGTAAAAGAAAAGTAATCCCGAAAATGAAAAACTGTTTTCTCATGATGCTGCTTTTTAGTTTAGATCCTACTAAAATACTAATTTAAATAGTTTCGATGGGCATTGGAGGATCAGATTAGCGTAATGTATAATCGTTCTATATATTGCTTTCCTCATAATTTCTATGAGTTTACTACCAGGAGAATAGAGGAATTTGTTGCGTAATTATTTTCAGGCTAAATCTTGCAGGCGATTAAAATCTTAATATATTTGCATCCTCAAAAAATGTAAACCTATGGTAATTTAAAGGAAAGTAGCTTAGCTACTATTGTTGCAACTTCTGAATCGTATCACAGACGATAAGCATATTTCTATAGTATATAAGCACTGCACTACTTTTGCAGGTTCCACTTACCAACAACCGGAGGCCACTAGCATTTGGCCTTAGTTTTAAAATCGGAAATTACAGGATATACAGGGCACCCATGCTCTGGATTAAAAACAATTTTATGAAAACTCACGAAGTCATACCTTTTACAGGGTATCAAAAATTGGTTATTTTTATTTTAGCCATGACACAATTTACCGTTGTGCTTGATTTTATGGTCATGTCACCGTTGGGCGATATGCTTATAAAATCCCTGAGCATGAAACCTTCTTCTTTTGGTATTGCCGTTTCGGCTTATGCCTTTAGTGCCGGGATTTCAGGACTGCTCACCGCAGGATTTGCCGATCGTTTTGATCGCAAGAAATTACTGCTTTTCTTTTATACCGGATTTATTATCGGTACCTTTTTATGCAGTATGGCCACGTCATACGAGGCTTTGGTTGCAGCCCGTATTATCACCGGTTTATTTGGTGGTGTTATCGGGTCTATTTCGATGGCTATCGTTACCGACCTTTTTGCTTTACAGCAACGCGGACGTGTCATGGGCTTTGTACAGATGGGTTTTGGTGCCAGCCAGGTATTGGGAATTCCAATAGGTTTGTATGTTGCAAATGCCTGGGGATGGGAAGCGCCTTTTGTCATGATTGCCATTATGGCCATTGGGATTGCAGTGCTGATTTTTACCATACTGCAGCCCATCAACAAGCACCTCGGTTTACAACACGATAAGTCGGCTTTCAAACACCTGTGGCACACATTGACGAAAGGCAGTTATACAGTTGGATTTGCAGCAACAGCAGTATTGGCAGTGGGTGGATTCATGATGATGCCTTTTGGAAGTGTTTTTGCAGTCAATAACCTGCACATCACTCCCGAGGAATTGCCATTACTATTTATGGTATCCGGAATCAGTTCCCTGGTACTGATGCCTTTTGTGGGACGTTTGAGTGACAGGTTCAGTAAATTCAGGATTTTTACACTGGCAACAATCTGGACTGTGATCATTGTAATAGCCTATACCAATTTATCCGCAACCCCATTCTGGATCATCCTGATCTTTAATGTCCTGATGATGGGGGGTATTCTGAGCCGTATGATTCCGTCAATGGCGCTCACGAGTGCAATTCCGGATCCTGAAGACCGTGGTGCTTTTATGAGTATCAATGCTTCTTTACAGCAAATTGCAGGTGGAATTGCAGCTGCAGCAGCTGGGATGATCATCGTACAGGAAACAAAAACGAGCCCGATCGGGCATTATGATACAGTAGGATATGTAGTGGCAGCATTCTCTTTACTCAGTATTTATTTTATCTACCGTGTCAATAAGATGGCAAAACGTAAACAGGCGGGTACTGCAGCTGCGGAAACGATTCCGCATCCGATAGAAATGTAAACGATAGAATTGCCTTATAAAACAAAACCCCCGGACATTATCCGGGGTTTTTAGGTTAAGAGTAAACCGGTTCGGTTTTGAGTTCAAGGACTTCGCCTTTATAGAAGTCAAAAAGAAATATTTTATCGAATCCCGATGCATAGGCAGTCGTAAATACAGAAGGCGCAAAGGTAAAATGGCTGCACTGGCTTTGGATGGCACTCAATACCATGACGAACCATTGTTTCTTGCCGTTCGTATTCCCGGAAGCATTTTTCTGAAGCGAGCCCAGGATATTGTTTTTACTGCAGGTTTTAATATAAAACCAATCGTTGGTGTGCAGCTGGACGGTATCATTTTCAATTTTCTGGATCTGCCGGATATAATGATATACCATAATCTTCCCTCGGATACCGGAGAGAATTTCTTGTTTTAAAGCATTGATAGCTTCGGGAGTAAAATTGCGGTTGTGTTTTTTAAATTTGATATTGTAGAATCCATTCCGTTGTTCCAGATCCAGTTCCTTTTCAATATCCCGGAACAGCATTTTCAATTCGTTTTTGCCTTCCTGCAGGTCAAGGTCTGAAAACTGGATTTCTACAGCCTCCGAATAATCAGGGTGTGTCGCATCCGAAGGATAACAGGTAGTGAATTTCCAGCGATCGGTGAGTTCGCTTATTTTTTTATACTGGTCGCTCACTGAAAGACCGGAGTTTTCGATCATATCAATTTGGTCTTCTATTGTTTCCGCTACTACCATGATTTTTATTTCAAAAGTAAGTAGGAGTACAACTGTATTCTCGTTTTTTATACAAAAGCGGATGTATTTTATACCAAAAGCGTTTTTTTAGAGTTCAGGAGTAGTGCAACTGTTGCTGTTGCTTTTTTTAGATAGTCCGAGCAGTAGCTCGTTTGGGTAGCGACAGGACTTTTGGTATAAATTACTACGGGTTTTGTATAATTTAATTCTTAGGTAGCCGCTATTTCACGTATTTCGTACTTTAGATCCATACTGCAAAATAAAAACGTTTGAAAGATATTTGTTATAATAACTGGTTTATCCAGTTTCTGATAGAACCAAAATACAGGATATTCAGGCACTTGCTGATCTTTGCCTATATTATGGCGACCTTCTATGACTCCCGGGAACCCAAAGAATATTTTGGGGAGTACCATTATTACCATAAACTGATGTGGATTGCCTATGTCCTGATTATAGTATATGTGAATATGTACCTGCTTGTCCCTAAGCTGTTGTTCCGGGAAAAATATTTCACCTACCTGTTCAGCCTGGTAGTGATGATTGGGCTCAGTTACCTGGCCCTGAAAGCGGTGCGCGAACATTATTTTGAAGCTTACAGGATTACCAAAGAAGTCAAGCGGTTTTCAAGCCTGTTCCGGGAGCTGCTCAGTGTGACCAATCTGCTGACATTAATCGTATTCGCATCTACTTCCATCAAGTTGTTCCAGCGCTGGTCGGTGGATAATATCCGGATTAATGAACTGGAAAAGAATTCTTTGCAAATGGAACTCAAAGAACTTAAAAACCAGATCAATCCCCATTTTTTGTTCAATATGCTGAATAATGTCAATGTATTGGTTAAAAGGGATCCCGAAAAAGCTTCCCTGGTTATATTGAAATTATCCGATTTCCTGCGCTACCAATTGTATGATAATAACCAGCATGCGGTACTGTTGGCTGCTGAGATCCAGTTCCTGAAAGATTTTATGGATCTGGAAACCATCCGCCGTGACGGGTTTGAACATGAAATAAACATGGTGAATGAGTCCGGAAGCAAGGATATATTGTCCCGCCTGATACTGCCGCCAAACCTCTTTACGACCTTTATAGAGAATGCGATAAAACACAGTTTCGATGCCGAACATCCATCAAAGGTAACCGTGGAATTTAAGATTGACGCGAAGGAAGTTGTATTCCGGTGCATCAATACCAAACCTGAAGAAATGCTCGTTTCCGAAAAGTCCGGATTGGGGCTGGTGAATATCAAACGACGGCTCGAATTGCTGTATGGCAATAGTTTCCAACTGGGAATCGTGGATTCCGATACCTTATATACCATCCATTTAACCTTACCGTTATGAATTGTATTATTATAGACGATGAGCCTCTGGCACGCGAAGGCATGTTATTGCTGGTGAATGATTTTCCCGAACTCCGCGTGGTCGGCTGTTTCAATGGAGTAAAAAAAGCCCGCGAATTCCTGGCAGAAAATCAGGTGGACCTGATCTTCCTGGACATTCAGATGCCCGGCGTCAACGGGCTCGAATTTGCACAGACGATTGCAGGAGATACGCTCATTATTTTTACAACAGCCTATTCCCAGTATGCTCTGAAAAGTTATGAAGTCGATGCCATTGACTATTTAGTAAAACCCATCCTGAAAGAACGTTTTGAAAAGGCGATCAACAAAGCATTAAACTACCAGCAACTGTTGCTACAGACCAATGCCAAAAGTAGCCTTGAAAGTGTCGCGTCCGATTTTATGCTGATCAAAGCCGAGCGTAAATTCTACAAAATATTCTTTAAAGATATCCTGTATATCGAAGGGCTAAAAGACTATGTGGTGATGTATGTGAATGACAATAAGATCATCACGGCCATGAACCTGAAAACCATTTACCACCAATTGCCCCAAACCATATTTGTAAGGGTCAGCAAGTCCTATGTGGTCAATATGAACCATATCCTGTCGTTTGATAATCATACAATCTACCTGAATAATGCCGAGATTCCGATAGGAGACATTTACCGTAAGAACTTTATGGATTTATACCTTGGTGACAGCTTATCCGGTAAACTATAAATGTATCCACCCAACCCTATTAAATAAAGCACCCTAATGAGAAAGCAATTCGTTGTATTTTCTACCGTATTCCTATCCTTTGCAGCGAACGCACAGGATGAAACTGCAGTAAAGAAAGAAGTCCGGAAAGAAATAGCGGATAAATTTGCCGTCGCCCGGGTTTTTGACGTGCAGTACCAGCAATACCTTCCCAGTGATTATGATGCTAAGCTTTTCGGGCGCGACTATGAATCGGGTGAAATCCAAAACCGGATGAAGCTGCGGGTGGCCGCCAATATCCCTTTTTTGCGAAAGCCCCGCTGGACACTTACTTCTTCCTTCAATTACAAATACGAATCGTTTGAACTGGCCGATGTGTCCAACAGGCAGGATGCTTCCATTCCGGTCTACAGTAAGACTATGGATTTCCATTACTTGTCGGCTGCTGTGAGTTTTACCTATTTTGCGCGATTGTTCAAAAAGCCTTTCATTTATAATTTTTCAGTTATAGCAGATGGTACCGAAAAAGATGTACAACGGCTAAAAGGGCTTTTTGCCGCCACCCTGGTACTGAAAAAAACAGAACGGACTACGATGACGGCCGGGGTCATAGGACTGCTCGATCCCGCTTCGGTAGTTCCGGTATTACCTGTATTTACGCTGGAACACCGGTTTGAAAATTCACCCTGGACCTTTGATTTTATACTGCCGCAACGGCTATTGTTCAAACGGCCGGTTTTCGAAAATGGTAGGCTGTCACTCGGGACCGAGCTCGGGAGCGAAGGGTTTTATGTGGCGCTGAACCAACCCGGACTGGCTCGTGTCTACGATTTCCGGCAGTTGGAACTGCGTTCCGGAATCACCTATGAGCATAAACTCCACAAATCGGTTATTGCTACTTTTAAAGGGGGGATAGCCAATGTTTTCAATTCCCGGCTGACCGAAAGGGGCAAATCCACCAACGATTATATTTACAACACAACCCAGGATGGTACGGGGTACTTTTCGGTAGGTGTTTCCTTTAATCCTTTTAAATAGGGAACAGGTTGTCTTACAATTTATATATAAATATTATCCGGAATTTTATAATAGTTCCGGTAGATTAATCCCGAAATTTGTTATCGAAGTAGCCAGGACTTTTTTCCTGTTCCGGCACAAGCCAACAAATTATGGACAAATCAGTCAAAAATACCTATAACATTCCTTTAGAAGCGGTAGACAGTGAGCACTGTGCGATGATTGTAGATCATGGCCTGGGCAAAATCCCAAAGATTACATCCCATACCGTGGAACTCAACAACAAGCGCGCCGTGGTAACTGCAGATCTTCCGGCTCAGACCCTATCGGAAGCCGTTGCCGCAATTCGTGACCTGGGGTATGGCGTCACCACGGTGAAGAAAAACTATGCGGTGACCAATCTTTCCTGCGCTTCCTGCGCCGGCAGTGTCGAAGGTACCCTGAAACAGATTCCGGGTGTCGTAGCCGTAGCCGTTAACTATGCGAACAATGCTGCCAAAATAGAATTCATTCCTACTATTACCGATAGCCAGGCGCTAAAAGCGGCCGTGCAGGCATCCGGCTATGACCTGATCATTGATGAAGGTGACGAAGCCCGGGAATCCCTGGAAGATATTCGAAACAATCAGCAAAAAGCCTTACAGCGTAAAGTGATTGGTGCCGTGCTGTTATCCATTCCTTTGGTCACAATTGGGATGTTTTTTATGAGCATGCCCTATGCCAATTATATCATGTGGGCATTAGCCACACCGATGGTCTTGTATTATGGGCAGCAATTTTTTGTTGGTGCCTGGAAGCAGGCGAAACACCGGTCCGCCAATATGGATACTTTAGTCGCCATCAGCACCGGTACAGCTTACATCTTTAGTGTATTCAATACCCTTTTTCCGGAATTCTGGCACAGGCTGGGCATCCATCCGCATGTGTATTTTGAAGCTGCCGGGGTAGTCATTGCTTTTATCCTTTTAGGCAAATTACTGGAAGAAAAAGCCAAAGGCAATACCTCTTCCGCCATTAAAAAACTGATGGGATTACAGCCCAAGTTTGTAACGGTGGTACACGAAGGAGGGTACCAGATGGAAATGGCCATCGCGACCATACAGCCCGGAGCCATTATATTGGTAAAACCCGGAGAACGTATTGCGGTAGATGGTAAAGTAACTTCCGGAAGCAGTTATGTAGACGAAAGCATGATCAGTGGCGAACCTGTGGCTGTGGCAAAGACAGTAGGCGAACCGGTATTCGCAGGAACCATCAACCAAAAGGGCAGTTTCCAGTTTGAAGCCCAAAAAGTAGGAGGCGATACCGTACTCGCCCAGATCATCAAGATGGTTCAGGATGCCCAGGGTAGTAAAGCACCCGTTCAAAAGCTGGTGGATAAGATCGCAGGCGTTTTTGTACCGGTGGTTATGGGAATTGCAGTGCTGAGTTTCCTCCTTTGGGTATTTTTAGGTGGCCCCAACGGATTCAGCCAGGGCTTGATTGCCTTCGTAACCGTATTAGTCATTGCCTGTCCCTGTGCTTTAGGGCTGGCTACCCCAACCGCAATTATGGTGGGCGTAGGGAAAGGGGCCGAGAATGGAATATTAATCAAGGATGCCGAAAGCCTCGAAACGGCTAAAAAAGTCAATGCTGTAATACTGGATAAAACCGGTACCATCACCGAAGGCAAACCGGCTGTAACCGCAATTCGATGGTTTACCGATAAAACCGAAACCCTGCAGGACATATTATACAGTATAGAAAAATCATCAGAACATCCACTGGCTGACGCCGTTATAGAATACCTTAAATCCGACGCCCGTTTTTTAGATCAGCTTGCTATCGAGAACAAAGTTGGTGAAGGAATTGAAGGGACGTTTCAGGGTATTACCTACAGTATCGGGAATCCCGGGCTTACCGCCAAACGGAATATCCCGGTTCCTCCGGAAGCACAGCAATGGATGGAGGCCCGCCTGGATGAAGCCCAGACTGTCGTGTTGTTCAGTAGTGCTGCCACGCTTCTTGCAGGTATCGCATTAGCCGACAGGATCAAGCCAACATCAAAAGCCGCAATTACCAAATTCCACGAAGAAGGTATCCGGGTATACATGCTGACGGGTGATAACGAACAAACCGCGAAAGCCGTTTCCGATAACCTCGGAATCGATGAATACAGAGGCAATGTGCTACCTGCAGAAAAAGCCGATTTTATAAAAAAACTACAGAGACAAGGTAAGATTGTGGCGATGGCTGGAGACGGAATCAACGATAGCAACGCACTGGCACAGGCCGATGTGAGTATTGCAATGGGCAAAGGCAGTGATATCGCGATGGATGTGGCCAAAATGACCATTATTTCGTCTGACCTGACCAAAATACCACAGGCTATTCAGTTGTCCCGACTAACAGTAGCAACCATTCGTCAAAACCTGTTTTGGGCCTTCATCTACAATCTGATTGGGATCCCGATTGCTGCCGGATTATTGTACCCGATTAACGGATTTTTACTGGATCCGATGTATGCCGGGGCTGCAATGGCACTGAGCTCCGTGAGTGTGGTGGCCAATAGCCTGCTGCTGAAAAGGAAAAAACTATGAAAAAAAACGATTATGAAACCATAGCACGACAGCTTTCCTGTCCCTCAGGGCAGGACGGCATAGGAACCGGACAGCAGATGCAGGAAACCAATGGGCACATGATCCGGGAAACCCTGAAAGTATTGGATGCCGATGGCAAATCAGTTTTAGAATTAGGGTATGGGAATGGGGCACATGTGGGGTCACTTTCCGAAATGTACCCGAATGCGGATTACCACGGGCTTGAAATTTCCACGACCATGTACCAGGAAGCGCGACAGTTAAACACTACTGGGCGGCAGTTCGATTGGTACAACGGCAAAGATATCCCGATGGACTCCGGAAGCCTTGGAGTTGTTTTTTCGGTGAATACCGTGTATTTTTGGGAAGACCCGACACAGTTGTTACAGGAAATCTACCGGGTATTGAAGGGCACAGGAGAGCTTGTGCTGGCATTCCGGGATAGGGAATTCATGGCGTCTTTACCATTTGTCGCTTACGGATTCCAACTCTATTCAACCGAAGAACTGTGCGGATTGCTAACAACCGCCGGTTTTAAAATTCGGGATACCTACCAGGGTACTGAGGTCAGCCCGAGTATCCTCCAGGATATGAAAACGAAGAATTATTGTATTATTATCGCTTATAAATAAAATTAAATATGAAAACCATACACTTTAAAACGAATATCAATTGTGGTGCCTGCGTGGCAAAAGTAACTCCGGTACTGGACGATCAAAAGGGAATCTCCGAATGGAAAGTAGATACGGCAAATCCGGATAAAACCCTGACTGTTTCTGGAGAGGATATTGCCGAAAGTGAGCTTATTGCGGTTTTGGCAAAGGCAGGATATAAGGCAACACCCCTCGATTAATGAAGGTGTTTTATGTCAAAAATATGGTATGCGACCGTTGCATTCTGGTGGTAAAACAACTGCTGGATGCAATGGACATTCCATTTAAAGCAGTAGGGCTGGGAGAGATCGAACTCGCCCGGGACCTCGAGGCCGAACAGGAAGAAGAAGTAAAGGGAAAATTAGCCGGACTCGGTTTTGAGTGGCTGGATAACCGGAAATTCATTGTGGTGGAGCGTATTAAAAGTGCTGTTATAGCCTATATCCATCACGGTAAAAATGATGGAGAAGAGTCCCTGAGCACTTATATCCAAAACACGATTGATAAAGATTACAGTTCGTTATCATCCCTTTTTACCATTACGCAGGGCATTACTATTGAACAGTATGCCATACAGCAGCGCATCGAAAAAGCCAAAGAGCTCCTGTTGTATGATGAGCTGAACCTCAACGAGATTTCCTGGAATTTAGGGTACAGCAGTGTACAGCATTTATCGTCTCAGTTTAAAAAATTAACAGGGCTTACACCCACTCAATTCAAGAAATTAAAAAATAACCTCCGCCTGCCATTGGATAAGGTAGGAACACAGCCAGAAGCACCTTAGGACTTCCGGAACTTCTCCGGGGTACTGCCATAGACTTCTTTGAATGCCCTGGTGAAATTTTGCACAAACCGATAACCACAATAGTGGGCAATCGCGTTGATGGACTGCTCCTTGTCCAGCAATAATTTCCGGGCTTCCTGCATTCGCAATACTTTGAGGTACCCAAATACCGTATTGCCATATACCTCTTTAAATCCTTTTTTCAATTTAAAATCATTCAGCCCCGACTGCCGTGCCAATTCGAGCAGGGAAAGCGGGTGGGTCAGGTTTTGCTCCACCAGTGTTTTGGCATAGTGGATTTTTTTGAGGTCATAGTCGGATAACGTATACGATTCCCGGCTGTAGTGTAACAGTTCAAATTGTTCAAGTTGAAGCATTAATAACTTAATGATCTTCGCTTCGAGGAACAAGCATTTCAAAATCCCTTTTCGTTTGCAACCTATGATTTCATTTATAATACTCTGCATTTCATGGGTGATACTGCAATTGTCCTGATGCAATAGTGCCACTTTTTCAGACGTCCTCGCATTCATAAAATAATCCAGGAAATCATAATTCTCAGGCAGTAGCTGCCGTAGGTATTCTTCCCGGAAGATGATCAGGAAAAAAGTGTTGAGGCCGGCTTGTTTGCCCGGGTCAATATAAAATTCAGGATCTGGCACATACTGCAGGTTATGTTGCAAGGGGGTATAGTGTAACGTTTTACCACTGCTATACCGTACAGTCGATTCACCCTGCAGCGAAAAATTCATGTAGAACACCGGCTCAGGACTGACAATGCGTATCGATTTTCCTTTCCCTATTGTGATAGTGCCGTGGCACAGATGGATGTGCTTAAAAAGTATTTTGCGGTAGCTGGCCTCCAAAAGGCAATCCGTGATCGAGATCGAATGTTCTACAATACCATCCGTTTCATAGCGGTAAAAGTCAATTGGGATTGCAATATCAGGAACTTTTGCGGTAGCCATTAATTCATTTGCCATAGTATTCAATTTAATCCGTACGCCATACAATTTAATCCGTCATGCATACAAGGGTATTTCTTTTAATAAAGATCTTTGCAAATATTATAATTATTTAGACTAAATACAAATAAGCATACTATTGAATTAATCAGATACCTTTAAATATGTTCCAAAACTACATTACAGCCGTACTGCATTCCGGCAAAAATAGAATGGCAAGAACGATAGTTAGTTGTTGTGCAGTGTTGAGTCCTTTAATGCTGCAGGCTCAGGAGTGGGAGGCTGTTGGAGATCCCAATGGCATTTCCCCGACCTGGGGCAGTTTCCAGAATCTTGCCAAAGACACCAACGGAAATTACTATATTTCCTATTATGACGGATCCGTGGCTAAAGGGACAGTCCAGAAATTTAACGGAACCGCCTGGAGTTATCCGGGTGGTACTGCCGGAATTACAACCGGTACCGCGACCTATAATTCTCTTGTCATCGATACCGAAGGCAACATCATCTATACCAATCAGGTGGGATGGCCGGACAGCGGGATGGAAGTACGGAAGTTTGACGGTACTGCCTGGAGTGCATTGCCCAAAGTGACGACAGGCAGTGTCAATTTCCAGGCTTCAGCAGTAGCAGCGGACGGCACCTTGCTGGCCGCCAATGGGGAAGCACAGGGTACTGTAAAAAAACTGGTCAATGGGGTATGGCAACAGGTAGGTACTACCGGTTTTGCACAGGGAGTCCCTACGTATCTTGATATGGTTGCCGGCAGCAATGGTAAAGTATATGTGAGTTTTGTCAATGGGGGGAACCTGTATGTGTATGAAAACAATACTGTGGCATCCACCACACAACCTTGGACTGCGGTAGGCGGAAACGGATTTGTGGCTTATGCTACATCTTCAGAACAATACCGGGCTTCGATGGCTATTGATGCACAGGATAACCTTTACGTTGCTTATACCTCACCATCCTCAGCGGGCAATAAAATCAATGTCAAAAAATACAATGGTACGGCCTGGTCACAGGTGGGCGCGGAGAATTTTTCCGAATACCGGGTCCATTATGTGAGTATAGCGGTAAGTGCTGCGGGTAGTCCGTATGTGGCTTTTAGTAATTTTGAAAACAGCCCTAACAATAAGAATAGTGTTATGGCTTTTGATGGTACGCAATGGCATGCGTTAGGAAGCGTTGTGGCTACCGGCGAAGCCAAATGGAATAGCCTGATCGTCGATAACGAGGCCAACCTCGTACTGGCGTATGCCGATGAATCGGTGGACAGAACGATGGTGAAGAAATTTACGATTGGTACCACCACACCAGTAGCGCCACAACCCGAAGCGGGATATTGTCCGGTAGCCTTTGTCAATGGCTGCAGCCTGTTGTCCATCAACAGTGTGGTGACAACCGGGGGAACAACCAATTTGTCCAATACCAATAGCGGTTGCTCCACCAATGGATATGGAGATTATACGGCCCAAACGCTGACTGCATCTAAAAATAGCACAGTAAGTTTTACCGTAGGATGCTCTGCCAATACTGCCTATCTGAAAACCTGGATCGACTGGAACCAGGATGAGGTTTTTGAGGATTCGGAACAGGTGTATGCGTCGGCCACTGCCGAAGGGACTACAGTGACCTTCACCGTACCGGTACCCGAAACGGCACTTACGGGAACCACCCGCATCCGTATTAAAGCGGTAGAAGGATGGGATGGCTGGACGGCCTGCTCCACTAATTCCATTGGGGAAGCCGAAGATTATACGATTGATGTAACACCGACCCTGGGAACAGGCATGTATGAAACGATCCTATTCTCCCTATTCCCGAATCCGGTGAAACAACAGCTTACAATCACTTCCGTACAGGAAATACAATCCGTGACCTTCTATTCCCTTTTAGGGCAACAAGTGCTTAAGGGCACAGGCGGGCAGCATAACATTGGCAGTTTAGAGCGGGGCATTTACCTCATTCAGGTTGATTTTACCGATGGGACGTCCAGGATCCAAAAAATAATTAAGGAGTAAAAAAGGACAATTATGTTTTTTTTACCCTAATACCGTAGCTGACTCATAGTGTATTCGCTATGAGGTATTTATGTAATAAAAAAGCCCTTTAATGTTAAATAAACACAACAGTAATTTAACCTTTTTTTAATAGTTTTGAAGGATACCATCCTAAACAGCCTCGAATGAAAAGAACTTTACCCTTATTCTTCCTACTAATTTTATTTTCGGCACTACACACCCAGGCACAGAATGCCGAAACCCATTACATCGCCCCTTGACCCTGGCAATATTGGAGTGATGCCAACGAAATTGTGGTTTCCACACAGGAGCCCGGACCTTTATCAGTCGAACTTAAAAAAAGCGACGGAACATTTCTTACAACGTTGTCCGTTACGGCAGCGGCTCCCGTTTCCTATCGGTTTGTCGGGAACCCGGTGAATACGCCGCGAAATAACACCAATACCAATTATAACGACCGTGGGCTTATTGTCACTGCGACCGGTCCCGTAGCCGTAAACATGCGGAACATCGCTTCGGACACCCCGGGTACCAGTGTGACCAATATCAAAGGCAACGCCTCACTGGTCAGTTTCGGGAATGAAGGGCTGGGGCTGAGCTTCCGGCTTGGTTATTACCGCAGCAGTTATACCGGGATTTACGGCGGCGCACCGCTCTATGCTGTGATGGCCGTGCAGGATGCTACCGTCGTGAGCCTGAACGGGGTAGTGCTGACCACCTTAAATGCCGGGCAAAGCCGATTGTTTACGGCACCCATGGGCGCCTTACTCTCTGCCGATAAAGCCGTGGTCGCCAATACCGGAACGTACGGTGATACCCCACAGGCCTGTGGCGGGAATGGAGAGGATGGTTCTGTCGACCAGATTGCACCGGTCAATAAATTAGGGATGCTCTATATGCTGGTCCGCGGAAATGGTACTGCCGGTACCGCCCCCAACCATCCGGAGCAAAGTACCATCATTGCCTCACAAGCGAATACCGTAGTCAATGTGATCAATTATAATGCTGCCGGAACTCAAATCAGTACCGCCACCTATAACCTGGCCAATGCCGGGAGTTATGTGAGTATCCATCATGGGGATGCCGCGACGATCTATTCCTCCTCCTTTGTCAGTGCCGATAAGCCGGTAGTCATTTATTCCGCCACAGCAGTCGATTGTGAGAGTGATGTGTCTACCGTATTGCCCATTGGGGGCTGTGCGGGATCGACCAAAATCACCACCCGGAAATTCATCAGTTACAACAATACCAATTTATCCTATTTTGGGTACACCATACTCGAGAGTGCCACAGAACCGGTATTTATTAATGGGGCCAATATGGAAGTCGTTACCGGAATTTCAAGGATACAAATCGGGACCACGGGATTTTACATGATCCGCTTTACGAATGCCAATATTGGGAATCCGGTAGTCATCAAGATTACTTCGGCCGCCCGAATGACCACCAGTATCATCCAGCAGGGGGAAGGCTTTTCGATGTCCGGGTTCTTTTCTGCTTTTAATGATAGCCCGTCACCCCCTACAGAAGTGATTTCTCCCGATATGTGCCAGACCACCCTTTCTACTACAGCGGGTTTATCACCCTACCAATGGTACCTGGAGGGCGTGGCAATACCCGGTGCTACTGCGGAAACCTATGACATTCAGGCTTCCGGGAATTATACCGTGATCGGGACGCGCAGTTGCGGGCTTACCGCACCTTCAGCTCCGGTATTTGTTACCCACACCACCTGTAGCGACCTCGAAGTGCAAAAAGAAGTAGCTGCTATCGCGGGCAACCAGGCTACATTTTTAATTACAGCTATTAATAATGGCGCTAATGCCGATACCAATGTGGTCGTGACCGACCTGCTGCCCAGTGGTTATACTTTTGTAAGTGCCACCCCGTCGGTAGGCACGTATACCGCCACTACCGGACTATGGACTATTGGTAACCTGGCCGTCAACAGCCCGGTAACGCTGGTAATGGTCGCGACGATGAATGGTACCGGTGATTTTGTAAATAGTGCCACAATTACGGGAACCAATCCCGATCCCGATCCGGCCAATAATACCGCACAGGCCATTGCCCACCTCAGCAGTATGAGCCTGACCAAAGCCGCCCCACAATTGATTTATTACAATGAAGGGGAAGTGGTGGCGTACAACCTGGTACTCACAAATACCGGGCAAACCCAACTAACGGCAGTAACCGTCACCGATACCAATGCTGATGCAGGCAGTATCAACCCGGCAGTGATTCCCGTATTGGCTCCGGGGCAGAGTGTTACAGTAACGGCTACCCATACCATTACGGCTGCGGATGTACTGGTGGGATCCGTTTCCAACCAGGCCACTGTAACAGGTCAGAGTCCGGATGCGCAGGCGATTACCACGATTTCAGATGATCCGTCTACCCCCGCATTACTCGATCCGACTATAGTCACGGTAACCACCGCTGCGGACCTGGTAACGGTAAAAACAAACAATCAAACGGTATATGTCCCGGGAAGTACCGTGACGTATACGATTACAATAACCAATAACGGGCCATCCAATGCCCATGACATCCAGGTGACCGATGCCTTTCCAGCGGGAATCACTCAGATGAGCTGGGCCGGCAATGGTACGGGAGGCACAGGTGCTTTAAGCGATGTGATCCCAATGTTGGCCAACGGGAGCAGCAGTACTTATACTGTGAGTATCGAGGTACCGGACAGTTATACCGGAAACCTGGTAAATACGGTAAATGTGAGCAGCCCTACCTTTGATCCCGATCTCAGTTGCCCTCAATGTACCGATACCGATGTGCAATGTACCGGGCCTGCCGTAGTCACCCCACAACCTTTGGTGGTTTGTGATGCCGGGGTCCAGGATGGTTTTACCGAAGTTGACCTGACTCAAAAAAATAATGCCATTACGGCCGGTAATGCGACGTTACAGGTGTTGTATTATGCAGATGCAACCGCCCTGGCCAATGGGACACCAATTGCCGACGCCCAGCATTTCACAACTACAGTAGCCAACAGCCAGACCCTGATTGTCGAGGTAATCGATGCCACAGGGTGTAAGTCCTATACGACACTGGAAATACAGGTGATTGGCAGTCCGGCACCTTTGCCGCCTTTGGTAAAGGACAGTTGCAATGTCAACCAGAACAGTTTTGACCTTACCGTGTATGCAGCCGAGTTACTGGGAGCACAACCGGGGCTAACGCTTGCGGGTTATTTTACCACACTTGCGAATGCCCAGAATGGCAGCCCGGCAATTACGCCCCCCAATGCCTATACTATTACGGGAACAAATGCGACAATTTATGTGCGTATTGAAAATGCGACCGGATGTTATACGGTGCGGGAGTTAAGGATCACCAGTATTCCCCCCATTATGGTGGATTTGGAGGACAGTTATCCGGTGTGCCTGGATGCCAATGGCAATGTAATGCAGAATGCGATAATCGATACCGGATTCCCGGCTACGGGCTATACTTTTGAATGGCGGTATAACGGACAGCTGATGTCCCAAAATGGCCCGATGATTTCGGTGAGTGCCGGAGGAAGTTATGCTGTCACCATATTTTCGCCTTACGGTTGCCCGTCAGCTACGGCTACGACTACGGTAGTGGTATCAAGCGGACCGGAAACGTTTACAGCAGCAGTGGTATCCGGTTATTTTTCAGATGATGCCACCATACAGGCAGTAGCTACAGGAACCGGTGATTTTGTGTACTGGCTGGATAATGGCCCGGAGCAGTATAACAATTACTTCCATCATGTGAGCAGCGGTTTGCACGAAGTGCATGTTAAGGATGCACAGGGTTGCGGGCACATTATCACCGTAACGGTAATGGTGATCGATTACCCCAAATATTTTACGCCCAATGGCGATGGATACCATGACAGCTGGAACATTTGGTCGTTGCGGGACCAGAAAGCGTCTATCATTTATATTTTCGACCGATATGAGAAACTCATTACCGCTATCAAACCTTCCGGAGCCGGATGGGATGGGAACTTTAATGGGCAGCCATTACCGTCTACTGATTATTGGTTCAAGGTGATCTTTACAGAAAACCAGTCCCAAAGAGAATTCAAGGCACACTTTTCGTTAGTGCGATGATTAAGTGACGGCAACCGGGAGGTTGTTGATTTAATCTAAAATGGATCCGTTGCAGTGCAGCGGGTCTTTTTTTTGTCCCGGTTATACCGTAGGATGCTCCTCCTGTTTTTTATAATTGCTCGGGTTGATGTTCTTCCGCTTTTTAAAGTAATTGGAGAGGTGGCTTTCATCGGTAAACCCAAATTCATAGGCGATCTGTTTGATGGTCAGCTGGTCGTTGGCAATGCGTTTTTCGATCAGCTGGATCCGCAGTTTGTTGATGTAGTCCCGATAGGTAATCGCGAAGTTCTTTTTAAAGTAGGCACTGAAATAGGTCGGGGCAATATTAAAATGTTCCGCAACCGCTTTGATCTGTACCTGTTTGGGCGTATAAATATTCTGGTGGATGTAGGAGACGATCTGCTCATTATCCAGCTGGTTTCCGGTGAGGGGGATGTTGTACATTTTCATCGCTTCTTTCAGCAGCCCAAAAATAGATAGGATCTGGTAGAACACTATAGGAGAAGTCGACACATCTTTACGGCAGTTATAGGCATGAAGTACCGGATGCGACCCACAACTGGCCGTATATTGTATCTGTAAGTGGGGATAATAAATGTGAAAAACTGGTTACTCCTACCGTTGGAGCCGACTATAAAGGAGTGAGCCTTGTCGGCAAGCGTCCATCCGTTGCCTCGGATATACAAGTAGCGCCGCAGGCCATCTGTCCCGGAGGAACCGCTACTTTAACGGCTTCCAGCACTACGGTGATCAACAACCCGGTGATAAAATGGTATAGCGATGCTGCGCTTGGAGCTGCTAATGAACTCTATACGGGAGCGGTGTATGAACCGTCACCCACCATAAATACGACCTATTATGTAACGATACAAAGTCCCGGTGCTTGTGAAAATGTACCCGGTGCTGCCCAAACAGTAAACGTAAGCCTTAACCGTACGGCAACTGCTGCGGATATTGACCCGTTACCAAACTATACAATTTGTCCCGGTATTACGGGATATTTTGGTGCTACCAGTCCTACGGTAACCAATCCGGTTTTTACCTGGTATGATGATGCAGCACTGACTACTGTACTACAGAATGGGCCTGAGTTTGAAGCCAGCCCTATTGTGACAACGACTTATTATCTTACCGTAAAAGGTGATGGTGTGTGCGAAAATGTAGTGGGGGATGCCTATGAAATCACGGTTACCGTGAATCCGAATCCACCCACGCCCATCGGGAATGCCACGCAATCCTTTTGCGAAGGTGCCACTGTTGCCAACCTGGTAACCAATGCCACGACTATTATGTGGTATGATGCTGCAACTGCGGGGATGCTTCTTGCTCCAACCACGGTATTGGTAGACGGCCAAACCTATTATGGTGCTGCCGTAGAAAACGCAATTTGCGAAAGCGAAGTACGCCTGGCTGTAACGGTGAACATCACAGCGGTACCACCGACGCCAACAGGCGATGCGGCACAAACATTTTGTGCCGAGTCACGGGTATCGGATTTGGTGACAAACGAAACGGGAGTAGTCTGGTACACTGTTGCTACTGGAGGCACGCCAGTTACTCCTACAACTTTATTAACCAATACCACCTATTATGGTGAATTGCAATCGGGAAGCTGTGTGAGCCCAACGCGACTTGAGGTCGTGGTAACACTTACTCCAAGGGCAATTTCAACGGATATTACGGCAAGCACCATCTATGTGTGTGTAGGGGAATATGGCCGTTTTGAGGCTTCCACCACCACAGTGAGCAATCCCGTATTCCGTTGGTATCAATCCGCAGGTAGTAATACCTATATACTGGTAGGTACCGGTCCGGTATTTATCCCGCCGGATCCGGCTAACCTGACCATCAATGAATATTATCGTATCACAGTGAGCGGTGACGATAAATGTGAAAGCAGGATAGGTGGCGGAAGTTCAGGAGTAGTCTCACGCCAGGTGAAGCGTTCTCAGGCAGCGGCTGGTGATATTGAGGTAGATGATCAGTCCATCTGTAGGGGACAAACGGCTACTTTAGCAATTACCGCGCCCACAATTACCTATGGGACTATAAAAGTGTATAGCGATCCGGAACTGACAAACTTACTGTTTACCAGTATCCGCACTGCTCCCACTTATCCTACTGTTACCTATACGACACCGGTATTGACTATGGACACTAAATTTTATGTTACAGTCAACAGCGATGGATACTGTGAAAATGTAGCTGGCGATGCCCATCCCGTAACAATAACGATTGCAAATGCAGGGACACCGGAAGCAGCGGACGTCAATATATGTGCAGGGGATCTCGTAACGCTAACCGCATCTATGACTACCCCAATCACCAATCCGGCCTATACCTGGTATAGTGATCCGATTTTGACTACGGTAGTAGCCACGACTGCGGATTTTACCCCAACGCCAGCATTGGAAACGACTACGACGTATTATGTAACAGTAACAGGGGATGGTACTTGTGAAGATACCCCTGGCCCAGCCAAAGAAGTCAATGTAATAGTACCTCCAAAAGAGCCCACACCAACAGGGGATCCAGTACAGACTTTTTGCTCTTATGCCGTGTTTTGGCAAATTAATATAAACAGCAGCTTTTATTTTCGATGGTATGATACCCCAACAGGTGGAACACCGTTGGACGTTAATGGGAATGTAGTGGGTGGTACAACCTATTATGCAGCACAATTCAATCCGTTTGGGCCGTGTGAAAATGAAAGCGATAGGCTACCGGTGTTAGTACAGATTACACCAGATGCGGAAATTCCTGTTTTTGCATTAGGTGATTTTTCTGAGGCCTGCCCTGGATCTACGGTTACCTATACGGCCACATCCGTCAATAGTACAAGCCTGACCTATAGCCTTAGGCCACCGGAAGCAGGGACTATTGATCCGGACACCGGAACCGTGACCTGGAATCCTGATTACAGCGGAATTTCAGCAACGATTGAAGCTGAAGCCATAGGATGTAGCACACCTGTTTATGGTATGCACAACGTGACGATGATTGACCGGGAGCTCAACTTTGAGCCAACACAGACTTTTTGTGCCGGAGCTACCGTAGCCAACTTAGTAACCGATGCGGTTTCCGTAATCTGGTATGATGCCCCGGTTTCGGGGACGCCTTATGATCCGGCCACGCCTTTAGTGGATGGACAAACGTATTATGGTATCGCCATAGAAAATTCGGTATGTGCACGGGAAGTGCCCATTTCAGTAGTAGTAACACTTACACCTATTGCCGATGCGCCTATAGTGGCAGTACCGGAGCTTTATTTTTGTACGGGGACTGGAGTACGTTTTACGGCGACCAGCCCATTGACCAATCCTGTTTTTACCTGGTATGATGATGCGGCCCTGACCAATGTAGTCTCGACTTATAGTTATTTGACTACTCCTGCACTAACTGTAAATACAACTTATTATGTAACGGTTAAAAATACCGATACTTGCGAAAGCCCGGCAGTGACCGTACAGGCCATTGCCGCCGAGCGGCCACTGGCTTCGGATATTATCACCCAAAATTCAGTACAGGTATGTGACATACCTTTACCAAGCACCGTTACCCTGACGGCCACCGTAGCATCGGAATTTACCAACGTATACTGGTATTCCAATGCAGGATTAACGAACTTAGTCAATACCGGAACCGATTTTACAATACCGGTTGCTTTCGGTCAGGCAACGCGTAGCTATTGGGTCGCGACGACCCGTACCGGAAACAGCAACTGCCAAAATAGCCCTGCGGAAGCACAACGTGTAGATGTGTATGTATTACCCGCTTATCAGCCGGACCGCATTACTGTAACTGGCAATCGCCCATTATGCCTGGGGGAAACCCAGGAGCTGGTAGCAACGGCTACTATTGATACTGGTACCGAAACCGGTATAAAGTGGTACAATGATCCGAGCTTGGATCCCGCTTTCTTAGTGCATGATGGGGCTAATTTTACCCCAGTGCTTACGGAAACGACTACCTTTTATGTACAGTTAATCGGTTATGCCTATTGCCCTAACCAGCCTAATAACGGGAAGGTTGTTGCCGTGATAGTGAATCCACAACCCGGGGATGCTACCGGTATGCTTGACCAACAGTTTTGTACGGGGGGCCGTGTTTCTGATTTGGTAGCAGATCAGGCCGGTATAGTTTGGTATGCTGCCGAAACAGGAGGTACAGCACTGAATGCTACTACTGTCTTAGTATCGGGAAACACCTATTATGGCGCGATACGACAGGGCAGTTGTGAAAGCCTGAACCGCCTGCCGGTGACTGTAACCATTAACCGTACCGCTACCGCTGCAGATATTACCCAGGTTTTTGATCATACGGTATGCTCCGGTATCGGGCTGGAAATGATTGCCAATACAACTACAGTAACCAACCCGGTTTATACCTGGTATAGTGACCCAACATTAAGTACTGTAGTATCCACTACGGCTTATTTTGGGACACCACTCTTAACGGATAACACAGCATATTATGTAACGATACAAGGTGATGGGGTATGTGAAAACACGCCTGCCACCGCCAAAGTAGTAACCATTACGGTAAGTCCACTGGTTGCGCCTCCTACGGGAGCCGCAACACAAACATTTTGTACAGGCGCTACAGTTTCCGATTTGGTCACTACCGAACCGAATGTGGTTTGGTTTAGTAACGACACCGGAGGAGCATCGCTTCCGGGAACGACACTATTGGTTGATACCACGACCTATTATGGGGCGCTGATCGATTCGGGAACGGGTTGTGAAAGTGCCACACGACTGGCCGTACAGGTACAGCTTACGCCGGATGTGACTACACCTGTTTTTGCACTGGGGGCTACTTCCAGTGTTTGTGCAGGTGCTACGGAAACCTATACTGCTACCGCAGCCAACAGTACCGGAATGACTTATAACCTTACGCCATCCGTAGCCGGGATCATCGATCCGGCAACGGGATTAGTGAGTTGGGAAATTGGATTCTCGGGTACCGCTACAATTACTGCGGAAGCAGCAGGCTGTAATGGGCCAACGAATGCCGTACATACGGTAACCGTGATTGATCCTGCGGCCGTTCCGGTATTTGACCTGGGACCCACTTCTGAAATTTGTGGAGATCCGGTTCCTCTGGCACAACCTTATACTGCCGTAGACCCCTATGGCCGTACGATTACTTATACAATGTCACCTACTGGAAATGGAATAGGTGATATTGTTAGCACAACGGGAACTATTGTATGGGCAACCTACGGTAGTACCGTCGGAAATTATTGGTTTCCAGGTGGAGAAGTGACGGTAACAGCTACCGTGATGGGTTGTAATGGACCTATAAGTGCGACACATATTATAAACAAACAGCGAAAAGCAGATACTATTTATCTGAAAGGAAGAGGCCCATCGGCTCCTACCCCTATCAGCTCTGTTTGCCAGGGTACGGTAACTTCCATGATGTATGGTGTAACAAGTAGGAGGGGTGGAACTATTATTTATTCCATGACTCCACCGGAAGCGGGTACGATAGCCACATTGCCATTTGAGGATTTTCCACCTTATGGCTTGGAATCACCGGGAGAAATCACCTGGAATCCGGATTATTATGGCCCGGCAACAGTGACCGGAACGGTATACGGTTGTGATGGTGTCAACTCTACCGCAAGCACGGTAATAACGGTGCGCGCACGGGTGGATAGTGTGGCTTTTGATTTAGGGGCTACCTCATCCATTTGTGCGGGAGCGACCCAGTTGTACTATGCGGTAGGCAATAATGAAGTTCCCGTTGGAAATAACTATACGATAACACCCGCATCTGCCGGCACCATTACCAGCTTGGTAAATGGTGCCACCATTCGCTGGAATACTGCCTTTTCCGGGGAAGCTGTGATTACCGCTACCGCTACCGGATGTAACGGTAGTGTCGCGGGAACGCATACCGTAACGGTGATCCCACTACCGGGAGCACCAACAGGAGCTACTACACAAACTTTTTGTGCTGCTGCCGCACCCACTGTAGCCCAACTGTTGGCAACTGGAAACAACATTCAGTGGTATACGGCCAATGTAGGAGGAACCTTATTGGATCCTGCGACGGCTTTGGTCGATACTAATTTTTATTATGCGTCCCAAACGGATCCTGTGACGGGCTGCGAAAGTACGGCCCGCCTTGCGGTACGCGCTTCGCTTACTGCGGCACCAGGATTACCTACAGGGGCAAGCCCACAGTTGTTTTGTGCGGCAGACGCACCTACAGTAGCCGATTTAGTGACTTCGCCAACGAATGTGGTGTGGTATGATGCCGCTGTTGGAGGGAATCTGCTTCCGGACACCACCCTTTTAACGGATGGCACGCCCTATTATGCAGCACAACTGCTGACAGGCTGTGAAAGCGTAAACCGACTGCAGGTGGTGGCTAACTTTAAGCCGCTGGCAGAAAACTTTACGGATATTGATATTCAAGAGACACCTATCTACGTCTGTGATGGCGAATATGGTACGTTCAGTGCTTCCAGTACTACGGTAATCAACCCGGTTTTCCGTTGGTATGAATTTGGGATTGGGGGTGCCTTGCTGCATACCGGACCGGAATTTACACCTCCCGATCCTGCGACGATAACCAAACAATGGATCGTTACAGTAGCGGGCGACAACAAATGTGAAGCGCTAAACAGCAGCCAGACGAAAACAGTAGTCCGGGTTTATATGCGAAATCCTGATGCCAATGCTATTACAGCAGCCGATCAGGCCATTTGTAGCGGTACGACAGCTTCGGTGCCTATTACAATAGATTCCGCAATAATAGTGCCGACTACAAGGGTATATACTACTGCCGACCTGGATCCGGCCAATAAAATAGCAGAATTTACGGCCCATAGCAATCCTGCGATTTTTACCACTCCGGTACTTACTGCAACGACTACCTATTATATTACGACTTCCGGTCCAAGTTATTGCGAGTCCAAACCGTCTAATGCCAAAGTGCTGACCATTACGGTCCATGATATTGCGACACCTACAACAGGCGATCCTACGCAGGAATTCTGTGTGGTTAGTGCCGCAACCATAGCCGACTTACAGGTGAACCAAACGAATATTGTATGGTATGATGCTGCTACCGCAGGGAATAGCCTGCCGGTAACGACAGTGTTAGCCGATGGCGGGCATTATTTTGCTGCCCTGACGGATGTTAGCGGTTGTGAAAGTACCGTGCGCCTGGATATTGAAGTGATCTTAACCGATACACCAGCACCAACGGCCGTCAGCCCACAACGTTTTTGCAGTGGCTATGGATTTACGATAGGCGATATTGTGGTCACGGGTACCAATGTGTTATTCTATAGCACCAGTACGGGTGGCACGCCATTGGATCCTACGGCAGCAGTAAATCAGCGTATATACTATGCCTCTCAGACCATAGGCGGTTGTGAAAGCTCGGGACGTACTTACATTCAGGTCTACATCATTCCTACGGCTAATGAAACGATGATCCAGTCCGATCCTGTGCCACCGGTATGTTATGGTGCATCGGCCGACCTGAGTGTACGCTCCAACTTTGTAACCAGTCCGAAATTCAAATGGTATACCGACAATACGTTGGCTTTCCTACTGCATACCGGACCCGATTATACGACACCACCTATCCTGACGACCACCAGTTTCTTTGTGACGGTACAGGATACCGTTGCAAGCCTTTGCGAAAATATTCCAGGGCGCGCTTTTGAGCTTGTGGTCAACGTAAAACCGTATGCGGTTGCTGCGGATATTACCGCTTCCGGGGCAAGTATTTGCCGCGGGACTGCAACTACTTTGGTAGCGAGCAGTGCGATTCCAAATGCGATTTTTAAATGGTACAGCGATCCTGCCCTGACCCTGGAAATACCAGCGGATGGCAGTGATCCTACAGGAGCTACTTTAACGGTAAGCCCAATAGCAGCCACAACGTATTATGCGACAGTTTTGGGTGATGGTTATTGTGAAAACGAACCGAATACCGGAAAAGACGTGACCGTCAATGTCACCGATATTGCCACACCTACGACCGGAGACCCGATCCAGGAATTCTGTGTGATCAATGCCCCAACAATAGCCGACTTACAGGTCGATCAAACTACTATTGTATGGTATGATGCTGCTACCGCAGGGAATAGCCTGCCGGTAACGACAGCGTTAGCCGATGGCGGGCATTATTTTGCTGCCCTGACGGATGTTGGCGGTTGTGAAAGTACGGTGCGCCTGGATATTGAAGTAATATTAAACGATGCGGCAACGCCAACGACTACAGACACTACGCAGGAATTTTGTGTGATCAACGCGCCAACGGTAGCCGATCTGCAGGTGAATGAAACGAATATTACGTGGTATGATTTGCCAACAGGCGGAACCATTGTTCCTCCAACAACAGCCTTAACGGATGGTGGTATCTATTATGCGTCACTGACGGATGCTAATGGCTGTGAAAGTTCGGTACGTTTGGCGATAACCGTCATCTTAAACGATGCGGCAACACCAACGACTGCAGACACCACGCAGGAATTCTGTGTGATCAACGGACCAACGGTAGCGGATCTGCAAGTGAATGAAACGAATGTTACGTGGTATGATTTGCCAACAGGCGGAACCATTATCGCTCCAACAACAGCCTTAACGGATGGTGGTATTTATTATGCTTCGCTAACCGATGCGAGCGGTTGTGAAAGTTCGGTACGCTTGGCGATAACCGTGATCTTAAATGATGCGGCAACGCCAACGACTCCAGACACCACGCAGGAATTCTGTGTGATCAACGCGCCAACAGTAGCGGATCTACAGGTGAATGAAACGAATGTTACGTGGTATGATTTGCCAACAGGCGGTACCATTGTGCCTCCAACTACAGCTTTAACCGATGCTGGTATCTATTATGCTTCGCTGACGGATGCGAGCGGCTGTGCGAGTTCGGTACGTTTGGCGATAACCGTGATCTTAAATGATGCGGCAACGCCAACGACTACTGACACCACACAGGAATTCTGTGTGATCAACGCGCCAACGGTAGCCAATTTACAGGTGAATGAAACGAATGTTACGTGGTATGATTTGCCAACAGGCGGTACCATTATCGCTCCAACTACGGCGTTAACGGACGCTGGCATTTATTATGCTTCGCTGACGGATGCTAACGGTTGTGAAAGTTCGGTACGCTTGGTGATAACCGTGATCTTAAACGATGCAGCAACGCCAACGACTACCGACCCTACGCAGGAATTCTGTGTGATCAATGCGCCAACGGTAGCGGATCTGCAGGTGAATGAAACGAATGTTACGTGGTATGATGCTTTGACTGGCGGTACCATTGTGCCTCTAACAACAGCGTTAACGGATAATGGCATTTATTATGCTTCGCTGACGGATGCTAACGGCTGTGCAAGCTCAGTACGCTTGGCGATAACCGTGATCTTAAATGATGCGGCAACGCCAACGACTCCAGATTTGACGCAGGAATTCTGTGTGATCAATGCGCCAACAGTAGCCAATTTACAGGTGAATGAAACGAATGTTACGTGGTATAATTTGCCAACAGGCGGAACTATTTTGCCTCCAACCACAGCCTTAACGGATGGCGCTATTTATTATGCTTCGCTTACGGATGCGAGCGGTTGTGCAAGCTCGGTACGCTTGGCGATAACCGTCATCTTAAACGATGCGCCGACACCAACGACTACTGATTTGACGCAAGAATTCTGTGTGATCAATGCACCAACAGTAGCGGATCTGCAGGTGAACGAAACGAATATTACGTGGTATGATTTGCCAACAGGCGGAACCATTGTTCCTCCAACAACAGCCTTAACGGATGGCGGTATCTATTATGCTTCGCTGACGGATGCTAATGGCTGTGCGAGTTCGGTACGTTTGGCGATAACTGTAATCTTAAATGATGCGGCAACGCCAACGACTCCAGATTTGACGCAGGAATTCTGTGTGATCAATGCGCCAACAGTAGCCAATTTACAGGTGAATGAAACGAATGTTACGTGGTATAATTTGCCAACAGGCGGAACTATTTTGCCTCCAACCACAGCCTTAACGGATGGCGCTATTTATTATGCTTCGCTTACGGATGCGAGCGGTTGTGCAAGCTCGGTACGCTTGGCGATAACCGTCATCTTAAACGATGCGGCCACACCAACAACTACTGATTTGACGCAGGAATTCTGTGTGATCAATGCACCAACAGTAGCGGATCTACAGGTGAATGAAACGAATGTTACGTGGTATAATTTGCCAACAGGCGGAACTATTGTGCCTCCAACCACAGCCTTAACCGATGGTGGTATCTATTATGCTTCGCTGACGGATGCTAATGGCTGTGCGAGTTCGGTACGTTTGGCGATAACTGTAATCTTAAACGATGCGGCAACGCCAACGACTCCAGACCCTACGCAGGAATTTTGTGTGATCAACGCGCCAACGGTAGCCGATCTGCAGGTGAATGAAACGAATATTACGTGGTATGATTTGCCAACAGGCGGAACCATTGTTCCTCCAACAACAGCCTTAACGGATGGTGGTATTTATTATGCTTCGCTAACCGATGCGAGCGGTTGTGAAAGTTCGGTACGCTTGGCGATAACCGTCATCTTAAACGATGCGCCGACACCAACGACTACTGATTTGACGCAGGAATTCTGTGTGATCAACACGCCAACGGTAGCCGATCTGCAGGTGAATGAAACGAATGTTACGTGGTATGATTTGCCAACAGGCGGAACCATTATCGCTCCAACAACAGCCTTAACGGATGGTGGCATTTATTATGCTTCGCTAACCGATGCGAGCGGTTGTGAAAGTTCGGTACGCTTGGCGATAACCGTGATCTTAAATGATGCGGCAACGCCAACGACTCCAGACCCTACGCAGGAATTCTGTGTGATCAATGTGCCAACAGTGGCTAATTTACAGGTGAATGAAACGAATGTAACGTGGTATACTGCTTCAACCGGCGGAACTATTGTGCCTCCAACCACAGCCTTAACGGATGGCGCTATTTATTATGCTTCGCTAACCGATGCGAGCGGTTGTGAAAGTTCGATACGCTTGGCGATAACCGTCATCTTAAACGATGCGCCGACACCAACGACTCCAGATTTGACGCAGGAATTCTGTGTGATCAACGTGCCAACAGTGGCCAATTTACAGGTGAATGAAACGAATGTAACGTGGTATAATTTGCCAACAGGCGGAACTATTCTTCCTCCAACAACAGCCTTAACGGATGGTGGTATTTATTATGCTTCGCTAACCGATGCGAGCGGTTGTGAAAGCTCAGTGCGTTTGGCGATAACCGTGATCTTAAACGATGCGGCACCACCAACAGGTGCTACTACACAATCTTTTTGCACGGCAACAATACCTACAGTCGCCAACCTGGTTGCTACCGGTGATGCGATACAATGGTATGCTTCGGCTACGGGTGGAGTAGCTTTAGACCCTGCAACGGTAGTAGTTCAGGGGGCAACCTATTATGCCTCACAGACTGCAGGTGGTTGTGAAAGTACCCAACGTTTGGCCGTGATGGTTACGCTAACCCCTGCTGCCTGGGCTGCCCTGATCGGGGTGGATCCGGTAACGATCTGTGTGGATGAAACCGCTGTTTTAACAGCCAGTACCCTGGTGCCGAATCCGGTATTTACCTGGTATGCCGATAGCAATCTGATGACAGTATTGGGTACGGGAGCACAGCTTACCGTGAGCCCGGTGGTGACAACTGCATATTATGTTACGGTAGCGGGAGACGGCTATTGTGAAAATACGCCGGGTACTGCCCAAACGGCAACGGTTACAGTAAACAGAAAAGCCACAGCGGCCGATATTACAATTGCCGACCGTTATGTCTGTACGGGTGACACCGTACTCCTGACCGCGAGTGGTACTGTAGTGAGCCCTGTGTATACCTGGTATAGTGATCCTGAATTAACCCAATTGGTCCATACCGGTGCGACCTATAGTGTAGCACCAGCGACAACGGTAACCTATTATATCGCGGTATCGGGTTATGATGTGTGCATCAACGATCCGTACACGGGCAAACCCATCACACTGACGGTAGCCCATGTGCCTACACCGACTACAAATGATCCCATACAGTCATTCTGTGGGATTGATAATCCAACGGTAGCAGACCTGCAGGTCAATGCAACCAACTTCAATTGGTATGCTACACCAACGGGAGGCAATCCGCTTCCATTGAATCAGCTGCTAACGGATGGAACGGTGTATTATGCCACCGAATCGGATTTGGTATCGGGTTGCGAAAGTGAAATACGCCTGGAAGTAACGGCGGTTCTAAGAACCGATTTGCCGGGCGATACTTCCGGCTGGAACCCGGAGGCCTGTGTCTTAGAAACGGTGACCTACACAACTGTGGCCGGAATGTCCGATTACGTTTGGTTCATAAGTGGCGGGACTATCCTTAGCGGTGGTCAACTGACGGATAATTATGTTACCGTACAATGGATAACAGCAGGTGCGGGAACGGTGAGCGTAGCTTATATCAATGCAGCCAACTGTGACCCGATTGTTGAGATCACCTTTGGGGTAACGATCACCCTTTGCGGAGATATTGCCATCACCAAAACGGTAGATGCCAGCAGTACCGTAGCAGTAGGGGATACAGTGGTCTTTACTATTGCAGCGACCAACTTGGGTACGGTAGCCTTTACCGATGTGGTCATTAACGAAACCCTGCCGGATGGGTACACTTTTGTACAAGCCTTTACAACGGGTGGCAGTTATAATCCCCTAACCGGATTGTGGACTATTGCACAACTGGAAGGTGGGGAAACACTGACCTTAAAAGTGACGGCAATCGTGAAGGGATCCGGAGACTACCTGAATGTAGCCTACCTTGAAAGTTCGTTCCCGGAAGACCCGAATCCGGATAACAACCGTGATGAAGCGACGATTACCGTTTCCGGTATTGTGATATACAACGGGCTGTCCCCTAATGGTGACGGGCAAAATGATTATTTCAATATTGAAGGGCTGGAACGCTATCCAAACAATTCCGTTGAAATCTTTAACCGGTATGGTGCCCGTATTTACCATACGAATGGATACCATACGAATGGTAATGTATTCCGCGGTATTTCCGAAGGAAAAGGTACCATTAGCAAAGGGGAGGTCGTGCCTGCAGGAACTTATTTCTATATCCTGAAATATGAAACACCCCACGGTGGTACGGTAGAACGTTCGGGTTATTTGTATGTGACACCTTAATATTAAATTCATTTTTGAGCGGTAGCAGCAGCTGCCGCATACTCTTATCAAAGCCTTCCCTCACCGGAAGGCTTTTTTGGTTTTGGCTCACAGCGAATAAGACTAACGCTCGAATAACTCACAGGTCAAAGGTGCTCAGATGGGGAGTATGATTGTTAAAAAAATAACGTTTCTACCCTATACTGTTATTAATATGGCTTTTAGGGGTATTTTGTTGTATTCTGAAACGATAGCTTTGCCTGAATGTTTAGCAGGTATGGTTTGAAATACATATCACATTAGTGTAAAAAGCAGTCTTAGGTTACTGATACTATAGTGAAAATGTAAAAAAGAAGCAGTTGTTGTCAGTGGCAGCTTTTAGAGTGATAGTAACATCCCCTCAGCCTAAAGCAATAGAGGCCTGTCCGGTACTTTGGCTTCGGCCAACATCGAAATAGTAACAATCAAAGAAATTACCTCCGGTACACGAGACCCAAAATAATAGCCAATTAGTATTTAGGGTTTCTCAAAGCCATTAGGTAATGTAATCCGGTAACGGAATAATTAACTAAAAACCTTAATGAATGAAAACAAAAACAAGAGTAATTGCGGCAGCAATAGCAGTATGCTGCGCAGGGTTTGTCGCCTGTAACAAAAATGATGATGACAATAGCGTCATCGGTACTGAGCCAAAGGCTGTTGAAACACCGGAACTTCTCGCACTGGTCTGTGATCCACCACAGGGTCGATTGGCCGATAATTATGGCAGCGTATTACGGCGGGCCATGAATAGTACGGAGCAATGCAATAACCTGGAATTTGGGAATATCATCCGGGCCTATGGGCAGCAGCGGGATGCTTTTTCGGTCACGAACGGGGAAACATTGAGCCTCTTATTCTTAATCAATGCTTTTATAAGTGATACGACTAATGTTACTTTTGGCGCGAATGGGGAATATACGGTACTAATGCAGGAACGAAAAACGGAATTACAGCGCTTCTGGCAATTTTGGGATCCTGTGACGCTACTGGGCCAGCACCATTCTTTTTTTGGAGACCGTACGGCACTATTGAATGCGTATAGCATTTGTAATCAGGCTACCGTGGGCGATGTTGAAGCACAAGCCGACCTGATTATAGCTGCGTATGCGGACCAGAATTCGACGTTGCGAACACCGATTTATGTGATGGATGCCTATGCACAAATTCAGGGGGGTAACCGATCCATTGTGATAGGGGATGGGATGATTGATATCATGGCGCAGGTTGCACAGGTGGAAAAAGGGATTGCATGGACAGGAATATTGGCACACGAATGGGCCCACCAGATCCAGTTTAATAACGTTACCGATCAACAGGCGACACCGGAATGGACACGGCATAATGAACTGGGTGCCGATTTTATGGCAGCTTATTTTATGACCCATCCCGAAGGCAGCCAGTACCTGTGGAGTGAGGAAGTCGACTTTTACCAGTTGTTCTTCCAGATTGGGGACTGTGAATTCCAGGATGCAGGGCACCATGGAACTCCGCAACAGCGCATGGCAGCAGCACGTATGGGCTATACCATTGCAAAAACGGCAGCGGCAACCGCTCCATTATCACAGACCGAGATACTGGCACTGTTTAATACCCTGGCGGACGAAATCATTAATGGCCTTCCGGCAGCAAGAACAGCAGGATTAAGCGGGTTTACCCCCGCACAACGAATCGCTTATACTACAGTAAAAGGCTACAGCGATGAAATCCAGGGTATTTTATCCGGTACGGTAGATCCGAAAACATTGGCAGATTAAGCAATGATTCACTGCTGACCGTTTGGACAGCATAACATCGAAAAGGGTTCCGGTAATTGGCTACCGGAACCCTTATTGCTGTATAGCGAAACCCATTGGGCTACGTCCTGATTATAGTATCCGTTTCCAGGGGATTATTATGCGATTACTTTCGTCGGGAATCGTCGGGACAAGGTATCATCAAATTTGTTTACAGAACGGCATTCCTATAGCGCACGTACTTTTTTCTTACACGAAATATATCGTTATCTGATATAAAAAAAACATATCGCGGCAAATTGTGTCTCTACGGTGTATTTATTTTACGAAAACGTTGTAGTCATATTGTTGTATTTCAGCAATGGGTACACATAAAGCGAATTGGCGGGTGTTTCGGAAGTACGAGCCATAAGAATACAATTCAAAAAAACAGCTTTCAATAGGGGCTCCCCGCCCAGTAGAGCTGTAAACTATTTTGTTGTCCTGGTAGTGATGTGTATCGGAACAACAAAAAACAGCATAATCCTACTATACCATTTGATAAGTAACCCTAAAACTTACATACGCATGAAGAAGTACGACAATTGCCATGTCAACATTGAGCAAGAGGATATTGAAAGTGTGGTCGCTGCATTGACGGCCGACAGTATTTCGGGCAAAGGCCCGGCTGTAAAGCAGTTTGAACAGGATCTGGCCCATTTTTTTAAGGTTCCCCATACCTTGTGCTGCAGCAATGCCACTATGGGGATTTATATGATCCTGCTCCTGGAGGATATTGGTCCCGGAGACGAAGTGCTCCTGCCGCCAACGGCCCCGGTGATGACGATATTACCGATATTGAATGCCGGAGCCACTCCCGTATTTGTCGATAATGAACCCGGGAATTTCAATGTCTGCGTGACGGACCTGCAACAGAAAATCTCCGATAAAACCCGGCTGCTGATCAATGTCCCCATGTGGGGCTATGCGAATAATGTAGATCGTATTTCGGATATTTGCCGCGCCAAAGGCATCAAAGTACTGGAAGACAATTCCCATTGCCACGGCACCCGACTGAAAGATAGTTACTTAGGTTCCTTTGGGGATTATGCTATTTTTAGCACCCATGAACGAAAACTGGTCACCACCGGGGAAGGGGCTTTTTTCCTGATTCGGGCCCTGGCCGATTACAACCGCCTGATGGAGCTCCGCTCTTTTGGGGAAGTGTGCCGGACCGATCCGGAATACCGAAATGTACAAGGAGCTTATGGTTTTTTCTCCGGGCTTAACTTTAAGATGAGTGCGATTAATGCCGCCTTAGGCAGTACGCAACTGCAAAAATTACCCGCCAAGATCAAAGTGCGCCAGGAACATGGGCGTTACCTGGCCGAACAGCTCCACCAGTATACGGATGATATCCGGGAAATTACCAATGGCATGCCCTCCGAAGACAATTATTATTCGATTGTTTGCAAGACTTCTATCGCCCGCCGTGCCCGGATAGAAGAGGCATTACGGCAATCCAATATCATTTCCGATCCGCTCCGGTACCAGTACCAGCCTTTGTATAAGATGCCACTGTTCGCGCCTTATGCCTCGTCCTGCCCGAATGCGGAAGCCCTGATTCCCACGATATTTTCCCTTCCGGTTCATGAAGGGCTTAGCAAAGAAGAACTGGACCTGTTTTTAAATATAATCTACAGCACCTGATGAAAAAACAACCTACTGTTAGTGTAATCGTATTCCGCACTTTAGCGCAGGATACCGATGTATTATTGATCCACCACCGGAAGTTTGACCGCTGGATGGTACCGGGCGGCCACGTGGAACCGGTTGAAAATCCCAATGAAGCCGCCATACGGGAAGTGCTGGAAGAAACGGGAATAGGGATCCGGCTGGTTTCCTTCCTTCACCAGCTGCACCCGGTTTCGGATGCGGAATGTTTGCTGCCTCCCGAATACCTCTACCAGCAACTGATACCGGCTTCTTCAAAAGAGGCGGCCCATTACCATATCGACATGACCTATATCGGTACAGCCATCGGAGGGGAACTGACCCTGAATGCTGCCGAGACTAAAGCTGTACGATGGGTACCCATAGCCGACATTGCGACGGTCAACACCTTTGAAGGCACCCGAAGCACCATTACCGATACGTATAATAAACTATGTAACACCCCAAAGCAATTATGAAATCTAAAAAACTAAGAATCGCGGTGGTCGGGTTAGGCGAGCAAATGTGTGATAATTTGTTTGTCCCGATTTCCATCAGCCAGTACACCAAGATTGTAGCGATCTGTGATGTTTCGCAAAAGGCACTGGACGCTTTTGAACATAAATTTGGGGTGTTCCAGCAGTATACCTCGTATGAAGTGATGATTGCGACCGAAAATATCGATGTGATCGTGATCTCTTCCTATCCCGATATCCATTATGCGGTAGCGAAACATGCGATGCAAAATGGAATCCATGTATTCATTGAAAAACCGCCGACGCGAAATCTGGAACAGCTGAATGACCTCGTAGGGATCGCAGCCGCACAGGGCATCAAAACGGGAGTAGGTATGAATTTCAGCTATACGGATTCGCATGAGATATTGAAAAACGTGATTTGCAATGCCGATTTTGGTGCGCTGTCCTTTGTCCTTATTGAGCACATTAGCAGCAAACCCAAAGAACCGTTATGGAACCTTGACTCTACGATAGAATCTTTCTTGCTGGCACAACTCATCCATCCGCTGGATTACATCCTCTCGATTGGGGGGAAATATAAAACGCTGGATGTTCACTTTTCTAAAAATGACTATCCGCTGGTGCTCCAGATCATGATCGAATTTGAAAACGGGATCATCGGTTGCCTGAAAAGTGGTTCCTATTATCCGCGCTTTCGCCACCAGGTGGAAATGATCAGCGACCAGGGGAATACGGTACGGATTGATGACCTTGCCAATATTGAAATTACCACGGGTAATAATGCCATTGCGCCCTTTGACCTCAAAGCGAAACAATGCGTAACGGTCTACACGCCCAGTCCGTTGAAAAGTGGGTATTCGAAAGCCGGATATGAAACGGAACTGAATATCTTCTTTGAACATGTATTGCACGACACGCCCTATGAACATGCCCTGACGGATATGATTAAGGTCTATGAAGCGATGGAAGATATCCAGAAAGGCATGGATTACAAATCCAGCCGGCTCAAAACCGAAGTAGAACATTCAACACTATTATAAGATGGACATCACCGATTTTGTATTGTTTCCGGGTATGGATGCCCTGGACCACAGCGCGTCGGTAACCGACTATGAAAATGCGCTCAAAAAATATTTTAATGCAGCCTATTGTGTTTCGCTCACCTCGGGTACGGCGGCCATTATTGTTGCCTTGCAGGCAGTAGGGATCCAGTCCGGGGATGAAGTGATTACTTCGGCCGCAGCACCATTGTGTACTGCGTTTCCCATTCTTTCCACCGGGGCTGAACTGGTTTTTTCGGATTGCTGCCGGACCCACTTTGGCCTGGATATCGCCGGATTACAGCATTCGCTTACCCGAAAGACCAAAGCGATAGTGGAAGTCCCCATGTGGGGGTATGGCATCCCGGCGGAAGCGATTGAACTTTGGGCGGCCGAAAGGGAAATTCCCCTGATTTTTGACCTGGCTCATTGTGCCGGGACACAGTATAACGGATTACCTTTGTCGCAGTTTTGTGATATTGCCTGTTTCAGCACCCAGAAGAATAAGATGTTTTCGACCGGGGAGGGTGGTTTCCTGTTGACGGATAATGAAGCATATTACCGGCGGGCGCTGTCCTACAGCCGGATGGGGAACCTCAACGGAATTGATTTTGGGGTGAACTACAGGCTGAGTCCCTATTTAGCGGAAAAGGGTATATCAGCCCTGGCAGAACTCCCGGACAATCTGAACCTGCGGGCACAACAAAGCCAAAGTATTATAGCACAGATTGATCATCCGGCAGTCCGCGAACTGGAAGTAGTGCCGGGATCAATACCGAGTTACCAACGGCTGCTGCTGCAATCGGATCAGGGTGGGGCTGCATTGGCCAGCTATCTCGTAAAAGAGGGCATACCATCGGATATGAAAAAATACAATATCTGGCCGCTGTATGAATATCCGGTGCTCTGGAAATACAGTGCCGACTGCCCGAATGCAGAACATCTGTTAGAAACGACCACCACAATCCCGGTGCATCAGCGGTATACGCCGGAACAGTTAGCCCAAATGGCTACTATAATCAATAATTATCCTTACTGATATGACAGTTCAAAATTATACGAATATACAGGTCCTGTCCATCGACCTTGATGGCACTTTATTGCAAACAGACGGCACAGTGGCTCCTATTACAGTGGACGCCTTAAACGAATGCAGGGCGCTGGGCATGCACCTTATTTTTAATACGGCCCGTCCCGCCAGCATGATCCCGAAGCCAGTATATGAGGCATTCTGCCAGGACTATTGGGTGTTTTCCAACGGTACAACGGCGCAGAAAGAGGGGAAGGAACTCTTTAATATCACCATGGATGCGCTGCACATAGCCCCGCTGATTACCAAACTCCATACGGATTACAGCCACTACTTTTTCTCTATAGAATCGGGTGGGCGCATTTATGCTCCCTGTATCGAAAAGCAGCCAAATTCCGATTTTAAGGCGGAGCTCCACCCTTTGGAAGTACTGTTGGAGAAAGCGGTAAACAAGGTCACGGTAATCGCCGAAGACCGGAATTTTCCACACCATGAAATCACAGCACTCCTGACGGAAGACCAACGGTTGCTGATTACCGAAGAAGGGAAATTCATCCAGGTCATGCCACGCCTGATTTCAAAATGCAGTGCTGTGGAATACATTACCGGAAGCCTGGGGCTCGATATGTCGCATGTGGTTGCCTTTGGGGACGATGTGAATGATATTGAATTATTGGTCGCATCGGGAATTGGGGTCGCGATGGCCAATGCCAATGCCTTGGTGCGCTCCAAAGCCGATTGTATGACCACCTCCAATAATGATAACGGGGTGGGGAATTTTGTGACAGCAATCTTACAGCAGCGAATACATCACAACCTTTAAAAAAGCACTGTTATGCAGTATCAAAACCAGCCGGTACCGGAAACCGGATCTATCATTTCCGACTTGGCTAAAGAAGCATTAGCCACATTTTTCAATACGCTTTATGACAATAATATGGGGATGGGCAGCATTTGTATCGCTGTAAAAGATACTGTTGTCTACCAGCATTCGGTAGGGTATAAGTTTACCACTCCTACCGGGAAAATCCCCGCACACCAATATACACGGTACCGGGTAGGTTCCATTTCAAAATCCTTTACAGCCGTCCTGATTTTTCAGTTGTACGAAGAAGGCCTTTTGGACCTCAATGCCGTACTGTCCAAATACATTCCGGGTGTCCCGAACGGGGATCGTATCCGGATCAGTGACCTGCTCCACCACAGGAGCGGGCTGCATGATATCAGTGATACACCCAACTTTAGGGCGTGGTCTATTGTGCCGAAGACGCAACAGCAGGTCATCGACCGGATCATACAATGCACTCCCGATTTTGAACCGGACCAAATGGCGGTATATTCGAATTCCAATTATATCTTCCTCGGATTTATAGCGGAACGGGTCACCGGCCTGTCTTTAAAACAATTGATCAAAGAGCGGATCTGTAATAGGGGACAACTCAACAGTACCTATTATGGTGGCAAGATTGCCGTTCAGCATAACGAATGTTATTCCTATACTTTCCAGGAGGACTGGGTAGTGGAAGATTCGACCTGTATGGATATCGCCCATGGTGCAGGAGCGGTCGTCGCATCACCCTATGACCTGACGCTATTTATACGTGCCGTGTTCACCGGAAAGTTCTTTTCCCAGGAGACACTGGAGTACCTGTTAACGGAGAAGGATACCTTCGGGATGGGCATCCACCCGATTGGTTTTTGCGGTAAACCCGGACATGGGCACCACGGTGCTTTAGATGGTTTTGCTTCCCAGGTGTGGTACTACCCGGAAGAAGAACTGAGTATTGCTTATTGCGCGAACGGACTGGTGTATCCCATCAACCGGATTATGATCCGCGTGCTGCAAATTATTTTTAAATAAACATCTGCCAAACCACTAAGAACGCCAAAGGATTTTCATTATGAAAATCCTTTGTTGCGTTATACCCTTTCGGATGGCATTTTCGTTAATCCGTTGGAGTGTAACGGATTTTCGGATGGTGTGGCGGTCATCACTTTTAAAAAGATGGTTTTGATACTTGCAATTTCATCTTCGTAAATGGTTTTCTTGCGTGTCGCAAAATAAAGGGTATTCTCCAACTTCGGGCTGCCTTCCCACACGAGTTGAATACTGCCGTTTTCGATTTCTTTGCGGCAGAGGAAATCCGGAACTACAGAAAGCCCAATCCCACTGGCCAGGCAACGGACGATGGAGTTGAGGTTGGGTACAATATAATTCGGGCGGAAATCCGGGTATTTGTTGAAATTCAATTGCCAGAAACGGCGCAGGTGTTCCATATCGCCTGTAGTCCCGTACCATTTTTGTTCTTTCAGCCAGTTTTCAACGGCTGTACGATCCTCTTGCTGGACAACGGCCTCAAAAGCTGCTACATCAGTATCATTCCCACCGACCAGCACAATGGTTTCGGAAGAAAAAGGCTGGTATTCAATCGTATTGCGCGGAACCATCTGTGGGGTAATGATGATATCGAGTATCCCTTTTTCGAGGTTTTCGACCATCTCCGGGTATTCACCAAACATAATGATGACATTAAACGGCAAGGTAGCAATATAAGGTTCGAGCGTAATCTGGAATGTTTCAAAGCACATCCCGATACTGATGGTAGGCGTATGTTTTTCGGTACTGCGCTGGAAGTTTTTTTCGGCTTCCTCGAGTTTGGTCAGCGCTTCTATGATAAAATTATAGAGCACCTTTCCGCGTTCGGTAGGCACCATCCTCCTTCCGGTACGGTCGAAAAGCTTGTAGCCTACATAATTCTCAAGGGAACTCAGGTGCAGGCTGACACCCGGCTGTGAAATAAACAGCACTTCTGCTGCCCCCGTAAGGGTTCCCGATTTATACACCGCCTTAAAAGTACGGTACCATTCCAGATTTACCATGATTGTAGCTATTATAATTATGATACAAAGGTATGAATTAAGTTATTTTAATAATAGGAAAAGGCGCGGTAACTTTGTACCATCAAAAAATAATAGTACAATGACAAAGATATTCATCATTAATGGGGGTCAGAAATTCGGCCACTCCGGCGGAAGGTTCAACGAAACCATTTCACAGGAAACACTTTCCTTCTTTGAAGGGCATACCGACTTTGAAATAAAAACAACCGATATCAACAGTGATTATGTTGCGGCAGAAGAAGTCGAAAAATTCGTTTGGGCCGATGTGGTCATCTATCATACTCCGGTATGGTGGTTCCAGTTGCCCCACGGTTTTAAAAAATACATTGATGTGGTCTTTACCGAAGGGCATGCCAAAGGAATCTATCATAGTGACGGGCGTACTGCTGCCAATCCTACGGTCAATTATGGGACAGGTGGTATGCTGCATGGCCGTAAGTACATGCTGACCACTTCCTGGAATGCGCCAAAAGAAGCCTTTACCCTGCCGGGCGAATTTTTCAGCCAGAAGTCGGTAGACGAAGGGCCATTATTTGGTTTCCATCGTATGAACGCCTTTACCGGAATGGAACCTCTGGAAAGCATGCATTTTCATGATATTGAAAAGAATGCTGATGTGGCACGAGATATTGAATCCTACAAAGCTCATTTAACAAAAACATTTATCGCATAATCATGGCCATACATTTAACAGCAATCGTTACCGGTACTACAGAGAGTACCGCTGCACTGAAAACCCTTCTTAGCGGAATGGTGGAACAATCGGTACAGGAAGCCGCCTGCCTGCAGTATGAACTGTACCAAAGCAGCGAAGATCCCCGCGTATTTATCTTTCACGAATTGTGGGCAGATGAAGCAGGACTGGAGCAGCACAACGCACAACCTTACATACAGGATTTTATAGCCCGTTCGGGGGCATTGCTGGCGCAACCGGCACAACTTTACAAAACAACTTTAATAGCATAAAACATGGAATATAGAAAATTAGGGACATCTGACCTCAACGTATCAGCAATCGCGTATGGTGCTTTTGCCATCGGGGGTACCATGTGGGGCGGCAATGAAAAAGAAGACTCGATTAAAGCCATACATGCTGCACTGGATCATGGCATGACCTCAATAGACACTGCACCGTTTTATGGCCTGGGTCGTAGCGAGGAACTGATTGGGGAAGCGATCCGGGACAGAAGCCGGGATAAAATCCAACTGTTGACGAAGTTCGGGCTGGTATGGGACGGAAGCAATAACGGCAAAGGGGAGTATTTCTTTGACGCTACAGAAGATGGCCGTAATTACCCGGTGTACAAATTAGGATCCAAAGCGAATATCATTAAGGAGCTGGAAGAAAGCCTGAAACGCCTGGGTACGGATTATATCGATTTGCTACAGATCCATTGGCCGGATGCTACAACGCCCATTGATGAAACGATGGAAGCGTTGCAACGGCTGATCGAACAGGGCAAAATCAGGGCAGCGGGTGTTTGCAACTATGACCTGTCACAACTGAAAGCCGCAGAAAAAACAGTGGTACTGGCTTCAGAGCAGGTATCGTATAGCATGCTGAACCGGGGCATTGAAAAAGATATTGTACCTTACACTATCGATAAGAATATTGGGGTTATTGCCTATAGCCCGATGGAACGCGGATTGCTAACCGGGAAATATTTTAAGGAGGCCAAACTAAAAGCAGACGATCATAGAAATGGGTACTTTGGGCAGTTTGAAGCCAATGCGGTAAAAACATTCCTGGATACCATCGCTCCGATAGCGGAAGCTAAAAATGCATCCTTATCTCAGTTGGTACTGCGCTGGACCAGCCTGCAGCCCGGAATTACGGTGGTGTTGGCGGGAGCGCGAAATGCAGCACAGGCGATTGAAAATGCCAAAGCCATGGACCTGACAATTTCAGCAGCAGAACTTACTTTTATCCACGAGGCACTCTCCAAACTATAAGCGATGAAAGCAAGTACATTACTTTTGGCAGCAACGCTTTTGACAGTGGGGCTGGGCCAGGCACAAACGATAAAAAAGACCGTTATGAACGATACAACAGCATTGGCAACAATGGGCTTTAGCCGGGCAAACCACGTGGGGATCGTTACCTCCAACCTGGATGCTTCGATACGGTTCTATGAAGCCCTTACCGGAAAGAAAGCAGCGCCTCAGGATAAAATAGGCGGCAAGCGGATGGCAGGTGTATTGGGGCTGGATAAAGCCCTGATTCGCTATGCGACGATCCACCTGGATAACCTGAACATCGATTTGCTGCAGTATGAAGCACCGGAACCTTCGAAAGCACAGTATGCTAACAACCAAATCGGTGCGATGCACCTGTGTTTTGAAGTAGACAATATCGATGATGCCGTCGCCCGACTGTGTAAGGCAGGAATCAGGCTGCAGGGCGATCCGATTACTTTTATGGAAGAAGATGGGCTCAAAGCGGGTTTTGGAACTGCCGTAGCCTACTTCGATGATCCGGATGGCACGCACCTCGAAATTATTGCTCCACAGGGGCCTTTTAAAAGAACCGGTAACTAATCGGCACTACTAACCACCGAAACTGTTTTGTTCCGGTACTTAATCCATTTTCTATGAAGCGATTTTATGCTACACTACTGTTCAGTTTATTTTTTGGGATGACAGCAATGGCCCAACGGCCTGATGCTACTGTCAAACGGTATGTCAAAGTGCCACAGGGCTACCTTATGGTGCTTTTACAGGGAGACAACATAATCAGCCAGCTGGAAGCTTTTGCAGAAGCGGAGAAAATACCAGCCGCGAACTTTACCGGAATGGGTTTTGTGGATATGAAATTTGGGTTCTTCAACTTCGAAACCCGCAAGTTTGATCCCAAAATGTTTAAAAAGGTAGAATTAGCCAGTATGAATGGGACTATTGCCTGGCAGAAGGGGAAAGTATCAGTTCATGCACATGGTGTGGTGACGGATAAAAACTTCAATGCTTTTGGTGGCCATATCTTGGAGGGCACTGTAGGGACGGGATCGGTAGAGATTATGATCCTTGTACACGATACGCAATTGGAACGGAAGTATGAAGATTATATTGGTGCCAATGTATTGTGCATTGATCACTGTGACTAAAAGGACACAGGACATCATAAAAAAAAGGAATTACACTACTGTAATTCCTTTTTTTTATGGCTGTAAAGACTGTTTTATTGTGCGGTGGCCGGAGGTGCCAGCATACCCGGAACTCCTGATGTAGCTGCTTTGGCTGCTGCTTTTGGAGAATCGAGTGGTGCGCCTACTGCGATATCACAACGGTGATTCGGCTGTCCGTGCGGTGGGTTCATTCCCGGTGCGGTAACTACTGCTGCACTGGAATTGGCCGCTACATTCACGGGGGTCTGTACTTGTGTTTGTACGGGTGCCGGAGTGCTGGCAGCTTTTGGTGAATTTAATGGTGCGCCTATTGCGATATCACAACGGTGGTTGGGTTGCCCGTGTGGTGGATTCATTCCCGGTGCGGTAGCCACGGGTTTGCCCTGTGTAGGGGTCACGGTAACGGGAGTTGGCATTTGTGGTGTACCGGCAGTAACAGTTTGTGGTGCTTGTGCCTGCGGTGTAGAATTTAATGGAGCGCCTACTGCAATATCACAACGGTGATTGGGCTGCCCGTGTGGCGGATTCATGCCGGGTGCTGTAGCTGCTACTACAGCCGGAGCCTGCAGCATGCTTGGATCGGGAACACCCTGATTGGGTACCACATTGGTGTTAGGGGTTATATTTTGGGCTTCGGTCGCTGAACTTTCCTGTGGCTGCAATTCTTTTTTGCATGAAAGTGTTACCAAAGCAGTCAGTAAAAGTCCTGATAGTAATGAAAGCTTCATGTTATAAATATTTAGAATCCAAATATAATAAATAAAAAAGAGTTCGGGCTAAAAGTAAGCTCTTAACTGCACACTTCCAGTATGTATGGTCTGGCTGGTTTCGCTTTTCCGGCCCTGGTAATTGATATTGACGTCGAGGTATTGCGTCAGGTTCTTCTGGAGCAATAACCGCCAGGTGAGGTTTTGTCCCGCCTGTAGGCCTTCCAGCATCTGATAGGCGACGGCTGAGGTTTCAATACCGGTAAAATCATTCTGGTAAAAGGAGAATTCGCCATTCATCGAAAATTTTTTGTCACTGTTGTAGGTAAAAGAAGTCCCGATACGCTGCTGGTTGAGTGTTTCCAGGTTACCAATATCATTTTTCTTTTTCTGGTATTCGTAAAAGACATCCCAACTGGCATTCTTCGAAAACAGGTAGGAGATTTTAGGAGAAGCCTGCCGGGCATGGACTTCATAATTCTTACTCTCATAATTCTCGGAAAGGGTTGTCGTTGCGGTTGTTTTCCCTGACAAGGTAACAAGCCAGCTTTTTTTGTACAAATGCACATACTGCAATTGATGGGAATTGATCCGGTTTTCCTGGGATCCCACCGATAGCAGGTTTTTGGCTTTATTGCTCAAGTAGGTATAGGTCACGGAATGATTCTGCTTACCACGGTTGTAAAAAAGGCTGTTTCGGAGGCTGGAATTCAGGCCCAGGACATCATCACCATTTTTCCCAAAAGGGTTGAGGTCGAAATTGTCTTTGTCGCGGATGATCTTACGGTCGACGAGATAGGAGGTTTGGTTGTAAAAATAAGACAGCAGTTTGCGGAAGCCTTTTTCATTTTGCCACTGCATCGCATTCAGGATGACCGATTGGGAGAATTTATTCTGATGTGTTTTTACAAATACCTGGTTGGGCAGGAAGACCCGGATGTATTTTGCCTGGTCGATAAAGGGAGCAACTTCAAATTCCTGTAGCTCCTGGATGCCATTGCCATTATAATCGTTCCACATATAAATCCCCTGGCCGGGATCGACCTCGATATAGGTGAATTCCTGTTGGGCGATGGTTCCGGAAGTGGTTTCAAATGCTGAAGTCAGCTGGATTAACTGGTCAAAGAAACGATCGTTGTACAGCAACCTCGAATTGAGTGAAGGTTCATTGGGAATACTGCGGTCTTCAAATTTCAGGCTCCGGTAATTGACGAACAATGACAGGTCGCTTTTCTCATTCTGGATCAGGCGTGATTTCAGGTAGAAGGAATTGGAGGCATTCACGCGTTTTAGCAACCCGTTTTGCAAACTGTCATTTACCCGGTTCAGGTAACCGATTTCCACAAATACTTTGGTAGAATCCCCACGTCCGGTAAACACACCAAACTCGGTGAACCGCTGGCTTAAAGCCGAGAACAATCCGGTTTCCTTGATTTTCTCCTCATTGTTTTCCAATCGTAACGTACCACCCGCCCAGTTTTTGCCAAAATGATACCGCGCCTGGGACTGGTTCCGGATGAATTGGGATTCGGCATAAGTACCATCGCTCTTGAGGTAGCTTCCGTGATTGAGCAGCCTCCAGCCCCCAAACTTAAAATTGGCATCCAATACCTGGCGGCTACCGGAAAAGGTATCGGAGAAATCCAGTTTTTCAAACTGGTAATTGAAATAGCCTTTCTGCGGCAGGTTAAAACGTGCACCGGCAATCAGGAAACTTTGATTCCCCGTAGTGGTGGTATTCAGGTTCCAGTCCCGGTCGAATTCAATGGTAAAAAGGCGTTCAATGGTCCGGAAGTTTTTCTGGACAAACTGGTAATTGGCAAAGGCATCAATTTGCCAGGTTTTGTCATACACCCTTTTTTTAGCATTGATCTTTCCTGCCATGCCTGTATTGTCATCGTCGTTGAGGGTTGAAAAGAGGTTGAGGTCATTGTTGCTCACCCCGATTTCAAAATCGATATTGGTCTTTTCGTCCGGGTTGTATTTTCCCATCAGGGTGGCGATCTGTATTTTTGTTGGTGGTACCAGCCGGATGATCGGTTCATAATTCCCCTGGGGTACGCCACTAACCGGGGCGACATACTGGTAGATCTTACCTACTGCGGCATTATTCCCGATCGTATAATTCCCCTGATTGTTGCCTACTAAGTTGAAACGGACGTTGTAGAGTACATCTTCGGGATTGGTAGAATATTCAAAGGCTTCCACATTATTGACCGTGATTTTACGGTACAGGATTTTGTTGGCGGAATAGCTGTCAATATAAGCTGATGGCGCCACCATCTGTGTAGGATCATCACCGGCATCAACCAGCGCCTGTACCTGTTCGGGCGAAAGGTTTTGCTGTAGCGGTTGGTTTTTGACATCATTTTCGGAATACAGATAGCCACCAATACTCCAGTCCTTGCGTTCATGGGTTACTCCGGCATAAGTTACAAAACGCGTATAGTTGCGGTCGGTGAATTGGTATTCGACATTGATACGCATTTCGGAAGTGATTGGAAAAAGCGAGGTAAATACAATTTCCCCGGCATTATAATCAATCACATAATCTTTGTTTTCGCCACGTTCGAGCAAGATCCCATTGACATAGACCCGTTCGCTTCCCGAAATGACCAGGACATACAATTCTCCATTACTGCCTTTGAGTTTATACGGGCCCTGATTGCCTTCCTGCCCGGTAAAAGTGCTCTTGGCATACTGGCCCCGGACGAGTGCCGCAGACGCAAATATGGTAGTCTTGTTATCGGGTGTGCCGAATTCGAAATTGGCCGCGACACCCTGTACTTTTTTATTGAAATTCAGGAATCGGGATTTGCGGTTTTCTAAGAAGAGATCCCCGGCGCGGATGCTCCATTTGTCACTAAAGAGTTCGATGAATATCTGGTCAAATTCGTCCAGCTTTTGGGAATAGCCACCTTCCTGCAAGGGAATGTTGCTGTCCTGTATGGAGGCGCGAAGGCTTACTTTATCGGAGATCTTACCTGTAATCTGCAGGTCGAGTGCCGAATTGACCACGGCATTCTGGTTGTTCCCGATTGTGATGCCCCGTGTAATGCTACCGGAAGTATTTAGCCCTTCAAAAGGAACAAAACGCTTGAGGGCCGTAGCGTTGACTTTGTATAAACTGCCATTTAAGGCACTGTTGCTGACGACCCTGCTGTCATCATAAATACTGTATTCTTTGGTCAGGAAATGGGGGAGGCTAACATAGTCTACCGTAAGGCTGTCTCCTGGTGCTGCTTTGCCTTTTCGGAAAAGTAAGGTTGCTTTTTGGTAATTGATGGTGTAGGCGGTGCTGTCAATCACCTGTCCGCTGGCCGTACGGACACGGAATCCGTTGGGGTTGATGCTCACACTGTCAATATGGATGGTATCGGAAGTGGCAGCAATGCGGATACTTTTATGCGATGGATTGATTTCCTGGGCCGCTACTACGGAACAGAAAAAAAGGACGATCGGGAAAAGTAACTTTTTTAACATACTCTTAATAACTCCAAAACGTCAAAAGTAGTGTATTGTCCCTTAAAAAATCAATACTGCCGGGAGATCGCCACTTAATTTAACGGTATTCCCGGCAGTATGGTATTAGGTTATTCGGCCTTGGTGACGATTTGCATGGTCTCGCGGCTCACCTGCTTGATCAGGACATCTTTACCATTCTCTACAATTTTGGAAGCGGCATCGGTAAAATGACGGATCGTATAGAGCGAAACATCGTCATTATGGGTGACTTTGAATTTCTTGGACAACAGGCTTTTCAGTTCCTTGAAATTCCCGAATTTATCATCTACGCATACCGAGAAACTAATCGCAGAATTCTGGATCAGGTGTACTTTCATCTTGAACTGGTGCAACAACGCGAAAATTTCGCTGATGTTTTCTTCCATGATAAAAGAGAAGTTGATCGAGGACAGCGAGATCAGCAGCTGATTTTTCTTTACGATAAAACACGGGCTGTGCGGTTCCAGATCGGCACCCTTGCTTACGCTTGTGCCGGCAAGGGTAGGGTTGATAAATGACTTGACATATAATGGAATCTCTTTGCGTTGCAGTGGTTGCAGCGTTTTAGGGTGGATTACTGTCGCCCCATAAAAAGCAAGCTCGATCGCTTCGCGGTAGGAAATCTGGTTGAGCAATACGGCATTTTCAAAATAGCGGGGATCTGCATTCATCACGCCCGGTACATCTTTCCAGATGGTGACACTTTCGGCATTCAGGCAATAGGCAAAAATAGCCGCCGTATAATCGGATCCTTCACGGCCAAGCGTGGTCGTGAAATTGTTCTCGTCAGATCCTAAAAACCCCTGAGTGATATTCAGCAGTTTGGTTTTGACGTTTTTGGTAATATTCTTTTGCGTAGCATCCCAGTCTACAGTAGCATCCCGGTAGTTGGTGTCGGTTTTGATAAAATTGCGCACATCCAGCCATTCGGTAGTGATACCCCTAAAGGTCATATAGTGGCTGATAATGGTCGTGGAGATGAGCTCTCCATAACTCACAATCTGGTCGTAGACAAAATTATAGTTGGGCGATTTGTTCTCGCTCAGGAAATTCTCGAGGTCGGAAAAAAGCTTGTTGACAGCTGCAAAGACCGCATGCTTATCGTCCTCAAAAAGGTCAATCAGGATTTCGTTATGGTATTTGCGCACTTCCTGTACAGAAGATTGCAGTTCCCGTGATTTTGCAAAATAGTTTTTGATTACCACTTCCAGGGCATTGGTCGTTTTTCCCATAGCGGAAACTACCAGGATCACATTTTCATAGCCGGCCACCTGAAGCACATCAAAAACATTTCGGACACCGGCAGCATCTTTAACCGAAGCGCCACCAAATTTGAATACTCTCATAATTCTAACACAAAAATTTGAATTCTATACTATTTATTGCTGGAGGAACCTGGCGATACCCACTTCGTCCATTTGTACGGTTTGCCAGTCTTTCAGGACTACTGCCCCGGATTTTACATAAAAATCTACAGCCGCCGTGTTCCAGTCCAGTACATTCCATTCGATTCGGCGGACATTATCTGTCTTGCCCTGCCGGATGATTTCGGAATATAGAGCAAAACCAACGCCTTTACCCCGAACGCTTTCATTGACAATCAGGTCTTCGAGGTGAATGGTCTTTCCTTTCCAGGTGGAATAACGGTTGTAATATAAAGCTACGCCTACAATCACATTGTCGATCTCGGCGACAAAGGTATGAAATAGCGGCACTGTCCCGAATCCGTCCCGCTCGAGGTCGGCCACGGTAATGACTACGGCTTCCGGTTCTTTTTCGAACGCGGCTAACTCTTTGATGAGCAGCAAAACTGCCGCCATATCTGCTTTATTTCCTTTACGGATCTGCATGGAATATTGGTTTTGATGTTGGTAGCTCCTAAACAAGGGAATGCTTTACTAACAATTGCTGTTTAAATTTCAGCAAATGTACAATTATGGAAAACTATACTGTAATAATTATTTCTATTTCACAAAAAAAACGATATTTGTGAACGTTAACTACAACGTTTTAGTACATGGACCAACGCAACAAAACCTTAGGGGAATACATTATCGAAAAGCAGGAAGAATTTCAATATTCTTCGGGAGAATTATCACGACTTATCAACTCCATCCGCCTGGCGGCAAAGGTTGTCAACTATAAAGTAAATAAAGCCGGACTGGTCGATATCATCGGTGCGGCAGGAGAACAGAATATCCAGGGCGAAGATCAGCAGAAGCTCGATGTGTATGCCAATGAAGTGTTCATTCAGACACTTATTAACCGGGAGATCGTTTGTGGTATCGCTTCCGAGGAAAATGATGATTTTATCACAATCAAGGGTAAAGATGAAAGCCATAATAACAAATATGTGGTTTTGATGGATCCGTTGGACGGTTCCTCCAATATTGATGTGAATGTGTCTGTAGGGACTATTTTTTCCGTATACCGCAGGGTAACGCCTATCGGAAGCCCGGTAACGCTGGAAGATTTCCTGCAACCGGGAATCAACCAGGTAGCGGCTGGATATGTAATCTATGGGACATCAACCATGCTGGTATACACGACCGGACATGGGGTCAATGGTTTTACACTGAACCCGGCTATAGGGACTTTTTACCTGTCACATCCCAACATGCAATATAAAAAAGACGGGCACATTTACTCCATTAACGAAGGGAACTATGTTCATTTCCCACAAGGGGTGAAAGATTATATCAAATATTGCCAGTTGGAAGAAGGCGACAGGCCCTATACTTCAAGGTATATCGGTAGCCTTGTTTCCGATTTTCACCGGAATATGATCAAAGGAGGGATTTACATTTACCCTACCAGTTCCAAAGCACCAAGCGGGAAGCTGCGATTATTGTATGAATGTAATCCAATGGCTTTCTTAGCGGAACAGGCAGGAGGAAAAGCCTCTGATGGTTTTGGGCGTATTATGGAAATCCGGCCATCAGAACTGCACCAGCGCGTACCGTTTTTCTGCGGTAGCTACAATATGGTGGAAAAAGCCGAAGAGTTTATGAAGAAAGCAGTTTTGTAGGCATACGGAATGCTCTAAAATAGCGATAAAAAAAGCCCTGAATTTCAGGGCTTTTTTATTATTTGTTCATGTGTTGCATTTCGAAAAGGAAAGTGTCAAGGTCGACATTCAGCACTAAAAGCGAAAGGGACTTGTCTACGATGTACGTTACGTTGCCTGGGGTAAACCCTAAAGCAAGGGCAAATTTCTTAAGGATATCTTTTTGGCGCTGCCCCAATACATGCTCTACATATACCATACGGGAAAGGTCATAAAGACGTTCCAAACGTTGGGTGTGCAGGTACGGTGGGTTAATTGGGTATCGGAAAGGATTTGCTAAAATTTCTGTATATTCTTCAGGAGAAATTTCTAATTGGGTGGCAAGCTTATCGAGGAAAATCTTTTCTTCCGGACTCAGGTGGCCATTCTCCATTGCTACACGAACAATAGAAGCAAAATGACCTTTGTTTCTGTTTTTAAATCCGCTATCAAATAAATCTGAAATTGACATAATCGTTTTTTTAAATATTTTGCAAATATAAATCTATTTCAATTTTAACCGTTAATATTATGAAAGATTTTCATTTCGTTACCTGTTTTGCCGAAAACACTGGGGATGACTTTGTAAACCAATCGCTTATTTTCAAAATAAATTGTAAGTTTGGCTTCTCAAATACTATAAACGTTATCACTTATGTCGGAGTTCTGGTTGTATTTTAATATAGGATTAAAACATGTTTTGGATATTCACGCCTATGACCATGTACTTTTCCTGATGGCATTAACCGTACCGTACAGTTTTAAAGAATGGAGCAGGGTCCTGGTCCTGGTTACCCTTTTTACATTAGGCCATACAACCGCTTTGTTACTTTCGGTATATAAGATCATTTTAATCAATGTCAACGTAGTGGAATTCCTGATTCCTATTACGATCCTTTGTACCGCAGCCTACAATCTCTTTACATCCGGTAAGTCTTCCAAGAACACTAATAATATTAACTTTGCCGGTTTTGTGACCCTGTTTTTCGGGATCATACACGGACTGGGTTTTTCCAATTATTTCAAGACCATATTGCCGGGATCGCCTTCGGGAAAAATACTGCCTTTATTGGAATTTGCCCTGGGAATCGAAGCCGCGCAACTGATTGTGGTACTGGTTATACTGATCCTTTCGTATGTGGTGCAGACTTTTTTCAGATTTTCAAAAAGAGACTGGTCTTTAACGATGTCCGCATTCATAATTGGTGTAGTTTTGCCAATGATTATCGAAAGTAAAATTTGGTAAAAAATTAACGATAATAACAGCAGAACTAATAAATTGCAACTTAATTTTATAAGCTTTAAAAACCAGGCCTGCATCAGAGGATGAATGTAAAAAAACTCAACAAATACGATAAGGCATATCTTCGGATTGCCAAAGAATGGGGACAGCTGTCTTATTGCAAGCGCAAAAAAGTAGGAGCTATCATAGTGAAAGACCGCATGATCATCTCTGATGGTTATAATGGTACGCCTTCGGGTTTTGAAAACTGCTGCGAAGACGATGGGGGATATACCCGATGGTATGTGCTGCATGCTGAAGCCAATGCGATTTTAAAAGTCGCCCGCTCTACCCAATCCTGTGAGGGAGCCACATTATACATCACCCTTTCCCCTTGTAAAGAATGCAGCAAGCTCATCCACCAATCGGGAATAAAAAGAGTGGTCTATTATGAAAATTATAAAGATACTTCCGGTATTGATTTTTTGATAAAAGCAGGGGTCGAAGTGGAATATGTTTCAAGTGTTGAATAAAATGAGGACAGATCAATGAAGATGAATACCAAGTATGTGCCTATTATGGTTTGTGGAGCGTTGGCGCTCGGAATCCTGATTGGCGGCAAAATTAACTTTTCGGTACCCGCAACGGGATTTACCACCAATGCTACGAACAAAGGCAAACTCAACCGATTGATCGATTTTATCGAAAATGACTATGTTGATAATGTCAATACCGACTCCATTATTGATATCACTGTCAATGATATACTCGCGCAACTCGATCCGCATTCCGTATATATTAATTCCGAAGATCTACAGGAAGTCTCCCAGAGCATGAGAGGCGATTTTGTGGGTATTGGTGTCAATTTCTATATGTATAAAGATACGCTTGCCGTAATCAAGACGGTAGAAGGCGGGCCATCTGAAAAAGCCGGAATCAAGTCGGGGGATCGTATCCTGATGGCGGATAATGATGTGCTGTTTGGCCGGAAGCTGCCAAATGACAGTTTGTTTCCAAAGCTAAAAGGCGCTAAAGATTCCGAAGTGACCCTGACAATTTACCGGAAGGAAGAGAACCGCAAATTCAAGGTGCGTGTCAAACGCGATGTTGTGCCGATAAAAAGTGTGGACATTTCGGCCATGCTGGATAAAAATACCGGATACATCAAGATTAACCGTTTTGCAGAAACGACGTACAGTGAGTTCCGAAGGGAGCTGGTCAAGCTCAAAGGGGAAGGTGCTACGCGCCTGGTGATCGATTTACGGGAAAATGGGGGTGGTTATCTTGAAGAAGCCGTACGTATTGCGGACGAATTGCTGAAAGACGAAACCCTGATCGTCATGACCAAAAATAAAGGCGGAAAAGAAGATAAAACGTATGCGACTGAAGGCGGGATTTTTGAAACCGGAAAACTGGCCATACTGATTAATGAAAATAGTGCTTCTGCCAGTGAGATACTCGCAGGTGCCATACAGGATAATGACAGGGGAACCATCATCGGGCGACGCTCGTTTGGTAAAGGCCTCGTGCAGCGCGAAATGCCATTAGGTGATGGTTCGGCAGTACGCCTTACCGTAGCGCGTTATTATACGCCTACCGGAAGATCAATTCAGAAATCGTATGATCATGGTGCTGCGGAATATTTTAAAGAATTTGGGCACCGTTATGAAACCGGCGAACTTTATGCTGCAGACAGTATCAAAATAGCTGATACACTGAAATTTAAAACCCCAAAAGGTAAAATTGTGTATGGCGGTGGTGGTATTGTTCCGGATGTGTTTGTGCCGTTAGAAGGTAAGCATGGAGACGAATCGATAGGATTGGTGATGCAGTCAGGGATTGTGAGTTATTTTGTTTTTGAGCAGTTGGATAAAGATCGTAAGCAATTTGAAGGGGTAGCCTTTCCGGACTTTCTTTTGAAGATGGATAAAAACGACACTTATTTTACCAACTTTAAAAAGTACCTGAAGAACAATGGGGTGACACTGCCTTTGGATCATAACAAAGGCCTTGTAAAGCGCTACCTCACGGCAGAATTTGCCCGGCAGCTGTATGGGGAAAAAGAATATTACCAGATCATTTTAAAAGAAGATGCGATGGTAAAGAAAGCCCTCGACGCTAAGACATTATAAGATACAAAAACAGCCGGCTTGAACCGGCTGTTTTTGTATCTGTAAGTTTGTACTATTATTTTCTAATGCTATCGTGAGCATCGGCATGATTGCCGTCATTCCATAGGGTGAGGATATCAGTTCCTACAGAAGCACCACTACCTGCAGCGATCGACAGCTGGCTTCTCCATCCTGCCAGTGTACCAATGGCGTAGATGCCTTCGGCTACTTTATGATCGGTATTGGTCAATTGGATCCGTTGTTTAACCGCTGGCATTTTTGCATGGGGCACGACGTATTGCATCAGTCCTTCAATTTGAAAAGAATTGGAAGCACCTACGCCTAACACAACAATTTTAGTAGTATAGCTGTTTTTATTGGTAATAACCGTAAAAGCAGGATAGCTGCCTTCAATTTTCATTGCTTTTTCATCTGGAATCTGTTGGATCTGTGGGTACATATCCTTGAGGTGCTGGGTACTTTCGGTCAATAATTCCGAGCCTAATTTTCCAGGAGGGATGCCATAAGCGTTATTGAAAAGGGCGTCCTGAAGTGAAGAGGCTTTTTGGTGGGTAAGAATCCCTGTTTTTTTATCAGCAACGAAAGGCTTGTTGTGGGCAGATCCTAAAATCAGCGCACAGGACATCGAAGAAACACCGCCTCCGATGATTAAAACGTCAAACATAGACTATTGATTTTTTATTTTCTCGTTTACCATACGGGACATTCTGAAGATCAGGATAATTAAAACCGCACAGAAAGAACTGGCAATTCCAATTAATGCCACAAGGCTGTCTCCTGCAAATGGGTTTTTGAAATCCAGTAATGTAACATTGAAGACAATTAAGCCTAAGGCTAAAACAACGAGTATTGTAGTGAAAACTTTCATGAGGTGTGTATTCTGGAAAGAAAATTATGCGATAAAATTATTAAATATTCAATTATTCAAAAAGACCTTTAACATTAGTTGCGAATAATTTAACAGCAATAGCTAAAAGTACAACGCCAAAGACCTTACGGATAATACCCAGTCCATTGGGACCGATGATCCGCTCTATTTTTGCAGAGGCTTTCAGTACGATATAAACGAGTATGATGTTTAAGGCAATGGCAACGATAATGTTGATGGTTTTGTATTCTGCACGCAGCGATAAGAGGGTGGTCATGGTTCCGGCTCCGGCAATAAGCGGGAAGGCGATAGGAACAATAGAGGCGGTACTCGCTTCTTCATCCCGGTACAGGCGTATGCCTAATATCATTTCTAATGCCAGGAAGAATAACACAAAGGATCCTGCAACAGCAAATGAATTGACATCGATCCCGATGAGTTTCAGGATTTCCTCGCCGACAAAAAGAAACGCGATCATGATGACAGCGGCTACTATAGAGGCTTTTTCCGATTCAATTTTTCCAACTTTATTTCGCAGGTTAATAATGATTGGGATGCTGCCAAAAATATCGATCACGGCAAATAATACCATCGTAGCTGTAACAATTTCCCTCCAGTCGAACCCTAAATCAAACTCCATAATTCTTTTTATTATAAAGGTGCAAAAATATTGCAATAAATTGGCATTGTGGCTATGAATAAATTAATTTTTAGCTATAATTCACTGAATTGCATATTTGTGAATATATCCTTTGTATCTTTGCCGATTACGAAATAATACAATAATTACAGTACTTTAATGCCATGTTTCAATTAGGAAAAACCATAGTATCGGAAGATATTTTAGAAAAAGATTTTGTCTGCAACCTCTCAGCCTGCCATGGTGCCTGCTGTGTTGATGGTGATGCGGGTGCGCCACTAAGTGCGGAGGAGACCCGGATTTTGGAGGAAATCTACCCTAAAGTGAAGCCTTTTTTACGTAAAGAAGGTATAGCGGCAATTGAAGCACAGGGAACCTGGGTAACAGGAACCGACGGTGACCTGGAGACGCCGCTGATTGATAATAAAGACTGTGCTTATGTGATTTTTGATGGCAAAACCGCACTCTGTGGTATTGAACAAGCCTATAATCAGGGTATTGTCAGTTGGAAAAAACCGGTTTCCTGTCATTTGTACCCGATCCGTATTAAGGATTTCTCAGAATTTTCCGCGGTTAATTACGACCGTTGGGATATTTGTGATCCCGCCTGTTCCCTAGGTGCTGAACTGGAAGTTCCCGTATATAAATTTGTTCGCGAGGCCCTCATCCGGAGATTTGGCGAAGATTGGTATATGGAACTTGAAAAAGTAGCGACCGAATTAAAAGGATAAAATAAGCCAGCGAATTTCTGTTATAAAGAAAAAATGAAGCGGATGAGTAATTTTCCTGCTTCAAATGCCTCTTTTATTTTGCACGAAATCCAAACTGATTTTTACGTTGTTATGAAAGCGAAGAATATGATTATTTTTCTGGTTTATTTGTGGATTAACTTCAAAAATAACGCTTAAAATATTTTGATCCCTTAGTTTGCGTACCCTACGGTTTTGAAGGTGATTTTAGTTCGAAAACCCGCGGTTTATCTGCGTTTTAACACTATTTATTCGTAATTTTGATTTGGCTCAAATGCCTTGTAATCAAATATTTAATATTATCGATTTCTTTTTTGGAAGAAAAATCTGAGTTGTTAAAAACTACCCCGAATTGTGGATAAGTTTGACTTTCATTTACCAATAAGAATGACAATCTTTGTATCAGCAATAACGCGAAAAAGTCTTTTTTCGCAACACTATAAAACTCAATTGAATATGTCTGCAATAGAACCAATTTTACAAGAGAATAAAAACCGATTTGTCATTTTTCCTATCAAGCACCATGATATTTGGGACTGGTATAAAAAGATGGAAGCGAGTTTCTGGACTGCTGAAGAAATTGACCTGCATCAGGATCTAAATGACTGGAACAATAAACTGAGTGAAGAGGAGAAATATTTCATCAAACACATCCTGGCATTTTTTGCTGCCTCAGATGGTATCGTTAATGAAAACCTCGCGGAGAATTTTGTAAATGAAGTGCAATATGCAGAAGCAAAATTTTTCTATGGCTTCCAAATCATGATGGAGAATATCCATAGTGAAACCTACTCCCTGTTAATCGACACCTATGTAAAAGATGAAACAGAAAAAGACCAGCTTTTCCGTGCACTGGAAGTTTTTCCGGCCATTAAGAAAAAAGCGGACTGGGCATTGCAGTGGATCGACTCCGATTCGTTTGCAGAACGCCTGATTGCTTTTGCAGCGGTAGAAGGAATTTTCTTTTCCGGAGCTTTCTGTTCTATCTTCTGGCTGAAGAAAAGAGGCCTTATGCCGGGACTTACGTTTTCCAATGAACTGATTTCCCGTGATGAAGGCGTGCACTGTGATTTCGCAGTACACCTGCACAACCATCACCTGGTGAATAAAGTGCCGAAAGACAGAATCAAGCAGATTCTTGTAGATGCACTGGATATTGAAAGGGAATTTATTACAGAATCCCTGCCGGTTAGCCTTATCGGGATGAATGCAGTACTGATGACACAATACCTGGAGTTTGTAACTGACAGGCTGTTGGTGGAATTAGGCTGCGAAAGACAATATAATGTGGGTAATCCGTTTGATTTTATGGACATGATCTCGCTTCAGGGAAAAACTAATTTCTTTGAGAAACGGGTGTCCGAATACCAGAAAGCGGGTGTTTTGAACAGCGGTTCCGGTGGTGATAGTGATTCTCAGAAAATCAGCTTCGACGCTGATTTCTAAATCGTCGGATCCTCAATCAGTTTTTTTATTTTGCAGTCCTGAGGGATTCCGAATATAAAAAGCTCCTAAAAAAACAATGATAGTACGGCAACGTGCGAAATGAAGAAATTAAACGTATAAAATTTGTAAACTTATGTTTGTAGTAAAAAGAGATGGCAATAGAGAGCCTGTAATGTTTGATAAGATTACGGATAGAGTAAAAAAATTATGTTACGGCCTGAATGACCTCGTAGATCCTGTAAAAGTGGCGATGCGTGTAATCGAAGGCTTGTATGATGGGGTTACCACTTCTGAATTGGATAATCTTGCGGCAGAAACAGCGGCATCGATGACGATTTCACACCCGGATTATGCGCAATTAGCGGCTCGTATTGCGGTTTCAAACCTGCATAAAAATACTAAAAAATCGTTCTCTGAAACGATGACGGATATGTATCATTACGTAAATCCGAGAACCGGGAAAGAAGCGCCTTTATTGGCGGATGATGTTTTTGAAATCATCCAGAAAAACGCTCAGGTGTTAGATTCTACGATTATCTACAACCGTGATTTTAATTATGACTATTTCGGGTTTAAGACGCTGGAGCGTTCTTACCTGCTGAAAATAAATGGAAAAATTGTAGAAAGGCCACAGCACATGCTGATGCGTGTTTCTGTAGGAATCCATAAAGACGATATCGAATCGGTTATTGAAACGTATGAACTGATGTCTAAGAAGTTCTTTACGCATGCGACACCTACGCTTTTCAATTCCGGTACACCAAAACCACAAATGTCTTCCTGCTTCCTGCTGACCATGAAAGATGACAGTATTGACGGGATTTATGATACACTAAAACAAACGGCGAAGATTTCACAGTCTGCCGGAGGGATTGGCCTTGCGATCCACAATGTAAGGGCTACAGGTTCGTACATCAGTGGTACCAACGGAACTTCCAATGGTATTGTACCGATGCTTCGGGTGTATGACATGACCGCACGTTATGTAGATCAGGGTGGTGGTAAACGTAAAGGTAGTTTTGCGATTTATGTAGAACCATGGCATGCTGATATTTTTGACTTCCTGGATTTGAGAAAAAACCACGGTAAGGAAGAAATGAGAACCCGTGACCTATTCCTTGGAATGTGGATCCCGGATTTATTCATGAAACGCGTACAGGAAGATTCAACCTGGACCTTAATGTGCCCGAACGAATGCCCTGGATTATCGGAAGTACACAGTGAAGAATTTGATGCACTTTACCTGCGTTATGAAGCAGAAGGAAAAGGGCGTAAAACCATCAAAGCGCGTGAGATCTGGGAGAAAATCCTGGAATCACAAGTAGAGACCGGATTGCCTTATATGTTGTATAAAGATGCAGCCAACCGTAAATCCAACCAGAAAAACCTGGGAACTATCCGTTCGTCCAATCTGTGTACAGAAATTATCGAGTATACATCACCGGATGAAGTTGCAGTATGTAACCTGGCATCGATCTCTTTACCAATGTTTGTTGAAAACGGTAAATTTGACCACAAGAAATTATTTGATGTTACCAAAAGAGTAACCTTAAACCTGAATAAAGTAATCGACAGGAATTACTATCCTGTTATCGAAGCAGAAAATTCCAATGTGCGCCACAGGCCGGTAGGTTTAGGAGTACAGGGACTGGCAGATGCTTTTATCATGCTGAGAATGCCTTTTACCAGTGATGAGGCCAAAAAACTGAACCAGGAAATCTTCGAAACCCTGTATTTTGCAGCGGTAACGGCTTCTATGGAGTTGTCTAAAATTGAAGGCCCTTATTCTACTTTCAAAGGATCACCAATCTCACAGGGTGAATTTCAATACAACCTTTGGGGACTTAAAGATGAAGAGCTTTCCGGACGTTGGGACTGGACTTCTTTGCGTAAAGAAGTAATGGAGCATGGAGTAAGAAACTCCCTTTTGGTAGCGCCTATGCCTACTGCTTCTACGTCACAAATCTTAGGAAATAACGAAGCTTTTGAGCCGTATACTTCCAATATCTATACCCGTAGAACCTTATCTGGAGAATTCATTGTAGTGAACAAACACCTGTTGGAAGACCTGGTAGATTTAGGATTATGGAATGAAACCCTGAAACAGGAAATCATGCGCCATAACGGATCCGTTCAGAATATCGATGTGATCCCGGCTCATATTAAAGAACTGTACAAAACGGTTTGGGAAATGAGTATGAAAGATATATTGGATATGTCCCGCCAAAGAGGGTATTTTATCGACCAGTCTCAGTCACTGAACCTGTTCATGGAAAATGCCAACTTCGCGAAACTGACTTCTATGCACTTCTATGCATGGCAATCCGGATTGAAAACCGGAATGTACTACCTGAGAACGAAAAGTGCTGTGGATGCTATTAAGTTCACATTGAACAACGATAAAAAAGAACAGCCGGTAGCTTTGGAAACAGAAGAAATCGCAGTAGAGGATTTCAAAGCCATGCTGTTGAAAGCACAGGCGTCTGAACCGGATGATTGTGAAATGTGCGGTTCATAATTCACATAAAATACTTATATTTGAAACAGCTGTCACATTGAGACAGCTGTTTTTTTTAGCAGCAAATAGCCAGAGCAAGGGATATAAATTATCCAGAGTTTTTTATAAGGATAAAGAGCGCTATGGTGCTGTTAAATAAAATGATACACTAATACAAAATAAAATTACGACCATGTCAAAACCAGAAAAAATCAGCAGTAAAAAAGGAGTCTATACCGGAATCATCGAGAAAGATGAGAATGGAAATTACTTTTGTGGTGAATATTTGCTCGATTTCCAATACACTGAAGCCAGTTTTAAACTCGGGGATGAAATCAATATCAAAACGGTGATTGTAAATCCAAGCGACAGAAGCTATAACCAGTATCCTAAAAAATCAAGGAATTTCTTCTTGGCAAACGATAAGGAGTAAGTAAAGTTGTGGTTACTGAAAATCCAGATTTAGAAGTTTTTCGAATTGATTCGTCACTTTATGCTGCAAATGGAAGGCGTTTTGTAAACTTCGCTATTGACGTAATTGCCATATTATTCAGCTTCTTTTTATTCGGTTTTTGCGTTCGCGTTTTTTGTGAATTAACAGGAAGTATGGCACTGGCAATGTTTATAGAAAATATAATGGCAGATTCAGGTCCTACTGCATGGCTGCTTTTTGAAATTTCTGCAGTGCTCGGATATTATGTTTTTTTTGAAGTTTGTTTTGCTAAAACGATTGGAAAATACATTACCAAGACACGTGTAGTTGATGAGTTTGGTAAAAAACCAAAGTTTAAAAATATACTGTTACGCACCTTTTGCCGTCTTATTCCTTTTGAACCTCTTTCCTTTTTTGGAGAACCTGGAAAAAGTTGGCATGATAGCATTTCTAAGACCTACGTAGTAAAAGAATCACTTTTGGTTACTAAAAAGGAAGCTTTTTATTCTTTAAAACAGATTGGACAAAACCTATAATATATGATGCATTGGGAACAGCTTTTGTCCCTGAAAAGACAAGGCGATAAAAATAAAAGATTACGTAAAGAACAGGATGATACCCGTTTGGGATTCGAGGTTGATTATGACCGGATCATCTTTTCCTCGGCTTTCCGAAGCCTGCAGGATAAAACGCAGGTGATTCCACTATCCAAAACCGATTTCGTTCATACCCGGCTGACCCACAGTTTGGAAGTTTCGGTGGTTGGCCGCTCTATTGGCCGTTTGGTTGGGAAAAAAATTATAGAAAAGTATCCGCATTTACAGGAAATACACGGGTATCAGCCCAATGATTTCGGCGCAATCGTGGCCGCCGCCTGCCTGTCGCATGATATCGGGAACCCACCTTTTGGGCATTCCGGTGAGAAAGCAATTGGTGAATATTTTAAAACCGGAAACGGGCAGCAATATAAGAGCCAGTTGACTGCAAAACAATGGCAGGATTTGGTAGATTTTGAAGGAAACGCGAATGGTTTTTCGGTATTGTCTGCTACACGTCCGGGTATTGAAGGGGGTTTGCGGATTACCTATGCTACTTTGGGCGCATTTATGAAATACCCGAAAGAAAGCCTTCCGAAAAAACCAACCAAAGCAATTGCCGATAAAAAATATGGTTTCTTTCAGCCCGATAAAGCTTTCTTTAAGGAAGTTGCAGAAGAATTAGGGCTTATCCCCAATAAAACGGGAGATGATATTGGATACGAACGGCATCCGTTGGCTTATCTTGTAGAAGCAGCCGATGACATTTGTTATACGATCATTGATTTTGAAGATGGGATTAACCTGGGGCTGATCGACGAAGATTTTGCGCTCGAATACCTGATCAAACTGGTCAAAGACAATATCCGTGAAAAATATAATACACTTACCACTAAGGAAGACCGGATCAGTTACCTGAGAGCTTTGGCTATCGGGAGCCTGATTCAGGATGCGGTAAAGGTATTTATTGAAAATGAGGAACTGATCCTGGCGGGGAAATTTCCGTATGCACTGACGGATAAAAGCCAGTATAAAGCGCAGATGGATGATATTATCAAACTCAGCGTCAAAAATATTTACCAAAGCCGTGAGGTGGTCGAAAAAGAGCTTACAGGATACCAGATCATCAATGTGTTATTGGAGAAGTTTATTACGGCTTATAATAATGATTTTGACGGCCAGGCAACCAGTTATGATAAGCTATTGCTTAAACTGTTACCGGAAAAATTTACCGTTGAAAAGAATGAGCTGTACGATAGGTTGTTGCATATCTGTCATTTTATCTCGTTGCTTACGGATGGAAATGCCCTGATACTATACAATACCGTTACCGGCCAAAAGCTGTAATGAATTGATATCAATATAAATGCAAAAGGGAGCCATAGTGCTCCTTTTTGCATTTGTTGTATAAAGAAGGAGTGTGGATGTTGCGTTTGCAGGATCTCATCGGGAGACTGGTCGAAATTTTGTGTAAACAGTTCTTAGTGTTTAATATTACACCTTTCTCCAAATATGACCAAGAACTGATTCATGATTAATCCCCAGCTTGGTATTGCATTTATCCAGCTTTTTTCACAATTTTGTATTGCTAAATAGACTGATTTCTTGACGCTTTTTTCATCTGGGAACTGCACTTTTGTTTTGGTATATTTTCTAATTCCCCTGTTTAAGTTTTCTATTGTATTTGTGGTGTACATTATTTTCCTGATTTCAGCAGGATAGGCCAAAAAAGGCATGAGATTTTCCCAATTCTTTTCCCAGGAGCAAACGGCATATTTATATTTTGCTTCCCAGTTTTTTTTAAATTCAGCCAGAGCTAAAACGGCTTCTTCCTGATTTATTGCAGTATATACTTCTTTCATTGCACTGCAAAATGCTTTTCTATCCTTAACTACTACAAACTTAAGGCTATTCCTTATTTGATGAACAATGCAAAGCTGGGATTCTGTATTTGGAAAAACACCTCTGATAGCTTTTGTAAATCCGGTAAGGTTATCTGTACAGGCAATGAGAATATCCTTTACTCCACGAGATTTTATGTCAGAGAGTACAGTCATCCAAAATGAAGCCGACTCTTCTTTATTTAGCCACATTCCTAATACTTCTTTCTTACCATCTGTTTTTAGTCCGATTACAATGTAAATTGCATGGTTTTCATATTTCCCATCTGTTCTTACTTTCATATGCACAGCATCCATCCAAACAATCAGATACTGTGGTTCTAAAGGGAGTAGTCGTTAGATTGTGTAAACGTAGAAATTGATTTTAATTTGATTTGAGATTTTAAGGCTTAGCCAAAAAACAACAGATCATTAAGTATAGAATTTAAAAGAACTACATTTAAATAATTTAAAAAGAGCGGATTATGATCGAAGATGGTAAATTACCCAAAGATTTTGCAAAGCAATTTAAAAACAAAGAAGACTTCCATACTTTTTTTCAAGACCTGTATAAACAAGGCATTGAACAACTACTCCAGGGAGAATTGGATGCTCATCTGGGATATGAGAAGCATAATATTGACGGATACAATACAGGCAATAGCCGTAATGGTTCTTTCTCAAAGAATATAAAATCAGAGACTTTGGGCAATATGGTCCTGGCTATTCCCCGGGATAGAAATGGTGAATTCGAGCCTCAGGTCATCGGAAAAGGCCAATCGATGAGTGAAAAGATTGAAGATGCTATTTTAGGAATGTACAGTCGTGGAATGACCCGTAGTGATATTGTAGAACAAGTTAAAGAAGTTTATGGGATATCAGTAAGTGAGTCCACGATTTCGACCATCTCTGATAGAATACTGGCTGATGTTGATTTATGGACTAAAAGGGCTTTAGAACCACAGTATCTGATTGTTTGGATGGATGCTGTGCATATGAAAGTAAGAACAGATGGGAAATATGAAAACCATGCAATTTACATTGTAATCGGACTAAAAACAGATGGTAAGAAAGAAGTATTAGGAATGTGGCTAAATAAAGAAGAGTCGGCTTCATTTTGGATGACTGTACTCTCTGACATAAAATCTCGTGGAGTAAAGGATATTCTCATTGCCTGTACAGATAACCTTACCGGATTTACAAAAGCTATCAGAGGTGTTTTTCCAAATACAGAATCCCAGCTTTGCATTGTTCATCAAATAAGGAATAGCCTTAAGTTTGTAGTAGTTAAGGATAGAAAAGCATTTTGCAGTGCAATGAAAGAAGTATATACTGCAATAAATCAGGAAGAAGCCGTTTTAGCTCTGGCTGAATTTAAAAAAAACTGGGAAGCAAAATATAAATATGCCGTTTGCTCCTGGGAAAAGAATTGGGAAAATCTCATGCCTTTTTTGGCCTATCCTGCTGAAATCAGGAAAATAATGTACACCACAAATACAATAGAAAACTTAAACAGGGGAATTAGAAAATATACCAAAACAAAAGTGCAGTTCCCAGATGAAAAAAGCGTCAAGAAATCAGTCTATTTAGCAATACAAAATTGTGAAAAAAGCTGGATAAATGCAATACCAAGCTGGGGATTAATCATGAATCAGTTCTTGGTCATATTTGGAGAAAGGTGTAATATTAAACACTAAGAACTGTTTACACAAAATTTCGACCAGTCTCGTTCTAAAGCCCTTTTAGTCCATAAATCAACATCAGCCAGTATTCTATCAGAGATGGTCGAAATCGTGGACTCACTTACTGATATCCCATAAACTTCTTTAACTTGTTCTACAATATCACTACGGGTCATTCCACGACTGTACATTCCTAAAATAGCATCTTCAATCTTTTCACTCATCGATTGGCCTTTTCCGATGACCTGAGGCTCGAATTCACCATTTCTATCCCGGGGAATAGCCAGGACCATATTGCCCAAAGTCTCTGATTTTATATTCTTTGAGAAAGAACCATTACGGCTATTGCCTGTATTGTATCCGTCAATATTATGCTTCTCATATCCCAGATGAGCATCCAATTCTCCCTGGAGTAGCTGTTCAATGCCTTGTTTATACAGGTCTTGAAAAAAAGTATGGAAGTCTTCTTTGTTTTTAAATTGCTTTGCAAAATCTTTGGGTAATTTACCATCTTCGATCATAATCCGCTCTTTTTAAATTATTTAAATGTAGTTCTTTTAAATTCTATACTTAATGATCTGTTGTTTTTTGGCTAAGCCTTAAAATCTCAAATCAAATTAAAATCAATTTCTACGTTTACACAATCTAACGACTACTCCCATGCCATCCCGGTTCCAGACCGTGAAATCCTGGTTATAGAGGTAGGTCATCCCGGTTCCAGACCGTGAAATCCTGGTTGTATAGGTAGGCCATCCTGGTTCCGGACCCCGAAATCCTGGTTATAGAGGTAGGCCATCCTGGTTCCGGACCAGGAAATCCTGGTTATAAAGGTAGGTCATCCTGGTTCTGGACCACGAAATCCTGGTTATAGAGGTAGGTCATCCTGGTTCCGGACCAGGAAATCCTGGTTATAGAGGTAGGTCATCCTGGTTCCGGACCCGGAATTTGTTGCTGGGCAGCAAGCTATCCGGGTCTGGAAGCAGGAAAAAGGGATTCTAAAGATTGTTGCCTATAAAAAAAGGGACTGACTTTGGAGTCAGTCCCTTAAGGGATGTTATGTTGGAATGCTCTTGTACCTAAAAAAGATACGTAAGCCCAATACCAAGCGTTTGTTTTAACTGTACTTTCGGGCCTACGGTTACTTGTTGCCCGTTAATTTCTTCTTTGGCTTTGATATCATCATCATAAATGAGGTGGGTACCAATGTTGGCCTTAACATATTCGTTGACGACAAAGTCCAGTTGCATTTGCCAATCGACATCGATGTTACCAAACTTATTAATGTAATCGGAATATAAGCTCAGCCTGTTTTCGAAGGTAATGTTTTTATAGACATTGGTTTTCCAGTGGTTGGTAACCAGGAATCCCAATTCGGTTTTTGATTTTTTACCACTGCTGATCATGTTTCCATCTTCGTCATACACGGCAGGCTGTACACCGAAAGAACCCTGATTGGCTAGCCTTTCGTCCAAAACCAATGTTGTCTTTTGCGTCAATGGGGAGATATAGAAATTTAATTTTTCTTCTTTGTTAATGTATTCCGCACCAATACCTAGAAACACATACGCCGGGGCAAAAGGTTTTGAGATGGCAATTTCCCGGTTGGGATAGGAATATCCATCGGTGAACTGGGTGTTGAAATTAAATTTGGCACTATGGTACCACTTCGATATGGTATCGTTCCGATAGCCAAAGGTAGAGTTGATCTGTATCGCATCATCGGTTTTGCGAAGTTCCCGGTCTTCCTGTTTGTTGATCCCATAACGCATCAGCACTTCATTGAACCAGGTAACATTGTTTTTTTCATAGGTACGGGTAAACTTTCCTTTGAGTAATCCTGAAATGGAACTGTTTCCACCAATACTCCAGTTCATAAAGGCAATTTGGCTCACATCAAGCCCTATTTCATTTTTACCCTTCCAATAGGAAATCGTATCAGGTTTGGTAGTGATGATTTCACTTTGAGCAATAGCGGAAGAGGTGAATAGGATCAAAAGGAACCCGAAGATTAGGGGTAAGTTTCTCATGGCAAGTATTCTGGATTTTGTGTTTGCTGCAAAAATCTTGATTTTACAGTAAAGAAAAAATGTTTATAAGGTTTTTAACGTCAATTTTGCTGGAATGTTGTAGTTCGGCTACAGTTCCATGCTCTATAAATGTATCAGGAATACCGAGTACTTTAACAGGAATACGGTAATTATGTTCATTTGCAAATTCAACAATGGCACTTCCGAAACCACCGATTACGGTTCCGTCTTCAATCGTGACTATGTTTTTAAATGTGGTAAAGATACTGTGTAACAATGGGATATCAAGCGGTTTTACAAAAGAGAAATCATAATGGGCGAAGGCTTCGGTACCTTCCATTTGATCAAAAGCCAGTGTCACATTCATCCCAATCGGACCGTGTGATAATACTGCGGTGCGGGAACCTTCTTTTAGCAATGACGCTTTGCCAATTTCAATTTTTTCGTATGGCTGCTGCCAGTCGATGATAGTGCCCCTGCCACGAGGATACCGAATGGCTATTGGATGTTCCAGTCCGGTTTGGGCAGTATATAATATATTGCGCAGGGCAATTTCGTTGCGGGGTGAAAACAGGATCATATTCGGGATGCAACGCAGGTAGGCAATGTCAAAAACACCATGATGGGTGGCACCATCTTCTCCTACCAATCCCGCACGATCCAGGCAAAAGATAACAGGCAAATTTTGCAAGGCAACATCATGGATTACCTGGTCGTAAGCCCGTTGTAAAAAAGTGGAATAAATGTTACAATAGACGATCATCCCCTGAGTGGCCATGCCTGCAGAGAGGGTCACGGCATGCTGTTCGGCAATGCCTACATCAAAGGCGCGGTCGGGTAGGGCTTCCATCATATATTTTAGGGAACTTCCTGAAGGCATGGCAGGTGTAATCCCAATTATTTTTTTATTTTTTTGTGCCAAATCCAATACCGTAAGTCCGAAGACATCCTGGAATTTGGGAGGCATATGGTCTTCTGATTTAAAAGGGATCTCTCCGGTTATCTTGTCAAACTTCCCGGGCGCATGATAGGTCACCTGATCTTCTTCGGCTTGTCTTAGGCCTTTGCCTTTGGTCGTAATGATGTGCAGGAATTTTGGGCCACGAATGTTTTTAAGGCGTTTCAGTTCCCGTATTAATGCGGGAAGATCATGTCCGTCTATCGGACCCGAATAATCGAAGTTCAGGGAACGGATCATATTGTTCTCCCGTGGATTCTTACCTTCTTTTACAGCAGTCAGGTAGTTCTTTAAAGCTCCGACACTGGGATCAATCCCAATGGCATTGTCATTTAAGATAACAAGCAGGTTGGCATCAGTTACTCCTGCATGGTTCAGCCCTTCAAAGGCCATACCCGAAGCGATGGAAGCATCACCTACAACGGCAATATGCTGTTTGTCGGTTTCTCCCTTCAGGTTGGAAGCTATCGCCATGCCTAAAGCGGCAGAAATAGCAGTAGAGGAATGGCCTACACCGAAGGTATCATAGTCGCTTTCATCCCTCTTGGGGAATCCTGAAATACCGCCCAGTTGCCGGTTGGTATGGAAAATAGCCCGGCGTCCGGTCAGTATTTTATGGCCGTATGCCTGGTGCCCTACATCCCAGACCAAGAGGTCTTGGGGGGTATTAAACACATAGTGCAGGGCAATTGTAAGTTCTACCACACCGAGGCTGGCACCCAAATGCCCTTCCTTGGTCGCTACGATATCAATGATAAAATCGCGCAACTCTTTGGCTACTGCAGGAAGCTGGGCTTCCTGTAACTGGCGCAGGTCTTTGGGAGTGTCGATATGGGAAAGCAGGTTTTCTGACATTATTGAACGTAATAGCAGGCAAATTTACAATATTGTTTCTACTTTTGTTTTTAATCATCAATATAAAACGCCCACTTTGGGCGTATTGCAACTATGGAGAATATTTTTACCGACGATTATTTTATGCGAAAAGCATTGCAGGAAGCCGAGTTTGCTTTTGATAAAGGAGAAATTCCGGTCGGTGCCGTGATTGTAATTGATAATAAAGTGATTGCACGTTCCCACAACCTTACCGAAATGCTGAATGATGTGACAGCACATGCCGAAATGCAGTCGATTACGGCAGCGGCTAATTTTTTAGGTGGGAAATATTTAAAGCAATGCACGCTGTATGTCACTCTGGAGCCTTGCCAGATGTGTGCCGGAGCGCTGTACTGGAGCCAGATCACCAAAATTGTATTTGGCGCTACCGATGACCAACGTGGATACCGGGCGATGGGGATCACATTACATCCTAAAACCGCAGTAGTTTCAGGAGTTCTCGCTACCGAAGCGGCGGAATTGATGCAACGCTTCTTCCAGCAAAGGCGAAAATAAAAAATGTACGTGATTTAGTATAAAATTATCTTAACAGATGTGATATTTCTGTTAAAGCAACTAAATTTGTGTAGCATGAATAGGATTTTAAGTATAAATCCCTAATCCCTACACTATGAAGAAAAGAATTTTATTACAGTTCCTTTTTGTTTTCGTATTACTCCAGTCCTGTGGCAAGAAATCGGCACGGGAATTCAATTCTGATTTTTCGTTATTTCAGGATTATGTGTCTGATTTTACATCGGGGATACGCTCGTCGTCTTCCGATATCCGTGTCGTGCTGGCTTTTGATAAAGGCGACTGGAAGCCCAATCAGGAACTCGATAAAAACCTCTTTAGCATCAGCCCGGATGTGAATGGCAAAGTTGTGGCACTTTCAACCAATACCATTGCATTTATTCCGGAAAAGAAACTAAAGCCCGGAACGGAATACCAGGTGAAATTCCATCTTTCCAAGGTCATTAAAACACCGGAGAAATTATCCGACTTTAACTTTACGGTAAAAACAATCAAGCAGGACTTCATCTTGGAAACCAAGGACCTGCAGTCCTATAGCCCGGAATGGCAATACCTCAATGCGACCATCCGTACCAGCGATGACCTGGATCCGGCTACAGCCCAGAAACTGGTTGTGGCAGAACAGAATGGAAAGAAATTAAAATTACGATTTGATGCTGCTACCAGTACCAAGACGGAATTTCGTTTTATGATCGATAGCATCCACCGTGAAAAAGGCGACAGTGCCGTAAAAATTTCATGGGATGGGGATGATTTTGATATTGACCAGAAAGGCAACCAGGATTTTGCCATTCCCGGCAAAGACAACTTTAAAGTAGTAGGCATCAAAACACCGGATGATGTGAATCAGGTGTTATCGATCAATTTCTCAGATCCAATTAAAAAAGACCAGAATTTTGAAGGATTGGTGTCAGTAGAAAATGCCACGAACCTGACCTATGGAACCGATGGGAATGTATTAAAAGTATTTTTTGAACAGCCTTTAAAAGGGGATTTACTGGTGGAAGTGTTCCAGGGGATTGAAAATACCTATGGTGCCAAATTGCGGGAGACCCATACGGAAAAGATCACTTTTGAACCCTTCAAGCCCGGTGTCCGTTTCCTGAAAAATGGAACCATACTGCCGAGCTCCAGCAACCTGAAAATTAATTTTGAGGCTTCGAACCTGAAAGCGGTAGATGTGAAAGTGTACAAGATATACCAGGATAATGTGCTTCAGTTTTTGCAGGATAACAACCTCAACGGAAGTTATAACCTGACCAAAGTTGCCTTGCCGGTAGCCAAAACGACGATCCAGCTGACACAGGACAAACTACCGAATTATACCAAATGGAATGTATTTGCCCTGGATCTGGCTTCCATTATAAAACCGGAACCGGGTGCGATCTATCGGGTAGAGCTATCGTTTAAGAAAGCCTATTCTTTATACAAATGCAGCACAGCACCGTCCGATTCAGAGAATTCCGAACCGGAGCGGGAAGAGCTCACTTTAAAAGAAGAACAGGATAATTTCCAGATTGGCTATGACGATTATTATTACTATGATAATTATGAATGGCGTGAAAACCAGGATCCTTGTTCGGATTCCTATTATTACAATGCAAAAACAGCAACGAATATACTGGCTACCGATTTAGGGGTGATCGCCAAAGGAGGCAAAAACGGTTCTTATTTCTTCGCTGTAAATAATATTGTAACGACTGAACCGGTTTCGGGGGCTAAAATTGACCTGTATACGTTCCAGCAGCAAAAATGCGGCAGTGCTACTACTGGTGGGGATGGTACGGCTACTTTTGAGCCGGAAATAAAACCCTCTTTTGCCATCGTTACGAAAGACAATAACAGTACCTACCTGAAACTGGACGATGGATTGTCGCAGTCGCTCAGTAATTTTGATGTCTCCGGAAACGAGCTGCAGAAAGGGCTTAAAGGTTACTTGTATGGAGAGCGTGGCGTATGGCGTCCCGGGGATACACTTTACCTGTCATTTATCCTGAATGACAGGGCGAGTAAATTACCGGTGAACCATCCAATAAAACTAAAACTGACGGATCCTAACGGGAAATTAGCCGTGCAGATGATCCAGAAATACAGTGATAAAAATCATTATAGATTTGTTGTTCCAACACGTCCTGATGCTCCAACGGGAAGCTGGGAAGCAGTTGTGAGTGTGGGAGGAGCCAAGTACTATAAAGCGATTAAAATTGAGACCATCAAGCCGAACCGCCTGAAAATAAAGAGCAGTTTTGGCGGTAGCCTGCTGTCAGCCTCACGCCCGAATGTGGGGCAGGTAGAAGTGGCCTGGCTGCATGGTGCCGTAGCAAAAGACCTCAAAATTGAGATGCAGGCTAAATTTGCACAGCAGGAAACGACCTTTAAAAATTATCCTAAATATACCTTTGATGATCCCGCGCGTAAATTCAATACCGAAGAGTTAAATGTCTTCTCGGGGAAACTGGATGAATACGGTAAAGTATCCGTGACGCTACAGCCGCAGTTGCAGGCTCAGGCACCCGGAATGCTAAAAGCGGCTTTTATTACCAAAGTATATGAAAACGGAGGAGACTTTAGCACGGATGTGATGACAGCGACCTATTCCCCGTATACTACGTATGTGGGGGTAAAAATGCCGGAGCCAAATAAGTATGGAATGCTGGAAACCGGAAAAGTCAATAAGTATGATATCGTAACAGTGGATGAAAACGGCAGGCCAAAAGCAGTCCGCAACCTGGATGTAAAAGTCTATAAGGTAGAATGGCGCTGGTGGTGGGATGCTTCAGACGATAATATGTCGAGCTATAATGCGTCTACTGCTACTATTGCCTATAAATCGTTTACAGTAAGCACCGATGCTACCGGTAAAGCCAGTGTACAATTTGCCGTGGGCGAAAACGACTGGGGCAGGTACCTCGTTCGGGTAACCGATACACAGGGTGGGCATGCAGCAGGTGAAACTGTACTGATCGACTGGCCAAGCTGGTCGGGTAAAACCAGGAACAATGATGGAACTGCAGCAACCATGCTGATGTTCTCTGCCGATAAAACGAAATACAATGTTGGAGAGAAAGCCAAACTGGCATTTCCGTCCAGTGAAGGCAGCCGTGCGCTGATTTCTATTGAAAACGGATCGGGTGTGGTACAAACCTTATGGACTAAAACAACCAAAGGTGAAACCCGTGTCGAAATTCCGATTACGGATAAGATGGCCCCAAATGTCTATATCCATATTACTTTACTTCAACCGCATGCGAGTACGAAAAATGATTCGCCAATTCGTATGTACGGGATCATACCTATTGAAGTGCTGGATAAAAAAACGATATTAGAACCCCAGATTACCATGCCGGATGTGATACGTCCGGAGCAAACGGTATCTATTAATGTAAAGGAGAAAACGGGCAAGCCAATGACGTACACGCTGGCGATAGTCGATGAGGGCCTATTGGATCTTACCCGATTCAAAACCCCTAATGCCTGGAATGATTTCTATTCGCGTGAAGCGTTGGGCGTTAAAACCTGGGATGTGTATGATGATGTAATCGGTGCCTATGGTGGAAGGGTAAACCAGGTCTTCGCTATTGGTGGGGATGAGGATCTCGGTGGTGGTAAAGCTAAAAAAGCAAACCGCTTTAAACCGGTTGTAATTTACCTTGGGCCATTCTCCTTAGGGAAAGGGCAAAGTACCACGCATAAGGTTAAAATCCCGAATTATATCGGTTCTGTACGTACCATGATTGTAGCCGGAGATCCGGAAACCAGTGCGTATGGCAGTGCAGAAAAAGCAACTCCGGTACGAAGCCCATTAATGGTACTGGCTTCCCTGCCAAGGAAAGTATCGCCATCTGAAAAAGTAACGATTCCTGTTACTTTATTCGCTATGGAAAAACAGGTGAAAAACGTACAGGTACAAATCAAAACGAATAATGGCCTTAAGGTTATCGGTAACGCTACCCAAAATGTATCCTTTAGCCAGCCGGATGAAAAAATGGTTTATTTCAACCTGGAAGCGGCAGACCTTACCGGAATTGGGAAAGTAGATATTATTGCCACTTCCGGAAAAGAACGGGCTACCTATTCTGTAGAGCTTGACCTGATCAACCCGAACCCGGTGACCAATGATTACCAAGAAGTGGTATTAGGGCCAAACAGCTCGAAGACGATTAGCTGGAAAACTTTCGGAATCAAAGGCAGTAACAAAGCCCGTTTGGAAGCTTCTTCATTTCCGTCCATTGATTTTAATAAACGACTGGAATATTTGATCCAGTATCCGCACGGCTGCCTGGAGCAGACGACTTCCGGGGTGTTTCCACAATTGTATGTGAATGATATTGTCGATATTGATGCTAAAAGAAAACAGGACATCCAGCGCAATGTAACCGCCGGAATACAAAAACTGTCGGGTTATCAATTGCCGGGCGGTGGATTTGCCTATTGGCCGGGTAATGCTGCTGCCGATGACTGGGGAAGTTCCTATGCCGGACATTTTATGATAGAAGCCGAGAAGAAAGGTTATGTATTGCCACTGGATTTTAAAAACAAATGGATTTCTTATCAGCAGCGTACCGCCAAACAATGGCGATTTGAGCAGCAATATGGCAATGATTTTGCACAGGCCTATCGTTTGTATACGCTTGCTTTGGCAGGATCCCCGGATTTAGCCTCTATGAACAGGCTTCGGGAAACTGCCGGTATTTCTAATGAAACCAAATTGCGACTGGCAGCAGCCTATGCGATTTCCGGACAGAAAAATGCGGCAAAAAGCCTGTTGAACCTTAGTGCGATCACGGCTCAGAACGACCGTTATAGTTATTACTATTACGGATCTCCGGAGCGGAACCGTGCCATGATATTGGAGACTTTATTATTGGTGGGAGAGAAAGAAAAAGCTTTTGCCATGGCAAATACCGTAGCAAAAGACCTATCCAATAACCAATGGATGAGTACCCAGACGACAGCCTATTGTTTATATGCGATGTCTAAGTTTGCAATGCTCAATGGCGGTAAAGGAGTAGAGGTACAATTTACCCAATCGGGTAAAACACAATCGATACAAACGGCAAAATCATTCGCCGACAGGAAACTGGAGATTATCCAGGGTACCAATAGTATTACGATAAAAAACAATAAGAGCAATACGATTTATGTAAAAGTGCTTAACAGCGGGATATTGCCGGTAGGAGAAGAACAGCCGCTGGAGAAAAACCTGTATGCCAATATTGTTTTCCAGGATCGTAAAGGAAATCCGGTAACGATCAGTACCCTGAAACAGGGAACTGAATTTGTAGCAGAAGTAACGATACGAAATGAAAGTATGGAGTATGTGGCTAATTTAGCATTAACACAAATTCTTCCTTCAGGATGGGAAATCGTGAATACCCGTTTTACCGATTACGGAGATTTTGCCAATAACAAAGCTGATTATATCGATATTCGGGATGACAGGACCAACTTCTATTTTGGATTGCGAGGTCAGGAAACCAAAGTATTTAAAATACTGCTGAATGCGTCATATCCGGGAACTTATTATTTGCCTGGGGTGCAGTGTGATGCGATGTATGATAACAGTTATATCGCCCGTACGAAAGGGCAGTGGGTGAATGTGGTCCGATAAATCGTATGCTGCATTTCGGTGCCCCAGAGTACGTTTTGTACTATTTTAATATCTGATACAGCCTGGTTTTCTTGTCTAACGGCAGGAAAATCAGGTTGTTATTGCTTAGTTTTACCTAATAATCGCTATCAATTTACCATCCTTGAAAGAAAAGTTTGTTACATACCTCAATCGCATTGGTACCAGGATCCGCCGGCATAAAATAAAATCGATTATACTCCTGATCCTTTTGGCAGGGTATTATTTTTGCCTGCCCCGAACACTATTTGCCACTCCTTATGCCACTGTCATTGAAAGTGCGCAGGGCGAATTATTGGGGGCAAAAATTGCGCGTGATGGTCAGTGGCGTTTTCCGGAGCAGGATACCGTTCCCGATAAGTTTAAAAAATGTATTATCTATTTTGAAGACCAGTATTTCTACAGCCATCCTGGTTTCAATCCCGCGGCTATGGTCAGTGCGGTTCGGCAAAACAGCCGGGCAGGAAAGGTGGTGCGCGGAGGCAGTACGCTCACACAACAGGTAATCCGGTTATCGCGTAAAGGACAGCATCGCACCTATTTTGAAAAATTAGTAGAAGTTGTACTGGCTACACGGCTGGAGCTTCGGTATTCCAAAGATAAAATCATTGGGCTCTATGCTGCACATGCTCCTTTTGGGAGTAATGTCGTGGGGCTTGAAATGGCTTCCTGGCGTTATTTTGGGGTGCAGTCAAGTCAATTGTCCTGGGCGGAAACGGCGGTATTGGCGGTTTTGCCCAATGCACCCAGCCTGATCTATCCGGGAAAGAACCAGGAAATATTGCTGCTGAAACGCAATCGCCTCCTCAAAAAATTGTATGAAGAAAAGGTAATCGATAAAATGACCTATGATTTATCATTGCAGGAAAGCCTACCGCAAAAGCCTTTCACTTTGCCGCAGGTAGCACCACACCTGTTAGACCGGATGGCAAAGAAGAAAGAAGGGCAGCGCATCCGGACTACAATTGATTTAGTCCTGCAAAACCGCGTCAACCAGATCGCCACGCAATATTATAACCAATACCGGCAGAATGAGGTGTATAATATTGCCATATTGGTGGTTGATGTGAAAACCCGGAATGTGGTTTCCTATATTGGAAATGCACCTACAGACAAAGCCCATCAAAAAGATGTTGATATTATCTCAGCGCCACGGAGTACCGGGAGTATTTTAAAGCCCTTACTATATGCCGGAATGCTGGATGATGGAAAGTTATTGCCCAATACATTAATCGCCGATGTTCCCACGCAAATATCTGGATATACCCCTGAAAACTTCAACCGTACTTTTGATGGGGCAGTCCCTGCGCAGCGTGCCCTGGCACGTTCGCTGAATATTCCTTCGGTACTGATGTTGCAGGATTATGGAGTGTATAAATTCTATGAAGAATTGCAGGCGTTTGGGCTAAAGGATATCAACAAACATCCTAATCATTACGGATTATCGTTGATTCTCGGTGGTGCAGAATCCAATCTTTGGGATTTATGTAAAACGTATGCCAACCTGTCTTCGACCTTAAATGAATACAACCGCAATTCCGGAAAGTACCGCACCAGGGAATTTTCGAACCTGAATGTTGATGCCGCTATCCTGACGGACTTCGGAAAGGAAGTGTATGCTAAAAATGTTTTGGGTGCGGGATCGATATGGCTTACCTATAATGCGATGAAGGAAGTAAACCGCCCCGAGGGGGATGAAGCATGGCGCTTTTATGATTCCTCTTTGGAAATCGCCTGGAAAACCGGAACCAGTTTTGGAAACCGTGATGCCTGGGCTATTGGAACGACAAAAGACTATGTGGTAGGGATATGGGTAGGGAATGCCACCGGCGAAGGCCGTCCCACCCTGACCGGAGTCAGTAGTGCAGCCCCGGTTTTGTTTGATGTTTTTAACCTGCTCAAGCGTTCCCGATGGTTTGGTACACCGCTCAATGACCTGGAAGAGGCCGAAGTATGCAGTCTCAGTGGTTATCTCGCACAGGATAATTGCCCTAAAACAAAACAATATATTCCGGTAAATGGCAAACGGACCAAAGTCTGCCCGTACCACAAAATGATTCATTTGGATCCAACAGAAAAGTTCCAGGTGAATAGTAGCTGTGAAAATATCGAAAATATCATTACTAAAAGCTGGTTTGTGCTACCGCCGGTAATGGAGTTGTATTATAAAAGCAAACATACCGATTACTTTACGTTACCGCCGTTCCGGAGTGATTGCCTGTCGACACAAAACGTTGCGATGGATTTTATTTACCCTAAGGAAAACAGCAAAATTTACCTGACAAAGAATTTTGAGAGTAAGGTACAGTCGGTGTTATTGAAAGTGGCACATTCCCAGCCGGGTTCGAAATTGTTCTGGTATGTAAATAATACGTATCTGGGTACTACACAAACCTTCCATGAAATGCCGTTAGAGATGAAATCCGGCACATATTACATTACGGTTACAGATGAGTTCGGAAATGAGATCAAACGTCGTATTGAGATTGTACGGGAATAAAAGACTGCATACTGTATTGGTGATTATTCTTTTTCTTTTTCCGTGAGTACTGTGCCATTATCGACAGTAAAGGTTATTTTGTTCAGGTCTGCATTGTTTTCCTGGATGACCGAAAAACGAACGACTGCATCACCGGCGGCATTTCGCGCGATAAATTCAGGTGAACTCCATATAATTTTGTTTTCCAGTTCCGAGCGGTTTCTTCCTACCCATGTTTTGATGGTCGCCACAATTTCCATTTCCTGGCTTTCGCGGGCATTAAAAGTTCCGGTGTCATCATCATTACAGGATGCCACACTAAGCAGTAATACTAATAACATAAGATAGAGAGGAGCGGATAATTTTCGAATGGCTTTCATGCTGTGGCAAATTTTAAACAAACTGTAATGGTTACATAACGGGGAATTGTAGCTGGAATTGTAGTGGGTGCTGCTTATTTTGTTTAATTTATACGAATGGCTTTGGCATCAGTATTTCCTTTTTTAATTGTTGCGGGCCAGGCGATTGTGAAAAGATATAATCCGTTTTTGTTTTGATTGCTAGGCTCTCGATTTGAGGGACGGCTAATTTTGGAATTGCTGTTTAAAAAAGGGCAAAAAAAAGAAGCCGTCTCAAAACAAATTTTGAGACGGTTTTTTTATTTGATACAATTTTGGATTTTAACTATCTAGATTTTAACGGGAGTAAAAAATTGCCTTTATGCTGCAATTTTCTTTCTTAAGTTATGACCTAAAGCCATTAATCCGAATTCTAATTCTACTTTTTGAAGTCCTTTTAAAGAAAACCGTCTAAAACCGTTATTATGCTTGAGTTGAGCGAATACAGGCTCTACATCGGCAGAGCGTTGCTTTCTTCTTTGTATTCCTATTTCACTTAGTAGTAATTCCCTTGCTTGTTGTTTATGTCTTTCAAGGTTGTGGTTTCGCTCGATGCTTCTGTTTCCCTGAGCTTTAAAACATTGACCTCGAAGTGAACAGCCTTCACAGTTTTTGGCCTGATAATGCGATAAGGTTTGGGTGTATCCTGTAGTTGTTGTTTTCTGGTTTTGATATGTTTTATGCATTTTTTGTCCCATTGGACATACATAATAGTCTTCTTCTGGATTGTAATAGAGATTTTCCTTGCTAAAAGCCTTGTGTTTCTTTTGGTAGTTTTGATCTTGTTCTTTTTCAAAAGTATTATACTTCACAAAAGCTTTGAGTTTCTTCTGTTTCAGATAATCGTAGTTTTCTTCACTTCCATAACCTGCGTCAGTAGTTATTTCTTTTATCTTTTTAAATACTTTTTTACCAAAGGTTTGTTCCAAATTTTCTAAATGAGGCTGGAGTGTTTTAGTATCGGTCGGATTTTGATGGATGGTATAATGAACAATGATCTGATTTTGTGTAGATATTTGAGTATTATAAGCTGGTTTGAGCTGTCCGTTTAACATATGGTCTTCTTTCATTCGCATAAAAGTAGCCTGGGTGTCAGTTTTGCTGTAACTGTTTCTTTCTCCCAGAATAGCTTCTTGCTTTTCATACTTTTCAAGATTGGAAGTAAAATTATTTTTTATGTAGCGTAATTTAGCTTTTGCTTTAGAACTGGTCTTTTCATTACCAGAGAGTTTGGCATCTATTTTAGCTACAGTTTTCTCAATTACCTCTTTGCTGATTTCTTTGAACTCTGTTGGTTCCGGGTTGGGGTCATCTTCATTGTCGATACTTTGGGCATAGTTCCATAATTCTTCCAACTGGGTGAGCATTTTTGCTTTATTGGTTTTTATGCTCTTACCCCACACAAAAGTGTACCTGCCGGCCTGAGCTTCTATTTTTGTTCCGTCGGTATAAATTTGTTTTAGATTCACCAGTCCTTCTGAGGCCAACATCAAAACTACCTGCTTGAAGATTTCTTTAAAACTCTCTTTTAGTTTATCACTTCTAAATCTATTAATTGTATTATGATCAACAATAGTCATAGAAGTAAGCCACATAAAATTGATATTCTCACGAAGTGCAAGTTCTATCTTTCTCGAAGAATAGATATTAGTCATATAAGCATACAACATCACTTTGAGTAACATCTTTGGATGATATCCAGGATTACCTTCTTTACTGTACGCTTTTAAAAGAGGCTGGATATTAAGGGATTCCACAACTTGATCAACTATTCGAACCGCATGTGTATGTGGAATTAAATCATCAAACGAATAAGGTAGAAGCATCGTTTGTTGTTGGTTATAATGTTTGAATCTCATATATAATCAGCTGTTTATCACTGATTAAATTTACAAAATTGCATATAAAAATACAAACTAAAAAAAAAGAAGCTGACTCAGTTTTGAGACAGCTTCTTTGATTTAATCTTTAATTTCATTTCCATTTTTGTCATAGAAATGATATTCTAAATACGTGTAAGCGTCACGAGGTATAATTTTCACCCATTTTTTATATTCAAAGAACCACTTTGAACGTAATGATGGAAAACCTTTTGTAAGGTATGCGGCCACAAAGGGATGTGCGTTAAGCACAAGCTTTTTATGGCTCTTTATAATTCTTTCCAGGTCAGATGTAATTCGGTCAATCACTAAAATCGGAGCTTCAATCTCACCGTTAACATCGTTGGGATCTTCTTCTCTGGTCTTGATATTGACTTCTGGTCTGACTCTCTGTCTTGTAATTTGGATTAAACCAAACTTACTCGGAGGCAGGATTTTATGTTTTGCTTTGTCATCGCTCATTTCTTCCCGTAGGAATTCGTAGAGTGTTTTCCTGTTTTCTGGATTTGACATATCAATAAAATCAACTACGATAATTCCGCCCATATCCCGTAATCGCAATTGTCTTGCTATTTCGGCAGCGGCTATCATGTTCACTTCCATTGCGGTATCTTCCTGGTTCGTCGCTTTATTAGAGCGGTTACCACTATTCACGTCTATAACGTGAAGTGCTTCTGTATGTTCAATGATAAGGTAGGCACCTTTGCTCATTGAAACCGTTTTTCCGAATGATGTTTTGATTTGTCTCTCTATGTTATATTTTTCAAAAATAGGAATGTCGTTCGATTGATAATGCTTAACAATTGATACTTTAGAAGGCGCTATTTCCTGCAAATAGTCCTTTGTTTGATAATACAGCTCTTCATCATCAATATGAATGCCACTGAATGTGTCATTAAAAACGTCTCTAAGGATAGATGACGCTCGGTTGAGTTCACCTAATACTTTTGACGGATGATGGGCTGTTGGAATTTTTTTACACATGGATGACCATCGGTCAAGCAAATTTTGTAAATCTTTATCCAGTTCGGCCACTTTTTTGCCTTCTGCTACTGTTCTAACAATAACACCAAATCCTTTTGGCCTGATGGATTGAACAAGTCTTTTCAGACGGTCTTTTTCTTCTTTGGATTCTATTTTTTGTGAAATGGAAATCCGTTCCGAGAAAGGAACCAGTACGATATATCGTCCAGCCAGAGACAGTTCAGAACTGATTCTTGGCCCTTTGGTCGAGATAGGCTCTTTTACGACTTGTACTAATACAGACTGATTGGCGCTAATGGCATCGGTAATGACGCCGTCTTTGTCAATCTCTTTTTCAAAAGGAAAGTTTTTTAGGGAGAAATCTTTTATTTTACCTGCGCTTACAAGTTTAACGAATTTCAAGGAAGAAGCCAGATTGGGGCCTAAGTCATGATAATGTAAAAAGGCATCTTTTTCAAAGCCTACATTTACAAAAGCAGCATTTAACCCGGCAACCGGTTTTCTGATTTTTGCGATAAATATATCGCCAACCTGAAAATTGCTTTTTTCTTCTTCTTTGTGTAATTCGATTAGTTTTCCATCTTTTAATAAGGCAAAATCTACGGCTTCGGAACTAGATCTGATGATTAATTCTTTATTCACGCTGTAAATTTTTATCCATTCGTAAAAAACGAACAGATGGATTAAACAATTTTTTTACAGGTATTTGTACCCGGTGAAAAATAGCTTTAGCAGAAAATTCGATTAAAGTTTTAAGGCTTTAGCCCAATTTCTGCATGATTTTAGTCTATTCTTCAATTTCAATGAACTTTTTCTGTAAAAAAGAAAAAAGTAGTTTGAAACTACTTTTTCTTCTTGTGACGGTTAGCTCTCGCTCTTTTTTTACGTTTGTGAGTTGCTACCTTATGTCTTTTTCTTTTTTTACCACTTGGCATGTTTTGTAGATTTTGTGATTAATAATTCGTTTTACTTAGTTTCTGTATTCGTTTTTACTCCTTCAACAAATATTTTTGCAGGTTTAAATGCAGGTATGTTGTGAGCAGGTATTTTAATAGTAGTATTTTTTGAAATATTTCTGCCGGTTTTCTCAGCTCTTGTTTTAATAATAAAACTTCCGAAACCTCTTAGATAAACATTGTCTCCCGTTTCAAGTGAATTTTTAACTTCGTCCATAAAAGACTCAACTGTAGCCTGAACATCTCCTTTTTCTAGTCCTAGTTTTTCTGAAATCTTCGCTACGATATCTGCTTTCGTCATTTTCTTTCTTATTTATATTATTGTATAATTTTTTTGAGCATGCAAATATAGGAATTAAAAAAACAATATTTCAAGCTTAAAGGATTAAAATTTAATAACATAAAGATTTATTTTTGCTAACCAATTCTTTACAATGCAATTTACTAATCTTCTGATTAACTGGTATTTAGATAATAAACGCGATTTGCCATGGCGTAAAACGAACGATCCTTACGCAATATGGCTGTCGGAAATTATCCTCCAACAGACTCGTGTCGCACAAGGAATGCCCTATTTTTATTCTTTTTTAGATGCCTTTCCAACTGTTTTTGACCTTGCTAACGCACACGAAGAACAAGTCTTGAAATTATGGCAGGGTTTGGGCTATTATTCCCGTGCCCGGAATCTTCATAAAACCGCACAGGATATCGCTACCGGGAGTAAAGGTGTCTTTCCTCCGGATTATGCCGGATTATTGCAATTGAAAGGTGTGGGTGAATATACTGCCGCTGCAATTGCTTCCTTTTGTTATAATGAAGCCGTTCCGGTTGTAGATGGGAATGTATTTCGGGTGTTATCACGTTACTTTGATGTGGAAACGGATATTTCTTCCTCGGGAGCCAAAAAAGAATTCCGGGAATTGGCTGCAGCGGTTATGCCAACAGACAATGCGGCACTCTTTAATCAGGCGATCATGGAATTCGGTGCGTTGCAATGTGTGCCGAAAAGTCCCGATTGTAGCATTTGTGTCATGAATGAAAGCTGTGTCGCGTTGCAAAAAAAGAAAGTGGCGCTCCTTCCTGTAAAAACGAAAAAGACCAAAGTCGTGAACCGCTATTTTGATTACCTGGTCTTCCGGGATGAGCAGGATCATACGATTATACATAAAAGAGAGGCGAAAGGGATCTGGCATAATTTATATGAGTTTCCGGTAATTGAATCGGTGGCTCCTGAAAGTACCGACGTTATTGAAGAACGGATTCATACGCTGTTTGGTTCACAATACGCTATTACTTCGGTTGCGGTTAATACCGTTTTGCCGATTGTTCATAAATTAAGCCACCAGCACCTGTCAATACGGTTTTGGGAAGTGGGTGTAAAAGGGGAATTGGCCAATGGTTTGAATTACGAGGATCTGGTGCGTTATCCTTTTCCTATAGTAATCATCAATTTTATTGAAAAGGAATATAACCTTAAAATAAATTAAAGGCCTTCCTGACTATTGAATTATAAAGTTATATTTGTTTGTAACCTAACCAATTTACTTTATGAATAAATTTTCAATAGCTTCATTTCTGGAGCTTACTGCACAAAAAGACGATAAGCATAGCTTTTTTGAACTGGAACAGCCGGAATTACTGGAGTTGAACCTGAAAAACCAAACGGTCCTCGCTAAGAATGGCTCGATGGTAGCCTATGTGGGTGAAGTTAAATTTGAACGCCGCGGGATGCTGAGCGGTGGTGTGGGAAATTTCCTGAAGAAAGCACTATCCGGAGAAGGAACCACAATGATGAAAGCTACCGGAAGCGGTAGGCTGTATGTGGCTGATTACGGAAAGAAAGTCCGTGTCCTGTATCTGGAAAACGAGTCGATCAATGTGAATGGGAATGATGTCCTGGCGCATGAGGAGGCTATTAAGTCGGATATCAAGATGCTGAAAAGTATTGCCGGCATGATGAGCGGTGGCCTTTTTCAGGTGAATCTTAGTGGAACCGGGCATGTGGCTATTACTACACACGGGCATCCTATCACGCTTTTGGTAAAACCCGGAGAGCCGGTATATACCGATCCAAATGCTACAGTGGCATGGTCCGGTAACCTGACGCCGCAACTCAAAACGGATGTCACCCTTAAGTCCTTAATCGGTAGGGGAAGTGGTGAAAGCATACAGATGAAATTTGAAGGTACCGGATGGGTATTGGTGCAGCCTTATGAAGAGGTATACTCGGTCTCAAGCTAAAAAGCATACAATTTAGGATATGAAATCCGGCAGTTTTAGGATTGCCGGATTTCTTTGCTTTTAATTATAAAAAACATATTAAAAAAAAGACTATTTTTGATATAGGACATAAAATTTAATTCAATGAATGGTACATTAAATAAAGTGATGCTGATTGGTCATTTGGGAGATGAAGTGAAAATGCACTATTTTGAAGGTGGTAATTGTATTGGTAGGTTTCCTTTGGCGACAAATGAGATTTACATCAATAAAACGACCAATGAAAAAATAACTTCTACAGAATGGCATAATATTGTAGTGCGCAATAAAGCGGCAGAAATCTGTGAGAAATATTTGTCCAAAGGCGATAAGATTTATGTAGAAGGGCGTATCAAGTCCCGGCAATGGCAGGGGGAAGATGGTGTGGTAAAATATACTACTGAAATCCAGGCTACCGAATTTAATTTCCTGACGACTAAAAAAGATTCTGAATTTGTAAAGCCTCAGAACATCGCGTCCGACTCCAAAAATAATGATTTTGATCCTCAGAATTCGCAGTTGCCTGAAAATGACCTGCCTTTCTGATATTGTATAACTAATTCCAAAAAAATTGGACCCAGACCCCTCAAGTATATTTTCCTTAAATATTATTTCAGACTCAAATCTCCTATGGGGACTTATAGGAATTTTTATCTTTCTCCTTAGTTCTGCTTTGGTTTCCGGAGCGGAAATTGCTTTTTTTTCGCTGACCAAGCAAGATCTTGAAAACCCCACGCTCAAAAACTCAAGACATTACAGTATTATAACTTCTTTACTCGAACGTCCTCGTAAATTACTGTCTACGATACTAATTGCAAACAGCTTTTTTACCATTGGTATCGTTGTCTTTTTTGCCTATATCAGTAACCGGATTTTTACCGTATCGCTTTCGGCCGAATGGCGGGTAGCGGTTGTCGTTGTTATTGCGACGTTTGTAATCCTGTTTTTCGGGGAGATACTGCCGCGGATATATGCCGGAAGGCGCAATATCCAGTTTGTTGTTTTTGCAGCAATCCCAATTATGGTGCTTGATTTTCTATTGTCTCCAGTGAGCCTTCCCATGCGTCGGCTGTCGCTGTATTTGGATAAAAAATTGACCAAACAGAAAACGAACTTTTCGGTAGACCAGCTCTCACAGGCTTTGGAGCTTACCTCATCTAAAGATACTTCTGCAGAAGAACAGAAAATCCTGGAAGGCATTGTATCCTTTGGAAATACTGATGTAAAGCAGATTATGAGCCCAAGGATTGATGTTTTTGCCTTGGATGTAGATGAGGAGTTTAGTGTTGTTCTGTCAAAGATTGTCAGTAAAGGTTTTTCGCGTATTCCGGTATATGAGGATAATATTGATGCTATTATAGGGGTATTGTTTGTTAAGGATCTCCTTCTGCATATTGACCATGATGATTTTAACTGGCAGTCCTTATTGCGGGAGCCTTTTTTTGTTCCTGAAAATAAGAAGCTGGATAATCTGTTGAAAGAGTTTCAGTCGATGAAAAACCACCTGGCCATAGTTGTTGATGAGTATGGAGGAACGTCCGGACTCGTATCGCTCGAGGATATTATTGAAGAGATTGTCGGGGATATCAGTGATGAATTTGACGATGACAATATCATCTATTCCCAAATTGATGACAAAAATTTTCTGTTTGAAGGAAAGATCAATCTTAAGGACTTCTATCGGATCGTACCGGTTGATGAAGACCTTTTTGATACTACAAAAGGGGAGGCGGAGACGCTTGCCGGTTTTATTTTGGAAGTGTCTGGAAATTTTCCCAAAAAAGGGCAAAAAATAAATTTTGCCAATTGTATCTTTACCGTCGAATCGGTGGATCATAAGCGTGTGAAACAGATCAAGGTTACGGTAGTCTAATGTGTTTAATCTCCAATTGAAAATGTTGAATAGTGTTGTAAAATTTGCAGTAGTCTTATTGGTGCCGGTACTTTTTTTAAGTTGTAAGGATGATGTCCTGCCAAAGCCTAAAAGTCACCTGCGACTGGATTATCCTGCTCCAAAATATGAATTATTCAATACGGCCTGTCCCTATGCGTTTAATTACAATAGCCTTGGCATTATCAAGCATGAAGGGGATTGTAACTACAGGATTGAATATCCGCTGATGAAAGCTACGGTATACCTGAATTATAAGAAAGTGGACAATAATATTGAAGCCTTGTTAAAAGACGCACAGAAGCTGACCTATGGACATGTGGTGAAAGCGGATGAAATTATCTCCCAGCCTTTCCTTAATCCAGATCAGAAAGTATATGGGATGTTTTATGAAGTAGGAGGTAATGCGGCTTCTCCGACTCAGTTTTATGCGACGGATAGTACTCGTAATTTTGTATTAGGCTCTGTCTATTTTTATGCGAAACCGAATTTTGATTCGATATTTCCGGCAGCGGATTATATCCGGCATGATGTGAAGAACCTTATGGAAACCTTGCGCTGGAAATAGTGTAGTTGGTTTTAATAAAAAAAAATGCTGACCCGTTAAGGACAGCATTTTTTGTATATGATGGCTACGATTAGGTAGTTGTTGTTTTCTTTTCTGCACAACAAGCTTTTTTGCCCGTTCCGCTCTCGTGGCATGATTTGCCTTTCTCTTCGGTAGTAGTAGTGGTTTTAGCTTTTTCTGTTTTAGCTTTTGCATTTTTTGCAGGTTTTTCCTGGTCTAATAGTGAAGCCTGATCTGATGAAGATTTGATGTTAGAAACTTTGTATAATTTTCCTCCGGCAACGGCTTCTGCAGTTTTAGCCAGTTTTTCAGGAGACTGCTTTGTTGCATCGTACTCAATAGTTGCTTTTTTGCTGTCAAAGTCCACTTTTGCAGACTGTACGCCTTCCTGTGAAGCTAATTCTTTTTCAATTTTAGCAGCACACATTACGGCGCAACTCATACCGTCGATAGTAAATGAGGCTGTCTGAAGGTTTTCCGGCGCCACTTTGATTACGGCAGCAGTAGTATTTGTAGTATCAACGGTTGTTGTTGGTGCTCCTTCTACGTCGCTTTTTGGCGTTTCTTTGCAGCTTGCAAATAATAATCCTGCTACAGCAACTACTAATAGTTTTTTTGTAATGTTCATAAGGTATTTATTTATAGGTTTTTATTTTGTAATCATCCGAAATAACCGGTGCACAAAATTAATGAAAAAAGAAACTCAATATTCATTTAAATAATAGAATTTTGAGGGCATAAATCGAGAGGTAAAAATGAAACAATCAAAATGGTTATTGTTGCTCCCATTGGCACTTATATGGGGAAGTTCTTTTATATTGATGAAAAAAGGATTGCTGGGCCTGAATCCGGTGCAGCTTGGTGCGCTGCGAATTGTAGCGGCTGCATTATTTTTGATCGTAGTAGGATTTAACAGCCTGAAGAAAATACGATCCACACAATGGAAGTACATTTTTTTATCGGCATTCGTGGGGACTTTTATGCCGGTGTTCCTGTTTGCATTTGCCCAAACCCAAATTTCAAGTTCGGTTAGCGGAATATTGAATTCCCTGACGCCGCTCAATACGCTTATTTTTGGTGCCTTGTTTTTTGGGCTGGGTTTCCAGAGGCGGCAGTTGTTTGGGGTGCTGATAGGGCTTACAGGGTGCCTGGTTTTGATTTTAAGCGGTTTTGTGGATAATCCCGGGCAGAACTATTATTTTGCTATACTTGTCGTGATAGCGGCTGCCTGTTATGCTTTGAATGTGAACTTTATTAAAAAATATCTTTCTGATCTGAATTCAGTGAGTATTACTACCGGGAACTTTGTGGTGATGCTGATACCAGCCCTGGCAATGTTGTATTTTTCCGGTTATTTCGAAGTAATTCATTTGCCGCAAACCCAAACCGCTTCCCTTTATATCGTTGTCCTTGCTATAGTGGGTACTGGAATTGCCAATATCCTTTTCTTTAGGCTGATCCAGATTTCTTCCCCGATATTCGCTTCTTCAGTCACCTACCTTATTCCTGTGGTAGCAATGATCTGGGGATTTTTGGATGGGGAAATCCTGAGTCCTTTACAGCTTTTTGGTACCCTGATTATTCTGGGTGGTGTATATCTTTCCAGCAGGAAAGCTTAATCTATAGTATTTTTTTAAATGGTGTTGCGCTTGTAGGGATAGCGTGCGGGAATGGCTGCAGGCTGTTTTTGCATGTGCGATTGCGACAGGGGAACAATATGGTTGCTGCTCTGTATTGGTGAAGCAAAAAAAAATCGCCTAAAAATTACTTTTTAGACGATTTTTCCTCCGAAGAGTTATTTTGTATGCGATCTATTGGAAGTCAGCATCGGTGACACCTTCATTGATTTTTGTATCAGTGATGGTTACATCGATTTCAATTCCAACATTCATTACTATTTTGTACGGTACTTTAACACCTTTTACCTCACGGTAATCAGAGAATGTAGTAGTTTGAGTCATAGACTGTCCATTGGCTTCTGTTGTCGTGCTTTCGCTTACTTTCAATCCTGAAGCAGCATCGTAATAGGTAGTTGTTTTGCCGTTTTGAACAGCATAAGCATCTTTACCGTTTACAGCTTCGATACCTTTTACTTTCAGGTCTTTATTGTTCAGTTGGTTTAATTCCGGGAAAGGAAAAGCATTTGCTTTCATTTCTTCTAAATCAGTACCAGTGATTTCTTGTTTTTGACCTTGTTGTACCATGTACCCACCTTTTGTGTTTACAACTTGTTTCATCAGGCTTGTGCCGCTCATTACCATTTCCATAGTAGTCTGGCCTTTGCTGTCAGTTTTTGATGTGTACTCTACCGGAGCTGGCATAACAGAAAGCTTAGCTGTTCCTTTTGAAGCGATAGTTTTTACAGCTTTAGCTGCTTTTTCACCACCGATGGCTGCAATGTATTTCTCCAAAATTGATTTTGCAGTTACGTCAGCGCTTACTGTTTTAACTTCTGGTTTTGCAGTAGGGTTACCGAAACGGTCGAAATATAAAATTGGAATTTTTAATTTTTCAAGTCCTGGTAATACTTCGCTACCTTTTCCAACAACAACGATTCTTGCATTGTCATAAGAGAAGTATTTTTTAGCAGCATTCATTACATCCTGAGCCGTTACAGCGTTGATGTTTTTGATGTATTTTTCGTAAAAATCTTTAGGTAATCCCTGTGTCTCGATGTTTAATGCATAACGAGCGATAGTCTGTGGCTTTTGAATTTGCATTACAAAGTTTCCGATGTATTTCGCTTTTGCATTACGAAGTTCTTCGTCAGTTACTTTTGTAGTTCTGATTCTTTTTAGCTCATTTAAGATTTCAACTACAGAACTGTCGGTAACAGCATTACGAACAGAAGCGGTAGAACCAAAGCTGTTTACATGTTTGTTACCTGTAATGCTGGAGTATGAACCGTATGTCCATCCATGAGCTTCACGAAGGTTTAGGAAAAGACGGCCTTCACCACCACCACCAAGGATTTGGTTGGCTAAGATTGCAGCAAAATATTCCTTATCAGTCATTTTTAATTTCGTAACATTCATTACAGCGATTTCTGACTGTACTGCATTTGCCATGTCTACAAAATTGATCTGAGTGTATTGTACGTCTTTTGGATCAGCATAAGCAATTTTTAGTGCTGCTGTTTTTTTCCATGTACCGAAATTTTTCTCTACTAATTTTTTAGTTTCTTCCACGTTTACATCACCTGTAATAACCAGGTAAGCTTTTTCAGGAACGAAATAATTAGCATAGTTGGCTTTTACATCAGCAAGTGTTACATTGTTTAGTGTTTGTTCGGATACATACTCCCCTGCAGGATGGTTTTTTCCAAAAACTAATACACTTTGTACTCTTGAAGCTGTTTCTGCTACACTTTTTTCGTCAGCTTTAAGGCCTTCGATCATTTTAGCTTTGTCTTTATCAAATTCAGCCTGTGTAAATAATGGGTCTAATGAGCCTTGAGCTACCAGTTCCATTACACGGCCATAATATTTAGACAAAGCACTTGCATAAGCGCCACCTGAACTAAAGTTGATGCTGGCACCAATAAAATCGATTTCCTCGTTAAAGGCATCTTTTGTTATTTTGCTGGTTCCATTACCCATCATGCTGCTGGTTAAATCAGAAACTCCTTTTTTAGCGCCTTCAGCATAAGGATCTGTATCTAATGTAAGTGTTATGGAAACACGCGGTAATTTATGGTTTTCTACAATTAAAACTTTCAGCCCGTTAGGAAGCTGGAACGTTTCAGGCTTACCAACTTTTACGGTTGGTGCCGGACCTGGTTTAGGTTGTGATCTGTCTGTTTGTGCTTGCATAGATAATGTTAAAAACAAACCGGCAATTGCGTATATTATTTTTTTCATGACTTATATTTTCTTGTTTTCAGATTTTGCAGGAACGTAGTCTAACAGTAATCTCTGATTAGGGTTCAAATATTTTTTTGCGATGTCTCTAATTTCTTCACGTGTAATAGAACGGTAGATTTCTATTTCATTGTTGATAAGATTCACGTCGCCATATAATAAATAGTATGTAGCAAGGTTGCTTGCGATACCTTCAACGCTGGCATTGTTGCTTACGTAATTATTCTCGAATTTGTTTTGCAGTTTTTGGTAGTCGTTTTCAGAGATTAAATCTGTCTGAAGTTTCACGATTTCTTTATCTACTTCACCCATCATTTCTGAAGCGGTGTGTGGTGCCATTGGCAATCCGTAGATGATATAGGTACCGTAATCTTCCTGGCTGTAGTTGAATGCGCCAATCTGTAAAGCCATTTTTTTCTCGTCTACTATATTTTTGTATAGTTTAGAACTTTTACCGCCAGTCAGGTAAGTAGAAATCATATCTAAAACACGTGCGTCACGGGTTTTCATAGAAGGAGTTCTATAAGCAGCAACAATCATCGGAATCTGGATGTTAGCATCTTCATAAGTCGCTTTTATCGTTTGAGTGATTGGTGCTTCTTCAAATTTCTGACGGGTAATCGGTGTTCCTTTGCTGATTGGTCCGAAATAATCCTGGATCCATTTTTTAGCCTCAGCAGTATCAAAATCACCGGCAACAACTAATACTGCATTGTTAGGAATGTAGAATTTTTTGTTGAAAGCCTGGAATTCTTCCAGTGTAGCAGCATCCAAATGCGCCATAGAACCAATAGTAGTCCAACGGTATGGATGGTTTTTAAACATGTTTTTCTTAACTTCAGGAATTAACGCACCATAAGGGTTATTGTCATAACGAAGTCTTTTTTCTTCTTTTACTACCTCATTTTGAGTATCTACACCGATTTGGTTAATAACGGGCTGTAGCATTCTTTCGGATTCCATCCACAACGCAAGTTTCAGGTTGTTAGATGGGAAAACTTCGTAGTAGTACGTTCTGTCTTCTGTAGTGTTGGCATTATTGTTTCCGCCATTAGCCGTTACAATCTTGAACCATTCTCCTCTTCCAATGTTTTTAGTACCTTCAAATAAAAGGTGCTCGAAGAAGTGTGCAAATCCTGTTCTTTCCGGATTTTCATCTTTAGCTCCTACGTGGTACATTACAGAAGTAATGATTACCGGGGCAGAAGGGTCTTTGTGTAAAATTACATGGAGGCCATTGTCTAAATTGTACTCTTCAAAAGCTACATTCTGAGCCGAAGCTATACTCCCTGTCAAGAGCAATGAACTCAAAGCCATTATAGATTTTTTCATAATGATTAATAAATTTGTTTTAGTTTAACGAATTAGTGTGTTGGTAATAGAATATGTTACACAAAACTACATTTTTTTTTTAGGTAGCCTTAATAAAAATACTTTTTCTGCGTTGTTGTAGGCTAAAGGTTAGGCATTTACTGAAAATGAGGATTTTAGATTCTTTTTTGGGAGCTTTAAAAAAGAGCTGTAATTTTTTTGCTAACCAATTGCACAATAAATATTTAGTTGTATATTTGCAACCTTAAAATAATTAACTAAACATTATTGTTATGTACGCAATCGTAGAGATAGCAGGGCAACAATTTAAAGTAAGCAAAGACTTAAAGGTTTATGTTCATCGTTTGGCTGATAAAGAAGGAGATGCAATTTCATTTGCAAAAGTTCTTTTATTAGACGTTGATGGAGTAGTAACTTTAGGCGCCCCAGCTGTAGAAGGTGCTTCAGTAGAAGCCAAAGTGTTACAACACTTAAAAGGAGACAAAGTAATCGTTTTCAAAAAGAAAAGAAGAAAAGGGTACAAAAAGAAAAACGGTCACCGTCAATCTTTAACTCAGATCCAAATTTCTGGAATCACTGCTCCTGGAGCGGCTCCAAAGAAAAAAGCTGCTGCTAAGAAAGAAAAAGAAGCTACAGAAGAATAATTAACATTTAAAACTAATACGTCATGGCTCACAAGAAAGGTGTCGGTAGTTCCAAGAATGGTAGAGAATCAGAATCGAAACGTTTAGGTGTTAAGATTTATGGTGGACAGGCTGCAATTGCTGGAAATATTATCGTAAGACAAAGAGGTTCTAAACACAATCCAGGTGAAAACGTTTACATCAGTAAAGATCATACTTTACATGCAAAAGTTGATGGAGTTGTTAAGTTCCAAAAGAAAAGAGATAACAAATCTTACGTTTCTATCCTTCCATTCGAAGCATAAGAAATTAAGAGTATCTAATACAAGAAACCCATCCGTTTTACGAGATGGGTTTTTTTATGGCTCTATTTATAAATAATACGAAACGGCACAATATTGATGGCCCGGTTTTCAATCATCAGCTTCAGGTCTTCACTCAGGAAATACCATTCTTCTTCATTATAATATTCCGGATCTTTTTGTTTCAGGTAAATGTCTATCGTAGGCGTATAACCGACATTGCTGTCCATACTGGTCTGTATGCCGTTTTTTACTTCTACCTCCGTAATAGCCTCTCCATAATGATTTTTGCACAGGATGATAATGTCCTGCCGGGTTACCACTCTTTGGTTGGATACCAGGTTTTCACGATAAGCATAGATCTTCTCGGAATTCGTAAGTTCATTTTTACCGCCCTGTGTAGTCGATAAAAATAAGATAGTATCTTTTTCGAAGTCTGAGCCCTTGTGTAATACCAATCGGGAAAAAGTATTTATCTTATTGGCATTTTCACCATTGGTAGTCCAGTATTTTACAAAAAGGGTTCCACGTTCCGGACTGTTTTTGGTATTCAGGATAAGATAGGGATTGTTGATGTTCTGCATTCCCACCTGCGACATTTTATTCCGAAAACGGGAAATGATCTGGTTGATCTCTTTCAAATTATTGTCTGTAAAATCATGCCCTAATCTCGAAAAAGCCGCAGCTTCATCACGAATCAGGTCAATCAGGTAATTGATTTCTTCTGTGGCATTCCGTTCGTCAAAACGTGCAACACCTCCAAAACGCAGGTAAGCATAGTCTTCATCGGACTTTTCCTCATCCTTTTTGACAATATCAAATTCCTTGTTCTTATCATCCTGTACGGAGAATAATTCCATGAAAAATTCATCATTCAGGTTCAGCGGATAAATGTTCAGTAAGTTCTTGATATTACCCTGTATCTCATTCAGCTTTTTATTGATAACCGGGAAGCAGTTATTGGCACAAAATATTTCCGATAGAATACTTTTGCCAATGACATTCGGAAACTCAATCCGGATCCAGGTTAATTGCTCTTCAGCTAATTTTTTCAGGTCTTCTGCCGGAATAAAAGCTGATAATGCCGGTGGTAGGGAGGCATTGGTATCCCCGATGTTAATCACATCCTTAATGGTAATAAAATTCTTTTTGTAATAATCATTCGTATGCTCCTGAGTACGCTCGATGTGGTAAAAATCTTCCTGCATCAGGCCATCATCCTCATTGAAATGTTTATCATCATTATTATAGCCTTGTGCCGTAGTCAGGAGATGCTCATTGAGGTACCAGCGTGCGCGGGGCAGAAAATGAAAAAAAGTATTTCTGTGGTGGATGTTTTTGAGGTAGAAATAAAACATGAGGTCTTTGATGATTCCATCACCCTGGTGTTTTATTCCTAACCAGATAGTGCCGTGTGGCGCCGGTGCCAGGTAGTTGTTACTGCTTACCGTTTCGCGGAATTGCTCTTTTACAATTTCCTGTACGCCACTGGGCAATATGACATAGCTGAGTTTGTTCCGGGTTAATTTTACCGGTTTTGTAGGGCCAAAAAAGTAATTCCGGATAACATTCTCCGTTGGATTATAGGGGTTTTGTTCTTTTTTCTGGAAATAAAACTGGTGATAGTCATTAAGGACCACTTCATTTTCTACAGGATAAGCGCGCAATATGGCACGTGCCGGATTGGCTTTGGCTGATGCTGTCGGGGTCAGGATGTCTACCAGCCGTTCTGTGATTCTTCTTCGGCTGGAGAATATCTCATTCGATATTTTTTCCAATTCTTTGGCACAAACATCAAAAAGAAGGTTTACTATCGGATCAAAGACATTTTCGAGTTCCACATCAGAATAACCCCATTGTTTTGCAGCGCGCTTTAATAATCGGTCTTTTATCTGGTCTTTTGATAGTTGGTTCATGTACTTAATTTATTTAAAGGAAAAGGGCGCTAAAAAATAGGAACTTTTGTAATAATAAGGCTGGTTCGTTTTTTTGATCACTCCATAAACGACAATATCCAGTCTTTTTTTGACCCTGATATTGGTTTCATAACTCACGGTATCTTCGCTGACACCCAGGGTTACATCGGTGATGATGAGGCGCTTTTCATATTTTTTGACTTTTTCGTGCACTGATTCCTTAATCATGTCTTTGAGCTGGTTGGCATTTGCTAACAGGTTGAAATCGGTTTCCCAGATGACAGTCCCAAATTCAGTGTCGTATTTGTACTCCCCGAAAATAGTAGTTATGATCAGGGAGATGTACTGTGCCAGTGATTCTTCAATAGTTACCTTTCGAAGGTCTTCACCGCTGGATAAGCGTTTGAAATCAATCGGTATTTTGTAAAATAGGTCTTTCATGGGTTACGGTAAATTTAATTTCTCCTTCATCATTTAAAGTGACTTTTAACTGGTCGCCCTTTTTTATTTCGTTGGAAATAATCATCCGTGATAATGGCCGTTTCAGCTGGTTCCGAATGGTTCCTTTAATCGGTCGTGCGCCATATTCCGGGCTAAAGCCCATTAGGGCAATACGCTCTTTGTCTTCCGGTGCAATTTCGAGTGTGATATCCAGTTTGTCCAGCAGTTGAATCAACTCTTTCTTGAGGTGAATGTCAAATATTCTGGAAACGCTGTTTTTATTGATTGGGGCAAAAGGAATAATTTCGGTGAGGCGCCCTAAGAATTCCGGGCGGAAATAGCCTGTCATTAACTGGATCAGGTCATTTGATTTCGGGATGATATCATTTTCAAATGATTTTACAATAAAATCCGATCCAATATTCGAGGTAAACAGGATGACAGCATTGGAGAAGTCACCTTCTTTTCCTAAACGATCATGGAGTTTTCCTTCGTCCAATATTTGAAGAAAAACATCAAACACCGATTTATGGGCTTTTTCAATCTCATCAAATAATACAATGGAATACGGCTTTTGCCTGATTTTATTCACTAATAATCCACCTTCTTCATATCCGACATATCCTGGAGGTGCTCCGTATAATAGGGCTGCGGAATGTTCTTCTTTAAATTCGGACATGTCTAAGCGTATGATCGCATTCTCATCTCCAAATAGAAAATCCGCAAGTGATTTAGCCAATTCGGTTTTACCGGTTCCTGTTGGCCCTAAGAAGAAGAAGGACCCGATAGGCTGACCGGGTTTGGTCAGTCCGGAGCGCGATTCCAAAATGGCATCGGCTACGACTTTTACCGCGTGATCCTGACCGATAACGCGTTGCTTCAAGGTATTTTCAATATCCAGCAGGCGTTCTCTTTCGTCTGATTTTACTTTTCCGGCAGGAATACCGGTGATTCCTGATACGACCAAAGACAGGTGTCCCGGAGATACTGTATTTTCCTCTTCATGTAATTGTTCCAGTTTATCCAGTAGCATTTGGATGTGCGTTATTCTTTCCTCATTACCGGTTAAAGCGGAAAAGGTAGTGTCCGTTTCTGCGCCGTTAAAGAGTTTTCCGGACTTATTTTCGATATCGGAATGCAGCCATGCAATTTGTTCTTCTTTTTCCAATTCCTCCATGATCCCAGATAAGGCTTCCATTTGCTTTTTAAGTTCCGGAAGTTCTTTTTTGATCGTTTCCTTGGCTACTTTTAGCGAAGACATGGTGCGGTCAATCAGGTCCAGCGCAGAATCGGGGAGTGACTTTTCCTTGAGGTAGCGTTTTGAAAGGCGGATGGATTCTTTCAGCCCTTCTTCATCAATACTGAAATCATGATGATCCTGATAATGGGAAATTACATTTTTGATCATTCGGAAAGCCAATTCCTGATTGGGTTCCTGGATTTCCAGTGTTTCAAAACGTCTCGAAAGTGCATCGTCTTTCCCTAATGATTTCCTGAATTTTTCGGTAGTGGTCGCGCCAATAAAGGTAATGTACCCTTTTGAAAGTTCCGATTTTATGATGCTGCCAATTCCGGATCCCTGGTTGGAATCAAATAATTCGTGAATGTCATCAATGAATAAAATCGGTTTTTGATACCTTTTTACCTCATTGAAAATTTTCTGGAGGCGGTCTTCGACTTCCCCTTTATAGGAAGCTCCGGCAAATAATGCACCAATATTGATCTCAAAGACATGGGCGTCATTAAAGGCGTCCAGGATAGTTTTGTTGGCAATTTTTACACAAAATCCTTCGATTAGGGCAGATTTTCCTACTCCCGATTCCCCAATTACAATGACATGGGGTTTTAGTTTTCGGTTTAAGATTTCCGTTATTGTTTTTAGCTCTTCATCCCGGCCAATCATAGGCGTGGTTTCATGCTCTTTGTAATACTGTATTTTATCGGTACAGTATTTTTCCAGCAATGAAGAATTTCCAATGGCTGCAGCAGGTGCTTTTTCAGCTGTTTTTGGTGCTGTACCGACATTGAATGCTGTACTGATTTCTGCTGGATTCAATGGTAATGATTTTAGCTGGTCATAGGAAAAGCCTACGCCAGGAGTAACCAGTGCGGTTAGCAAAGGAACAAAGCTCACTTCGGAACCTGATTTTTTCGCAAGGTCTTCCGCTTCATTGATTACAGTAGTGACACTATCGTCCGGATTAGGGTCATCACTGGGTTTTGTCGCTTTTGGGTATTCACTGATGCGAATATCCGCCCATTCATCAAGATAAAAAACATCAATGCCAGCTGCATCCAGCTCTTTCATAAAGTTGAATTGCGGGTTGAGTAATGCTTTTAGTAAATGTGCTGCCGCATATTTTTGATTGAAATTTTCTTTGGCCAGTTTTTTTGCAATAAATATTGCCTGTGCGATATCTTCTGTAACCATAATTCGTAGATTTAGTTAGCTCTGCTGCCGAGTTGTCTTGCGATTTGTAATTCCCGTATTAAATCTTTATTCTCATCTTCATAGGCCTTGATCTGGTTGTTAAGCTGGTCTATTTCCTTTTTGGAATCGTTCACCTGCAGCAATAGTTTTTTGGCTTTTACAAGGTCATTAATAGTAATGATAACATTTTCATACAATTTAAGGCTCTGATCAGAATCTACTGGAATTTTCTCTTTCAACTCCACCAGTTCGTAATTGATAGACTGCTCGATAAACTGGAAGCTTTCCGGTGCTTTATCTAATGAATCAATCAGTACGCCGATGTGTTCGACTTTATCGGAGAATTTTTTCTGGAAATTAAATTCCGTCAGGATTTTATCATTTTCGGCTTTCAGTACTTCATTTTCCTTTAAAGGAAGCCTGTAATTGAAAAATATTGCCAGGATCAATACACCTGTAGTGATGATAAACATCAGAAGAAAAAGCAGGAACGCAGAAGTACGCTCTTTTTTATTAAGTATATCCATATTTTTTTATTTATCTATTCTGCCAAAAAGGAAGGAGCGCTGTTAGGGGTATCTTTATCGTCATCATTACTGCCAAAGAAACTGGTGCTTCTTTCGCTTCTGACAATATTTTCATTGACAAAAATTCCAGTATCCCGTTTCTTACCGATATAATCCAGTTGGTTCAAAATGCCAAACAGGTATTCGATTTTAGCAATGAAATTGTTAGCCTGGTGTACCGTTTGTTCGATGTCATAGGCTTTGTATTTGACGTTTATCGTGTCGGAAAAAAGCCTTTCGTAGTCACCACTGGAAATCTCGGTCCATTCCGAGAAGTAGTTGAAAAGCATTTCTTTCCCGTCGCCGGAAAAAGAATCAAAACTGTTTTTCATTACCCGCGCCAGGCTCACAATGGTGTCTAAAACTTCCATTGGACTACGGCTAAAACTCATCCATTTGTTTCTGTTGATGTGCTGCCCTACATAATTCAACGTTTTTTCGCAGGCATCAAATACGATGGTCGCAATCAGGTTTTCGTCTTCATTATTGTTACGCATCCGTATTTTCTGACTGATTTGAACCGTGCTGAATTCCAGTTGCTTGAAAAAGGATTCATAGTTCTCAAATAATGTGATCAGTATCGGATGGCTGTTTACGGTCAGGCTTGGCGGTATGAAATTCGTTAGTATCTCATAACTGTTGGCAGACGTTTTAAATTTTGCCAAAGGAAATTGTAGTGCGCCAATATTATTTTGATTCACTTCGCTTTCAATTACACTGGTCAGGAAATAACGGGACATGGCATAGGGAAAACGAGGTGGGATTTCCTCCATATTTTGTTCTCCGGTCGGGATCCTTTGGAACGGATCGACATTGAGCATCAAATAGTAGTTGTTCTCCTTGAAATCAAAATCTTTCAATTCAATTTTCTCACTGAATTCCCCGGTATAATCGGTGATTTCAATACGTCCTCCTCCGGGTGTAACCGCTTTTAGCATTTTTATCGTAACGCTCAGTTCATTGTGTGCATCAATCGATACCGCATATTGGAACGGGCGTGTAAGATTTGTAGATAAAAGCCCGTAATTCAATTCGTTAATACCCAGGTTTCGGGCATCACGTACGAGATCTTCAATATTATCCTGTAATGTGATGAAATGGTTTTTGTTGATCTTCATTCCATCAATCCAGTTTACAGGAAAGTGTTTTATATTTTCAGCCATAATTGTAAAAATTATATTCGTTGACAAATTATTGTTTCTCCGTCTTGTATGTTATTGGTGTCGATGGCCAGTTCCGGGTCGATGTAATTTGAGGAACTGAACCATTTGGGTTTTGTATAGAAATACCATCCAAAAGGCTGGTTTTTATCATCGAGGTAGTGAATCTGGCTGTTTGGATTTTTTTCATTATAATCATTGATGAAATAATAAAACAGACGGCCGTAATCGAATCCTTTAGGGGCTTTTACCTTAAAATTAATGATTTGGGGATCATTTGCTTTTTTCTGGAATACCAGATTCAGGATGATCACATTTCGCATCTCTGATATTTGTGGCGAAGGATATTTCCCCGTTACAGGATAGAACCAGCGCTTGTGTAATTTTACAGGAATGGAAACGGCAGTTTGGAACAAGCCATAACAAAGTGTAGGAATGACAAAGAACAATAGTGTACCGCAATAATAAATCAGGTAATTGATTTCCTGGAAATGGCATACCAGTAGTATTAAAAAAGCAGAAAGGAATAGTGCAGATACAAAAGCAATAAAAATCTCTTTGTAAAGTTCTTTCGCCTCAAACCTTTTAAAATAAATATGGTATGTAGTCAGGTGTATCGCCCCGGCAATCAGCAGGTAGATCTGAAAAGTGATGAACCGGACATTTAACGTCGTGTTTTTTAGGTTATATAATAGTGCTCCAAAAATGACGAAGAAAAGTGCCTGTATGAAAATATAGATAAAATACTTTTTCTTTTCCTGCCTGAATTTAGGGGTTTTGATACCGATAAACAGGCTTATAATCATTGCGATCGCAATAATTACAAATACGTACAGTAACGTTTGGCCTCCGCCGATATGGTTTAAGTATTTTCTTATCATTATAATACGGTTGAAATTCCTAATCTTGATTTATAAATTGTGTCGTCCATTGCAAATTGCTCATCTTCCGGATTCAGGTGTATCTCAAAAGTAAACTGTACCTGAAAGGGAAGGAAAAGGTTGAAAAATGTATTCAGGAAACTTTCCAGTACCTGATCGTGGAAGTAATGGGGCAGGTTGTCAGGATTATGCAATGGCCCAATACTGAAATTATATTTTTTCAGGAAAATTTCCTGATTGCTTTCTAAGGTTGTATTGATTCCCATGATCATTTCAGTAGTCTCTTCCACCACATCAAATACATGCTCCAGCTGAATATTCCGGGCGGTAAAACTGACTTTTTCCCCGATTATTTTTTCGAGTATACGGGTGATATCGGATATGTTCTGGCCGTTATTGTCTTTTTGCTTCATAAGAGCATAGAACATCTTGACCACCAGAATGTCGGGTATGTTATTTTCGACACCCAATATGATCCTGATGATATCGGCTATACCTGTGGTATTCAGGTTAGCGAAAAAATCGGATTCATATTTTTCTATCGAATGGCGGAACCGGAATAATTCATTTTCTAATGGATTGTAAAAGAAACGTGCGTCTTTTTCTTCTCTTTTCCGGGTTTTATACTCTTGTACAGGGTCTTCTTTCTGATCGCGGTTCCGATAATTATGGGTTATACTTTCCGGTAGGACATCATAATAGCCGTCACGGCTCAGGCCGATATTCAAAATATCCGAATCATTAACATCTGTAGTGATGCTCATGGTGTCTTTACTGAACTTCCTGTGAAAAAGCCCATTGGGCTTGATTACAATATCCAGATCATGGTTTTTGTTTTTGAGCAATGCTTCAAACAGCAATTCTGCCTTGAGGTCAAAAGACGTAAGATTCCTGTAGTTTTCGGTGAAATGTTTTTTGTTTACCATAGCCTTCTATTGTTGAAATCTCCCTGCGGCAATAAAATTTTTCTTCCAATAGGCCTTTTTTAGACTGACGATTTCCACTCCACCATATTGGTTGGCAGCGAAAAATTTATTATTTCTGAGGTAGATACCCACATGGCTGATTATTTTTTCGTCTGAAATCCTAAAAAAGACCAAATCGCCTTCCCGAAGATTATCGGGAGATTTAAAAAGTTCCATTCTTGGATCAGTACTCATCTCATCTGCAGTTCGGGGTAATTTGGTGTTATATACATAGACATACAGCTCACGGATCAGGGCAGAGCAATCAATTCCCTGGCGGGTTTCCCCACCATAAACATATACCGTCCCTTCCCAGCTTCGGATGAAGTTGTACAGCTTTTCATTGGTAATTTCGGCAGGCGCAACATTTAATGTTTTAGCAAAATAAGCCCGGTCTTCTTCCGACAACACTTTGTTGTATACATGCTTTGAATTAGGGTTTTTTAAAGCGCCTAATTCCTTGTTTGCGTACTCATCAGTAATGATATAATCTTTTTTCGGGCGGCACGAGATAATGCAGCCTGTCACAAGGATTAAGATAACTATTTTTTTAATCATATTATAATAAAATTTGGGGGCAAAACATATTATTAATACAAATCGTATACGGAACATGGGATAATGTCACATATTGCGTATCCAGACTGAGAATAAAAGTAATTTATTAAAATCAATCAGGGTGTTAAATTAATAATTTTTAGTCAAAAAAAGTACATATTGTTTTTGTTAATGTGAATTTAACAAAATATTATCATTGCAAAGAAAATCAATAAAATCAAGCTTTGCCGAATTATTGATATGTTAAAATGATGCATTCTGTATAACAAAAAAGTCGCCTTTTGCGCTATAGTGGTGAAAGTGAATGAAATTTTTATAAATTTGAAATAAAACATTACGGATTACCAGTTACGCATTTTATAATTAGCCCCCATACGTTATAAATGAATAAGACTAACCAAATAAAGACCCACTTTGACCTGAAGATTATAGTATTTTTTATTGTAATTTTTATAGTTTCCTGTGGACTGTTAGCATTTAAAATAAATGAAAAAGCAGTTTGCACAGTGAAAGAATTTAAGGTAGATGCCCCTTCGTTTAGAACCGGGGAACTTATTACTTTTTCCGACGATTCTAAAAATTCTTACGAATGGCGATGGTATTTTGGTGATGGTACGAAAATATCGTATCGCTCCAAAGTGGCCCATGCTTTTTCCAAACCTGGAAAATATACCGTAAAACTCCTTGTTAATAATAATTGTACCGTAGAACAGACGATTACGATTACCGCCAAAAACGATGTGCTGGATGCGGCATTGTTTCCAAAATTCAAATCTCCAAAAATTGTATATCAGGGAGATATTGTAAAATTCAGTGATTCTACTGCGCATGCAAAATCCTGGGAATGGCGTTTTGGTGATAGCCAAAAAATAGATGCTTTGGAGAAAAATCCTTCCTATGTGTATAAAACGCCGGGAGAGAAAAAAGTTTCTCTGGTGGTGAATGGCGACATCAAATATGTAAAGTATGCCTCTATCGTGGTACTTCCTGCTAAGAAAGAACAGAAAGACCTTGTAAAAGAGCGTTTGGAGCGTAGAGGAAGTGCCCGTGGTGATGCAGTGAAAGAGTATTTTGACAAATTACCGGATGCTCCAAAACGTAGCCCTGAGATTGCCAATATTGATGAAGAAAAATTCAAAAAAATGCTTTTGGGTGTTTCGGCTGATCAGTTGTCCTATGAAAACCTTACCCGTTATTTCTGTGAAGACAACCTTCCTTTGGTACAACTAAAAGGCGGTAAGAGCATGTCGCTTAAAGCATTGGACGAATCAGTAAGGAACCGTGGAATCAATGTAAAAAAAGTGACTTTGCAGCGGGATAAAGACAACTGCGTGACTGTAATTTTATTGAATTATAAATATAAAACCATTTTTTAGGTTTTTAAAGGCCTATAGATTATTAACATTTAAAAGTAGACCCAATATGGCAAATACATTTTCAAACAGTTACGGAATAGGAGGTAACGAAGTGCGACAAGAAGGCCAGGAAAGCATCCTTGAAATTCCTCAAAATAAAACACTTATAGCCCAAAAGCTTACCCCTAATACGCCAGTAAGACCAGAGATTGTCACTGGATTAAAAAATATGGATGAAGTTTTTGAGCATTTTGATCCCAGGATCAATGTGGCTTTTGAAGATGACCAGGGACGCCACGTTCGGGAGGAGCTTGCGTTTAAAAACATAGGTGATTTCTCTATTAATGGCCTAATTACGCAGAGTCCTTTTTTGCTTGACCTCAAAACTAAAAATGAGCAATACCAAAAAATGATTAAGCAATTAAAAACAAATAAAGTATTAAAACTGGCCTTGCAGGATCCTGAAGCTAAAAAATCGATTATTGAAACAATTGAGGCTTTAATACAGGAAATTGAACAAACGGATAAATAAAGAATAGTATGATAAATCAGGGAAATATGAAAGCGTCATTGAATAATGTGCAGGAAAACAAGCCACTTTCCGACCGTACGCTGGAGCAAAAATTAGAATCATTTATTCAGTTTGGAGGATTTTATTTATTAGAAGGGTCTATTGAAGGGGTTCAGAACCTGAATCCTGGTCGTAAAGCCCGTAAAAATATATTTTTAAGCGAAAGCAGTAAAAAAAGTGAGCGCGATGCCCTGAAAAGAGTGTTGAAGTTGTGGGCTGAGTCCTTAAAAACATCCGACAACCTTATCGATTTAGTGGCGGAATGCTCTAAAAAATCGGAGGATGCCGAAAAAGCGTTGAAAAAAAATCTATCTACGGCAGTAGCTGATTCTAAGGAATTGGAAGAAAATTACCGTACCCTTTCTTTGTTCTATAAAAATACAGAAGAAAGCAAGGTAAAGAATATCTCTATTATGAATGCCGAATTGGAGCAGTTGAAAGATCTTGATAACTCCCGTTTTATTGATAATATTCAGGAGGAGTTGGTGAATGGTTTTGACCGTCTTGATTTGCGCCAGAATTATTCCTTACTGGTTATACCAGGCTATTTAGGCTCTAATAAAGTAATTGAAAAATGGGCGAAAATTGCCTATGATAATAAAGTAATGCTGATTACCGATTTTCAACATTTGGACGAACCGGATGATGTAATGGAAATGTTTGAATCCGCCAATCTTACCGGTGGTGATGCCTATCGCTCCAATGTGATGATGGCTTGTAACTGGTTGGTAGGAAGAGGCAAGCATGATGAAGTGGACGAACAGGAAAATTTATATATCCCTCCTTCCACCGCTTTAGCCGGGAAAATTTACAACACGTTGATGTCACAGGTAACGGCAGGTAAAAAATTTGGTGGAATTAATGAAGTGGACGGGGTAAAATTTGACTTAAAGAAAAGTGAGATTGCCAACCTGGAAAACCTTGGTTTAATTCCGATGGTTAATGAATATGGTAAAGTAATGGCCTTTTCAGGGAAAACCCTTTTTAATGGTGATAACTTAGGATTGCAAACGTATTCAGTTGTTCGTGTTTTTGATTATGTAACCAAAGTGTTGATGGACTTTTTGAACCGTCGTGCTTTTGAAAATTTCAATGCTAAAACACGCAAAGAAATTCTCAACCAGATTGTGAAATTCCTGGACAATGTTGCCGGACCGGACAAGCTGATTGAAGATTTTGAAATCAAAAGATTTGAGCAGGATCCGAACCAAAAAGACAGGATTTTCCTTGATATCCGATTGAAACCTTATTTTCCTGCAAAAAACTTCCTTATTAAAATGGATGGTCAAAAAGGAGATGATGGTAATGATTGGGATACGGAATATGCAGAATCCAAATAATGTTATAACTATACTGAACTGACATATTGCGACAGTTCAAGATGTTAAAAATCAAAAAGTTAATCAAAAATTTTCGTTTTATTTAAGAGTTTTAATGACAGCTTTTCGGTATTTTTAAGTAAATTAGATATTATTCTATTTAATATAAGAAATTCACCTTACTTATATAAATCAATAAATTTTAATCCTTAAATTTTTTTATTATGTCATTCAAATCAAAACTCAAAGTTGGCGGTAAAGAGCTAAACATCTTAAGTGCTTCTTATGATCTGCATCAGGAAATCGATGCAACAGGCCGCCCATCTTCTGTAACCCGCGGAGGAACAATTAACTTAACTGTAGAATCTACTGGCGATTCATTCTTCTTCGAATGGATGACCAATAATTTCGAGCGTAAAGATGGTTCAATTCAATATGTTAAGCGTGATACTGATGCTAAACTAAAAGAAATGAACTGGAAAGAAGGCTACTTAATAAAGTACAAGGAAACATTCGATGCAACAGGAGGAAATCCTCTGGTTGAAACATTTACAATCTCTGCTAAAGAAATTAGCTGTGGAGGTGGTGGACATATTAACGAATGGGTATAATTCGATTGGAATTTTACACTGAAAATTAAATGATAAAGGGGCTGTATCACACATTCCCTTTATTATTGTTTCATGTTGTTTTCAGGATTCTTTTAATTTATTAAATTTTTATATATGTCTTTTTTAGCAAAGCTCGAAATTGATGGTGAAGTCATGAATGTACTGGAATTCCAGTGCACTATTGGCCAGGATACCGACAAAAGCGGTAAACCTTCAGCAGATCCTGCCGGAGGGAAAATCCGTATTGTAGTAGAATCTACAAAAAGCACCATGCTTTTTGACTGGATGGTAAGTAACTCACAGACAAAAAACGGAAAGCTGACTTTCTACAGGAGAGATGCTATTTCGAAAATGCGTGAATTACAATTCAAAGAAGCGTACTGTATTCGTTATGATGAGCTTTTTGTGGCATATAATACCATGTCTATGAAAATAGAAATTGTGGTTTCTGCCAAGGAGATCAATATGAATGGTTCCCAATTTGCAAGGAACTGGCCTTTGAAATTCTAATCAATTAGTTATGGACGAACTTGAAACTACCTTTTTTTTCGGTTTAAACTGGCATTTCGGTGGCGGCAAATCATATATGAGCGGAACTGCCGGAGTGGGAGTGAGCAAGAGGATGGGATTTGTACAGCCGGGAGCTAATCTTGCCGTTAACTTTTACAACGGAGGAATTGGTGCCAGATCCGATAGCAACATGATGCATTTTGATACTGTCCTTACCGGGAAAATTACTACCGGAGCTGGACATGGTAATCCTATGACTGTTTATCCTCTTCATGTAGATAGCGGATCAGGACTGGAAGACCGGTATCAATATTCTGCTACCATGGGAACCAATCTTATACTGAACAATAGTGGAAGGAATCAGCATGTTGGTTTTGTACAACTGCGTGCCGGTGATTTTAGCTTTCAGACGTATAATGATTTTGGTGCCTTTAAAAAGATAGGGATCAGTGATGGACATGACCGTTGGTGGACGGGTGGTGGTAATTTTACATTTGGAGCTAAAAATAGCGATTATCAGGTTATTGTCGCCAGTGATGTTTTTACAGCCGATACCGATTCTGAAAGCGAGCGCGATAGGCTCAATGCTGAAAAAAGCCTGGAGGAATTCACACAGACCAATCAGGGAAGCTGGCTGGAACGCACCAGGAATCGTGCTTTGAACTATACGCCAACATTCGCAAGCGAAATTGATACTGATTTTTTAAAAGCCAGTAGGGATAATATACCGTGGTCAGCAGAACAGCATTCTTTCGATTTGAATATGGGAAGGACTTCTGGTATTGTGAGGACACCAAATGGTACTGCAAGGGTAAACGGATTGGGTGCGAGTCATATGATTTCTCAGGATGTAATCCACAGAACGATAAATTTCCACCTTATACCATCAAAACGCCCTGATTACTGGGAAGTTCAGGTGGGGCCTAATTTTAGTAAAGGGTTCTGATGAAAAGTAATTTATATGCTATGATGATTTTGGTTGCCTTTTTTTCTTCCTGCGCACAAAAGCGTTATGTCAAACAAGATTATCCTTTTTTTGATCCCAATTTTGTGTTGCCCTCCAATACATTACTTCGTACTGACGGTGTATATGTATTGAAGAAAATAAAAACGGATGAGAATGGAGGAACGGAGAAAGAACCCAAAGAGCATAAGTTTTATAAATTTTATCGTGGTGGACAATCGAATCTTATATTGGATCTGGAACATCAACTGAAAAATAGTACCGATTATGCGCATGCACTTATAGCGGATTATGAAGCGCGGAAACTCCATCCGAAAGCGACTTTATTTGAAGGGTATTATAAGCTGCAGGATAGCAGGATAATCATTCAAAATTATGTAACACCCCGAAAACAATTTACGTATTATTATGGGTATCTTGAAGAAGACCAGCTTGTAATCGTAAAAGCACATGAGGGGAATGGCAAATTTGAAGATCAGAATTTTATCGATTATTATAAAGAATACTATTTTTTCGTCCCTTTGAAGGATGCTAAAATTGAAAAGATCATTCCGTATTGGTAGCAATTGAAAAACGGTTCAAAATAAATGTATAATTTGAATAGTACAGTATGATGCAGCGATTTGTATATCAGTTATTGGTTTTTTGCCTGTCTGTAATTCCAGTATTGGGGCAAAAGCAATCTAACGAACTGGATGAAGCATATCGCAAGGAATTACAAGTTGAAAATGAGGCCTTGACCGGTAGGATTAGTTCCTTTTCTACAGCTGTAAAAGAATTGAATAAACGAGCGTCAGCGGCAATTCGTGCCCAGGAATATGAAAAAGCATTGGAGATTGCCTTAGAACTTGAAAGATTAGATCCGGATAATGCGGATATCAAAAATTTTAAGGGCAAAATGCAACTCAAAAATCAACAATCGGTTGCTGCAGTAGCCTCTTTTGGAGAAGCGATACGATTAAACCCAGATAATAAGTGGTTTTATATCAATCAGGCAACTGTACTGGCAGATAACAATCAGGTAGATTCAGCTTTAAAAGTGATTCAGCAACTGAATGCAATATATCCAAAATGGAGTATCGGATATAATTTTAAAGCCGCCTTATTATATGCTTCTGGACAATATGAGGAAGCACTGGAGGCTTATGCTGTAGCTATAAATACATTTCCCAAAAGTGCCCAGATTGTCACGAATCGTGGCGATTTGTACCGGGAATTAGGAAAAAAGGATAAAGCCTCGGCAGACTATAAAAAAGCATTGGAAGTGGAGCCTAATTATACGAGGGCGAAAGATAGATTGGTAGCCCTGTATCAGTAAAATAGTCATTTTATTGTACCGCTATCACAACACAAATTTTAGCATTGAAATTTGAAATAGAATAAAAGTATAATCTGTAATAATACGATTCCTGTTGTAGCATCCTTTGGTGATTCGGAAGAATTATAGGGATTGATAACAGTTGGAAGTTTCATTTAAAATATTAAGCCATGCCTATAAGTACTCAGATTACAATTCAGATTGGCGGAGAAACCCTAACCCGGTTCTCTAAGTTGGTGATCAACCAAAAAGTGCATACGCACCATCGCTTTTCAATACTACAACCGTTGCCTAAGGAATTTGTAAGCCAGGGTATTGATAAAGCTATGGGTTATGTAGGGCAGACTATAAAAATAACAATAGCGCCAAACAATATGCAGACCGATTCGCCATTACTCTTTACGGGTGTAATAACAGAGGCGCAGATGGTGCGAACAGCTGGCGCTTCGGGTGGTATTATCATTAACGGATATAGTCCTACTATAGTTTTGGAAGGCCCGCCTAATACCCGTTCTTTCACTGATGCTTCCCTCTCGGATATTGTACAGGAAGTCCTAAAAAGCTATAATACGGAAAACTTAAAACCTGCAGTTGAAATTCGGAATAGTGTTACAATGCCTTATACGGTTCAATATGGGGAAAGTGATTTCGCTTTTTTATGCCGTATGGCGCAGAAAAAAGGGCAGTGGTTTTATTATAATGGGGAAGAACTTCGTTTTGGAGCCCCTAAATCAAAAACCTTTACCCTTGAATATGGAAGGACATTACATTCTTTTAATATTGAAATGCGGGCGAAATCACTTGCTTTTGAATATGTTGGTTATGATCCTTCGAATGGAGAAACCCAAAAAGCAAGTTCTTCAGAAGTGGATTATGCAGCAGAAGGCTATTCAAAATCAATGTATGAATCTTCTAAGCTACTGTTTCCAAATAGTGCAACGCTTTTATATTCCCACTCTTTAGAAGAAGGGAATTCCAGAACCCATCTGATGGATCGGGTGACCACACAACTCAATTCCCGCGCTGCTGATTTAGTGACTGCCAAAGGTGATTCTGATGAAACCGGATTGCGGATTGGGGATGTCGTACAGATAAAAGAACCTGCATTCTCATTAACCGGTAATCTTTCTGATGGGTTACAGGAGCAAAGTTTTGGAAGTTACCTCGTAACCGATATAACGCATGTCTGTGATGAATCGGGGAATTACCATAATACTTTCGATGCAGTTCCTGACACTGTGGCTGCTCCGCCTTATGGCAATGTGCACAGCTTTCCAATGGCAGAATCACAACCTGCAACAGTTATCTCCAATGATGATCCGTCTGGTTTAGGTCGTATTCAGGTTGCTTTTGCCTGGCAACAGGACAATGGTACTAATACACCCTGGATCCGAATGACAAATCCGCATTCCGGAGGAGGAAAAGGCTTTTATTTCGTTCCAGAGGTAGGAGAAGAAGTGTTGATTGCTTTTGAAGGTGGTAATGCAGAAAAACCTTTTGTTTTGGGCGCAATGTATAACGGTCCCGCAATGAGTGAATACCATACTTCGGGCAACGATAAAAAAGTAATACAAACCCGTTCAGGTACCAAAGTAATAATGGATGATGCAGAGGGAAGTGTTTTTATTGAGGATCCGAGTGGCAATACCTGGAAAATGGATGGAAAGGGTAACATCACTGTAAATGCTCCGAAAAATATGACGTTTACTGTAGGAGAGAATTTCAATATTAATGTTGGAAAAGATATGATTACCCAAGTGGGCGAAAACAGGACAACCACTATAGAAATGAAAGACAGGCTGCAGGCAATGGAAGCTTTTGAAACCATAAATGAAAATAAAACCGTAAAAATAGGAGGTGATTTAAGCGAAAGTACAGCGACTACAACCCACAAAGCAGAACATGGTGATATTTTCTTCCAGAGTGCCGGGGTAGCTACTGTATTGGGAGCTATAGATGCCAAAGTAAATAAAGGATAAAGCCTGCGAAAAAGAGCAATCAAAATGGATGATATACACAATAAGGTGGAGCTTTCAGTATTAGAAAATTCGAGACTAATGAAATTAATAAAACCTTATATATACGGATTAACACTGTTACTGACTCTTGGTACTTCTTGCCAGGAACATACAAAAAAGCAAATGGATACAACGACTATAACAAATACGGGAACAAATGCACCCATTACCACGGATAAATTTTATTGGCAGGAAACAATATCATGTCCAACAGGATATCCTATAGACGTCTATCATGGTAGTTTGGAATGGGATGGAGGCAGTACTAGTTTATATCTCGGAACTCATGGAGGCCCATGGGGTATTACGGGGAGAAGTATGAGTAGTGGTGTAAAAGGGGTACCGAAACATTTGGATGTAATATGGCTTTCTTATGCCGAGGATACTTTCTACCATGTAGATACCGCAATTGACTATGATAAAATGGTTCGCCTATTTAGAGAGGGATATCCCAGTAAAGATGCGAATGGTGAAATGCGAAATGAAAAATACAATTACATTGTTGTAGGGATGGCTCCGGGCGGTGTGGTTGTAATATGGCTTTCCGGCCCCGGAAGGCAAGTGGAAGTGGGACGTTATAAAGGAGATAAAATTGTAATTCCTGCAGAAGAAATAGCACAACTGGATAGTCACGAAAAACTTCTCTTTAGTTCTGAATACAGGAAAGAGATTATGGAGAATGAAAAAATAGTGCCTAAAGAATTCCAACACAAAAATAAAAACCAATCCATTCCATTCCATTTATGGGACAGTTATAGGGAACGATATAGCTGGCGTCCTGTTTTCGTTGTACAAAATGAGGGGAAAATGGAAGATGTTTTCTTTGCCAATTTTAATGGGGAACAAGAAGAAATAATCAAAGAAAACATTCCAACTGCGGACTATGTTTCCAGAGCTATTCCAAACACATTCAATTTCGGATGGAGGGCCGCCAATGGAAAACGTTATGGTGGTACGGTTAAATTTGATGAAAAAGAAATAGTTGCTGCATTTAGTGAAATCCATAAAGTAGACAAAAAGGCCAATATTGAAATTGAATTTCGGGTGAATCAGCTCAATACATTTATTACTGTAGTGCTAAAAAGTAATGGGAAAGAAATACCGTTGACCAATAGTGATGTAAAAGTATATGAATCGCGAAAAAAATAAATAGTTATGGGACAGACATTTGTTTATAATGCAGGCGTTAGCGTAGTTCCGGAAGATGAATTAAATCTCACATTCGGATTGTTTTTTGATGGAACATTGAACAATCGGGAGAATACTAGGCTTAGGAAAAAATATAGAACCCCGGGTGAGGATCAGTTAGCAAAAGATAATTCAAGAGAGGAAGTTCAGAAAGAGGAAAAAGCTGTAGATGAAATTAGAAAACGGGAAGACACTCTTTATAAATATACTTTTGAAACTAATAAATACGATAATTCAAAGAGAGATAACGAATATTTGAATTATTTGGAAGGTTCACATAGAGGGACGTTAGATAAATTGGGTGTAGACAATAGTTTTAGTAACGATTATACCAACGTTGCACGAATGTCATTTTGCTGTGATTCAAATTATACTATTTATATTGAAGGAATTGGAACTTTAGATAATACAAAAGATACTGATGACGGATTCCAATATGGATCAGGTATAACCGGAGTCAGGGGTAAAGTCCGTAAAGGTTGTGAAATGCTCGCCGATAAAATTAATGAACAAAAAAGGAAAGAACCCAATAAAGTTTTAACTCAGGTTACGGTGGATGTCTTTGGTTTCAGCCGAGGTGCCGCCGCCGCACGTAATTTTGTGTATGAAGTCAATGCAAAGCCAATCAAAAAAGCAAAAGACAAAAAAGTACCTGATGGATATTATCCGATGACAAGTTATACCGACGAACCGGTACAAAAATATAAAACGATATTTGTTGATACCGATGGAAAAGAAGTGCAGCGTTCTGTTTTAAAAGAGGATCTAATGCCACGTTTGGGGCATTTAGGGTATAAGCTTTTGGAAAAAGGTATCATGACGCAGGAGGAAGTAAGTAATTTGTCTGTAAAAGTCCGATTCGTTGGAGTATATGATACGGTATCTTCTTATGAAGAATTTGGAGATATGGGTACTGCAGAACGAGTAGGATTCCGGGGTCTTGTTCATGCAACTTTAGGATCCAGTTTTAATTTTGGTGATGATGTGGAACAATTACAACTGAATAATATGGGAAGATTCAGCCAGGCCGTACACTTTACAGCCCAAGATGAACATCGGGAAAACTTTGATTTAACCCGCATGATTTCCGGGATTGAAAAAAACCTTCCCGGTGTCCATTGTGATATAGGTGGCGCATACGAAACAGGCATGGAAACAGTAGATGAAATAGAAGTAGTCAACAAGCATCCAGGGGTAGGGTTTAATTCTTATAGTTCCTGGAATCCACAAAAAAAACTGGATGATTTCAGAAAAAAACTCATCACAGATTACTGGTATCAAGAAGAAGAACTTGTTATTAGTGAAGAAAAACATTTAAAAGGTGTTTTACAATATACAAAGCTTACAGGAACCCGTTTTTTAAAAAAAGAATACAGTTATATTCCACTTCATTTTATGGCTGAATATTGTGTGAAACACATGAGTAAGGAGCTTGTTAAGAATGTGGATAAGGAATACAGTATTGCGGGACACGATTTATTAGAGGATGCGAAAAAGCAATTGCATAAATATGTATTTGATAATAGTCCGGAATGGCATTTTCAAGATGATGCAGTTCTAAAAAAGAAACTTGACCAGAGAGAAGCGGAAGAGAACATGAAAAAGCTGAGGGAAGAATGGAGTATGATAAATCCAAATGGAACAAAACCTGCAGTAGCCGATAATACAAGAGTATATAATCCGAAAGTATTAGAGCAGTATTTATACGAAGAAAAATTTACTAAAAATGAGGATATTCCAAGAACTGTACAGCTGGAAGAGGTTGTAATTTACGGCGGTCCCCAGGGTATTTTAAGAAAATTGCGCAATCAGTATTTACATTGGTCCGCTAACAGAGACTGGATGGGAATGGATCCTCGTAATGACAGAAAAAGAGTTGAACACTAAATGACAAAAATGATTTCTACAGTATATGGCTTAAAGGAATATCATCTCAGGCCCAAAGCTGGAGATCGCTATCTGTATCGGTTTGAAACTATTGTAGATGATCTATCGAATGCACGAAACCCTATTCAACGATCCTATATTCGAAATGTGGAGATTATGCCATTAGGGCAACAGGATAATTTGTATGTGTACCAGATTTTTACTGCAAAAATTTTCATCAAAAGTACAACAGCAGTAGCAGATGCCTTCCTGATCCGTAAAATCGGCTATGCTTTTGATGAAATTGAGGCTGGAGTGGATAGTACAGGAAAGATAGTACGAATATACAACACGGAAGAACTGAATCTCAGGTGGAACATAACACAGGAGGAGCTACAAAAGGAATACAAAGGAGATTATATTGGAAATTATTTCCTGGAAGTTTCGAATTTGTTTAATGATGAAGCCAGGCTAATTCAATTCCTATCGGATTATAAAATGTTTGGTCTTTATTTTAATGGTTTATTCGGACATTATCTGCTTTGGGAAATGCCTATTGTAAGGAAGCACTCTTTGTCTGATTTTGGGAATCAGGAAATTCAGGAGTCCATCAGCCCGGAGAAAAAAGAATTTGTACGGTATCAAATTGAAGGAATCCCAACTGTAAGACCTAAAAACCAGGAATTATCAGTAACAAATTATAGAGGTGAGTTGGTTTATAATGATAACAACTTGGTTGAAGCATTAATAGAAAGCGAGAGTGATCTAATGAATATTAAATATTCCACATTATTGTTAGGATAATCAGTTCACATCTCAAAGTGTATAAGCGGTAGTGTTATGGAAAATGTCAAAGCAAATAATAAAGAAGAGCTTTCCCAAAAAAGAGAGGAACGGAAGCAGGAAGAGCAGGTCAGTGAAGGGCTGAAACTTGTTATTGACCAGGCTAAAATAAAATGCGAATTGTGTACAAAACCGGAAGGTACCCTTATTGTTAATTTCGATACACCCACCACGCAGGATAAAAAAACGGCTACTGTTGTCGAAAAGGATATGAAAAGTCTTGTTTTTACTGGTAATTGTAAAAAGAGCCCTAATATGGCACTTCCCTGTGCTTCGGTCATGCAACTTGGAGAATGGCAAAATACGGGAACCTTATTAGTACAGGATAAATCGCCTTTGCTAAAACAAAGTACGATCCCATGCCTTTATGGAGGAAGTACTATTGAAATTACCGATTCAGGACAGCGTAGTGTACCTGCAAATCTTCAGGCTGTCGGAGCGGCATTACCTCCAAAAGAAGAAACTAAAGTAAAAATCCTTTCGGCTTATTTTGCTAAAATAACCAAAGAAGCCGGGGATCCAATAGATCAGGAGACCGAAGTTTATGATAAAAACCTGAAGAAAAAAGTTAAGGTTATTAAAAAAGTAACCACCCAAAAAATGACCCTTGAAAAAATATCAGAACGTGGGTTAAGCTACCAGGTTGCCTTAGTCGTAGAAACAGAAGGGCTTTCCGGTAAAAAAATAAAAATTAAGGTTAGGAGTGGGAAGAAAAAAGTAGTGTCGGATGTAGACGCTACGGTGAAACTAATCAACATGAAAGATGTTGAAGTGGTGACAGCTGCGGCAAACTATAAGACTATAAAACCCCAGGAAGAATTTGAAGTAGCAGTAGATAATTATGCCAATGATGTGAAAATTTCAAATGCTGCAGACTTTAAAAATAAAGCAATACTCACACTCATGTTAAACCACAGGACGGATGATCTTTCCTTTGAATTGGCGGAACTGATCCTGGCAGATGCTGATAAAAAAGCATTCCTGTACATCGAAGTGAAATCGGACGAAAAGGAAGTGGAATATAAAGGTAAAGCAGGGACAGAAGGATTGACCAATACATTCCTGAACGAAGAAGGACAATATTTCGAACTAAAATACAAAGAACAGCCCTGGTTAATTACTGCCCGTCAGGAACGAAAAACGGGAGTGACAGAAGCCACACATTGTAGCAGGATTATCGATGAATACCATAAGATCAACAGAGAACATAAACCTTCGGGGTGCACAACAATTACCAATGCATGGTGTGCTTCATTTGTCGGCTGGTGCCTTAGCCAGAATAATTTTTCTGCGCAGTTAGATCCGGGGGCTTTTTCCTATGGTGAAATAAAAACCCGATACCGGGCTTCGGCGAAAACGGTGAATGGTAAAAGAGTACCTGTGCCTGAAAAATTTGATGACCCGGTATGGGGTAAAAAAACGGACAATAACAAACTTGCCGTAGGGTCTGTTTGTGTTGTAAACAATAAAAAGCATGTCACGTTTGCAGTGGCTAAAGATAAAAATGGGACACACTTTTACGGTTTGGGCGGGAATCAGGGTGATGCGGTGAAAGTAAGTCCTTACAGTGTCCGGAATTCGAGCGTTTTTCCAATTGAATATACTATAGCAGATGAAGATTATGAATTACCAATTTATTACAGGGAACTTACAGCGGATACAGTGGCATAAAATGCGATTGTTCTTTTTTCTGGTACTATATATTCCATTACAGGCACAAACGATATTGCCTGATTCTGTCACGATCCATAAATCATGGAATGATAAAAATGGAAAAAACAAACTTACTGTAATGGTAAACGCATTATGCAATCCCGATCGGCCGCCATTTGACGGGCATGAGACAAAAATCGAAGCTAAAATCCAAAATGGTAAAGGCAGCCAGGAAATGGTTTATAATGATGAGGATTATCAGATGGAAATGATATTATTTCGGGAAAATGATATTTGGTTAGAAGAATTCAATAAGATAAAAGCGGTTTTTATTCCATTTTTTTACTGTGGTAATTCCGATAGCGATATAAAGGCCTCTTTTATTATTTTTTATAATACTAAAAAATACCTCTATCATATTAATTTCCATTGCACCGAAAATGGTACGTGTAAAGTTAATGATAACTTGAATGGCAAGCTTAAGGAATTATCACCGGAACTCCGGAACAGTTTCATAAAATCATTGAAGTCGAAATATAAGAAATATTCGGATTTCAATTAGTTATAGCGTTTTGGATAAACGGGTGAAATTCTAAGTAGGGAGCGAGATGCAGGAAGTCTAGAAAGAGTAGTTATGGAAGATTCAAAGGGAAATAATAAGCAGGATGTATCGGAAAAGCGACAGGAACGGGATCAGGAAGAAGCTGTTGCCGAAGGGCTAAAATTAGTCATTGACCAAGCAAAAATAAAGTGTGAGCTTTGTGTTAAGCCAGAAGGTATCCTGAAGGTGAATTTTGATACGCCTACCACCCAGGATAAGAAAACGGCTACAGTTGTCGAAAAGGATATGAAAAGCCTCATATTTACGGGGAACTGTAAAAAGAGCCCTAATATGGCACTTCCATGTGCTTCCGTGATGCAACTTGGAGAATGGCAAAATACGGGGACCTTATTAGTACAGGATAAATCGCCTTTGCTAAAACAAAGTACCATACCATGTCTTTATGGTGGGAGTACCATTGAAATTACCGATTCAGGCCAGCGTAGCGTTCCCTCAGATGTTGCTGCGACCGGAGCCCCTGTGCCGAAGGTTGTAGTAGAAGATTATAAATGCCCACATTGTGACGAAGAGTTCACATCAGATTTGCTACAAAGTTCAATGGGACTAAAAAAACTATCGGCAACTCAAACAAAAATCATAGACTCCATACTTCCATATCTCAATAAATACAGGAAAGATTTTGCATTGGATACTTGCCTAAGGAAAGCACATTTTGTAGCCCAAATAGCCGTCGAAAGCGCCAATTTTGATACTTTTGCTGAATATGAAAGCAACTCGAATCCTCCGGGTATATTTAGTTCTTCTCCGATAGTAATAAATGAAACGATTGTAAAGTCATTGAAAGATAATTTAACAGCTATATTTAAGATTGTTAATGACAAAGGGGTTGAAATAACAAAAACAAATGATGAATTGCAAACGCTCTTATTGAAAGACAAACCCACAATTGTAGACAAGCAACTTTATTGTAAATATCTTGGAGAGACTGATCCTAAAGATAAAAAGAAAAAAGTAGATAAATTAATTAAAGAAGTCCTTAAAGCGGATAAAACTGTTGATTATAAAATTTATCTGAAACCACATACTCATTTTGGAGTGCCATTATTGTCACGCGCTTATGCACCATATACTGGCGACAGAAGAGGCTTAGGAAATGGGGATGAACTCACGCGTGATGGATGGAAATTTAAAGGAAGAGGGTTAAAGCAATTGACTGGTAGAGGGAATTATAAAAGTTTTGCAGAATATAGAAATAAACATCCATTTCCTGGTGATACTTCAGGCGCTATAGACTTTACAGAAGAAAAACCGGGGGTGGCTTTAGGCGGGAAATATTTACTGATCTCTTCCGATGCAATGTATGCAACGCAATCTGCATTATATTTTTGGAATTCAGGTACAAAAAAGGGAAAAAAGTATGCAAAAGATCATGCACAAAATGATAATATTGATCTTGTTATTAAGTGTATCAATGAATATGATCTTGCATCAGGTAAAAAAAGCCGAAAAAACAATCTTATCAGAGCAAGGAAAGAAGATGTTTTTGATATCAACAGGCATTTCAAATTGATGTTGGAAAATGGAAATGAACAACAGAAAAAAGAAGCAAAAGCATATCTTGAAAAAAGGAAATTGCTCAAGGACGACCAGGCTATAAAAATTCTGGAAGAAGACGAAAAAAAGATTCCGGTAGGTAAAAAATAAGTGCATCAGATAAAAAAATGGAAGCATGAAAAAATAATGATACAATCTTTACTATTGTTTTTTGTTTTTGTAATTCCGGTCAAAGGCCAGAATGCAATAATATTAAAGGACTCTGTGCGGATTGATAACACTTTTTATGTATTAGAAGAGCTTAAAATTAATACTGCAAATACAACTGCAAATACAGCCATTTATAAAACCCTTCAAAGCACTTACGATGTATTTGATAAACCTTATATTGCTTTACCAGAACAAAGGATAAAGGCAAAGAAAGATACTTTATCGGCCCATATTACAGAGAATACCTTGCGGGAAGCAAACTATGGCTTTGAACATTATGAGGTGTATTATGATAAAAATGATCTTTTGAATGTATCCGTAGGAATACAGTCCTACGGATCGCCCTGGGAAGCAATCCAATATTTTTGTTTTGATCTGGAGACAGGGAAAAATATTGCTTTGAAATTCTTTAATAATCCGGCTGAGGTTTTGAAAATAATAAATAAGAAGCTCAAACAGCAGGGAGTTAAAATAAAAGCCAGAACAGAAGATTTGGCCAATTTTAAAATAGTTCATGATCACCATGCTAAAATTAAAGGCCTGGAATTTTCAGTGGCCGAAGTGGCCGAATATCGGAATAGCGGTTATCAGCAGTTTCCGGTTTTTGTTTCATGGGGTGAAATCAATAAATATATCATGACTCCGATAAAAAAGCGTTTGTTGTAAGAGAGGTAAACATCTAAAGTATTATAAGTGCGGATGTAAAGATTTTAGAACTGGATTAAATACTATGGAAGCGATAAAAGAAAATAATAAGCAGGATATAGCAGCAAAAAAGGAAGAAAGGAACGAGGAGGAAGCCGTTGCTGAAGGTTTAAAACTGGTCATCGACCAGGCGAAGATAAAGTGTGATTTTTGTGTTAATCCTGAAGGTGTCCTGAAGGTAAATTTTGATACGCCTACCACCCAGGATAAGAAAACGGCTACAGTTGTTGAAAAGGATATGAAAAGCCTCATATTTACGGGTAACTGTAAAAAAAGCCCTAATATGGCACTTCCTTGTGCTTCCGTGATGCAACTTGGAGAATGGCAAAATACAGGAACCTTATTAGTACAGGATAAATCGCCTTTGCTAAAACAAAGTACCATACCATGCCTTTATGGTGGGAGTACCATTGAGATTACCGATTCAGGCCAGCGTAGTGTGCCTTCCAATGTAACTACTGCGGCGGCACCAATACCTACAATGGCAGCCGAACTGGTTGCTGTTTATTTTGGTAAAAAAGTGGTGACTCCACTGTATGAAGAAGCAGAAGAAACAGTTACGGCTAAAAAAGGGGAAAATCAAGATAAGATAACTGCACGCTTTATATCGGAACAGAAACTTAAAAAGGAGCATGTATTGTCCTATATTCCAGATAAAGCATTTAAAACCGCAGTTGGCGGCGAGACAATAAAAATCAAGTACCGCAAAAAAACAAAAGACATAGTATCTTTTGAAAAAGTAAAAAAATACAAATCAAAAAGAAAGTCTGGGTTGTTGCAGTTTACAATGGGGATAAAGGAAATATAGCTGTTGAAATTAAAGAAAATAAACTGACAAATGCAGAAGCTGTGTATGATAGTTCAGTGCCTTTCCTTATTGATAAAGACGAGAAGACAACTATCGTGATTGATGTTGCAAAAGATAAGATAGAAGAGCCTAATATTTTTGCCAAAGAGATCACATTACAGCCCAAATCAGCAGAAGACCTGAAAGCCCAATTGGTGAAGTTTGATAAACGTAAGGATCATAATGCTTTCTTGTACTTAAAAGCAGAGGTAAGTAATACAGTAGCTACAGTAAAATATCCTGATAATACACATGAATTTATCAATAAAGATAATGAACGCCTGGAATTACTGGGTACACCATGTTATTGCAACCGGGATATTGAAGTAGATGAAATGCTGGATATTATTTATAATTTGCGGGATAAACAGAATTATAAAAGTAAAAGAGAGGTCTTTTTTGATAGAGGAGGAGAATATATTAGCGCTATACGGGTGAAAAGCGGAACCCTGACTGAGAATAAGGATAAGATAAAATTGTTTACAGATGAGATGAATGCGATGTTTAAAAAATTCAGCATTAAAACCTGTAAACGTAAAATACATTTTTTAGGGCAAATGTATCTGGAGACGATTAGTTTTCAATATACTTATGAGAGCAGATCGGAAGTGCCCGATAATTATAAGGGAGGAGTGGCTTTTCAGGGACGTGGGATGAAACAAATTACACACGATTATAATTATTTAGCCTATTACGATTACGTCAACAGTACTAATCTTTACGATGTATATATCAAACACCGAAGCGGTTATGAAAGTGTTGGGGAATGTGTAAAAAAACGCGCCAAAGCAAATAGTGAAGGGCTGGATGCTCCTTTTTATGAAACATTAAAAACGTTTGCCAAAAATATATCAGAGAATCTCTTCCATTCCTTTAATTCGGCAGGTTGGTTTTCAACGGTATATAAAACAGCCACTATCAATGCTATGGATGGTGGCTTGGCAGATGCTGATATAGAAGCGGTAACTACTGCAATTAATGGAGGGCTGACCAATATTGCGGAGCGAAAAAGTTATACGAAATGGACAAAAGAGTTTTTTAAATACGATACAGAATGCATAAACAAATAATTATAACCGCCTTATTTTTACTGCCATTTTTTGCTCTGGCACAAACTGACAGTATTCCTGTTTTTAAAGGGAAGCAACAAATTGGCTTTTTATATGGAAAAGCAGTAAGCACATGTACGGATTGCATCATTATTGATACCATAAAGATAGCAAGCCAGACGTTATTAGTTCAGACTCCCGTAACTATAGTCAGACGTGGGAATGAGGAGAGTAACCCTATATTTGACCGATTAGTGTTAGTTGTGGTCAAAGAAGAGAAAGGCAAGTCTAAATTGACGTTTAACAATACTGCTACTGCTACCTCAGAAAGTGTTTACTTCAAAAGAAATAAAAAGGATTTGATAGTTGTAAAGAAAGTGACTTCGAGTAATGGTTCAGCTAAAGTGGCATTAGGGAAGGACGATTATACCGATTATCCGGCTACGATCATATGTTATGATAATGGCACTAATAAGCGATTAACCGGGAATACAATAAAGTATACCGAACTTTTTGGGAAAAAAGAAAGTTTTAGCTGTTTTGATTGTCCAACGCAGTTCACTGTGGAAAAATGCCTTGAAATGAAAAAGCAAAAGCAAAAATTCAAATGGGAATAACAGGTTGGTTTAGATTGAAATAAGATCAGAGACCTAAAATTAGAGTATAAAAAAAACGCCTTTGTATTGCAAAGGCGTTTTTAGTATGATGATAATCAGAGATTAGTATCTGTAATATTCAGGTTTAAATGGACCTGCAACTTCAACACCAATGTATGCCGCCTGATCCTCTCTAAGAGTTTCCAATTCTACCCCTAATTTAGCAAGGTGTAAAGCAGCTACTTTCTCATCTAAATGTTTTGGTAACATATAAACGTCATTGTTATATGCCGCACTATTTTTCCATAATTCGATTTGAGCCAGTGTCTGGTTTGTAAAAGAGTTACTCATTACAAAACTTGGGTGACCTGTAGCACAGCCTAAGTTTACCAAACGACCTTCAGCCAAAATGATAATGTCTTTTCCAGCAATAGTATATTTGTCAACCTGCGGTTTGATTTCAATTTTAGAAGCACCATGATTCTTATTCAACCAAGCCATGTCGATTTCATTGTCAAAGTGACCAATATTACAAACAACGGTTTTGTCTTTCATTTTTTCGAAGTGGCTTCCCAATACGATATCTTTGTTTCCTGTTGTTGTGATAATGATATCAGCAGTTGCAATCACAGTATCCAGTCTTTTTACTTCATAACCGTCCATAGCAGCCTGTAAAGCACAGATTGGATCGATCTCAGTAACTGTTACAATAGATCCGGCACCTCTGAAAGAAGCAGCAGTTCCTTTTCCAACATCTCCATAACCACAAACGATTACTCTTTTTCCAGCTAACATTAGGTCAGTAGCACGACGGATCGCATCCACTGCACTTTCTTTACAGCCGTATTTGTTGTCAAATTTAGATTTGGTAACAGAATCATTCACGTTGATTGCAGGCATTGGCAATGTTCCGTTTTTCACTCTTTCGTACAATCTGTGTACACCTGTAGTTGTCTCTTCAGATAATCCTTTGATTCCCTCTACAAGATGTGGGTAACGATCAATAACCATATTGGTCAAATCACCACCATCATCAAGAATCATATTCAATGGTTGTCTGTCTTCACCAAAGAATAAAGTTTGTTCAATACACCAGTCGAAATCCTCTTCGTTAAGGCCTTTCCAGGCATAAACCTGGATTCCTGCAGCAGCAATAGCCGCTGCAGCCTGATCCTGTGTAGAGAAAATATTACAAGAAGACCAGGTAACTTCTGCACCCAGTGCAATCAATGTTTCAATCAAAACTGCAGTTTGGATTGTCATGTGCAGACATCCTGCAATACGAGCTCCTTTTAAAGGTTGTTCATTTTTATATTCACTGCGAAGTGCCATTAATCCTGGCATTTCCGCTTCTGCTAATTCAATTTCTTTTCTTCCCCAAGCTGCAAGTGAAATGTCTTTCACTTTGTAAGCTACAAATGGCAATGTCGTTGTACTCATCTATTTGTCTATATTTGTATTATCAATTTTGTGCAAATTTAAGTAATTCCCCTGTATTAAAATAGTTTTTGGTGGAATTTACAATTTTATTATAATCCTTAATTGCCTGAATAGCAAATTGATAAAAATGTGCTATTTCCAATTATATTTTACCGGTAACAAATGCCTTTATATACATCTTTCACCGTCGCTAAAAACACTCAGATCCTGGTTTGGAAAATAACCGAATCCTACAATGACCTTTTTCGGGCAGTGCAGCTAAAAGATTTTTGCATGGCGCGTCTCGAAGGAATGCGGTCGGAATCACACCAAAGGGGATTTCTCAGTGTGCGCATGTTACTGCAAACCGCTGGTTATACCGATTTTGACCTGTATTACAATGATGATGGTAAGCCTCACCTTAAGGACGGTAAAGAAATTTCTATAACGCATTCCTATGGTTTTTCGGCAATTATCATTAGCGATAAAAATGTGGGGATCGATATTGAATTGAGGCGGGATAAAGTAATCCGTATCGCAGATAAATTTATAGATGCTGAATTTGAGTTTTTGGATCAGGCAGATGATTTTGTGCGTAAGCTTATCGTAATCTGGGGAGCTAAGGAAGCGATTTATAAAATGCTTTCCCGAAACGGGCTCAGCTTTAAGCAGAATATGAATGTATTGCCTTTTACGATGGAAGAAAAAAAGGGCAGGACAGAAGTGAAATTTGAAGAAATTAATAGCATTTACCAGGTCTTTTTTGAAGAGATAGAAGAATTTACTATGGTTTACACAATTGACGATTAACATGGGAACAATATATTCCGACCTGCTTTCTGCAAAAGCAAAAAAGCAAAAACAACTGGCCGTGTTATTAGATCCTGATAAGATTGATTGGGAACATACGGAACACCTGATCAGAAAAATAAAACAATCACCAGCAACACATATCTTTGTGGGAGGCAGTCTTTTATTGACGAATGTCCTGGATCAATTGGTTGCGTTATTAAAACAGCAACTTGATTTGCCGATACTGCTGTTTCCTGGAAATGTATCACAGATTACTCCCAGGGCAGATGGGATTTTATTCCTTTCCTTATTGTCCGGCCGCAATCCGGATTATCTGATTGGACAACAGGTATTGGCTGCACCCATATTACAACAAACAAGCCTTGAAATAATTTCAACTGCCTATATACTCATTGAAAGCGGTAAGCAAACTACCGTTTCCTATGTGAGCAACACACTTCCCATTCCTGCGGATAAACCTGAAATTGTGCTCGCAACAGCATTGGCAGGAACCATGATAGGGCATAAACTGGTATATCTTGAAGCCGGAAGCGGTGCCGAAAGAAAAGTCGACCCTGAAACAATCAGGCTTATTGCCTCCAATATCCAGGTTCCATTGATAGTAGGTGGCGGCATACGAAGCCGTAGCGCAATGGAGGAAGCCTATGAAGCCGGAGCAGACCTTGTGGTTATTGGAACAGCTTTCGAAAAGGACAATAATTTTTTTGATTACAAAAAGGCTTAATTATGATTGATTTTTTTCTCGATGCTTATAAAGATGCTACCGCGATGGACATCTTATTAGAAATCATTGTTTTTGTTTTTGGAATCCTGAGTGTATATTATGCAAAAAAGGAAAATATCCTTGTCTATCCTACCGGGATTATTGCAACAATTATTACCGTTTACCTGCTCTACAAAGCCAGTTATTTTGCAGATATGTCCCTGAATGTCTATTTTTCGTTCATGAGTATATACGGCTGGATCAATTGGTCCCGAAAAAAGGATGATGAATATTTGGTGCCTATTTCCAGAACAAATACCAATGAGAAAATTATTGGGGTATTACTATTTTTTCTTACTATTGCGGTCACATATTCTATTTACCATTTATTTGGGAAGAAAATCAGGCCCGAGAATTATATCGATATTTTCACCTCAGGCATATTTTTTACGGGAATGTGGTACATGGCACTCAAGAAAATCGAAAATTGGACGTTATGGATTATAGGAGATCTTATTGCCGTACCACTTTATGCCTATAGGGGATTAGGAATCCTGTCCCTGCAGTATGTCATTTTTACTGTTTTGGCAATTTTAGCTTATATCGAATGGAAGAAAATCTTAGACAAGAAACAACAGCTGTCATAAAAATTGCCCTATATGGTCCGGAGAGTTCGGGTAAAACCACATTGGCGAAACAATTAGCAGCACATTTTAATACAATCTGGATCCCGGAATTTGCCCGCAATTTTTTGCAGCAGAAATGGGATAATACGCAGACAACGTGTGCAGCAGAAGATCTTATCCCTATTATGTACGGACAGATCCAGTTGGAAAATGAAGGAGTGGCAGAAGCGAATGAACTACTGTTTGCCGATACTACATTAATGACAACTAAGGTCTTTTCGGAAATATATTACAATCATTGTGATCCGCTTTTGGATACAACAGCAGTAGCGCATACCTATGATCTGTATCTACTCACAGACATTGATGTGCCCTGGGAAAAAGATGATCTGAGAGATCGCCCTAACGAGCGTCAGTTTTTATTCAACCGCTACCGGGAAGCACTGATCAGTAACAATAAACCTTACATTGTTATTTCAGGAACAATAGAAGAGCGCCTTGAAAAAGGAATAACGATTGTGATAGAACTCCTGAAAGCCAAATCGTTGGGTTTTACTTCGGAAGATTATTTCGCGATCTACGATCATGGTATTCCTGTGAGCAATATCGAAAAACAGTTTGAAGCTTATCGTCATGGATTCCGAAAGATAACATTAATGCGGCCAGCTACCCCTGAAGACGGTATTAAGTTTTTAACGGAAGATGATGCTAAAGATCTGGAAGAATTATTTGGTAAGCGTAAAGACGATTTCCGACTGAAGAAATTTGTACCCGCTTCCGGTGCAGCCAGTAGAATGTTTAAATTCCTGTCAGAATTTTTGGTAGAGTATAATCCACAGCGGGAAAGCATCAATGCTTATATCAACCGAAAAAAAGATAAAGAGCTTCAGGTTTTCCTGATTGGAAAAGAAAAGTTGCCTTTTTATAAACGTATTATAAAAGTGGCTCGGGAACGTTATGGCGATCAGAAACTTTGGTCTAAAGATCTGGAAAGTTATTATTTCATCAAAACAATGCTGGACGATCCCGCATTTGATTATGCCAATAAGCCTAAAGGTATTTTGCCTTTTCATCATTATGATGACCATATTGCTTCTCCTTTGGAGGAACATCTGCATGAAAGTGTTTTTTATGCCAATTCAAATGGTGTAGCACAATTGCATTTTACCATAACGAAAAAACACCAGGAGGGATTTGAAAAAATTATTAGTGAGGTAAAAAGTAAAATCGAAAATGAATCCGGTATTCGTTTAGAGGTTAATTTTTCCTATCAGCATAATGCTACTGATACTATCGCTGTAACATCCGATAATAAACCTTTCAGGGATCAGAAGGGACAGCTGGTTTTCCGTCCAGGAGGCCACGGCGCACTAATAGAAAACCTCAATACATTACAATCGGATATCATTTTTATAAAAAATATTGACAATGTGATCCATAATCATGTAGCTATAATTGCCCGTTATAAAAAGGCTTTAGCAGGGATCCTGATTGAATTACAGTCACAAATTTTTACTTTCCTTCGGGATTTGGACGGTACCGTTTCAATAGAAAAAATAGATGAAATTTTAGAATTCTGTAACCTTGAGCTTAGTATTGGTATAGTTGAGGATTTTGATGCATTATTAAATTTGGAAAAGGTAAAATTTTTGCAAAAGATACTAAACCGGCCTATACGCGTATGCGGCATGGTAAAAAATGAAGGCGAGCCTGGTGGTGGGCCTTTTTGGATTGCCAGCGAAGATGGGAGTGTTTCCCTTCAAATCGTAGAGAGTTCGCAGGTAGATAGCCAGGATGCAGAACAGATGGCCATTTTTGCTCAGGCTTCTCATTTCAATCCGGTTGATCTGGTGTGTGGTATACGAGATTATCAGGGAGAAATGTTCGATTTAAAAGCGTTTGTTGACTATGGAAGTGGTTTTATCGTGCATAAGACCAAAGATGGCAGGAATATTAAAGCTTATGAATTACCGGGATTGTGGAATGGTGCTATGGCCAACTGGACTACTGTATTTGTAGAAGTACCCATCATTACATTTAATCCTGTAAAGACGGTAAATGACCTTTTAAAACCGGCACACCAACCAGAATAATGCACTCTCATGGACAAACAAAAAATACTTAGCGAAATACAAATTAAAGCTGTACGAAGCAGTGGGGCAGGCGGGCAGCATGTCAATAAAGTATCGTCCAAAGCAGTATTGTCATTTGACCTGTTGCAGTCGCAGGGGCTTAGCACTGCCGAAAAAGAACTCTTGCACCTCAAAATGGCATCCCGATTGACCAGTGCCGGGGTTTTATTATTGAATTGTGACGAGGATCGCAGCCAGTTGCGAAATAAAGAATTGGTTATTAAGCGTTTTCTGTATCTTTTAGAAACAAATTTGTTGGTAGACAAAGAAAGAAAGGCGACAAAGATTCCAAAATCAGTAATCCGGAAAAGGATTCAGGAGAAGCGCAATCATTCCGAAAAGAAGCAATTCCGAAAACGTCCGGATTTTTAAGGAGAATTTTATTTTTAGATCGGCTTTAAAAATTGTGGGGTATTGACTAAATATCTAAATACTTTTTTATCTTTGCCCCGTCTCAAAGGGGTGCTCCAAATAACGAGCTGAGATTATACCCAAAGAACCTGGGCGGGTAATGCTGCCAAGGGAACAGATGAACTTTTCTATACCAGAAAAGTTCATTGCAATTATCAATTTAATATTAAGAAAGAATAATTACCCCTTTTATTTGTAAATCTTTTACGAATGAAAACTTTATTCAAATTATCTTCTGTAGCAGCATTTTCGCTGTTATCCGGCCTGTCTGTAATGGCGCAGCAAAAAACGGTTCAGGACAGCCTGAAAGCCAAAACCGAATCCCTTGATGAGGTACTCGTTACCGCAGTTAGGGCGACCAGCATGACTCCTGTCACTTTTAGCAATATAAGTAAAGAAGAACTCGCCAAGCGTAATCTGGGGCAGGATATTCCAATATTGCTGAACTATCTTCCTTCGGTCGTGACCACAACCGATGCCGGAAATGGTGTTGGCTATACCGGAATCCGTGTCAGGGGTTCCGATGCTACCCGTGTGAATGTTACCATCAATGGAATTCCGTACAATGACTCCGAATCCCATGGTACATTTTGGGTAAACATGCCCGACTTTGTCTCTTCTGTAGAAAATATTCAGTTGCAGCGCGGTGTAGGAACTTCAACCAATGGAGCCGGTGCTTTTGGTGCCAGCCTAAACATGCTGACTGATGCCGCTGCGGATAAAGCCAATGGCGAAATTGCAAATTCTTTCGGGAGTTTTAATACGCATAAGCATACGGTAAAATTCAGCACCGGAAAAATGAACGATCATTTTGAGATTGCCGGACGATTATCCAACCTAAAATCAGACGGATTTATCGATCGGGCAGCATCAGACCTGAAATCTTATTTCCTGCAGGCTTCTTATGTAGGCAAAACAACGTTTATTAAAGCATTGGTTTTTGGCGGTACTGAAAAAACATACCAGTCCTGGAATGGCCTGGAAGATCCGGAAAAATTAAAAAATGACCGTACCTATAATACTGCTGGAGAATATACAGACGATCAGGGAAATACCCGTTTTTATAATAATGAAACGGACAATTACAATCAGGATCATTATCAGTTGCACTGGAATGAAAAGATTTCAGAACACTGGAGTACCAATCTGGCTTTTCATTATACAAAAGGCAAAGGCTATTATGAGAATTATAAAAAAAACCAGGATCTTGAAGAGTATGGACTACTGCCCGTGGTCATCAATGGAGAAACGATTACTGCTACCGACCTGATTCGCAGAAAATGGCTGGATAATGATTTTTATGGAACGGTGTATTCTGTAAACTATAAAAATGAAAACCTGAATGTTGTATTTGGTGGCGGCTGGAATAAATATGAAGGAGATCATTATGGAAATGTATTGTGGGCTAAAAGTGTAGCCATTCCCGAATATGATTACCGTTATTATAAAGATTTCTCTACTAAAACCGACCAAAACTATTTTGCCAAAGTAAACTATCAAATTGCTGCACGCTGGAACCTTTTTGGAGACCTGCAGTATCGCGGTGTTAAATACAAAGCGGATAGTGCCGAAACCGGAAAAGTAGATGATACATTTAATTTTTTCAACCCTAAAGCCGGACTTACCTTTAACCTGGATGCTGATAATAATTTTTATTTTTCCTATGCGAGAGCCAACAGGGAACCTAACAGGAATGATTATGAATCGGGAACTCCCAAGCCGGAAAAAATGAATGATTTTGAATTGGGATGGCGTTATTCTGGCAATCGTACACGAATTAATGCCAATGTCTATTATATGCGTTACAAAGATCAACTGGTACTCACCGGAGCTTTAAACGATGTTGGCGCACCCGTTCGTGAAAATAGCGGCGATAGCTACCGATTGGGTATCGAATTGGATGCTACGGTATTTATTTCAGATAAATTCATTGTACGCCCTAACCTGACAATCAGCCAGAACCGTAACCTCGATTTTTATACACACCGTGATGGTGAATTGAAAAACCTGGGGAATACAAATATTGCATTTTCACCGAATTTAATAGCCGGTACTATTTTTACATACCTCCCTGTCCGAAATATGCAGGTGTCTTTACTGTCTAAGGTGGTTGGTGACCAATACATGAGTAATATCGATGTGGAAAGCTCAAAGTTGCAGAGTTATTTTGTCAACGATTTTAGTGTTTCCTATGAAATACATCCAAAATCTATTTTTAAAGCCATTGTCATTACCGGATTAGTGAATAATATCTTTGATTACAAATACGAATCAAACGGATATTTCTATTCTTATGACGATGATTATTCTACACCGGGTACTGTGAAAACTATTGATGGAGCAGGATATTATCCGCAGGCCGGAATTAATTTTTTAGCAGGATTGACCCTGAAATTTTAAATAAAAAGCGGTGTAACATTGTTACGCCGCTTTTATGTAATGATTAATTATAAATGCGCAAGATGCTTCCATTTACCTGAACGGCATATTGTTTCATCGAATATTCCCCGCCACCATTAATCGGAAGTCCGTTAAAAAGGTTGTATTCGATATTGCTACAGGTACAAATTGCCTTGATACCATTAATTTCCATAATAGGGCAGGATCCAAGACTTTGATTAGGGCAGCTTGCATCGAAAGCAATATAACCGGAACCGGTATTGAACACAATGACAGCATTACTGGCACCCGCACCCTGTTGGTAGACCATAACAGCATTGCTCGGAAATTGCAGGTTGCTGTATAGCGGAAGGGTAGTATTGATTTCGATAGAAAACGAATAATTTGGTATAAACGGATTATTCCTGCGATTCTCATCTTTGGAACAATTGATAAAAAGTAAAAAGGCGAACATTATGAAGATGATCTTTTTCATGGAAAATTTTGTGTAAGAATTGTGGAAACAAAAATAATTTAATTAACTTTGATTTAATATAGCAATAAACATAAATATAGACTGAAAATAAAAAATAGTATCTTTGTAGAAAGAAATCCCATCCAGATGGGATTTTTTCTATTTATATAAACGATGAAATTATGAGTAACGTATCTTATTATACCGCAGAAGGATTAAAAAAATTAAGAGAAGAACTGGATTACCTGAAAAGCGTTATGCGACCAAAGGCATCTCAGGATATTGCTGAGGCAAGAGACAAAGGAGATTTATCGGAGAACGCAGAGTATGATGCCGCCAAAGAAGCTCAGGGATTGCTGGAGTTGAAAATTGCCAAACTGGAAGAAGTACATTCCAATGCACGTTTGATTGACGAGTCGCAATTGGATGTATCTAAAGTATTAGTGCTTTCTAAAGTGAAAATTAAAAACCAGGCCAACGGAATGGTACTGGATTATATGTTGGTTGCAGAAAGTGAAGCCGATCTGAAAAGTGGCAAAATTTCGGTGACTTCCCCAATAGGAAAAGGACTTTTGGGAAAAACAGTAGGTGAAGTAGCTGAAATTACAATTCCTAATGGTACCATTAAGTTTGAAATACTGGAAGTCTCAAGAGACTAATTTCTGTAACTGCCAGATGATATCACACATTTTAGTAATCTAATCGCTTAAGAGATGAGTTCTATTTTTACAAAAATAATCAACGGGGAAATCCCAGCATACAAAATCACCGAAGACAATCATTTTATTGCTTTCCTGGATAATAATCCGAATGCGAAAGGCCATACACTTTGTGTACCAAAGCAGGAAATCAATAAACTTTTTGATATGGAAGAAGGCCACTATCTGGAACTGATGAAATTTTCACGTAAAGTGGCGAAAGCATTAGAGAAAACGGTAGCTTGTAAAAGAGTAGGTGTTGCAGTAGTGGGGCTTGAAGTGCCGCACGTACATGTTCACCTTATCCCTTTAAATGAAATGGACGAAATGCGTTTTCAGCATAAAGTCAGTATGGCAAAAGAAGAATTTGAAGCTTTAGCACTCGCAATAAAAGCTAATTTATAAGTTAGGTGGCGACCCCATAACGCAATTCGATTCCGTTATGGGTTGTCTCATTTTTTATAGCTGATCTGCATACAGGTGCCATTGCCAATTTCAGAATGGAGTACTTTTATTTTTCCCTTGTGATATTCTTCCACAATTCGTTTGGTCAGCGATAGTCCCAATCCCCAACCTCTTTTTTTCGTTGTGAATCCAGGTTCAAAAATACTCTTGAACTGATTTTTAGGAATTCCCTTTCCGGAATCCTGTACCTTTATTTTTATAAATTTAGGGTCATCTACAATGGTAATACTCATTTTTCCCCTTCCTTTCATAGCGTCAATTGCATTTTTGACGAGGTTTTCAATAGTCCAGCTATGCAATGCGGGATTTAGGAGTATTGGGATAGCATAGTCCGGTGCGGTAAAGGAAAATTCAATTTGTTTTGAAAAGCGGGATTTTAGGTAATCAAAAGTTACAGCCGTTTCCTGGATAATATCCAGTTTTTCCAATACAGGTTCAGAACCTACTTTTGAAAATCGGTCTGTAATGGTCTGCAGGCGTGCAATGTCTTTTTCAATCTCCGTTACAGTGGTTTCATCCACATTATCAGCCTTCATGATTTCCACCCAGCCTATGAGTGAGGATAGTGGTGTTCCAATCTGATGTGCTGTTTCTTTCGCCATACCCGCCCATAATTTATTTTGAGTAGCCATTTTACTCGCTCTGTAAAAAATAAAGACCAACAATCCGAACAAGAAAATAATCAGTGCAAGCGCAATAGGGTAATATTTGAGCTGGTTAAGCAGGGAGGAGTTACCATAGTAGATGTGCCGGAATTCCCCCGGTACGTATTCCATAATAATAGGCTGGTTTTCCTTTTTTAACTGCAGGAGTAGCGATTTTATTTTAATCGAATCCTGCTGGACATGCTCATCAATATTACTCATGCCAATGATGCTGTCTTTTTCGGTGGTAAGGATCATCGGGATGGAATTGCTGTTGCTCAGGATTTGCAGTGGCAGATCGAGTTCCGTATTGGCATTGGCATTCATGATTGTTTTTTGTGCCGTTGCCCATAATTCGACCTTCAATCGCTCATCATCTTTAAAAAGCTGGAAAAAGTTATAGGTATTCCATAAAATTAAGGTAACAATGATAAAGGAGGAAAAGATGATAAACCATCGGGTTCCGCTCTTTTTTTCTGAAAATTGCATATGCTGTATTTGAAAACTTAAATGTAGTAAAATTAGTTGAGTTTTTACCGTGACACATTTTATGAGGTCCGTTGCTATGTTTTTAGAAAGTAGTTGCCAATTTTGTATTTTACTTTCAATTGGGGGAAAATATATTTTTAATTTCTTTCCCGGTCAATTATCTTTGTTGGAAATAATAGATCTTATGATTAGCATTGAGCCTAAAGAAATTGCTGTTGCCAAACTTCACGGTTACCTGTTGGGTGCCATTGGGCCAAGGCCTATTGCATTTGCGAGTACCGTTGATGCAGACGGAAATCCGAATTTATCGCCTTTCAGTTTTTTCAATGTATTCAGTGCCAATCCTCCTATATTGATTTTTTCCCCGGCACGCAGGGTGAGGGATAACACGGTAAAACACACATTGCTCAATGTCGAAGCCACACGGGAAGTCGTGATTAATATTGTGAATTTTGATATCGTGCAGCAGGCTTCACTATCCAGTACGGAATATCCGGACGGAGTGAATGAGTTCATAAAATCAGGATTGACAGCTTTACCATCGGATTTGGTACGTCCTTTCCGGGTCGCTGAAAGTCCGGTACAATTTGAATGTAAGGTAAATGAAATTATAAAGTTGGGAACCGAAGGCGGTGCCGGAAACCTTATTATTTGTGAAGTCGTAAAATTACATATCGACGAAAAGATATTAGATGAAAATGGCGCTATCGATCAGCACAAGATTGACCTCGTATCGCGAATGGGTGGGAATTGGTATTCCAGAGCCAACAAAGGGCTGTTTGAAGTGCCAAAACCATTGACTACTTTGGGGATCGGTGTTGATGCCATTCCGGAATTTATTAAAAAAAGCCCTTACTTTGATGGGAATGATCTGGGAATATTAGGTAATATAGAGGCATTGCCTTCTAAAGAAGAAATTGATATCTTTGTCAAAGAAAATTTCTCCGTCAAAGGCGCACTGAGTTCAGACGATCAGGAAACCGTTCATCGTAAAGCCAAAGCATATATTGATAAGGAGGAAGTTCTTTCCGCCTGGAAAGTATTGTTGGCTTTTCAATAAAATAAAAAAAAATACAAATCATTAATTATAGAGAAAATGGAAGTTACAGGGAAAATTAAAGTTATTAATGCGGAACAGCAGGTGAGTGCCTCTTTTAAGAAAAGAGAATTAGTAGTAACTACTGAAGAACAATATCCACAGCATATTATGATTGAATTTACTCAGGACAAATGTGATTTGCTGAATAATTATCAGTCAGGAGAACCTGTAAAAGTTTCTATTAACTTAAGAGGTCGCGAATGGGTGAACCCACAAGGTGAAACCAAATATTTCAACAGTATCCAGGGATGGAGAATAGAGAAAGTACAGGCAGATGCACCATCTTCAAACAACATGCCTCCAGTGCCACCAGCACAGGCATTTGAGCCAAGCAATAATTTCAAGGAAGAAGATCACGATGATTTACCTTTCTAAAAAAGAGTAGGAAATAGACCCGGCAGATAATACTCTGCCGGGTTTTCTTTTTTTAATGAGAATTCAAAATGTACTATTTATTAAAAGATTTATTTTTTCCGCCCGTTACAGAAGCCGATGAAAGTGGGATTCTGGCAATCGGTGGTGATTTAACTTCCGAACGGCTCAAGCTGGCTTATCGGAGTGGGATATTTCCATGGTTTGAAGATGACGAGCCCATTATGTGGTGGGCGCCAGACCCCAGGATGGTTTTGTTTCCCAATGAACTGATCGTGTCGAAGAGCATGCGGAATATATTGAACCGTAATACCTTTCGGGTGACATTTAATCAGAACTTCCGGGAAGTGATAGCCAATTGTAAACAAATTACCAGGGACGGGCAGCGGGGAACCTGGATTACCAATGATATGGTAGAGGCTTACTGCAGGCTTCATGAAGAAGGGATCGCCCAATCGGTTGAAGTATGGCAGGATGATAAAATAGTAGGTGGTTTGTACGGAATCGATATGGGACATGTTTTTTGTGGAGAAAGTATGTTTTCCAAAGTTTCCAATGCTTCCAAAGTCGCTTTTATCGCTTTGGTAGACCATCTCAAAAAGAATAAATACCAATTGCTGGATTGCCAGGTTTATAACGATCATTTAGCAAGCCTGGGTGCACGGGAGATTGACAGAACGGATTTTATGGCACTTCTTAAAAAGATAGTTTAGTCCACGACCAGTATAATGTGTTTAAGAGGATTAATTCATTGTGAAGTGTGGGTAAGCCCGTGATTATTTTTAGTGTTTCATGGGCCATCATGCTCCCAATAATTCCCGGTAAAGTGCCCATTACCCCATTCAGGTTACAATTAGGAACATCTGCTGCATTTGGAGGTTCTGGAAACAGATGGCGTAAGTTTTTCCCGCCATTATGTACAAATACCGCCATTTGCCCTTCATAGTTTAAAATACTGCCATAGATCAAAGGTTTTTTCAATCGGGTGCAGGTATCATTTACCAGGTAGCGGGTGTCAAAATTATCACTGCCGTCAATTATAAAATTAAAATTGCTTAGTATCATTTCAGCATTGGAAAGTTGTAGTTTTTCAGTATGAACGATATATTTGAGATTCGGATTTAATTTTTCCAATATCATTCCTGCCGTTGTAGCTTTTGGCATTCCGATATGTTCGTCAGTATATAAAATTTGCCGGTGCAGGTTGTGTAGTTCAACCTGATCGAAATCAATAATACCTAATGTACCTACACCGGCAGCGGCAAGGTATTGCAGTACAGGACAGCCGAGGCCGCCAGCGCCAATAACGAGTACTCGCGCAGTATTTATTTTTTCCTGCCCGGATTCTCCAATCTCAGGAAGCATAATTTGACGGTTATAGCGTAGAAAATCAGTAAGGGAAACCATAAGATAAATTTGATCGGTTAAAAGGTATTATAGGCGGTATGCCAGTCTTTCCATACCGGCTCATATCCTTTTTTTGTAATAATTGAAGCAATTTCAGAGGCGGAGCGCTCATCACTGATTTCAAACTGTTCCAGAGATTGTGGATCAACAACATAGCCTCCTGGATTTGTTTTGGATCCGGCACTCATGCTGGTAATGCCAAGCGGAATAATATTATCCCGGAATCGGTTGTTTTCCCGGGTGGAAATGGAAAGTTCCAAGTCTTCATTCCAAAGACGGTATGCGCAAATTAACTGGGTGAGGTCTTTGTCGTCCATGATGAAATTAGGCTCGATGATCCCCTCAGCAGGACGTAATCTTGGAAAAGAAACGGAATACTTACTTTGCCAATAGGTTTTTTGAAGGTATTCTAAATGTAAGGCATTGAAAAAACTATCCGTTCTCCAGTCTTCCAGTCCCAATAATACACCCAATCCTATTTTATGAATGCCTGCTGTTGCCACACGATCTGGGGTGGCTAAACGAAAATCAAAATTGGATTTTTTCCCCTTCGGATGGTATTCTTTGTACACTTCCTGATGGTAAGTTTCCTGATAGACTAAAACGGTATGTACGCCCGCTTCATGCAATTGTTTGTATTCTTCGGTAGCCAATGGCTGTACTTCTACAGCGATAGTTGTAAAATCTTTTCGGATCTCTGCAATCGCTTTCAGGAAATAATCAATATGAACAGTCGCGTTAGCCTCGCCGGTGACCAATAGCACATAATCAAATCCAGCTGCTTTTAATGCTTTTGTCTCCTGTTGTATTTCGTGTTCATTCAGTGTCTTACGCCTGATTTTATTATCGAGGCTAAAACCACAATAGGTACAAATGTTTTGGCATTCATTACTGAGGTAAAGCGGTGCATACAATTGTATCGTTTTCCCAAATCGCTTTTGGGTTAGGACATGGCTGAGTTGGGCCATACGTTCTAAATGCGGTAATGCTGCGGGAGCAATCAGGACCAGAAAATCATCAATTGACCGCTTCTCTTTCGCAAGGGATTGTAGTACGTCCTGTTCGGTGACACTATAAATACGATCCTGTATGGTTTGCCAGTCGTATTTTTCGAAAATGGTTTTAAAAGTGTTCATTTCATTTAGATTTAATAGCTGCTATTCATAAAGGAAAGAAGTCAATGGACTGGACGGAGCAGCAATGTTTATAGTTCCTGCAAGTCCGGCTTCATAGGCTTTTCTTCCTGACATTATGGCTTCTTTAAATGCAGTAGCCATCAGTACTGGATTTCGGGCTACTGCGATAGCTGTATTTACTAATACAGCATCGGCTCCGATTTCCATTGCCTTACAGGCATCCGAAGGAGCTCCGATTCCGGCATCCACAATTACTGGTACATGGCTTTGTTCGATTATGATTTCTAAAAAATCAATAGTTTTTAAACCTTTATTGGTTCCTATGGGGGCTCCTAACGGCATAACTGCTGCCGTTCCTGCGGCTTCAAGATGTTTGCAAAGAACCGGATCGGCATGGATATAGGGCAGTATGATAAACCCTAATTTGGCTAAGGCTTCTGTAGCTTTTAGTGTTTCTATAGGATCAGGCATCAGGTATTTTGGATCGGGATGGATTTCTAATTTTAGCCAGTTGGTTTCCATTGCTTCCCGTGCCAATTGTGCCGCTAATATCGCTTCTTTGGCATTCCGTGCTCCGGAAGTGTTGGGCAACAAATGGATTCCCGGATGGTTCAGGCGGTTCAGTAGTGCATCACTTGGGGCTTCAGGATCAATCCTTCGTAGCGCAACAGTAACCAATTCACTGGCGGAAGCCAAGATGGTTTGTTCCATGAGCTCAGGTGATCCAAATTTTCCAGTTCCCAGAAACAATCGGGATTCAAAAGTACGGTCGGCGATTTTAAGTAATGGCATATAATTTTGTATTAAGGGTTGTAATAAGCTGCTGTAAATTGTTTTGGTGAGTCAATAGGCCTGACACACAAATTCCGTGTACACCATACTGTAACAATTGATCAATATCATTGGGTTGTATTCCGCCGATAGCATATACCGGAACTGAAGTAGCATGATTGTTTTGTAGTAACGTGTTGTAACCTTCCAATCCGAGTAGGGGGCTTAGTTTTTTTTTGGTTGTAGTATAGCGTAAAGGGCCAAGGCCTATATAGTCACAGCTCTCTGTAATGCGTTTTTGCAAATCATTCGCCGTGTTCGCTGTCCCACCAATAATTTTGTCGCCTAATAATTTTCGGGCTTCCGAAACAGGCATATCGTCTAATCCCAGATGAACACCATCGGCATCAATGTCTTTTGCCAGCATTGTATTGTCATTGATAATATATGTTGCGTTGTACTCGGAGCAATAGTGCTTCACCTTTTCAGCAAGTTGTTGTATTTCTTTAGGACCACCTTCTTTGATACGGAGTTGTATCCACAGACAGCCACTATCAAGTACTCTTTGAATATTTTCCAGTTGTTCTTTGGCCGTTTGACCTTGTGAAATATACTGTAGTTTATGATACATAATGATGGCCAATTAAGGTAGTGTTGGAATTTAAATAGTTTTCGACATATAATTTTGCTTGTCGGCATGCTGCTTCCCAGGATTGTCCTAATGCTATATGTGATGCTATAGCGGCAGCTAATACGCAGCCCGAACCATGTTTTGATATTACGGATTTGTGAATCGGGTGGATAGGATGAATCTCGTTTTGGGTATATAAAAAGTCATGTCCGGGGGCAATAGGATTATGGCCCCCTTTCAATAGGATATTACAGAAGCCTCTTAATTTTAAAGCAATAGCTTCGGGACTTTTACCCGTACCCAATTGATTGATTTCGTTGTAATTGGGTGTGATCAAATCTACCTGCTGAAGAATTCGGGCTATCTTGTTTTTATCTGTAATACTGGTAAAGTCGAATTGGGAGCTTGATTTAAGAACGGTATCCCATATTATCGGTACATGGGGCTGTCGTTCCCGGATGGCAGTTGTGATCTGAAACAAATAATCCAATGAAGGGATGACTCCGATTTTTATGGCCTGTACCGGATAACTTTTCAGCATCACTTCAAGCGAGCGCAAAACAAGATCAATAGGAGTCCAGTGCATTTCGTAAAATATATTTTCAGTTTGTACTGTAATGCCGGTACAGATGGCAAGCCCCTGCGCCTTGTGGAGTTCCATGGTCTTGATATCGGCTAACAGGCCTGCACCACCACTGGGATCTAATCCCCCAATTGTTAGTGCAAATGGACGCTTTTCTGACATGCGATGAAATTTTGAAGTGGTGTGTGACTGTTCCAGATAGTTCCTAATAAAGCGAAAGAGTTGAAACCATAATCCAAAGCTTGATCGATGGTTTCCGGACTAATTCCGCCAACTGCTACTAATGCAGTAGTATGGAGTAATTGTTTGAATTCAAGGCTGCTAAAATCTATTTTTGGGCTGTATCCCGGTTTTGAAATGGAATGAAATACGGGGCCGATAAAACTATAATCGATGGCATCCGATACTGATGCAGCCTCTGCGACATTGTGTACAGACGTGCTTATCGTGAAATTATCAGCCTTGTGTTTTGCAAATATTTCAGGTTTCGTTGCCATCCTTTTTTCTACAGAGAAATGAACGCCGGAGCAATCATAGTCAACTGCGAGAAAATGATGCTGGTGCACTACCGTTTTCCATCTGTATTCCGGAGCAATTCCATCCAGGTATTTTTGTATCTGAGCGGGAGTATAATCCGGTTTTCGGATGTGAAGGCGCTCCAGCCCATTTTCAAAAAGAGTCTGTAGTATGCTGCTTTCATTGGCAATCTGCTCTGGATGGGTGATTATAGTGATCGTATTCATAGCAATGATGTTAACTATAGATTTCTTTACCATTTTCTTTGAATTCCGCCGACTTCTCCAACATGCCTTTTTCGGCGACATCCCGGATTTCCTGTGAAATTTTCATCGAGCAGAATTTTGGGCCACACATGGAGCAGAAATGGGCGACTTTGGCGCCTTCTGCCGGTAGTGTTTCATCATGGTACTCCCGGGCTGTGTCGGGATCCAGTGCCAGGTTAAACTGATCTTCCCAGCGGAATTCAAAACGGGCTTTGCTTAGTGCATTGTCCCGGTATTGTGATCCAGGATGGCCTTTGGCAAGATCGGCAGCGTGGGCAGCGATCTTATAGGTGATCACCCCATCTTTGACATCTTTTTTATTGGGCAATCCCAAATGTTCTTTTGGTGTTACATAGCATAACATCGCGGTGCCGTACCACCCGATCATTGCTGCTCCTATGGCAGATGTAATGTGGTCGTAGCCCGGAGCGATATCAGTAGTGAGTGGTCCCAGAGTGTAAAATGGTGCTTCTGCACAATATTCCAGTTGTTTTTCCATGTTTTCTTTGATCAGGTGCATGGGTACATGGCCGGGCCCTTCTACAAATACCTGAACATCGTGTTTCCAGGAGATTTTTGTCAGTTCCCCCAATGTTTCCAGTTCGGCAAACTGGGCTGCATCATTGGCATCAGCTATAGATCCAGGGCGGAGGCCATCACCCAGGGAAAAAGCAACATCATAACTTTTCATGATTTCGCAGATTTCTTCAAAGTGGGTGTATAGAAAATTTTCTTTATGATGAAACAGGCACCATTTTGCCATGATCGATCCACCCCGGGATACAATTCCTGTTACCCGATTGGCTGTTAGATGGATGTAGCGCAGTAACACTCCCGCATGTATGGTAAAATAGGAAACGCCCTGTTCTGCTTGTTCGATAAGTGTATCCCTGAAAATTTCCCAGGTAAGGTCTTCGGCAATTCCTTTTACCTTTTCCAGTGCCTGGTAGATTGGGACGGTACCGATCGGGACAGGAGAATTGCGAATGATCCATTCGCGGGTTTCATGTATGTTTTTACCGGTGGAAAGGTCCATAATAGTATCGGCTCCCCAACGGCAGGCCCAAACCGCTTTTTCAACCTCTTCTTCTATGGAGGAAGTTACAGCGCTGTTGCCGATATTGGCATTAATTTTTACCAGGAAGTTACGGCCTACAATCATGGGTTCGCTTTCCGGGTGATTGATATTATTGGGTATTATAGCGCGGCCAGCGGCCACTTTCTCCCGTACAAATTCCGGGGTAATCATTTTTATTGGGGTTCGGGCACCAAAACTATTTCCTGTATGCTGTTGCTGCATCGCTTCAGTTTGATTGGACAATAATGCATTACGCTGGTTTTCCCGGATCGCAATGTATTCCATTTCCGGAGTAATGATTCCCTGTTTTGCGTAATACAGTTGCGTTACATTCGCACCTGACTTTGCACGTACCGGCTGATGCAGGTACTCAAATCGTAATGCATCCAATTTAGGATCCATTAGCCGTTTTTTACCATAGTCAGAACTGATGGTATCCAGACTTTCGACATCGCCACGATCGAGAATCCATTGCTCCCGTAGTCTTGGTAGCCCCTTTCGGATGTCGATTTCATGATTTGGATCGGTGTAGGGGCCACTGGTGTCATACACGGTTACCGGAGGGTTTTTTTCTATCGTCCCGTTGGAGCGTTTGGTGTCGCCCAATGCAATTTCCCGCATGGCTACGCGTATTGGGTATAACGTACCTTCTACGTGTACTTTGGTAGAATTCGGGAATGGTTTTCGGGTAATTGTGCTTGTAGTGCTTTCCATGGTATTTTTTATGTTGTGATCAGAAGTGATTATCCGCCTTGCGTTGCGGTAATAATGAGAAGTTCATCGTAAAGGGTAAGGATATGGGTCGCCCATTCCGATTTAGGGATAACCCTATTGTTGATGGCGATGGCAATGCCATTCTGCTTGTTTGGGAATTCCAAATGAAGCAGTTCCTGGACAGTAAGTCCGGTTGGAAATTGTTTTGTCTGATTGTTGATTCTGAGTTCCATTCCTTGAGATATAGGTATACTACTTTAGGAATGGCTGCATAAAATGGAGTCATCGTACTTTTCCCTACGGCAGTATGAACTGCATCAGGTTCAAAGGGTAAATCTCAGCCTGCTAAAATAGCAGACACCCCTAAAGTGTGCGACAAATGTATTGTATTATTTTAAATCTGGAATTTTAAATTTTAAATTTAACATTTAAAAGCGATTTAAAGCGGTATTATGGTTTTCTGGTCCAGCATTCTGCCACATGGTCATTAATCATTCCTGTGGCCTGCATTTGCGCATAAATAACGGTGGATCCGACAAACTTAAAGCCTCGCTTTTTTAGTGCTTTACTGATGGCGTCGGAAAGGGGAGAAGTTGCCGGAACATTGGCACGGGTTTGTGGGTGGTGATCAATCACTTTGCCTGATGTGAATTCCCAGATATAGTTGGAAAAGCTGCCAAATTCATTTTGGATGGCTATGAACTGGATCGCATTGGAAATCGCGGCCCGTATTTTTAATTGATTTCGGATAATACCCGCATCATTAAGCAGGTCCTGTATTTTGGCTTCATCGTACAATGCGATCTTACGGTAGTCAAAATGGTCAAATGCTTGTTTGAAATTTTCTCTTTTACGAAGGATGATAATCCAGCTTAAACCGGCCTGAAAAGTTTCGAGAAGTAGAAATTCGTATAATTTCTGGTCGTCAAAGACGGGAACGCCCCATTCTTCATCGTGGTATTTTTCATAGAGGGTATCCCCATTGCACCAGCTGCATCTGATTTTGTTGTCCATAGTTACAGGTTTAGGTTTTCAAATATACTAAAAGAAAAAACCCCAAACCAGTGATGATTTGGGGTTTTTATACTGTAGAGCAGGATTTTGATTATCCTAATGCTACTCTTTTGTATCCTGTAATTGTCAGAGATTTGTCTAAAGACTGTACATATTGAGCAACGCTTAATTTGTTGTCTTTGATGTAATCCTGGTTTACTAAAGTATTGTCTTTAAAGAATCTTTGAAGTTTTCCTTTAGAGATGTTTTCCAACATAGCTTCTGGTTTACCTTCCTGACGCAATAAATCTTTAGCGATTTCAATTTCTTTAGCGATAGTATCAGCATCAACACCTTCTTCGTTTAATGCGATAGGTGCCATTGCAGCAGCTTGCATAGAAACGTTTCTTGAAACTTCCTCAGCACCTTCAACATTTGCAGATAATGCAGTTAAAGTAGCGATTCTGTTACCAGCATGGATGTAAGATCCTATGAAGTTACCTTCTAATCTTTCGAAAGAACCGATTTCGATTTTTTCACCGATTACTCCGGTTTGTTCGATCAATTTATCCGCAACGGTAAGACCGTTAAAGTCAGTTGCAAGGAATTCTTCTTTAGTGTTGAACTGGATGGCAAGGTTTGCTAAATCCTGAGCTAATTTTACGAAAGATTCGTTTTTACCTACGAAGTCAGTTTCACAGTTTAGTGAAATAACAACTCCAGCAGTTTTATCTGCATTTACTACAGCGATAACAGCACCTTCAGTAGATTCTCTGTCGGATCTGTTAGCTGCAACTTTTTGTCCTTTTTTTCTTAGGTTTTCAATTGCTAAATCGAAATCCCCTTCAGCTTCAGTTAGTGCTTTTTTGCAGTCCATCATTCCTGCACCTGTAGCTGTTCTTAATTTATTAATTTCTGCAGCAGTTATATTTGCCATTTTTCGTAATATATTAATAGGTTAAAAAAATGAAGTCGTTATAGTGACAACGGCTATAAAAATAGCTATTAGTCAGCACAACGACTTTATTACAATGTTATTATTTATTCTTCAGATGAAGTAGCATCAGCCTCAACTGTTACTTCTTCAGCAGCTGGTTGTGCATCTTTATTGTCAGAATTTCTATCAGAAAGACCTTCGATAACAGCAGCAGTAACTAAAGATAAAATTTTATCGATTGATTTAGAAGCATCATCATTGGATGGGATTACATAATCAACCTCTCTTGGGTCAGAGTTTGTATCCACCATTGCGAAAACTGGAATGTTTAATTTTTGAGCTTCTTTAATTGCGATGTGTTCAGCTTTAATGTCTACAACGAACAATGCAGCAGGAAGTCTTGACATATCAGCGATAGAACCTAAGTTCTTCTCTAATTTTGCACGAAGACGATCAACTTGTAAACGTTCTTTTTTAGATAAAGTCATGAAAGTACCGTCTTTCTTCATACGATCGATAGAAGCCATTTTTTTAACAGCTTTACGGATTGTTACGAAGTTAGTCAGCATACCACCAGGCCATCTTTCAGTGATGTACGGCATGTTTGCTGCAGCTGCTTTTTCAGCTACGATATCTTTTGCTTGTTTTTTGGTAGCTACAAATAATATTTTTCTACCTGATGCAGCGATTTTCTTCATGGCTTCACTAGCCTCTTCGATTTTTGCTGCAGTTTTATATAGATTGATAATGTGTATTCCATTACGCTCCATATAGATGTAAGGAGCCATGTTTGGATCCCATTTTCTAGTCATGTGTCCGAAGTGAACACCTGCTTCTAGTAATTCTTTTACTTCTACTTTGTTTGCCATTTTTTTTTGTACTAGTTTACGTTCTGTTGAATTAGCAATGCCTGAGTAGCGGGAGTTCCGGTCTCAGCCATTTAGATGCTAAACTAAATCCCACCTCAGCGGGAGAGCAACAATAACTTTGTTTTAAATTCAATAATAAATGAATAATAAGGTCTTGCGATAAGCGAAGACCGGTAATATTAACGTTTAGAGAACTGGAATCTCTTACGAGCTTTCTTCTGACCGAATTTCTTACGTTCAACCATTCTTGGATCTCTTGTTAATAAACCTTCTGGTTTAAGGATTGCTCTGTTTTCAGCATCTACTTCACACATAACGCGTGCAAGTGCCATTCTAACAGCCTCAGCCTGACCAGTTGAACCACCACCGTATACATTTACTTTTACATCAAAGTTAGAAACATTCTCAGTCATAGAAAGAGGTTGCAATACTTTGTACTGTAAAGTAGCTGTTGGGAAGTAAGTTTTGAATTCTTTTTTGTTTACGGTAATGTTTCCAGTTCCTTCTGTAACATATACACGTGCAACAGCAGTTTTTCTTCTGCCGATTTTGTGAATTGTAGCCATTACTTAAGATCGTTTAGATTAACGGTTTTAGGTTTTTGAGCGCCTTGTTTGTGCTCAGAACCTACTACCACATTTAAATTTCTGAAAAGTTCTGCTCCTAATTTGTTTTTAGGTAACATTCCTTTTACAGCCTTTTCTACTAATAATGCAGGGTTTTTCTGTTGCATTACTTTAGCAGTTAAACTTCTTTGTCCTCCTGGGTACCCTGTGTGACGGATATAAGTCTTATCCTCCAGTTTGTTACCAGTTAGGTTGATTTTTTCTGCGTTGATAACGATTACGTTATCACCACAGTCCACGTGCGGTGTATAACTTGGTTTGTATTTACCTCTTAAGATCATAGCGACCTTTGAAGCAAGACGACCTAAGTTATGACCTTCAGCATCTACCACAATCCACTCTTTTGATACAGTGGCTTTGTTAGCTGAAATTGTCTTGTAGCTTAATGTGTTCACAATAATTTATTTTAATTAAACATTCCATCCCCAATAAAGGGGTTGCAAAAGTACAAATATTTATTTATAATACAAACCCAAAAAGATTATTTTATTTGGAGGTAAATAATTGAAAATCTTAGCAGTAAAAATAGAGGAGTGTCCTGCTTTTTAATTTTTAACAGGTTTTGAGGGATTGCAGGGGCAAAGATATAAAAAAACCACCTTATAGGAATAAGGTGGTTCAGGTATTAAGAGAACAAATAATTTATACAATAAACAAACTTGCAATACTCACAGCTTGTGCTCCGGTAATGGCTTCGTCAAATGATTCTGATCCGGCTAAACCAGGAATGGCTGGTCCAAGGGATCCGTTATTTACAGTGCTGGTGTTAAATCCGGCCTGGTTTACGTTTTCTTCACCATCATAGACTGCTTGAGTTTGTGATGGCATCCCTGGTCCTCTTTCATTTCCGGTAATCCAACCTTTTAATCCACGGATTCTTCGTACTTCAGAAGCATGTCTTGCTTCAACAGAGTGAATCTGTAGCGCTGCAGTTAACAGGTCTGGAGTAGAAATCAGGTTCCCGGCCTGTCCTTTATAAGCTCTTACTCCAGTGTCTTCAAACGCCTGGGCTAAAGCTAAGAAAGTAGGGTAGTCTCCAAAGGGATCAAAAGCCCCGCCTACAGTAAAATCGAAATTTGGTTTTGCAATTACATTTGGGCCAAGACCCGCTTTCAGGAAGGCAACGTGTGATGCTTCGTGTTGGGATATTTTGGCAAATACCAACTGGTCTCTTCCGGCTGGAATAAGTCCAATAGTGTCTAATGCCGTTTGGTAAAATTCATCTTCAAGATATTCCAGTGTCAAGGCCAATTGCAGTGCAGAAGTTGGTGTGTCTGCTGCTGCGGTAGCACCATATGATTTTTGTGGAGCAAATGCCAGTGCCGATAGTCCCAGCGGAACTGAAGCTAAGGCGAAATTTTTCCCGATCTGGCTGAACTGAGTTAAATTATCTCTTCTGGAGCCCGTACTTTTCAGAAAATTCTCGTCAGTAAAGGACTCTATAAATTTTAATATATTCATAATTTCTAAGATTTAGTGGTGGTTGGATTAAGGAAGGTAAATTGCTGAAAACTGTGTAGTAATGAATGTACCGGCTACAGGAAGAACCTGTGATGGGTTTTTGGCAGTATCCAGTCCATTGCTTGCAGATACGATATCATCACCTGCAAAGTCAGCTGAATTTGGATTGATCAGGCTTCGGATAGCAGAGGCATGACGTGCTTCTACCGATACAATTTTACCAGCAATCAGCAGGTAATCTGCACTGGTAATTAGTTTTCCAGCACCATTGTAAGCACCTACTCCAGTATCTTCTAATGCTTTTGCTGTCCCTAAAATCGAATCACGGCTGTTGAAGTTCACACTGCTGTAATTGAAAGCAAGTGTAGGAAGGAGCTGTGTAGCAGGATTGCTTAAAGCTCCGGTAAGGGCTGTTTTGAAAAACTCCCTGTGGATTACTTCGTGCGCATACAGATCAGAAAGTACTTGGCGCTCTTCCGAATTGAATAAAGAACCGAAGTTGTTTAGGTTTACTACGCGGGTATAGAAGTCGGCTTCAAGCTGTTCTAAGGCATAGGCATATGTTAAGACTCCAAGGTCGCCACTTCCTAAATCAAAAATACCATTTCTTATACCAGGGGCATAAGGGCCATTTTCGATGACAGTGCTGTCATCATCATTGTTACAGCCTGCGAGAATTAATCCCGTAGCGGCTACGGCCAATCCGCTGACTTTCAGAAAGCTTCTTCGGTTCGTCCCGGAAGTGATCTGTTCTTGTACAGTTACTACATTTTTCATAATTAAACAATTTGGGTTGATATTCAGGTTATGGATTGTATACGTATTGCATCGTATATTACAGTAGGTACGGGTAATGGGAGGATATGGTTTTCTGAAATGCAAAAAATAATGTATTTTAACAGTATAATTGCGTAGAAATCAGTCGTGTGGCTTGTAAAAAATGATTTGAATAGTAAAATTGATGATTTAATGCGTTAATGCTTTTGTGTAATTTTATGTTAATCTTACAAAATTCACATGTGATGTTTACAAAATTTTTAATTATACTGCATTATAGTAGTTAGGTGTTGCTTTTTTTTATTACTTTACATTTCCATTCTAAAATTAATTTTTTGAAATATTATGAAGTCTAAAGCCACTTTAAAACAAATTGCCAAAGAGCTTAATGTTTCTATTTCTACTGTTTCCAAAGCGTTAAGTAATAGTCCAGAAATCAGTGAGCCTACCAAAATAAAAATTCAGGAATTTGCAAAACTTAAGAATTATAAGCCTAATAACATGGCTATTAACCTTAAGAACAAGCGGACGAAGAATATTGGCGTGATCATTCCGAACATACTGAATCCTTTTTTTGCTAAGGTTTTTACCGGTGTTGAAAAAGCAGCCAATGAAAAAGGATACAATGTAATTACGTGTATTTCCAATGAATCTTACGAGAAAGAACTCTATACGCTGGAACTGTTGAGTAACGGAACTATTGACGGATTTATCCTTTCTATCGCAGAGGAAACGCAAAAAAAACAGGATTTCAGCCATTTTACCGAAATTATAAATCAGGGTACGCCGATCGTAATGTTTGACAGGATTACGGAAGAAGTGATTTGTGATAAAGTAATTGTAGACGATTTTGATTCTGCAGTAAATGCAACTCAACACCTGATCAGTACCGGATGCAAACACATTGCGATGCTTTCGACTATCGATAATCTGAGTGTGGGTAAACTGCGTTTTAAAGGCTATCTTAAGGCTTTTGAAGATAATAATATGAAAGTGGAGCGGGAGTTGGTGATCCGTACCGATGACGAAAATCAATTTGATTTTTTACTGGACGCCTTATTCAATTCCAAAGAGATTGATGGTGTTTTTGCCTTAGATGAGCATGCGGCTGTTACTGCTATGAAATTTGCGATTAAAAGGGGCTACAAAATTCCGGAACAGTTATCCATTATTGGTTTTGCCGATGGGGTTTGGTCCAGAAGGTTAACGCCAAGCCTTTCCACAGTAAGCCAGCACGGTATCGAAATTGGCGAAGCAGCAGCACAATTGCTGATTGAAAAATTAGAAGAGAAAGAAGAAACCAACAGTTATAAGACCAAAATTATAAAAACGGAACTGCGTCAAAGAGAATCTACTAAGAAGTTATAAAAGCAACTAATAAAAAAAGGGCCAATTTGAAATTATCAAATTGGCCCTTTTTTGTACATAATATGTTTATTCTTTTTTTAGTTTGTATACCATGCCGCCCTGTTTCAAGGTCATGGTGTTTTGACTAAAGTCCAATTGAATCCCGGCTTCATCAAAGACAAACTCAGTAGTGCTGATGGCATTTAGTGGAAAAGCAGATTGTCCGGTAGCCTGTGCGACTAATACGCCCTTTTCTTCTTTAATCGTAATTTTTAAAGGGAAGCTTTCGGTACTGTAGACACCGGAATATTTTGCTAGGATAGCTTTGTCTACGGCTACTGTTTTAAGGTTGGGAAAGCGGTAAGGCATTTTATAGAGTGTACTCAAAATACCCAAAACAATATCATTACTATTATAGTTACTGCCATTTATCGTTAGGGCAAAACTTAATTTCTCGGCAGGATAATAGCCCAATGCCGAACTGAATGCTTCAATACCTCCATTATGGCCAAAAAAACGACGCTCTCCAAAAGGAAATGTAAGAATCCCTTTTCCGTAGTTATCCTCTAATCGTATCATTTCCTGGAAGGACTTCGGTTTTAACAACTGGCCACTAAACAAAGCCTGTATGAAAACATTCAGGTCATTTGGTGTCGACTGTATCGCGCCTGCAGCAAATACATGTGTATTATTCCATTCTGGATACTGTACCCATTTGTTATTTTCAAAATTATAGGAGTAGGCTTCATTTTTTGAAGGATCAATAGTGGTATAATACTGTGTGTGCTCTAAATTAAGTTTTGAAATAATGCGCTCCTGAATATTTTCAGCATAATTTTTTTTCGTGATATCCTCAATGATGTACCCTAATAAAATATAATTCGAATTGGAATATTCTGATTTAGAATTCGGTTCAAAAATTGAGGGATGTGAGCTGATATCTGCAATCATTTGCTCTTTGGTAATTGTTGTGCCATTGGTCTGCATGAATTTTGCATCATCAGTAAAATTAAAAATTCCACTGCGGTGATTCATCAGGTTCCCGATCGTGATTTTATCGGCATTTGGCACTTTTGGGTAGTAACGGGAAAGTTTCGTTTCAAGACGCAGTTTACCCTCGTCGACCAACTGAAACGCAACGACAGCCGTAAACATTTTGGTTATAGATCCTATTTTATATTTTGTGGTAGTAGTCGCTTTTATTTTTTTATCCACATCACTATAACCGTAGGCTTTGTCAAACAAGACCTCTCCATTTTCCATAATAGAAAGCGACCCCATGAACTTATTGTTTTCGGTAAAATACGTTAGCAGGCTATCGATTTTTGCAAACTTTGTGTTTTTTTGTGCTGTTCCAATCATAGAAAAGCCGATAAGACATAATGCTAAAATTAATTTTTTCATGGTACAATAGGGGTTAAGTGAAATTAAAATCAATGGGCTTCCAGCCAGTCTTTACCAAAACCTAAATCGACAATTAAAGGCACTTCCAAAGTGAATGCATTTTGCATTTCTTCTTTGATCATCGGCTGTATTTTTTCGAGTTCCGTAGTGTGTACATCAAACACAAGCTCATCATGTACCTGAAGCAGCATTTTGCTTTTCCAGTTTTCGGCAATCAGGCGGTTGTGAATATTGATCATCGCAATTTTAATAATGTCGGCAGCACTTCCCTGTATGGGTGCGTTAACCGCATTTCGTTCTGCAGCACCACGAACGACCGCATTCTGAGAATTAATGTCTTTTAAATAACGTCTTCTGCCCAATATCGTTTGCACATAACCTTGTTCGCGTGCCAGCTCAATTTGTTCCTGGATATACGCTTTTAGTCTGGGATAAGTAGCGTAATAGGCATCGATCAGGTCTTTTGATTCGGTGCGCGAAAGTGAGGTCTGGTTGCTCAGTCCAAATGCTGAAACGCCATATATGATCCCGAAATTTACCGTTTTGGCATGGCTACGTTGTTCCCGGGTCACTTCCTCCAATGTAACGTTAAAAACTTTTGATGCTGTTGCGGCATGGATATCCTCTCCATTACGGAATGACTTTATCATTTCGGGATCGCCGCTTAATGCTGCGATAATCCGCAATTCAATCTGGGAGTAATCGGCAGATACTAAGGTGTAGTTTTCGTCACGTGCAATGAATGCCTTTCGGATCTGGCGCCCGCGAAGGGTCCGGATTGGAATATTCTGGAGGTTGGGATTGTTGGAGCTCAGTCGGCCTGTAGCTGCAACGGCCTGCATGTATTCGGTATGCACCCTGCCCGTTTTGGGGTTCACCTGTAGCGGTAATGCCTCAACATAGGTATTTTGCAATTTCATCAATTGTCGCCAGTCCAGGATATCCTGCACGAAGGGACTGGTTAAGGCCAGATAGGATAATACTTCTTCTCCTGTAGCATATTGGCCGGTTTTTGTTTTTTTCTGTTTTGCTCCGCCTATTTTTAACTTGTCAAATAAAATTTCTCCCAGTTGTTTTGGCGAGGCAAGATTAAATTTTTCACCCGCATTTTCAAAAATCTGATTCTCGAGTGTCTGAATATCATTTCGCAATTCTTCCGAAAGCGACCGGAGGAAAGCAACATCGAGATTGATCCCTTCTTTTTCCATATCGGCCAGTACCGAAACCAAAGGCACTTCTATATTTTCAAATAAGGCTTTTGTTCCCGTATTTTCGATTTCTACTGCAAATAATTCTTTCAGTTGTAGCGTGACATCAGCATCCTCAGCAGCATATTCTTTCACATCTTCCAAAGGGACATCGCGCATGGTTTTCTGGTTTTTCCCTTTTTTGCCAATCAGTGTTTCAATTGATTTTGGGGAATATTGCAGGTAGGTTTCGGCTAATATATCCATGTTGTGGCGCATATCCGGATTGATCAGGTAATGCGCGATCATAGTGTCGAAAAGTTTGCCTTTGACTACAATCCCATAATTGGATAATATTTTTAAATCATATTTCAGGTTTTGCCCGATTTTTTCAATCTCCTCACTATCAAAAAAAGGAATGAATTTATTGATCAATGTTTGGGCTTCATCGCGGTTTTCCGGTACCGGTACATAAAAACCTTCCCCTTTTTTCCAGGAAAAAGAGAGGCCTACCAATTCGGCATTTAGGGCATCGATTCCGGTGGTTTCAGTATCAAAACTGACGCTCGGCTGTTTTAATAAGCTTTGTAGTAATAGTTTTACGGCCATATCGCCCTGGATGAGCTGATAAAAGTGTTCCGTGTTTTCTAACGTTTTATAGAAATTTTCTGGATTTTCGCCTGCTGCGATTTCAGTATTTACTGCGAAAAGATCAAATTGATCCTGGTTTTTCTTGGCAAGGCTTTTAGCGGTGGCAGGAGCTGTTCCGGTATTGATTTCATCATATTCTTCTCCATGTCCAAAAAGGCGGTCAAACTGTTCTGCCATCCTCCGGAATTCAAGCTCATGGAATAATGTTTCTACTTTTTCTTTATCTGGGCGGGTAAGCTCGTAGTCATTTTCATTAAATGTCACCTCACAGTCAAGTAATATTGTGGCCAGTTTTTTAGACAAAATACCTTTTTCTTTGTTAGCCTCAATGTTTTCTTTCATTTTGCCTTTTAGCAAATGAGTATTCTCCAGCAGGTTTTCCATGGTACCAAACTGCTTGAGGAGTTTTTTGGCGGTTACTTCACCGACACCGGGAAGGCCAGGAATATTATCTACAGCATCACCCATCATTCCCAGAAAGTCAACCACCTGTTCGGGCCTTTCTATTTCAAATTTGGCCAATACTTCCGGTACCCCCCAAATCTCAATTCCATTTCCCATTCGGGCAGGGCGGTACATGAATATGTTTTCGGAAACTAATTGGGCGAAATCTTTATCCGGCGTTACCATGAACACCTGGTAATTTTGCTTTTCCGCCTGTTTGGCAATAGTTCCAATTAAATCATCTGCTTCACAACCGGCAAATTCTATGATGGGAATATGCATTGCTTTCAGGATCTCCTGAATATAAGGTATGGCAATTTGTATGGCTTCGGGTGTGGCGTCCCGATTGGCTTTGTACTCGGTATACATTTCAGATCGGACGTGGCTGCCTCCCTTATCAAAAGCTACAGCCAAATGATCGGGTTTCTCACGCTTGATAACATCCAATAAGGAATTCATGAATCCCATAATGGCAGAAGTATCCAGTCCTTTTGAATTAATTCTTGGATTTTTTATAAAAGCATAATAGCCACGAAAAATTAAGGCATAGGCATCTAAGAGGAAAAGGCGTTTTTGTTGTGACATAATTCTTTTTTAAAGGTTTCCAAAATTACAAACTTAATATTAGTATCAATAAAAAACCGCTGCAAAAAAGATAATGCAGCGGTTTCCCCTAAACAAAAAAAATAAAAATGGATAAAAAACTAACTAAAAATTACTTTTTGATAAGTTTACGGACAGCAGTCTGGCCGTTTTCAAATTCAATCTGAATCATGTAAATTCCGGTTGGAGCCTGGGATAGGTTAATCACCGGTTGGGTCTGGTCTACAATTAATTGTCCAAGCTGATTGTATACACGAGCCGATTTTAGGATAGATTCAGTTGCTATTGTCACAGTATTGTGCGTTGGGTTCGGATAGATCTCAAAGGTGTTTTTAATGACATCAATTACTCCGAGTGTTTGCTGTACATCTAAGGTATAGTCTTCCACCTGTCCGTAATAGGCATTTAAACATCCGTGAAATTCACCTTCTTCATAGACATTCCACTGGTCTTTTATGATTCGCATTCTGGTGTTGCCCATTAATGCATTGGATGGAACGGCAATGGTACCTGTCGCCTGTACGCCATCTGCTCCTGTGGATGGATTCAATGAGAATCCATAATATTCGGAATCCATATCGAAAACACCATTCTTATTCCAGTCAATAAATACGCGGATGTCATGTTCAAATGCTCCGGCAGTATTCCCTTCAACTATGATTTCATACGATTGGCCTGCATGGACCGTTCCTGAAATTGCAGTGAAATTTTCATAAGCTGGGCTTCCGTTTACAGTTGCTGAACTGGTATTGTTGATTCCGGCAAAACTAACGCGGGTAATAGGCTCTACATCATAATCTACCGTTACATTGCAATAAGGAGACTCTACAGCGGAAGGATATTTTAAGCAACGTACGGCTGAAGCTTGTCCTCTTGGTCCTCCTGCGGATGGATTGGCAATTGTTGTTCCTACATATAGATACTTCGAACCAGATGAACTCGTTGTGGCACTGGAATAGTACCCTCTGGTTCCTACAAAGGTTAATGCGCCTGAAGCGCTTCGGTATCCTGAGGCTGGTAATTTTAATACGCTGGTAAAAGCCGTTGCGGGATTTGCTATATTTTGGGATTCAATAATGGCTTCCCATTCTGTTTCGGTTGGCATTTTCCATCCGTTCCCTAAAGCTTTACAAGGATCACAGCCATTAACATCAGAGGCTTCGGCAGGTGTACTTCCGACCCATTTGTCAGTTAAGGCATTCGGTGACCACCATCCTGGCGATCCAACATAAAATTCTGCTGCTGTACTGCTGTTAATAATGCCAGAAGGATTGTTAGGTGTTGGAATTGCCGCAGTGGTGGAGTTTCTTTTTTGGTGGCCATCATCATGACGTCCCCATTGGAAAAGATCCCCATACGCATCAGCATCATTTACAGTTTCTGCCACTTTGCTGCTGCCTAAGTTTTGTTGCAGCCAAATGTTGCCATCGCTACCTCTTACAGTAGTGTAGGTCACCGGGCTACCAAGGTAGGTAAAGGTTACACATCCCGTATCCCCCGTAGTATTTCCCGGTTCTGAACACGTTACCGGATTAATCGTAGTATTCTTGTATAGTGTGGTATGGGCTATATTTCCTCCTTCAAAACCGATAGTCAGCACATCAAGATCCCCATCCCCATCATAGTCGAACCATTGTGCACGGGACATGTTAAGTCCGGCTATGCTGGCGGCTGCAGCGGTATCTTCTGTAAAAGTGCCGTTCCCGTTGTTTTTGTATAATAGAGTGGTATTTTGTCCTGCTGCATTACTGCCAATAGAGAAAACATCGATTAGGCCGTCATTATTATAGTCTACAAATTTTGAACTGCCATTATAAGTACCGATGAAATTATTTTCCATTTCGGTAAAATTCCCGGTGCCGTCATTCATATATATAATAAGCGTTTGTTTTGGTGTTGTATCAGTGCCGGAAATTAGAAGATCCGGATGGCCGTCATTATTGATGTCAGCAACATCGATCGAAGAAAAATAAACACCTGCAAGTGTGGTCTGTTTTTCAGTAAACGTTCCGTCACCGGAATTGAGGTATATTTTGGAGTCCGGTATTCCGGCAGTATTATAACCTGTAACTAAGATATCCGGGTGCCCATCCCCATTGGCATCAAATACTTTTGTAGCACTAAAATAAGTACCCATTAAATTGGCGTTCATATCAGTAAAAGTGCCGTTGATACCCTGACGGTAAATTTTTGTCGAATATTCAGTACCTGGATTTCCGTTTACCAAGATATCTTTCCGTCCGTCGCCATCAAAATCAGCGACCTGTAGCGATCCAAAGTTAACCCCTACGATTCCCGTCGTGTTATCTTTGCTGAAACTACCGTCCCCATTGTTGTAATAAATTACAAAAACGGTTTCTGCTGTCCCGGTTGTAGTCGTTCCCGTAACAATGATGTCATTACGGTTGTCTCCGTTAAGGTCGGCCACTGCTATGGCAGAATACATCAGCTGATCCAGTTGTGCAATTGTGTTTGCCGCAAAACTGCCGTTATTGTTTTCGTAAATTGCTGTAAAACCAGTATAACCGGGTTTTGCACCAGAAATTATAAAATCTGTTTTTCCGTCATTATTGAAATCAGCGGTGGCACAGTCGCCAAAAAATACACCCTGGAACCCTGAATTGGGAACTGCCTCAAAAAGTTGGCTTTGCATTTGGCTACAGCTGATCAGTGCTGTGAGTATGAAGTAGATTTTTTTCATGAGCATGATTTATTATTGCTGATGCAAATCTATTTATTTAGATTAAATAAAAATAACGAAATACGATTTTTGCAGTATATTCTTAATTTTAGCGGTAATTGCAATGGAATTTTAAAGTATTTAACAATTATATTTTTGTAAAAAACTTTTATAACGAAAGAAATTAGTAAGAATTCTATATCGATTTTTTTGAACTGGGGCTTGCTCCTCTAAAAAGTTAAAGTTTATCCAATTAAATTTACGACGTTTCCATAATTTGTTTATTTGTTTTCAAATTATTTTTGAATGATACGTTGGATTGTTGTTGTTTTTGTCGTGCTATTAGTCGAGTTGTATGCTTTTCAGGCATTTAAAACCCTTTTTAAGACTCGTGGCATTTTAATTGGCTATGCGCTAATCAGTTTGGTGGTATTGCTGTTTATTTTATATTCTTTTCTGAAGTTTGACCGGAGTGTGGGACAAACGAGCCAGTCTATGACCGCTATGGGATTGTTATTGCTTGTTTTTATTCCAAAGCTGATTATCACTTTGTTTTTGTTCGGGGAAGATATATACCGGTTGTGTGTAACTGCGATCCAATATTTCACGCAGGCCAGTGTCACGGAAAGTGCTATTCCGGCCCGTCGTAAGTTTGTGAGCCAGATTGCGCTGGGAATTGCAGCGATTCCTTTTTTGTCACTCATCTATGGGATATTTGAGGGGAAATATAATTTTAAGGTAATTAAGCAGACTATTTTTTTCGATGATCTCCCGGATAGTTTCGATGGTTTTACGATCACGCAAATCTCCGATGTCCATAGTGGGAGTTTTGATAATCCGGAGAAAATCAGTTACGCGATAGACCTTATTAATGAACAGGGATCAGATATGGTTCTTTTTACCGGAGATATTGTAAATGCACATGCTGATGAAATGCTCCCGTGGATTGAAACCTTTAAAAAGATCAATACACCTGCATTTGGAAAATATTCGGTTTTGGGAAATCACGATTACGGGGAATACCTCACTTGGCCTTCCCTGGAGGCGAAAGATGCGAATTTTGCAGCCATCAAAGACCTGCACCGCCAAATTGACTTTGAATTATTGCTGAATGAACATCGTTTTATTACCAAAGGAGCTGATAAAATTGCTTTGGTGGGCGTAGAAAACTGGGGCCATAATTTCAAACAGGCTGGTGATTTGGGAAAAGCATCTGAGGGATTGACCGCACAGGATTTTAAAGTACTGATGAGCCATGATCCTTCCCATTGGGAATATGAGGTTAAGAAAGCAGCAAAAAATTTCCAGCTGACTTTAAGTGGTCATACACACGGAATGCAGTTTGGTATTGAAATACCAGGTGTCTTTAAGTGGAGTCCGGTTCAGTATGTGTATAAGCAATGGGCTGGATTGTATGAGGAATTTGGCCGCTATATTTACGTGAATCGTGGATTTGGGTTTCACGCCTATCCTGGTCGTGTGGGAATCTGGCCTGAAATAACCGTTTTAGAACTAAAAAAAGGTAAAAAAATAGTGTAATTCGTGAATTATATTACATTTGTATAGTTTTACATTACACCTGAGTTAAAAATACAGCTATTAAAATTTTCTAGTATGTCAAAATTTGGAGAAATTATAAATGCCAATATTCCTGTTCTGATTGATTTCTATACAGAATGGAACGAGCCGTCCATTGCGATGCATCCGGTAATCCGTGATGTGGCCGCTGCATTGGGAGACCGGGCTAAAGTCATTAAAATTGATGTAGACAAAAATCAGGAATTAGCAGAGGCATTGCGCATTAAAGGCCTCCCTACTTTAATGATTTATAAAGAAGGTCAAATGATCTGGAGGCAATCCGGAGAATTGGATGCAAATTCTATCATTGGTATTTTGAAAGAGCAGGTATAAAGAACCTGGCTTTTAATTAATTACCCTATTTCCAGCATTTCATAGTTATTCTCTTTCAGGAATTTTAAAGTTTCCGGCAGCACATATTCTAAGTTTTTAAATGCTTTTATGCTGTCATGGAAAACAATAATACTTCCTGGCGCTACATTTTGCAGTACATTTTGCAGGCACTTTTCCGGAGTCGTTGTACGATCATAATCCACACTCAATACATCCCACATAATAATTTTATAGCCGGCTTTTCGTATTTTCGACGATTGGCTGAATTTTATTTTGCCATACGGCGGACGAAATAACTTTTGCAAAGAATGAGCGTTATACAATCCAAGCCGTTCCCGAATGATTTCTTCCGTTTTTAGTACTTCTTCCAGATAGATTGATGTTGGAGTTTGCCAGCCTTTTCGATGCGAATAGGTGTGGTTTCCGATAGTATGTTTTTCAGCAATAAGGCGATCGAAAAGTTGTGGGTTTTTCTCAATGTTGTTCCCGATACAAAAAAAAGTTGCTTTGGCATTATAAGCTTTGAGCTGATCGCAAACCCAGTTGGTGATTTCGGGTGTGGGGCCGTCATCAAAAGTAAGGTAAACGGGCTTGTTAGTGCCGGAAACGGGGATTGACCAGGTGTAGCGGAAGAAGATCGCTTTAATAAAAGCATTTGTTTTTATCCAAAGTAAGTCCATGAGGTAAAATTACGAATAAAAAAAATGCAGCAAAGCGAAGTGCGATGCTGCATTTACAAAAATAGATTTTATGCTATTGGTTTTTACGTCCGAAACGTTTGAAACGTTCATTGATCGTATTGAATTCTTTACGGCTCTTCTCGTAGAAATCAAGGTCGCCGCGGTCCTGCATGATGATCAGCAGACTTCTGTAGCGCTCGATATCAGTGGCAATGTCCATATAATTGGCTTCCTGCTCTGAAGGTTTTAGGCCGCCGAAATAATTCAGGTCTTCCTGGTATTTACCAATCAGTTTGGTTAGCGTTTCACGAGCCTTCTCTTTTTCTCCGATTTCATAGTAGCCGGCAGCGAATGGTTCTACTAAAGTGTAATACCCAAAATAATCAATAGGCATTTTTGTCATGGCAAGATCAATGATTTTCTTAGCCTTGTCTTTTTTACCCTCATTGATGAGTTGTTCCATCAAACGCGCTAGGTTGGTTCTGTACGAGATACTGTTTTTACGGGTCTCCGGGTCGTGGTATATTTTTTGGCTTTCGCTATTCCCCCAGTCCCATTTCATTACGATATCATACATTTTATCCGCATCAATCTGGCCCATATCCAATGGGCTGCCATCTTTTGGTATTGGTGTTTTAACCGGTACCAGTTTATAGGTCATACCTTCCAGTTGAAGGTAATCCTTCATCCAGATATAGTCGTCATTTCCGAAGCTGCCTCCGGTGAAATAGATTGGCCTTTTCCAGTTATTATTGGCTACAATATCCAGCATTATTAGTCTGTTTATGAGTAATGATCCGCCGGAAATATCGATGTCTATGTAGGGAACAATCGAATCATAATATTTAGGGCTCACTACTTTGTTCGCAATAACCGCATTGCGGTCTACCGGAATTCTAATTTTGTTGGTAGGGTAGTAGTGTACTTTTTGTCCATTTTGCAATTCCAATAATGTTCTGGCATCATCCGATTTTATAAAATCTAAGAAATCTTTAATGTCAAGACGCCCTTCAGTTGTTTTTCGGAAGATGGAATAATCACGTTTACCGCCGATATACTGATCGTTTTTAAACGAAATAGGAAGCGGTTCGGATTTATATGCCTTCGCTTTCATCTGGTCAATATACCAGTCGGTCATGATCAGCTGTGTATTTACGATTCTTACATCGGTACGGAAATGCTCGATTTCCTGGGCATACCATAATGGGAACGTATCATTATCACCAATAGTAAATAAGATAGCATTCGGATCACAGGAGCTCAAATATGCTTTTGCCATTGCAATAGCAGTATATTTACCTGAACGGTCGTGATCGTCCCAGTTTTGGGAAGCCATTAATACCGGTGCAGCAAGTAATGTAACCCCAATCACTACCGGTCCTGCAATTTTTGGTTTCAGGTAGTTCTTGATGAAATCATAAATGGCATACACGCCAAAGCCAATCCATATTCCAAATACATAGAATGAACCTACTACAGCATAATCCCTTTCGCGCGGTTCAAATGGGCGTTCGTTTAGGAATATCTTTAAAGCGATACTGGTGAATAAAAATAAAGCCAATAATACATAAAAACTTTTCAGGTCTTTCTTGGCATGGAAGAAGAATCCAATTAATCCAATAATAAATGGCAGGAAGAAATACGTGTTTCTTGCTTTATTGTTTAATGCATCAGAAGGTAAATTGTCCTGTGATCCCAGACGGGCTTCATCAATGAATTTAATGCCGCTAATCCAGTTTCCGTTAAGATTGTCATATTTTCCCTGTATGTCGTTCTGGCGGCCGGTAAAATTCCACATCAAATACCTCCAGTACATGTAACCGAACTGGTACTCAAACATGAATTTGATATTGTCGGCAGTAGTTGGTTTTTGGATGGTCAGGTAGTCGCCATACGTTTTAAGGAAAGTATTGTACTCTTCCACACCAATCTGATGGGAATTGTAAGCTTTGCGGAATTCCGAAACCAGGTCCACCAATTGTTGTGGGTCAGCATCTTCGGGTAGCGCATCATAGTTTATGGTGAAATTCAGAACATTGGTGAATCTCATATAATTTTCGGCATGGTCCGGACTCCACATCCGTGGTAAAAACGCTTTTTGACTGTCGTTTGTGTTTTGTTTCGCGTTTTTATAATTATTTACAATGATATATTTTCCGCTTTTGTAATCCCTTTGGTAATTGGGTTTGTCATCCGTATATGGATTCACAGGGTCCAATCCGGTATAGGTTTCTGAGAATTGTGGTCCGTAGAATGTTTTTTGTTCTCCGTATTGTTCCCGGTTGTAATATGCTAAAACTTCGGCAGCATCCGAAGGCCTGTTTTCATTGATCACTACATTGGCATTCGAGCGTATCGGAAGCATTAACCAGGTAGAAAAACCAATCAGGATAAAAAGAACACTTAATAATAAAGTGTTCGCCTGAACCAGGTTCTTTTTAGTCGTGTATCGTAAGCCAAAGTAAAAGAATGCAATGATAATGAGTCCGGCAAAGATAGTTCCTGAGTTAAATGGTAATCCCAGGCTGTTTACCATGAAGATTTCCATTTTACCAAAGAATCCTAACGTATACGGAAGTAAAAATTTAAAGACAAAGAATAAGATGGCTACAATAACCACATTGGCTACTATGAAATTCTTAATCGTTATTTTTTTGAAATGTTTGAAGTAATATAATAATCCCAAAGAAGGAATTGTCAATAGGGCCATAAAGTGTACACCAAACGAAAGTCCGAGAACCAAAGAGATGATTAAGAACCATTTATTGCCTCTTGGAGTGTCCATTTCCTGTTCCCAGCGAAGGCCAAGCCAGAATAATAGGGCAATTAATAAGGATGCCATGGCATATACTTCAGCTTCAGTTGCGCTATACCAAAAACTGTCTGAAAAAGTAAAAGCTAAAGAGCCGACAAAAGCACTTCCTAAAATAACAATAGCATTACTGGTTGTGATTTCTGAAAATTGCCCAATCACTTTTCGGAGCAGTAGGGTCAGGGACCAAAACATGAAAAGAATCGTAAACGCACTGGAAAAAACAGAAAGCATATTTACCATTAAGGCAACTTTACTGGCTTCGGTAGCAAACATGGCGAAAAAAGCGCCAAGCATCTGAAATAAAGGGGCTCCCGGTGGATGTCCTACCTCTAATTTTGCCGAAGTGGCTATGTATTCTCCACAATCCCAGAAACTTAATGTTGGTTCAACAGTGAGTGAATAGGTAATTAATGCGATAGCAAATGTAAACCATCCAAGGATCGTATTCCATTTGTTGAAGTTGAATGTGACCATATTAACTTTTTCGGTTATTAAAATAATATTCTACAAAGAAAATGTTTTTTTTGGTTAAAGAAATGTATAATATTTTTTTTTAATTTTTTTTTGGAAAACGTTTGGAAAACGGAAAAAAGATATTACATTTGCACCCGAATTAATGATAGAATTGGTCTATGGTGTAATGGTAACACAACGGTTTTTGGTGCCGTCTTTCTAGGTTCGAGTCCTAGTAGACCAACTTCAAGTCTCCTGATGAATGTCAGGAGGCTTTTTCATTTAATTTTCCACATTCGCTGGTCTATGGTGTAATGGTAACACAACGGTTTTTGGTGCCGTCTTTCTAGGTTCGAGTCCTAGTAGACCAACAGAAAAGTCTTCCGATTTCAATTGGGAGACTTTTTTTTATAGCAAAAAAAACGCCTCCTTATGGAGGCGTTTTAAGTGTCTTGCGAAAGATTATATTTTGAATGTGATTACATTGCGGGAAGCGTGATTGACGATGTCTTCGCTGATGCTGCCGTTGAAAAAGTGATTCAGTCCTTTTCTGCCGTGTGTGCTCACTCCGATTAGGTCGGCATTGATGCTTTTGGAGAATTTCAGAATTCCTTTTTCGACATTCGTTTCGTTGTAGACGTGTGTGGAATAGGTGCCTATTGGGTAATTACGGACAAAGTCAGTCATTATTTTTTCGGCAGCGCTGGTGGATTTGAAATCGTTTGGCGTGTTGACCATCAGCAGATGGATGTGTGCTCCAAATAAAGCTGCGAATTCTACCGCTTTTTCAAAAGGTTTTTTGATTTCGTCGGTAAAGTCGGAAGCAAATACGATATTTTTTATATTGAAATTTTCGTCGCCTTTTTTGATGACCAATACAGGAATGTCAGAGGTGCGGACTACTTTTTCAGTGTTGGAGCCGATGAAGATCTCTTCGAAACCACTGGCGCCGTGAGAGCCCATGATGATGATGTCGATTTCGTGTTTTTTGCTTATTTTGAGGATACCTTCAAAAGCTCGGTCAAATTGAACGGCTTCAGTTACGGGAATTCCGGATAAGTAATCCTGTTGTTTTAGTTCTTCAAATCGTTCGTGTGCTTTTTTCATATAGAACATTACTTCCGGAACCTCGCTCCCCGGAGCAACAGCATCGACTGTTTGATTTGGAAGCTCAAGCATATGGAGTAAATAGATTTCTGCGTCGGTTTTTCGTGCGATTTGGGCAGCGACTTTTAGGGCATATTCAGCATGTTCAGAAAAATCGGTAGGCACTAAGATTCTTTTCATAATAGGAGTTTGTAAAGATTATTTGTTTGGTTATTAATTGGTTTTATAAAGGTAGGAATAAATTTAACATAACACAATGATTTCGATTTTATAAAAAAAACACTATATTTGCATCGTTATTTATTAAAACTTAAATAATGAGGGGGCTAGAGGTCCCCTCTTTTTATAAAAATATGACATTTAAAGAAAAAGTTATCAATCTGCTCAATGCAGGACTGGAAGAGAAAAGCGCACTTTTTTTGATCGATCTTACCATTACCGATGCTAATAAAATTATTGTTACCCTTGATGGTGACAATGGGGTTACACTTCAGGATTGTATTGATATCAGCAGGGCCATTGAACATAACCTTGACAGGGAAGAACAGGATTTTTCGCTTGAAGTTGCTTCGGCCGGACTTTCCACTCCTTTGAAATTGGTAAGGCAGTATCAGAAAAGTATCGGAAGAACATTGATTGTTAAAACCGAAGACGAAAAAATCGAAGCGACTTTATCAGCAGTAAATGATGATTATATCGTTTTGGAATGGACGGCAAGAGAGCCGAAAAAAATAGGAAAAGGAAAAGAGACAGTAGAAAAACGACTGGAACTTCCTTACAGCAAAATTAAAGAAGCAATTGTTACAGTAACATTTTAATAAAAGATTGGCATGGAGAATATCGCGTTAATAGAGTCATTTTCAGAATTTAAAGACGACAAGTTAATTGATCGTGTAACGCTTATGGCGATTTTAGAAGATGTATTTAGAAATGCATTGAAAAAGAAATATGGTTCAGATGATAATTTCGATATCATTATAAATCCTGATAAGGGAGACATGGAAATCTGGAGAAGAAGGGTTATTGTAGCAGATGAAGATCTTGATTTTGAAAATGAAGAAATTACCCTGACTGAAGCTCGTAAAATTGAACCGGATTTTGAAATAGGTGAAGAGGTTTCTGAAGAAGTGAAATTAATTGATTTGGGAAGAAGGGCTATTTTGGCTTTGCGTCAAAACCTGATTTCCAAAATACACGAACACGATAATACGAACTTATACAAGCAATTCAAAGATTTAATCGGTGATATTTACACTGCGGAAGTACACCACGTACGCCCAAGAGCTGTAATTTTGGTGGATGATGAAGGAAATGAGATTGTACTTCCTAAAGAAAAACAGATTCCTTCTGACTTTTTTAGAAAAGGAGACAATGTAAGAGGTATTATTGAAAATGTGGAATTGAAAGGCAATAAGCCTCAGATTATAATGTCCCGAACTTCAGAGAAGTTTTTGGAGAAATTATTTGAACAGGAAATCCCGGAAGTTTTTGATGGTTTGATTACTATTAAAAAAGTAGTGCGAATTCCTGGGGAAAAAGCAAAAGTTGCCGTAGATTCGTATGATGATAGGATTGATCCTGTAGGAGCTTGTGTGGGGATGAAAGGATCCCGTATCCATGGGATCGTAAGAGAGCTTGGGAATGAGAATATTGACGTGATTAATTACACGACCAATACCCAGTTGTTTATCACAAGAGCACTTAGCCCTGCGAAAGTATCTTCTATTAAGATTAATGAAGTGACGATGCGGGCAGAAGTTTTTCTTAAATTGGAAGAAGTATCAAAAGCCATCGGTAGAGGTGGACATAATATAAAATTAGCCGGTCAGCTGACAGGTTATGAACTGGATGTAATCAGGGAAGGTAATTTAGTAGAAGACGAAGATGTTGAATTAACTGAATTCTCTGATGAAATCGAAGCTTGGGTAATTGAAGAGTTTGCCAAAATTGGTTTAGATACAGCAAGAAGTATTCTAAAACAAGATGTAGAGGATCTGGTACGAAGAACAGATCTTGAAGAAGAAACAATTCTTGATGTGATAAGAATTTTGAAAGAAGAGTTCGAGGACTAATTCTTTCCAATACTAAAAAAATATTAAAGGTTTTATGTCTGAAGAAAGAGTAATAAGAATTAACAAGGTTTTAAGGGAATTAAATATTTCGTTAGATAGAGCTGTGGATTATCTTAAAGATAAGGGAATTGCTATCGATGCAAATCCGAACGCTAAAATATCGGACAAGGAGTATGGTATTCTGCAAAGTCAATTTGCTGGCGATAAAGGGAAAAAGGAAGCTTCTATTGAAGTAGGAGAAGAGAAAAGAAAAGAGAAAGAAGCGCTTCGGGTTGAGAGAGAAAAAGAAATTGAAGAGAAACGCAAACAGGATGAAGAACGTCAAAGACAAGAAGTCATCCGGGCTAAAGCTGTTCTTTCCTCTCCGAAACTTGTAGGAAACATTGATCTGAATCAGCCTAAAAAACCTGCTGTTGCCCCTTCTAAGCAAGACGAAGTAAAGCCAGTTGTTGAATCTGAACCGAAGGTCGAAAAACCTGTTGAGGCGGAAAAGCCACAAATAAAAGAAACGAAAGAAGCTCCGGTTAAGCCAGTGGCAGAACCGAAAGTGGAACAACCTGCAGAGGTAAAAGAGGTGCCGGTACAGCCTGAAGCGAAAGCGAAAGAGGACAAACCAGCTCCAGCTGTAGAGAAAGAAGAAAAAGTTGCTAAAACTGAAAAAGTGGTAAAAGCAGAAACGCCGGTTGCTGAAATAGCTGCTGCTCCAGTGGAAGAAACCATTACGACGCAGTATCAAAAACTTTCTGGGACGACTTTTACTGGTCAGACAATTGACTTGTCGCAGTTCAATAAGCCTAAGAAGAAAAAAGAAGAGCCTAAAATTACGCCGAACAAACCAGGGGCTAATGCTGCTGCAAATGCGAACGCGAATAAAAATAAACGCAAGAGAATTGCGCCGAAACCAGGAGCTCCAAGACCACCAGGTGCAGCAGGGACAGGAACAGGGAATAATCCGAATAAGATTACGCCAAACACTGGAGGTAACAATGCCAACAGAAGTTCACGTCCAGGTTTTGTTAAAGGAAACCGCCCTGCTATTGTTGCAAAAGTGGAGCCTACGGAAGAGGAAGTTAAAAATCAAATTAGAGAGACTTTAGAGAAACTTCAAGGAAAAGGAAGTAAATCTAAAGCGGCTAAATACAGAAGAGACAAGCGTGATACGCACCGTCAGAAATCCGATGATGAACAACGTTTATTGGATGAAGGTAGTAAGACTATCAAGGTTACTGAATTTGTAACCGTTGGTGAGATTGCAATCATGATGGATGTGCCGATTACAAAAGTAATTGGAACGTGTATGTCATTGGGAATCATGGTAACCATGAACCAGCGTCTGGATGCGGAAACGTTGACTATTGTTGCGGATGAATTTGGATATGATGTAGAATTTATTACTACAGATATTGAAGAAGCGATCCAGGTAGTAGAAGACAAACCGGAAGATTTAGTGTTCCGTGCGCCTATTGTTACGGTAATGGGTCACGTTGACCACGGTAAAACCTCTTTATTGGATTATATCCGTAAAGAAAATGTTATCGCTGGTGAGTCAGGAGGTATTACACAGCACATTGGTGCTTATGGGGTAACTCTTGAGAATGGTCAAAAAATTGCATTCCTGGATACACCGGGTCACGAGGCCTTTACGGCGATGCGTGCACGTGGTGCTCAGGTAACGGATATCGCTATTATTGTTGTGGCGGCGGATGATGATATCATGCCACAAACCAAAGAGGCTATCAGCCATGCTCAGGCAGCTAATGTGCCGATTATCTTTGCGATCAATAAAGTAGATAAGCAAACTGCTAATCCGGAAAAAATTAAAGAAAGATTGGCCAGTATGAATTTACTGGTAGAAGACTGGGGTGGAAAAATCCAGTCGCATGATATATCAGCCAAAACAGGTTTGGGAGTTAAGGAATTGTTGGAGAAAGTTTTACTGGAAGCAGAGCTTTTAGATCTTAAAGCGAACCCAAACAAACCGGCGATCGGAACTGTGGTTGAGGCTTTCCTTGATAAAGGTAGAGGGTATATTTCTACGGTTCTTGTTCAGGATGGTACATTACGGGTAGGTGATTATATGCTTGCTGGTAAACATCACGGTAAGATCAAGGCGATGCATGATGAAAGAGGGAATGTGATTAAAATTGCAGGTCCGTCTACACCAATCTCTGTTTTAGGACTTGATGGTGCGTCAACTGCGGGTGATAAGTTCAATGTATTTGAAGACGAAAAAGAAGCAAAACAAATTGCGGCTAAGCGTACTCAATTAATGAGAGAGCAATCTGTTCGTACACAACGACACATTACTTTGGCTGAAATTGGAAGACGTATTGCTTTAGGACAGTTTAAAGAGCTTAATATTATCTTGAAAGGGGATGTGGATGGTTCTGTTGAAGCATTATCTGATTCGTTCTCTAAATTATCAACTGAAGAAATTCAAATTAACATTATCCATAAAGGAGTAGGTGCAATTACCGAAACGGATGTAATGCTTGCTTCTGCTTCAGATGCGATTATTATCGGATTTAATGTGCGCCCTGCAGGTAATGCGAAACAATTGGCGGATAAAGAAGAAATTGATATCCGTAATTACTCGATTATCTATGATGCGATTGACGACCTGAAAGATGCAATGGAAGGAATGCTTTCTCCGGAAATGAAGGAAGAAGTTACCGGTACTGCAGAAATCAGAGAAACATTTAAAATCTCTAAAGTGGGTACGATTGCAGGATGTATGGTTACCGATGGTAAAATATTCAGATCATCAAGAATCAGATTGATCCGTGAAAGTGTAGTCATCTTCACTGGTGAACTGACCGCTTTAAAACGATTTAAAGATGATGTGAAAGAAGTTTCTAAAGGATATGACTGTGGTATTCAAATTAAGAATTACAACGATATTCAGCAGTATGACGTAATCGAAGCTTTCCAGGAAGTTGCGGTGAAGAAAAAACTGAAATAAGATACAGCCTTATGCTGAAAAAGAAGCTGTCTCAAAACTGAGTCAGCTTCTTTTTTTTTAGTTTGTATTTTTATATGCAATTTTGTAAATTTAATCAGTGATAAACAGCTGATTATATATGAGATTCAAACATTATAACCAACAACAAACGATGCTTCTACCTTATTCGTTTGATGATTTAATTCCACATACACATGCGGTTCGAATAGTTGATCAAGTTGTGGAATCCCTTAATATCCAGCCTCTTTTAAAAGCGTACAGTAAAGAAGGTAATCCTGGATATCATCCAAAGATGTTACTCAAAGTGATGTTGTATGCTTATATGACTAATATCTATTCTTCGAGAAAGATAGAACTTGCACTTCGTGAGAATATCAATTTTATGTGGCTTACTTCTATGACTATTGTTGATCATAATACAATTAATAGATTTAGAAGTGATAAACTAAAAGAGAGTTTTAAAGAAATCTTCAAGCAGGTAGTTTTGATGTTGGCCTCAGAAGGACTGGTGAATCTAAAACAAATTTATACCGACGGAACAAAAATAGAAGCTCAGGCCGGCAGGTACACTTTTGTGTGGGGTAAGAGCATAAAAACCAATAAAGCAAAAATGCTCACCCAGTTGGAAGAATTATGGAACTATGCCCAAAGTATCGACAATGAAGATGACCCCAACCCGGAACCAACAGAGTTCAAAGAAATCAGCAAAGAGGTAATTGAGAAAACTGTAGCTAAAATAGATGCCAAACTCTCTGGTAATGAAAAGACCAGTTCTAAAGCAAAAGCTAAATTACGCTACATAAAAAATAATTTTACTTCCAATCTTGAAAAGTATGAAAAGCAAGAAGCTATTCTGGGAGAAAGAAACAGTTACAGCAAAACTGACACCCAGGCTACTTTTATGCGCATGAAAGAAGACCATATGTTAAACGGACAGCTCAAACCAGCTTATAATACTCAAATATCTACACAAAATCAGATCATTGTTCATTATACCATCCACCAAAATCCGACCGATACTAAAACACTCCAGCCTCATTTAGAAAATTTGGAACAAACCTTTGGTAAAAAAGTATTTAAAAAGATAAAAGAAATAACTACTGACGCAGGTTATGGAAGTGAAGAAAACTACGATTATCTGAAACAGAAGAAACTCAAAGCTTTTGTGAAGTATAATACTTTTGAAAAAGAACAAGATCAAAACTACCAAAAGAAACACAAGGCTTTTAGCAAGGAAAATCTCTATTACAATCCAGAAGAAGACTATTATGTATGTCCAATGGGACAAAAAATGCATAAAACATATCAAAACCAGAAAACAACAACTACAGGATACACCCAAACCTTATCGCATTATCAGGCCAAAAACTGTGAAGGCTGTTCACTTCGAGGTCAATGTTTTAAAGCTCAGGGAAACAGAAGCATCGAGCGAAACCACAACCTTGAAAGACATAAACAACAAGCAAGGGAATTACTACTAAGTGAAATAGGAATACAAAGAAGAAAGCAACGCTCTGCCGATGTAGAGTGCAAATTCCGGTTATATTGATCACCCCATTCCGTTTTAAAGTGAGCACCTGATTCCAGTTCAAAATGACCACCTAATTCCGGTGCAAAGTGAGCACCTCCGTTTTGATTAAAAACTATATTTTTTCATCTGTTAATTAGTATTCAAATATAATAAAATATCACTCTTTGTTTATTCCTCTTTTCTTTCTCATGGATTCTCCATGTAATTCAAGCCTATGAGATTGGTGTATAAGTCTGTCTAATATTGCATCGGCTATCGTTTTTTCTCCAATTATATCATACCAGCCTTGAACTGGTATTTGTGATGTCACGATTATAGAGCCGTTATTATGCCTGTCCTCTATGATCTCTAAAAGAGTAATTCGGTTATGGCTGTCAAGTGCCTGGAGTCCAAAATCATCAAGTATTATAACATCCTGTCTTTGTATTTTGGTAAGTTCCCGTAGATAAGTACCATCTGCTTTAGCCATTTTTAGTCTAGCGAACAATTTTGAGGTATTAAAATAACTTACCTTAAAACCCTGTATACAGGCTTGATAACCTAATGCAGTACCTAAATAACTTTTACCGACACCGGTGCTTCCAGTGATTAAAATGTTTTCGTTTTTCTCTATAAATTCGCATTCTGCCAGACGCAGTACCATGTTTCGGTCCAGGTTACGTGATACATCAAAATTGATACTTTCAATATTTGATTTGTAATGGAATTTGGCATTAGTGATACTTCGTTCAATACGACGATTGTACCTTTCATCCCATTCTGCATCAATAATCATCGATACAAACTGGTCAAGGGTATAATGATCTGTTTTCCCGCTTTCAATGGCTGTTTTAAAAGCATTAAACATGCCATAAAGCTTCATTTGTTTCATTTTGGTTACTGTGGATTCATTCATTTTTTCAAGATTTAATTTAGTTATAATAGTGTTTTCCTCTTATGTTACTGTGATCGGGAAGTTCCTGCTCAGGTTCTTGATCAAAATCAATATGATCCAAGTTGTTTTCTAAAATGTTTTGTATGGTCTTAAAATTGTAAATTTTAAAATCAAGTGCCCGCCTGCAGGCATTTATTAATCGCTGTCTGCCTACCTTTTTTTCAAAATTCAGTATTCCTAAACAGCTTTTATAAGCCTGTTCTGGATGATTTCTGCTTTCGATTATCTGCATTATATATTCTCCTACTGACTCATCAATATTATTAGCCCATTCAATGAAGCGGGCAGCACTCCATTGGGCTACAAATTGATGTGTACTGGCTAAATGCTCAGGAGTTGTTGTATAGACATAAGGTTTGTAGTTTCTTGGATGTACAGCTATTCGATTGTATTTATAATAAATCTCTACTGTTGATTTGGTATATAACAGCTTGGCTTTCTTCTTTACATATTGATACGGAACGCTGTAATAGTTTTTGTCCTGGCTTAATTGAACATGACCGTTTTGCATTACTGTTGCAAAAGACTGGTATTTAATTTCAAAACGATCTTGTGGGAGTGGACGCAGTTTTTCTTTCTCGTCTTCTAAAAATAATTCAAAGCGGGAATAAGGGCGTCCTGTCAGTTTTCTGTTATTGTGAGAGTCAAGTAAATCCCAGATCTGCTGGTTTAATTCTTCCAGAGAAAAGAACTTAGTTTCTTTTATGGTTACATAAATCCTTCGATATAATATCTTAACAGCTCCTTCAACTAGTGACTTGTCTCTGGGCCTGTAAGCTCTGGCAGGTAAAATTGTGGTTTCGTAATGTTCTGCTAAATCAGCCAGGGTTTCATTGATTGTCGGTTCAAAACGACTGCTTTTTATTACGGCAGATTTTAAATTATCTGGAACAATGGCGGCAGGAGTGCCTTCAAAAAAGCGCATGGCATTTTCTACCGAGTCAACAAAGTTTTCCTTTTGCTGGCTCATGGAAGCTTCAGCATACGTGTATTGGCTAGCGCCCAATATTGCTACAAAAAATTGTACTTCTTTGACTTCTCCAGTATCTATATCAATAATTGAGAGTGTCTTTCCGGCATAATCAACATACATTTTATCACCAGCCTTATGGTTCATATGCATGACCGGATTAACTCGTTTGCCCCATATATTGTAATGATAATGAAATTGTGAAGTTCGATAACCATCAGGATTTACAGCAATATATTGTTCCCACATATGCTGTACGGTAACGCCAACTTTTTTTAGTTCACGTTCCATTTTAGGAAAAAAATCATAAAGTGTCTGTAATCTCGGGCTAATGGCCTCTACACTAGTCTGGGAGAATAAAAGTTCCAGCTCTGCATCGGTTTTTTGGTCGATTAATTCAAAGCTTAATTCGAGAACTTCAAATAAAGAAATATATTTCTTTACCGTATTTCTTGAAAGGGATAAGTAGCTACTTATAAATAACTTACTCTTTCCATTACAATAGAATTTAATTACTTTTCTAATTTTACTCATGTCTGTTATTTTGTTTGCCATAATCCGTAAATTTTTAACGAATGTATGGTTCTAACAACATGAAAAAATCAATAGTTTTTAATACTTAATTCACCACAAAACTTGGTGGTCAATTTGCTCCGGAATTAGGTGGTCAGTTTGCTCCGGAACGGGTGGTCAATTTACTCCGGAATTAGGTGGTCAAATTGACCGGTTTTTCCAGTAGAGCCTGTATTCGCTCAACTCAAGCATAATAACGGTTTTAGACGGTTTTCTTTAAAAGGACTTCAAAAAGTAGAATTAGAATTCGGATTAATGGCTTTAGGTCACAACTTAAGAAAGAAAATTGCAGCATAAAGGCAATTTTTTACTCCCGTTAAAATCTAGATAGTTAAAATCCAAAATTGTATCAAATAAAAAAACCGTCTCAAAATTTGTTTTGAGACGGCTTCTTTTTTGTGGTCTTTTTTAAGAATTACTTTCTTGCTGTTGGATCAAAAAAAATCCCGAATTTATCGGGATTTTTTTATTTTTTTATTTGTTTGGCTTGATTAAAAGAGCGCCTGGATATTTCTTTTTAAGGTCTAAAAGGTTTCTTTCAGCCTCTAATTTGGTCTTAAAGTTCCCGACCCATACTTTGTAACTTGGCGAGTTAAAGATGATCGTACCGTCCAGCTCTTTAAAGTCTCTTTTAAAGTCTGTAAGGGCTTTTCGGGCCCCGTCATTATCACCGTAGAAGATTTGGATTTTATAGCGGTCATTAACGGTTATAGATGAATTGATTTTGCGCTTTTCTTTGAGTAATTGATCGAATTTGGGGTCTTGTTGTATCGTTATATTGCTTTCCTGTGAATATAAAGCAGTGGATGTGAATGCGATAAATAACAAGGGTAGAAGCGTTTTTGTAGGTCTTAAAATTCTCATAATGAACTGTGTTTTATGCAAATGTACTATTTCTCAAATTAATCAAAATTAAAAATATTATTTAGAATAATTATAAATTGAAAATAAGGCTTAATTAGGTTTTTGAGAATAACTCATAAGTCGTATTTTTGTGGAAGTTTTAAAAAAACGTGTGAAATTTTCTATAATTTTTATATAGAAAAAATCATACCAAATTAGTCGATAACCGTTTTAAATATGAAAAAGGTGGGTAGCCATAATTCGATTTCAAGAATTTTATTATTCAGTTTAGCACTTGTGTTAAATTTCTCAATTGCTTCCTATGCTCAGGGAGCAGCAGCAGAGCCGGTGGCAGCAGTAGCAGCTCCGGGGGGTACAGCAGATCCGGTAAAGGGTAAGGCATTGTTTAATTCCAATTGTGCAGCTTGTCACAAGCTGGATGCAAAATCTACAGGTCCTGCACTTAGGGGAGTTGCTGAAAAACACGATAAAGAGTGGCTTTATAAGTGGATCCACAACAGTAGCGAGATGATTAAGTCTGGTGATGCTGCTGCGGTAAAGCTTTTTGAAGAAAATGGAAAGGCTAACATGACTGCATTTCCACAATTGTCTACTGCTGATATCGATAATATTATAGCGTATACATCAATGGTAGAAGAGAAACCCGCTGCGGTTGCTGCTTTGCCAGGTGCTCAGGGTTCTAATGAAGGTGGTGTTTCGAATCAAATCGTACTGCTTGCTTTAGGTCTTGTGATGGCTATTTTAGTTGTGATGCTGTTTATGGTAAACAGGGTTTTGACAAATATCGCTAAAGCAAATGGTGTGGAAGTGGCTAAAAAAGAGCCAACTACTCCAATCTGGGTAGCATTTGCAAGAAATCAGTTTTTGATTTTGGTTACAGCTATTTTCCTATTGTTAGGTAGTGGGTACTTTGTTTACGGTTACCTGATGCAGGTAGGTGTAGATCAGGGGTATCAGCCAATTCAGCCAATTCACTTCTCTCATAAGATCCATGCTGGGGATAACGGTATTGATTGTAAATACTGTCACTCTTCTGCAAGGGTAAGTAAGACGTCTGGTATTCCTTCTTTGAATGTTTGTATGAACTGTCATAAGAATATTGCCGATTTCCAGGGGGATAAAGACTCTACTTATGTAGATTACTCTAAAGATTACTACACAGGTGAAATCCAGAAACTGTATGATGCAGTAGGATGGGATAAAACCGCTCAGAAATATACTGGAAAATCCAAGCCGGTAAAATGGATCAGAATTCATAATCTTCCTGACTTTGTTTACTTTAATCACTCACAACACGTTTCTGTTGCAGGTTTAGAGTGTCAGACTTGTCACGGTAGTGTTGAAACTATGGAAATTATGGAACAACATTCTCCATTGACAATGGGGTGGTGTATTAATTGTCACCGTGAAACGAATGTAAAAGTGGAAGGTAACGAGTACTACAAGAAAATCCATGAAGAACTTTCTAAGAAATATGGTGTTGACAAATTGACTGCGGCACAAATGGGAGGTTTGGAATGCGGTAAGTGTCACTATTAATCAAATTATTAAGAAGCTAATATTTATATACAATGTCATCAAACAAAAAATACTGGAAAAGTGTTGAAGAACTAAACGATAATAGTTCTATTGTTGAGACGCTTAGAAATAACGAATTTGTTGAAGCAATACCTACTGATGAATTTTTAGGAGATAAAGAAGCATTGGGTGCGTCATCTACAACACGTCGTGACTTTTTGAAGTACGTTGGTTTTAGTACTGCGGCGGCAACTTTAGCATCATGTGAAGGTCCGGTGATGAAGTCGATTCCTTATGTTGTTCAGCCAGAAGAAATTATTCCAGGTGTTGCCGATTTTTATGCAACTACAATTGCAGATGGATTTGATTTTGCTAATATCTTAATCAAAACCAGAGAAGGTCGTCCTATTAAAGTTGAAGCTAATAATTTAGCCGGTTCAAAAATAGCCCCTAATGCAAGGGTTCATGCGTCTGTATTGTCAATGTATGACAGTATGCGTTTGAAAAATCCAAAGATCGCTGGTAAATCAGAATCATGGGATGCGGTTAATGCTAATGTTGCAGCTTCTTTAGCAGAAGCAAAAGCAACAGGAAAACAAATCGTAGTATTAACGAATACCACTGCAAGTCCATCTACAGATAAGCTTATTGCGGAATTCATTGCAAAATATCCAGGTGCTAAGCATGTGGTATATGATGCAGTTTCTTCTTCTGAGGCGTTGGATGCTTTCCAGGAAGTTTACGGAGAGCGTGCTTTAGTAGATTACGATTTTGGTAAAGCAGCTACTATTGTTTCAGTAGGTGCCGATTTCCTTGGAGACTGGCAAGGTGGTGGATTTGATTGTAATTATGGTAAAGGCAGAGTTCCGAAAAACGGAAAAATGTCCCGTCATATTCAATTTGAATCAAACATGTCTTTAACGGGTGCAAATGCTGACAAGCGTTATCCAATGACTGTTACAGATCAAAAATTAGCCTTAGCAAAAATTTACGGCATTGTTACTGGTAATGCAGTAGCTGTTGGTAAATTTGCCAATGAGGAAGCGGTAAATAATGCTGCCGCCCAATTGAAAGCTGCGGGAAGTAAAGGAGTTTTAGTTTCTGGTCTTCAGGATAAAAACGCTCAGCTTTTAGTGTTGGCAATCAATCAGGCTTTGGGTAGTGAGGCTTTCAATACTACTCAGACAAGACAAATAAGAAAAGGTAACAGTGCTCAGGTGCTGGAATTACTAAACGATATTAAAGCAGGAAATGTACATACACTTATTATGAGTGGTGTAAATCCTGTGTATACTTTGCCAAACGGTAAAGAATTCGGTGAAGCGCTGAAAAAAGTTAAAACCAGTGTAACATTCTCTTTAAAAGAAGATGAGACCGTTTTAGCTTCTACTATTGCAGCTGCTGCACCACACTATTTAGAATCATGGGGCGATGTTACCATCGTGAAAGGGCATTATAGCCTTATGCAGCCTACGATTCGTCCTTTATTTGAGACCAAACAATTTCAGGAAGCTTTATTGACCTGGGCAGGAAACTCAACTTCCTACTATGATTACCTGAAAGGGTACTGGAATGCTTCAGTGCTTTCAGGAAAAACATGGAACCAGGCAGTACATGACGGTTTCTTCGTAGGTACGGTTTCTGGTGGTGGAGCTGGGTCAGTTGCAGGTATTGCAGCGGCAGCTACAGCATTAAGCCAGTCTAAACCAGCAGGAGCTTTAGAGCTTGTTTTGTATACTAAAACTGGTATGGGTGATGGTCAGCAGGCTAACAACCCATGGTTACAGGAGTTTCCGGATCCTATTACAAGAGTATCCTGGGATAACTACCTGACCATTTCCAGAGTTGATGCTGACAATTTAGGATTGAAAAACTACAATGTTGCTAATGGTGGTTTGAACGGAAGTTATGTAACGCTTGAAGTTGGAGGGACTAAACTTGAAAAAGTGCCTGTAATCATTCAGCCGGGACAAGCTAAAGGGACTGTAGGTCTTGCTTTAGGATACGGACGTAAAGCGGCCTTGAAAACAGAAATGCAGGTAGGTGTTAATGCTTACTCATTATACAAAGATTTTAATGGCGTTCAGGCTGTGAAAATCACGAAAGAATCCGGATCTGATCATGAATTTGCCTGCGTACAGCTGCAAAGAACCCTGATGGGAAGAGGTGATATCGTGAAAGAAACAACACTGAATATCTTCAATACAAAAGATGCAGAAATCTGGAACCCAGTTCCAATGGTATCTCTGGATCACAAAGAAACACCTTCTACAAAAGTGGACTTATGGACGGAATTTGACCGTTCTGTAGGGCATCACTTTAACTTGTCAATCGACTTGAACTCTTGTACAGGTTGTGGTGCGTGCGTTATCGCCTGCCATGCTGAAAACAACGTTCCTGTAGTTGGTAAGTCAGAGGTAAGAAGAAGCCGTGATATGCACTGGTTGCGTATTGACAGGTATTATTCTTCTGAAGAGACATTCGAAGGCGATGGTATTACTAAGGATAAGGCATCAGGATTAATGAATTCTATCGATACTTTCCAGGGTCTTGAGCATCCTTCTGATAACCCTCAGGTGGCATTCCAACCGGTAATGTGTCAGCACTGTAACCACGCACCTTGTGAAACGGTATGTCCTGTGGCTGCAACTTCTCACGGTCGTCAGGGACAAAACCATATGGCGTATAACCGTTGTGTAGGTACCCGTTACTGTGCAAATAACTGTCCTTATAAAGTACGTCGTTTCAACTGGTTCCTTTACAACAAAAACAGTGAATTCGATTATCATATGAACGATGATTTAGGTCGTATGGTATTGAATCCAGATGTAGTTGTTCGTTCCAGAGGGGTTATGGAAAAATGTTCTTTCTGTATCCAGTCTACTCAGGCAGTAATCTTAAAAGCGAAACGCGAAGGCAGAGTAGTGGCTAAAGATGAGTTTAACAACGCTTGTGCATGTTCAGCAGCTTGTAGCAGTGGTGCTATGGTCTTTGGAGATGTTAACGATAAAGAAAGCGAAGTAGCGCAACTGGTAGAGGATGATAGAATGTATCATTTATTAGAGCACATTGGAACAAAACCAAATGTATTCTACCACGTTAAAGTAAGAAATACCTAGTCAATTAATAATAATAAGTAACAATATAAAGGATTATGTCGTCTCACTACGAAGCACCCATTAGAAAACCTTTAGTTATTGGTGATAAATCTTATCACGATATAACAGTAGATGTAGCCCGACCTGTAGAAGGTAGGGCCAATAAGCAATGGTGGATTGTATTTTCAATTGCTTTAACCGCTTTCCTGTGGGGAGTCGGTTGTATTATATATACTGTGTCTACAGGTATTGGTACATGGGGATTAAATAAAACAGTCGGATGGGCCTGGGATATCACCAACTTCGTTTGGTGGGTTGGTATCGGTCACGCAGGAACATTGATTTCAGCAGTACTTTTATTATTCCGTCAAAAATGGAGAATGGCCATTAACCGTTCTGCAGAAGCAATGACCATTTTCTCTGTAGTTCAGGCAGGTTTGTTCCCGGTATTCCACATGGGTCGCCCATGGTTAGCCTACTGGGTACTTCCAATCCCGAATCAATTTGGTTCCTTATGGGTGAATTTCAACTCCCCATTACTTTGGGACGTATTTGCAATTTCAACGTATCTTTCTGTATCGCTGGTTTTCTGGTGGACTGGTTTGCTTCCTGATTTTGCAATGCTTAGAGACAGGGCAATTACACCTTTTACAAAAAGAGTTTATTCTACATTAAGTTTCGGATGGAGCGGTAGAGCAAAAGACTGGCAGCGTTTTGAAGAAGTATCTTTGGTACTGGCCGGTTTAGCAACACCTTTAGTACTTTCAGTACACACCATCGTATCTTTTGACTTTGCTACTTCCGTAATTCCGGGATGGCATACTACAATTCTTCCTCCATATTTCGTGGCAGGAGCGATCTTCTCCGGATTTGCAATGGTAAATACCCTGCTGATCATTATGAGAAAGGTCTCTAATCTTGAAGACTATATTACTGTACAGCATATCGAATTGATGAACATCGTAATCATGATTACAGGTTCTATCGTAGGTACTGCTTATATCACAGAACTTTTCGTAGCCTGGTATTCCGGAGTGGAATATGAGCAATACGCTTTCCTTAACAGAGCAACCGGACCTTACTGGTGGTCGTACTGGTTAATGATGACTTGTAACGTTTTCTCTCCACAGTTCATGTGGTCTAAGAAATTAAGAACAAGTATCATGTTCTCTTTCATCATCTCTATTGTTGTAAACATTGGTATGTGGTTCGAGCGTTTCGTAATTATCGTAACTTCATTACACAGGGATTACCTTCCGTCTTCTTGGACTATGTTCCAGCCGACGTTTGTGGATATCGGTTTCTATATCGGTACTATTGGATTCTTCTTTGTATTGTTTTTATTATATTCAAGAACATTCCCTGTAATTGCACAGGCCGAGGTTAAGACTATATTAAAAGGTTCAGGGGAAAACTATAAAAAATTAAGAGAAGAACATAATCATTCAGATCATGAGTAACAAAGTTATATATGCTATTTATAATGATGACGATGTCCTGATGGACGCTGTTAAACAGACCCGTGCTGCACATCATCACATTGAGGAGGTATTTACACCTTTCCCGGTTCACGGATTGGATAAAGCAATGGGGTTAGCCCCAACAAGAATTGCCATTTGTGCTTTTCTTTACGGACTGGTAGGTTTGTCAGTTGCAACTGCGCTGATGAATTATGTAATGATCGAAGACTGGCCACAGGATATTGGTGGTAAGCCAAGTTTCAGTTACATCCAGAATATGCCGGCTTTCGTTCCAATTATGTTTGAGTTGACTGTATTTTTTGCAGCCCACCTTATGGTTATCACTTTTTATATGAGAAGTAGATTATGGCCATTTAAAACAGCGGAGAACCCGGATGTAAGAACAACGGATGATCACTTCTTAATGGAAGTGGCAGTACATGGTAACGAAGATGAAATGGTAACATTTTTCCAAAATACCGGTGCAGTTGAAGTTAAAGTAATTGAAAAGCATTAAAAAACAGATATGAAAAGCTTATATAAAATAGCCCTATTGGTATGTTTATCAGCAGTAGTTACTTCTTGCTTTGATAAATCAAAACCAAACTATCAGTATTTTCCGAATATGTACGAATCGGTAGGGTATGAAACCTACTCTGAGTCCAAAGCATTCGCTAATGGAAAAGAAGGTCAGCTGCCTGCAGAGGGGTCAATCCCAAGAGGATTTGAACCGTATGACTATCCTAACACTACGGAAGGGTATAATGCTGCTAAAGCCAACTCAAAATCACCATTAGATTCTCTTTCTTATGATGCCCCTAAAGCTGCTGCGCTTTTCACAGTTTACTGTGCAATCTGCCACGGTGATAAAGGTGATGGTAAAGGAAAATTAGTCCAGAGAGAAAAATTCCTTGGAGTTCCGAGTTATGCCGACAGAGATATTACTGTTGGTAGTGTTTTTCATGTTGCAACGTATGGTTTAAATGCTATGGGTTCTCATGCAAATCAGCTGAACGCTCACGAACGTTGGCAGGTAGCAACATATGTGATGGAGCTAAAAGGAAAATTATAATTGTAGAACACACTGATTTATTTAGATATGTACACATTTTCAAGCAAATTAAAAACATTTTCTTTCATCCTGATGGCTCTCGGCGTTTTAGGAATTGGATATGGTTTTTGGACTGCACCTAAAAATACACAAGATGTAGAGAAGATTTTAGCCGCAGAAGAGCAACATCATGGAGGGCATGCTACTGCTGAAGCAGGACATGAACCACACCACGAAGCTGCAACTGCTGTTGAAGCGCCTCATGGAACAGAACAAAACGCTGTAGTTCCAGCTGCAACCGATGCTACAACAACTGCTGCTGCCTTTCCGGCTGCAGACTCAGTACATGCCGTAGCAGAAGTGCCACAGCATGATGTTCATGCCGATGCAGACAAACACACCGTTTCAGAAGCGGATCACCACAAAGAGCATGAAGAACATTTGGAGCATGTATTGCACCAATTGCAAAACAAGCCTTGGGCTGCCTTATATGTAGCATGTATCTTTTTTATGTTAATCGCTCTTGGAGTATTGGCATTCTATGCGATCCAATATGCTGCTCAGGCAGGATGGTCTCCAGTATTATTCAGAGTAATGGAAGGGATTACAAGTTACCTGCTTCCAGGTTCTGTAATATTCTTTATCCTATTATTGTTATGCGGTTTCCACTTCAACCACCTATTTGTGTGGATGGATCCGGAAGTAGTAAAAGTAGATCGATTGATCCAGGGAAAATCAGGTTACCTGAACGTACCTTTCTTCCTGATCAGAGCTGCAATATTCCTGATTGGTTGGAACTTATACAGACACTATTCCCGAAAATATTCACTATTGCAGGATGGTGCCAATGATGATTTGTACTACAAGAAATCCTTTAAAGCTTCGGCGGCATTCTTAGTATTCTTTATCGTTTCTGAATCTATTATGTCCTGGGACTGGATCATGTCTGTTGACCCACACTGGTACAGTACATTATTTGGATGGTATGTATTTGCAAGTTTCTTTGTAAGTGGGATCACCGTAATTGCATTCTTTACTTTATACTTAAAATCTAAAGGGCATTTAGAATATGTAAACACAAGCCACTTCCATGATTTAGCGAAATTCATGTTCGGTATCAGTATTTTCTGGACGTACCTTTGGTTTTCACAATTCATGTTGATCTGGTATGCTGATATTCCGGAAGAGGTAACCTACTTCGTAACGCGAATTGAGCATTATAACCTGCCTTTCTTCGGAATGGTTGCCATGAACTTCCTGTTCCCTGTATTGTTATTATTAAATACCGATTTCAAGAGAATTCCATGGTTGATCGTAATGGCCGGTACTGTAATTTTATGTGGACATTATTTAGACTTCTTCAATATGATCATGCCTGCAACTGTTGGTGACAGATGGTTTATCGGAGTCTCTGAAATAGGATCAGTACTATTCTTTTTAGGATTATTCATCTTTGTTGCTTTTACAGCATTGACGAAAGAATCGCTTTTAGCAAAAAGAAATCCATTTATAGGAGAAAGTAAACATTTTCATTACTAATATTTAAAGTAAATACAGATGACAAGTTTGTTGGTTATTATAGTTTTAGTTTTATTAGCCATTGCTGTATGGCAGATGACTAAAATATTCGATTTGACGCAGATTGGCGCTTCCAGAAGAAATAATTCCGGTGTGGCAAATGATGCGGATAACAATGTCCAGGGATACCTCATGTTCGGCTTTTTAGCGTTCATGTATATCTTTATGATCTATGGCCTATTCAAATGGGGACACTTAGTTTTGGGTACTCCGGCTTCCGAGCACGGTACCGATGTGGACAACCTGATGACCATTTCTATGGTATTGATCTTCATCGTCCAGTTTCTTACACAGGCATTATTATTTTACTTCTCTTATAAATACAGAGGTAAAGAAGGAAACACCGCATTATATTTTGCGGATAATGATAAATTAGAGTTCATCTGGACTATTATCCCGGTAATTGTTTTGGCTGTATTAATCCTTTACGGATTGTATGCATGGACCAACATCATGTTCGTTGATGAAGACGAAGATGTAATTTATGTAGAAATCTACGGAAAACAGTTCAGCTGGGAAGCTCGTTATGCTGGAGAAGATAATGTATTAGGGAAAGCCAACGTACGTTATATCGAAGGAATCAACACTATGGGTGTTGACGCTGCTGACCCGTATGCACAGGATGATAAAGTAGTAAGTGAACTTCACATTCCTAAAGGTAAAAAAGTAGTGTTCAAAATGCGTTCTCAGGACGTTTTACACTCTGCTTATATGCCACACTTTAGAGCACAGATGAACGTAGTGCCAGGTATGGTGACGCAATTTGCTTTCACACCAACCGTTACTACTGCTGAAATGCGTGAAGATGAAGAGATGGTGAAAAAAGTAGCAAACATCAACAAGATCCGTGCTAAGAAAAGTGCAGAGCTTGTGGCCAAAGGTCAAACGGCTTTAGATCCGTATACTTTTGATTATTTACTGCTTTGTAATAAAATTTGTGGTGCTTCGCACTATAACATGCAAATGAAAGTGGTGGTAGACACTCCGGCTGATTTCAAAAAATGGCTGGCAGAAAAACCTACTTTAGGTAAAGTGCTCAAAGAAGAAGCTGATGCTAAAAACGCAAAAGATACTACTGCGGTTGTAGCACAGGTTATACAGAAATAATTATATCTTTAATACTTATAAATTAAGAATATGTCAGCAGTAGCTCACGATCACGATCTTTCACACGATCACGAACAAGAACATCACCATAAAGATACATTTATCAGTAAATATATCTTTAGTTATGATCATAAAATGATCTCCAAACAATACCTGATCACCGCTTTGGTTATGGGTATTATTGGGATTGGAATGTCGTTGCTTTTCAGGATTCAATTGGCATGGCCGGAAGAATCTTTTAAAGTTTTCCAAATCTTCTTAGGAGACAAAATGGCTCCGGGTGGTGTAATGAAAAATGACGCTTATCTGGCGTTGGTAACCATACACGGTACCATCATGGTATTCTTTGTATTGACACAAGGATTAAGTGGTACATTTAGTAACCTACTTATTCCCCTTCAGATTGGAGCAAGGGATATGGCATCAGGTTTCATGAACATGCTTTCGTTCTGGATGTTCTTCCTGTCGTCTGTAATCATGATCAGTTCCTTATTTGTAGAGTCAGGCCCTGCTTCTGCAGGATGGACAATTTATCCTCCTTTGAGTGCATTGCCACAGGCAATTCCAGGTTCTGGGATGGGTATGACACTATGGTTGGTTTCTATGGCTATCTTTATCGCATCTTCTGCAATGGGATCCCTGAACTACGTAGTAACCGTTCTTAACCTGCGTACAAAAGGTATGACAATGACCCGTCTTCCTTTAACAATATGGACATTCTTCATTACTGCTGTAATTGGTATTGTATCGTTCCCGGTATTATTATCTGCTGCATTATTATTGATCTTTGACAGAAGTTTCGGTACTTCATTCTTCTTATCGGATATCTTTATTTCTGGTGAAGTTTTACACAACCAGGGAGGTTCCCCGGTATTATTCGAACACTTATTCTGGTTCTTAGGACACCCTGAAGTATATATTGTAATCTTACCTGCAATGGGTATCGTTTCTGAAGTTATGGCTACGAATTCCCGTAAACCAATTTTCGGTTACAGAGCGATGATTACTTCTATCCTTGCTATTGCATTCTTATCGACTATCGTATGGGGTCACCATATGTTCGTTTCCGGTATGAATCCATTCCTTGGATCTGTATTTACATTTACAACATTATTGATCGCTATCCCGTCTGCGGTAAAAGCTTTCAACTGGATCACGACACTTTGGAAAGGTAACCTGCAGCTTAACCCTGCTATGCTTTTCTCTATCGGGATGGTATCTACATTCATCAGTGGTGGTTTGACAGGGATTATCCTTGGAGACAGTACACTGGATATTAATGTACACGATACGTATTTCGTAATCGCTCACTTCCACCTTGTAATGGGTATATCTGCTCTTTACGGTATGTTTGCCGGAATCTATCACTGGTTCCCAAAAATGTTCGGAAGAATGTTAAACAAAAACTTAGGGTACATTCACTTCTGGGTAACGGCAATATGTGCTTACGGAGTATTCTTCCCAATGCACTTTATCGGTATGGCAGGTCTTCCAAGACGTTACTATACCAATACCAACTTCCCATTATTTGATGACTTGCAGGATGTAAACGTTCTGATTACAATGTTCGCATTGATCGGTGCTGCATTCCAATTGGTTTTCTTATGGAACTTTATCTACAGTATTTTCTACGGACAAAAAGCAACGCAGAATCCATGGAAATCCAATACCTTAGAATGGACTACTCCAGTAGAACATATCCACGGTAACTGGCCTGGAGAGATTCCTGAAGTGCACAGATGGCCTTACGATTACAGTAAGCCAGGGCATGAACTGGATTACGTTCCTCAGACGGTTCCAATGAAAGAAGGTGAAGAAGTTTTAAATCACTAAGATTCAGTATCATATTATATAAAAAAAGGCCTTTCCAATTCGGAAAGGCCTTTTTTTATACCTGTTAGTATAGGGCTTCGTTATAGCTTCTCTGCTTTTGGATTGTATGGTTTCATTTGCCACGCCTTCTACGCTTCTTGCCACGCCTTCTACGCGAGACTGGTCGAAATTTTGTGTAAACAGTTATTAGTGTTTAATATTACACCTTTCTCCAAATATGACCAAGAACTGATTCATGATTAATCCCCAGCTTGGTATTGCATTTATCCAGCTTTTTTCACAATTTTGTATTGCTAAATAGACTGATTTCTTGACGCTTTTTTCATCTGGGAACTGCACTTTTGTTTTGGTATATTTTCTAATTCCCCTGTTTAAGTTTTCTATTGTATTTGTGGTGTACATTATTTTCCTGATTTCAGCAGGATAGGCCAAAAAAGGCATGAGATTTTCCCAATTCTTTTCCCAGGAGCAAACGGCATATTTATATTTTGCTTCCCAGTTTTTTTTAAATTCAGCCAGAGCTAAAACGGCTTCTTCCTGATTTATTGCAGTATATACTTCTTTCATTGCACTGCAAAATGCTTTTCTATCCTTAACTACTACAAACTTAAGGCTATTCCTTATTTGATGAACAATGCAAAGCTGGGATTCTGTATTTGGAAAAACACCTCTGATAGCTTTTGTAAATCCGGTAAGGTTATCTGTACAGGCAATGAGAATATCCTTTACTCCACGAGATTTTATGTCAGAGAGTACAGTCATCCAAAATGAAGCCGACTCTTCTTTATTTAGCCACATTCCTAATACTTCTTTCTTACCATCTGTTTTTAGTCCGATTACAATGTAAATTGCATGGTTTTCATATTTCCCATCTGTTCTTACTTTCATATGCACAGCATCCATCCAAACAATCAGATACTGTGGTTCTAAAGCCCTTTTAGTCCATAAATCAACATCAGCCAGTATTCTATCAGAGATGGTCGAAATCGTGGACTCACTTACTGATATCCCATAAACTTCTTTAACTTGTTCTACAATATCACTACGGGTCATTCCACGACTGTACATTCCTAAAATAGCATCTTCAATCTTTTCACTCATCGATTGGCCTTTTCCGATGACCTGAGGCTCGAATTCACCATTTCTATCCCGGGGAATAGCCAGGACCATATTGCCCAAAGTCTCTGATTTTATATTCTTTGAGAAAGAACCATTACGGCTATTGCCTGTATTGTATCCGTCAATATTATGCTTCTCATATCCCAGATGAGCATCCAATTCTCCCTGGAGTAGTTGTTCAATGCCTTGTTTATACAGGTCTTGAAAAAAAGTATGGAAGTCTTCTTTGTTTTTAAATTGCTTTGCAAAATCTTTGGGTAATTTACCATCTTCGATCATAATCCGCTCTTTTTAAATTATTTAAATGTAGTTCTTTTAAATTCTATACTTAATGATCTGTTGTTTTTTGGCTAAGCCTTAAAATCTCAAATCAAATTAAAATCAATTTCTACGTTTACACAATCTAACGACTACTCCCCCTTTTGCGCCTTCTACGCTTCTTGTCACGCCTTCTTTGCTTCTTGTCGCGCCTTCTTTGCTCCTGGTCACGCACTCTTTGCTTCTTGTCACGCCTTCTTTACTCCTGGTCGCGCACTCTTTGCTTCTTGTCGCACCATCTTTACATCATAACCCACGTTTTGCTTGTACAATACAGGAATGCAGTAAACAGGGTTTAGGAGAAAAAAAAATCCCGTGATATCATGGATATCACGGGAATCTATACTGTTTGTAAGAGGTTGTTTTTTATCTTATCAGGACTTGTCGCCCTTCGGTTTGGTAAGGTAGTAGACCGGTATGCCCATCAGCATGATCAATACACCCCAGCCACAGGTCGAAAACTTAGTGAAGAGTAGTGAAATACATATAGCACTTGCCAGTACAATATAAACCATCGGTAGGAAAGGATAGCCGAAAGCTTTGTAAGGACGTTCCACATCCGGCATTTTACGGCGTAATATAAAAATCCCATAAATCGTCAGGATATAAAAGATCAGGACGATGATGATGACAAAATCCAGCAGGGCATTGTATTTTCCGGTAAGGCATAGGGCAGAAGCCCAAATGCACTGCATCCATAAAGCCCAGGAAGGAACACTGGCGTGGTTCAGTAAGGCTGCTTTTTTGAAGAATAAGCCATCTTTAGCCATAGTATAATACACACGTGCCCCGGCCATAATTAATCCGTTATTACAGGCAAAAGTTGAAACCATGATCATAATAGCAATGATAAGGGTCCCGATGTTCCCGAAAATATAATTGGAAGCCACGACAGCTACCCGGTCAGATTTTGCAAAAGCAATCTCTTCGAGCGGGATAACGGCGATATACATCACATTGGCCAATACATAAATAATACTAACGATAAATGTTCCCAGGAAAAGGCTCAGGCCCACGTTACGCTGTGGATTCTTGATCTCTCCAGCGATAAAGGTAACCCCTACCCAGGCATCACTGGAAAAAAGGGAGCCTACCATCGCGGCGGAGATTCCGGTAATAAGTGCCGTACCGCTAATTGGAAGCCAGGAACCGGAGGCACTGTCAAAAGTGCGTGTAGTCCAGGCATTGGTCCAGTTGGCATCCCAGGTTTCAGCTTTGGCAGCCAGTAAAAGCCCAAAAACAATCAGGCCTAATAGGGACGCTATTTTAATGATAGTGAGTACGGTTTGTAACATCTTGCCGTTTTTTACGCCACGGCTGTTGATGTAGGTGAGGATGATAATGGTACAAATAGAGACCAGCTGTGCTGCATTGAGTTGGAACCAACCGATGTCCCAAAGGATGTTCTCATCACTTACCGGCGGGTATAAATAGGCGGCAAATTTGGAAAAGGCAACTCCAACAGCTGCGATCGTCCCCGTTTGTATCACCGCAAAGAAACTCCAGCCGTACAAGAAGGCAATGAGTTTGTTGTAAGCGATTTTCAGGTACACATATTGTCCGCCAGCTTTGGGAAACATCGAGCTCAGTTCGCCATAACTGACTGCCGCAATTACGGTGATGAGTCCCGAGAGGAGCCATATCAATAAGAGCCATCCGGCAGAGCCTACCTGGCGGGTAATATCGGCACTGACAATAAATATTCCGGATCCAATCATGGAACCTACCACAAGCATGGTACCGTCCAACAGGCCTAATTCTCTTTTTAGATTTTCATTTTCAGGGTTTTCTTGCATAAACGAAGGAGTTAATGGTACAGGTAATTGCCTGCATGCGTTACAGTTGTTTTATTGTTGGTGTTAAAGATATTAAAAAAATGATACGGTAAACACAGGAGTGGGGTTGCATGCGATTTTACCTAAATTTACTTACCTTTAGCTTTCATTAAAGCCTACACCCTATGAGTTCTACTTATGAAAATACCCCGTTTAAAATAAATAAAGCAGCACAACAGTTTGAAATGGAAGTGGAAGGTGCTACCGCTTTTATCGAATTTTCGACGAAAGACGATAAAGTCTACCTGACCCACACCGAAGTACCGGAAGCCTTAAATGGTAAAGGGATTGGTAGTGCGATAGTCAAAAAAACACTGGAATACATCAAAGACAATCACCTTACAGTAGTGCCATCCTGTTCCTTTGTAGCACACTATATCGATACACATCCCGAATGGCACTCCCTGCTATCTGAAGGATACCAAATGTAATTTTAAAACAAAAAAGATGAACGATAGATATCCTGAAACCGAACTGGTGCTGAATGAAAGCCAAAAAAGATTTGAACTTACCGTAGCAAACGAAGTTGCTTATATCGAATACATACTCACTACTGAAAACGTGATGTACCTGACCCATACCGAAGTTCCGGTAGCCCTGGAAGGTAAAGGCGTAGGCGGGAGTATTGTTTTTAAAACACTAAATTATATCAAAGAGAAAGGCTACACCCTGGCACCGTTATGTCCTTTTGTGGCGGCTTACCTGAAAAAGCATCCCGAATGGCAGTCGTTGCTGGCAAAAGGATACCACGTCTAAAAGAGGGCGCTATTTTGTCTTTCTGATTTTTTCTTTTGTGAGGCATCTTTAAGTATCTTTGCAGCTATGAATGAAAATTTAAATCCGACAAACGAAAATTACAATTCCGACGAACTGGATCTGGAGAAAAAATTAAGGCCGCTGAGTTTTGATGATTTTGCAGGCCAGGACCAGGTACTCGATAATCTGAAAGTTTTTGTGGAAGCCGCGAACCAAAGGGGCGAAGCCCTGGACCATACGCTGTTTCACGGACCTCCCGGATTGGGTAAAACCACATTGGCCAATATCCTGGCGAATGAGTTGGGGGTAGGTATTAAAATCACTTCCGGCCCGGTGTTGGACAAGCCTGGTGATCTCGCCGGACTACTGACCAACCTGGAAGAGCGCGATGTGCTTTTTATCGATGAAATCCATCGACTGAGTCCTATTGTAGAAGAATACCTGTATTCTGCTATGGAGGATTTTAAGATTGATATTATGATCGAATCCGGCCCTAATGCACGTACGGTACAAATTAACCTGAATCCCTTTACGCTGGTTGGGGCGACAACACGTTCCGGATTGCTTACCGCACCGATGCGGGCACGTTTTGGAATTTCCAGCCGTTTACAATATTATACCACAGAATTGCTAACGACCATTGTAGAACGCAGTTCTGCGATACTCAAAATGCCCATTTCGATGGAAGCGGCGATAGAAATCGCAGGCCGAAGCCGGGGTACGCCAAGGATTGCCAACGCATTATTGCGCCGGGTACGTGACTTTGCCCAGATTAAAGGCAATGGTACCATCGATATCGAGATTGCGCGTTTTTCATTGAAAGCCCTGCATGTCGATGCCCATGGACTGGATGAGATGGATAATAAAATCCTGACGACTATTATTGATAAGTTCAAAGGTGGCCCGGTAGGATTATCCACCTTGGCTACGGCAGTATCCGAAAGCAGTGAAACCATTGAAGAGGTCTACGAGCCTTTCCTGATCCAGGAAGGTTTTATCATGCGTACGCCAAGAGGCCGTGAAGTAACCGAAAAAGCATATACGCATTTGGGTAAAATAAAAATGAATGTTCAGGGCGGATTGTTTTAATCCGGTCTGGAAAACACAATCCGGTACACACTTTAGTGTAGCCCTGGATTTTCTACACGATACGGATCAAATCATTCGACAATCAGATGATTTCCAATAAAGAAAAACATACAGCATTTATTAAATCCGAGGCCCTTCGCCTCGGATTTATGTCTTGTGGCATCTCCAAAGCAGGTTTCCTGGAAACGGAAGCGCCAAGGCTTGAAAACTGGCTGAAGGAGAATCGCAACGGGCAGATGGCCTACATGGAAAACCACTTTGACAAGCGCCTCGATCCCACACTGCTGGTGGAAGGCTCAAAAAGCGTGATCTCCCTGTTGCTGAATTATTACCCAACGGAAACCCAGCAGGACGACAGCTTCAAGATTTCCAAATATGCTTACGGGCAGGATTACCATTTTGTCATTAAAGAAAAGTTGAAAGAGTTGGTTTTTTCCATAGAATCCACTATTGGAGCGGTGGAAGGCCGTGCTTTTGTCGATTCGGCACCAGTGCTGGATAAAGCCTGGGCAGCTAAGAGTGGCCTGGGGTGGATCGGTAAAAACAGCAACCTGTTGTCCAAAAAAGCCGGATCTTTCTTTTTTATCGCAGAACTTATTGTAGACCTGGACTTGGAGTACGACCATGCGGTAACCGACCATTGCGGATCGTGTACCAAATGTATCGATGCCTGTCCCACTCAGGCGATTATCGCTCCCTATCAGGTAGATGGCAGTAAATGTATTTCGTATTTTACCATCGAACTCAAAGAGAATATTCCCCAGGAAATGAAAGGCAGGTTTGACGACTGGGTATTTGGTTGTGATGTATGCCAGGATGTATGTCCGTGGAACCGGTTTTCCAAACCCCACAGTGAACCGCTTTTTGATCCCAATCCGGAATTGCTCTCCCTGACAAAATCCGACTGGGCAGAAATTACCCGGGATGTATTTCAGGATATTTTCAAAAAATCCCCAGTGAAACGTGCAAAATTTGAAGGGCTACAACGTAATATTGAATTCCTGAAAGAATAATACTGCTTTTTACTAACACTGCTAAAAAAGCTCTTTTTTAGAAGATAATGCGTAAAACAATGCGAAAAAAAGAATATATGACGAGATACTATTCTTTTTTACCGGTATTTTAATCAGATATTAAAATTATAGTTTGCTAATCTGTAAATAGTGCAAATCTTGGGCAATAAATAAAAGAAATACTATAATTGTTTCCCAGTTGGCTTGAGACTTTTACCTTTGCAGCCTAAGAAAAATAGAACAAAATGAATAAGCAAAGCAAAAGAAGAGAAGCTTTATTGTATCATGCCAAACCTACGCCTGGTAAAATTCAAGTAGTACCAACTAAAAAATATGCGACGCAACGGGATTTATCTCTCGCTTATTCGCCCGGTGTGGCCGAGCCTTGCCTGGAGATTGCAAAAGATATTAATAATGTATACAAATATACTGCTAAGGGAAACTTAGTTGCCGTAATTACCAACGGGACTGCGGTTTTAGGCCTTGGTGATATTGGCCCGGAAGCTTCAAAGCCAGTAATGGAAGGGAAGGGGCTTTTGTTTAAAATATTTGCTGATATCGATGTTTTTGACATTGAAGTAGACGCAAAGGATATTGATAAATTCGTAGAAACGGTAAAAGCGATCGCACCTACTTTTGGTGGGATCAACCTGGAAGATATTAAAGCACCGGAATCTTTCGAAATTGAAAGACGATTGGTGGAAGAATTGAATATTCCGGTAATGCATGATGACCAGCATGGTACGGCGATCATTTCGTCAGCCGCTTTGCTGAATGCTTTGGAACTGGCCGATAAAAAAATTGAAGAGGTACGCATAGTAGTATCAGGAGCCGGTTCGGCAGCTTTGGCCTGTGCTAACCTGTATGTTTTGCTTGGGGTACAAGTCGAAAACATCATCATGTTTGACAAAGATGGTATCCTTAGCCTTTCCCGAACAGACCTGTCGCCACTACAACTAAAATATGCCAAAGACTGTGATGGCGAAACACTGAGTAGCACACTGGTGAATGCCGATGTGTTTTTAGGGCTTTCTGCACCGAATGTACTGAGCCCGGAAATGCTGTTGACAATGGCCGATAACCCTATCGTTTTTGCCATGGCCAACCCCGTTCCTGAAATCGATTATGATGTGGCAATGGCTACACGTAAAGATATCATTATGGCGACTGGTAGATCCGATCATCCAAACCAGGTAAATAATGTACTGGGCTTCCCGTATATTTTTAGAGGTGCCCTGGATGTGCGTGCTACCAAGATCAATGAGGCGATGAAAATGGCCGCAGTAAAAGCGCTGGCGTCGCTGGCGAAAGAATCAGTGCCGGAACAGGTGAACATCGCTTATGGCGAAACCAAACTTATTTTCGGTCGTGAATACATCATTCCAAAACCTTTTGATCCCCGACTGATTGCTATTGTAGCACCGGCAGTGGCTAAAGCAGCAATGGATTCCGGTGTGGCTTTACAGCCGATTTCGGACTGGCATAAATATGAAGAGGAATTACTCGAGCGATTGGGTAATGATAATAAAATGGTGCGCCTGTTGACCAACAGGGCGAAAACTGACCCAAAACGGATTGTATTTGCAGAAGCGGACCATCTGGACGTATTGAAAGCAGCACAGATCGTGATGGAAGAACGAATCGGCTTTCCAATTCTTTTAGGTAACAGGGAAGTGATCCTGGAACTCATGGAAGAATTAGGATTTGATGCCGAAGTGCCGATTATTGACCCTAAAACAAAAGAAGAAGACGAAAGAAGGCTGCGGTATGCCGATACGTACTGGGAATCCAGGAAACGTAACGGAATATCCCTGCTGGATGCCCAAAAATGGATGCGGGAGCGGAATTATTTTGCTGCGATGATGGTAAACGAAGGAGAAGCCGATGCTTTGGTAACCGGGTATTCCCGTAGTTATCCTTCAGTAGTAAAACCAATGATGCAGCTGATCGGGAAAGCATCCGGAATTTCCAGGATTGCAACGACCAATATGATGATGACGCAAAGAGGGCCTATGTTCTTGTCCGATACGGCAATCAACCCGAATCCTTCTGCAGATGACCTGGCAAAAATTGCCCTGATGACTGCTAAAACGGTGAAGATGTTTGGTATGGAGCCTGTGATCGCAATGGTGTCCTTCTCGAACTTTGGATCATCCAGTGACCCAAGTGCCAAAAAAGTAAGTGAAGCTGTTTCATACCTGCACAAATATTATCCGGACCTGGTTATTGATGGTGAGATCCAAACCGATTTTGCATTGAACCCGGACATGCTGAAATCGAAATTCCCATTTTCGAAACTGGCCGGTAAAAAAGTAAACACACTGATATTCCCGAATTTAGAATCGGCGAATATTACCTATAAAATGCTAAAAGAATTGAATAAGGTAGATTCTATCGGGCCAATTATGCTGGGTATGAATAAACCGGTTCATATTTTCCAACTGGGTGCCAGTGTGGAAGAAATGGTAAATATGGCTGCAGTAGCGGTTGTAGATGCCCAGGAAAAAGAGAAACGCAGTAAACAAGTCTCTTTAACGTAAATAAAAACTATTTTAACGAATAATTATGTAAATCATCGTTATACGTGTTTTCATTAAAACTTTTTGTTACTTTTGATGACCAGATAAAAACACGATGATTGCACACCTACAAGGAAGATTAATAGAAAAAACACCTACCGACGTCGTAATTGACTGCAATGGAGTAGGATATCAGATTAATATTTCATTACATACGTATTCGTTACTCCCCGATTCAGAAAGTATAAAATTGTATACGCATCTTCAAATTAAAGAAGATGCGCATACACTTTTTGGTTTTATGGAAAAATCCGAACGGGAGATCTTTAAGCTCTTGTTATCCGTTTCGGGTATTGGTGCCAATATTGCACGTACCATGCTTTCTTCTATTGCTCCCCAGCAAATTATACAGGCAATTGCAGTTGCCGATGTCGCTACTATCCAGTCCATTAAGGGAATTGGCAGCAAAATAGCACAACGTGTTATCCTCGATTTGAAGGATAAAGTGTTAAAAGTTTATGATTTGGATGAAGTTTCGTCATTCCACAACAATACTAACCGAGATGAAGCGTTATCTGCCTTGGAGGTTTTAGGGTTTAACAAAAAATTATCCGAAAAATTCGTAGAAAAATTTGTTAAAGAAAACCCGACTGCTACTGTAGAAACCATCATCAAACAAGCATTAAAAAATTTATAGTTTTTGAAAAAATATTACATGGATAGCCTTGAAAACTTAAAGAAATACAGCCTGTTCCTCCTGTTTCTATTGTTTAATCTTACTGCCCAGGCGCAGGTGGACGAAGAAGAAAAGGATTCAATTAAAACAGGGTATGATACCGGTAAGGTGGAAATTAAAAACCCGGCCAGTATCATTGAAGCTTATACTTATGATCCGGTGACCAACCGTTATATCTACACGAATACCGTTGATGGTTTTAACATCAACTACCCGATTATTTTAACACCTGCTGAATATGAAGAGCTGGTGATGCGGGAATCGATGCGGGACTATTACCGTAAAAAATCCGATGCTATCGACGGTAAGAAAGAAGGTACTGCCGATACAAAAAAGGACCTCTTGCCCCGGTATTATATCAATTCCGGATTTTTCGAAAGCATTTTTGGAAGTAATACTATTGATGTGAAGCCAACCGGATCGGTAGAGCTCGATCTTGGTGTCCGCTATACCAAACAGGATAACCCGGCATTATCACCCAGAAACAGGACCAATACCGCATTTGACTTTGACCAGAGGATCAGTATGAGCCTTATGGGTAAAGTAGGTACCCGCCTGAAAGTGAATGCCAATTATGATACCGAATCTACATTTGCCTTCCAGAACCTGATTAAGATGGAATATGCGCCTACTGAGGATAACATACTGCAAAAGATAGAGGTAGGTAACGTAAGCCTTCCCTTAAACAGCGCCCTGATCCGTGGAGCGCAAAGTTTGTTTGGGGTAAAAGCACAATTCCAGTTTGGTAAAACGACCATTACGGGTGTTTTCTCTGAACAGAAATCACAAACGAAGACCGTAACGGCACAAGGTGGTGGCGCAATCCAGGAGTTTGAGCTTTTTGCGTTGGAATACGATGCTGACAGGCACTACTTCTTATCCCAGTACTTCCGGGATAAATATGATGCTTCATTAAAGAATTATCCACTGATCGACAGCAGGGTACAAATCACGCGTATGGAAGTTTGGGTAACCAACCGCCAGAACCGGGTGAGCACTACCGATAACAGTTTAAGAAATATTGTGGCGATCCAGGATTTAGGGGAATCGCCTTTATCCAGTGCTACAGACAACAGGCAAGTAGTGGGGTATGCTTCACTGAATGCCGGAGGTGGGTTTTTTACCCCAGGTGTTCAGGCCGATACGCCGACAAAAAATAGCAATAACAAATATGACCCGGCATTAATCACAACAGGGAATGGTATCCTGAGTTCAGCCGTACGTCAAATTGCAACAGCAGGTGCCGGTTTTACCAATGGGGTTACCGCCAGTGAAGGGATCGATTATGCCAAGCTTGAAAACGCCCGAAAACTGTCACCGAATGAATATACCTACCATCCACAGTTAGGGTACCTTTCGTTAACCCAAAGGTTGTCGAATGATGAAGTACTGGCAGTAGCCTATCAGTATACTATTGGTGGTGATGTCTACCAGGTTGGGGAATTTGGTACTGACGGTATCGATGCTACACAAGTGACTCCAGGAACAGACATTCCACTGACGCAGAGTTTGATCCTGAAAATGCTAAAAAGTAACCTGACCAGTGTAAGACAGGCCGGAGCCAATAATATGTTTGTGCAGCCGACCTGGAATTTGATGATGAAAAATATCTACCAGATTCCAAACGCTTACCAGTTGGAACGGGAAGATTTTAAATTCAATATCCTTTACACCGATCCTTCACCGTTGAATTATATTACCCCGGTAGCAGGAAGTATCGTAACGCCTCCGGTTTCGCCAAATATCGAAACCCGTTACAATACGCCACTGTTGAAAGTATTTAATGTAGACCGTTTGAATTATACCAATGACCCTCAGTATAACGGGGATGGTTTCTTCGATTTTGTGCCGGGCCTGACGGTTGACGTACAAAACGGGCGGATTATATTTACGACTGTAGAACCATTTGGAGAGCATTTGTTTGATAAATTATCCGATCCTTCGACAGCCACTTCAGAGGATTATGAGAATACGGTGTCTTATAATGCCAACCAGGCAAAATATGTATACAAGAAATTATACCGCGATACGCAGACTGCTGCTTTGCAGGATAGTGATAAAAACAAGTTCCAGTTAAAAGGAAAGTATAAATCTTCCGGAGGCGATGGAATCTCGATTGGTGCTTTTAATGTGCCACAGGGATCTGTTGTGGTGACGACAGGCGGAAGGGTATTGATTGAAGGAGTAGACTATACTGTAAATTACCAATTGGGTAAAGTGCAGATTTTGGATCCGTCATTGCAAAATTCCAACACGCCTATTGAAGTATCCCTGGAAAATAATTCTACTTTTGGTCAGCAGACACGTAGATTTGCCGGATTCAATATTGAGCATAAATTTTCGGATAAGTTCCTTATTGGGGCGACTTTCCTGAAAATGACTGAAAAACCATTTACCCAAAAATCAAACTACGGGCAGGAATCGGTTAACAATACGATTTACGGGTTCAATATGAACTATTCTACCGAAGTTCCTTTTTTAACCAGACTGGTAAATAAACTGCCGAACATTGATACTGATGTGCCATCGAATTTCTCCATCCGTGGGGAAGTAGCCTACCTGAAACCGAATACGCCAAAAGCGGATAAATTTGAAGGGGAAGCGACAGTATATGTAGATGACTTTGAAGGATCACAGACGACTATTGACATGCGTTCCCCGAATGCCTGGAGCCTTGCCAGTACACCGATTGGTTTTGGTGTAGCGGAAGGAAATTACGGTATCGAAGATGGATTCCGTCGTGGAAAGTTATCCTGGTATACGATTGATCCTACCTTTTATGCAGGGCAAAGGCCAAGTGGTATCTCTGATTCTGATATCTCCCAAAACCGTACCCGAAGAATTTACAGCCAGGAATTATTTCCAAATGTTGATATCGCTCAGGGACAGACTACGGTAATCCCAACGTTAGACCTTACCTATTATCCTGCGGAGCGAGGCCCTTATAATTACAATACGGCCTATGCTGCGAATCCACAGAATAACTGGGCAGGTATTATGCGGGCGGTCAATTCGACCAACTTTGAACAGGCGAATGTGGAATACATCCAGTTTTGGATGATGGACCCATTTTACTCCACCGATTTAACAGCGGACAATCCTACAGATAGTGGGACCCTGACCTTTAACCTTGGTAAGATTTCGGAAGATATATTGAAAGACGGACAAAAGATGTATGAAAATGGATTGCCGGAAGCGGGATCCAACCAGGCTACCATTCCTACAATTTGGGGTAAAGTGCCGGCATCTCAATCCCTGATTTATGCTTTTGATACCAATGAAGGAAACCGTGTGGCGCAGGATGTTGGTTTTGACGGACTGAATGATGCCGAAGAATCGGCTAAGTTTCCCGCTTTTGCCGGGGATGACCCTTCACAGGATAATTATGAATTTTACCTGAGTGCACAGGGTAATATTATTGATCGATATAAAAGATACAATGGGGTAGAAGGCAACTCGCCGGTAAACCTGAATAACAATACGCGGGGATCGACTACCTTACCGGATACAGAAGATATCAACCGCGATAATACCATGAATACTATTGATGCGTATTATAAATTCAATATTGCGATCCGTCCTAACTTAACCGTAGCCGATCGTTATGTAACTGATATCCGTGAAACCGTAGCGAGCCTTCCGTCAGGAGGAACAACTGCTACCCGATGGATCCAGTTTAAAATTCCAATCCAGGAAGTAACCCCGGCAGATGCCCAGGGTGAAATTTCCGATTTCCGTTCCATCAGCTTTATGAGGATGTTCCTAACCGGATTCAGTGATCGTATTACGTTGCGTTTTGGGGCTTTGGACTTGGTACGTGGCGAATGGAGACGTTATGTAAACAGCCTTGACCCGAATGAAACGGATCCGGTTGACGCACTGGACAATACAGGATTTGATGTATTGGCTGTGAATATCCAGGAAAACGGAGAATCAAGATTGCCAATTAAATATGTGGTGCCGCCAGGAGTAGCCCGCGAGCAATTGTACAATAACAATACTTTGATCAACCAGAATGAGCAGTCACTTGCTTTGAGAGTATACAGTAAAGACGGCAATACATCATCGACTACAGATGGTTTGGAGCCGGGAGATTCCAGGGCTGTTTTCAAAAGTGTGAACGTGGACATGCGTCAGTATAAGAAATTAAAAATGTTCCTGCATGCGGAAGCTTTGACAGAAGATGTAGCAGCCGGAAATGGCCTGCGTTCTGATCAAATGGTGGCATTCCTGCGTTTTGGTAATGACTATACACAGAATTTCTACCAGATTGAGGTACCGTTGAAAGTAACGGCAGAAGGTGCGACAGTAGATACGGATATATGGCCGGAAGATAATAATATGGATGTGCAGCTTTCTTTATTGACCAAGCTGAAAATTTTAGCAATGTCAATATTGCCTGCTTCCATCCCAACACAGGATAATGGAATTTATTACCTGTATGATAATGACCTGGATCCTTCGTTACCCCGAAAAATGAGGATTGGTATCAAAGGAAACCCAAATTTCGGTTATGTACGGAATATCATGGTCGGGTTAAAAAACAATACTTTAATCGAGACTCCGGTGAGTGCAGTTCGTGGAGAGGTATGGTTCAATGAGCTTCGCCTTGCCGATATGGACAACAAAGGCGGTATGGCAGCAGTAGCCAGTATGGATACTAATTTAGCTGATTTCGCCACTATTTCCGCAACCGGAAATATGAGTACGATTGGATTTGGTAGCCTGGAACAGACGCCAAATGAACGAAGTCGGGAAGATACCCAGCAATATAGTATTGTGAGTAACGTAAACCTTGGGAAATTACTGCCTAAGAAATGGGGAGTAAATTTACCCTTCAATTATGCGGTAGGGGAGCAAACGATTACACCGGAATATGACCCGTTCAACCAGGATATAAGGCTGAAAGACCTGATTGATATTACAGCAGACCAGGCAGAAAAAGACAACCTGAAAAACCGTGCTATCGATTATACCAAAACGAAAAGCATCAACTTTATTGGGGTTCGTAAAGAGCGTGGGCCGGAACAAAAACAACGGGTTTATGATCCGGAGAATTTTACCTTCTCTTATTCATTTAATGAAACGGAACACCATGATTATGAAGTGCAAAACCTTCTGGATCAACAGGTGCGGACGTCAGTGGACTATAATTATAATTTCCAGTCCAAGCCAGTAGAGCCTTTCAAGAAAACAGCTTTCATGAAGAAAAGCAGCTATTGGAAATTGTTGAGTGATTTCAACTTTAATTATTTGCCAACGAACTTTTCGTTTAGTACCAACATTATCCGACAGTATAATAAACAGCAGTTCCGCCAGGTGGAAGTGCAGGGTATCCAGATTGACCCGTTGTACCGAAGAAATTATTTCTTTAATTATCAATATAGTTTCAATTACAACCTGACCAAAGCACTAAAAATTAACTATACCGCATCGACAAGTAATATCGTTCGCAATTACCTGGATGAGAATAATATTCCAATTGATGATTTTAGTATTTGGGATGACTATTGGAATATTGGAGATCCGAATCAGCACATTCAGCAGATTATCGTGAATTATGAATTGCCGATCAATAAAATTCCGGTTTTCAGTTTTGTGAAATCAACCTATTCCTATACGGCAGATTATAACTGGCAGCGTTCTTCAGATGCATTATCTACTATAGAACTGGAAGATGGTACTACTTACAGGTTAGGGAATACGATTCAGAATGGGAATATTCACCGATTGAATACAACGTTGAATATGGATAGTTTTTATAAGTACATCGGATTGACGAAAAAACCTAAAAAAGCGATCACAAGAGCCGCTGCACCACCGAAACCAGGACAAAAAATCACCGGAGCTGCACCAGTGGCGAATGAAGGTAATGTATTCATGGACGGACTGATCGGGGTAGTGACGAGTGTGAAAAACATACAGGTGAACTATAGCGAAACAAACGGAACGGCATTGCCAGGTTTCCTGCCACGTGTCGGATTCCTTGGAACGACTAAGCCTTCTTTAGGGTTCATTTTGGGAAGCCAGGATGATGTGCGTTATGAAGCTGCTAAAAACGGATGGCTGACCAATTACCAGGAATTCAACCAGAATTATACACAGGTGACGAATAAATTGCTGAACATTACAGCAGCAGTAGATCTATTCCCGGATTTTAAAATTGACCTGAATGCCGATCGTACGTTCTCTAAAAATTATTCAGAGCAATATGATGTAATGGATGGGGTGTATAATTCAAGATCACCGTATACCTATGGTAACTTTTCGATCTCTACAGTATTGATCAAAACATCATTCTCTAAGAGTGACGAGGTTTCATCGGCCGCTTTTGATGATTTCAGGACAAACCGCCTTATCATTGCGAACCGTTTGGCGACAGAACGTTACGGCACGAGCAACTTCCCGGTTTATGCTCCGGGAGACCAGCCGGGAGACCAGAATGTGGGGTATCCAGTAGGATTTGGAAAGAACAGCCAGGCGGTATTATTGCCTTCTTTCCTGGCCGCCTATACAGGTTCTGATGCTTCTGGAATTTCAACGGATGCGATGCGTAGTTTTCCAATTCCGAACTGGAGTGTGAAGTATACCGGATTGATGCGTTATAAGTTTTTCAAAGATAAATTCAAGCGTTTTTCACTACAGCACAATTACCGTGCTTCTTATACCATCAACTCGTATCGATCGAATTTCGAGTACGATCAGAATCCGGGAGGTAGGGATAATGCAGGGAATGGTAACTTCTTCAATAAGATGATTATTTCCAATATCAACCTTGTGGAGCAGTTTAACCCGTTGATCCGAATCGATTTTGAAATGAAAAATGCCTTCAAATTCCTGGCGGAGATGAAGAAGGACCGTGCCTTATCGATGAGTTTTGACAACAACCTGCTGACCGAGGTAAAAGGATATGAATATGTATTGGGATTAGGATACCGTATCAAAGATGTGACCATGAGTTCCCGTCTTGCCGATAATCCAATGAATACCATTAAGAGTGATATTAATATAAAAGCAGATTTCTCTTATCGTAATAACCAGACCATAGTGCGTTACCTGGATTATGACAATAATCAGTTAGCAGGAGGACAGAATATCTGGTCGATAAAATTCACGGCCGATTATTCTTTCAGTAAAAACCTGACGGCTATTTTCTATTATGATCATTCGTTCTCGAAAGCGGTAATATCAACCTCTTTCCCAATAACGAATATACGCTCCGGGTTTACGCTGCGATATAATTTCGGAAATTAATCAAAAACATTTTATAGTTCTCGAAAGATGCTATACATTTGCCAAAAACTAAAAAACAATGAACATACCAGCAAATTTAAAATATACTAAAGACCACGAATGGGTTAGTATTGATGGCGATATCGCAACTGTAGGGATTACTGAATTTGCACAAAGCGAATTGGGAGATATCGTTTATGTTGAAGTGGAAACACTGGACCAGTCACTTGCTAAAGACGAGGTTTTTGGTACTGTTGAAGCTGTAAAAACAGTTTCCGATTTATTCCTGCCATTATCTGGAGAGGTTATCGCTTTTAACGATACGTTGGAGAGCACACCGGAAAAAGTAAATTCTGATCCTTATGGAGACGGATGGATGGTAAAGCTGAAAATTTCTGATGCTTCAGAGGTAGCTTCTTTATTATCTGATGAAGAGTATAAAAAACTGATTGGTGCATAAAAACATACTGCTTGGGGCGGCTATACTGTGGACTGTTGCAATAACAATTCTAAGCCTGGTTACCCTCAAAGTTTCTGATGGCGGTATTTCGAATGCTGATAAATATGTTCATTTTACATTTTATTTTGTATTTACAACTGCCTGGTTTTTGTTTTTAAGGAGTACTAGTCCTAAAGCCCGAATAGTAAAAAATATAATAGTTTGCTTCTTTTTGGCTGTAGCCTATGGGGCGCTAATGGAAGTGTTGCAGGGGCTGCTTACGGTAAACCGGTCGGCAGATATTATGGATGCTTTGGCAAATACTACAGGAAGTCTCGCGGCTTCTCTTATTTTGTACCGGATGTATCATAATAAGTAAACCGAGGGTTGGGATTTCGATCGCTGCCAGCAACATTTAAAAAATAAACAAAAAAAGATCCCGTTTCGATGGGTTTTTTTTATTTTTACGGTATGGATATCAGACATTATTTAGATTCGACCTATTTGAAAACTGCTGAACAAGCGGGAGTTAGTTATGAAAAGAACTTTGAAGTTGCCTTAGGTTTCGTTAAAGAAGCCATTGACGAGCAATTCAAATTGATCATGATCCGTCCCGATGTTGTGTCGGTGGCGAAGAAGATGGTTATGGCGGCAGAATCCATGGTACTGGTAGGTACGGTGATTGATTTTCCGGAAGGAAAGTCTACAGTGTCTGAAAAACTGGATGAAGCGGCTAAGGCTGTAACTGATGGTGCGGATGAATTGGATTTTGTGATTGATTACGAAGCTTTCAAAAGTGGTAACAGTGATAAGGTGAGAGAAGAAGTAATCCGTTGTACCGAATTTGGATTGTCCCATCATAAGGTCGTTAAGTGGATTATCGAGGTGGCAGCACTTCGGCCGGAACAAATTGTGCAGTTATCCGCATTAGTAAAAAATACGGTAATTGCTCATTTCAAAGAAACTAACTTCGCCGATATCTTCGTAAAATCCTCCACGGGTTTCTACAAGACCGCCGATGGCCTTCCTAACGGGGCTACTGTTCCTGCTATTATCCTGATGCTGGAAAATGCTTCTCCACTTCCTGTAAAAGCCGCGGGTGGCGTGCGTACCTATGAAGAAGCTATAGAAATGGTGCGGTTGGGCGTAAAACGAATCGGAACCTCTGCTGCAAAAGCCATTGCTCATCATAAAGAAGCTTCCGGCGAGTATTAAAAAATCAATTTCCCCCATTTTAATGAAGAATAGTGTCCTGTTTTTGCTGATCATTTTTGGCTTTCAATATAGTAATGCTCAAAATAATAAGGACCGTGAATTATTTCCGGTTTTTCCTGATTGCAAAAATTTGGATGGCACTGCAACCGAAGCTTGTTTTTATAATAGGATTCAGGATTTTGTATATACAAATTTCAAAGTCCCGGCCACCGTAGCCGAAAACGATTTTAAAGGTGTGGTAACGGCACTATTTGAAGTTGATACTGCCGGTGTTTTTAGGGTGTTGTATGTAGATGCCCTGTATCCCGAACTTATTGCAGAGACGAAAAGAGTCTTTGGACAACTGCCTAAAGTGGCACCGCCGACTTATAATGGCACTGCTACGTATGCAAAATATACTATAAAAATTGCAATTCCGCTGGTGGCTCCGGTTCCTTTTTCCAGGCAGCCTGCAGTGACGATTCAGGATAGCAATTTGCTGATTGACCGCAATAAGGAATTGACGGAATTTGATAGTATAATCAGTAGGAAATTTGAGAATCCACAACTCAAAAGCCAATTGAATATCCCATTTCCCCATAGTTATTATGCCACTTTTGACGCCGCAATGAATCAGGTAGGAGCCAATAACCACACCGGGTCAAAACCATACACCTATACTGAGGTAGGGAAATACTATGATTTGGAGAAAGCAAACCAGCAAATCATGAAAAATAAAACCGGCTGGTGGGGCAGGAAATTCTGGAATGAAAACCTCGTAGCCATCCAGGGTGAAGGGTACTGGCTGACCATTAATCCAATTTTTGATGTGAGGATCGGTAAAAGCAGCCCGAGTGATGTGAGTTATACCTATCAAAACACTCGCGGAATACAGGTTCAGGGCGCTATTGGAAAGGAATTGACTTTTACCACGACTATTTATGAAAGCCAGGGGCGGTTTGCCGATTATTACAACCGTTATGCCAATTCGATAAAACCCAGTGGTGGGAATCCGGCTATAATTCCCGGGATCGGTATTGCCAAGGAGTTTAAAACTGATGGTTATGATTTTCCTTCTGCCGATGCTAACCTGACCTATACACCCAGTAGGTTTTTTAATCTCCAGTTGGGCTATGGGCGGAATTTTATAGGGGACGGTTATCGTTCGCTGCTGGAAAGCGATGGGGCAAGTCCGTATCCTTATTTTAAAATCAACACGACCTTTTGGAAAGTAAAATATACGAACACTTATATGTGGCTGAAGGATGTTCGAAATGAGGTTACAACAGATCGTACCTATGCGACTAAGTTTTCTGCCAACCATTACCTGAGCTGGAATGTGACAAAAAGGCTGAATCTGGGCTTTTTTGAATCGGTGGTATGGTCGAATAGTAATGACAGGGGATTTGATGTGAATTTTGTGAATCCGATTATATTTTACAGAAGTGTGGAGTTCTCATCGTCTTCAAAATCCGGTAATGCATTGCTGGGGATGACGGGGAAATATAAGATCAATAATCAGATGAATGTATACGGCCAGTTCCTGTTGGATGAATTTTCGGTAGGTGATATTACCGGAGGGCAGCAGAGCTGGAAGAATAAATATGGCTATCAGCTTGGGGCAAAATATTATGATGCATTCCGGGTGAAAAATCTATTGTTGCAATTGGAATACAATCATGTGCGGCCTTATGTGTACCAGCACAGTAATATACTGACCAACTACGGGCATAACAACCAAAGCCTTGGGCATCAATGGGGCGGGAACTTTAAAGAATTGGTAGCGATTGCGCGTTATCATAAAGGGCGATGGTCGGCTGATGCTAAATTTACAGTAGGGAAGCGCGGGCTTGATTTTGATACCGCGACGGATAGCCTGAATTATGGCGGAAACCCGTATAAGAATTATAATGATAACAGGCCTTATGATACCGGAGTAAAAGTAGGGCAGGGGAATACCACCAATGTCTTTATCGCCGATTTGCAAACGGCTTACCTGATCAATCCGACTACAAATATCAAAGTGTTTGCGAGCCTGATCTACAGGAATTTTGATCCGTTGGCCAACAATCCGTTGAATTTCAAAGAAACGACGACCTGGTTTTCGTTGGGAATCCGTGCAGATATTTTTAATATGTACTATGATTTCTAAGGCATTGGATTCTTGTGGAGTGTTTTTGATGCCCCCGGATTGTTAAAAAAGCATTTAATTTTAAATCTTACCGTAATATCCGGGATTGGATTTGCCATATTGCATTGGAACAAGTATCTTTGCACAAGTTTTTAAAAACCTAATGAAAACAGCATTGAGCACTACAGAAAATACTATTTCATTTAAATCAATCTTTACTGATTTTAAAGAAATCACAAAGGCGCGGCTTGCCGTCAGTGTTGTGTTCTCATCTATAGCGGGCTATCTTTTGGGCTTTGATGCAAATCACCCCTTTGATTATAAGGTTTTGATTATGCTGGCTGTTGGTGGGTATTGTATGGTAGGTGCTTCAAATGCGTACAACCAGATTATTGAAAAAGACCTGGACGTCCTTATGGATCGTACGAAAAACCGGCCTGTTCCTGCAGGGCGTATGACTGTTACCACAGCATTTGTTATTGCAATTGTATTAACACTTATCGGATTGGGCATTTTATATAGCATCAATCCTAAAACGGCCATGTTTGGTGCCGTTTCTATTTTTTTATATACCAGTATTTATACGCCTTTGAAAACAGTAACGCCTTTGGCGGTATTTGTGGGTGCTATTCCGGGTGCCATTCCGTTTATGTTAGGATGGGTTGCGGCTACCGGTGATTTCGGTATTGAAGCGGGTACTTTGTTTATGGTACAGTTCTTTTGGCAATTCCCGCACTTTTGGGCTATTGGATGGTTCCTTTTTGAAGATTATGAAAAAGGCGGATTCTTTATGCTGCCAACTGGTAAGAGAGATAAATCGACAGCATTGCAGGTTATTTTATATACGATTTGGCTGGTAATTGCTTCTGTTTTTCCTGCTTTTGGGTATACAGGGCAGTTGTATATTACACCGATATCTGCAGTAATCGTATTTTTATTGGGAATGTGGATGTTGTTTTATGCTTTCAGGTTATATAAGCTTAGGGACGCAAAAGCTGCAAGGACGTTAATGCTGGTGAGTGTTTCCTATATCACCTTGTTGCAGATTGTATATGTGTTGGATAAATTTTTACGATAATTATGGAGATGACAATTAAAGAGCATAACGATAGAAAGAATAGCTCATTAAAAATGATTTTGTGGTTCGGTATTATGAGTATGTCAATGCTTTTTGCAGGCTTGACGAGTGCTTATGTTGTGAGTAAATCAAGGCCGGACTGGCTTAAAGACCTGGAAATGCCTTCTGCATTCCTGGCGAGTACTATTGTTATTATTATTAGTAGTGTTACTTTTATGTTGGCTAAAAAAGCCATCAAACAGGATAAGCGCAGTCTTACGACAACTTACCTGTTATTGACCCTGGGACTTGGGCTGTCGTTTGTGTACCTGCAACTTATGGGATTTAGCCAGCTAGTGGCAAATGGCTATAATCTTACCGGTACCACCAGTAATGTGAAGATTTCTTTCCTTTATATATTTGTAATTGTGCATTTTTTACACCTTTTTGGGGGATTGATTTCGCTTTTAGTTATAATTTATAATCATTTTAAACAAAAATACAACTCGCGTCAAACGCTTGGTATTGAGCTTGGTGCGATCTTTTGGCACTTTCTGGATATATTGTGGGTATATTTGTTTTTATTTTTATATTTTATTAAATAAGAAAAAAACGTAAATTTGAAAACTTTAAATTAATAACTTTTATGGGAGCGACAGTTACTACAATAAGTGCTGAAGGCAAAACTTGGGGCGGCGGAAACGAGCCGTTAGGAGCAAGCTATGGTAAAATGATGATGTGGTTTTTCATCGTAACAGATGCATTAACCTTCGCAGGATTTTTAGCTGCATACGGATTTACAAGATTTAAATTCATTGGAACCTGGCCTATTGCCGACGAGGTGTTTAATCACTTTCCGTTCATGCACGGAACAGATGCACCGATGTACTATGTGGCATTGATGACTTTTATTCTGATATTTTCGTCTGTAACAATGGTTTTGGCCGTTGATGCAGGTCATCATATGAAAAAGAATAAAGTAGTAATTTACATGTTTCTTACCATTATTGGTGGTTTGATATTCTTAGGGTCACAAGCCTGGGAGTGGAAAAACTTTATCAAAGGAGAATATGGTGCTATTGAAACTAAAGGTGGGGCTATCCTTCAATTCGTAGATACGAATGGCAAAAGAGTAGCATTAGCTGATTTCGCAGCTTCCATTCCTCATGAGCGTGTACAGGATACCCGTGATAAAGGACTTTGGTTTACCAGCGAAAGCGGTACTTTACCTTCGTATACCATTGCAGAAGTAGTGGAAGGATTCAAAGCACATCCAGACGTTTTGATCCGTACTGAGGTTTTGAATAAAGACAAGAAAAAAACAGTATTGAGCAGAGCTGAATCAATTGAGAAATTGAAAGATGCGAAATATGTGGTGGAAGGTGCAAACCTGATCCGAAATGAATATGGTAATAAAACGTTCGCTAACTTCTTTTTCTTCATTACTGGATTTCACGGATTCCACGTATTTACAGGAGTTATGATCAATATTATTATTTTCTTTAATGTTCTTGTAGGAACATATGAGAAAAGAAGGAGTTATGAGATGGTTGAAAAAGTAGGACTATACTGGCACTTTGTGGATTTAGTATGGGTATTCGTATTCACATTCTTCTATTTAGTTTAATTATTTGAAAAGTAATAATCATGGCACACGAGCACGTTTCTAATACAAAAAGAATTTGGTATGTTTTCGCAATTTTATCTGTGATCACTATCGTTGAAGTTTTCCTGGGGATTGTTAAACCTCCATTTTTACATAACACAGACTTTCTTCATCTCCACCTGTTGAACTGGATATTCATTATCCTGACAGTGGTTAAAGCATATTATATTATGTGGGCATTTATGCACTTAGAAGGAGAAAAAAGTAGTTTCAGATGGTCCGTTGTGGCCCCTTTGGTATTCTTAATTATCTATTTAGTGTTCATCTTACTAGTTGAAGGTAATTATATTTTTGGTGTGTATCATAATTCACAGTTTAAGTGGGTTTTTTAACTACATATTAAATCACAAAAAAAGACGGTATCTCACCGTCTTTTTTTATTTTTGCACTATATTTTTTACACCTTCAAATGAAAAAGTTTTTTGTCCTTTTTATATTGTTTGTACTTCCTATTGTCGCCTATCTTTTTTTTGCTTCCGGTGTCAATAACTTCGGTAAATTGCCGACTATCACCCCTAAAATTGCAGATGTTAACCAATGGGCTTCCCTGTCGGGTAATCCGGTAACCCTTGATAAGAAGATTACCATTTTGGGATTTTTAGGACAGGACCTCATACACAATAAAGGCAATTCTTTTAACCTCAATCAGAAGATCTATAAAAATTATTATGAGTTTAAGGATTTTCAATTTGTAATGGTAGCTCCTATAGGTACTGAAGCCCAGGCAAAGCAGTTACTGACGGAATTAGGTGCTTTTACCGATACTTCCAAATGGAATTTTGTATTTGCCAGCCCCGAAGAAATCCAGGCCTATTATAAGAGCCTGAATCTTAAAAAGGATGTGCTGGATTCCAAAACCGGTACTCCCAACGTTTATATTGTAGATAAAGACCGAAACCTAAGAGGCAGGAAAGAAGCTACAAACTATCTTGAAGGCTACAATAGCTTTTATCCTTCCGAATTAAACAATGTTATGATGGATGATGTGAAAATCATTCTGGCGGAATACCGATTGGCATTGAAAAAAAATAATGCAGACAGACAGATTTAAATAATGTATTATGAAGAATAAATCATACATCGGAATTTCATTTATCATATTGATTTTTGGAATTTATGCCATCCCTAAAATTATAAGCAGGCTCCAGAATCATGAAGTGGTTCAGGGCGATCGGTTGAATAAAATTGGACCGGATGAAAAATCAGTCAATAAAGCCAGTGATTTATATACTGTAGGTCCAGTACCTCAGTTTATACTGACCAATCAGGACAACCAGCGTATATCCAATAAAGACTACCAGGGTAAAGTGTTTTTAGTAGAATTTTTCTTTTCGACCTGTCCGACCATTTGCCCGATTATGAACCAGAATATGAGGGTGATTGATGATTTGTTTTATAACAACCCACAATTTGGAATTGTGTCCATTACCATTAATCCTGAATTTGATACTCCGGAAGTTTTGAAAAAACATGCTCAGGATTTAGGAGTGAAATCCAAAGACTGGAATTTCCTGACGGGTGATCAGGAGTACATTCATGATTTATCCAACAAAGGATTTAATATTTATACCGGTCAGAATTCGAAAGTAGCAGGTGGATTCGAACACTCGGGACTGTTTGCTTTGGTTGATAAAAAAGGCAATATCCGATGCCGCAAAGACGAATTTGGCAATCCTATAGTGTATTATGATGGGATTGAAAAGAAAGGCCTTGCCATGATTAAAGAAGATATCAGAAAATTATTAGCAGAATAATATGGAAAATTCAGCAATTGAAAAAAAGTATAATGTTTGGATCGCAGTCTTATCGATTGCAATTCCGGTAGTAGTTGCCATTCTTTTCTTTGTAAAGTTAAAAGACTTTGGTTTTGATGTAAAACCATTGACCTTTCTGCCTCCAATATACGCAACGATAAACGGGATTACTGCAGTGGTGTTGCTGCTGGCATTTTGGGCAATTAAAAATAAAAAGGTGCAGTTGCATCAAAATCTGATGAAAACGGCTATCGCGCTATCTGTAGCTTTTCTCGGGATGTATGTTGCTTACCACATGACATCGGAATCAACCAAATATGGTGGAGAAGGAACGATGCGCTTAGTGTATTTTCTGATCCTGATTACCCATATCATTTTATCTATTATCATTATTCCATTGGTCCTGATCAGTTATGTGAGGGCTTTGGCACAACGTTTTGACAGGCACCGTAAAATAGCACGTATCACCTTTCCAATTTGGCTTTATGTTGCTATCACAGGTGTAATTGTGTATTTGATGATTTCACCGTATTACATACAATAAATAGAAATTTTAAAAGCATTTATCTATCATGAAGTATCTCTATATAGTAGCCCTGTATCTGATTTCAATGACTTCCAATGCCCAATGTGCCATGTGCCGTGCTGTATTGGAAACGGAAGAAGGCGGTGTGAAAGCAGAATCGGTTAATGACGGAATAGTATACCTGATGGCTTTTCCTTATATACTCGTAGGCTTGATTGGTTTTGTAATCTACAGGATAAGAAAGGCAAAAGTATAAACTGAAATGACCACATAAAAAAGGGGCGAATTTATAAAATTCGCCCTTTTTTTATGCCTGATGGATTATTGCAACCCATCAATACTGACATTTATTTTTCCTTTGATCGAAAGGAATGCAATGATCGCATTGGAAGTAAGCTTGATTTTTTTGAATTCGATTCCGTCTGATTTTCCATTGATGAAAACACCAGGCATAGGGGAATAGTTGGATAGGTACTTCATCATATTCGCCTTTCCTTCTTCCAGGTTGGGTTGTATAGAATAACGGCAGCTCTCCTGCATTTTTCGTAAAATCATTCCTTGTGCCAGCCAGTTTGCTGTTTTAATCAGGCGGCTTTTGGTGTCGACTACATAGTCCAGCTGATCAAAATAAATTTCTTTCGTAAGGCTGTTGTATTGTGGGTATCCGGCGAGGTAAATGGTTCCGTTCAACGAGCCTGATAATTGAAGCGCAATAATCATCTTGCTGTCTTTCTGCCATAAATCAACATTTAAGACTTTTACTTTTTTGCTTCCGGAACCAAACTCCTGTCCCTGGAAGTTCTTGTTCATGATTTTTGCCGCATCTGCATAAGTAGAAATAGCAGCAATATTGGCAGTAATCTCATTAGGCATTTTTGTTACAGGCTTCAATATAATTTTGTCTTTGTCGAAATTGTTCTTTGGCTGCTGGCCAATAAACGTTTCCATATTGCATTTGAGCCCCATTTCCATGGTGATCACATCTTTTTTTAATACGGCATCAGTGGAATAGAGTTCCAGGGGTACAAGGCGTAACCAGGATTCATAAGCGGCACTCATTTCTACCGGGTTTGAAATTTTTGCCAAAGCATCCATGACATTGGGTTTGAAATCCATGGATTTTTTCATGGCGTCATCGATTGTCTTTTCCAATTTTGATTTAAAAATGCGTATCGCTGGATTCATCAGGTAGGTAATGGCAACACTTTTTCCGGCAATGTTTATGGAAGGGCTTTCTTTCCAGTCCAGCGTCTTTAAGGAAGTTGTGGTCTGGACTTTCCAGTTGCTCAGATTGATGTCACTAACCAGAGTTATCACTCCATTCATATTGAATTCACGTGTGTCATACATTGAAACACCAAATGCCTGGGTGCCATAACGGTATTTAGCGAGTATTTTCAGTGGTAAAATGGTTTTTATCTTTCCATTTTCTTCTTTGATTTCTATAGGTGCCTGCTTCCAGATTTTAAGTTCCAGGGCATCATCAGTAATGTTATTATCTTCATAGATGAGGCCATTTAGGATTTTGTTGGTCTGGAATGCGATGTCTTTGAGTTTGATAGAAACTGGCATGTTGATAAAGGACGTTTCAGTTTCATAAGCAATCACACCCGTAGTATCGGGTTCGGGTTTTACCGTATCAATTTTTTGTGTAACAGAACAGCCTGAAAATAGCAGGACTGTAAATAAGAGCGCTATGCATTTCATTTGAAAGGATTTGATAGCGCAAAAGTAGCAGAAGAAGTTTGAATAATATGCGCGGTCTCCAAAAATAATTTTAATAATCAATGAATCGGTTAATTTTATTTTTTTTGCATTTTATACTGTTGGTCTTGTAACAATTCGTTAGCCAAAGATACTAATATGAAGAATTAATAGTTCATAAGAAGAGGACTACCAATTTAAGCGCAATATTAAACTTTAATATGATTAAATTTTTTTATTTTTATCCCAATATAGAAGCTCTCTAAATTAGCAAATATGATTGAAATTAAAGATTTGCACAAGTCTTATACGACAGGCACTACAGAACTCCATGTTTTAAAGGGGATTAATTTTTCGGTAAAAGAAGGAGAGCTGGTTTCAATCATGGGATCTTCGGGATCGGGTAAATCTACCTTATTGAATATCATTGGTATATTGGACGAAGCAGATAGTGGCAGCTATATACTCGATAATGTTCCCATAAAAAATCTGAATGAAACCATTGCTTCCCGATACCGAAACCAGTTTTTAGGTTTTATTTTCCAGTCGTTTAATTTGATCAATTATAAAAGTGCATTAGATAATGTTGCACTGCCCTTATATTATCAAGGCGTTAAAAGAGCAGAAAGAAATGACATTGCGATGCATTATCTCGAAAAAGTAGGGCTCGCACAATGGTCGCATCATTTACCAAATGAAATGTCGGGTGGGCAGAAACAACGGGTAGCTATTGCCCGTGCGCTGGCTTCAAACCCTAAGGTCTTGCTGGCTGATGAGCCTACAGGGGCATTGGACACCAAGACTTCCTATGAGGTTATGGATCTGATACAGGGGATTAATGATGAAGGAAAGACCATTCTTATCGTTACCCATGAGCCCGATATTGCAGAAATGACCAAACGAATTGTCAACCTCAAAGATGGACTGATTATAGAAGATAAACCTGTAACCCAAATCAGAGCCTCAAACTATGTTTAACCTTGAACGCTGGCAGGAAATCTTTGAAGCCATATCTAAAAATAAACTTCGTACAATCCTTACGGGGGTTTCGGTTGCGTCCGGGATTTTTATCCTCGTGATTTTATTAGGTGCCGGTAAGGGAATTGAAAACGGAATTCAAAAACAGTTCGAGCAGGATGCCGTTAACCGGATTTCGGTATGGACGAATGTAACGACAAAAGAATACAAAGGCCTTAATTTGGGAAGGCGAATCCAATTGCATAACCTCGATTTCGATAACTCCGTACGCCAGTTTGGAGAAAATCTGGAGAATAAATCTTCCGTATACAGTATCTGGAGTGGTAATGTAGTATTCGGTAAAGAAACCGGAACGTATCGTGTGGAAGGGGTACATCCTGATTATCAGTTTATCGAAAATGCAGGAATGCTAAAAGGCCGTTTTATCAATTATTCCGATTTAAAGAATTTTGAAAAATCGGCCGTAATCGGAAATAAAGTCTCCAATGATATCTTTAAAAAAGGAGAACAGCCTTTAGGCCAAAAAATTAATATTGCTGGAGGGATGTATACCGTTGTTGGTGTATTTACCGATCCGGGAGGGGAACGGGAAGAAAGCAGGGTGTTTCTGCCCATTTCAACAGCACAGAAAGCATTTAGCGCTGGCGATACCATCCGTAGCCTTGCGTACACACTTGAGAAAAGGGCTTCGTTCGACCAGGCTGTAGCCGAATCGGATGCTTTTGCAAAACAATTGGGTGTCATGTTACGTAAAAACCACACTGTAGCACCGGATGATGAAGGGGCAATAACAATTCACAGTTCATTGGAAGAGGCGAAAAAAGTATATATGATGACCGATATTATACGGTATTTCTTTTGGACCGTCGGGATTTTAACTATTATTGCCGGCGTGGTAGGTGTTGGGAATATTATGCTAATTATTGTCAAAGAGCGCACAAAGGAAATTGGTATCCGAAAAGCATTAGGCGCACCGCCATTATCTATTATCACGATGATCTTACAGGAATCTGTTTTCGTGACTACTATTGCAGGATTTACAGGTTTGCTTTTGGGCATGCTCGTTTGGGAGTTCATTGGGCCAATGGTACAAAGTGATTTTTTCTACCATCCTGAAGTAGATTTTAATATTGCCATAACAACGTTGTTGATTCTGGTAATTGCGGGAGCGTTTGCAGGATTTATTCCGGCATATCGCGCCGCAAAAATTAAACCGATAATCGCATTAAGAGATGAATAAGTATGTTTAGTAGAGATAAATGGTCAGAGGTCATGGAAGCATTGACCAGTAATCCCTTTCGGACTTTTTTGACCGCATTTGGGGTTTTTTGGGGCATCTTCATCCTGGTGATCTTACTTGCGGCCAGCACTGGACTTGAGAATGGTGTGAAAAGGGGGTTCGGCGGAATGTCAACGAATTCGATGTTTATCTGGACGAATTCGACATCCAAACCTTATCAGGGATTGCCACAAGGCCGGTCTTTTAATTTTAAAAATGACGATGTTGCAGCCCTGAAAAGGGAGATAAAAGGATTGAAGTATGTCTCTCCACGGAATGAATTTGGAGATTTTAGAGGTAAAAATAATGTGGTACGAGGAACCAAAACAGGTGCTTATACGATTTATGGGGACAGTCCGGAGTTTATACTTCAGCAGCCGATGGATATCCTGAAAGGGCGATTCATCAATCAAACGGATATTGAGCAAAAAAGAAAAGTAGTAATAATCGGGCAGGCACTTGTGGATGAGCTGTATACTAAAGGAGAAGAAATACTGGGTTCTTATATAAAGCTCAGTGGGGTTAATTTTATGGTGGTTGGAGTATACCATAGTAATTCTACCATGGGAGGGAATGCCGAAGCACAACAGAAGCAAGCCTTTATTCCTGTTACCACATTTCAACAGGTTTTTAATTATGGAGATGTAGTGGGCTGGATGGTTATTACGGCCAATGATGATGAATCGATTACGGTATTGAAGGAAAAAATAACAGCCTTGCTCAAACAAAGGCACAAGATTAACCCATTGGACGATCGTGCAATTGGTAATTTTGACCTCTATCAGGAATATAGTAAAATCAATGGGCTCTTTACAATATTGAAAGCCGTTTCTTATTTGGTCGGGATTTTAATCCTTTTTTCTGGGGTTATTGGTATTGTAAATATCATGCTGATTGTAGTAAAAGAACGTACCCGGGAGATTGGTATACGAAGGGCTTTGGGGGCTACGCCCTGGGTGATCCGTGCACAGATACTGACAGAATCGGTAGTGCTTACCACATTAGCAGGAATGACAGGGATTGCTTTTGCAACAGGAATTATATGGATTGCCAATAAACAACTCGATGGAATTGTGAATAAAAACGAAGTAATGTTTGCTAACCCGACTGTAAATCTTTGGGTCGTTTTTGTTGCACTTATGATTTTGATAGGGGCCGGACTGCTGGCTGGTTTTATACCGGCACAAACAGCAATACGCGTGAAACCAATTGATGCATTACGAACAGAATAACAAATTTTTAAAAAAAAATAGTCCAGGTACAGGATTGGGCACATACACTATAAACATCTTATTACAATGAAAAAAAGAACAACCTTTCTTATCTTACTTTTTCTGGTGCTGATTTTTGGGGCATCGCTGTATTATTTATTTCAAAAAAACAGCCAGTCTCCCGTCATTTATGCTACAGAGCAACCGGAAACCAAAACGATTATCAAAAATACAGTGGCCACCGGGAGTATCGTTCCAAAAGAAGAGGTATTAATCAAACCAAATATATCCGGGATTGTAGAGGAAATTTATGTGGAAGCGGGAGATGATGTTAAATCCGGTGACCCGATTGCGAAAGTCCGGGTAGTACCTAATATATCCAACCTGAGTGGTGCCCAGAATCAACTGGTTACTGCTAAAATTGCACTGGACAATGAAACGAAATTATATAACAGGCAAAAAACGCTTTTTGATAAAGGGGTAATTTCAGCAAATGATTATGATACTGCAGAAGCCGCTTACAAACAAGCGCAACAATCGTACAATGCTGCACGCCAAAGTGTGGAAATTGTCCGCACAGGAACCTCAAAAGGATTTGATAATGTCGCGAATACCATGATTCGTTCTACGGTTTCGGGAATGGTGCTGGAAGTGCCTATTAAAGTAGGGAATCAGATTATCGAAAGTAATAACTTTAATGAAGGGACAACTATTGTGAGCCTTGCGGATGTGAATAATATGATTTTTCAGGGTAAACTGGATGAATCTGAAGTGGGAAAGATTAAATTGGGGTTGCCGCTGGAGATCACTATTGGAGCCGTTGAAGATAAAAAATTTGATGCGGTGCTGGATTATATAGCGCCAAAAGGTGTAGCAGAAAACGGTGCGGTGCAGTTTGCTATCAAAGGGACACTAAAGAATCGGGATGCAACTTTTATCCGTGCGGGATTGAGTGCCAATGCTTCTATTATTCTGGGCAAAGCTGAAAATGTAATTGCCATTAAAGAAGCGTTGTTGCAGTTTGATGGAAAGACCCAAAAACCATTTGTTGAAGTCGAAAAAGGGGCTCAGCAATTTGAACGCAGAGACGTAGAACTTGGAATCAGTGATGGAATTTATGTAGAAATTAAGAAAGGGATTTCTAAAAATGATAAAATAAAAGTCTGGAACCAGGTTAAGCAATAATAAAAGTCAATAACTTTGCATCTTTGGATGCCGATAATAATATAAAAATGAAGAGATTAATTTTTACTGTTTTTAGTTGTATTCTGCTGGGCTTAGGGAATCATGCGGCATATTCGCAAGTGAAGAAGTGGACGCTCAATGAATGCGTAAATTATGCATTGGAGAAAAATATTTCAATCCGACAGTCAAAGCTGGACTATGAGTCGTCACAAATTGATAAAAAAGTAGCACGTGGGAATTTCCTTCCAACGATCAATGCCTCTGGTCAGCACAACTGGATCAATGGTCTTACACAAAATGTCACAACCGGTATTTTGGAGATCCAGACGACCCAAAACAGTTCTTTTAACGGGACCGTAGGAATTGATATTTATAAAGGACTCCAGCACCAGAATACTTTCCGTAGGTCTAAACTGGCACTGATTGCATCACAATACCAGCTATTAAAAATGCAGGAGGATGTCGCTTTAAACGTAGCAAATGCGTATCTTCAGGTCTTATTTAACCGGGAGAATTTAAAAGTACAGAAAGAATTATTACATCTGGATAGCATACAAATGAACCGTACAGGGCAACTCGTTGATGCAGGGACATTACCGAGAGGTGATCTTTTAGATATAAAAGCAACAGTTTCGGGTGACAACCAAAAGAAAATTGCGGCTGAAAACCAATTGCTAATCTCTAAATTAAGTTTAGCACAATTATTACAACTGGACGATTTCCAGAATTTTGATGTGGCAGATGAAGACTATGATTCCAAAGAAAATGCAGTGATGATGGAGTTGCCTTCTGCAATTTATGCCAAAGCAAAAGAACAACGTACAGAACTGAAAATTGCCAAAGCAAATTTGGAAGTTGCCGAAAAAGATGTGACAATTGCACGAGGAGGTTACCAGCCTTCCTTACAGGGATTTTATAATTTTAATACCCGTATCTCCTATTCCGATATTCCGGTGAGTTTAGGGAATAATCAATTTACAACTATTCCGGCACCCCGTTTCTGGGATCAGTTTGTAGATAATAAAGGGCATACCTTTGGAGTACAACTTAGCGTACCGATCTTAAATGGCTTCTCTGTACGCAATAACGTGCAACGTGCTAAAGTGGCATTAGAACGCTCTAAAATAGCCTATGAGCAATCAGAATTAGATCTGGAGCGCAATGTATATACTGCTTTTACAGATGCACAGGGAGCTTTGAAATCATATGAGGCTGCCGAAGTGGCTGTGGAAGCCAGAAAAGAAGCATTCCGTTATGCCACCGAACGCTATGAAGTAGGATTGATCAATACGCTTGATCTCAACCAGTCCCAAACCTTGTACGCAAATGCGCAGTCTGAAGTTTTGAGAACGAAATATGATTACATGTTCCGGGTAAAAATATTAGAATTTTATTTCGGAATCCCTATTATTCAAAAATAAAGAAGTTATGTCAAAAAAATCAATTTTCATTTTATCCGGAGTTATTATCGTTGTAATTATTGCCTTGTTGGTCCTTTCAAAAAAAGGAGTAATCGGGAATAAAGACAAAGGTAAAGAAGTAGAGGTAGCACAATCAAACGCGATTACTGTTATTGAAACGGTTTCAGCCACCGGAAAAATTCAACCGGAAATTGAGGTAAAAATTTCATCTGAGGTTTCAGGTGAAATTATAGAATTGCCTGTCAAAGAAGGGCAGGTGGTTAAAAAAGGTCAGTTACTGGTTAAAATAAATCCTGATTTATATACTTCCGGACTGAACCGTTCTGTAGCCAGCCTTTCGGGGACCAAAGCCGGTTTAAGCCAGGCCGATGCCCAGTTTAAAGAAGCAAAGGCAAGTTATGACAGAAGTAAGGTCTTATTTGATAAAGGTATTATATCCCGTTCAGAATGGGACAAAGCCATTTCAACCTATGAAGTTGCCAGAGCCAGTAAAGAGTCCGCTTATTTTAATGTGCAGAGCGCTACCGCAACTGTTAGTGAAGCCCGTGATAATTTGGGACGTACAAGTATTTTTGCTCCGGCAGATGGTACAATATCCAGCCTTGGGGTAGAATTAGGTGAACGTGTATTAGGGACACAACAAATGACAGGGACCGAAATCCTGCGTGTTGCCAACCTAAACAATATGGAAGTGGAAGTGGATGTGAATGAAAATGATATTGTCAAAGTAAGTGTTGGTGATTCGGCGGTTGTGGAAGTCGATGCTTACCTGAAAAAAGAATTTAAAGGCATTGTTACCAGTATTTCCAATTCAGCCAGCGCTGCTTTAACCGCAGACCAGGTAACAAATTTTAAAGTTAAAGTTAGGATTTTGAAGGAATCGTATGAGGATTTGCTGGTTGGAAAACCGGATAGTTATTCTCCATTCCGCCCAGGGATGACTGCGACCGTAGATATCATAACCAAAAGAAAAGAAAATGTTATTGCCGTACCGATTAGTGCTGTGGTGATCAAAACGGATACGACTTCAGTATCCCAATCGAAAGCCATTAGTGGCAATATAGCCGGAGAGGGGAATAATATAGCCGCTAAAAATGATAAAAAATTTGAATGTATTTTTATTAAAGTTGGCGATAAGGCACAATTACGGGTTGTAAAAACAGGGATTCAGGATGATACCAATATCGAAATTACAGAAGGCCTTAAAAAAGGAGAAACGGTGATCGTTGGCCCTTATACTATGGTTACAAAAGAACTTAAACCGAATGATTTAGTGTTTACGAAATCAGAACTGGACAAAAAAAAATAGCTGGATTAAAATACGAATAAATGTATATTCTTAATATTGAAACTGCCACGAAGAATTGTTCTGTGGCACTTGCAAAAGACGGACAGACGATAAAATGCATGGAAATTGCAGAACAAGGGTATTCGCATGCCGAAAAGCTTCATGTTTTTATCGGAGAAATTATGGAAGCTTCCCATATTAAACTAACTGATCTAAGCGCGATAGCCGTAAGTCAGGGACCGGGTTCTTATACAGGACTGCGTATCGGGGTTTCTGCAGCAAAAGGATTATGCTATGCACTGGATATCCCTTTGATCGCTGTTGATACACTTCAGGTACTGGCGGCACAGGTGAAAGAGAAAGATGGTCTGGTAATTCCAATGATCGATGCCCGACGTATGGAAGTATTTAGTGCCGTTTTTGATGCAAACCAGCAAAAAATACGGGAAATTAAAGCGGAGATTATTGAGGAAAATTCCTTTTCAGAAATAACGACCAAAGCCTATCTTATCGGTGATGGAGCCGCAAAATGCAAAGCAGTACTCAATGCGGATCATTTTGTCTATAATGACGCTATTGTATATCCTTCAGCAAATGAAATGAGTGCACTCAGCTATGCCAAATACAAAATAAGCGACACTGTTGATGTCGCTTATTTTGAACCTTATTATTTAAAGGATTTTATGATGACAAAAAAAACTTACATCGTAGCAATAAAAGCAGTAAGTTTGATCAGGTCACTTTCTTTACTGAAAGATATTTTATTTTCTTTTAGGTAAGTTTCAATAGCTGATTTTTTATCCGGATATAAAGCCAATAGTTTTTTCTTGCTGTCTGGGAATGGTGAAGTGCCATTCTCTGTTTTTAAGAAATATCGATCTTCTGTTCTAGCATATTTTGCAGGTGTGCTGGCCTGATATGAGTTTGACGCTTTTCGTGCAGGTAATAATGATATTGATTCTTTTTTATACAGTCCAACATTATTTTTTTCATTCACAAGAATTAAATAGCCTTCAGTAGCAACCCCTTTATGATCAACATAAGGTAAGTATTTATAAGTTGTATTGTTTTTAAATACTACAGTCTTTAATGGATCTACTTTTCGTAATACCAGTGTATCCCTTTTGCCTTCGTTCTCAATGATATATTCAAGTTCATCTTTCCCTCCATTATACCGCATCATGATATTGTTTGGGATACCTTCAATATTAGCTAAACTAAAATTCGGATGAGGGTAAGGGCTACCTTCAATTCCTTCTTTTTTTGCATTGGAATATTTATTTCTTAGGGCACCTCCTGAAGCTCCAGAAGGATCAAGTTTATCCAACAAAAATTGAGCTTGTGAAGAATAAACAGATAATCCTAAAAATAGAATTGTAAAAAATGTTTTTTTCATGTTGTTTTAATTTAGGTTATAAATATAATAATTTATTGTGACTAATCATTTTTGATTTTGATTTCAGATACCCCATTGGGGATTTCAATTCCACCACTTTGCAATGCTTCTTTGCATTGGCGAAGGATTTCGGAAGTCATGTTTCCGAAATCAGCATTTTTTGCCCAGGGACGCATTACAAGGATTACATTGGCTCCTAATTCTTTTATCGCTACTGCTGGTGCAGGCTCTTTAAGTATTAATGGGTTTTCCTCCATGGTGTGTTGTATTATTTTCATAGCTACCGTTATGTCTGAGCTATAGCTAATGCTAATTGTAAGCTCGGCGCGTCGGTTGCCCTGATACGTAAAATTAGTAATCACGCCATTCGATAAAGCACCATTAGGTACAAAAACAGTTTGTCCGTTGCCAGTTAATATGCGGGTTACAAAAATTTGAATTTCCATCACGGTACCATTGACGCCCTGTGCTTCAATAGTATGTCCTACCTTAAAAGGCTTAAATAATATAATCAGCATTCCTCCGGCGAAATTCGACAGCGATCCCTGAAGGGAAAGACCAACAGCTAAACTGGCAGCACCAATAATGGCAACAAATGAAGAAGTTTCTACCCCTAATTTTGTAACCACACTTACGAAAAGCAGAATTCGCATTACCCACGTAAAAAGATCCGTTAAGAATTTTAAAAGAGTAGGTTCCATTTCCCGTTTTGTCATGAGCGTCGTCATGAGTTTACGGAACATTTTGATAATGAACAATCCAATGATGAGCGTTAATAGCGCTGCAATAACTTTTGGGGAGTAGGCAATTAAGAATTTGATTGTTCGCTCTACGTAAAAATCAATGCTATAAAAATCCATAGTCTTAGTTTATTTTAAGTTCTTTTAAGGCTTCTTCGGAAGAAGATACGGGTAAATTACAACTCTTATTCTGGCATACAAAAAACTGTAACCGATCTTTAATAAACCGATTTTGTAATAATGGCATTTCAGATTCTTTTGGCATTCCTGCAATGATAACATTAGGAAGGTATTCCCGATTTATTTTTTTAATCTCTTCCTGGGCAGTTGGGCCGGAAACAACTAATTCCATACTGGATTTAGAAGTATACAGCATTACATACAGCCAATTGGAATAGGCGGATGGATAGGCGATATTGGGTGAAAGAACAGCGATCATCTTAGTGACTGTATCCCGATAAAACGAATTGTCAAAATAAATAGAAAGACGGTATAAGTTTTCCGACATTACAGAATTAGAGGCGGGAATTACATTATCTTCAATTTCATAATTAGGAATTATCAGTGCCTTATCAATATCGGAAGTGAATCTGAAAAATGATTTTTCGGCATCATAAAAATGATCAAAGCAATAATCTGTAAGCTGTTTGGAATAGCCTAACCATTGTTCGTCTAATGTTATTTCATAGAGGCCAATGAAGGTATCAATCACAAAACAATAATCTTCCAGATAGCCATTAATAGAAGCAGTATTGTTTTTATAAGTATGGTAGAGATGACCGTCGGATGACCATATTTTAGTGAGTAAAAAATCAGCATTCTTATGGATAATTTCGAGGTAATGAATATCACCAAGTGCTTTATAAGCATCAATGTATCCTTTTAGCATTAATGCATTCCACGATGTCAGGCATTTGTCGTCCAGTCGTGGTTTATTTCTTTTTTCTCTTTCCTGATAGAGTATTTTTTCAAATTCCTGTTTTTTCAGGATCAAATCGGAGAGTGTAATTCCAAAGGATGCACTTATGTTTTCAAGGGAATTGTTCTGGATGAGGACATAATGATCTTCTTTCCAATGCCCAAAGGAATTAATATTATATAGTGTACTAAATAGGGGGAAGTCATTTTGTAATAATCTTTTCAATGTTGCTATATCCCAAACATAAAAAGCACCTTCTTCCAAATGCTTTTCGGAATTCAGGCTATCAGCATCTAATGCACTATAAAAACTACCCTCATCTGTCAGCCATTCGCGTTCAACAAAAGCAAGTGTTTTTTCAATTACGGTTTTATAGAGTGGGTTTTTAGTTTGTTTGTAAGCATCGGCATAGAGACTCACAAGCTGTCCATTGTCATAGAGCATTTTTTCAAAATGGGGAATGTGCCATTTAAAATCGACAGCATATCGGGAAAATCCACCGTCAACAGTATCAAAAATACCTCCCCAGGCCATTTTGGTAAGGGTGAGGTTAACAAAATCCATTAATTTGTGATCTTGTGTTTCATAAGCATAACGCAATAAAAAACGATAGTTGTTGGGCATCATGAATTTTGGGGCGCGGGAATAACCACCAAATTCCAAATCAAAACTTTTGGACCACAACGTAAGTGCATCCTGGAAAAAGGTTTCAGGTACATTGGAATTTTCTTTTTCCGGTATGAGGAGATTTTCCTGCATTCCTAAATGTAACCGTTCCGCATAATCTTCCATTTTTTCCGGAGCCTCGGCATACATTGCTGCCAGTTGTTCGAGAGTTTCAATCCAATTTTCTTTTTTGAAATACGTTCCACCCCAAACTGGCCGGCCATCGGGAAGGCAAACGACATTCATTGGCCACCCGCCGCGACCCGTCATAATTTGAACTGATTTCATATAGACAGCATCTACATCCGGCCGCTCTTCCCGGTCGACTTTGATGTTTATAAAATTAGTATTCATAATACTTGCGGCATCTTCTTGTTCAAAAGTTTCATGCTCCATTACATGACACCAATGACAAGCAGAATAGCCAATGCTGATAATCAGTAACTTATTCTGCTCTTTAGCCTGGGTGAGGGATGTTGTATTCCAGGCTTTCCAATGTACAGGATTTTGTGCATGCTGTAAAAGATACGGACTGGTTTCTGCTGAAAGTTCATTTTGGTTTTTCATAGTATAAAAAAAGCGTCTGAACGGAAGTCCAAACGCTTAGCTTTAATGTTGGGAATTTATCCGTTTATTGCTTCAACTTTGATATCATTGTCATTAAGCATATCCTTTAACATGTTCTCAATACCACTTTTTAAGGTGAATGTAGAAGAAGGACAACCGCTACAAGCACCTTGTAATACTACTTTCACTCTTTTATCACTTTCGTCATAAGAATCAAAAATAATGTTCCCACCATCGGCAGCAACCGCAGGTTTTACATATTCTTCCAGTATATTTATGATCTGCTGAGATGTGACATCCAGGTTATCAAAGTTGTGTTCTACTTGTTTTTCCTGTTGTGGTGTCTTTACATATAAAGTTTCATCAATCACCGTTTTTCCATCTTCGATAAACTGTTTGATAAAACTGCGCAGTTCCAATGTGATTTCACTCCATTCGCTAACCGCATATTTAGAAATAGAAATGTAATTTTCATCTATAAAAATTTCTTTTACAAAAGGAAATTTGAAAAGTTCTGCAGCTAATGGAGACGATTTGGTTTCGTCGATATTTTTGTATTCCACAGCATTTTTAGTCAGCATTTTACTGGCGACAAATTTCATTACTGATGGGTTCGGCGTGCTTTCTGCGTAAATTGTAATAGGGGATTTTTTAGTTTCCGTTTCTTTCTTAGTGATAATCTGTCCGCCATCATTCACGAATTTCTCTATTTGTTCTGCAACAGCTTCCTGAACATCTTCCCATTCCACGATACTGTAACGTTCGATAGCAATAAAATTACCAGAGATATAAACGGTCTTTACAAAAGGAAGGTAAAAGAGTTGTTTGGCAAGGGGAGAATCTCCAGCTTCGTCAATATTTTTGAATTCAAAGTTTTCATTTTTGGTAATGAAGTCTGGAAGTTCGAACTTAAGTATAGCAGGGTTTTGTGTCGTATTTATTTTAACAGTGATCATTTATTTTGTTTTTTTTACAAATTTAACAAAGATATTTTCTGCGAATATCTATATTTGGTTTTTTTATAGAATAAATTAATATTACCTTATCATTGTGGTTCGATAATTTTATTTAATGCCCTGTTTTTACTGACATTTTTAATCATTCGTTTATGAAAAAAATATTACTTGTTGTTTTGTTCTTCTTTTTTGCTCAAGGATTCGCTCAGGTGATGAATGTAAATTCAACTACATATACGGTGCCTCAACTCGTTGAAGACGTATTGATCGATACACCTTGTGCAGTTGTAAGCAATATTACCTCAAGGACAGGTACAAATTATGGCAGCCATAACGGTATTGGCTATTTTACGAATACAAATCCGGGATTTCCGATGGCTTCCGGAGTAGTGCTGACAACTGGTGCCTTGACAAGTGTCCCTGGTCCCGGAACCAATTATTCAAGTACCGACCCTGATTCCTGGTTAGGAGATAATGCGTTAGCGACACTGGTTAATAATTATGCAGGAACGAGTTATTCCTCTTATAATGCCAGTTTGATTGAATTTGATTTTGTTCCAATGACAGATAGCTTAAGCTTTGATTTCGTTTTTGCTTCAGAAGAGTATGATCAGGGAAGCTTCGAATGTAATTATTCCGATGCTTTTGCATTTTTGCTTACCGATATGACGCCGGGTGTCCCGAATACAACTGTTAACCTGGCCGTTTTACCAAATACCAATATTCCAATTTTGGTAACCAACGTACATCGGGATAACGGGGCAAGTTGTGGTGGTGCAAATCCCCAATATTTTGAACAATATAATGGTGCAGGATCTGCCATAAGTTTTGACGGTCAAATGAAAATGCTGAAGGCAAAAGGACTTGTCGTCCCCGGGCATCAATACCATATAAAATTAGTAGTTGCCGATTTAAGAGATTCAGGATACAATTCAGCGATCTTTTTAGGTGCTGGAACTTTTAATATTGGACACGCCAATTTAGGGAATGATTTGGTATTAAATCCAACGGATCCAAGTATGGGATCTGCATTGTGCTATGGTGAAACGACTGTTTTAGATCCGGGATTGGGAGCAGATTACACTTACCAATGGTTTAAAGATGGTGTCCTTATGACAGCTGAAACAGGAATGACATATACCGTTACAATAGAAGGTGTTTATTCTGTAATTGCGGTAAAAACGGGGACTACCTGCCAAATGGAAGATTCTGTAACGATAGAATATTATCCAGAAGTACAGGCATCAGAACCTAATGATATTTTGTTTTGTACCCCCGCTCCGGCACCTGTTGACTTAACGCAAAATACTCCTGTAGTTTTGGGAACATTAAATCCAGGGGATTATTTAGTAAGCTATTTCCATACTCAGGCCAATGCCGACGACAACTTTAGCCCAATATTTCCGGATGATACTTATGTGAGTCCAGGCACAGAAACAATTTATGTACGAATTGAAGATTTTATGAACTCCTGTCATACGACACGCAGTTTCCAAATCATATTCGGCGCAGTGACAACAATCGGTACTTTACCGAATTTAAGTATTTGTGATGAGAATCCGAATGATGGTATTGGTGTTTTCAATTTAACAAGCCAAAATGCTGCGGCATTAAATGGGCAAAATCCAGCGAATTATACGGTTTCTTATTATAACAACCAAGCGGATGCAGATGCTGGGCTCAATGCAATTGGAACTCCGGCTACTTATACCGGAAACAACAATGAGGTAATCTATGTAAGAGTAGTAGGCTCAACACCTACCTGTTTTGCTACCAGCAGCTTTACCCTTTTTGTAATCCCTACTTCCGTTATTTTCGATCCTGCTCCAATGCATGTTTGTGATGAGAACCTGAATTATGACGGATTCTCAACGTTTATGCTAACGAATAACAATGCTGCAATCACGGGAGGTAACCCAGATCTTGTAGTGTCTTATTATGCTACCCAGGCCGATGCGGCTTTGGGAGCCCCATCATTAGCCTTACCGTCACCATATCCTAACATTGTGCCTAATACACAAACGGTTTATGTTCGTGTAGTGAATGTAAATGCACCACCAACAGGACCACAATGTCCGGCATTTACCACTTTGGTACTAGTAGTTGATCCACGACCACTGATCAATACTAACGTTTCCAATTATGCACTTTGCGATTATGACAATCCAGGGGATGGTACCGAGGTTTTTGACCTTACCACTAAAAATGCAGAGTTAATCGTAAATGCTACCGGCATGGTGATTACGTATTATACGAGCCAGGCTAATGCTACGGGAGCAACCAATGTTATTGCGGTACCCACAGCACATGTTGGTGGTCCGGATGATATTATCTGGTTCCGGGTAGAGAATACTGCTACAGGATGTTTCTCTGTAGGATCATTCCATATTATTGTTAATCCACTACCAACAGTAGTGCAGCCAACAACTTTATTTGCGTGTAGCGATGGAATCAACCCTAACGTTTCCGTATTTAACCTGTCCACAAAAAATAATGAGATTACAGGCGGAGCTACCGGAGTGACAGTAAGTTATTACTACACCCAGGCCGATGCCGATAGTGCGACTTCCCCATTACCATTACTATATACCAGCGATGGTAATAACCCACAGACCATTTATGTACGGGTGCAAAATGATGCCACTACCTGTTATGATACAACGACCTTACAACTGGAGATCATCCCGGGTCCGGTAGCCATCACCCCGGAGCCGCTGACCTATTGTGATCCTAACAGTGACGGTTATGGTATGTTCAACCTTGCCGATGTAATTGCTGCTGTAACTGGTGGAGCCACCGGAGTAACCGTAACCTTTCATGAAACACCGGAAGATGCTGATAACTCGATCAACCCGATCAATACGACTTTACCTTACAATAACGTAACACCATGGCTTCAGACCATCTATGTGAATGTACATTCTACGCTGACCCCTTGTTATGATATCGTGGAATTGCAACTGATCGTATATCCTACACCAATTGCTACAGATCCTACACCTTATGAGCTTTGTGATGATGATGGTACTATTGACGGGGTACACCTGTTTAACCTGACCACTAAAACCCCAGAGATTCTTGGGGCTTTAGATCCGGCGCAGCATACCGTTAGCTATTTTACTTCCCAGGCGAATGCCGTAGGAAATATCAGCCCGATCCTTAATGTTCTATCCTATCCAAATACCAGTAATCCTCAGACGCTTTATGTGCGTGTAGAGCATAACACTACCGGATGTTTTGATATTGTACAACTTATTTTAAGAGTTAATCCACTTCCGGTGGCTACTTTACCAAGCCTTTATGTGCTTTGTGATGATGTTTCTGGAGATGGAGTAGAGGTTTTTGATCTTGGAACCAAAGTTCCTGAGGTCGTAGGTACCCAAATAGGCATGGTGGTTACATTCTTCTTTGATGAAGCTGCTGCCAATGCAGGAACGGCGCCACTACCTTATATCTATACCAATCAGGTGCCTTATGCCCAAACGATAGTAGCCGTAGTTACCAATCCTGCTACAGGATGTGTATCACGTACCTTCTTAGATTTAAGGGTAAGCCCAATCCCAACACCAATGCCACCGACAGAAAACTATACTGTTTGTGATGCTGATGGCGATGGATATGCATTTTTTGACCTTACGACTTTAACCCAGGACATCATCGATGGTGCTCCAGGAGTAAGTGTTACCTATTATGAGACAGAAACCAATGCCCAAAATGGCAATACAGGTATTTTAGATGAGACTACATTCCAGAATTCAGTTGCTTTTATGCAAACGATCTGGGTGCGTATCGAAAATGATGATACCGGTTGTTTCCGTATATTCCCAATTGTATTGGAAGTGAAAGCTGCTCCGGTAGTTCCAACTTTATCTGATCTTACCGTTTGTGATACCAATCAGGATGGATTTGCTCCATTTAACCTGAACCTTCAGACACCAATCATACAGGCCGCTAATCCGGGTGGTACCTATACGATCCGTTATTATGTTTCGTTAGCCAATGCGGAACAAGGTGTTCCAGCTATCAGTAGCCCTGGAGCTTTTATCAACTCTGTAAATCCACAACCGATCTGGGTGCGTATTGAAGATACTGCTACAGGCTGTTTCGACATCGGTACATTCAATGTTAAAGTTAACCTGCCACCGGTAGTTACAGCCCCAACACGATTGTATGTTTGTGATGATAATGGGCGTGCGATTTTTGATATCACGGTTAAAAACCAGGAAATCATAGGAGCAGGAAACGATGTATCCTTGTATACTTTTGAATTCTATCCGACCCCGGCAGATGCTCAGGCAGGAACAGGACTGATTACCGATCCACAACATTTTGATAATGCAGCTTATCCTTTAGGGCCACATACATTTGGCGTAAAAGTGATCAATAACGCAACAGGATGTTTCAGTTTTACGACTTTAACTTACGTAATCCTTCCACTTCCAAATGTAGCTACCACAGTAGCCCCATTTGAATTGTGTGATAACAATAACCCTGGAGATGGTATTGAAGAATTTGACCTTACCTCTTACGAACCTGTTATTGCAGGTTCAGAAGTGAATCTTACCTTCGGTTACTACCTGACACCGGAAGATGCTTTGGCCGAAACCAATGCCATCCCAACAGCTCAGATTACAGCATATCCGGCAGGACCATTGACTACGATCTATGTTCGTGCTACGAATTCACTAAGCCCAGGGCGATGTGGTGTAGTAGTGGAACTGGTTCTGAAAGTGAATCCGCTTCCGACAGTTCATAACTCGAACTTTGTAATGTGTGAAACCGATGGCAATGGGCAGGAGGTATTTGACCTTGCAGGACATGTGCCAACGATTTTAGGATCGAATGACCCGCCTCAGGATCCTGCAGATTATACCGTAACGTATTACCTGAATGCTACAGATGCACAAAATAGTGTTGGCGCATTGCCGAATATGTACCAGAATGTGACTATCCCGCAACAGACTATTGCTGTAAAAGTGGTAAACAACGCTACGGGTTGTATCCGCATTGAAGACCTGATCTTATTGGTTGAAGATGCAGCCGTAGCTACTAAACCGGCAGATGTTACCCAGTGTGATGAAGACGGTACCAATGATGGCCAGATTGCTTATGACCTGACTACTCTTGATGCTATTGTTCGGGGTACACAAACTCCGGCAGCAGACTTCCCGGTAAGCTATCACACTTCTGAGTCCGATGCTATAGCAGGTGTGAATGCCATTACCGATGCAACAGCGCATATGGTTGGTCCTTTGACTACGATCTGGATCCGTATTGTAAACGGTCAGACTACGACTCCATGTGTGGCTACTACTTCGATAGTATTTACCATCAATAAACTACCGGAACCGATTATCAATAATGGTAAGGGAGTGATTTGTGTGGATTCTACCAATGGTAATGTATTGTCTGAATTACTATTGACAATTGAGCCTGCGAGTTATACTACGGCTACTCATAGTTTTCAATGGTATTTAGGAACAATAGCAATTGTAGGAGCTACAGGGAATACCTACTCCGCAAGTGAAATTGGAGACTACACGGTACAGGTAACAGATACCGCTACAGGATGTGTTTCTTTAATGTCACCAGTTTCAGTAGTAGGACAATCCGGCCCGGCAGTATTCACTACTACGGTAAGCGGAGCGTTCTCTGATGAGCAAACCCTTACAGTGAATGTAACAGGCGGTTATGGCGACTATGTATTCCAGTTGGATGAAGGTACACCACAGACGAGCAATGTGTTTACTAACGTAACACCAGGAGTTCATAATGTGAAGGTAATTGACCAGAATGGATGTGACTTTAATGCTCCGGTAGAGGTTATTGCCATCAACTATCCGCATTACTTTACCCCTAATGGAGACGGTTACCACGATACCTGGAATATTATAGGACTGGAGAACCAACCTAACGCAAAAATTTATATATTTGACCGATACGGCAAATTACTAAAACAAATCAGCAGCACCTCAGAAGGATGGAATGGAACCTACAACGGTCAACTACTTCCATCAACAGATTACTGGTTCACTGTGACATTTGAAGAAGATGGACAAACAAAAGAATTTAAAGCACATTTCTCATTAAAACGATAACCCATGAATTTTAAAAAGAGGTATTTAGTTATATTACTATTTTTATCACAACTGTCATTTTCACAAGAAGGTATAGCCGTATACTCTGATTATCTATCCGATAATTATTACTTGATCCACCCATCGATGGCGGGTGCCGCAAATTGCGCAAAAATTAGATTAACAGCCCGGCAGCAATGGTTTGGGCAGGATGATGCGCCACAGCTTCAGACATTGAGTTTCAATGCGAGAGTGGGGGAGCAGTCCGGAATTGGTGTTATCCTGTTTAATGATAAAAATGGGTATCATTCTCAAAAAGGAGGGAAAATTACCTATGCCCACCATATTAAGTTTTCAAGAGGAGATTATGATTTAAATCAGTTGTCTTTCGGTATGAGTGCAGGTTTGGTGCAAAGTCAATTGGATGAGTCCAGTTTTGGTCCTGATTTTGATCCTAATATTTATGGTTCGATCCAAAAAGATTCTTATTTCAATATTGATGTTGGTGCTTCATATAACTACCTTGATTTTTATACTCATTTCACAGTTAAGAATATCGCATCCAATAAGAGAGAAATCTATTCCGATTTTGAATCTGATAATTTAAGAAAATACCTTTTTAGTGCTGGTTATGTTTTTGGATATGGCAAAAGCCTGCAATGGGAACCTTCCGTTTTATTCCAATACACTGACAAAACGAAAGAAAAATCATTCGATATCAATTTGAAACTGTATAAGGATATGGACTTTGGAAAACTATGGGGAGGATTATCCTACCGGAGAAGTTTAGATGGAGCTCAATACCTTGATGGTAATGGAGTGGCAGACCAAAAAATGCAATATATTACTCCTATAGTGGGGATCAATTATAAAAATTTCATGTTTGCATACACTTATTCACATGTTACAGGAAATGTGAAGTTTGATACAGGAGGATTCCACCAAATCACTTTGGGTATCAATCTGTTTTGCAAGAAAGAAAAGTTTGATTGTAACTGCCCTGCAGTTAATTAATTTTAAGGTTACTATTAATTCCGTCCTGGCTTTGTGCCGGGACGTTTTTATTTAAAAAAATTATGCTGATAAAAACTGTAAACGGAAAAACGCCTGTAATACCACAGGACTGTTATGTAGCAGAAAATGCTACAATTATTGGGGATGTAACCTTTGGTGATTCCTGTAGTGTATGGTTCAACGCTGTTATACGCGGAGATGTACATTTTATAAAAATTGGAAATAAGGTAAATATACAGGATGGTGCAGTAATCCATTGTACCTATCTTAAACACCCGACTGTGATTGGAAATAATGTTTCAATAGGGCATAATGCCATCGTTCACGGTTGTACGATTAAGGATAATGTATTGATAGGGATGGGGGCAATTGTAATGGATAATTGTGTTATCGAAAGCAATTCTATAATAGCCGCCGGAGCAGTTGTTACACAAAATACGATAGTAGAATCCGGAACAATTTACGCAGGGGTACCAGCGAAGAAAGTGAAAGACATTGACCGATCAGATTTTGCAGGTGAAATAGAGCGTATTTCGAACAATTACGTGATGTATTCAAGTTGGCTAAAGGAGGAATAGAAAGCCGCTTAAATCACCTCTTATATAGTTGTACTGGAGAGTGGAGATGAAATAATAGATTAGGATAACTATTTGATTAAAATGCCTATAAAATTAAAAAAGCAGTCAGGAGATTTTTCTGACTGCTTTTTTTTTAAAATTCCTTTTCTGAAATTGTTGCCTCATAATCATTGAGGATTTCTGAAAGGACTTTTTTCGAAGCATTGGTATAAAATAATGCAGCGCCTTTGGTTGGGTCTGAATTTAGAGCATTGTTTACTGTGAGTATGGATGAGGTTTGTCGTGCTACGGCTTCACCAGAATCAATAATTTTCACGTGTTCCGGAATGATCTTCCTGATTTGTGGAATCAGGTATGGATAGTGGGTGCAGCCCAGTACTAAATAATCGATATTGGCTTTGATCATAGGGGCCAAATAGGTTTGTAGCAATTCCGTCATCTCAGGGGAATGCAGGTCTCCATTCTCAATTAACTGAACCAATCCAAATCCAATCTGTTCAATGATCTTTACATTTTTATATTTCGCCACAGCGGCATTGAATAATTGGCTGTTAATGGTTCCTTTAGTAGCCAATACACCTATAATTTGTGTTTTGGTGTGTGTTGCTGCAGGTTTAATTGCCGGTTCAATACCAATGAAAGGAACGTCGTATAAGGTCCGTAATTCGGTTATGGCATTGGTGGTCGCAGTATTGCAGGCTACTACAATAAGCTTTGCATTTTGATTCAGTAGGTATTCGGTGTTTTTGCAGCTTAAGGCGATTATCTCTTCTTTAGACCGTTGGCCATAGGGTGCATTTTTGCTGTCAGCAAGATAAATAGTATTTTCATGGGGAAGGAGATCATTAATGGCAGCCCATATTGAAGTGCCACCGATTCCGGAATCAAATAATCCTATTGGGGTAGTGTTACTCATAAAAACAAATATAAAAAAAAACTGCTCAATTTAATTGAGCAGTTTTTAAATAATGTTAGAATCAGATTAGAATCCTAATTCTTTCTTTACATCGTCTAATAAATTTGGACCGTCTGCTAATAACAAACCTCCGCCTGTAGATGCATCAAGTACATACTGGTATCCTTTTGCTTTAGCAACTTTTTGAATCGCTAAACGTACTTTTTCTACGATTGGCTTTTTAAGATCCATTTCTTTTTGTTGCAATTCTTTTTGTGCATTGTCTCTGTAATCAACAATTCTTTTTTGCAACGCCTGTACTTCTACAGTACGCTCTTCATTTACTTTATCACCTACAGTAGCAGACTCAGCTTCATATTTTTTCAGTTTTGCCTGATACTCATCTACAAGGCCTTTGTATTGTGTATCGTAAGTTTTACCTACTGTTTCCAGTTGCTTATCAGCATTCAGCATAGCAGGGTATTTTGACATTAAATCACTAACATCAATATGGGCTATTTTGGCTTGTGCATTAGCGGTATGGCTTGCTCCAACAAATAATATAGCTGCGATTAATAAAGTTTTCAGTTGTTTCATCATCATTTTAATTTTAAAAGTATTAATTAATTTTCGGTTTTGTTTTGTTCTTTTTTGTCCTGCGCTTCTTTAATCTTATCTTCTCTTGCTTTTTTAGCGGCTTCTCTTGTCTCTAAAATTTGTTGTTTACGCTCTTCTTGTTTCTTCTTCCGGGCTTCTAAAGACTCATTTTTAGCTTCCTGGGCTTGCTGTTTTTCAACTGCTTTTTCTGTTTCCTTTGCTGCTTTTTCAGGATCAGCTTCTTTTGCTTTTTCTTTGCTTTCTGCTTTTGGAGTGTCTGTTACTTCTTTAGAATCTGCAGTAGGTGTTACCGTCGTGCCATTCTTTTTAGCATTTCGCTCATCAATCAGTTGCTGTTTTCGATCTTCATATTCTTTCTTCTTGGCTTCTCTTGCTGCTTTGCGCTCTTCTAAAAGAAGTTCTCGTGCATTCTTTTTCTCATCCAGCAATTTCTGTCTTTCCGCCATTTCAGGGCTTTCGTCCAGCATATCTTCTTTGGCTTCTTTTTCGTCCAGTTCTTTAAGCTGTTTTTTGCTCAGCTGGTCTCTTTTGGAAGCTCTGGTAAGACGGCGGATTACCTGGTCGCTTATGTCGAATCGTTTTCCTGCAAACAACATGGTCAGGTCGGATGATTTATCAAATATAAAATCATATTTGTTTTCTGCGATATCCTGAACAATGGTGAATATCTGGTCCTGAATCGGTTTTACCAATGCTGCTTTTTGAATGATCAAATCGCCGGTAGGGCCAAATCGTTTTTGTTGGTATTCTAATAATTCAGTCTCCTGAAAAGTAATCTCTTCTTCTTTTTCAAGAATCAATTCTTTTGTCAAAAGCACTTTTTCAGTCTTCAGGGATTCTTTTAGTTTATTGACTTCATTTCTTTTCAGTTCAATTTCTTGTTTCCACTTTTGAGCTTTTAACTCTAATTGGTTTTTAGCATCAGTATAATCGGGAACATTCTGGAGGATATATTCCATATCGATATATCCGAGCCTGACGCCTCTTGTCTGAGCTTTGACAGTAGCCACACTGATCAATAAAAGCAGAAATAATAATTGTTTCTTCATGACTTAAATCTCTTTAGAAAATATCGTGCCAAATCTTTTTAAAATTGTTGTCCAATGATAAAATGCGTCTGCCATCCGCTTTTTTGTGTTTCTCCTGGCACCGCATCGAAACCATGTCCGAAGTCAATACCCAATAGTCCAAATGCTGGCATAAATACTCTTAATCCAACTCCGGCAGATCGTTTCAGATCAAATGGGTTGTAGGTTTTAAAAGTGTCAAATGAATTACCAGCTTCCAGGAACGCCAATGCATAAATCGATGCAGCCGGTTTCAAGGTAATCGGGTAACGTAATTCTAAGGAATATTTGTTGTAAATCGTTCCACCATCCTGAGAGGACAGGGATTGATTTGGATACCCTCTAAGCTGGATAACCTCTCTACCATCAAGGGAGTAGTTTGCCAGACCATCACCACCAACGAAGAATCGTTCAAATGGGACTAATCCTCTATTGTGGTTGTAAGCACCCATATAACCGAATTCTCCTAAAGTACGCAAGACTAATTTACCAAAAAGTTTGGTATAATTATCAGCTTTGAATTTTATTTTATAATATTCAAGCCAGTTGAATTTTTTCTGGTCAATTTTAGCCTGATCAGGAGCAGCATCAGCAACGTTGAATACTTTGTTTTTGTTACTGTCAATATAATCACCTGGATTTACGATATTGTTATTTGAATCCTGGTAAGGGGTGTTCTCTACACTTTTTAACTTATATTCTGCCTGGTTCTGTAAGTCCCCATAATTGACACCATTGAATAAAGAGTATGGTAATGTCATTTTTGCACTTACACTAAATTCAGAACCATAGGTTGGGAAGATAGGGTCGAAACCTTTACTGTTCCGGGATAACCCAACAGTATAAGCAAGGTTTTTAGAGTTACCATTTCCAAAGGTAAATAGTCCGGTATTATAGTTTTGCAAATCATAATATTGGAAACTTACCGATTGGGATAAGATGAAGTAATCATCTGGCACAGTCAATTTTTTTGCGATACCAACGGACAAGGATGTAATGTTGAAACTTCTGCTCTTATCAACATCTCTGCTCGAATAGTTATATAAGAACTGTCTACTGTGTGATAAGGATGTAGAGAACTGAACCGGTTTCTTTCCTCCAAACCAAGGCTCGGAAAACGAAAGGCTATAGGTTTGGAAATAGGTACTTCCCTGAAGTCGTAACGATAATTTCTGACCATCTCCCATTGGTAATGGGTGGTATGCTTCTTTTTTGAAGATATTACGGAAGGAGAAATTATTGAACGATAATCCTAAGGTACCGATAAAACCACCGCCACCATAACCACCTTGTAATTCTACCTGGCTGGATCCTTTTTCTACAAGACTGTATTCGATATCTACCGTTCCGGCAGCTGGATCTACATTTTTGAAATCAGGACGTATGGTTTGTGGATCAAAGAAGCTCAATTGTCCAAGCTCACGAATAGTTCGTACCAAAAGTTCTTTGTTGTATTTCTGTCCAGGTTTGGTTCGTAGTTCCCTGTATATTACATGGTCATTAGTCTTGTCGTTACCTACTACAGTAATTTTATTAAAGTAAGCAATAGGGCCTTCTGTGATACGGATTTCGAAATCAATAGTATCGTTTGCAGTACGTACTTCAACGGCATTGATATTAGAGAACAGGTAACCGTTATTCTGGTATAAATTCGTTAAATCTTCCCCGTCTGGTTTGGTTGGATCTGCAATTCTTTTTTGTAATAATACGCCGTTGTATACATCCCCTTTTTTAATACCTAAAAGACGATTCAGACCTTGATCGGTATAAACGGTATTTCCAAGGAATTTGATGTTTCCTACGTAATATTTGTTTCCTTCTTCAAGGTTGATTTTGATATCAAGTTTATCGCTTTTTTTATCATAGCTAACGGAATCCGATACAATACGGGCATCACGGTATCCTTTTTCCTTGTATTTATCGATAAGGGTTGTTAAGTCTTCCTTGTATTTATCTTTTACAAATTTGGAAGATTTGAAGTCTAATTTAAATATACGGAAAGGATTTTTCTCCTTTGTATTTTTCATGGCACTTTTCAGCTTTGCAGCATTGAAAGTTGTGTTGCCAGTAAATTCAATTTTACGGATTTTAACCTTGTCTCCCTTGTCAATATTAACAAGCATTTTTACCTCATTCCCACTTGTAGTATCGGGAATAGTGGTAATGACAACTTTGGTTTTGTAAAAACCATCCTTTTTGTATTTGTTTTCGATATAATTACGTGTAGTCGTAATAAGGTTCTCATTAACAATTTTACCTTTAGTAAGGTTGTTTTCTTTAATAAGCGGTTCTATTTTTGATTTTTTAACACCGGTGATTTTGGTGTCGCTCAGCTTTGGGAGCTCGATGATGTTAAGTTCCAGGAATATAGTATCTCCCTGAACGCGGTCAACATAAAAGTTGATGTCATTAAAAAGGCCTAATTTCCATAGCTTCTTAATGGCATTTGTGATTTCTTCTCCGGGTACCGTAATATGTTGTCCTTTTTCAAGACCGGCGAAGGTAATTATGGTTTGTTCATTGTAGCTGACTTTTCCGGTAACGGCTACGTTACCTAAAATATATTGCCTGCCGTTATCAAAGGATTGATCCTCTTGAGCGTGTGATTGGAAAAAATTCCCTAAAACTACAATGGTGAGTAATAGTTTTATGCTTTTGTTTAACATTAAAAAGTAATTATTTAATTTGTTCACTTGTTTTTCCGAATCGACGTTCTCGTTTTTGATAACTAATGATAGCCTCATATAAATCTTGTTCTCTAAAGTCTGGCCATAAAACATCCGTGAAATATAATTCTGCATAGGCGATCTGCCATAATAGGAAATTACTGATTCTATGTTCGCCACTGGTTCTGATTAATAAATCTACTTCTGGTAAATTTTGCGTGTAAAGATGCTGATTAATAATTAATTCGTCAATAGCGTCTATAGAAATTATATTATTTTTAACTTTACTGCAAATGTTCTTTATTGCCGATACTAACTCCTCGCGAGACCCGTAGCTCAGGGCTAAAGTAAGGGTCATTCTGCTGTTGTTTTTGGTCTTCTCAATCACTTCCAAAAGCTCTTTTTTGGCAGAATTTGGCAATTTTTCAAGATTCCCAATCGAGTTCAGTCGAATGTCATTATTGATTAATGTGGGCAATTCGCTTTTCAGCGATTTGATCAATAATCGCATTAGGGTATCTACTTCTAATTTGGGCCTGTTCCAGTTCTCTGTAGAGAAAGCATATAAGGTAAGATTTTCAATTCCCAACTTGGCACATGATTCTACCACTTCGCGAACAGCTTTCGTGCCGCTCTCATGCCCCAGAGCACGAAGTAATCCTTGTTGCTTGGCCCATCTGCCATTTCCGTCCATAATAATGGCCAGGTGTTTGGGTAAGCGCTCTTTATTAATCGTATTTTTTAAATCCATTTCTTTAATATGAACAATAACAGGGTTTGTTACCGAAGGTATAGGTTAATGTAAATCCGGTAAAAATGTACCAATCATTGCTATTGAGGTTTCCAAACCGCAAGCTTTTATAGGCATCGTTATCCGGATTGCTACCGTCCAGATTATCGGTAAACGTATAGCGTACTCCTGATTCAACACCGAGTACAAAATTATCAGAAATCCTTGCTTTAATCCCCACTGTCATTGGTATGGCTAAACTTTTGTCGTCATCGCTGACTTTTGTTTCGCCGTCAATTACATATAATTGGTCGTAACTAAAATAGCTAAGGCCGGTGTAGACATAGGGAGTAATCAGGAATCCTGAATTATGCAAATTAAAGTCAAAAAAATTAAATTCCAACCCTAATGATAGTTCTTTTATTGAATTTTTGAACTTATAGCCTCTTTGGTTACGGTTGGCCGCTTCGGAATCGATGTCATTGGAAATGATATTGGCCTGGGTGAAGGAGGCTCTCCAGGCATGGCGTGGGCTTCTGTTCCATTTGTATAAAAGCCCTATTGCAAGATCTTTAGGGGCAATGTAAGTCGTAGGTCCTACGTCGCCTACATAATTACTACCACCGGCAAAAATTCCTATTTCGTGGATTTGCGCACTGGCAAAACTAAAGCTAACAAGGCAAAAAAGGAATGATAAAATCTTCGTCATTTAGATGGAAATTGGGTGCAAATATAATAATTCTTACTGCAGATTAACCGGTTTTTAGTTAAAAGACACTATGTCCTGTGTTTCTGTGAGTTTAGAGTTAACGGAAGTTTTACTATAGATAGTATAGGAGTACCCATAAAAAGCCTAATTTCTTTTGTCTTCTCCCCAAAGTAATTTATTTCGGATGGTTTTTAGGAAACTTTCATCCTTAAATTCAATCATATTGATTTTGAAAGGCGCTTTTTTTATCGTCAGGATGGTGTCGTTGCTTACAGTATTGATCCTGGAATCGAGCGAGACAAGGTAATTTTCTTCACGGCCCGAAACTTTTAGCCGTACTTCCGTGTTCTCAGGAATGACCAACGGTCTGGCATTCAGGTTGTGCGGTGCAATAGGCGTAATGATGAGTACTTTGGCATCAGGTGTCACCACAGGGCCGCCACAGCTCAAAGAATATCCGGTAGAACCGGTAGGGGTTGAGATGATGAGTCCGTCTGCCCAGTAGGAATTCAGGTATTCGCCATTTAAATAGGTTTCTATGGAGATCATCGAAGTGGTATCTTTCCTATTGATGGTAACTTCGTTTAGGGCAAAATTCAGATTTTTTAAATTTGGTTTTTTGGGACTAAGATTGAGATTCAGTATCGTCCTGGAAGAGGTTGTGTATTCCTTTGCTAAAACAAGGGTCAGGTATTTTTCGATATTTTCCTTTTGTACTGTGGCCAGAAATCCCAGTCGTCCTGCATTAATCCCTAAGATAGGAATGCCGGAATCGCGTACAAATGTAGCGGCCCGCAGTATGGTGCCATCACCGCCAATACTAATGAGTAAGTCAAAACTTTTGTCGAGGTCTTTATTGGAAGAAAAAGTTGCAGCGTTTTTGGCCAGCAGGATACCATCAGATAAATTATCGTATAGTTTTTTTTCAAAAACAAATTCGACATTATGAGCCTGTAGAAAACTCAGGATTTCATTTAAAATAGATTCTGTGACGCTAAGGTAATATCCGTAAATAGCAACTTTCATTTTAATAAGATTGGAGAGGTGTGTACAACGCGGAGTTGTTTTTTTTTTAAATGTTCAGGTATTTGTCGAGATAGTCGGAGCGTTCCTTCAGGCTGTTGATATAGTTGTCTTCCATGTGCTCGGAGATAATATCATAATTATATCTTCTGAAAGTCTGTATGATCTCGTTAATACTGCCGATACTGATCTTTACAGTAATCTCTACAGTTTCGGAAGTACTGTTTGAAATAAAAAGCCCTAATATTTTCCCACCGTTAGTTTCGATAATTTGCGCTACTTCACTCATGGAAAAATCTAATATTCCTTTTTCTACGACAATAACACCGCCTTGTTCTTTTAGGAAAGGAGTCTCATAGAGGAACTTAATGATGTCATTGATTTCATAATATCCTAAATAAGTATTGTTTTGATCCAACACAGGCATTACATTCGTGTGGTGTCGGGCAAAACCTTCCAGTACATCGAGCCAGGCTGTAGTATTGCGGACAAGAAATCCTTCGAGAATGTAGCGGTATTCGCTTACTTTTTTATCAGCATCGAAAGTCTCTACATCTTCAGCGGCAATGCTGCCCTGGTAGACACCTTCTTCTAAGACAGGGAAATGAGAAAAATCAAGATCACTAAAGAAGTCCTGTATGGTTTCGATAGTGGCACTGCTGTCAATAGGTTTAAAGTCCTGGTTGATGTAATCAGTAATTTCTGTCATAATGGTATCGCTCTAATTGATTGCAAAATAATCAAAATTTAGCAGTAATCAACCTGTTTAACTTTGTATTTTTGCGTAAGACTTCCTGAGAAATAATTTTTTGATCTAAAATAATATACGAAAAAATGACAAAGTTAAGTGTAAATATCAATAAAATTGCCACACTACGAAATGCCAGGGGTGGAAATGTTCCTGATTTACTAAAAGTAGCAGCGGATATTCAGGAATTTGGTGCGCAGGGAATCACCATTCATCCCCGTCCGGACGAACGTCATATTCGGTACCAGGATGCCCGTGATTTAAAATCGGTTGTCTATACAGAATTTAATATTGAGGGAAATCCGGCGCTAAAATTTATTGACCTCGTCCTGGAAGTGAAGCCCGAACAGGTAACACTTGTTCCTGATGCTGATGATGCAATTACATCCAATGCCGGTTGGGATACTGTAAAAAACAAAGCATTCCTAACTGAAATTATTCAGGAATTCAAAAGGCATAATATCAGGACTTCGGTTTTTGTAGATCCTGATCTTGCAATGGTAGAAGGGGCAAAAGAAATAGGGGCAGACAGGATAGAACTGTATACCGAAAGTTTTGCGCATCAATATGGTTTGGGAAATCAAAAAGCAATTTTACCGTATAGTGAAGCTGCAGCTTTAGCGACTTCGTTAGGGCTTGGGGTAAATGCCGGGCACGATCTGAGTTTGGATAATATCCGGTTTTTTAAACAAAATGTCCCTGGCCTGTTGGAAGTGTCCATTGGGCATGCCTTAATTGCAGAAGCACTCTATCTCGGATTGGATAATGTAATTAATGGCTACCTGCACCGACTGAAATAATACAAATGCCAGTTTGATCTGAACTATAAGGATAAATTAATATAATATAAAAGAACATGCTCTATTCAAGAATTGAAGGACAGGGAAAGCCATTGTTGATTTTGCATGGTTTTCTGGGAATGTCCGATAATTGGAAAACATTAGGGACGCAGTTCGCGGCTCAGGGTTTTGAGGTTCACATGCTGGATTTGCGAAATCATGGAAGGAGCTTTCATTCGGATGAGTTTAGCTATGCGGCTATGGTCAGTGATGTGCTTGAATATTGTGAAAGCCACAATTTGCAAACGGTCGATCTGATCGGACATTCTATGGGAGGGAAAGTAGTGATGTTTTTTGCGACTGCCTATCCCGAAAAAGTAGAAAAGCTTATTGTAGCAGATATTGGAGTGAAATATTATCCGCCCCACCATCAGGATATCCTGGAAGGGTTGCAGGCAGTCGATTTTTCAAATAGCCCCGACCGAGGGCAAATTGAAGAGACCCTGAAAGAATACGTTTCCGACTTTGGAACCCGTCAGTTTTTAATGAAAAATGTATATCGTGAAACTCCGGAAAAACTTGCTTTTCGCATGAACCTTCCTGTATTAACTGCTAAAATTGATAGTATAGGAGAAGCCTTGCCAGAGGATGCCGTATTTGAAAAACCAACATTGTTTCTAAGAGGAGACAAGTCCCGGTATATTTTGGATGAAGATTACGAAGGTATTAAATACCACTTTCCAAACATGGAAATAAAAACAGTAAGTAATGCAGGACATTGGCTGCATGCTGAAAATCCAAAAGAATTTTTTGAATATTCCATAGCGTATCTACTGGCCGATTAAGTTTAAATTGGGATAGTATAGTATGAAAAGCCTGTTGCTGTTAAAGTAACAGGCTTTTTTATTTCATCAATGGAGCGCTTTACTATTGATGGTGGATTATAGGGGGCAAATGTTAAAATTAATACAGTTTGCAAAAGAAAATGGGAGTATGATAATTTCATATTTCCTATTTAATCAATAATTATATTATGAACGCATAATATAATAGTCAAAAAAATTGTGTAATTCATATTTTATATTAATTTTGGTATATCGTTTTAAATTAAAAAACTAACAAATTTTAACATTATGAGAAAACTGTTATCTTTATCATTAATGGCTTTGGCAACATCGTCCGTTTTTGCAGGTGGATATCGTGTCAGCTTACAAGGACAGAAACAATTAGCTATGGGTCACACCGGTGTGGCAGTAGTAAATAGTGCGGAATCATTGTTCTTTAACCCGGCAGGTATATCTTTTCTTGAGAATAAATTTAATGTTTCAGTTGGTGGAAATGCACTTTTTGCAAACGTTAAATTTCAAAATGAAACCTATAACTGGAATGCCGAATCCAAAAACGTAGGTACGCCTTTTAGTGTTTATGCTACCTATAAAGTGACCGATTGGTTGTCTGTAGGTCTTGCCGTATATACACCTTATGGAAGTGCAGTAGATTGGGATCAGGATTGGCAAGGATCACATTTGGTGAACAATATTGATCTTGAAGCGATTTATGTGCAGCCTACAATAGCGATAAAAATTAACGATAAGATGAGTATTGCCGGAGGGCCTATTTTTGTTACAGGACATGTGAAACTGAATAAAAATATTGACCGAAGCATGTCGGATGAAAATGGAAATCGTACCGATGTATCTATAGAAGCGAAAGGCGTTACCGCCTGGGGATGGAATGCTGGCTTGATGTTCAATCCAACAGATCATTTAAGAATAGGATTTAATTACCGTTCTGAAATTACTATGGAAGCCCGTGGTGGAGATGCAACTTTTAATGATGTTCCGGCTTATGCACAGGGAACACTGACCAATACAACATTTGATGCAAATCTTCCTTTACCGGCAGAAATCACTGTAGGTTTGTCTTATGAATTTACCAATAAATTATTAGTAGCTTTTGATTATAACAGAACACAATGGGGTGTTTACAAAGACCTTACCGTGCAATTCCATAATGCAGTCGGGACTTCTGTAAATCCAAGAAACTACAAGGATTCTAATGCATACCGTTTTGGTGCACAGTATAAAGCTACTGATAAAGTAGTGGTTCGCGGTGGATACTATATTGATGAGAGCCCGGTTCAGGCTGGTTACTTTGCTCCTGAAACACCACGTAATGATTCAAGAGGATATACTGCTGGTATGACATACCAGTTTAATAAAAGATTCGGTGTAGACCTTTCATTATTATACCTGCATTTCAAACAAACGAATAGTTCTTACGACCACTTCGTGGAAGGCGGTAATGAAGTATCTTTTGGTGGAACGTATAAATCTGCTGTATTTTCACCTGGTGTAGGGATAACATACGGTTTCTAATTTTTTAAAACGATATTCAAATGAAAAATAAATTTATATATTTAGGATTGTTGGCTGCTGGTTTTGTTGTGTCATGCCAACCGGAATTCGATAATGATGTTACCGATGGTTCTTATTCTGCAGGGGAAGCAAATTTTAGTACGTACGTTGCGGTAGGAAATTCACTTACTTCAGGCTATATGGACGGAACCGTTTCCAGAGTAGGTCAGGGGTATTCTTTTCCAAATATCCTGGCAGGACAGTTTCGTCTTGTAGGAGGAGGGGAATTTACACAGCCTTCTTACGCTGATGACGTAAATAACCGTGGTGGCCTTCTTTTAGGAGGCACACAGATTGGGGCGACACGACTGATTATTGATGCATCAGCCGGAGGTCCGGAGCCACTTGCAGGTCTGCCGACCATTGAGGTTTCTAATTTACAGGCAAAAGCCTATAATAATATGGGAGTTCCCGGAGCAAAATCATTTGACTTGCTGGTACCAGGATATGGTAATCTTGCTGGTGTAGCAAATCCTTATTTTGTACGACATGCAACTTCTCCAACAACCACTGTTTTAGCAGATGCTTTATCCAAATCACCAACTTTCTTTACCAACTGGATTGGGAATAATGATGTATTGGCTTATGCAACTTCAGGAGGAACTGGAGTAGATCAGACGGGAAATCCTGACTTTACTTCCTATGGCCCTGATGATATTACAGATCCAACGGCTTTTGCCGGAGTATACACTGCAATAACAGCGCAACTTACAGCTAATGGAGCAAAAGGAGTTGTAGCAACGATTCCGGATGTAGTTTCTATTCCGTTTTTTACAACTGTGCCTTACAATCCTATCACAGCGGCTCTTTTGGCCAGCGCAGGTGACCCAACGGGTGCCGGTACTGTTCAGGCGCTGAATACAAATCTTTATGGTCCTTTAAAACAAATTTTCACAGCTATTGGTGTGGGAGACCGAATCAATCTTTTGTCTGCAACTCAGCCTAATCCTTTATTGATTAAAGATGAGACGTTAGAAAACAAAGGAGCACAAATTGCTGCTGTAGCGGCAACAATCCCTCAGTTAGCGCCATTGGCGGCTTATTTGGGAGCAACCTACGGACAGGCAAGACAGGCAACTTCCAATGATTTGGTGTTGCTGACTACACGTACCGTAATCGGGACAACACCTGCTGATTTGCCAGGCGCAGTGCCGGACGATTTGAAAAAATTCGGGATTACATATCCATTAGAGGATCAGCACATCCTGATTGCTTCAGAAAAACAAGCGGTAGCTGATGCTACGGCAGCGTATAATGCAGCTATTAAATCAATCGCGGCTTCTAAAAATCTTGCTGTAGCAGATATGAATGCCATTTTGGCACAATTGTCCAGCGGATTAAAAGTAGAAGATGGCCAGATTTATACCAGTGACTATTTTAGTGTGGCTTCTGCGAGTACTGTGTTGTTCTCTTTGGATGGGGTGCATCCTAATGCAAGAGGATATGCCGTTATTGCGAATGAAGTGATTAAAGTAATCAATAGTTTTTACAAAGCACATTTGCCATTAGTAAGTGCCGGGAATTATCCTGGAGCTACGATTTTGCCAAGCAATTAATACAGGCGAATCCAAAATAAACTTAAAAAAGCACTGTTCATTCAGTGCTTTTTTTTATTTTTAATAAAATTTAAAAACAAAGATTATGAGATTAATTATCAGAATATTGCTCAGTGCGGTTTTAGTCTATGTATTGGCTAATTTTTTACCGGGTGTTGTTGTCGATGGTTTTAAAACGTCTGTCATTGTCGCTATAGTGTTGGGATTGCTCAATATTTTTATAAAGCCGATCCTGGTGCTTTTTACGCTTCCGGTAACAATTTTAACCTTTGGGCTTTTCCTGCTGGTGATCAATGCGCTAATCATACTTTTATGTGCTGAACTTGTTGATGGTTTCCATGTAAATGGCTGGCTGACGGCTTTGTTATTCAGTGTGATACTTTCTGTTTTTCAATCCATCCTTTTTTCGGTTACAGACGAAAAATAATAAGCGCCATTGGGTAAGCGCCATAAACAATAAAATGACATTGAAATTCAATAAATTAAAAACTTGGTTGGGTTGCAAAAAATTTATAATTTTGCAACCCAATTTTATGCAATAAAAAAAATAAAAATGAATATTACAAAAGAACAAATAGACGCATTAAATGCAGTTGTTACAGTAAATGTTGCAAAAGAAGATTATGCACCTCAGGTAGATAAAGCATTACAGGCCTATGCTAAGACAGCGAATATTCCTGGTTTTAGAAAAGGGGCTGTGCCAATGAGTTTGATACAAAAACAATATGGTAAAACAGTTCTTTTGGAAGAAGTAAACAAAGTGCTTCAATCCTCCCTGAACCGTTACCTTGCTGAGGAAAAATTAGATATATTAGGGAATCCGCTTCCTAAAATTGATGAGAACTTCAATTGGGATGCTGAGAACTTCAGCTTTCAGTTTGAATTAGGACTGGCTCCGGAATTCAAAGTAGATCTTGATGCTAAAAATAAAATTACCCACTATAAGATAGTTGCTGACGATACACTTATTGATGAGCAGGTAGCCCGTATCCAAAAACAATTTGGAAAACTGATCTCTAAAGATGCAGTAGAGCAGGAAGATGATATCAGAGGTGTTTTCTCCAATGAAGAAAAAGGGATAAATGCAGAAGCAAATATCACTCTGGATATTTTTAAAGACAAAAAGGCAGCTAAAAAATTCATCGGGAAAAAAGTAGGTGATGTAGTGACATTAAAAACCAAAGGTCTTTTTGATGATGATCATAAATTGATGGATTATCTTAAAGTATCCCACGACGATGTTCACGGACTGGATGTTGAAGTAGACTTTACAATTGAAGAAATCAACACTTCTGAAAAAGCAGAACTAAACCAGGAATTGTTTGATAAATTATTCGGTGAAGGCAATGTAGCTTCTTTAGAAGAATTGAAAGCTAAAATCAAGGAAGATGCTGAAAATCAGTTCGCAACACAGGCAGATCAGAAATTCCTGAACGATGCAACAGAGCATTTATTAAGCAATACAAAATTTGACCTTCCTTCTGAATTCCTAAAAAAATGGATACAAACAGTAGGTGAGGCACCATTAACTCCAGAGCAGGCGGAAGCAGAATATGCAAGATCTGAAAATGGATTGCGTTACCAATTGATCGAAGGAAGAGTAATGGCAGATAATAACCTTCAGATTACTTTTGAAGACCTTAAAGCTTTTACTTCTGAAGTGATTAAAAAGCAAATGGTACAATTCGGACAGCTGAACCCGACACCGGAAGAAGTAGAAGGTATTGTGGCACGGGTTTTGTCTAATCAGGAAGAAGTTAAAAGACTTTCAGAGCAGGTAATGAGCGAAAAAATGCTTTCTCTTTTTAAAGAAAAACTAAAAGCGAAAACAAAAGAAGTTACTTATCAGAATTTTATTAAAGAATCCTACGGAGAATAATCAATAAAAAAATCTGTATATTTGAGCGTCTGACCCCTGGGTACAGACGCTCATTTCTGTTTAAAAGATAAGATGATTTTAATATATCTTTAATAAGATTATCGCTTTGAAACGACTAACTTTTGCACTTTAATTTTAAAACCAAAAAACATGAATTACGGTAAAGAATTTAAAAAATATGCTACTAAGCATCACGGAATAAACAATCTCTATTATGATAAAATCGTCAATGCTGTAACTCCAATGGGGATGACGCCTTACATTATGGAAGAACGTCAGATGAATGTTTCGCAACTGGATGTTTTTTCCAGATTGATGATGGACAGGATTATTTTCCTGGGAACGGGTATTGATGACCAGATTGCTAATATCGTTCAGGCGCAATTGTTATTCCTGGAAAGTACAGATGCTTCCAAAGACATTCAGATCTATATTAACTCCCCGGGTGGAAGTGTATATGCTGGTTTGGGAATCTATGATACCATGCAGTATATCAAACCGGATGTAGCGACAATCTGTACCGGTATGGCAGCTTCTATGGGAGCGGTATTATTGTGCGCAGGTGCCGAAGGGAAACGTTCTGCATTACCACATTCCAGAGTAATGATCCACCAGCCTTCAGGAGGTGCGCAAGGGGTAGCTACCGATATGGAAATTAACCTGCGTGAGATGTTGAAACTGAAAAATGAATTGTACGAAATTATTGCAAAACATTCCGGACAAACTTTTGAAAGAGTACACAAGGATAGCGAAAGAGATTACTGGATGATCTCTGATGAAGCAAAAGAATACGGAATGATTGATGAAGTTTTAAGAAGAGAAAAAAAATAAAGGAAACCACTATCGGGGCATTGCAATTACTGTAGCTCCGATTGTGTTTTTGTCAAAAAAGAATATATGGCTAAAGAAGTTTTAGAGTGTTCATTTTGTGGAAGAAAAAAGCCAGAGACCAATTTGTTGATTGCAGGAAATAATACCCACATTTGTGATCGTTGTATCGAGCAGGCGCATGGTATTGTGCTGGAAGAACTGAAGCAATCCGGTAATGCGGATTTGGCTTTGGATTTTGATCTTAAAAAACCAAAAGAAATCAGGGCTTTCCTGGATCAGTATGTAATTGGGCAGGACCAAACTAAAAAAGTACTGTCTGTTGCGGTGTACAATCATTACAAACGTCTGATGCAGCAAAAGCATGATGATGAGGTAGAGATTGAAAAAAGTAATATCCTGATGGTAGGGCAAACGGGAACCGGTAAAACGCTTGTGGCTAAAACCATAGCGAAAATGCTGAATGTACCGCTTACTATCGTAGATGCTACCGTGCTTACTGAAGCAGGTTATGTAGGAGAAGATGTGGAAAGCATACTGACACGATTACTGCAGGTTGCCGATTATGATGTCGAAAAGGCAGAAAGAGGAATTGTTTTTATTGATGAAATTGATAAAATTGCCCGTAAGAGCGACAACCCTTCTATCACACGTGACGTATCCGGAGAAGGAGTGCAGCAGGCATTGCTGAAATTGCTTGAGGGAACTGTTGTTAACGTACCACCTAAGGGAGGGCGCAAGCATCCGGACCAAAAGTTCATTGAGGTGAATACACAGGATATCCTGTTCATAGCCGGTGGTGCTTTTGATGGTATCGAACGCGTTATTTCCAAACGACTGAACCGTCAGGCGGTAGGATACAGCTCTTCTAAAAACAATGATTCCATAGACAAAGACAACCTGTTGCAATACATCACGCCAAAAGACGTGAAGGACTTTGGACTGATTCCTGAAATTATTGGACGTCTACCGGTATTAACCCACATGGATCCTTTGGATAAAGAGACCCTGAGAGCGATACTTACGGAACCTAAAAATGCATTGATCAAGCAGTATAAGAAACTGTTTGCCATGGATGATGTTGATTTTACAATTTCCAATGATGCATTAGACTATATTGTAGATAAAGCATTAGAATATAAACTGGGAGCCCGTGGACTGCGTTCGCTATGTGAAGCAATCCTGAATGAAGCAATGTATGAACTGCCAAGTTCTGAGGATAAAGAGTTATTTATCGATAGGAATTATGTCGAAGATCATCTTAATAAAAACCTGTTGAAAAGGCTGAAAGCCGTTTCTTAAATCAGGTTTATGTAGTATAAAAAAAAGGGGCTGTCATTTGACAGCCTCTTTTTTTGTTTAAATAGTTTCTGTGGAATGCTGTAATTCTTTCAGCTGATCCAGGTAATGCCTTTCATTGGAAAGCCTTGGTATTTTATGCTGACCTCCGAGTTTTCCCTGGTTTTTTAGCCAGTCATAGAATAAATCTTTTCGGGCAATATTGATGATGGGCGGATTTAAGGTCATGTTGTTGGTGCGTTTTGCTTCATAATCGGAATTATGGGCTTTTAGGTTTTCGTCCAGGACGTGGTGAAAAATAGCAATGTCTTCCGGAACTTTACGGAATTCAATCATCCATTCGTGAGCCCCTTTTTCCCGGCCTTCCATAAAAATAGGCGCTACGGTATAATCCAGCACTTCGGTATTGGTTTCCTTACAGGCTTTGGCGATGGCTTTATCGGTATTTTCGATCATAAGCTCTTCCCCAAAGACGTTGATATGGTGTTTGGTTCTTCCGGTGACCTTAATGCGGTAGGGATCGACAGAGGTAAAGCGTACGGTATCTCCAATCAGGTAACGCCAAAGCCCGGCATTGGTAGTGATGACTACGGCATAGTTGCGGTTCACCTGTACTTCGGATAAACGCACAACCACTTGTTCGGGTGTGCCAAAGGAATCCATAGGGATGAATTCGTAAAAGATACCATAGTCCAGCATCAGTAATAATTCGTCGGAATTGTTAAGATCCTGAATTGCGAAAAAGCCTTCGGAAGCATTATAGATTTCATAATAATTGAAACTGCTGCTTGGGATAATCTTTTTGTATTGCTCGCGGTAGGGATTAAAGCTTACGCCACCATGAAAGTAAACTTCGGCATTGGGCCATATTTCCAGCAAATCACCTTTTCCGGTTTCTTCGAGTGCTTTATTCAGTAATACCATCATCCAGGAAGGGACTCCGGCAAAGCTGGTCACATTTTCCTGTATCGTTTCCCGTACAATAGCACCGAGTTTAATCTCCCAATCGCTCATCAGGGAAACCTTATTGCTGGGCGTGCTGCTAAATTCGGCCCATATCGGCATGTTTTCGATCAATATGGCAGACAGGTCCCCAAAGAAACTGTTATTGTCTTCATAGAGCTGTTTGCTGCCGCCAAGGCGTAAACTTTTCCCGGTGAACAGTTGGGAGTTCTCATTATTGTTCAGGTAAAGGGAAAGCAGGTCTTTTGCAGCCTTGTAATGGCAGTCTTCAAGGGCTTCCATGCTTACCGGGATAAACTTGCTTTTGGCATTGGTAGTGCCGCTTGATTTGGCAAACCATTTAATGGATGTGGGCCAGATGACATTTTGTTCCCCTTTTCGGGTTCTTTCAATCAGCGGTTCCAGGTCTTCATAGGTCGCTATGGGCAGCCGTTCTGAGAAAGTCTGGTAGGTTTTAATGGAACTAAAGTCATATTCCTTTCCCAAGTCCGTGTTTTCGGCAATTCGTATCAGGCTGAACAGTAGTTCTTCCTGTACTTCATTCGGATATTTCTGAAACAATTCGATTTGATGAATTCGTTTTTTTAAAATCCAGGATGCAATCGAATTGATGATAGGTAATGCCATTTTAGTATCTTTGTTGGCTATAAAAATAAGAAAATTTCCCGATGCAATACGAAGGTGTACTCACAAAAATGCAAACTGAATTCGGATCCCCGATCCAATATTATATGATTTTTGAAAATAGCTTTTTAAATGTGAATCAGCTATTGGACAAAACGATTGAGATTAGTTTTTCCGGCTATCAGTGCCTGAACTGTAATAAGAAGAAAAAAATATTCCGTCAGGGGTTTTGTTATGATTGTTTTTACAGCAGCCCTGCAGTGGGAGACTGGATTATGCGACCGGAACTGAGTACGGCACATTTAGGCATTGCCGACCGTGACCTGGACTATGAATCCAGGGTACAGCTGCAACCGCATATTGTCTATCTGGCATTGTCCTGTGAAGTGAAAGTAGGGGTGACGCGCAAAACCCAGGTACCCACGCGATGGATTGACCAGGGAGCTTCGGAGGCCATTACGGTGCTGGAACTGCCCAATCGTTATCTGGCGGGGATTACCGAGGTGGCTCTAAAGGAGCATTTTTCCGATAAGACCAACTGGCGTAAGATGCTGACCAATGATATTTTGTGTATCCACCTTCCGGATGAAAAAGCGCGATTGGAAGAACTGATTCCGGATGAGGTTAAAGAATTCTTTGATTTGGCACATCAGGATCATTATGTTTTTGATTATCCGGTTTTGCAATATCCTAAAAAAGTGACTAGCCTGAATTTAGAGAAAACGAATGTTTTTACAGGTAAACTGAAAGGCATCAAAGGACAATACCTGCTATTTGAAGATGGGACTGTCTTTAATGTCCGTAATGCCGAGGGATATGTGGTGACGATTTCAGTTTAATCATAATTTCACCACACGACCTTTTCACAATAGCCCCGATGCAAGGGAAAATCCTCCCGGCTTTTCCGGGAGATTTGGAAAGGTAGCGGGAATTACCTCAATCCAAAAACGCCAGCCTTTTGCTCCTGCCTATTAAAATAGTGCCAGCCTTTTCTATAGGCGTGTTTTAATCTTCTACAGGTGTGGATTCAATTGCTATAGGCGTGTTTTAACCTTCTATAGGTGTGGATTCAGTTGCTATAGGTGTGTTTTAACCTTCTATAGGTGTGGATTCAGTTGCTATAGGTGTGTTTTTATTTTCTGTAGGTGTGGATCATATTTCGGAGTATACGTATGAAGTAACTATAAGTTGGCCTGTAACATTTTGTGTTACAGTCCATTTTTATTCTATTGACTTTTTAACAGCAGATTATTCTTTTTTCTTTTTACCGAATAATCCTTTTATCGCTTCTGCGGCTTTTGTTTTAACATCTTCTTTTGGGGTTGTGGTAGTGGTTTTTGCGGTGTCTTTTTTGGTGTTATTCAGCAGGTTGCTTAAAGCTGAAGTACCCTGGTTGATCAGCTTGTCTTTTTGTTGTTTTACGAGCTGGTTGGCCAGATTGGTCACTGCAGTCTGGATATCAGTGGTGATTTTCGGGCTTTTGAAATTACCGGTTACGATAGCATTGACCGGAATGTTCTGCAATTTACCGGCATCTGCTGCACTCAAGGAGGATAATACCTTATTGGCTTCTGTTCCCAGGTATTTTGCCGGAACGTCAAATTTAAGGTTGTAGTTCATCGTCTGGTCAAAACCGTGTTGCCCGCCAACGGTAACTTTGATATCCTGGTATTTGATATCGAAAGGTTTGACATCGACTTTACCATCATGAAAAGTCAGGTGGGTTTTGATGTCATTCAGGTTGATCTTGTTGGGATCGATGAATTTTATTTTACTGGTCAAAGCGGTAAGCACATCCGAATTGCTGGAATTTATAGTCGTGGATAACAATTGCCCGATCAGGTCTCCGGAGAGCGTTTTCAGGTCCGGGGTCATTTCCTTAGCGTCCAGTGTACCATTGACTTTGATCGTCGAGTTCAGTTTCCCGTTGATAATCCCGGCAATAGGCGCGATGGATTTCAACATGTCCAGTTGTGTAAAGGATTGTGCGATATCGACGGTATTGAGCCCTAAATCCATAGTAAATGTAGGGACTTTGTTTTTGGTGGATACCAGGCCATCGGCCGTTATTTTTCCTCCGAAAATGGAAGTTTTGATGTTTTCAAGTTTCACAGCTTCATCCCGGATGATCATTTTTCCGGATACGTCTTTTAACGTCAGGTTGTCGTATACGACTGTGTTGGCTTTTGCTGTAATGGTACAATCGAGGAAAGCTGGAATCTTAACGGCTTCTTTGGTTGCTGTTGTGGCTTTTGGGGCCTGTTTTTCCGATCCTTTGGTGGTTGTCGCTACAGGGACCGGGGTAGGAGCCATAAAATCAGCAATCAGCAATTGGTTCGCATTCAGGTTAAAATTCCCTTTCAGGATTTGTTTTTTGAACAGGAAGCCATAGAAATTGTCCAGTGTCCCGGTAATAGCCATGTCGGATTGTCCGGTTTTGGCATCAAACTGGTTCAGGCGTACCTGGTTGGGATTGAACTGAATCGCGGCTTGTGTGATCTGGATGGGTTTTGCCAGTTCAGGACCGGAATAGTTGAAACCGGTAAGGGTCAGGTTTCCGGAGTTCTGCATGTTTTGGTACTGGCTGGTTTCTACAGACTTCATATCAAACTTGGTCACGATATTGGCTTTTAGTATCCCGGAAAGTGGGGTGTCTAATTTTAGCGGATAGGCTTTGGTGACATTGGCCAGGTTAATCGTTCCGTTGAGGTTGGCATCGACCAATGCATTTTCGGCTACATTCCTGATGCTTGCTTTTGCATTGAAAACATCCTGGTCAATACGGAAGGATAGCTTGTCGAGGTTGATATAAGTGTCATTCATCAGTCCGGTTTCGTTGATGATTTTGGTGTCAATCACAATATTGTTGACCGATTTTGGAAGGTCCGGATATTGGAAAGAAGCATTGTTGGACGCAATGGCTACATTGAATTTCGGGATAGTGGTATCGGTCAATGTACCGTTGACCTTTCCGTTGATGGTAAAGTCACCGGTTGTTTTTACCGTATTCAGGTTTCCGGCATAGGCTGCAGGCACAAGCCCCAGGAAGTTTTTGAAAGAAGAAGTTGGTGTTTTAAATGCCAGGTCGTATTGCTGCCCGGTTTCAAGCAGTTGTATAAAACCATCGAACTCCAACGGCAATTGGTTGATCAGGGCTTTGTTTTCCTTGAAGGTATATTTGTTGTTTTCCAGGTCTATAGCCAGGACAGCATCTAAAGAAAGGGCTACATTTTTCATGTAATTCATCTTGTCCATGTCCAGGGATATTTTGGCGGTAGAGGTGGTAATCAGGTCCAGTTTGGAGGCGGCAAAATCTCCGGTTCCCTTATGGTTCAGGCTATCAATGACCAGGTTGATTTTGGAACGTGCATCGTAATACCGAAAGTGTAGGTTTTCGATATCGTAATTTTTAATACGCATCGCAAAAGGTTTGCTTTCGGAAGTATCCCCCGATTTGGTATCGTCTTTTTTCAGGGCGATGTCAAAATTACCCAGGCCATCCTTATTGAAGAGGATATTGATTTTAGCATTTTTAGAAGTTATGGCGTCAATGTTCATCGGTTCGGTCTCGCCTTTGAATAATTCTTTTACCGACATATTCAGATTCAGTTCTCCCATATATACTAAAGTATCGCCTGCAAAAGGTGCTTTGTTGATGATGCTTAGCTTTTGGATATTGACACTGGCTTTCGGGAAGTTGCGGAAGAGGCTCAGGTCGACGGCTTCAAAGGCTACTTTGGCATCGAGATTATCATTGATGGTTTTGACGATCATAGCCTTGATTTTGTCCTTGAACAAAAAAGGGGCAGCGGCTAAAGCGATGATAACAACCAGTAAAAAAATACCGATTCCTTTTAGGATTTTCTTTAACATAAGTCTGTTTTTTCAGTAGTTATAGGTGTATTTTAAAACCGGGGTGATTCTAAAATTACGGATTTGTATAAAACAAAAGCAAGGCCCGAAGACCCTGCTGAAGATACAAATATAATTGTAACAAAGGAAGACCCAAGGCTATAACAATTAATTAATATTTAATTCGAAGGGCATAACTGCCTGAGCACCTGTTTGTGTACTCATTCTTCGGATTTGCTCAATGATTCTGTAGTTCTCATCACCCACTTCCTGTTTGATCAGGCTTTCACGGGATTGCATGAAAGGAAGGCTACCGAACATATCAGAAATGTTTTTTTCATATTCCGGATAGTTTTCCGTTTTGTATTTTTTGATTTTAGCCAATGATGCCGCTTCTTTCAGGGCTTCATCCATACCGCCAATTTTATCGACCAGTCCAATTTTTAATGCTTCGGCTCCAGTCCATACACGGCCTTGTGCAATAGCATCGACCTGGTCAAAAGTCATTTTTCGTCCGGCAGCTACACGGTTTACAAAAACATTGTAAATGTGTTCTACACCTTCCTGGGTTATCGCCCTGTAGTTTTCGGTCAATGGAGAGAAAACGCTATATCCGGCAGCATTTTTATGGGTGCTGACCTGTTGGGTATGGATTCCGATTTTATTGGTTAGTTGCGAGAAATTCGGTAATGTCCCAAAAACGCCGATAGACCCGGTAATTGTATTTTCTTCTGCGAAAATTTTGTTGGCATTACAGGCAATATAGTAGCCTCCTGAAGCTGCAAGGTTCCCCATAGACACAACTACAGGTTTTACTTTTTTGGTGATTTCGATTTCCCTCCAGATCAGGTCGGAAGTCAGGGCGCTACCACCCGGGCTATCAATACGCAATACGATTGCTTTTACTTTGTCATTGTTCCGGGCTTCTTCCAGTGCCCTGCGCATCGAACCTTCGCCGATAATATTAAGGTCGCCTTCACCACCTACAATTGTTCCCTGTGCGTAGATAATAGCGATGATATCTTTGGAGCTGCCTACATTTGCTGTGGTAGCTACTTTTTCGGCATAATCTGCAATACTGATTTTATTGTATTCTTCCTTGGCATCAACATTTAATGCTTTTCGGATTCCGGCATGGTATTCGTCTTCGTAGGCAATTTTGTCGATCAGGTGTTTGGCTTTGGCCATTTCCGGAGTCCGGGCACCCAGGTTATCCGCGATAGCATTCAGGCTGTCGATTGGAATTTTTCGGCTAATGGAAATGTCTTTCACCACAGAGTTCCATACAGAATTCAGCAATGCTGTGATCTGTTCGCGATTGGCTTCACTCATTTCATTGGCCAGGTAAGGCTCTACCGCACTTTTATATTTTCCATGACGGATGACTTCCATTTTGAGGCCTGTTTTTTCCTGGAAGTCTTTGTAGAACATCACTTCGGAAGAAAGTCCTTTAAAGTCGAGTTGGCCTACCGGATTCAGGTAGATGGTATCGGCTATGGAATTCAGGTAATATTCTTTCTGGCTGTAACCGTTGGAATAGGACACGATAAATTTCTTTGATTTTTTGAAATCCTCCAGGGCATCGCGGAGGGCTTTGCTTTGTGCCATGCCTAAAGAGGACATGGAGTTGAGGATGGATATCCCTTTGATATTTTTGTCGGTCTTCGCATTTTTGATGGCGAGGATAACATCGGAGAGGCCGTTGTGTGCCGCTTCGTAGTAACCAATATCTTTGTAATTGAATTTACCGGCATAATCATTCGTGATTTTTTCCAGATCCAGTTCAATAACGGAGTTGCTTTGGAGGCTGACCTTCTCGGAATTTCCTCCAAAAACGGCTGCAAGTATTACGATTCCAAAAAAAGTCAACATTAAAAAGACAAAAATCCCGATAACGGTTGACAAAACATTTCCTAAAAATTTCATAGTAGCTTTTCTTATATAAGTGATCAAAAGGCTATTAATGTTACAGTTGTCGCAAGGAATTTTTGGAAGCGTCCAAAATCCCGGATGCGATCCATAAAATTTATCAACAGCCATTGCAAATATACTTCTATTCTAAAATTCTTTTAGTTAATTTGCCATTAATATGAGTGTACAGAATCAGGTCGTTTTATCGTTAGGGAGTAATCAGGGCAACAGGCTCGAGAATATTGAAGCCTGTATCCGCATGCTGAACAGGCATACGGGAACAGTAGTAAAAGTATCAAGGTTGTATGAAACGCCTGCGTGGGGTTTTGAAAGCGATGCGTTTTACAATTGTGCTTTGTTGCTGCATACCCATAAACCGGCAGCAGAGCTATTGGCGGAATTGCTTGCTGTAGAGCAACAAATTGGCCGGGTACGTTCGGAAAGCGAAGGCTACCAGGCCCGGATTATTGATATTGATATCATTGCTTGTAATGATACGGTCATCGCAACGGAAACATTGCAGGTACCGCATCCGCAAATGCAAGAACGGCTTTTTGTCCTGCTGCCATTCCAGGACTTGCAATTGCAATGGATCCATCCGGTACTGCATAAAAATGTAAAGGAACTTATTCAGTCGACTGGCGACACAAGCCAGTGTACTATTGTATCGGAGCTGCAGGCACCCATGTCAGGATTTCACCTCGACCGGCTGAACTATATAGCTATTGAAGGGAATATTGGTGCGGGGAAAACCACGCTGGTACACAAGATAGCGGAAGATTTTAATGCGAAAATGGTTTTGGAAGGTTTTGCAGATAATCCATTCCTGCCGAAATTCTACAAAGACCAGAACCGTTATGCTTTTCCGCTGGAAATGTCTTTCCTGGCCGATCGGTACCAACAGTTGTCCAATGACCTGTCACAATTTGATTTGTTCAAGGATTTTATTGTAGCTGATTACCATATTTTTAAATCGCTCATTTTTGCCAAAGTGACTTTGGGTGAAGACGAGTATCGCCTCTACAAAACGCTTTTTGATATCATTTATAAAGAGATGAAGAAGCCGGATCTTTATATTTACCTCTACCAGAATACTGAACGCCTGCTATCGAATATCAAACTTCGCGGCCGTGCTTATGAGCAGGATATTACGGCGGAGTATTTGGATAAAATCAATCGGGGGTATTTGGATTACATCAAATCGCAAACGGACCTGAATGTCCTGGTAATTGATGTTTCCGATAAGGATTTTGTCAAAAACCAGGAAGACTACCTGATGATCCTGGAAGAAATCCAGCGTAAATTATAAGTAAAAGACTTTTTATTGGGCCAGTTGTTGCATTTTCTGGAAGACATCCCAAACGACTATTCCGGCACTTACCGAAATGTTCAGGGAATGTTTGGTGCCCAATTGTGGAATTTCAATTGTCCCGTCACAAAGCTGTATGGCTTTCTGTGCGACACCTTTCACTTCGTTGCCAAACACGAGGGCATACTTCTGTCCTTTTACCGGATTGAAATCCTGCAGGAAAACGGAGTTTTCTACCTGTTCGATGGCTAATACCGTTACGGCTTCTTTTTTCAGGTTCTCAATAACCGTCAAAACATCTTGTTCGTGTTCCCAGGTTACGGTTTCGGTAGCCCCTAAAGCTGTTTTATGGATCTCCTTATTTGGAGGGGTTGCGGTAATGCCACAGAGGTATATTTTTTCGATGAGGAATGCATCTGCCGTACGAAATACCGAACCAATATTGTGAAGGCTCCTGATATCGTCGAGGATGATAATAATAGGTGTTTTGGCTGCTTCCTTAAATTCGTCGGTGTTTTTGCGATCTAATTCGCTATTGGCAAGTTTTCTCATAGTGCAAAAGTAAAAAATCAATACCGCTAATGAAAATGTTTGTGGATTAATAAAAGTAAATTAAATGGACAGACTCTATTCTTGGCTATGGCCATTTTTTTCTACATTTAGTGCGTAAAGTTTTTTAAAGATATGATGCTTAGGACTAATTTTATAAAAACACGTATGAGAAGTTTGCATTTGAAAAATAGCCTCAATAGTATGGGTGTTCTGTTATTGGTGTTTTGCTTTAATTGCCACGCACAACGAACCAAAAAAGATATTTCCCGCGCGGAGGCACAACAGCTAATCATCGCTGAGTTTGCGGAGGGATGTGCCCACAAATACAATTTAAATACCCGCGAATGGCAGGAATGTCTGGATGCTGGATTGCAAAAGGACAGTACGAGTGCCTATTTGTGGCAGCAAAAAGCAATGCCACTTTTCAAAGCCCGGAAATATGAAACCGGAATGGTTTTTATCGATAAGGCCGTGCAGTATGATGCTGATGGGATGCAACCCTACCGGGCCTTTATTAAATGTGTTTTTGCCAAAACCTATCGTGCGGCAATTGTCGATTTCGAAGCTTGTAAAGTCCGTTTGGGGAATCAATATGAAATGGATCATACGTATGATTTTTATATTGGATTGAGCTATCTTCAGCTGAATGAATATGCTAAAGCTGAGGCGATATTTGAAAAAGAAATTGCAGAGCGGGTAGCAAAGCAGAGACCTGATTGGGCGCATCACCTGGATCTGTTTTATTACGGAATTAGTAAATACGAGCAACAACAATGGACAGAAGCCATAACCATTTTGGATCGGGCTTTGGCAGCATATCCTGAATTTTCAGATGCAGCCTATTATAAGGCGGTTTGCCTGCATCGTTTGGGAAAGGCCGAAGAAGCGAAAACTTTGTTTGAGAAAGCCAAGGCTAATGCTGAAAAAGGCTATACGATTAATGAAGACAATGCCGTATATGAATTATATCCATACCAGATCCGATGGAAATAGGTTTCAAAGAACATAAGTTTAGGATGTGTCTGTATTTTTGGTGGCAGGATAAGAGTCATTGGCCGGTTGTTTTTTTGCAAACTCTTTTTTCAACAAATTTCTGTAACTTCGCGTTAGTATATAACAAAGCCTAAAAAATAATATTTTGACTAAAGAATCTACTTCGAAAGCGGGGAAAACTCCAAAGGAAACCCCGTTAATGAAGCAATACAACGATATTAAAAGGAAATATCCGGATGCCTGCCTGCTGTTTAGGGTAGGTGATTTTTATGAGACTTTTGGGGAAGATGCCGTTCGGGCTTCCAAAATTCTTGGAATTGTCCTGACAAAAAGAGGCGCAGGTTCTGAAACCGAAACTGCCTTAGCCGGATTTCCACACCATTCGCTGAATACGTACCTTCCTAAATTGGTGAAAGCCGGACTTCGTGTGGCGATCTGTGACCAGCTGGAAGATCCAAAAATGACCAAAACGATTGTGAAGCGCGGCGTGACGGAATTGGTAACGCCTGGGGTTTCTATGAATGATGAGGTATTGCAGTCCAAGTCGAATAACTTTTTGGCTTCTGTTTATTTTGGTAAAAAAAATATAGGTATTTCGTTTCTGGATGTTTCCACAGGAGAATTCCTGGCTGCCCAGGGGAATGCGGAATATATTGATAAATTATTGCAGAATTTCAGCCCGAGTGAAGTACTGGTGCCTAAGAATGAAAAGGCAAATTTCAAAGCTACTTTTGGCGAGGACCACCATGTATTCTACCTGGAGGACTGGCTTTACAAAGAAGATTATGCTTTGGAGGTCCTAACGGGGCATTTCCAGACCAATTCCCTGAAAGGATTTGGTATTGAGGATTGTCCAGAAGGGATTATTGCTTCCGGTGCGGTATTGTATTACCTGTCCGAAACACAACACAACCGGGTGCAGCACATTACCCATATCCAGCGTATTGCAGAAGATGCATATGTGTGGATGGACCGTTTTACAATCCGGAACCTGGAATTGTACCACAGCTATAATCCGAATGCAGTTACCCTGCTGGATGTTATTGACAGGACGCTTTCGCCTATGGGTGGCCGATTGCTGAAACGCTGGCTGGCTTTGCCGTTGAAAGATGCGGAAAAGATCAAAGGGCGGCACCAGGTGGTGACTTACCTGAAAACAGAAACGGAAGTGTTGCGGGCGGTTCAGTACCAGATCAAGCAAATTTCCGATCTGGAACGACTGATCTCTAAAATTGCAGCTGGAAAAGTAAGTCCAAGAGAGGTGATGTACCTGAAAGATTCGCTGGATGCTATTATCCCAATTAAAACACTGGCGCTGGAAAGTACCAATGCTGCGGTGAAGACAATTGGGGATAGCCTGCACAGTTGTGATCTTTTACGGGAAAAAATAAAAACCACATTGCACCCCGAGGCTCCGGTGTCGGTAAATAAAGGGAATGCTATTGCGCGGGGTATCCATGCAGAGCTCGACGAACTGCGTGATATTTCGAATACCGGAAAAGAATACCTCGATGGGATTGAAAAAAGAGAATCGGAGCGTACTGGTATTTCGTCTTTGAAAATTTCTTTTAATAATGTTTTCGGATATTATATTGAAGTGCGAAACAGCCATAAGGATAAAGTTCCGGCGGAATGGATCCGGAAACAGACCCTGGTGAATGCGGAACGTTATATTACCGAAGAATTAGAAGAATATGAAGCGAAGATCCTTGGGGCGGAAGAAAAAATCCATCAGTTGGAAGTGCAGTTATTCGAACAGTTGGTAAGTTGGATTGGGACGTATATTAAGCCCGTGCAGATTAATGCGAATTTAGTAGCACAACTCGATTGCCTAACATCATTTGCGCAACTGGCGATTGAAAATAACTATGTATGCCCAGAATTGGATGATACTTTTGAACTGGATATTAAAAATGGGCGCCACCCGGTAATTGAAAAACAACTTCCATTGGGTGTGCCATATATTGCGAATGATGTTTTCTTGGATCGGGAAAAACAACAGCTGATCATGATTACCGGACCCAATATGTCCGGTAAGTCGGCTATACTGCGCCAAACAGCGCTGATTGTGCTCCTGGCCCAGATGGGTAGTTTTGTTCCCGCAGATAGCGCAAGAATGGGAATTATCGATAAGATTTTTACCAGGGTAGGAGCTTCTGATAATATTTCGATGGGAGAATCTACATTTATGGTTGAAATGAATGAAACAGCTTCCATCCTGAATAACCTTTCCGACCGAAGTCTGGTGCTTCTGGATGAGATTGGCAGGGGAACGAGTACGTATGATGGAATTTCGATTGCTTGGGCGATTGCAGAATACCTGCATGAGCATCCGGGGCGGCCGAAAACCTTATTTGCGACCCATTACCATGAGCTGAATGAAATGACGGACATCCTGGAGCGTATCCGGAATTATAATGTGTCAGTCAAAGAATTAAAAGACAATGTGCTTTTTATCCGGAAGCTGGTAGAAGGCGGCAGTGCGCATAGTTTTGGTATTCATGTGGCTAAAATGGCCGGCATGCCACAAACGGTAATCCAGAAAGCACAAAAGCTGTTGAAGAAATTAGAGAAGGATCATTCGGGAGAAGCCCTGAACGGAATCCGGCAGGCGAAAGATGAGATGCAGCTTAATATTTTTAATTTAGACGATCCGTTACTGGAAGAAATCAAGGAGGAAATACTCGGTTTGGACATCAATACGCTAACTCCGGTAGAAGCACTGATGAAGCTGAACGAGATCAAAAGGATGCTGGTTAAAAAATAACTGGAATAATCTAAAAATTAAAACTAACGTTATCAGAAGGTTAGGTTTTTTATTGGATTTTTTTCTAAAAAACGTTTGCAGAAGTAAATAAAAGTGCTACATTTGCATCCGCAATACAGCAGTACTGCGACGTTCTTTAGAAGAAAATATGCGAAAATAGCTCAGTTGGTAGAGCGCGACCTTGCCAAGGTCGAGGTCGCGGGTTCGAATCCCGTTTTTCGCTCCATTCGCTCGGATGGTGAAATTGGTAGACACGCTGGACTTAAAATCCAGTGAACAGTAATGTTCGTGCGGGTTCAAGTCCCGCTCTGAGTACAAAAGCCCGTAATTTACGGGCTTTTTTGTTTTTAATACTTTTCAAAACTACAGCAGAATTTTATGGGTGCATTTGTGATCAGCAAAAGAGATAACGGAAAATATAAATTTGAATTCACTTCCAGACGCGGTAAGACGATTTTTCTTAGTCCGAGCTACGAGGATAAGGAAGCGTGTGAAAAGGGCGTAGGGGTCGTTAAAATCAATGCAGAAAACATCGGTTACCTGAAGTTTAAGACGCCAAGTGGGAAGTTCTTTTTTAAATTGGTTTTTGAAAACGAAGTGCTGGCGATCAGCAGGAAATATACTACGGCATTGCGGGTGCAAAAAGGAATAGATGAGGTGGTGCGAAGTGCGTCAGTGGCGGAACTCCTGGATTTTTCTTCCGATGCGATCTTTTTAGATTAAGAAAAAGATGTGGTGCTGATTTAATGCAGCTTTATTATAGTGTCAATCTTTCTGGATTTTATATCCTGGAAAGGTTGATTTTTTTTGTGGTATTGATTTGGGAAATACCGATTTTAGGCCTTTTGAAAAAAGTGATATAAATAAAAAAGCCACGCAATGCGTGGCTTAGTGTACTTACTTACTAAATATTAGTGAGCTGGTGCAGCTGGTGTAGCAGCTGGAGTCTCAGTAGTAGTAGTAGTTTCTGTAACAACTGTAGTGTCAGCAGCAACTGGTGCTACTTCTTCAGCTGGAGTTTCAACTGTAGTTTCTTCAACTGCAGGCTCAGTAGCAGCATCTTTACAAGAAACGAATGCCATAGTAGCAACAAGTGCTAAGCTTAATACAACTTTTTTCATCTTACTAAATTATAAAGGTTAATTATTAATTCGAGGCAAAGATATACAATTTTTGATATGTTTAAAAAAATCTAATGTTTTTTTTAAATATTTTTTTTCGACCAAAAATCCTTTGTAAATCAAGGCTTTACAGCGTTTTTCATCACCGTAAAAAAATCTGTTAGGCTCTAAATTGCTTTGTAATTATGTTTTCCTTACAAATTTTAGGCTTTGAGCAGCATAAAAACAGAAATTTTCTTTATTTTTTTGTTATTTGACAATCTTCATTTCGTCCACCAAATGTTTCGCACCGGCATATTTGTCTATAATGAACAATACATAACGGATGTCAACCATAATATTTCTGCAAATAGCAGGGTCATAGTAGATATCGCTCATAGTACCTTCCCATACGCGGTCAAAATTAAGGCCGATAAGATTTCCTTTGGCATCAATAGCAGGGCTACCGGAATTTCCTCCTGTAGTGTGGTTAGTGCCTATGAAGCAAACCGGCATTTTTCCTTTCATGTCATAAGGGCCGTAATCTTTGGTATTGTAGAGGTCAATTAATTTTTGTGGTACATCGAATTCATAGTCGCCCGGGATATACTTTTCCATGACGCCATCCAAATACGTACCGTAGCCATAAGATACTGCGTCAGCAGGCTCATATCCTTTTACTTTTCCGTAAGTAACACGTAGTGTACTGTTGGCGTCCGGGAAGATGCGTGCGTCTTTAGGGCTAAGTTCTAAGATGCCTTTCATGTAAGTGCGTTGCAGCGCAGAAATCTTTAAATTGATTTCGTCGTATTTCGGATTTACATTTTTAAGGTAGGCTTCTGCCAATACTTTTACTAATTGGTAACCTTTGTCTTTGTTTAATTTTGCAATTACCGCTTTTGGATTTCCGGTTAACAGGCTTTCCATGCCTTTGTAGCTTGTAAGGTCAGATTGGCTGTAGATCTCCGCGGTCATTTTCTTATAGTCCTTTTTCAGGATTTGTTCCGGAAGGAATTGTTGTGGAGATTTTGTTGCGTACAGTTCTATTAACTGTTCAAAAACTTTCTCGTCTACATTTTTATTGAAATCCTTATACGTTTCTTTCAGGTTTTCCAGCGTATTGTTTTTACGGTCTGTGAACGATTGTTCGCCTTTGCTGTTGTATACCTGTTCCAGTTGGAACAGTTTGTAGCCAATGCTTAATAATTCGGTATTTCTCAGTACTACTTCCATAAAATAATCTCTGCTTAATGCATAAGGCGCTATTTCAGTATAGTTTTTTTGGAAGTCTTCGAATAGTTGTCCGTATTCCTCTTCTTTATGTGCTTTCTGAACCTGATCGAGGAAGTTCTTTTCAAATTTTTGCTTTACTTCAATCGCATTCGATTTTTTTAATCCCTGAGTTTCACCAATCCATTTTTTCCAATAGTTGGCAATGCTGGCATATTTAGAAGCGTATTGAATTTTGATAGCGTTGTCTTTTCGCATAAAACCATCCGCTACTTTTAATGCGCGATCGCGTACTTCAATTTTGGCTGGGTTCAGGCTGTTTACAATTTGTTCGACAGCAATAGAAGGAAGGTATTCTGTGGTTCTTCCAGGATATCCAAATACCAAGGTAAAGTCATCCTCTTCAATTCCTTTCAGGGAAACCGGGAAGAAATGTTTCGGGGTGTAGGGTACATTGTCCTTAGAATATTCTGCAGGCCTGTTGTTTTTATCGGCATAGATGCGGAATAATGAAAAATCTCCGGTATGTCTTGGCCATACCCAGTTGTCGGTATCCGATCCGAATTTACCAATAGAGGAAGGTGGTGCTCCTACCAAACGTACATCCTTATAACTTTCGATTACGAAAAGAATATACTGGTTGCCTTCATAAAAAGTACGGATCCTGTTTTCCTGCCATGCTTCTTTTGGAAGTGTATTGGTCAGGGAAGCGATATTGCTGGCAATTTTCTTTTGTTTTTCTGCTTCTGAAGTTAAAGAAGTAGTACCGTCCAAAACTTTGGCAGACACATCTTCAATTTTTACAATGAAGGTCACTTCCAATCCCGGGTTTGGCAATTCTTCTGCCTGGTTCATCGCCCAGAATCCATTGGTCAGGTAGTCGTGTTCTACTGTGGAGTGGGATTGAATTTCGCCGAATCCACAATGGTGGTTGGTAAGCAAAAGCCCTTTTGAAGAAATAACCTCAGAAGTACAACCGCCATTAAATTGTGGTACAGCATCTTTGAGGCTCGATTTATTTACATCGTAAATATCGGAAGCTGACATTTTCATGCCCAAACTCTTCATTTCTTTTTCGTTCATCCCTTTTAGCAAAGAAGGGATCCACATGCCACCTTGTTGTGCGGCCATTGGCAGGGCAAACAATAGTACAAGCAGTTTTAAAAATTTCATATCAGTCAATTTAAGTTTAATAAAAAATTACGCGCGATTGCGAAATCGTTGGCAAGATACAATTTTCGATTAAAAAAATTGCGGTATTGGTGGTGTTCCGGCCCGAAGAAATTTAATACTGTAAGAATTCAAATCATTTCATTCGGGCAGGTAGAAGTTGTATCAGAGAATGAATTTCATCAGCTTTCTGTTGTGTACCGTGAAGTCTTTGGATAAGTAAAGTTGTTGTGCATTCTGGTTGTGTCCCTCGACTTCAAGGTAAATGATTTTTAGGGAAAGGTTTCGGGCTTCCGACTGTATAAAATCAACGGCCGCTTTTCCGATGCCTTTTCCACGGGCTTTTTCAGAAAGATATAATTCATCCAGAAAAGCAATTGTGCCTTTGTATTCAAAACTGAATATAAAAGTCAGGATGATATACCCGACCACTTCGTTATCGAAATAAATAAGCCATGCTCTACCGAGGTGTTCATTTTCTAAAAACTCCAGGAACAGGGCCTTGGAAATGGCAACGTCAATAGGGTAATTGTCAATGGCATAAAAATCCTGCATCATCGGAACAATTGTTTCAATATCGGCGCTTTCTAAAGGTTGGAATGTGATCATAGTAAGGAGAGATTAATCGTTTTCCGGGCAAATGTGATTTATAATGATAGCGGTGGCATTTTGATTCATCTGTACAAATGTGCTGCAGATGTGTCCTTTTTCATAACGTACGTCTTCATTTTGAAGCAATAGATCGAAGGCTTCGTTCAGTTCTTTTTGGGTGTTGATACTGGTACACCCACCCATGTGTACTAAGGCTTCTGCCTCGGCAAAATGGCTGTAGTTGGGGCCAATTACAATTGGAATGCCAAATGCGGCTGGTTCCAGAATATTATGGATACCCGGGTTTCCGAATCCCCCTCCCACATAGGCAATATCTGCATACGCATAAATCTTAGTCAGTATCCCTACAGTATCGATGACGAAAACATCAAAATCAGCCAGGTTTTTATTTTTCATTTCAGAAAAGAAAACCACTTTTTTTCGGATACTTTTATTGAGTTCGTGTAATTGTTCTGGCTTGATATTGTGCGGGGCGATGATGAATTTTACAGCTGAAGTAGCGGAATTGATATAAGTGCTCAGCAATAATTCATCCTTAGGCCAGGAACTCCCTACGACAATTACAGGCTTACTGCCTTTGAATTTCGCAATAAAATTCAAAGTGTTGTCCCGTTTTAAAATCCCGGAGACGCGATCGAAACGCGTATCGCCACTTATTTTTACGTTTTGATAACCAATTTTTTGCAATAATAACTTCGATGATTCGTTTTGTACAAAGAAATAATTAAAGGCTTTTAGGGCATTTCTGTAAAATCCACCATACCACTTGAAAAAGGATTGCGTTTTCCTGAAAATACCGGAAATAAGGTAAGTGGGAATACCTGATTTTTTGAGTTCATTGAGGTAGTTGGGCCAGTATTCATATTTGATAAAAAAAGCCATTTCGGGATGTGCCAGTTTCAGGAATTGTTTGGCATTGCTGTGGGTGTCCAGGGGAAGGTAAACCACCACATCGGCAATGGCTGCATTTTTACGCACTTCATATCCTGAGGGTGAGAAAAAAGTAAGTATGATTTTGTGGTCGGGGAATTTCTTTTTCATTTTTTCCATTACAGGAAGGCCCTGTTCGTATTCGCCAAGCGAAGCAGCATGAAACCATATCGTTTTGTCGGAAGGCTTTATTCTATGGGCTAACGCCCTGAAAACAGTTTTTCGGCCGTCTACGAAAAGTTTTATTTTTGGACTGAAAAAAGCAACGATTTTCAATAGAAAACCAGCTGTGATTACCAGTAGATTATAGACATAAAGCATAACATATATTTTGAATGGCTAAAATACGTTAGTTTGTAGGAATTTCATTGGTCGTGGACCAATTTATTAGTAATTTTGCCTGTTTTAAATTTTTATTTAGATGAAAAAAATACAAATGGTTGACCTGAAAGGGCAATACGAAAATATAAAAGAAACGGTTAATCATTCCATCCAAAATGTATTGGATACGAATGCTTATATTAATGGGCCTGAGGTTCATAAATTCCAGGCTTCCCTGGAGCAATACCTCGATGCCAAGCATGTAATCCCATGTGCTAATGGTACTGATGCGTTGCAAATTGCCATGATGGGACTCAACTTAAAGCCAGGCGATGAAGTAATTACGGCCGATTTTACTTTTGCTGCGACGGTGGAAGTGATTGCACTGCTGCAATTGACTCCGGTATTGGTAGATGTAGAAGAAGATACTTTTAATATCTCCATAGCTGCAATAGAAAAAGCCATTACGCCCAAAACAAAAGCGATAGTGCCGGTACACCTCTTTGGACAGGCGGCTAATATGGAAGCAATCATGCAATTGGCGGAGGCGCATAACCTATATGTGATTGAAGACAATGCACAGGCTATTGGAGCCAATTACAAATGGGCCGATGGTACTAAAACGAAAGCTGGGGTAATTGGTCATGTTGCTTCTACTTCTTTCTTTCCTTCTAAGAATTTAGGTTGTTATGGGGACGGTGGGGCTATTTTTACGAATGATGATGAATTGGCACATACTTTAAGAGGGGTTGTAAATCATGGGATGTATGAACGGTACCACCATGATGTTGTTGGGGTCAATTCCCGTTTGGATAGTATTCAGGCAGCTGTCCTGAACGCAAAATTACCACTTCTGGATACTTATAATGATGCACGCCAGGCTGCTGCTGCACAATATTCCGCTGCACTGGCCGGACATAAAAATATTATCACTCCTTTTATTGCTGGAGATAAAGACAGCCATGTCTTCCATCAGTATACCCTCAGGATTGTGGACGCTGATCGCAATGGATTAATGCAACATTTACTGGATAAAGGCATTCCATGTGCAATCTATTACCCAATTCCTTTACACAGCCAGAAAGCCTATCGCGATGAACGTTATAAAGAATCCGATTTCCCAGTGACCAACCAATTGGTAAAAGAAGTACTTTCTTTACCGATGCATACGGAACTGGATGAGGAGCAAATCAAGTTTATTACGGATGCTATTTTGGATTTTTTAAAATAGGCGTATCGATAGTGTAAAATGTTTTTAATTAAGAATCAGTAGATTAGTATAATATGAAAATAGTTGTAACAGGTGGTTTAGGATTTATAGGGTCACATACCGTTGTGGAACTTCAGAATGAAGGCTTCGAAGTTGTAATAATAGACAATCTTTCCAATGCTTCAGAAGAAGTACTAAAAGGTATTGCCGCCATTACAGGGAAAGAACCGGTATTTGAAAATGTTGACCTAAGAGAGAAAGCTGTTGTTGCGGATTTTTTTCAAAGATATACTGATATTGGAGGAGTAATTCACTTTGCTGCTTCCAAAGCGGTAGGGGAAAGCGTAAAAGATCCTTTATTGTACTATGAAAACAACCTGACTACATTAATCTATCTGTTACAGCATTTGCAGAAAAAAGAACGGATGAATTTTATTTTCAGTTCTTCTTGTACCGTATACGGACAAGCTGCGTCAATGCCTATTACAGAAAACGCACCGATACAGCCAGCCTCTTCCCCTTATGGGAATACCAAACAAATTGGAGAGGAAATTATTATGGATATTGCTAATGTTTCCAATATCAATTCAATATTATTGCGTTACTTTAATCCGATTGGTGCGCATCCTTCTGCCTATATCGGTGAGTTGCCTAATGGGGTTCCCCAAAACCTGGTGCCTTTTATCACCCAGACCGGAATGGGATTGCGGAAAGAGCTTGCTGTTTTCGGATCGGATTATCCTACTTCTGATGGTACCTGTGTCCGGGATTACATTCATGTAATGGATTTAGCGAAGGCTCATGTTGTAGCATTACAGCGTCTTATTGATGGGAATAATACAGAAAAAGTAGAAACGTTTAATATTGGTACCGGAACGGGAAGTACTGTATTGGAGGTCATTCATGCATTTGAAAAAGCCAGCGGTCAAAAATTACCTTATAGATTGACTGAACGAAGGGATGGTGATGTTATCGAGGCCTTTGCGGATACCGAAAAAGCCAATACGGTTTTAGGATGGCAGGCGTTATATTCATTACAGGATGCTATGGACGATGCCTGGAAATGGGAACAGAAAATCAGACAAGTGACAGTATAAAAAAATCCCCGTAAATTATTTACGGGGATTTTTTTGTTTTATAATTATTGCTTATGCTGAGAAAGTAGCTGCATTTTTATCAATTTTACCGACTAATCCAATCAGGACTTTACCAGGTCCTACTTCGGTAAATGAAGTCGCGCCATCCGCGATCATTTGTTGTACCGATTGCGTCCATCGAACGGGAGCCGTAAGTTGTGTGATCAGGTTTTTTTTGATTTCTGCAGGATCAGATACTGCAGCTGCCGTTACATTTTGATATACCGGACAAAGGGGTTCTGAAAATGCAGTATTTTCAATAGCTGTTGCCAGTTCTTCCCTTGCAGGCTCCATCATAGGAGAGTGGAAAGCACCTCCTACAGGAAGAATCAGGGCACGTTTGGCTCCTGCTGCTTTCATCGCTTCACAGGCTTTTTCTACTGCAGATGTTTCACCGGAAATTACAAGCTGCCCCGGACAGTTATAATTTGCAGCGACTACAATACCATCAATAGAAGCACATACCTCTTCCACAATTTTGTCCTCCAGGCCTAAAACTGCCGCCATAGTAGAAGGTTTAATTTCACAGGCTTTTTGCATGGCCAATGCTCTTTTTGAGACTAATGTTAGTCCATCTTCAAAAGATAATGTCCCATTGGCTACCAGTGCTGAAAATTCACCCAGTGAATGACCGGCTACCATTTCAGGCTTAAAGTCTTCACCTAATGTCTTAGCAAGTATTACCGAATGTAGGAATACTGCTGGCTGGGTTACTTTTGTTTCTTTCAGGGCTTCGGCAGTGCCTTCAAACATAATATCGGTAATCCTGAATCCTAAAATAGTATTGGCTTTTTCAAATAGCTCTTTTGCCAATGCGGAGTTTTCGTATAAATCTTTCCCCATTCCGGTGAATTGAGCTCCCTGGCCCGGGAATATGTATGCTTTCATAAGTGTTCTTTAAAAATTGAATCGGGTACAAAAATAACCTTTTTTTGGAATTTTATTTCAAAATTATTATCCCTTTGGCTGTAACAATTTATCAATTTAATGACTTATATGGTAATCACTTTTATTTACTATGAAAAAAATTACCATTGTTGTAGTGCTTTTTGTTCTTGCATTTCTACTGTTTTATTTTGTGCAGCCTGTTTTGAATTTCGGTTTTATGGGTTTGCCATTTGTGTTGTTTCTTCTGGCTGTTGTAGCCATTGTGCTAAGCTTTAAGCTGGAATTTTCGGATCAGTATAAAAAAGTAAAAGTGTTGTCCAAACCCAATCGTTTATTGGTGATCACGGCATTTTTGATTTTTGCTTACATGACCCTGGGACCATTATTGACGAGCTTGCCCGTTTTTCGTAATAAAGCTTACAGGGCGTTGATTGGAAAAGTGGAAAACGGGAATAAATTGTCCAATCATATGGCGCCTATTTCCCTCGATGAAATCCGGGTCGTGGATGAAAGTCTTGCCATGTTGCTGGGAGAAAAAATCCTGGGATCGCAACCTGCTTTGGGGAGCCAGGTAGAAATTGGGGAATTTACCATTCAAAAAGTAAATAATGAATTGTATTGGGTTGCTCCTTTACTGCATACCGGTTTTTTTAAATGGATCAGTAATACCGAAGGTACATCGGGTTATGTTATGGTTTCTGCTACGAATGAAAGAGATGTGAAATTAATCCAGCATGTGGATGGAAAACCCATACGGATCAAATACCAGCCTGCAGCTTTTTTTAATGAAGAAATTGAACGGTATGTTTATCTGAACGGTTATAGTACTACTGGCCTGGCTGATTATAACTTTGAAATTGATGATGCCGGAATACCTTATTGGATTGTTACCCGATATAAAAAGGAAATTGGTTTTGCGGGAAATGATGCTACAGGAATACTGACGGTAAATGCCCAAACCGGAGAGATTAAAGAATATGGTGTTGCCGATACGCCGCTTTGGGTCGATCGTATACAGCCCATTAGCTTTATCGAGTCTCAGTTGAATGACTGGGGAGAATATGTACATGGATTCTGGAATTTCTCCAATGAAAATAAATTGCAGATTACGGAAGGGCTAACGCTGGTATATGGAGAAAATCATAAATCCTATTGGTATACCGGACTGTCGTCTGTTGGGAAAGAAGAATCGACTGTAGGATTTGTCCTGGTGGATACACGTACAAAAGAAACTACGTATTACAAGCAAAGTGGGGCAACGGAATTTGCAGCCCAAAGTTCCGCACAGGGTAAAGTCCAGGAAAAAGGTTATTATGCCTCGTTACCGATTCCGTATATTATCAACAATATACCGACTTATGTGATGACATTAAAAGATGATGGTGGGCTGGTAAAGATGTTTGCGATGGTTGATATTAGTGACTATACTATTGTTGGAGTTGGTAATACCATGCGGGAAACGCTCATGGCTTATAAAAACGTATATAATATGGCAGATAATGGAATTAATCCGGAAAGTATTACTTCCAAAAAGACCGTCAATTCCATAGTAACACGAATAGGAATTGATGTCAAAAACGGAAATAGCTTTTATTATTTTACGGTAAAAGACTACCCGAATGTTTTTGTCGGCTCTTCGCAATTGTCGAATGAATTACCGGTAACAAGGGTAGGGGATAGTGTTCGGATTGCTTTTGATGTCGATTTGGAACAGGTGATTGATGTGTCTACTTTTGATAACCGGAATATCACCAAATAAATCCGGTATACAAAAAATAAAATCCCCTGAAACCAGATCATTCAGGGGATTTTTAATATTGACTGATCTCAGAGGAACAGCCACAAACAAAACAAACTACTTATTATAATACAAAATAGGTGTTTTTGACCGGAACAATATGTTGAGCTTCGGCTAAAGAATTAGCTTCTTCTGCAAATTCATCGCGGTACTCATTCACCATTTGCATTAGGTTTCTCTCAATATTATTCGCAATAGCAGTAACCGGAGTATCCGTTGGTCTGTTTTCAAATGGATCCTGTAAATGGATGGCCATTTTTTCAATCAGGAAAAATGCTGCTGCCATAGTAGTCACCAAGGGAACCTGCAGCCATCCGAGGTAATCGATAAGGCCAAATGGCAACATTAGGATGAAGAGGCAAAGCGTGAATCGGATGTACATACTGTAGGTAGTTGGGAAAATGGTATTTTTAATACGCTCGCATTTTCCCATAGAATCACATAGGCGTGTAATGGTATTGTCAATTTCTACCTGTTGGTATACATTTATTTTTCCACTCAAAGTCGCTTTGGTCAATTCTTTGGCATGCAACGATAAAATGGCATTCGGTACGTGCTTGTGTTTCTTTACAAAACGCAATTCTTCTTCCTGTAATAGATGTTTTATTGGTTTTATAGGGTCTTTGTCCCGTAACGATTGTCCAAGGCTATAACACCAGGAGGCTTGTCGGCGTGCAAAATTTTCTTTGAAGTTATTTGCTTCTACCGAAAAATCAGGGTCTTTGTAGAAAGAGATTACCTGACGGATCAGCGTTCGGGAATCATTTACAATAGCGCCCCATACAATTCGGGCTTCCCACCAGCGATCATAAGCCTGATTGGATTTGAAAGCCAGTAGCAAAGAGATAATCGTACCTATAATAGTAGGTAGCGCGATGGGAATATTAATAGAAATGGTCTGGTAATATTGATGGATCAACGAAAAAGTAGTCGCATAGATGATCACCAGTAACAGTTCAACTTTTATTTTTCCCAGGACATATTTCATGGGTATTTTCTTTTTCAGTAGCATAGTGTGTGGAATTAAATTCAGAAATCGTTTTAATCTTGTAAGGATTAGATAGCTTCTTCATATAAGGAAAGCACAGGTAATCCAAGAGATAAGTGTGAGGTGTTGCCTTCTTTTCGGCGTAATTTTATTTTTTCCGGTTTCCGGGTTTCAATCAGGATATCGATATTGTTTTTTGATATCGCTTCAGTAAGCATAGGATTTAGTGCTTCAGCGCTGAGTTCGTTGTGAACTTTGGCCTGGCTTACGATCCGGAAGGAAAATTGCTCCTTTACCAACGATTGTAAATCTTCGACCTGTATCCGGGAGGAAGTATGTTCTAAATACAGTGCCTTATTAAAATCCTGGTAGGTCTCACTCGTGCCCAGGTGTAATATGGGGCATTTGGAATTCAAAAGAAGTTGCAGCAGGTAACTGTGCATTTTATTCTGGGAAGTTTTATAGCTGGGGGCTAATATGGTCAGCCCAATAGAAAAATGCTCTGTCAGATTACGCAGTAGCGGAGCCGAAATACCATATTGATTGTGGACTTTCAGCGTGCAGTTTTTGAATTCTGCAGCGATCGACCTGCAGTTTTGGAGTACTTTTGCTTGTGAAGGAGCAAGTTCATGTTTCATTTTCCGAAGCATATAAGCACTGGAATACGATTCTGGAACTTCTGATACCAGCAGTAATATGATGTCACATTTTTTACCTCCGGAATAGCCAGCGGCAGTTTTAACGGCGCTGATCGTATCCTGTTGTAGCTGTGTGGGGATGAGTATGTTTTTCATAAGTATAATCGTATTGATTTTATACTTACAAAAGAACTACTGCAATCTAATAGGGAACTTAAACTAAAATTAAAATATTCTAAGAATTAAGATTAGAATTTCTAATGTTGTTTTTCTTAAATACTATTGTGACTACAGTTCCTTTGTCCGGTTCTGACTGGATGAGGAGTTCGCCATCATGCATGCGGATGATTTTCATGGCCAATGGTAGTCCAAGTCCATATCCAGTATACTTAGACGCTTTTTTACCCCTGAAAAAGGGTTCGTAGAGGTATGGGATATCTTCCGGGGGTATTCCAATACCAATATCGGTAATTAGAATTTTAATGGTGGAGCGGTCAGCGGTGAGGGTTACAAAAACTTCATTGTTGTCAGAATACTTGACGCCATTTGTAATAATATTGGTCAGGGCAAGTTCCAGTAAAGGGCGATTACACGGAATCATTAATAGTGAATCATCTTCTGGAATATTGTTCAACTTGATGGTGACGCGATTATTGGGATACAATTTGTCCAAATCACATTTGGCTTCCATTAATAATTCATCCATACGGGCAATATCCAATACCTGTTTTTTGCCATCATAACCGGTTTGGGTAAGTTTTAGCATGCTTTCTGTAAGATTGCCCAGGCGGGAAGCCTGCGTATGGATATTCTGCAGCGTTGTAATGTATTCTGAAGTCTCCCGTTCTTTAAGGAGCATAATTTCAGTTTCTGCGATGATAGTGGTGATTGGGGTTTTTAATTCATGCGAGGCATTATTGATGAAATTAGCCTGTATCTCGAACGAAGTTTCCAATCGGTCCAGCATATCATTAAAGGTACGGTTAAGGTCGGAAATTTCATCAGAACTGTCCGTGTACGGAAGCCGGTTGTTGAGGTTGGAAGCGCTAATGCGTTTTACCTCATTTGTAATCCGTGATACAGGATTGATTACCCGGCGTGCCAGGAAACTACCAAACAGATAGGCTAATAGTATGAATCCTAATCCGCCAAAAACGAGAATGCGGGTGATGTAAATTGTACTTACATCGCCACGGCGGTCTTTGGCCGTTATAATCACCATATATTCCTGGTCTGCTTCTTTGAAAACCTGGGCATAGTAATATTTGTGGTCTTTTTCGATCCACCCGGTACCGCTTTTCATTACGCCACTGTAAAATTCAGGAGGAAGGCTCAGGCTGGTATTGTATTCAAAGGTATTGGTACCGCTGATTTTAAGTACAAAATCATTCTCGTCAACAAGTTCTTCCAGGCCATTTTTCTTCAGTTCCCGATAGTAGCGTGCTTTTTCAGGATCATTTTGGTAATGGATGGAGGCCACGATTTTAGCACGGTCTTCCAGTCTTTTCAGGAAATAATATTGATTGTTTTTTCGGAACAGGAAAAAAACCACAAGGCACAATAGCAGTGTACTCAAGCTGGAAAGCCCGATATAGGTAATGGTTATTTTTTTTCTGATTTGCATATATTAAGGCTTGATGGTGTAGCCTAATCCTTTTATGGTATGAATGAGCTTTTGCTCGTAAGGTTTATCGATCTTTTTACGGAGGTAATTGATATAGACGTCAATGACATTTGTATTCATGTCAAAATTAATATCCCAGACATTGTCTAAAATCTGTTCCCGCGATAAGATAATCCCTGAATTTTTAGCGAGGTAATACAGTAGTTTAAATTCTTTTGCCGTAAGAAGAATGGTATCGCCGCTGCGTTGTACCGATTTTGTTTTTCGGTTGATGACCAGGTCATCGATTGTGATGGTATCCTGTTGTTTGTGTTCCTGGCCGGCACGACGTGCGAGTGCATTGACCCGTGCATCGAGTTCTGAAAACTTGAATGGCTTGACCATGTAGTCATCAGCGCCGGAATTGAGGCCATTGACGATATTTTCGGTGCTTCCTAATGCAGTGAGCAAGAGGACAGGTACGAAATTTTTGGCAGCCCTTAGCCGTCTGCAGATTTCGATGCCATTGATATCCGGTAACATGATATCCAGGATGATCACATCAAAAGGATGGGCGGCAATCATATCCAGTCCTGTCGTACCATCCATCGCAGCACTAACCTCATGGTTGTTCTCCGAAAAACCTTTTCGGATTATCGACAAAAGATGGGGTTCGTCTTCTATGATTAATAATTTCATGGGTGGCTGTTCTATTGGCAGTACTGCAAAAATACTGATAGAATTTTAAAAAAGAAACACGCTATGATTTAATTATGAAAATGATAGGATTTAGCAGTTTAAAAAACCGATTTGCAACAAAAAAGAAAAGCGGTTTATGAAAACCGCTTTTATATAGGAATTATGGATGTACGGTGACCAGCTTCGCAGCTGCTTTTGCTTTCTCGATAACGGATTCTATAGGTGTTTCGAGTGACTCTGTGACCAAAGCAACGCCCATCCTGCGGTAGGGCCTTGAAGTAGGCTTGCCGAAAATTCTGAAATCGGTTTTTGGAAGTGCAGCTATTTTTTCAATTCCGCTGTAGGTAGGCGCTGTACTGTCTGCAGTAGCGGCAATTACAGCACTGGCTCCTGCTTTTTCTAAAGTGATTTCCGCAATTGGCAGGCTTAAGATAGCCCGGAGGTGTAGCTCAAATTCATTGAAGTTTTGAGTGTTGGCCAATGTAACCATACCGGTATCGTGAGGTCTTGGCGATAATTCGGAGAAATAAACCCCATCATCGGCTAAGAAAAATTCCACACCAAATAGGCCTGCGCCACCCAATGCTTCCGTTACTTTTTCGGCCATATCCTGTGCTTCAAAAAGATCCTTATCGGAAACCCGTGCCGGTTGCCAGCTTTCCTGGTAATCGCCACGTTCCTGACGGTGACCAATTGGGGCACAAAACAGGGTAGGTTGGTTATTTTGGGTCACTGTAAGCAGCGTTATTTCGGAATTGAATTTTACGAATGCTTCCACGATTAACTCAACCACATCACCACGGGATCCTGCCACAGCATAGTCCCAGGCTTTTGCAATATCTTCAGTTGTTTTTATGGTAGATTGCCCTTTTCCGGAAGATGACATTAAAGGTTTAACCACGCACGGCATCCCTACTATGGCAACAGCTTCCTGTAGTGTTTCCGCTGAGGTCGCATAACGGTAGTTGGCCGTTTTTAATCCCAGCTCCTGAGCGGCAAGATCGCGTATGGCTTTCCGGTTCATGGTAAAATTTGCTGCTTTGGCCGAAGGAACAACAACGATACCCTGTTTTTCATACTCATAAAAGCGTTCCGTCCGTATCGCTTCAATTTCAGGTACAATAAAATCGGGTTGGTGTTTTGCTATGACAGCGTCCAGTGCGGCACCATCCATCATATTGATGACTTCAAATCCGTGGGCAACCTGCATGGCAGGAGCGTTTTCATAGCTGTCCACTGCGATAACGGTTTGCCCGATGCGCTGTGCGGCAATCACAAATTCTTTTCCGAGTTCTCCGGAACCGAGTAATACTATTTTTGACATTGTAGTGTTGCGTTTTTTGACCGTATTATTGCTAATACTGTTTACTATTAAAAAAGCCCCAAGAAAAACTTGGGGCAGTATTTTTTAAGCCAGGGCTTCTTTGATTCTTTTGAGTGCTTCTGTCAGCTGTTCTTCGCTGGTGGCATAGGAGAAACGGATACAGTCAGGGTTTCCAAATGCATCTCCGGTCACTGTAGCGACATTAGCTTCAGATAAAAGGTACATGGAGAAGTCATCAGCATTTTTGATCTCTGTGCCACGTAACGTCTTTCCGAAGAAAGAAGAAACGTCCGGGAATACATAAAAAGCACCTTCCGGTACATTAATTTTTAATCCGGGGATCGCTTTGATCAATCCTACTACTAAATCCCTTCTTTTATGGAAGGCTTCCACCATGTGGTGTAGTACTTTCGGATCGGCATCTACCGCTGCAATAGTAGCGCGCTGTGCAATAGAATTGGCACCACTCGTTACCTGTCCCTGCATTTTAGTACAGGCTTTTGCAATAAATTCTGGTGCTCCAATATAACCTATTCTCCAGCCTGTCATAGCAAAAGCCTTGGCAACACCATTAACGGTGATGGTTCTTTCGAACATTCCCGGGATGGAAGCGATGCTGCAAAAAGTCCCTGAGAAATTTATGTGCTCATAGATCTCATCAGCAACCACATAAATATTGGGATGCTTTGCCAAAACTTCAGCTAAAGCAGTTAACTCTTCACGGCTGTATACAGAACCACTTGGATTACAAGGAGAGCTGTACCAGATCATTTTTGTTTTTGGGGTAATGGCTTTTTCCAGTTGTGCAGCGGTGATTTTAAAATCAGTATCTACGCTTGTAGCTACCTCAACAGGAATACCACCGGACATTTTGATGATTTCAAAATAACTTACCCAGTAAGGAGCAGGAAGGATTACTTCGTCTCCTTCATTTAGCATCACTTGTGCAATATTGTATAAAGACTGTTTTGCACCTGTAGAAACTACTACGTTTGCCGGAGTATAGTCTAAATTATTATCTCTTTTGAATTTTCGACAAATGGCTTCTTTTAGGTCAGCATAACCATCTACAGGAGAATAGGTGCTGTAATTTTCGTCAATTGCTTTTTTTGCGGCTTCTTTTATGAAATCGGGAGTATTAAAATCGGGTTCTCCCAAGCTTAAACTGATAATATCTTTTCCCTGTGCTTTTAATTCTCTTGCCAATGCTGCCATAGCCAGGGTTTGAGAAGTAGATAAATTGTTAATTCTATCCGATAATTGGTTCATTGTATGTATTTAATGTTTGTAGTTATTTTAGTTTGGTTAAACGGTAAGTGCCGGATTCATGCCTAATTCTTTCAGGTGCTTGAAGTGCGCAATTACAGCCCCTCTCATAGTATCAAACTCATGGTAAGGCAAATTACACTCTTTGGCTGTCGCTTTTACGATCTCTGCAATTTTGCCATAATGCACATGGCTGATGTTTGGGAAAATATGGTGCTCAATCTGATGATTTAAGCCTCCGGTAAACCAATTTACAATCTTATTTTTAGGGGCAAAATTAGCGGTAGTATACAATTGGTGAATGGCCCACGTATTTTCAATCTCTCCATTTTCATCTGGAATAGGATTGGTAGTGTCTTCTACCACATGCGCCAATTGGAAAACAATGCTCAGGATCAAGCCCGCGGTATAGTGCATGATAAAGAAGCCCAGTAAAACTTTCCACCATGCAATTCCGATAATCATAGGAAGAACTAACCAGATTGAAATATAGATGACTTTAGTAATCACCAATACGGTCCATAAACGCGCTGGGCTTTGAGGTTCTCCGTACGATAATTTTCGTTTCAGGTAACTTTTCATTTGTTTGAAATCCGTAGTGATCGCCCAGTTAAATGTCAGCAATCCATACAGGAATACGGAATAATAATGCTGGAATTTGTGAAATCGATACCATTGCGCTTCTTTGGTGAAACGGATAATCCTACCGGCATCAAGATCTTCATCATGGCCGTGGATGTTAGTATACGTATGATGAAGCACGTTGTGCTGAACCTGCCAATTGTATACATTTCCTGCCAGGATATAAATGCTTCCGCCCATAAATTTATTCAGCCAGGAACGATTCGAATAGGAGCCGTGGTTCCCATCATGCATTACGTTCATTCCCACTCCCGCCATTCCCACCCCGATAACAATCGAAAGTAAAAGGTACAGCCAAACCGGAAGATTAAGGGTCAATATTAAAAAATAAGGCGTAAGGAAAATGGTAAACATTACAATCGCTTTGAGGTGTAGTTTCCAGTTTCCGGTTTTTTGTATGTTATTTTCTTTAAAGTAGTTATTTACGCGGGTATTCAGAGTTCGAAAGAACTTTAGAGTATCCTGCCTTGAAAAGGTGGGTGCATTATTCATATAATCATTCTAAATTAGAGATTCAAAGATAAAAATTTATTAACTATATAAACGTGGAAAATCATTAAAAATTTCATTCCCAAAATGATTACTTTTGTGAAAATTTAAAAAATGGAAGAAATCCTTACGCATTTTCCTAACCTGTCTGATAATCAGAAAGAACAGTTTCAAAAACTAAAAGAATTATATGAGGATTGGAATGCGAAAATTAATGTAATATCCCGAAAGGATATAGAGGAGTTATATACGAAGCATGTACTTCATTCTCTGGCGATTGCAAAAGTGCAACCCTTTGAGCCCGGGACTTTTATACTGGATGTGGGCACTGGTGGTGGTTTCCCCGGAATCCCGCTTGCCATTCTATTTCCAGAGACCCGATTTTACCTGATTGATGTAATTGCAAAAAAGATAAAAGTGGTTGAGGCAGTTGCTGAAGCGCTGGAGCTTAAAAATGTAAAAGCAGAACAAATTCGTGCAGAAAATGTAAAAGGCGACTTTGATTTTATTGTCAGTCGTGCAGTGACCAACATGCCGGATTTTGTGTTATGGGTGAAAACCAAAATTAAAAAACAGCAAAAACATGCATTGAAAAATGGAATTTTATACCTCAAAGGCGGTGATCTGACCGAAGAATTGCAGGATTTTCCAAAAGCAACAGAATATAATATAGCTGATTTTTTCAGCAATGAGTTTTTTGAAACTAAAAAAGTCGTGTACCTTCCATTGAAGTTCAAGGCGTAAGATTTTGGATAGTAAAAAAGAAAGCCGGACTAACTTTGTGTTAGTCCGGCTTTTTATATAGACCGTAACGGAATATTATTTCTCTTCTGATAAAAATGGATACCTGTAGTCCTCTGCAGGAATAAAAGTTTCTTTAATGGTACGGGCAGAAACCCAACGCATTAAGTTTAATGCAGAACCTGCCTTGTCATTAGTGCCTGATCCTCTTGCACCGCCAAAAGGCTGCATGCCCACAATAGCTCCGGTAGGTTTGTCATTGATGTAGAAGTTACCTGCAGCATTTTCCAAAACGGTAGTAGCCTCCTGGATAGCATAACGATCCTGGCTGAAAATAGCTCCGGTTAATGCGTATTCTGAAGTTTCATCAACTAAGTGAAGTGTTTCGTTCCATTTAGCATCTTCATATACGAAAATGGTCATAACAGGCCCGAACAATTCTTCTTTCATGGTGATATAATGTGGATTGGATGTTACGATAACCGTAGGCTCAATAAAGTAACCAACAGATTTGTCATAATTTCCTCCAACGATGATTTCAGCATCTGTATCTTTTTTAGCCTGGTCGATAAAACGGGCCAATTTGTCAAATGATCCTTCGTGGATAACAGCAGTAACGAAATTACCAAAGTCTTCCGGAGATCCCATTTTAAAGGATTTAACATCAGCAATGACCTGCTCTTTTACAGTGTTCCAGATGCTTTGTGGGATATAAGCTCTAGAAGCAGCAGAACATTTTTGTCCCTGGAATTCAAAAGCGCCACGAACAATTCCTGTAGCCACTTGTTTTGGATTGGCGCTTGGGTGTGCTACGATAAAATCTTTTCCGCCAGTTTCTCCTACGATACGAGGATAGGTTTTGTAGATTCCAATGTTAGCACCAATTTTTGTCCAGATATCACGGAATACACCGGTAGATCCTGTAAAGTGGATTCCTGCAAAATCAGGGCTGTCCAAAAGGGTATCAGTAATCATTTTAGCATCTCCTAAAACAACATTGATTACTCCGGCAGGAACTCCTGCTTCTTTGAAAACATCGATGATTACTTTTGCCGAATAAATCTGGCTGAAACTTGGTTTCCATACCACCACATTTCCCATTAAAGCAGCACTTGCAGGAAGGTTACCCGCAATAGCCGTAAAGTTGAATGGTGTTACTGCATAGACAAAACCTTCCAATGGACGATATTCCACACGGTTCCACATAGTAGCGTCCGATTTTGGCTGATCGTTATAGATTTGGGTCATGAAAGCTACGTTGAAACGCAGGAAGTCAATAAGTTCACATGCAGAATCAATTTCTGCCTGATGGATATTTTTGGATTGGCCAATCATAGTGGCCGCATTGATTTTTGCACGGTAAGGGCCTGCAATTAATTCAGCCGCTTTCAGGAAAATTGCTGCTCTTTGCTCCCAGTGTAAAGCTGCCCATTTTTTACGCGCTTCCAAAGCACTTGAGATCGCTTTCTCAACATGGGCTTTTTCTGCTAAATGGTACGTTCCAACCACATGTTTGTGATCATGAGGAGACGTCAGGTTTTTAGTCGTTCCGGTTTTTATTTCTTCGCTTCCGATATAAAGAGGGACTTCAATTTGTGAATTCCACATGGCTTTATATGCTTCTTGAACCGCTTTTCTTTCCGGGCTATTAGGGGCGTACGTTTTTACCGGTTCATTGATAGGTGTAGGTACGTGAAAAATTCCTTTTGGCATGACGATTTATTTTTAATGAATAATCAATTTTTTGCGCTGCAAAGATACAAAATGTAACGGGATATTATAGGATATTAAGGATTTGATAACTATTACAACTTCAAGGCGGTATAAAATAATAAAAATGGAATTTACAGGGATTTTTTTGTCTTTTTGATTCTTGGTGGTATTGCTGTTAAAACGTTAAACTTCTTACAATTGCTTTTTGAATGTATCGATCGGATTGTAAATTTATAAGAGAAGTTACTGCTGCTAATTATTTTTTATACCCGTAAAAAAATATGAAAATACCACTTTTGGCTTTTAATGATAAAGGCATTTATTGCCAGCAGGCAGATGTCTACCTTGATCCGTGGCGTCCTGTTACAAATGCCATCATTACCCACGGCCATGCCGACCATTCCCGTTGGGGGCACCAGAATTACATTACCCATCATACTAACGTCCCGATTATCCGGCACCGGCTTGGGCCTATAAATGTCACCGGAAAAGACTGGAATGAGACTTTTACAATTAATGGAGTCAAATTTTCACTGCATCCGGCCGGGCATATTATCGGGAGTGCCCAAATCCGAGTCGAGTACAAAGGGGAAGTTTGGGTATTTACAGGAGATTATAAAACAGAAGATGATGGCATTTCAGTGCCTTATGATGTGGTAAAATGTGATGCCTTTATTACCGAATGTACCTTTGGGTTGCCTGCTTTTAAATGGTTGCCACAGGCGGAAGTGATGACCGATATTAATAATTGGTGGGCCGAAAACAAAGCCGATGGAAAAACGTCAGTACTCTTCGGGTATTCACTGGGTAAAGCACAGCGGTTATTAAAATATTTGGATACCGATAATGGTAAAATTTATACCCATGGCGCAATTGAAAACATGACTGAGGTATTACGCCCGATGGTAGATTTTCCACCGACAACGCTCATTACACGGGAAACCAAAAAAGAGGAACTCATAGGCAATATTGTATTGGCGCCGCCAAGTGCGCATGGAAGTGTCTGGATTCGTAAGATGGCACCTTTTGTAACCGGTTCGGCCAGCGGCTGGATGGCTTTTCGAGGTGCACGCAGGCGCAGGGCGGTAGATCGTGGTTTTGTACTCAGCGACCATTGTGACTGGGCCGGGCTTTTGGAAAGTATCAAAGCTACCGGAGCCGAAAAGATAATTTGTACCCATGGTTATGCCGATATATTTTCGAGATACCTCCGGGAACAGGGATATGATGCGCGTACCGAACATACACAATATGAAGGGGAATTGGGAGAAATGGATGCTAAAAAGGAAAGTGAGGACGAAGTATGAGAAATTTTGCTGAACTTATCAAAACGCTGGACAGTTCCAATAAAACCTCTGTGAAAGTAGCCGCACTGACCAGTTACTTCCAGCATGCCAGTCCCGAAGATAAAGTATGGACGATCGCCATTTTATCTCATCGAAGGCCACCGCGACCTGTGAATACAACCTTGCTACGGCTTTGGGCCAATGAATTAGCGGGTATTCCCGTATGGTTGTTTGAAGAGAGTTATCATATTGTTGGAGATTTGGCGGAAACTATTGCGCTGATAATCCCGACGACTAAGGAGCATTCAGATAAGAGCCTCACGGAATACCTCGAAGAAATTATTGCCCTAAAGAAAAAAACGGAAGAAGAAAAAAAAGAATACCTACAGCAAAATTGGCTGGCACTCAATTACTATGAGCGTTTTGTGTTTACCAAATTAATTACCGGCAGTTTCCGGATTGGAGTCAGCCAAAAGCTAATGACTCGGGCGCTTTCCAAAGCGGAGGATATCGATGAGGATATTTTGGCTTATAAGCTTATGGGGGATTGGGATCCCAATACAATATCATTCCAGGAATTGATTGTAGATGAAAGAAGTCAGGATTTCCTTTCCAAGCCCTATCCGTTCTATTTGGCCTATCCGATAGAAGGGGATGTTTCAGGGTTAGGCAATCCGGAGGATTGGAGTGTAGAGCATAAATGGGATGGTATCCGTTCCCAGACGATTATACGTGAAAATGAACTCTATGTCTGGAGTCGTGGGGAAGAACTGGTGACAGATAAATATCCGGAATTTACGGCTTTCCTGGGAAAGATCCCGGATGGGACAGTGATTGACGGGGAGATTCTTCCTTATCCTGAGGGGGCAATTGGTACTTTCAATGATTTGCAGACGCGTATTGGACGCAAAACAGTTAGTGCGGCATTGCTTAAGAAAACACCGGTGCTCCTTATGGCCTATGACTTGCTGGAATGGAAAGGGCAGGATATTCGGAATCTTCCCTTTATTGAAAGACGATTTTTATTAGAGGAAATGTATCAAAATGTAAAGGACGAAAATCTGCCATTACTGCTTTCGGAGCGCTTTTCATTTTCAGGCTGGGATACCGTGGCTACAGAACGAATGCGTGCCCGCGAAGTCAAAAGTGAAGGCCTGATGATCAAACGCAAAGATTCCTCCTATCAGGTGGGGCGTAAAAAAGGCGATTGGTGGAAATGGAAAATTGAACCTCTGGTAATCGACGCGGTATTGACCTATGCGATGCGAGGGCATGGGCGGAGATCCAACCTCTTTACCGATTATACTTTTGCCTTGTGGCAAACAGATGAAAACGGCAATCGGGAGTTGGTGACATTTGCAAAGGCCTATTCCGGGCTTACCGATGCAGAATTCCGAAAAGTAGACGACTGGATCAAAAAAAATACGCTGGAACGCTTTGGCCCTGTACGCAGTGTTACGCCACAGCTCGTTTTTGAAATTGGCTTTGAAGGAATTGCACTTTCAAAAAGGCATAAAAGCGGAATCGCGACACGATTTCCCCGCATATTACGCTGGCGGCAGGACAAAAAAATGGAAGAGGCGAATTCTATTGAGGACTTAAAAAACATGATTGTGTAAATGAACAGAACCCAACTTTTTGAAGTAGCTGAAAATTGGTTCCACAAGCAAGGCTGGAAGGCTTTTCCCTTTCAGACGCAAACGTGGACGGCTTTTCTGCAGGGTAAAAATGGCCTGCTGAATGCGCCCACCGGCAGTGGAAAGACCTACGCGCTCTGGGCTCCGATCGTGTTGGATTATATCAAAAACAATCCCGATTATGCAACCCGCCATAAACCCGGTATTAAAGCCATTTGGATTACACCGTTACGGGCTTTATCAGTAGAAATTAAGCAGGCTGCAGAGCGTGTTGTGCAGGATATGGGACTTAAAATGACGGTGGGGATACGATCTGGGGATACCAGTAATAAAGAACGGGCACAACAAAAGACAAAAATGCCGGACCTGCTGATTACAACCCCGGAAAGCCTTCAGCTGCTGCTTGCTTCCAAAGGATATGATAAGATATTTAAAAGTTGTACAGCGATTGTTGTAGATGAATGGCACGAATTGCTGGGAACCAAAAGGGGTGTGCAGATGGAATTGGCACTGTCCAGGCTAAAGACTGTAGCGGCTAAAATGCGCATCTGGGGAATTTCCGCTACAATTGGCAATCTGGAACAGGCACAGCAAGTGTTATTGGGGATGGATTCCAAAGCATTGGAGAATTCCGTCCTGATACGCGCCAATATCCATAAAAAGATAAAAGTGATCTCGATTATTCCTGAAAAAATGGAAAGTTATCCGTGGCGGGGACACATGGGGCTTCACCTAATTGATGACGTCGCGCAAATCATCCGCAACAGTAAAACAACATTATTGTTTACGAATGTCCGGTCTGCCTGTGAAATCTGGTACCAGCGCTTATTGGAACGCTATCCCGAATTTGCCGGGGAAATGGCCATGCATCATGGGAGTATCAACCGGGAAACCCGGCTTTGGGTGGAACAGGCCATCCGAAACGAAGAATTGAAAGTGGTCGTCTGTACTTCCAGCCTTGATTTAGGAGTGGATTTTGCCCCAGTAGAAACCATTATTCAGGTAGGCGGTCCCAAAGGAGTGGCCCGTTTTCTGCAGCGCGCCGGAAGAAGCGGCCATCAGCCCGGTAAAGAAAGTGTAATCTATTTCCTGGCTACACATGCGATAGAGCTGGTCGAAGCTTCCGCCCTGAAAAAAGCCGTGGCAGAAACGGTAGTTGAAGACCGGACGCCTTACCTCAACAGCTGGGATGTATTAGTGCAATACCTCAATACGCTTGCAGTTTCCGATGGTTTTTTTTCCGATGACATTTATAAAGAAGTGAAAAGTACCTTTTGCTATCAGGATATGACACCGGAGAACTGGCAATGGATTTTGAATTTTATCACAAAAGGGAGCCAGAGCCTGAGGGCTTATGATGAATATAAAAAAGTAGAAATTATGGAGGATGGCTGCTATAAGATTAACAGCCGTTCGATTGCCATGCACCACAGGATGCAAATTGGTACCATTGTCGGTGATGCGGTACTCAATGTGAAATACCTTACAGGCGGTTATATCGGCAGTATTGAAGAATGGTTTATTTCCAAGCTCAAACCCGGTGATGTCTTTACTTTTGCAGGTAAAAAACTGGAATTGTACCGTGTAAAAAACATGCAGGTGCTTGTTAAAAAGGCTGAATCCGGAAAAACTTCAAAGTTTGCCAGCTGGATGGGAGGCCGTATGACCTTATCGGCACAAATGAGCGAATTGTTACGTCAGGAATTATATGCTGCGAACACTGAAAAATTAACCCCAGAATTAAAAGCGTTAGCTCCGGTTTTTAAGCGGCAGCGTAAAGAATCCATAGTGCCCAATGCCAATGAGTTCCTGATTGAAACGTTTAAAACAAGGGAGGGCTTTCATGCTATTTTCTATCCTTTCGAAGGACGGTTTGTGCATGAGGCATTAGCCAGTTTATTGGCCTACAGGATTAGTTTGCTATCGCCAATTACATTTTCGCTGGCCTATAATGATTACGGGTTTGAATTGCTTTCGGATCAGGAGATTAATATGATTGAAGTGCTGGATAACAATCTGTTTACCACGGCGTATGTCCATCAGGATCTGCAGGCGAGCCTGAATGCTACCGAAATGGCACGAAGAAAATTCCGGGATATTGCTGTAATTGCGGGGCTTGTTTTTACAGGTTTTCCCGGAAAGATTATTAAAACGAAGCACCTGCAAAGCAGTTCTCAATTGCTGTTTGAGGTATTCCGGGATTATGAGCCCGATAATCTATTGTTTCAACAGGCCTATCGGGAAACGTTTGAGCACCAGTTGGAAGAAGGCCGTTTGCTGATGGCATTGGAACGGATCGAAGGGCAGGAAATTGTCTGGAAACGATGCCAAAAACCAACACCGTTTAGTTTTCCAATTATTACCGACCGACTGCGGGAAAAACTATCCAGTGAAAGCCTGGCAGAACGAATCAGGAAGATGACAGCTTCCTATATGAAAAATGAAAATTGATGACGACACTTGAGATAAAAATTAAAAATCACAACTTTATATTACATCCTTCTGGGGCAGTATTTTGGAAGGCCTACGGGCTGCTTCTGATTTCGGATGTCCATTTTGGTAAAATAAGCCATTTTAGAAAACATGGCGTCGCAGTGCCCGAAGAAGCGATTGGTAAGAATTTTGAACAATTGACTGCTGTGGTTGCCTATTTTAATCCCGGTACGATATTGTTTTTAGGCGATTTATTTCACAGCAGCCTGAACCGTGAATGGAATTTATTCCGGAACTGGACAGCGAATTGTCCGGCTGATTGTATCCTCATTGCCGGAAATCATGATATTATCGATAGAATCCATTACGAAGCCATAGAAATTCGTGTCTGTGACGAAATGATCATTGATGGTTTTTTACTAACGCACCATCCCGAAGAAAGGCTGGGCTATTATAATTTTTCCGGTCATGTCCATCCCGGTGTCCAGTTAAAAGGAATAGGTCGGCAATTTCTAAATTTGCCGTGTTTTTTCCGAAAAGAACATCAGATTATATTACCAGCTTTTGGGGCATTCACAGGCAAACACATCTTAGCCCCATCTGAAACAGATGTGGTATATGCAGTCACTAAAGATGCGGTGATACTTGTAGTGTAGCTTAATTCAGGGCGAAAGGGGTGCTTAGTTTAAAAGTAGGTACAATCACCCGGAAACTTTTCGTAGAAGTGAAATTTACCATATTAAAGTAACCTCGCATCGCTCCAAAAGGCGAAGACAAAAGGCATCCTGAGCTATAGCTGTGTTTTTCTCCCGGTTTTAAAACGGGTTTTTTTCCAATGACACCTTCGCCATCAACAGTTTCAAGATCATTTAGGGAATCATAGATTTCCCAATGCCGTGAGGTAAGCTGTACGGAATCTTTACTTTGGTTTTCAATGGTGATTTCATAACTAAAAGCAAAGTGCAGTTTGTAGTTCTTGAAGTAGGTGCCTTCAAAACTAGTAAGTACGGTGATTTTTATGCCACTTGTTATTTGAGAAACCATAGGCTGATTCTAAAAAATAAAGTAATATATAATTTTGTAAAGAAAAGAAATTTATTTTACAAAGTTAGATTTATTCAAAATTACAATTTTTTTGTTTGAAATAACAAAGTACTGAAAAAAAATATTTTTTAAAATGTGTTAAAAAGTATTCGTTATCAGTTAATTATATCCACAGAGCTCGCGACTCCTTTACCAATTACACGATCATAGCGCTCGTTGTTTGCTCTATAATATACCACTACAAAATAATTATTTTCGGTTTGGTAGAAGTTACCATCTACCGCATTCTTCTCGTCAATACGGCCGTTTTTATCTGCTATGGTATAACAGAAGTTAGTGAATCCCTGTTTTATCAGGATGGATTTTTCATAAAGTGCTTTATCGGCATTATAGTCCATTTTGAATTCGGGTGTCAGGGAATAGTTGTTAAACATTCCGGACACATAAATGTCTTTTTTACCGAAATAGGCTGGAGCGCTTAAGCTGAAAGCAACCCAGGTATAGTCTGCTTCCAGGTTTACATTGGCAGTGACATTGGTCAGGTTGACCAAAAAATTACCATCAATGTCCGGGAAATAGGTGTAAGGCTTATTGGCGCGTGCTTCATTCGTGTACAAATTGGAAACGTAAATTTCCCCGGCAGTCACATAACTTACAGTGCTGTTAGGGCTACGGATATCTTTTGTTTCTACGTACAGGTATTCATTGCCTCCAAAAAACTGGGTTTCGGTATTGTATTTGTAAATGAGGTCATTGCCGATTGTATATTGGGGCCTGATATTGGTAATGCCTGTGCTGATCTGGCCGTTTTTCATCAATAGTACTTTCACATTGGTGAGCGGCGTTTGAAATTGGAGTGTTTGTGATTTTACTGCGAAATCCAGGTTTTGCATTTCATTGATATTTTCAATAGTCCGCGAGCGTTTCACCTGTACCGGAACCGACACTTCATCCTGAAAAACAATAAATTTTCTGGAGAAGACGACTGTCTGGTCTTCGTTAAGGATTTTTATAACATAGTTTCCGGTAACGATCAGCCCCTGAGTTTGTGGATTGGGGATGCTCAGGGTGTAATGGGAATAAAGTTGGAGTGTATTGAAAGAATTCTCATACGTCCGTATCCTTTGATTATCGAATCCCTGCAAGTATTCTCCTTTAGAAAGTTGTGAAGGTTTCCAGTCGTAATCGCAATGCTGAATCACATAATAATAGTTGGCTTCATTTCCGAAAAGATCATCAAACTGAAGTTGGAATGAGTCTCCTAACTGAATCAGTGGAATGATATTTTGGTTGTTTTGTACGAACGAAATAGTTTTTATATTATAAGGCGGTGGCGTTTCAGTTTCTGCCTGTGCCTGTGAGATCTGGTGGATGAAAAGGACGAATAGAAATACTAAGGGGATTCTATAGTTGTTTATCATATCGGGAAAGATTCTTTTTCCAAAAATAAAATAAATATGCTTAACTTCCAGTGTTTTAAACTTTAAATTACCTTTTGGGTAGAATTTGCACTAAATCCGGATTTATTTATAACATATGGGAATGATTTCTCCTTTGGCAAGACAATATTTTTCCACACTTTCGGCCGATAATTTCCGGGTGTAATCTTCTTCAATAACGGTAAAGCCAATGCTTCGTAATTTGGTGAAATAATCTCTTCCATAAACGCGCACATGGTCGTATTGCCCAAATATTTTTGCCCGCTCTTTCGGATCGGTAATAGAGTTGTCTTCAAAGGTAGTTTCCCGCTTTAAATCCTGTGGGATCTGGAAGATCCCCATCCCTCCGGGTTTGAGTACACGGTATAATTCTTCCATGGCTTTGGTATCATCCGGGATGTGTTCCAGTACATGGTTGCACAAAATAAGATCGTAGGTATTGTCTTCAAACGGAAGATTACAAATGTCGGCTTTTACATCCGCTAACGGTGAGAATAAATCGGTAGTGGTATAGTCCAGGTTTTTTTGCTTGCGGAATAGTTTATAAAATGCCTGTTCCGGTGCAAAATGCAACACTTTTTTGGGAGCGGTAAAAAAATCGGTCTCGTTGTTCAGGTAAAGCCAAAGCAATCGGTGTCTTTCCAGTGAAAGTGTGCTTGGTGAAAGTACATTGGAGCGCTGTGTACCATATCCATACGGCAGGAAGCTTTTGAAACTCCTGCCGTCTATAGGATCGGTATAATTAGTTCCCTTCAGGGCCAATGCCAAAACCGGTCGGGCTACATAGCTCAGCCGTATCAGCAAGGGACGGGGAATAGTATTTAGGATAAACCTGAAAATTTTCTTCATTCGGAAGTGGCCAATAAACCGGATTAAAGTACGAAAGGCAGTTTCCGGAATTCGTCTTCTTCATTAGAAACGATTCCCAGTGCTTCATATACGTAAGCAAAAGTAGAAAGCAATTCTGGTTTTCCATCAACGAGTGCCACATCATGCTCGAAGTGTGCGCTCGGTTTGCCATCACGGGTTACGATCGTCCACCCATCATTCAGTTGTTTGATGTTTTTGGTACCCAGGTTAATCATAGGTTCGATAGCGACAACCATTCCTTCTACGAATAATTTTCCACGACCCCGTTTTCCATAGTTAGGCATTTCAGGTTCTTCATGCATTTTTTGGCCAAGGCCATGTCCTACAAGTTCCCGAACAACACCATAGCCATGGGCTTCGGTATATTTTTGAATCGCGCTGCCTACATCTTCAACACGGTTTCCAGCTTTGAATTCGCGGATACCGGTATAAAGTGATTCTTTGGTGATCTGAAGTAATTTTTTTACTTCAGGAGCTACTTCGCCCACTTCAAATGTATAGGCATGATCTCCATAGAAACCATTTTTAAAAGCACCACAATCTGCAGAAACAATATCACCTTCTTCAAGAGGGCGATTGGTAGGAAGGCCATGTACGATAGCTTCATTAACACTGGCTAATAAAGTACATGGGCAATCGTATAGCCCTAAAAATCCTGGTTCAGCACCATGATCGCGTATAAATTCTTCTGCTAGTTTATCTAAGTATTGTGTGGTGATCCCCGGTTTAATTTCCCTGGCAATCATTCCTAATGTTTTGGAAACAATCAGGGCGCTTTCACGCATTAATTCAATTTGTTCGCGGGTTTTCGGAATTATCATAATCAATTTTTTTCGAAGTGCAAAAATACGATTTTTTTAATTATCAGGATTAAAACTATCATAATTGTTGGGGACAGCTCGTTTTAAAAATGTGTTTTTTAGCGCTTTAAACCATACGATTCGGCACCAGGATGTTCAAAAGGTCATTTTCAAGGCTAATAACTGGTTTTTCAACAATACGGCCGATTTCTTTTCCTTGCTGAAGGACGATAAATGTAGGGATGCGCTGAATGTCCGGAAGTGGTATTTCCTTACCGGGAATATTTTTATCACGATCCATTCCAACTACCAACAGCTTGCCCTCTTCAAATGAAATACCGTCAAGGATTTTGTAAAACGCAGGTACCTGTTCCCGGCAATCCTGGCACCAGTTTCCCATATAAATTACAATTTGTATAGTATGGATATACTGTTGGAGTAGTGTGACGGTTGCGGCATCTGGTGTATAATCCCGATAGGTGGGGATAAACCAGTTGGCATCCGGATCGGCCTGAAGGTCGTGACGGGAAATTTTACCCAGGAACATTTTAGTGCCCATAAGATTAAAATGAAAGGATGATAATGAATGTGTTTTCGGAATTTAAAAAAGGAGCCATCAACACTGTTGATTGCTCCCTTTTATGGATAATGGATGTAATGTAAAATTATGAAATCAACGAATGTTGTGTCATGACTTCCGGTTGTGGGATGCCCATTAAATCCAGGATAGTTGGAGCGATATCGCCCAGGATGCCATCCTTGATATGTTTTATGTCATTGTCAACCAATATGATTGGCACCGGATTGGTGGTGTGTGCTGTATTTGGGCTTCCGTCTGGATTGATCATCGTTTCACAATTACCGTGATCTGCAATTACAATGGTTGTGTAGCCATTGGCTAAGGCTGTTTCGATTACGGCTTTCGCACAGGTGTCTACCGCCTCACAGGCTTTGATAGCTGCTGCCATAACACCGGTATGTCCTACCATGTCGCCATTGGCAAAATTAAGGCATACAAAATCAACCTCACCTTTTTGGAGTTCGGGAATCAGTGCGTCTTTTAAATCAAAAGCACTCATTTCAGGTTTCAGGTCGTAAGTAGCCACTTTTGGGGAAGGGCAAAGAAGTCTTGTTTCTCCTTCAAAAGGTACTTCGCGTCCACCCGAAAAGAAGAACGTAACGTGCGGGTACTTTTCGGTTTCGGCAATCCTGATTTGTTTTTTATGGTTTTTCTCCAGGACTTCACCAAGGGTTTCTGAGATGTTGTCTTTGTTGTAAACCACTTTAATGTTTTTATAGCTCTCGTCGTAATTCGTTAAGGTCACAAAATACAGTTTGAGTTTGTGCATGTTCTGTTCGTGGTGGTCTTCTTGTGTAAGGACTTCCGTTAGCTGTCTTCCGCGATCGGTTCTGAAATTGAAGAAAATCACGACATCATCCGGTTTGATCTTGGCTACCGGCTGGTCATTTTCATCGACCATAACAATAGGTTTGATAAATTCGTCCGTAATGTCTGCATTGTAATTGTTATGAATAGCATCCAATGCATTAGTAGCGTGAGTACCTTCTCCATTTACGAGCAGGTCATAGGCTAATTTTACTCTTTCCCAGCGTTTGTCCCGATCCATTGCATAGTAGCGACCGATAATCGAAGCTAGTTTTGCAGAAGTGTTTTTGATGTGGTTTTCAAGAGAAGAAATAAAGAATCCGCCGGATTTAGGATCGACGTCACGGCCATCAGTAAAGGCATGGACGAAAACTTTTTTAAGGCCAAAATCCTGAGTAGCGTCTATAAGCCCTTTTAGGTGGTCAATATGGGAATGCACGCCACCATCCGAAACCAGGCCGAGAAAATGGACATCCTTATTGTTGTCTTTCGCATATTGGAAAGCATCAACAAGCACTTTTTCGGTGTTCAGGGTTTTGTTGGCTACTGCAAGGTTGATCTTGGCAAGATCCTGGTAGATAATTCTTCCGGCACCAAGATTCATATGTCCTACTTCAGAATTTCCCATTTGCCCTTCGGGAAGTCCAACATTTAAGCCGTCCGTTCGTAGGGAAGCATTGGGGTATTTAGTATACAGGCTGTCAATGAAAGGCGTATTGGCATTGTCAATGGCAGATACTTTTGGGTCTGGAGATTTACCCCAGCCGTCAAGGATCATTAGGATTACTTTCTTGTTCATGATTTTAATTTAAAGTAATGTAAAAATACAATTTTTAAGGTTTTAAAATAGTATTGTCCTGCTAACTTTTCTGATAGCGTATGTTAAACAATTCACAATGATGATGTGTTAATATATTGTAAATCATGTTTTTGATCTCTTTTTTTGGCACGAAGATTGTTTATAAGCGCAACAGACTGTATTGTTAAAAAATATATTTTTTGCTTTTTTACACAACAAATGCTAAAATGAAGCGTTAGTACTATACCTGCTGATCTTAATGTTAAAGTCAGCTAATGTGTTAAAATTCTGATTTTTATGATTTTTGAATTTGTATAAGAAGTTTAATTTTATATTTTTGGCAACCTTGATTATTAACCACACAACAGAAAGAAATTCAATGATTTACAGATTTATGCCGCTTGTAGTATTTTTTTTATTGTCGTTCTCAACGAATGCTCCAAAAACAAACAATGTAAAAGAAATTGTTAAAACATCAACAACAAACAACGCTATGGTCGTTGAAAATGTTTACAACAGCTTACACACGCAAAATTTTGCACTTCCAAGATTGGAGAGTTTTAAAAAAGCTCTTGAAGGATTTTACCTGCTTAAAGCAAAGGGGGTAGTAACCAAGGATATTTTAACCTTGGTAGATTTTAGCCTTTCGTCGAACAAAAAACGGATGTGGGTAATCGATCTCGCAACCAATACCATTCTGTATCAATCTTTAGTTTCGCACGGAAGAAATTCTGGGGATGAATTTGCTGAAAAATTCTCTAATGTTCCCGAATCGTATCAAAGTAGTTTAGGTTTTTACGCAACTGGTAATACTTATACCGGAAAACACGGAATGTCATTACAATTAGAAGGCCTTGAAAAAGGGATTAATGACAGGGCCAAATCCAGAGCTATTGTTATTCATGGGGCTGATTATGCCGATGAAAGCTTTATTAAAGCTCATGGAAGATTAGGAAGAAGCCAGGGCTGTCCAGCCATTCCGATGAGTATGAGGGATGATATTATTAAGGCGATAAAAGGAAAATCATGTCTTTTTATCTACCACCCTTCAAAAAGTTATGAGGCATCTACCAAATTAGTGTCGAATGAAAGCCATTCAATGGTTTAGATAATGGAATAGTTCGGAATCCAGATTGTAAATATCTTCACGAAATTGCAATTTTTCCGAATCATCCATCCAGGCCGTCCAGTATAACTGATGTACATAAATGTCATCTGTTATACTGGCGTTTTTGGTTTTATGGGTATCCAGTGTGCTCTGTATTTTTTCTTTACTCCAGTTTTTAGTGTCCAATAGATATTCCGAAAGTGCGATTGGATCTTCCACACGCACGCAGCCTGAACTTAAGGCGCGATAGCTATTCCCAAAACTACTGCGGTGATTGGTATCATGCAGGTAGACCATATAAGGATTCGGGAAATTGATCTTCATTCTGCCTAATGAATTGAAATCTCCGGGGCTTTGGACATAGCGGTAATTTTTTGCCTGATCTTTCTTCCAGGTTGAAGCTGTAATCCGGTTGTTGTTTTGGTCATAGACCTTAATGTTTTTCTGTTGCAAATAATAAAAATTACGGGAAGTAGCCGGAATGATATCTTCATTGAGGATAGTGGGTGGTACAGTCCAGGTAGGATTGTAGACGATATAATTGAGCTTTGAAGATAGGATCGGAGTTTTACGCTCTGGTTTTCCTACGATGACTTTATGTATCCGAAGGGTATCCTCGTTTTTTATCGCATACAGGGAGTAGTCTGGAATATTAATGATCAGGTAATTTTGCCCCATCGATCTCGGATACCAACGCCAGCGTTCCAGATTGGCGATAAGCTGTTCCCGCCGTGTTGCTTTTGAAATATTCAGGGCTACTACGGTATTATTGCCAATGATGCCATCTGCTTTTAACCCATGCCGCTTTTGAAATTGTTTTACGGCCTTCGCTGTGGTATTGTCATAGTAGTTGCTGGTGGTATCTGTTGTGTTGAGGTCATGCCAGTATACTAATTTCTTTTTGATGGTAATTAAAGCAGCATTTGATTCCTTAGGGAGGATTTTTCGGGTTTTAAGGACTATTGTTTTTGTATGGTCTTCCGGATAACCGTCTAATAATTGTAATGCTCTTTGGAGCTGCAGGTAGATCGGGTGTTTTTGCTTATGGTCTTCAATTGTTTTTGTGATCGTATTGTGGCTTAGGGTATCTAATAATAAGATGGCAGAATATCCGGAATTCGGTTTAAGGTCCCAATCGGTGTAGAGTTCTTTAGGATCTGCTTTGCCATTCGAAATTTGTCCAATATAGCTGTAAAAGCTCTGGCTTAATAACACATCGTAGATCATCTGTTCGGTAGTGTCCAGGGGTGTATTTCGGGTTTCTGTCTCCATAATTTGAGCCATCCAAAAATCATCCGGTTGCAGGCCTTCCGTCGAAAGAGTCCGTAAGGCTGCGATATAGGCTTCCCGGTTGGAGGTGGTGTTCCAGATCGTTTTATTGCCTGCTTTGCGATAAAGTGCAATAAGGCTATCATTTGCAGTAGCATAAATGAGAGTAGTGTCAATTGGAATGCTTTGGAGGTCCTGTGGAATGCTGATCGCGATTGTTGGTGCAACGCTTGGGCTGGCCTGGACCGGTGTAAGGCTTCCGGAAAGGCTGATGACGATAGCGAGGGAATACAATACATTCATAGCAACATGTTTTAATAGTAGTATTTCTCAGAAAAGGGCAGGGCACTGTTTTTTTTCCAATGCCTTGCCTGTATATTATAGTGACAATCCTGTTGTCCCGGTTTTTTGATCAACCGATGAGTAGTTAAGCCACTTTTTTGCTCATAATATAATGAGTGCCTGCTGTTGGGATTTCGAAAGCTTCGCCGGTTATGGCGTAGCCTAATTTTTGATAAAATCCTACTGCGGTTTCCCGTGCATTAAACCAAATTAGCTGCCCATTTTTTTGACGCACCCTATTTTCAGTATATCGTATCAATTCTTCTCCCAGGCCCCGCTTCTGAAATTGCTCCAAAACGGCCATACCACGGATCTGAAATTGCTTGGGTAGGTCAAAGGCTGTATTGTTATTTTCGAATAGTGAAATGATTCCCATTAGGGCCTCCGTTTCAAATATCCGAAATGTTCTGTTGTATTGAGGTCATCACCATCAAAAATACAACTTTCAAGAGGCATACCGGCTCGTAAAACAGGTTGGCGTACTGCATAAGTAGCTTCGCTGGTTATTTTTTTAATCGTTTTGGACATATTTTTTGAACGCTTTATGGTTTAAAGTTAAGCTTTTCTTTTAACAATGGAAAAAAAAGATAAAACCTGATAAAAAATATAAAAACGTAAATATTTCATATTAAATAAATTACAATTTTGTAAGACAGAAAAGCGGATAAAAATTAATTTTTTTTCAAAAAAAGCTTGCAGGAAAGTAAAAACATTGCGTATATTTGCACCGTTGATAAGCGGAAGTAGCTCAGTTGGTAGAGCTCCAGCCTTCCAAGCTGGTTGTCGCGAGTTCGAGCCTCGTCTTCCGCTCTGCAAACCTCAAACGAAAGTTTGAGGTTTTTTTTTGTCCAAAACAGAACACTTTCTTCATCATATTGTACCACCTAATACTCGATTAGAATGAAACAATTTATAGGATTACTCTTGGCTGTAATAAGCATCGCTTGTGGATCAGAAACTAATAAAAAAACTACCGAAGTGCCTTCAGGGCAAAAAACAGAAAAAGAACAGCCTGCTACAGTAATAAATACAATGGAAGATGGCCTCTTTTTTGGCTATACCAATGAGCCGGGTACTGTTATCCTGCTATTGGATTCCGATAGTATCCAGCAACCCAAACACATAAAGAATGTCCTCTCCGCTGCGGGTGTGGTGCTCCATGTTGCTTTTACAGGAACCCAAAAAGCCAACGATCAGGATAGCGGAAGGCAGAATTATTTTAATTTCAGTAATAGCGGTGGGCATCGCTATGAGGTTGAAAAAGCTACATTGCCAAATGATCAGACCGTTGTGCTTTGTACTGATGCATTTCTAAAACAACATCAGGCTTTGCAATTTGATTCCAAGACGAAGGGTACATTAGCGAATGATTTGCGATCTAAAATAGAGCGGGATAAAGGACGAACGATAAAAAGGAGTGCAGTAATTGCTACTGTAAAAGAAAAAGTAAAAATTGCCCTGGTCGAGTTTGAAATGAAAGGTAACCAGGCATTGGTAGTCCTGGCAGCAATAACGCCAACTAAAATCAGTTATAAAGATTTCCCTGCTGAATATGATGAGATGAGTACCTGGGGGGTAGATGATGGCGGTGATTTTGGTTTTGAATGGTTTACGATCAGTACTATTTTTGAAAATAAAGGCAGCTTTGAGATGGTCACCGATTGGGCTGGAGCCGAAGGAACCACTGTCGAGTACCTGAAAGAAGAAAATGGGAAATTGGTCACTGTGAAAAAGGCCTACCGTTATACTGCCCCATTATAATATTAAGCAGCATACTGCATGATTTTAGAATAAAAAAGTTTCCCGGATACTACAAGATTCGGGAAACTTTTTTGTTTTGGACTACCGGTGGTTTATCGGCCTAATGTGCTTAAGTCGCTTTCCGGTGCTATTTCTTCAGGGAGGTGTTGTGCTGTGAAAATCCGTGCAGGTAAACTACCTTTCAGGGTGACGTGATTTCCTTTTACTTCAAGCCAGCTTCCTTCACGCAGCCCTACTACCGGGATGTTATTGTAAGCATGGAACTCCAGGATGCGGGTTTCGCGGGTTTCGCCCATGTGTGTAGAACCTGCAATAGGATCCAAATAATGAGGGTTGATGTTAAACGGAACGAATCCTAAGGTTTTAAAGCTCGGTGGATATACAATTGGCATATCGTTGGTGGTTTGCATGCTAAGGCCGCAAATATTACTGCCGGCACTGGTTCCTAAATAAGGGGTTCCATTTTTTACTGTTATTTCGAGGGCTTCCATACAATTGTTTTTGTACAGTTGGGTGACCAATACAAAGGTGTTTCCGCCTCCGGTAAATAAGGCTTCGGCATTCGTTATGGCTTCAGCAGGATTGTCATATTCATGGATTCCGGTTACGGAAATTCCAAGTGGGCTAAATGCCTGGCGTACTTTTTGTGTGTAGTCTTCATGCGAAATACCACCTGGGCGTGCATAAGGAATAAATAATATTGTTTTGGCATTTTCAAAATGCGATTGTAATGTAGGGAGCAGGTATTCCAGGTAACTTCCATCATGTAGTGTAGAAGTACTGGCAATAATGATATTTCTCATGGATTGCTTTTTGAGGGGTAAAATTACAAATCTTCCTTCTTTTTTAGCGCCAAAAAATAGAAAGAGTAAGGGTCTGAATTATATTAACATAATATTATAAGGTCATTAGGATTAATTTTGGAAACACTAAAGATATATTTACAAAATCTTCTTAAAGTTTAATTGTTTGTCTTTACTATTTTAAAAGTTTAAGGATAACGCAGGAATTGGGAGTTTTCATAAACAAATAACAAGCCATTGGGACGTTTTCCCAAAACCACCATTATGCAAAGGATTATGCTTATTCTCCCATTCTTTTTTCTGACAACAACAGCTTCATTATTAGCGCAGCAGAAAGAGCGTACACACTTAAAAGGAAAGATTGTATCCCAGTATTCTCATTTAGAAGGTATGGATGTAATCAATTTAAATACCGAAAAAGGAGTAAAGACTATCGCAGGTGGTTATTTCGATATTAAGGTCAGGGTAAATGACACACTCATGTTTTCTGCTTTTCAGTTTAAAGGCAAACGGATTGTAGTGACCGAAGAAGATCTGGAGAAGGATCTTTTGTTGGTACAAATGGAAATAATTGTGCATTATCTGGATGAAGTTATGGTCATGCGTTATGATCATATTAATCCTGAAAGCCTGGGAATTGTGCCCAAAAATCAAAAAAAATATACACCGGCAGAACGCAAACTCAAAGCAGCATCAGGATATGACGCTACCTTGGGACTAAATACCTCATTCTCATTGGATCCTTTATTTAATGTTTTTTCCGGAAGGACGAAAATGTTAGAGAAAGCTTTGGTAGTAGAAAAGAAAGACAAGTTATTGCGTAAAATTGAAGCCTATTTCAGCGATGAATTCATCCGGGAAAAACTTCAGATCGAAGAAGCATTTGTGGATGGTTTCAAATATTACATTGTGGATGATCCTAAATTTGTGGAAGCCATGGGCAAAAAAGACAAAACAACAGCAGCATTTGTTATGGGAGAACTCGCAGAAGAGTATAAAAAAGTGCTTGCCGATGTTAAATAAATTTACCCTTATCTTATTTTGTCTTAGTTTTAGCGACGTATTGGCGCAGCAACTTCTGAAAGGAAAGGTGATTGCCGAAAATTCCGCTGCCGAAGGGGTGTTGGTTGTAAACCTAACGACCGAAAAGGAAACAAAAACAAATCTGCAGGGTGATTTTACGATCAGGGCAAAACCAGGTGATCTCCTGATATTGTTTTCCTATGAACTGTATAAAAAAAGGATTGTGCTGGAGGAAACGGACTTTGAAAAAACCTTAGAGATAGTGATGGAAACCAATCCGAACCAACTCGAAGAAGTTGTGGTGGAACGCTACCGGATCAATCCTGAAGATCTGGGGCTGGTACCAAAAGGGCAAAAGGTCTATACGCCGGGCGAACGAAAAGCATTACGTGGAAATGGGGATGCATTGATTGTTGAAAGAAAAGACAAACTTCGAGCCAAATTCGAAAGCTATTTTAAAGATAGCATGATCATACAGAATCTTGGAATCCCTAAAGAATATGTGGAAGGCTATAAATATTTTATTATAGAGAATCCGGAATTTGTACAGGCAATGAATAATAACAATAGTGTAACTATTAACACATGCGTGCTCCGTCTCGCTGAAAAATATAAAAAAATGCTTGCCGATGAATAGTCAGATTGTCTTTATGTTATTGCTGCTCAGTTTTGGCACTGCGTTTTCCCAACAGCAGATCAAAGGTAAAGTTGTGGCTAATAAGGCTGGGATCGGACAAATTATGGTCGTTAACCTGAGTGTTCAGAAGGAGACGCAGACAGATGCCGACGGAAATTTTGCCATAACGGCTTCCGAAGGGGATTTGCTGATTTTTACGGCACCACAATTCCGGAAAACAAGATTGGTAGTAGATCAGTCTGATTTTGGAAAGGTACTGGAAATCCAGGTTGAGGTATATGCCAATCAACTCGATGAAGTTGAGGTGAATAATACCCGTATTAATCCCGAAGATTTGGGGCTGGTGCCAAGAGGGCAAAAAACATATACTCCGGCAGAAAGGCGATTGCTGGTGGCGACAGGAAATGTGATTACAGTAGGAACCGGTTTCTCAATTGGTCTGGATCCCTTGCTGAACCTGATTTCTGGAAGAACCGCTATGCTTAAAAGTAAACTTGTGGTTGAACGCAAAGAGTTGCTGCTGAGAAAATTGGAAGTCTATTTTAGTGATGAGTATATTCAGGAAAGGCTCAAAATACAGAAAGATTACGTAGACGCTTTTAAATATTACAGTATTGAAAACAGTAAATTTGCAGAAGCGATGCAGATGAAAAATAAAACACTCGCCTCTTTCATTATTATGGAGTTGGCGCTGGAATATAATAAAAAACAGTAAATGCCGAATAAGATTATACTACTGCTTCTCCTCTTTATGGCGAATTCGGTATCCTCACAACAACTGCTTAAAGGTAAATTAGTTTCCGACCGACTTGGAGTAGAGAGTATCCTTGTGGTCAACCTGACTGCTGGAAAAGAAACACAAACGGATGCCGGTGGTAATTTTAGCATCATGGCAAAAACAGGAGATGTACTGGTTTTGACGGCAGTCCAGTTCCGGGAAAAGCGGATCCGTGTCCAGGATTTTGATTTCCAGCAGGTATTTTCTGTAAAAATGGAAGCTGCACTAAATCAGCTCGATGAAGTAGTGGTTGATAAAAAAACATCCATTAATCCGGAAGATCTTGGGCTTGTTGCTAAAGGTCAAAAGGTATATACGCCTGCAGAACGCAAAGTGAAAACTTCAAACAGTGGAACAGATGCCATTATTAATGCTATCACAGGGCAGACCCGAAAACTGAAAAAACAAGCTGAAATTGAAAAACAGGAAGTGGTCTATGAAAAATTCCAATACCTGTTTGAAGATGAATTCTATATTGAAAAACTACACATACCGGCAGAGTATATTGCTGGGTTTAAACATTTTTGTATTGAAGACCAGGAATTTGTACGGGTACTAAAAGCCAATAATAAAAATATGATGATCTTTTTGATGGGTGGGCTTGCCGATAAGTACAATACAATCAGAACAGTAGGGAACTAATGGTTTAATATGCTAAATTTCCCTAAAAGGGCATTTCGCTTTCGGCTAAAATCCTTAAATTGAACACTCAAACGAAAGACCTTAATTTTTTAATACTTACTTTCTGTGATCTTTAGCCCCATGAAAAAAACTACACTTACATGCCTCTTTTTTTTACTAACATTTATAATGTCTGCCCAGCAAAAGCCACGGGAAATGATTCGTGGCAAATTAGTCTCTGATGGTATGATTACCGAAAATGTAAATGTAAAAAACTTAAATACCAACCTCAGTTCCATTTCTGATGAACTAGGCTATTTCACCATTGCGGCACGTGCCAATGATACGCTCCTCCTTTCCGGAGTAAACTTTAAACCCGGTGTCTTGGTCGTGAAGCAACTCGATATGGATGTGGAGACGATGACCATACAACTCAATCTTTCTGTGGAAGAACTGGATGAAGTAGTGGTGAACTCCTTATCCGGGAATCTGGAAAAAGACAGTAAAAGGATGAAAGTTAAAACCATCAATAATAATATTTTAGGAAATAATAACCAGACCATTATCGACAAGAAATATATTGGTGATCAGCAGTCATCAGTTAAAAACCGAACGATGCCTGCGGATGGGAGTATTGAAGACGGTTTAGACTTTGTACGTATATTCAAGACCGCCGGTAAGGCTTTAGGAATTGGCAAGAATGATAAAAAGAAAACAAAAGAATATGTGAGCCCTAAGATATTTCCGGAAGCAGTGAAAGAAAAATTCACAACCTACTTTTTTATGGATGTCCTCCAATTGAAAGATACTAATGAAACCGCACTTTTTCTTGCATTTGCAGAATCAGATCCCAAAGCAAAGCCGCTTTTAGCTCCCGATAAAGAGTTTGAGCTTATTGATTTTCTGATTGACAAACGCAAAGAATTTAAAAAACAGGAATAATATACTAAAGCACAACAAACCGTTGTGCTTTTTTTTGGTAAAATACCTATTTTTGGTAAATGAAAAAAATAGCGACCGTCCTGTTTCTGTTTCTGATGCTCATTGGATTGACTGCAATGGACGTGCACAAGTTTTATGTAGCGGTGTATCAGATGGATTATAGCCCGGAGAAAAAAGCACTTCATATTACTTCCCGCATTTTCATCGATGATTTCAATGCAGCATTAGGTAAAAAATATAAGAAGAAATATTATCTCGGGACTTCAAAAGAATCCAATGAAGAGGTGCTTGCCATGCAGCAGTACCTGCTTGAAAAATTAGCGGTAAAAATCAATGGGCAAGAAAAAAATATACGTTATTTGGGGAAAGAAATGGAAGACGATGTCCTAATTTGTTATTATTCCATAAAGGATGTGGAGCAGCCCAGGACACTCGACGTAAAATGTACATTGCTGCTGGATTATATTTCTGAGCAGCAGAACATCATCCATGCCAATGTTGCCGGTGTACGCACGAGCCTGCTTTTGACAGAGGATACAACAAAAGGCAGTTTAAAATTTTAAAATGAAACTAAAGCATACGGATTCCCGTATAGATAATTAGAGTAAAAGAGCAATTCAGTATATGAAAAGAATAATTTCACTTATGATGGTGTCCCTGTTATTTCCTGTCGGAAGTAATGCTCAGGATGCCAAGCCGGCGGTAGTACGCGAACAAGGTCATGGAGAGACGAATAAATTCCGTCAGATGTATTCCGAAATGGCAACACCCAATATGTACAGAACCGCTTCCGGAGCACCGGGACCTGCCTATTACCAGCAGCAGGCAGATTATAAGATGAATATTGAGTTGGATGATAAAAATGCTAAGATTTACGGAGAAGAAACCATCACCTACCATAATAATTCCAAAGACAGACTGGATTATTTGTGGGTACAGCTGGATCAAAACCAAAAAGCCAAAACATCGCAGTCACCGTTGGTCAATAATCAACGGATGGCAACCTCAAAAGAGGTAAATGCTTTCGCAAAAGAATACCTTCAGGAACAACCGGATCGTGGATTTCATATTGAGCATGTCCGGGACAGCAAGGGAAATCCAATATCCTATACCATCAACCATACCATGATGCGTATTGACCTTCCAAAACCGCTGAATGGTGGCGAGAAAATAACATTCAATATCAAGTGGTGGCACAATATCATCGATTACCGGGCAGAAGGATTTCGTTCCGGATATGAGAATTTTCCAAAAGAAGGCAATAAGCTGTATGTAATTGCGCAGTTTTTTCCACGTATGGCCGTTTATAATGATGTTGAAGGATGGCAGAACATGCAGTTTTGGGGCGCTGGTGAATTTGCTTTGCCTTTTGGGAATTATGAAGTGAATATTACCGTACCGGCCGATCATATTATGGATGCTACCGGGGAATTGCAAAACCGTAAACAGGTATTGACGGCGGAACAATTGAAACGTTATCAGTTGGCTGAAAAGACCTTTGATAATCCTGTGATAGTTGTGACACAGGCAGAGGCCGAAAAAGCTGAAAAGGGTTTTTCTGACCAAAAAAAAACCTGGAAATTCAAAGCCGAAAACGTTCGGGATTTTGCCTTTGCCACCTCCCGTAAATTTATCTATGATGCTATGGCGGTAAAGTTGGGTGGAAAAACAGTAATGGCTATTTCACTCTATCCTAAAGAAGGAAATCCGCTTTGGGAACAATATTCAACACGTGTGGTAGCAAGTACTCTGAAGTCGTATTCTTCCCGCACTTTTGATTATCCTTATCCTAAAGCCATTTCCGTAAATGCCGATGACCAGGGAATGGAATATCCGATGATCTGTTTTAATTTCGGACGCCCGGATGAAAATGGATTTGTAAGCGAAGGGCTTAAAAATGGAATGATCAGTGTGGTGGTGCATGAAGTAGGGCATAATTTTTTCCCTATGATTGTCAATAGTGATGAGCGCCAATGGACCTGGATGGACGAAGGGTTTAATACTTTTATGCAATACCTGGCAGAACAGGATTACATGCCGGGCTATCCATCACGACGTGGGCCGGCGGCAAAAATAGTCCCCTACATGAGTGGTGACCAGAAATTTTTAGAGCCGATCATGTCCAATTCGGAGAATATTGTCCAGTTTGGAAGTAATGCCTATGCTAAACCAGCAACAGGACTTAATATATTGCGTGAAATTATAATGGGCCATGAATTATTTGACTATGCCTTTAAAACCTATGCTCAGCGTTGGAAATTCAAACATCCTACCCCCGAAGATTTCTTCAGGACAATGGAGGATGCTTCGGCAGTAGACCTTGACTGGTTTTGGAGGGGATGGTTCTATACTACGGATTACGTGGATATAGGAATTAAAGAAGTAAAACGATATTATGTTAGCCCGACTGCACTGGTAGTGGAAGAAAAAGCAGGCGCAAAAGAAAAGAGCGTGCGCAAAAGCAAAGAACAGGAAGTACCAATGGTTTACCTACTTCCGGATGATGGAAAAGATTTTGATAAGAAACTCGAAAAACCTTTTCAGGTCTCTGATAACAAAACGCTGGCAGACTATGTAAATGAGAATTTTAATGCCGATGAAAAAGCCCAGTTAAAAGCACCTAAATATTTCTATGAAGTGACTTTTGAAAAACCGGGAGGAATGCCAATGCCCATCATTGTCGCGCTTACATTTGAAGATGGGACTACAGAAACACAGACTTTTCCGGCTCAGGTCTGGAGGATGAACGACCTTAGGGTATCCCGTGTTTTTGCAGTGGCAAAAAAAATAACAAAAATTGAAGTAGATCCGAAACAGCTTACAGCGGATATTGATATAACAAATAATGTATGGCCTCAGACGGCGGTAAAGTCTAAATTTGATCAGTTTGAATAATACTAAGCGCTGCAAGTTTTAAAAATTGTGTTAATTTGTTTGTTGAGAGACAATAAACATGAACTACTTTGTAACTTTGCGAGCGTACAATCTAAAACATATTCGTCTTATGGGAATGTCTGAAATTGCTTTTATTTTATTTGTCGTTGTGATGTTTTTTGGCTCTGATAAATTGCCGGAAATCGCACGTATGATGGGTAAAGGAATGCGTCAACTAAAAGATGCAACTAACGAAATTAAGAGCGAGATCCAGAAAAGTGCCGAGAGTAGCGGTATTGATACTTCGTTTACCAATGAATTTTCTAAAGAAAACCTGACCCGTAATTTTACCGCTGAAATTGATAAAATCAAGGAAGATGTAACTGATGTTGCAGGTGATATAACAGGACCGATTAAACGAAACATGTAATATGCTGGAATACTTATTAGAACTCGATAAAAATCTTTTTGTTTTTCTGAATGGCATGGGATCCGAAACATTTGATCCATTATGGCTTTTTATTACCAAACAGTTCAATTGGATTCCCATATTTGCTATAATATTTTACCTGGTGTTCAAACACCTTGGATGGAAGCATGCCCTATTGGTAGTGGTTATTATTGCCCTTTTAATTACGCTCACCGACCAGACAACCAATATTTTTAAAAGAGGCTTCGAGCGGCTACGTCCGGGCAATAATCCCGAAATCAGTCACTTTATACGCATTGTACAAAAAAGAAGCTCCTTTAGTTTCGTCTCCGGGCATGCCTCCAACTCAATGGCAGTAGCCCTATTCCTGTATCTCGTAATGAAACCGTATTTGAAATACATGGGCTTTATTTTTCTATGGCCTTTGATATTTGCCTATAGCCGTATTTATTTAGGGCTGCATTATCCGGGCGATATATTGTGTGGGTATGTGTGGGGGATTTCAATGTCCCTGATTATGTGGCAGGTTTATAAATATGCCCGTAATCACTTTTTTCCATTACAGAAGGAAAATTTAGATCACCCGACTAACCGTTAATCCATCACGAATAGGTAGAAGTACCGTTGCTACTCTGGGGTCATTGTTAATGACAGTATTGTATTCCAGAAGGCTAACGGTGCTTTTGTCTTTAGGGTCAACAGCTTCCAGTACTTTGCCACTCCATAATACATTGTCTGATAATAGGATCCCGCCCGGATTCATCATCGGGACAATAAGGTTAAAATAATTGAGGTAATTCTCTTTGTCAGCATCAATAAAAACAAGATCAAACCGCGTATCCAGTTTAGGAATAATAGCCAGGGCCTCTCCTAAATGCTGGTGTATTTGCCCGCCCCACGGGGAAAGATCAAAATATTTACGCTGAAAATCAACAAGTTCTTCCTTAATATCGATGGTGTGTAATACGCCATTGGGTGCAAGCCCTTCTGCAAGGCATAATGTAGCATATCCCGTAAAGGTGCCGATTTCTAATATTGCAGCAGGACGGATGATCTTCGACAGCATACTCAATACCCTTCCCTGAAAATGGCCGCTCAGCATCCTTGGCTGTAATACTTTCTGGTGCGTTTCTTTGTTCAGGCGGGCCAGTAATTCCGGTTCTTGCTCGGAATTTTTTTCAGCATATAATTCTAATTCAGGAGAGATAAAGTGCATTTTGTAAAAGTTTTGTGCAAAAGTAAAGAAAATAGTGCTGTTTTTGAGGGCGCTAAAACTTAAAATATTAACTCCGATTGTGAACTTGTCAATACTAATATCTAAATTTGCACCATGCAAACGGAAAAGAAAGATATACGAGCTCTGACAAAAGACCAATTGCGTGATTTTTTTACCGCCAATGGCGATAAGGCATTTCGCGGAAATCAGGTCTATGAATGGCTTTGGAGCAAAGGAGCACACCAATTCGGGGATATGACCAATGTTGCCAAAAGTACCCGCCAGATGCTGGAGGATAATTTTGTGATCAACCATATCAAGGTCGACCAGATGCAGCGCAGCTCTGACGGTACGGTCAAAAATGCAGTGCGTCTTCATGACGGACTGGTGGTGGAATCTGTGTTGATTCCTACGAATACCCGGACTACTGCCTGTGTGTCCAGTCAGGTGGGGTGTAGCCTGGATTGTAATTTCTGTGCTACTGCAAAACTTAAAAGGATGCGTAACCTGAATCCGGATGAAATTTACGATCAGGTGTTGGCTATTGATAATGAAAGCAAGCTCTATTATAATAGGCCTTTGTCAAATATCGTATTTATGGGAATGGGCGAACCTTTAATGAATTACAATAATGTCCTCAAAGCCATAGAAAAAATAACCGCTCCGGAAGGACTGGGTATGTCGCCTAAAAGAATAACCGTTTCTACTTCCGGTGTGCCAAAAATGATCAAGAAATTAGCTGATGATGAAGTGAAATTCAGGCTTGCGGTTTCATTGCATTCCGCGATTGATGCTGTGCGTTCCAGGATTATGCCATTTAGTGCTAATTTTCCCCTGGCAGAATTGCGGGAGTCGCTGGAATACTGGTATCGAAAAACCCAAAGTAAGATTACCTATGAATATGTAGTCTGGAAAGGGATTAATGATACAAAAGAAGCCATAGATGCTTTGGTGAAATTTTGTAAATATGTACCCTGCAAAGTCAATTTGATTGAATACAACCCAATCGATGACGGCGAATTTCAACAGGCTGATCCGGAAGCGATTGATGCCTATATCCGTGCGCTCGAAAACAACGGGATTGTAGCAAAAGTACGACGAAGCCGTGGTAAGGATATTGATGCCGCTTGTGGGCAATTGGCCAATAAAGAAGCCGATGCATAATGTAAAAATAGTATCAAGCTTAACTTAAACAGTTTATTTTGCATCTCATTAAAGAAATGCTATCTTTGAACATCGATGAAAATAGTAGAACAGATCAAGCAGCCAATATATGATGAAATGGAACTTTTTGAGAAAAAGTTTCATCAGTCGATGTCCTCCAAAGTGGCGCTTCTTAACAGGATTACCTATTATATAGTCAACCGTAAGGGAAAACAAATGCGCCCGATGTTTGTCTTCCTAACGGCTAAGATGGTTTCTCAGGGATCAGTGAATGAAAGGACCTATCGCGGTGCTTCTGTAATCGAATTGATCCATACTGCTACCCTTGTACATGATGATGTCGTTGATGACAGCAATCGAAGAAGGGGTTTTTTCTCCATAAATGCACTCTGGAAAAATAAAATCGCCGTTCTTGTTGGGGATTACCTGCTATCAAAAGGACTACTGCTTTCTATTGATAATGGTGATTTTGATTTACTCAAAATTATCTCCGTCGCCGTTCGTGAAATGAGCGAAGGCGAACTGCTCCAGATTGAAAAAGCCAGACGGCTTGATATTACAGAAGCGATTTATTACGAAATCATCCGCCAAAAAACAGCAACACTTATCGCTGCCTGTTGTGCGTTAGGGGCAAAATCGATGATTGAAGATGAAGTGCAGGTAGAGAATATGCGCAAGTTTGGGGAACTGATCGGAATGGCTTTCCAAATTAAAGATGACTTATTCGATTATACCGATGATGCTATCGGTAAACCTACCGGAATTGATATTAAGGAGCAGAAAATGACATTGCCTTTGATTTATGCCCTGAACAACTGTTCGCCTTCCGAAAAAAAATGGACTATCAATTCCATAAAGAACCATAACAAAGACAAGAAAAGGGTTCGTGAGGTCATTGCATTCGTCAAAGAAAAAAACGGATTGCAGTATGCCGAACAAAAAATGGCTGCTTTTCAGCAGGAAGCATTAGTGCTTTTGCAGCATTATCCGGACTCGGTATACAAAGACGCCCTCGTGTTGATGGTGAATTATGTAATTGAGCGAAAAAAGTAACTGCACCGCTATCCACCAATACCTTCTTTGAAATTTTCTACCAGTATTCAAAGAGATTTCTTTATTCAACCTATATCAGAACTTCCAAAAGTTCGGACACACACTTAGAAATTGTTGTTGCCTTTAATAGCTTGTATATGTTGTGAAGCCAGTATTTGTGCATTAGCTATGGCATTGTCTGTTTTATTATGGGCTATTTATTTCCTACAAATAAAGAAAAGGCATTTTTTAAAATAATGCAAAGCAAATTTAATTTGGTTTTAAATAGCTGTAAATAAGGTTGTTATTTATTTTTTGGTCTGTTACGGTATTATTTTTTGAAATAAATTTAAAAAAAATACAACCCTGATGCAACCTTTTCGAAACGATCCTCGTCTATGCTAATAGAAGTCGGTTATTAATTTTACTTGTTGTAATTTTAAACCGTAATAATAACCCCAAAGCATTATTTTGAAAGTAATCAAACTACATCAACAGGAAAGCGATTTAATCCGGATGGCCGTCGACAACAACCGACAGGCACAGCAGAAGATTTATACGCAGTTTGCACCTAAGATGTTAGGCGTGTGCCGGCAGTACATAAAAGATTTGCATCATGCCGAAGATTTGATGATTACGGCTTTTATGAAAGTGTTTACCAACCTGAAAAATTTCGAAAACAAAGGGAGTTTTGAAGGATGGATCAGAAGGATCATGGTGAATGAATGTATTTCATATATCCGGGTACATAAAAAGGTGAGTTATTCCGAAGACGAATATTATAAAGAAGAAGGATTTAATGGTATTGAAAGTGAGCTGAGTGTGGCAGATATCCAATACCTGATTGATGCTTTGCCGGAAGGCTATAAAATGGTGTTTAACCTGTATGCGATTGAAGGGTATATGCACAAGGAAATTGGGGAGATGTTGGGTATTAGTGAAGGAACTTCGAAATCGCAATTGTCACATGCACGTAAAGTGCTGCAGCAACAAATTAATAAGGCAAAGAATTATGAAAATGGAACAGAATAATATAGAGCAACAGTTTAGGGAAAAGCTGGGTCAAAGGACGTTGGCTCCCTCTGAAAATGCATGGGATAGACTGGATGCGATGTTGAGTGTTGCAGAAGGGAAAAAACCAAAGCGAAATTTCAAATGGTTATACATTGCTGCGGGTTTGCTGGGTTTTCTTTTTTTGGGTACCGTTTTCCTGACCATGAACGATAATACAACAATAGAGAAAACGGTAGTCGTAAAAGACAGCCCTATTGAAAAAGCAGCACAACCGGAAGAAAAGAGTACTGTAGCACCGGAAGCGGCAATCATCCTGCAAAAAAATGAAAAAGCTGTTGCTGCAATAGTGCGAAAGCCACTACAGAAGCCTGAAATACAAAAAGAAAACAATGCAGCGAAAGAGGAACATGCCGGTCTCGGGGATATAACAGATAAGCCACAGGATGTAAAAGGAAAATATATATCTGCTGATGAACTTCTGGCTGCTGTAATGACAACTGGCCAGCCAAGTGTCAAATCCCCAAAAGTGACCGTAAAGGTTGATCCTGCCAAAATGCTTTCTGAAGTTGAAGGCGAGCTCGATGAAACCTTCCGGGAAAAAGTAATCCATTCTGTAGGTAAGAACTTTAATACAGTGAAAACTGCAGTAGTGAATCGAAATTACAATTAATAGAAACTTAAAAACAATCCATAACATTTAAAACATTACTATCATGAGAAACCTGACCGTTTACTTATCAATCTTCTTGTGCCTTTTTCTAACCAAAATCTATGCACAGGATTTCGAAACCAGAGCCAAAACTATTGGTGATAAAATAGAGAGTATTACCAAAGAAGAGAAAGCTGCCCTGAAAGAGGAAATTGATGCCATCAACCAGCAATTAGAAAGTGGAAAGATAACTGCGCAGGCTGCAGAACAATCCAAAAAAGATGCAGCTGTAAAAAGAGCCGAGAGCATCGAGCGAAGAGTAGCACTGGAAGAGTCAAAACTGACAGCTCTGGTAAAAAATAAAGTCGATGGTACACTGGTGGATTCTACCAAATCCAAAAAACACAGCTTTACGTTTAATTATGATTCCAAGAAAAAAGATAGTGTAAGAGTGTATTCCAGAACTACTTCCCAACTGGTGTTTGCTTTAGGGGCAAATAACCTGGCTACTGACGGCGCTATTGCCAATTCCGATTTCAGGTATTGGGGGTCTCACTTCTACGAATGGGGAATATCTTACAACACCCGATTGCTGAAAAACAATAACCTGCTGCATGTTAAATACGGACTTTCCCTACAGTACAATAACCTGAGAGCTACAGATAATCGTTTTTTTGTAGAAAATGGAGATCAGACTAACCTGGAAACTTCGGCAATCCATTTGAAAGATTCAAGACTTAGAAATGTGAACCTTGTAGTGCCGGTATATTTGGAGTTTGACTTTGGTAAAAAAGAAGTAAAAGGAGACAAAACCTACTTCAAGATTCAGCAAGGATTCCGATTGGGATTAGGAGGATTTGCAGGAGCCAACATCAAAACAAAACAAATCCTGGATTATGAAATCAATGGGAATGACGTGGAAGAACGTACCCGTGGCAGTTTTAATACCAATGATTTTGTATATGGGCTTGGTGCTTATGTTGGATATAAATCAACAAGTTTATATTTAAAATATGATCTGAATCCATTGTTTGAAAATAATACAGTAGATCAGAACAATATCTCATTAGGATTACGATTTGATTTCAATTGATTTAGTTAAAGTTGTTAGTTTGTCCAGAAAAGGCATTTCAGTAGTGAAATGCCTTTCTTGTTTTTACCATAGTGTAAATAGGGCGATTATAAGATAGCATGAGTGTAAGGAAGCGTCTTGTGAGTGTAAGGAGGTAAACAGGGCTTAAAACGTTGGTAACTTTGTTGTGGACCAATTTTGAAGCTCGTTATTCCTTTGTATCTTTGTACAAGTTATAAAATCCAAATCCAGTACATTGATTACAAAGAATACCATAGATAAAGTTTTTGAAACCGCAAGAGTAGAAGAGGTCATTGGAGATTTCGTGCAGCTCAAGCGTGCAGGAAGCAATTTTAAGGGACTGAGCCCGTTTTCGGATGAGCGCTCCCCTTCCTTTATGGTATCACCGGTAAAGCAAATCTGGAAGGATTTCAGTTCCGGGAAAGGCGGGAATGCGATCGCTTTTATCATGGAGCACGAACATTTTACCTATCCTGAAGCGATTCGGTACCTCGCCCGAAAATACAATATCGAAATCGAGGAAACGGAACAAAGCAATGAGGAAAAAGAACAGACTAACGAAAGGGAGTCCATGTATCTGGTCTCTGAATTTGCTAAAAAATACTTCCACACTACACTCCTTAATTCGGAAGAAGGAAAGGCGATCGGGTATACTTATTTTAAAGAAAGGGGATTCACAGCAGAGACCATCAAAAAGTTTGAGTTGGGTTATTCACCGGAATCCTGGGATGCCCTGACTAAAGAGGCACTCGGGAAAGGTTACCAATTGCAATATTTGGATAAAACAGGTTTGACCATTGTAAAAGAGGATAAACAATTTGATCGTTTTAAAGGCCGTGTGATGTTTCCGATCCAGAGCATGTCCGGCAGGGTATTGGGTTTTGGAGGACGAATCCTGACCAATGATAAAAAAGCGGCAAAATACCTGAACTCTCCGGAGAGCGATATTTACCATAAGAGTAAAGTTTTGTATGGTATTTATCATGCAAAACAATCAATAGCCAAGTTAGACAACTGTTACCTGGTAGAAGGATATACGGATGTGATCCAGTTTCATCAGGCAGGAATTGAAAACGTAGTAGCATCGTCGGGAACAGCTTTAACTCCGGACCAAATCCGATTGATCAATAGGCTGACTAAGAATATTACGGTTCTGTTTGATGGTGATGCTGCAGGTTTGCGAGCATCAATCCGTGGGATTGACCTTATCCTGGAAGAAGGGATGAATGTGAAGGTTTGTACTTTTCCAGACGGGGAAGATCCGGATAGTTTTGCCAAAAAGAATTCCTACGATGACCTGGTGCATTACTTAGAGCATAATGCAAAGGATTTTATCCAGTTCAAAGCTTCGATGTTAATGGATGAATCCAAAAATGATCCTGTGAAAAAAGCAGGATTAATCCGGGATATGGTGACTAGTATTGCGAAGATACCGGATAGGATTCAGCGCGAAGTTTACATTCAGGAAACTGCGAGGATCATGGATATCTCAGAGCAGGTATTGGTGAATACACTGGCGCAATTGGTTGAAAAAGATAGCGTAGAAACCGATAAGAAAGGCAAGCAACCCTATCAAAAACCGATGGAAGTTGTTAAAGAGCCGGAATCGCAAACTTCAAAAATTGACATCCTCTACCAGCTGGAACGTAAAATTATAGAGATTTTATTATTGTATGGCAATGTAGAAGAGGAGTTTGAAGACGTATTGATTAAAACCAACGAATATGGGGAACCGATGGAGGTTTCCGAGAAAAATAATTACAAGGTTTTTCAACGGATTTACCTTAGTCTCCAGGAAGATGAAGTGGAATTGGCCAATGGGCTATTCCGTGCTATTTATAATGACCTGGTGGCTTTTTATCATCAGAATGAGGTATTCAATATAGAACAATATCTGATGCATCTTCCGGTAGAGTTGGCTCAGGAAGTTACCGATATCCTAATGGAAGATGAGCTTTATAAATTGCACAACTGGGAAGGGCAAAATATTATCCCGATTTATAAAAGTGAGAATACAGCACAATATGTGTCAGAAACAATTTTGACAATGCGTTGGTATTTGGTGGACAAGATTATCGACGAGCTCAAAAGTTCGCTTTCTGCAGAGCCTGATTCCGATAATTCGGAAATATTAATCATGGCAATGGATTATCATAAACTCATCAATTCCTTTTCTTCAAAACTGGGGCGTGTGATGTCGCGTTATAGCAATTAACGATTAGACAATATCCAGTGTTTTGGCTTTGTTGACGAGGTCAACTAAGTTGGTAACATGCAATTTTGTCAATAAGCGTAATTTGTACGTACTGATCGTTTTTTCGTTGAGGTTCAGCGTTTTTGCAATTTCCTTGTTTTTGCGTCCTTCACTCAAATAGCGTAAAACCTCAATTTCGCGTGTGGAAAGTTTACGGTACAGGCGTTCATTTTTACGCTGTTTCGTAATCAGTGCCAAATTTTTCTTTACGAGGTCACTATATACAATTTCTCCTTCATTTACTTTTAGAATCGCTGACTCAAGTGCCTGCAGCTCTGCATTTTTATGCACATAAGCGGATACGCCTGTTTTGAGTGCATTTGGGGCAAACATCTGTTCGGATAAATTGGTATAAATGATAAATTTTACCTTTGGATAGTCCTTAATCAGGGACTTAATATAGTTGATGCTCGCGAGCCCTTCCAGTTCCAGGTCAATAACGAGGATGTCGAAATTCTTCTTGGGAAGGGTGGAAGTGACTTCTTCAAAATTTGAAGCCGTATCAGAAATCTTAATTTCACTATGGCCTTCAAAAAATGATTTTACCCCATATCGGACAACGGGCTGATTATCGGCTAAAAATACTTTAATCATCATATGAAATTTTAGTTAGACAATATTATTAAAAAAAAACACACCTATTATGTAAAGTTAATTAATATAAAGCAATTAATTATGTTAAATTATCTCAAATTTTCTGGTATTAAGCAAACCGGTATTGGATTCATTTTGTGCTGATTAATCCGGTTCAGTCGTTTATATATCTTAAAAACCTCAGCTTCACGCCCGGTTAGTGCTGTTTCGTTTTTTCCGCTTTCATCATAGCGCATCGCCTGCTCGAGTTCGTCATAACTCGCACCCAACTGGGCTTCGTCAGAACGGTCATCGCCAAATAATCCATCTGTAGGTGCTGCAGCCTGGATGGCATTGGGTACGTCTAGGTACTGTGCCAAAGCATAGACTTCCGATTTCATCAAATCGGCTATCGGGCTAAGATCGACACCGCCATCGCCGTATTTTGTATAAAAACCAACTCCAAAATCTTCAACTTTATTGCCAGTTCCAGCAACCAATAATCCGTGTATGCCTGCGTAATAGTACAAGGTAGTCATTCTAAGGCGGGCTCTGGTATTGGCCAGTGATAAATGCAGTTTGGCTTCGTCAGCACCTTCTGTTGGTACTACGGTAGTGAATAGCTCAAATACCGAAGTCAGGTTGGTTTCAGCACTGCTCACATTCGGGAATCTTTTTTTCAATTGTGCCACATGTTCTTTAGCACGGCTCACATGGCTTTCGGCCTGATGAATAGGCATTTCCACACAGAGTGTTGGTAAGCCGGTTTGTGCGCAGAGGGTAGAGGTAACGGCAGAATCGATGCCGCCTGAAATTCCTACAACAAAACCATTCACTTTGGCGGTAAGGGCATAATCCTTAAGCCAGTGCACAATGTGTTCGTTTATTTTTTCAGCGGGGAAAGTAGTTTTTGGAGTCATTGTGTTTTTATGATATTTTTAAAATGGGAACTGTATATTTGCAAAAATAATAATGCGTATTTAAAGGTCTTTTATTACGAAATAGAATCATTTTGAGCTGTTCTTATCGATGAGATTTTCTATTTTTGGAGTCGTCATTTGGGATCAGAAACGTAGTAGTAGGGTATGACATCGCATAGTACAGCATAAAATTATAAAAAACATTCTGAATGCATAGTAAATTTAATAATTCATTAATGAAGAAAATTCTTATCCTTACATTTTTAACGTTGTTTTTGGTTTCGTGTAAGGAAAAAAGCGAAACGGAGCAGGCTGTGGCTGCAATTCCTGTAACATTAAAGATTGAGCGGTTCGATAAGTTATTCTTTGAAGCACCCGATGCAGGATTGCCGGATCTTGAAAGACAGTATCCGTTTTTGTTTCCAAAACAATTTGACGATGCAGTATGGCTGGAGAAGAAACATGATCCGATCATGAAAGAGCTTTACGATGAAGTGCAGAAAAAATACTCCGATATTTCGCTTGTAAAAGAAGAGTTGGAAAAAGTAGTCCAGCACATCCGGTACTATTTTCCTGAGGAACAAACACCGCGGGTGATTACACTGGTCTCGGAAATGGACCTGGAGAGTCGTGTAATTTATGAAAAGGGGCTGGTCTTGATTGCTTTGGACCTTTACTTAGGGAAAGAGCATCGTTTCTATGAGCTTCCGGAATATTTAAAGATCACTTTCGAGCCACGGCAGATGATGCCGGATTTGGTAACCTCTTTCTCTCAGCGCTACCTGCAGCCTGCAGCTAATAAGACACTTTTAGCATTGATGATACATGAAGGCAAGCTCCTGTATCTGAAAGATGTATTATTGCCGGATTATTCCGATGCAGAAAAAATCGCCTATACCAGCGAACAGGTGAAATGGGTACAATCCAACGAAGCGCAAATGTGGCGCTTCCTGGTCGATAAAGACATCCTGTTTGACAATAATCCGAGGATGGCAGCGCGTTTTATTGATCCGGCACCTTTTACAAAATTTGGATTGGATATCGATAATGCTTCACCCGGAAAGGCTGGGGCTTGGATCGGTTGGCAGATTGTACGTTCTTATATGAAGAATAATGATGTATCTTTGCAGCAATTATTGCAAATGGATGCAAAAGAACTATTCGAAAATTCAAAATACAAACCTAAAAAGTAATGACTAAAAAGATTACCTCAGAGATAAATGTGCTTGTGGAGCTGGATGAAAACCGTGTTCCGGAAAAATTATTCTGGTCTGCCCGTGATGGTGGTGTTCAAAAAGAAGAAGCTAAAGCATTGCTTCTTTCGGTATGGGATAGCAATACACAGGAAAGCCTTAGGATTGATCTGTGGACGAAAGATATGCCGGTTGACGAGATGAAAGTATTCTTTCACCAAACCCTGGTGGCGATGTCTGATACCTTTAAAAGAGCGACCAATGACGAAAAAATGTCCGATACGATGAAAGATTTTTGTGACTATTTTGCAGAAAAACTGGAGTTGAATAAATAAAATCAGATCCGCATCAAAAACAAAAAAATCCCGAAGGTAACTTCGGGATTTTTTTTGTTTTATAGTAGCGAGGAAGTTGCTCTTAGAATTTATTATCGTTTTTAAAAACTTCTTCATTTACGGCACCAATATACTCCAAGAGTACTTCTTTTCCTGTGGTTTCGGTAGAAGAGGTAACGAAGTATTGTGGCATTTCTGCCCAGTTATTAGCAAACATTTGTTTTCGATAAGCCGAAATGTGTGAGTCAATTTTTGTTTTACTGATTTTATCCGCTTTGGTGAAGATAATGCAAAAAGGAATTTCACTTTCTCCAAGATATTCCAGAAATTCCAAATCGATATTCTGCGCTTCATGGCGAATGTCAATTAAGACAAAGGCACAAACTAATTGTTCTCTTTTTTCAAAATAATCAGTGATAAATTGCTGGAAAACAGATTTGGTCTTTTTTGAAACTTTAGCATAGCCATAGCCGGGCAAATCGACAAGAAACCAGTTGTTGTTGATTTTAAAATGATTGATCAATTGTGTTTTACCAGGTCTTCCTGAAGTTTTGGCCAGATTTTTATGGTTGGTCAGCATGTTGATTAATGATGATTTTCCCACATTAGATCGTCCGATAAAAGCATATTCCGGCAAAAAGTCTTTGGGACATTTGCTTACTTCGGAATTACTTATAATAAATTCAGCGGTATTGATTTTCATGATAAAATTTTAATTTGTGCAAAGGTAGTTAAAAAAAATAACCACAAAGAGATTAAGATGACAGGGAATACCTATTGGTAAGTCGCTGTAGTGTTCTTAGTCTCTTTGTGGTCAGAATTTGTTGAATGAAGGCTATAAATTGGATTTTTTCAGCCAGGCATACATAATTTCATTAAACTCGTCCGGATGTTCCATCATGGCTGCATGTCCACATTTGTCGATCCAGTACAGGTCGGAATTGGGTAGAAGCCTGTGGAATTCTTCGGCAACATCCGGAGGTGTTACCTTGTCATTTTTTCCCCAGATGATGCAGGTAGGAACGTGCATTTTGGCTAAATCTTTAGCCATATTATGGCGAATAGCACTTTTGGCGATGGTCAGGGTTTTAATTAGCTTAATCCTGTCGTTTGCCATGGTGTATACTTCGTCGATGATTTCTTTGGTTGCAATCGCGGGATCATAAAAAACATCTTCTGCTTTCTTTTTGATGTATTCATAATCGCCTCTTCGCGGATAACTGTCTCCCATTGCACTTTCATATAAACCAGAACTTCCGGTAATAATAAGTCCGAGCATTTTTTCAGGATACATTTTAGTATGGTAAAGCCCGATATGTCCGCCTAAGGAGTTTCCTAAAAGAATGACACGGTCGTATCCTTTATAAGTGATGAAGTCTTTTACATATTTTGCAAAAGCCTTGACATTGGTTTTTAAGATGTTTTGAGTGTAAATCGGTAATTCAGGAATAACAATTTTATACCCTTTCTCAGGAAAATAGTTTGCAACACCGTCAAAATTGCTTAAACCGCCCATCAGTCCATGTAGAATGATGATGGGAATGCCTTCCCCAATTTCAAGATATTTGTATTTACCTTCCTTTTTTAACTGTTCTTCCATTTAGTTTATCTGGCATTTCAAATTCCGACAAATATAAGATATTAAACATGAAAATGCATTTTTAGCTTCTTTTTTTCGAGGAAAACCAACATTAAATAATTGTTAAAATGATACGGAAAAAGCGATAAATGCTTTTTTGTGGTACACTATTGTGAATTACCTGTTTCATTTTTAGTGCTTTAAATCAGGTAGATAGCTTTTTTGTAAATCCGCAGGTTTAGGGTACAAAGTAGGGACTTTGTTGCAGATTAGTAGGGTTGTGCCTTTAATACCGGATAATTAGTTGGAATTTCTTTGTAAGATTTAGGTCATTAAAGGCTAAAAACAGAGCTGTGAGTGGTAAAACTTATCAACAAAGTGGTAGATTGTGGTAAATTGTGGTAAAATATTTTCTACATTTGCTATAAATCCATTAAAAACCTAACTCATTGAATACCATAGTAGGAGCATATGAATGTAAAGTTGATTCCAAGGGAAGGCTGATGGTGCCTGCCCCTTTGAAGAAGCAACTTATGGATTCGCTCAACGATGGTTTTGTTTTAAAGCGTTCCGTTTTTCAACAGTGCCTGGAATTGTATCCAATGGCAGAATGGAATTTAATGATGCAGAAAATCAACAAGTTGAATCGTTTTGTGAAAAAGAACAATGATTTTATCAGAAGATTTACTGCAGGTGTGAAAGTGGTAGAAATTGATGCTACCGGAAGATTGCTGATCCCAAAGGATTTGGTGGTTTTTGCACAGGTTGATAAAGATGTAGTCTTGTCTTCGGCAGTGAATATAATCGAAATCTGGGATAAGGACTTGTATGAGAAATCAATTTCTGGCGATGATATCGATTTTGCTGATTTGGCAGAGGACGTAATGGGTAATTTAAATGATGATGACAATGGAATATCATAATCCGGTTTTGCTGAAAGAAACGGTTGATGGTTTGGATATCAAACCGGACGGAATATATGTGGATGTGACTTTTGGCGGTGGCGGGCATTCAAAAGAGATTTTGAGCAGATTGGGTCCTGATGGGCGTTTGTTTGCTTTTGATCAGGATGAAGATGCACTGGCGAATGCGCTTCCGGATGAACGGTTCGTATTGATTAATGAGAATTTCAGGTTCCTGAAGCGGTTCTTACGATTTAATAATGTAAAACAGGTGGATGGGATTTTGGCAGATCTTGGTGTTTCGTCCCATCAGTTTGATGTAGCGGAACGTGGTTTTTCAACCCGGTTCGATGCATTGCTGGACATGCGGATGAGTCAAAAGAATGACCTGAATGCTTATAAGGTAGTAAATGAATATTCGGAGGCTGACTTAAAAAGGATGTTTTCAGAATACGGTGAGTTGAGTAATAGTGCTGCTATTGCTAAAGTAATCGTAGAAACACGTGAAGAAGCACCGATTAAAAATACAGAACAGTTGAAACTGGCGTTGAGCCGTTTTCTTCCAAATCATAAAAGCCATAAGATCCTGGCTCAGATTTATCAGGCCATACGGATTGAGGTAAATCAGGAGATGGATGTCTTAAAGGAATTTTTGGAGCAAAGTCTCGAAATCCTGAAGCCGGAAGGTGGAAGGCTGAGTGTGATTTCGTACCATTCACTCGAGGACAGGCTGGTAAAGCGTTTTGTGAAGAATGGGATGTTTGTGGGAGAGCCGGAACGTGATTTCTTCGGGAATTTCTCCGTGCCTTTTAAAACTATTGGAAAGCTGATTGTCCCTTCGGATGCGGAAATAAAAATAAACAACCGCGCACGCAGTGCCAAGTTGAGAATAGCAGAAAAGAAATAATATCAAGATAGGAAGGCTATACGGTTTTTAAAAATCTAAGAGCATGATGAAGAACGGGGTTTACGGAATATTAAAAGCAAAATTCTTACTGAATGACGATGCGCTAAAGAATTGGCGGTTTATCGTCTTTGTGATTTTGCTTGCGATAGTAATGATTGCGAATACACATAGTTTTGAAGAGAAAGTATTTCGGATAAATGAGCTGGGTACCGAGGTGAAGGAATTGCGTTCAGAGTTTGCAGATGTTCGTTCGGAACTGATGAAGCTAAAAATGGAATCCACTATCTCGGCGAAAATGGAGTCCAAAGGAATTGTTCCTTCCTGTGTTCCTCCGGTTAAGATTATGGTAAAGAAAGAAGAAAAGAAAACAATGTTCAGCAACTTATGGTAAACGAAGATAAAAATATTTCCTACAGGATTTTTATTGTTGCTGCCTTCATTCTGGTAATGGCAATAGGGATCGTCATTAAACTCACTAACATTCAGTGGGTAGAGGGTGATTTTTATCGTAACCTGGCGAAAGAAAGAACGGTTAAGAATTTCGTAATCCCTGCAAATAAAGGGAATATCTATTCTGCTGATGGTAGCTTATTGGCGATTTCGATACCGAGCTACAAAATACGCTTTGATGCTGTAGCGCCCAAAGAGGAGGATTTTAAAAATAATATTAATGCGCTTTCCGATTCCCTTGCCGTGATGTTTGGGAAATCTTCTGGTTATTACCAGAACGAACTGACGAAAGCGAAAAAACATAAAAACCGCTATTTTTTAGTAGCACGTGACCTGAGTTATACCCAGTACATGAGAATCAAAAGTTTTCCGCTTTTTAATCTCGGTCCTTACAAAGGCGGTATCATCACAGAACAGAAAACCATACGGGAACATCCGATAGGAAAGATTGCAGAACGTACCATTGGTTATGAGCGGATTGATCATGAAGGCGAAAACCTTGAAGTAGGGATTGAAGGGGCTTTCAGCAATTACCTGACTGGTAAAGATGGTAAAATCCTGAAACAGAAAATTGCCAAGAACCAATGGAAACCTATTAGTGATAATAACGAAGTAGAGCCTCAGGACGGTTATGATGTGATTTCTACTATCGATGTATACATCCAGGATATTGCCCATCATGCGTTGCTCAAACAATTGGAAAAATATGAGGCAGATCACGGTTGTGTGGTCGTAATGGAAACGCATACCGGAGATGTAAAGGCGATATCCAATCTTGGGCGTGCCACTGATGGTTCTTATTATGAAACGATCAATTATGCCGTTGGAGAATCCCATGAGCCAGGATCAACATTTAAACTGGTTGATCTTATTGCGTTACTGGACGATAAAAAAATAGATACTAGTGCTGTATTTGATAGTAAAGGTGGTGATGTGGTATACAGGGGAAGTCATGTGCGTGATTCGCATAGGGGCGGATATGGTAAAATATCGTTAGCAAGAGGTTTTGAGCTTTCTTCTAATACCGTGATGGTACAGGCGGTATATGATAATTATAAAGATAATCCGCAGCAGTTTATAGACCATATCAATGCTTTTGGATTGAACAAGCCTTTAGGATTGCCTTTCAAAGGAGAAGGGATTCCAAGGATTCCACAGCGAAAAGACAAAGACTGGTCGGGTATTACACTGCCATGGATGGCTTTTGGTTACGGAGTTTCGGTAACGCCATTGCAAACACTCACATTATACAATGCAGTAGCGAATAATGGAGAAATGGTGAAGCCTAAGTTCGTGAAAGAAGTGAAAGAATGGAATAAAGTGATTAAGCGATATGATAAAGAGGTAATTAATCCTAAAATATGTTCTGATGAAACGCTGGCGAAAGTTCAGAAAGTGCTGGAAAATGTGATTGTCAAAGGAACCGGTAAAAAATTATACAATAAGAATTTCTCCATGGCGGGGAAAACAGGAACGGCTCAGGCAAATTATGGAAAAGGAAAAGGGGCAGGGACGGAGATGTATTATACGTCTTCTTTTGTAGGCTATTTTCCGGCAGATAATCCAAAGTATTCCTGCATTATTGTAGTGCACAAGCCTAATGTGGCACAGGGCTATTTTGGAGGCGATGTTTCCGGGCCGGTGTTTAAAAGGATTGCCCAAAAGATTTATACAGATTCTCCTTCTACGAATGAGATCAAAACGCTGAATAAGAAAAATGCCAAGCAAGAAGCGAATTACAATAGTTATTTTGCCCAGGTTGAAAATAAAACAAATATAATTCCAAATGTATGTGGGCTCTCCGGAATGGATGCGGTCGCATTGTTGGAAAATTTAGGATTAAAAGTAAAAGCGGTAGGTGTAGGGAAAGTGAAAAAACAATCCATTGGCGCCGGACAGCGATTAGATAAGACCCAAACTATAATACTTGAATTATCGTGATTGTTTTAAAAGACATATTATATAAAGTAGCTATTGAAGCCGTTCATGGGACGACCGAATTTGATATTAATAAAATCGAATTTGACTCCAGGCATATTGAATTCAATGATGTTTTTGTGGCCATACGCGGAACGCTTTCCGATGGGCATGAGTATATCGAAAAAGCAATAAACCTTGGGGCTATTGTTATCGTTTGTGATAAGTTTCCGGAAATCCTGGTGAATGGAGTGACCTATGTAGTGGTAAAAGATACTAAGAAGGCACTGGCATTGATGGCTGCTAATTATTACGAGAATCCTTCCCGGAATTTAAAGCTTGTGGGGATTACCGGAACCAATGGTAAAACTACAGTTGCGTCATTGTTATACCAGCTGTTTAAAAAAGCAGGATACAAAGTAGGATTATTGTCTACCGTGAAAATTCTGGTAGATGAGGTTGAATATCCTGCGACACATACCACGCCGGATTCCATTACAATCAACCGGTACCTGAGAGAGATGAATGATGTAGGAGTAGAATTTTGCTTCATGGAAGTGAGTTCTCACGGAATTCATCAGTCCAGGACAGAAGGTCTTGAATTCGCAGGTGGGGTGTTTACCAACCTGTCTCATGATCATTTGGACTATCATGCAACGTTTGCAGAATACCGGGATGTAAAAAAATCATTCTTTGACAATTTGCCTAAAAATGCATTTGCCTTGTCCAATGTAGATGATAAAAATGGTGTGGTGATGTTGCAAAATACCAAAGCCACAAAGTTGACATACGCCTTAAAAACCTATGCCGATTATAAAGCATTCATACTGGAAAATCAATTGTCCGGATTATTGCTGAAGATCAATGAGCAGGAAGTATGGGTACGTTTGATAGGGACATTTAATGCTTACAACCTGTTGGCAATTTACGGAACTGCCGTACAGCTCGGATTGGATAACCTGGAAGTATTACGCTTATTGAGCGAATTGGAAAGTGTTTCAGGACGATTCCAGTTTATTGTTTCCAGCCAGAATATTACAGCTATTGTAGATTATGCACACACACCGGATGCGCTGGATAATGTGCTGAAGACCATTAATGATATCCGTACAAAAAACGAGCAGTTAATTACTGTTGTAGGTTGTGGTGGTAACCGGGATAAGGCGAAACGTCCGGTTATGGCCAATATCGCAACTACCCTGAGTGATAAGGTAGTCCTGACTTCAGATAATCCAAGGAATGAGAATCCTGAAACGATTATTGCTGAAATGGAAGCGGGAGTTGAGCCACAAAACTTTAAAAAGATGGTAGCAATTACCGACAGGAAACAGGCTATCAAAATCGCTTGCCAGTTGGCACAGCCGAATGATATCATATTGATTGCCGGAAAAGGGCATGAGACCTATCAGGAAATAGAAGGAGTGAAACACGATTTTGATGATATGAAAATCGTAAAAGAAATTTTAGACCAATTGAGTAAATAAGAATATATGCTGTACTACCTATTTGAATATTTTGACAAGACACTGGATATTCCGGGAACCGGAGTTTTCCAGTACATCACTTTCAGATCAGCATTGGCGATTTTAATGTCGCTATTTATATCGACTGTATTTGGTAAAAAGATTATCAACTTCCTGAAAAAGCAACAAGTAGGGGAAACGGTTCGGGAGCTGGGTCTGGAAGGACAAGTAGAAAAAGCAGGGACACCTACGATGGGTGGACTGATTATCATCATTGCTACACTGGTACCGGTATTGCTTTTTGCCAAGCTGCATAATATCTATATCATGCTGCTTATCGTGACTACGCTTTGGATGGGAACCATTGGTTTTATAGATGATTATATTAAGATTTTCAAAAAGGATAAAGACGGGCTGAAAGGCAAGTTTAAGGTCATTGGCCAGGTAGGGCTTGGGATTATTGTAGGGTCGGTATTGTATTTCCATCCCTCGGTAACAGTAAGAACCGATACAGAGAAGATGAATATTTTCGCAGCGCCGGTAGAAAATGCTTATTTCAAAGCGCCAGTTGAAGAGAAGTCTACAGCAACAACGATTCCGTTCTTTAAAAATAATGAATTTGATTATGCCGAATTATTGGCCTGGACCGGAGATGACTACCGCAGTTATGCGTGGCTGATCTTTATCCCGATCGTGATTTTTATTATTACGGCGGTTTCCAATGGAGCCAACCTAACGGATGGAATTGATGGGCTCGCTGCCGGGACATCGGCGATATCGGTGCTCACACTTGGGCTTTTTGCCTTTGTTTCGGGGAATATTATATTTTCCAATTACCTGAATATTATGTATATCCCCAACTCGGGGGAGATGACCGTTTATATAGCTGCTTTTGTAGGGGCACTCGTGGGGTTCCTGTGGTACAATACCTATCCGGCCTCGGTTTTTATGGGAGATACCGGAAGCCTTACCATCGGGGGAATTATTGCGGTGCTGGCCATTGCAGTGCGTAAAGAAATGCTGATTCCTGTTTTATGCGGAGTCTTCCTGGCAGAGAATTTTTCAGTAATCCTGCAGGTGAGTTATTTTAAATATACCAAAAAACGTTTTGGCGAAGGCCGCAGGATTTTCCTGATGTCTCCTTTGCACCACCATTATCAGAAAAAAGGATACCACGAAAGTAAAATCGTAACCCGTTTTTGGATTGTAGGTATTTTATTGGCCATTGTTTCAATAGTAACCCTAAAATTAAGATAATTATGAGATTAGTAATTTTAGGTGGAGGCGAAAGCGGCGTAGGAACCGCGATCCTGGGAAAGAAATTAGGATATGATGTCTTTCTGTCCGATTTCGGGAAAATAAAGAACAATTACAAAGAAATCCTCCTGATCAATAAGATTGAGTGGGAAGAAGAAAAACATACTCCTGAACTGCTTTTCAATGCGGACATCGTGATGAAAAGTCCTGGGATACCCGACAAATCACCCATTGTGGTGCAATTGAAAGAAAAAGGAATCAGTGTCCTTTCAGAAATTGAACTGGCATCCCGTTTTACCAAGGCAGTTACTATTGGAATTACCGGAAGCAACGGGAAAACAACAACGACATTACTGACACACCATCTTTTAAAATCCGGTGGGCTGAATGTGGGGATTGCCGGGAATATCGGTAAAAGTTTTGCCTGGCAGGTAGCAGAGGATAAATACGACAGTTATGTTTTGGAGCTGAGTAGCTTTCAGTTGGATGGGATTATCGATTACAGGCCACATATTGCTGTAGTTACGAATTTAAGCCCGGATCATTTGGATCGCTACAATTACGAATACCAGAATTATATTGACGCCAAGTTCCGGATTACCATGAACCAGACGGAAGAGGATTACCTGATTTATGATGCAGATGATGAGGCCATCAATAAATGGCTCGAAAAGAATACCGTAAAAGCACAATTAATACCTTTTTCGCTGACGAAGAAACTCGAAAAAGGCGCTTATTTAGAAAACAACACTATTATTACCAACATCAATAACGAAAAATTTGTTATGCCAACAGACAACTTAGCTTTAGAAGGAAAACACAATGTTAAAAACGCAATGGCAGCTACTACAGTTGCTCAGTTAATGCGAATCAGAAAAGCTACGATCAGAGAAAGTCTGTCGGACTTCCAGGGGGTAGAACACCGTTTGGAAAAAGTGCTGAAAATCCAGAATGTACAATATATCAACGATTCAAAAGCGACAAATGTCAATGCGACATTTTATGCACTGGATAGCATGAATACACCAACCGTATGGATCGTAGGTGGTGTGGATAAAGGAAATGATTATACCGAGCTGATGGCTTTGGTACGTGAAAAAGTAAAAGCCATTGTTTGCCTGGGTGTAGACAACCATAAGATCATCGATGCTTTTGCCAATGTGGTGGATGTTGTGGTAGAAGTTGCTGCAATGGATGAGGCGGTTAAAGTAGCGCAGAAATTAGCTGAAAAAGGAGATACGGTATTGCTGTCACCAGCCTGTGCCAGTTTTGACCTTTTTGAAAGTTATGAAGATCGTGGGCGACAGTTTAAACTGGCGGTACAAAACCTGTAATTCTTTAAGAATACAGTAGGTTAAAATTATAAGAAAAAGAGATATGAAAGAGCTGTTAAACAATTTGAAAGGGGACAAGGTTATCTGGTCATTCGTGGCTTTGCTGGCATTAATTTCTTTTATGCCTGTTTACAGCGCGAGTAGCAACCTGGCCTACGGGGCACACGGAAGTGGCAATACCATTAGCTTTTTGCTAAAGCATTTTGCACATGTGGGCATTGGTTTCTGTATTATCTATATCGTGCATAAGATTCCATATCATTATTTCAAAGGGATATCAATTATGTTGTTGCCTTTGGTAGGATTGCTGTTATTGTACACGCTCTTTCAGGGTAAAACCATAGGAGGCGCCAATGCCAGCCGTTGGATCGAAGTGCCGTTTACTGGTATTTCATTCCAGACCTCTACACTGGCTTCCTTGATATTGATGATGTATGTTTCCCGCTATCTCGCAAAAATGAGGGATAAGGAAATGACATTCCAGTCCTCTGTATTGGAATTGTGGTTACCGGTTTTCCTGATTATTATGCTGATTTTGCCAGCCAACTTTTCTACTGCCGCGTTGATATTCTCCATGGTCGTTATGTTGGTTTTTATAGGGAAATATCCCCTGAAATACCTCGGAATCATCATTGGTGCCGGGATTGTAGGGTTGACATTTTTCATCCTGGTAGCCAAAGCGTTTCCGGATGCCTTTCCCAATAGGGTAGATACCTGGATCAGCAGGGTGGATAACTTCACAAGCGATAATCCGGATGAAGATGATTACCAGATTGAAAAAGCTAAAATTGCAATTGCCACCGGTGGTATATACGGTTTAGGGCCGGGGAAAAGTGTGCAGCGGAATTTTCTACCCCAGTCTTCCTCGGATTTTATATTCGCGATAATCATTGAAGAATACGGGCTTTTGGGAGGATTCTCTATCATGTTTTTGTACATGATGTTATTCATCCGGTTCCTGGTTGCGGCACATAAGTCCCCAACAATGTTTGGAAAGCTCTTGGTCGTCGGATTAGGGTTTCCAATAGTATTCCAGGCATTAATCAATATGGCGGTTGCCGTAGAGTTATTGCCAGTTACCGGACAAACGTTGCCTTTGGTGAGTAGCGGGGGAAGTTCCATTTGGATGACCTGTGTCTCCCTGGGGATTATCATCAGTGTGACCAAAAAAGAAGAGGAGATTGCAGAGGAAGAAGCAGAGAAAGCCAAAAGAGAAGCCGCTTTGCAGGAACTTATTGATAAGCAGCTTGCCGAAACGGATGAAACGCTGGTGCCGAATGTACTGGAAGGTGCCGATCGCAAATTTGAGACTTTCGAGAATGATTTTACAATTGAAGATAAGAGTATAGACAACCCGATGAATGCGGTGTTGCACAAATAATATAGCAGATAATAAAAAAGGAACAGGATGAGGACATTGAAATTCATATTAAGCGGCGGAGGAACAGGAGGGCATATCTATCCTGCAATTTCTATTGCCAATGAATTGAAAGTACGTTTTCCCGACTGTGAAATTCTTTTTGTGGGAGCCAAGGATAAAATGGAGATGCAAAAGGTGCCCCAGGCCGGCTATAAAATAAAAGGATTGTGGATTGCAGGATTGCAACGCAAACTGACCCTGGATAATACCTTATTCCCGGTGAAATTGCTGGACAGCCTGTTGAAATCAAGAACGATAATCCGCGAATTCAAACCTGATGTCGTAATTGGTACGGGTGGATTTGCCAGTGGGCCGCTGTTGCGTGTCGCTGCTATGGCCGATGTGCCTATTGTAATCCAGGAACAGAATTCGTTTCCGGGGATTACTAATAAAATATTAAGTAGGGTAGCCAGCAAAATATGCGTAGCTTATGAAAATCTGGAGCGTTTTTTTCCAGCGTATAAAATCGTTTTTACCGGTAATCCGGTGCGCCAGGATTTATTGGCAATCGATTCAAAAAGAGCGGAAGCACTGGACTATTTCAAGCTGGATCCGGAAAAGAAAACACTATTGGTCCTGGGCGGTAGCCTCGGAGCCCGGAGGGTAAACCAATTGGTGGCAAAAGAAATGGTCAATTTTAAAGCACAGGGCATACAGGTGATCTGGCAATGTGGGAAACTGTATTTTGAAGAATACAGCCATTTCAATGATACTGAGAATGTCCAGGTGGTCGCTTTTATCGACCGTATGGATTTGGTATATGCAGCAGCAGATGTGATTATTTCACGCGCTGGGGCATCCTCGGTTTCCGAACTCAGTATTGTAGGGAAACCAGTGATCTTTATCCCGTCACCCAATGTTGCAGAAGACCATCAGACGAAGAATGCTCAGGCAGTAGTCGATAAGAAAGGGGCGCTGATGATCCGGGAATCGGAATTGGATACCCAGTTTGGGCCTTCCTTTACCAAGTTGCTGGAGGATAAAGGGCAGCAGCAGGAATTGAGCAACAATCTCAGAAAACTGGCTAAGGTTCATGCGACAAAAGACATTGTCGACGAGATTGAGAAATTAATAAAATAGCATACAGTAAACCGCTTTTAACGGTAATAAAAAGAAAAGAACATGAATTTAAGTCAGATACATAACGTTTATTTTATAGGCATCGGAGGGATTGGGATGAGTGCGTTGGCACGGTATTTCAAAACCCTGGGCAAAAACGTATCTGGATACGATAAAACGGAAACCGCCCTGACACGGGAGTTGCAGGAATCCGGGATTTCAATTCATTTTGAAGATCGTATTGACTTAATTCCGGAGACGTTCTATAAAGAAGATACAATCGTCATTATTACCCCTGCGGTACCGGTGACCCATTCGGAGTGGAATTTCTTCATTGAAAGAGACTACCAGATCCGTAAAAGAGCAGAAGTGCTGGGCATTATTACCCAGGATACCTTTTGTTTTGCTGTAGCGGGAACGCATGGCAAAACAACCACTTCCAGTATTTTGGGGCATATCTTGTTTCAGAGTGGTGTGGATGTTACCGCTTTTGTAGGTGGGATTGTAGAAAATTACAACTCTAACCTGATCGGAAATGGTAAATCGGTAACTGTCGTAGAAGCAGATGAATTTGATCGCTCCTTCCTGCATTTGCATCCTAATATTGCGTGCATTACGTCAATGGATTCCGATCATTTGGACATCTATGGCGACGCAGCATCCATACAGGCTTCATTTGTAGAGTTTGCCGATAAGATTACAGATAAAAAGAATTTGTTCATTACCAAAGAACTTCCATTGGAAGGCCTGACGGTTGCTGTTGGAGAGTCGGCTGATTTTACAGCACTCAATATAAAAATTGAAAACGGCAGTTATGTTTTTGATGTAAAAACGCCAACGGAAACCATAGCCGATATCCGGTTTGCGCTTCCGGGCAGGCACAATCTTACCAATGCGCTACTAGCTTTGGCTATGGCGAAAAGCTACGGTATTGAAAATAAGGATTGTATCGCGGCACTCGCCTCTTTCAAGGGCGTCAGAAGGCGATTTTCCTATCAGATTAAAACAGGGGGTTTGGTATATATTGATGATTATGCACACCATCCCACGGAAATAAATGCGGTACACCAGGCGGTTTCGGAGTTGTATCCCAACCAGAAAAAACTGGCAATATTCCAGCCTCATTTATTCAGCAGGACCCGTGATTTTATCGATGGTTTTGCCGAAAGCCTTGCCGCTTTTGATGAAGTGATCCTATTGGATATCTATCCGGCCCGGGAGCTTCCGATTAAAGGAGTAGATTCACAATGGCTTTTGGATAAAATCCAGATGGAGAATAAAAAATTAGTCGGAAAAGAAGAATTGACGGCTGCCATTTTAGCCAGTGATGCGAGTGTAATTATTACGATCGGGGCAGGCGATATTGGAGAAATGGTAAGTGGTATAAAAAAAGCATTAAATGAAAAAATTTAACTGGATAAACGTAAAATTAATCGCTCTTTTTGGCGTGGTTATTTTTCTGTATTCATTCACTTCAAACCGGAATGAACACCGGAAAGTGACTGGTCCGGTGATCAGTTTTACCAATCAGGAGAAGCTTTTTGTGACCCGTGAAACGGTTGATAACTTGTTAATACAAAATTTTGGTGGTTCAAAAACAATTGCTAAAGATAAATTAGATTTGAATAGATTAGAAAAAGCCCTTGATACTAACGAAATGATTCAGAAAGCTGAAGTATTCGTTACGGTTGATGGTATCCTGAAAGCCGAAGTAAAACAGAAGACTCCTATTGCCCGTGTGTCGGGTGGGGAAGATTCGTTTTATATTGATTCAGAAGGAAATAGAATGCCTTTGTCAAACAATTATGCTGCGCGGGTGCTCCTGGTTTCGGGAGAAATTAAGCCCGAAAATCAGGCGGGTTTCAATACATTATTGAAATACATTTTTGAGGATAAATTTTTACACCAAAACATCATTGGCATTCAGATTCTGCCGAGTGGAAGCGTAAAAATGATGAACAGGAATTATGATTATGAAATAGAATTCGGGAAAACCGTGAATATAGAGAAGAAGTTCAACAACTATAAAGCGTTTTTTCAGAAAGCTGTCCAGGACAGTCTGATTTATGATTATAAAAAAGTGAATTTGAAGTTTACGCAACAAGTAGTGTGTACCAAAAATTAGAATATGGAAAAAGAAAGTATTGCAGTAGGTCTTGACATTGGCACAACGAAGATTGTCGCCATGATAGGCAAGAAAAATGAGTATGGAAAATTGGAGATTTTGGGTATCGGTAAATCTAAAAGTTTAGGTGTAGCCCGGGGCGTGGTGAATAATATCACACAAACCATCCAATCCATCCAACAGGCAATTGTAGAGGCGGAAGCTAATTCAGGTTACCAGATTAAAGATGTTGTTGTGGGAATCGCAGGACAGCATATCAGAAGCATCCAGCACAGTGACTACATCAGCAGGAGTAATCCTGAAGAGGTTATTGGCGATAATGATATCGACCTGTTGATCAACCAGGTGCACAAACTGGCGATGCTGCCAGGAGAGGAAATCATCCATGTATTGCCACAGGAATTCAAAATCGACGGGCAATCCGAGATTAGTGAGCCTATTGGTATGTATGGCGGACGACTGGAAAGTAGTTTTCACGTAGTTGTGGGACAGGCATCTTCTATCAGGAATGTAGGAAGATGTATTAAAAGTGCAGGCCTTGATTTATCAGGACTCACTTTGGAGCCCCTTGCTTCGGCAGATGCTGTATTGAGCCAGGAAGAAAAAGAAGCAGGTGTAGCCCTTATCGATATCGGTGGCGGTACTACAGACCTGGCTATTTTTAAAGACGGTATTATCCGTCATACGGCGGTTATTCCTTTTGGAGGCAATGTAATTACTGAAGATATCAAGGAAGGATGTTCCATAATTGAAAAACAGGCAGAATTGCTTAAAGTAAAATTTGGATCAGCATGGCCAGGAGAAAATAAAGACAATGAAATCGTTTCTATTCCAGGATTAAGAGGAAGAGAGCCGAAAGAGATTTCGCTGAAAAACCTTTCGAAAATTATCCATGCCCGTGTGGTGGAAATTATTGAGCAGGTATTTTCTGAAATCAAAGCATACGGACACGAAGACCCCCGCAAGAAATTAATTGCAGGGATCGTACTCACCGGAGGTGGTGCGCAGTTAATGCACATCAAGCAACTGGTAGAATACATCACCGGAATGGATACCCGTATCGGATATCCAAACGAGCATCTGGCAGGGAATTCCAGCGAAGAGATCAGTAGCCCATTGTATGCAACTGCAGTAGGATTGGTGATGAACAGCATCCGAAATAATACCCGAAGTGCTATCCCGATGCATGAAACAGTAGTTGTTCCGGAGAAAGTAGTGTACCAGCAGCCAAGACAGCCGGAGCCGGTAGCGCCTCCAGTGGAAGTCTATGAAGAAGTAAAAGTAGCCGTGGCAACAACAACTGCCAGTGTTAGGAATGATTCCGAATCGACGGAGAAAAAGGTACGCAGGTCATTCTTTGACAAGTATATTGACAAAATAAAAGACTTTTTGGATAACGCGGAATAAGCGTTTATAAAAAGCAGCAGGCCAATTCCCCGGAAACGGCAAATGAAAAGGAAAAAAAAATTGAAAAAGTAATTTAAAAACCAATATTATGACAGGCAACTCAGAATTTGGAAGCATCTCATTTGATTTACCCAAAAATCAATCAAATGTGATCAAAGTAATTGGTGTAGGCGGGGGCGGAAGCAACGCGATTAATCACATGTTTAAGCAGGGAATCAAAGGAGTAGACTTTATCGTCTGCAATACCGATTCTCAGGCATTACAAAGTAGTTCAGTACCAAACAAGATACAATTGGGTGTGAGCCTTACCGAAGGGCTCGGAGCAGGTGCTAATCCTGAAGTAGGACAGCAGTCTGCGATTGAAAGCATAGCTGAAATTGAGAAAATGCTGGATACGAATACCAAAATGGTATTCATTACGGCAGGTATGGGCGGCGGAACCGGAACCGGTGCAGCTCCCGTAATTGCACAACTGGCTAAAGAACGCGATATCCTTACCGTAGGGATCGTGACCATTCCTTTCCAGTTCGAAGGTAAAGTACGCCAGGAGCAGGCTTTACTGGGTGTAGAACGATTGAGAAAACAGGTAGATTCCTTAATTGTAATCAACAACAATAAATTAAGAGAGGTGTATGGAAACCTGGGATTCAAATCCGGATTCTCCAAAGCCGATGAAGTTTTGGCCACTGCCTCCAGGGGTATTGCCGAAGTAATTACGAACCACTACGCACTGAACATCGATTTACGTGACGCTAAGACAGTATTGTCCAACAGCGGAACGGCAATCATGGGATCTGCCACAGCTTCTGGTGAAAACAGAGCTAAAGAGGCTATCGTAAGTGCTTTGGATTCGCCATTGCTGAATGACAATAAGATTACAGGTGCCAAGAACGTATTGTTGCTTATCGTTTCAGGAACCAGCGAGATCACCATGGACGAAATGGGAGAGATCAATGACCACATCCAGAATGAAGCGGGCTTTAATGCCAATATCATTATGGGGGTTGGAGAAGATGAGTCTTTAGGAGATGCCGTAGCGGTTACTATCATTGCAACAGGTTTTAACGTGGAGCAACAAAATGGTATCGTGAATACAGAACCTAAGAAAATCATCCACTCCCTGGAAGATGAACAGAAAATCGTTCACGAATTATCACATAGAAACGTAGTCCCTGCGTTTGATTTTTCTGCTAAATCGGAAAATACTCCGGCTGAAGAACCAAAAATTGAGGAAAAAATCATTTTTTCCCTTGAAGAAGATGTAGTTGAAGAGAAACCAAAATTCGAAATGAATCTTGTTCCTACATCTGAATTTATCAAGAACCTTGATGTGACATTTGAAATTGTATCCCCTGTAAGAGAGACTCAGTTTTTTATCACTACGCCGGAAGTAAGAGAAGCGGAAGTTGCCAAGCCGCAGCAGACAATTGTACAGGAAGAACAAGTTACTTTTTCTTTTGACCTGCCAATTGTAAAACAGGAACCGGTAGCGAGACAGGAAGAAAAATTACTTTTTGAACTGACTCAGGAAACCAGAGATATCAAAGTTAACGAACCGGTACAGGTAGTCCCAATGACCGAACTGAACCAAAATGGTATCGTACGCTATTCCCTGGAAGAATATATGGAAGTGGAAAACGAACTTGTTTCGTCCAAACCAGCGGCTAAAGTAGAAGAGCCAATCGCAGAAGAATTAAACATCACCATTAAAAAAGTGGAGCCTGCGGCACAATCAGCTACCGTTTTTGAAGAAATATCACCAGTTGAAATGACAATTGAGGATACTTTAAGGATGAGAGCCGACGAAAGAAGAAGAAAGATGAAAGAATTTAATTATAAATTCCACAACAACGCTTCCCGCGTCGATGAGTTCGAAAAAGAACCAGCGTACAAAAGGATGGGTATAGATCTTTCTAACAATCAGCCAACTAGCGCAAAATCAAGAATGTCTTTGGGTACAGACAGCAATGATGATTTACAACTGCGTTCAAATAATTCTTATCTGCATGACAATGTAGATTAGACTATCCCAACCAAAAAACCCGATAACCCGAAAATTTCCTTGAAATTTTCGGGTTATTTTTTTATCTTCGCACTCACATAACACAAATGCTTTTGGGCAGGGTGTCAAAAACGGCCTCGTGCAGTTTAAGAATGAGCCCCGATTGATGCAGAAGGCAACCCGGAAAAAAATGTTGTGTACATAATACTAACGTAACACCTATAATTATATGAGCCTGCAAGTACGAATAATGGACGATATCAAAACAGCGATGAAAGCAAAAGATACCGTAACTTTGGAATCGTTAAGAGCGGTAAAATCTGCTTTATTGCTGGCGCAAACAGAAAGTGGTGCGAAAGAAGAAGTTTCTGAAGAAGATGAAATCAAATTGCTTCAGCGTTTGGTAAAACAAAGAAAAGACAGTGCTGCAATTTACATTGAGCAAGGACGTCCTGATCTTGCTGAACCGGAAATAGCACAGGCTGCAGTAATTGAAAAATTCCTTCCAGCTCAGTTATCAGAAGCAGAAGTTGAAACAATAGTTGCTAAAATTATCGCTGACAATGGCGCTGCTGGTATGGCAGCTATGGGTAAAGTGATGGGATTGGCTTCTGCAGAATTAGCAGGAAAAGCAGATGGTAAAACCATCTCTACTATCGTAAAGAAATTATTGACATAAAATAAAGAGGCTTCCACCGGTAACGGTAAAGCACAATACATAAATGGCTGCGTAGTTCAACTGGATAGAATATCAGATTTCGGCTCTGAGGGTTGGGGGTTCGAACCCCTCCGCGGTCACAAAATGGGATAAAGAAGTTTTCTTCTTTGTCCCATTTTTATTTGGTTTAACTCAAGCTGTACTTAAAATGTATAAGTTCAAAAAAACTGAAGGCTATGTTTTTTAGTTAAAGTATATTCCTTTTTTCTACAAAAGTTAGAATTATCAATAATTACGCACCAATTTCTAATACCTATCCATCACTTTTAAGCCTTTTATAGTATATTGCAGTATCCCTTACTTAAAAAGCCTGCAACTGCTTATGAATATTATTACTGTTGTATTACTTATTATCGCCGCTGTGGTGGTCACTTTTATGGTGAGTATGGTAATTGACCCACTCTATGCACTGATTTTCAAAAAACCATTGTTCCTGCACTGGTATCCTTTTATAAACAAACTGCGCCACGAGCAACGCCAGATACTGCTACGTGAATTTCCTTTTTATAGGAAGCTTTCCGATAAGAACAAAGTCTATTTCGAACACCGAGTAAAAGCGTTCCTGTTGCACTACCGGTTTGTAGGGCGCGAAAACCTTGTGGTGACCCAGGAAATGAAAATTCTGGTTGCCGCGACCTATATCATGCTTTCCTTTGGCATGCGGCGGTACCTGATCAATGTCTTCCGTTATATCATCCTCTATCCGGGGACGTATTATTCCGTAAACACCCAACAGTACCACAAAGGCGAATACAGCCCTAAAAACAAGGCCGTTGTTCTTTCCTGGGCCGATTTCCTGTCCGGACTCCGGAACTCCAACGACAATATTAACCTCGGGCTGCACGAATTTGGTCATGCACTACACCTGAATGCCCTAAAAAGCAATGATACATCCGCCGCTATATTCACCGACGAATTCAATAAAATACTCCAATACTACAAAGATCACGAACTGCAACGCCAATTAGTAAGCAAGAATTATTTTCGGGAATATGCCTACGAAAACCAATTCGAATTCCTCGCTGTCCTGCTGGAACATTTCTTTGAAACTCCCGACACCTTCAAAAGTACCTTTCCTGAGCTATACCACAATGTAAAGACCATGATCAATTATGAGGGGGAATGAAATTCCCCCGTGGGTCCGTTGCACAACAACGGACCCACAACAACGGACCCACTTGGATTCACACGCATATGTTCCCAATACATCAAAAAAAATCCCGACAGCTTACTGTCGGGAAATATAGAAGAAGGATAGGGAATTTGGCTTCCCTTATTTATTTTTAAGCAATTGTTCCAAGTAGGCAATTTTGTCCTGTTCCGATTGCAGCAGGCGTTCGTATAACTTCTTGTTTTCGTCCACCATTTCAATAAGTTTCTCCAACGGATTAAAAGTGCTATTGTTAGCTGTTCCGATGTTCCAAGCATTGCTACTGCCGCCAGTTACGGTATTGTCATGAATATCGTTAAAGTAATTGATTGCAGCTTCCTCCGAGTAATTTTTGATAGCTTCCGGGGTTACGCCTAATATTTTTGCAATTTCCACCAATTTTTCTTCGTCAATCTCTTCACTTTGTTCCATTCGGCTCACAGATTGTTGGCTTGTTCCCAGTTTAATAGCCAAAGTGTCCTGGTTTATTCCTCGCATTTCTCGGATACGACTGATTTTACGGCCAATGTAATGTGGTGGTGTTACGGGATTTGTCATGATAAATAAATTAAAAATTTGGGATGTATAAGCCACTCATAACTTGGGGTAGTTTACACAATAAAAATACTATTTACTCGTAGGGGAATTACAAAAATACACTTTTTAATGTAGCCTGTGTGAAAAAAGTAGGAGATGGGAAGTAAAAGTTAGTAGCGGAATAAAAAGTAAGAGGGGAGAAGTGAGAAGGAAGCGGTAAAACGTAAAAGGTGAAATAGCCGTAGGCCCGTTGCACTGCAACGGCCCCACAACAACAGACCCACTTGGATTCACACACATATGTTCCCAATACATCAAAAAAAATCCCGACAGCTTACTGTCGGGAAATATAGAAGAAGGATAGGGAATTTGGCTTCCCTTATTTATTTTTAAGCAATTGTTCCAAGTAGGCAATTTTGTCCTGTTCCGATTGCAGCAGGCGTTCGTATAACTTCTTGTTTTCGTCCACCATTTCAACAAGTTTCTCCAACGGATTAAAAGTACTATTGTTATCAGTTCCGATATTGGTACCATCACTGTCTGTTATGGTAATGTCATGAATATCGTTAAAGTAATTGATTGCAGCTTCCTCCGAGTAATTTTTGATAGCTTCCGGGGTTACGCCTAATATTTTTGCAATTTCCACCAATTTTTCTTCGTCAATCTCTTCACTTTGTTCCATTCGGCTCACAGATTGTTGGCTTGTTCCCAGTTTAATAGCCAAAGTGTCCTGGTTTATTCCTCGCATTTCTCGGATACGACTGATTTTACGGCCAATGTAGTGTGGTGGTGTTACGGGATTTGTCATGATAAATAAATTAAAAATTTGGGATGTATAAGCCACTCATAACTTGGGGTAGTTTACACAATAAAAATACTATTTACTTGTAGGGGAATTACAAAAATACACTTTTTAATGTAGCCTGTGTGAAAAAAGTAGGAGATGGGAAGTAAAAGTTAGTAGCGGAATAAAAAGTAAGAGGGGAGAAGTGAGAAGTAAGCGGTAAAACGTAAAAGGTGAAATGGCCGTAGGCCCGTTGCGTTGCAACGGACCCCACAAAGATTTTACCTTGTAGATCAGTAACAAGAAGCAAAGATGACGTGACCAGAAGCTTAGGCAACGCGACAAATGGTTCCGAATCGCCGCAAGCTATTTCGACCAAAATAGATTTTACCTTTTACTTTTTACCTTTTACTCCAGTGTCCAGAAGCAAAGAAGGCGTGACAAGAGGTAAAGAAGGCGTGACAAGAAGCAAAGAAGGCGTGACCAAAAGCAAAGAATGCGTGGCAAGAAGCAAAGAAGGCGTGGCAAGAAGCAAAGAGTGCGTGACAAGAGGTAAAGAAGGCGTGACAAGAGGTAAAGAGTGCGTGACAAGAAGCAAAGAAGGCGTGGCAAGAAGCGTAGAAGACGTGACAAGAGGCGTAGAAGGCGTGGCAAATGAAACCGCACAGGGGAGTAGTCGTTAGATTGTGTAAACGTAGAAATTGATTTTAATTTGATTTGAGATTTTAAGGCTTAGCCAAAAAACAACAGATCATTAAGTATAGAATTTAAAAGAACTACATTTAAATAATTTAAAAAGAGCGGATTATGATCGAAGATGGTAAATTACCCAAAGATTTTGCAAAGCAATTTAAAAACAAAGAAGACTTCCATACTTTTTTTCAAGACCTGTATAAACAAGGCATTGAACAGCTACTCCAGGGAGAATTGGATGCTCATCTGGGATATGAGAAGCATAATATTGACGGATACAATACAGGCAATAGCCGTAATGGTTCTTTCTCAAAGAATATAAAATCAGAGACTTTGGGCAATATGGTCCTGGCTATTCCCCGGGATAGAAATGGTGAATTCGAGCCTCAGGTCATCGGAAAAGGCCAATCGATGAGTGAAAAGATTGAAGATGCTATTTTAGGAATGTACAGTCGTGGAATGACCCGTAGTGATATTGTAGAACAAGTTAAAGAAGTTTATGGGATATCAGTAAGTGAGTCCACGATTTCGACCATCTCTGATAGAATACTGGCTGATGTTGATTTATGGACTAAAAGGGCTTTAGAACCACAGTATCTGATTGTTTGGATGGATGCTGTGCATATGAAAGTAAGAACAGATGGGAAATATGAAAACCATGCAATTTACATTGTAATCGGACTAAAAACAGATGGTAAGAAAGAAGTATTAGGAATGTGGCTAAATAAAGAAGAGTCGGCTTCATTTTGGATGACTGTACTCTCTGACATAAAATCTCGTGGAGTAAAGGATATTCTCATTGCCTGTACAGATAACCTTACCGGATTTACAAAAGCTATCAGAGGTGTTTTTCCAAATACAGAATCCCAGCTTTGCATTGTTCATCAAATAAGGAATAGCCTTAAGTTTGTAGTAGTTAAGGATAGAAAAGCATTTTGCAGTGCAATGAAAGAAGTATATACTGCAATAAATCAGGAAGAAGCCGTTTTAGCTCTGGCTGAATTTAAAAAAAACTGGGAAGCAAAATATAAATATGCCGTTTGCTCCTGGGAAAAGAATTGGGAAAATCTCATGCCTTTTTTGGCCTATCCTGCTGAAATCAGGAAAATAATGTACACCACAAATACAATAGAAAACTTAAACAGGGGAATTAGAAAATATACCAAAACAAAAGTGCAGTTCCCAGATGAAAAAAGCGTCAAGAAATCAGTCTATTTAGCAATACAAAATTGTGAAAAAAGCTGGATAAATGCAATACCAAGCTGGGGATTAATCATGAATCAGTTCTTGGTCATATTTGGAGAAAGGTGTAATATTAAACACTAAGAACTGTTTACACAAAATTTCGACCAGTCTCACCGTATTATGGCGACCGTTTACGGCCCCCATTTTACTTTTTTTCTACAGATACTAAATACGCCTGTAGGCCCGCAGTAATACTACGGGCCTACAGCCTTTTACCTTCAATCGTTCACATATAGATTCCCTCTTTTATTGCTTGTTATTAGAAAGCAAATCCGAAATTTCCTGCCCGATAGCCTTAAAGTGTTTCACATCCGATCCTTTATACTCGTCAGCATCAAATGCCATGTTCACCATAGTTCCAGTAAGGGACACGTTAGGATTTGATTTGTTACCTTCGCTATTCCACTGTAGCCCGGTAGCTGTTTTTTCATAATTGGAGCCCAGGCCTTTGAGCAAAATCTTTTTTACCTGCTCCATTTTGTTGGCATCAAATTGCGCACTAAGGGCATACGAACCATTGGAATCCGCTATTGATACCGAATTGTGTGAGGTCCTCTGGCCATCCTTTTTGGTCGTAGTCGCTACATTTGTAGAGCTTTTAGAGCTGGTCTGTGCGCTCATAGCCATGCTGGCCAATAGAAATGCGCTTAAAAGAATTGTTTTCATAATAATTATAGTTTAAAATTAGTAATTGAATTTCGTTTCATTTTCCAGAATTTACCCTATAATGGGGCGTGTCCCTTTTGGAACAGCAGCCCAAAATAAGATTGGCGTCAGGGGGCTGCTATTCCAAAAGCGTCGGGCTGTTCGCGCTGCGGGGCAGCTTGCTGCCATCCCTCACGCGGGGCAAAATTACAGGTAAGGTATATGGATTATGTACAGGGAATATTGTTCTGTATTAGTGGGATGAAATAGTATTGGAAAGGGTTTCGGCGACTTCGACTAAGCGTTCTGTTGCCGCTTTCGAATTTAATTTTTTATCGATAGTGATCTTAAGCGAATTGGTAGTAAGCAGGAAACTGTAGGCAACACTATCCCCATTCCCTTTTTTCCACCATTGCAGGCTCTTGTTCGATTCTATTTTGTAGGTATTGTCCATAGTATCTGTCAGGAATTCCTGCAGTTCATGCCATTTGTTGGAATCAAATTCCGCTTTCAGGCTATAGGACAAATCCGATTCATGGACAGAAATCGTACTTCTTGAACTACGGCTACGGCTGGTGCTAACGTGCGAAGAAGAAGAGGACGAAGTCCTGGTGGTGGAAGTCGTCCTTCCCGATGCGGCACCATCCGCACTGGATGGGGGAGGCATCGTTACACCAGTTACATTCGGCGGTGTAGGTGGGGTGGGCGTATTGGGTGTTTTATACTGCGCACTCACCAGCATACTGAATACCAAAAAAGTAAGGAGGATAAAAAATCTCATGATACACTGTATTTAGTGATTAATATTAAATTCAAAACCAATCCCCCTGACACTGGGAATGGAAATCGTAGGGTCTTCATTAAAATATTTCCGCAAGCGGCTGATAAAAACATCCATGCTGCGTCCGGAAAAGAAATCATCGCTGCCCCATATTTCGCGCAGGATCTCATCCCGTTTTACCAGTTGATTTTTATTGGCATACAGGTATCGGATCAATTGCACTTCTTTGTCTGTAATCCGGTGGGTTATTTTTTCGTGTACGAGCGTGTGATTGGCCGGATTGAACAGATAACTGCCAATGGGCATCGGGCTTTCGATATCCTTCACAGGAGTAGTCTTCTGGCTGCGTTTCAGGATATTCGTAATCCGTAAAATCAGCTCGTCGACTTCAAAAGGCTTGACCACATAATCATCGGCACCCAGCTTTAGCCCTTTTATCTTGTCTTCCTTCATCCCTTTGGCGGTTAGGAAAATGATAGGCGTATCCGGATTTTCGGCAATGATCTTCTCCGCCAGGGTAAAACCATCCAAATGGGGCATCATCACATCAAAGACGCAAATATCCGGATGGGCAGTGCCAAACATCGAAAGCGCTTCGCGTCCATCCTTCGCCCAGCTTACCTGGAATCCCGAGATCTGGAGGTATTGCTTCAGTACAGAGGCATAGTCAAAATCATCTTCGGCTAAAAGTATGTGTTTCATGGTAATGGGATTGAGAGGGTAAATAAAGCACCTTTGCTTTCTTCACTGCTTACAGTGACCGTTCCGTGGTAGGAAGTGGCAATCTGGTGGATGTAAAATAAGCCCAGCCCGAGGCCTTTCGTCATGTGGATGTTTCCTTTTTCGACCCGGTAGAATTTATCAAATATAGCCGATTGCTCCTTTTTGTTAATGCCAATCCCATTATCCTGTACCGTAATGTGAAAAGCAGGACCGGACGTATGGATACCAACATTAATTTGTGTAGCCCCATATTTTACCGCATTGTCCAGCAGGTTGATCACCATCGTGCTCAGGTGGAATAACTCAATAGGAAGTTCCGGTACAGGGGGAACAGGAGTATAGTTAATCTGGATATCGGGACGGGAAAACTGAAAGTCCTCGATAATCTGTTTTAGGCTGTTTTCATCTGTAATGAGGCTCTCTGCTGTTGCCGATGGGGTTCGGGTTACCGATACCTCTGCTACCTGGCGGAACAACTTCTGGAGGCGTTCATTCTGGCGCTCGATCAGTGAAAGCGTATGCTCAAAATCGGTTTTGGACATTTCGCTCTTTTTTCGGGTTACTGTTTTTATCGCAATATCCATGGTAGCCAGTGGTGTCTGGAATTCATGGGTGATGTTATTGATGAAGTCCGTTTTGATGTCGGCAATTTTCTTCTGGGAAATCAGGCTTTTAATCGACATATAGAACAGGCAAATGACAATGAGTACCAACACTATCGAAAAGACAAGCAATCCTGCCATTTGGTTGATGATCTTTTTCTCCCAGTCTTCAATACTGTAATAGCGTTTGGTTTTTATTTCAATATTATAATGTTTTTTTATACCCTTGAGCGTATCGTCACGAGTTGTAAAAGCCGTTTCCCACCGGCCTTGACCGGAATAGATTTCATCTTTTTCCTTTCCCGCGCCGCCCAGCAGCAATACTTTTCCGTTCAGGAGGGTGTCCATTTTTCCATCCTGCCGTACAGTGGCCGAAACCATATAGATAGAATAATCTATTGCATATTTCTTTTCGGTTTTATTCTTTTCGATATAGGCTGCCATGAGTTGGGATAACGTATCCCGATTCTTTTCAATCAGGCGTATATAATCTGCTTTGGTAGTCTTATTTTTCTTATAGGCTTCTATAAAACGCTCTGAAGCCGATTCGGAAATCTCCAGGATAGAATCCCATTCTTCCGTGTTCTCCAATTCCTGCAGCTGTTCTTTGACGACAGTATTGGCTTCTTTTTCTTTTAGCTTATAGGTATTATAGATAAAGTACCCCTGTATAGTGGCCAGTGCCGCTACAGTGATAATGCATCCGATGCTTAAGGCTAAAATTTTCTTCTTCATTGTTTTTGTTTTTGGACAACCCTACAGTTGCCGGAATAGGCTAAGGAATACTAGCAGTGACAAAGCTAACAGATTCCAGAATACTGAGCGTGAAATAAAAAAGGATTAACCCTCCGTTAACCGAATAGGATCGGGGTACACTTTGCGAAAGGCTGATTTTACACGAAATTTCCATCGACTGTTATTTTGTAAGGAAGACTGCTGTCCTTGTTTCATTTGGGTTTAACCCATCATTAACCCATCATTAACCCGCAGGTACAAAGGCTTTATGGAAATTTGTTCCCAACAAAACCCTAACCATGAATAAATATATCCTTTTTTTAGTACTCTTTCCCGTTGCTGTTTTTGGGCAACAAGTAACCCTTTCGGGAAAGATAGCCGATACGGCAAAAAAGCCTGTAGCCTTTACCGAAGTTGCCTTATTGCAGCCTTCTGATTCCCTGGTGGTAAAAGTGGTTACCGCTACCGAAGAGGGTACATTCGTCCTGGACGAAATTCCTGCCGGAGCCTACCTGTTGCGTGTGACTACGATCGGTTATGATGATTATTATGAACAAATTGACTTACAGCAATCCCTCGTATTACCGGTGATTGTACTCAAACAACAGGCAGAAATGCTGGATAACGTAGAGATCAATTCCAAACGGCCTATCGTAAAGCGCAAAATCGACCGCCTTGAATTTACGGTTGCCAATAGTATCCTTTCGTCCAGCAATGCCTGGGAGATCCTAAAGAAAACCCCGGGAGTTATAGCGGGAGGCACTGGGGCTATTGCTGTCCGGGGGAGTACGAGCATACTGGTAACGATCAATGATAAAAAAGTATACCTGAGCGGAGAAGAACTGAAGCAGTTCCTGGAAAACACGAGTGGGGAAGACATACAGTCCGTAGAAGTGATTACCAATCCGCCTGCAAAATATGAAGCGCAGGGTAGTGCAGTCCTGAATATCAAAATGAAGAAAAACAATATGCGGGGGTATAAAGGAACCGCCAGTGCCGCCTATGTACAGTCCATGTATCCTAAAGGCATTGTGGCTACCAGCCACTATTACAAAGGGGAGAAGTTATCCGTTTCCGGGAATTACAGTTTTGGTAGTGGTACCTATTACCGCCAGGGGGAAGATGTGGTCTATTACCTGAATGCCGAAGGGCAGCCGGATTCCGAGTGGAAAAGTATTATGAACCGTAAAAACAAAGCCCTGGCACAAAACAATTACCGGCTCAATCTTACCTATGAGATTGACAGCCTGAATACGGTGAGCCTGGGCGGAAATGGATTCGTAAGCCAGAATAATCACGGGAATTACAATGTCCCTACGGTAATTTACAATGGCAGCCAGCAAATAGACTCCATGTTTGTTACCCGCAACAGCCGGTATAATCCCCAGCGCAACAATTCTTTTAATGCCTCTTACGAGCATGTGTTCGCACCAAAGGAAAAAATAAACATCAACTCCGATTATACCCGTTACAACCGCAGTGAAAACCAGGACATCCGTTCCGATTTTTCATTACCCGATAGCGCGCCTTACCGTACGACGCGTTTCCTAAGTGACAATACCAATAAAATAAGGTTGTTTTCGGTGCAGGCAGACTACAGTCGGGAAAAGGAAGGGATCTTCGAGGCTGGAGTAAAATTTGGAACTGTCAAAGCGAATAGCAGCCTGGACTACCGGGATGATATCGATGGGGCATTAGTCCTGAATCCGCAACGGACGAACCGTTTTTTATATGATGAATCTATTTTTGCCGGTTATGGAAGTTACAGCCGCGAATGGGGTAAGTGGAGTTTTAAAGCCGGCCTTCGCGGTGAATACACCCAATTGGAAGGTAATTCGGAAACCAATAATGAAACCAATACCCAGCATTATTTTAAATTGTTCCCAACATTGTATGGTATGTATAAGATATCCGAAGGCAATGATTTAGGGATTTCCTACGGAAAAAGGATCAGCAGGCCACAATACAGCTGGCTGAACCCCTTCCGGTCCTATTATAATTCTTATTCCTACTTTACCGGGGATCCGAAATTACAACCGGCGATAATCCACAACATCAGTATGCTGTACACGCTTAAGAGTAAGTACAATTTTGACCTCTATTACCGGAATGAAAAAAATCCATCCATGGAAATTTCATACCAGGATTATGCGACCAATACTGTCGTCTATCATTATACTAACATTGATAAAAATAGCGCCTACGGATTGGATTTTAATACGAATCTGGAATTGTTTGCCTGGTGGGATTCGGGAATCCAGGGAAGCGTTAGCTATCAGAAAGACCAGTTCCAGGGTATTGATGGCGGATTGTATACCAATGCGCGATGGACTTATAACGGGAGTGTCAACAACCGGTTCACACTGAATAAAGCGGCAGGCCTTACGGCTGAGGTAAACTTCTACTATGCTTCCCCGGCAGTACAGGGCACCTTTACCATAAGCAGTACGTCAAGCCTTGGTGCGAGCCTGCGCAAAGTGGTGTTGAAAGGAAAAGGAGAGTTCTCGATGATCCTGTCGGATCTCTATAGGGGAGAGAAGCAAAAGGTGACGACGAATTATGCCAATCAGTACAATTATTTCTACGATTATAGCGATACGCGCAGTATCCGGTTGGCGTTCAAATATAATTTTGGGAACCAGACCTTAAAAGGGCAACAGAATAAAGGGAAGACTGAGGAGCAGCAAAGACTTTAATACAAAGCAGTGTAGTGAACTGTTTTGAGCATCCGGATCAAGCGGATGGAATAAAAAAATCCCGGTTCAGAGGAACCGGGATGAGTATATTACCAGCTGGTAATTCTTTTTAAACCTGCGATGGTTTCCAATTGGTTTTCGGCTTTAAAAACATAACTGCCGGCAACCAGGACATCCGCTCCGGCTTCTGCTAATTCTTTTGCGTTTTTATCGGTCACTCCACCATCAACTTCAATCAGGGTTTTTGCCTTGTTACGAGTGATGATTTCCTTGAGTTGACGTACTTTTTTATACGTATTTTCAATAAAAGACTGTCCGCCAAAACCAGGGTTAACACTCATCAGGCAAACGACGTCTACATCGTTGATGATGTCTTCGAGTACATTGACAGGCGTGTGGGGGTTAAGGGCCACGCCACTTTTCATGCCTTCAGCCCTGATGGCTTGCAGGGTTCTGTGCAGGTGGGTACAGGCTTCATAATGCACGCTAAGGACATTGGCGCCCAGGGCAGCAAATGTTTTGATGTAACGATCCGGATCAATGATCATCAGGTGTACGTCAATTGTTTTTTTAGCGTGTTTTTGTATGGTTTCCAATACGGGCATACCGTAGGATATATTGGGTACAAATACGCCATCCATAATGTCGATATGGAACCAGTCGGCCTCGCTGTTGTTGATCATTTCAAGATCGCGTTGCAGGTTACCAAAATCGGCTGCAAGAACAGAAGGAGCAATTAAAGTATTTTTCATTGTTTGTGTGTTGTTTTTGCAAAAGTACTATTTTCAACAGTTTCTGGACTAATTTTTTTATAAATCCCCCGAATATTTCATCCCTCATCAGGAATCGGTAAGGATTGTAAAAAACAAAACTCCGGTAATCAGCCGGAGTTTCAATCATCAATCAAAAAACGAACAGTTAGAAACTGTTGTTGTCTTACATATTTTTATCCTAAATAGGTTTTTAGGATTTTACTTCTGGACGTGTGTTTCAGTCTTCGGATCGCCTTTTCCTTAATCTGGCGCACACGCTCCCGGGTAAGGTCAAAAGTTTCACCAATTTCTTCAAGTGTCATTGGATGCTGGTCTCCCAGTCCAAAATACAGGCGTACTACATCCGCTTCACGAGGTGTCAATGTTTCCAATGCACGCTCAATCTCGGTACGTAGTGATTCATGAATCAGCTCGCGGTCAGGATTTGGTGATTCCCCGGAACGTAAAACGTCATAGAGGTTTGAATCTTCTCCTTCTACCAAAGGCGCATCCATAGAAAGGTGACGGCCTGAGTTTTTCATACTCTCCTTAACATCATTCACGGTCATGTCAAGCTCTTTTGCAATTTCCTCAGCAGAAGGTGGACGCTCATTAGATTGCTCTAATAACGCATACATTTTGTTGATCTTATTGATAGAGCCGATTTTGTTCAATGGAAGACGTACAATACGGGATTGTTCGGCCAAAGCCTGAAGAATCGATTGACGAATCCACCATACCGCATACGAAATGAATTTAAAACCACGGGTTTCATCAAAACGCTGTGCAGCTTTGATCAAACCTAAATTTCCTTCATTGATCAAATCGGGTAACGTTAAACCCTGATTCTGGTATTGTTTCGCTACAGAAACGACAAAACGAAGGTTAGCTTTGGTTAATTTCTCCAAGGCTTTTTGATCTCCGGCTTTGATTTTCTGTGCTAATTCTACCTCTTCGTCAGCGGTAATAAGGTCAACTTTTCCAATTTCTTGTAGGTATTTGTCTAAGGAAGCAGTTTCACGGTTCGTTACCTGCTTGGTAATTTTAAGTTGTCTCATCTAAGAATCTCCTCAATTTTTTAAGTATTCAGGTAGTTATACGTAGGGAAGGGAAAAAAAGTTACACTAATTTTAAATTATTTTTTTAGAAGAGATTATTACTCTCAGTATCCAGCTTCTGAATATAGTAGTCCACCTTCTTCCGGGCCTTGTTAAAGAACAGTTTACGGTCTTTGGTGCCGGATAAATTCAGGGATTTGGAGTTTTTAATCTGGTGTAAAAAATAATCGGAAGCATTCCGGGTTGTAGGCTGATCTTCGGTAATAAAATACCCCAACATCGTATACGGAATAAAAAGAGTGCTTTTTTCAGCATGGCTAATCAATACATTATTGTTCAGGATCAACAGCTCGTTGTAGTACAGATGGTAGCGCGCATCATTGCGGCTGGATTTTTCTTCTACCAGGTCCAATAGCAGCTGTACTTCTTCATAAATCAATGTGGCATTTGCCGCAGTCAGCAATCCGGATTCAAAGAAATAACAGATTTGTTGTAAAGTACTGTTGATGGTCGTGTCATTCCATATTTCACTCACCCCTACATTTTCATAAACGGAGTTGAGCTGGGTACTGTATTCCTGTAGGGATCTGGGTAAATGAAACTTTTCAAAGGATTCCTGTTTTTTCCTGTCGATGAGTAAATTCAGCCATACATACAGTTTGAATTTTGATAAGAGTGTGCCTCCAATGGTATAAAATAAAGGAATGTCCTTGGCGGAATAAAATAAGGTGGCCTGGGGGGAGTCCTGATAGTATTTCAGGTAGTTGGCCGATTGTTCAAAATACAGCACCATATCGTCAAAGGAGTGGATTTCCTTAGTTTTTTCCACCAGTACTTTATTGGCATTGCCAAAAACAGCATCCATCGAAAGCCCGTAATGGTGGCATAATTGTATGGTTTCCTCAATCGAGAATTTGCTTTTTTGGGCTATCCTGCGGTGTGCAGCATCATAGCTGATACTTAGTATTACGGCAATTTCATCAATCAGGGAAGTCTTGCTGTTGAGTTGTTTGCGGATGGTTTTTAACAAAAGTTACTGATAGTCCATTGATTTGCGATATTCACAAATATAGAAAATTTAATACTCGTTTTACACCATTTTGATTTTGGAAAACGGCTTACGTTTGTTGGAGTAACCTTAAAGAAAAATAGTATGAAAACACAATTTTTAGTAGTTGTAGCGCTGGTCTTGGGAATCTAAGGATTCTCACAGGAAACCATCACAGTGTCGGATAGCCTGGAACAGGAAGTAGGAAATGCCACTTTATACACCGGGGGAGTTGTAGTCCCCCGGGATAGTACACGGTACTTTAGCCTTTCTCCTATTTCCAGAAGGGTGAGTAGTGTTAATGGACTGGCGCTTGGTATTGGCCATTTTGAAAATCATAGGATTGCCTGCCAGGAGGTCAATGGGCTGAACCTGGAAATTACTCCTATAGCCGCAATAGTCAATGTTGTTGCTTTTAACCTGCCTATTGAACTGCTGGTAGCCGGTATTTATGAAGGCCCGAATGCGAAGCTTTTCTTTGACTCGCCCGACCGGACTTATATTCGTGTCGATGGCGTGAACCTGAGTGCCGGAGGTTTTATGGGAGGTGCCCAATGCCGGGGTGTGAATATTAGCGTGTTTACTTTTATGAATGAAATGAAAGGAGTGTCTTTTAGCCTGGAAGCATTTGGGGCTACTACTTTTAGCGGGGTCAGTATTGCAGGGCTCGGTAATGCCTGTGAATATGGTACAGGAGTACAGATTGCCGTTTCCAATCTTTCCCGGAATCACAAGGGCGTACAAATCGGGCTATTTAATAATTCCAAAAACCTGAGAGGGATGCAGTTTGGATTGTGGAATACCAATGGAAAACGGAAGTTGCCCTTTATCAACTGGCAATTTAAAGAAGCGGTCAAAAAGAGTAAGGCATAATATAAAAGGAAATATGTATTTTGCACTTTTTTACTATAATAGCTTTCACCAATACCGTACTTAAAATGAAAAGAAAAATCCCGATGGGACTTATTGTATTCCGGTTGCTCTTAGGGCCGATCATGATTTTTTTAGCCTGGAACTATGGAGATGCCGTTCGTTTGCTGCTGGTGGTATTGCTGTTCCTGGGGATACTTTCAGATATTTTTGATGGGATTATTGCCCGGAAAGTGGGAGTTGCTACCGTGCAGCTGCGCCGGATGGACAGCCAGAGTGATGTGGTTTTCTGGGCTTGTACGTGTTATTGTACCTGGTTGCTTAATCCTGATCTCATTGGGGAGCATAAACTGCTGTTGTGGATTGTGTTTAGTATGGAAGCGTTGACCTATGTGTTCAGTTACCTGAAGTTTCGAAAAGAAAATGCAACACATGCGATACTATCGAAGCTATGGGGCATTACATTGCTGGCGGCTTTTGTATCGATGATTGGTTTTGGCTATGCCGGGCTGCCTTTTATATTGGCAGTGGTCTTTGGGATTATCTCCCATATCGATGTGTATCTTATTATCCTCTTGCTGCCAAAATGGACAGTAGATGTCCCGAGCTGTTACCATGCCTATCTGATCCGTAAAGGGATTCCGTTCCGGAAACATAAATTGTTCAATGGCTAATCAGAGTGTTTTGTGCCATTGCTCTAAATTAAAAGCCCCATTTCATAGCGATGAAACGGGGCTTTTGTGAATTAACCTTGTAAGATAATTATTGCTTTGGAGCTTCTTTTTTCTCCTCACGTGGAGGTCTTGGAAGCAACGCTTTTCTGGAAACTTTCTCTTTTCTGGTTTTTGGGTCAATACCAAGGTATTTTACTTCAAATACATCACCCATGTTTACCACATCGGATACATTTTCAGTTCTTTCCCAAGCCAGTTCAGAAACGTGAAGTAATACTTCATTTCCAGGCGCTTTTAAATATTCTACTACAGCACCAAAATCAAGCATTTTGATGACTTTTACTTCATAAGGGTCTCCAAGTACCGGTTTGAATGTAAGGGAGTCGATTTTGTTTAATACTGCCTGGATTCCGTCCGGATCAGTACCTAAGATTTCAACTTCACCCTGCTCATTCACTTCATTGATTACAATGGTAGTACCTGTAGCTTTTTGCAATTCCTGGATTACTTTTCCACCTGGACCGATTAAGGCTCCGATGAAGTTTCCTGGAATCGTTACTTTGATGATTTTTGGAGCATGTTTCTTAACGTCAGTATTTGGTTTGTCTAATACTTCAATTAATTTTCCAAGAATATGAAGACGTCCGTCACGAGCCTGCTCAAGGGCTTTCTCCATGATCTCATACGCCAATCCGTCTATTTTAATATCCATCTGGCAGGCAGTAATACCATCTGCAGTTCCGGTTACTTTAAAGTCCATATCCCCTAAGTGATCTTCATCTCCTAAGATATCGGATAATACAGCCCATCTTCCTGTTTTTTCATCAGAGATCAGTCCCATTGCAATTCCGGATACTGGTTTGATCATTTGAACTCCTGCATCCATTAATGCTAATGTTCCAGCACATACGGTTGCCATAGAAGAAGAACCATTCGATTCCAGAACTTCAGAGACAATACGGATTGTGTACGGATTTTCAGCAGGGATCATGTTTTTCAAAGCACGTTGTGCTAAGTTACCATGACCTACTTCTCTTCTGGAAGTTCCTCTTAGTGGTTTTGCTTCACCGGTAGAGAAAGGAGGGAAGTTGTAGTGAAGGTAGAATTTCTCTTCACCTTGTTCTGTTGGAGAGTCGATTTGATTCGCTTCTCTTGATGTTCCAAGTGTTACTGTAGCCAAAGCCTGAGTTTCACCTCTGGTGAATAATGCAGATCCGTGAACAGAAGGAAGGTAGTTTACTTCACACCAGATAGGTCTGATTTCGGTAGTTTTTCTTCCGTCAAGACGTAATCCTAAATCCAGGATCACATTCCGAACCGCTTCTTTCTGTGTTTTGTAGAAATATTTCCCTACAAGATCACCGTTTTCAGCCAATTCTTCTTCCGTGAATGCTGCTTTTACTTCTTCTTTGATTTCAGCAAATTTCTCTGTTCTTTCCTGTTTACCAGTTCCGGCAGATGCTACAGCGTAGATTTTATCATAAGAAGCCTGACGTACTTTTTCGTAAACAGTTTCGTCACTGCGTTCTTCATCATAAGATCGTACGATGTTTTTTCCAGCAATAGCTTTCAGTCTTTCCTGAGCAGCAATCTGAACTTTAATCGCTTCATGGGCAAATTTAATGGCTTCCACCATTTCCTTTTCTGAAATTTCTTTCATTTCCCCTTCTACCATAGCGATAGAATCTTTTGAAGCTCCAATCATCATGTCGATGTCAGAAAGTGCCAATTGTTCTCTGCTTGGGTTGATAACGAATTTACCGTCGATGCGTGCTACGCGTACTTCAGAAATTAAAGTAGCGAAAGGAACGTCAGACAGGGCTAATGCAGCCGAAGCAGCAAGTCCTGCCAAAGCATCCGGCATTACAGAATTGTCATGAGACATTAATTGAATCATAACTTGTGTTTCCGCGTGATAGTCATCCGGGAAAAGTGGACGCAATACACGGTCTACTAATCTCATAGTTAGGATTTCATTATCACTTGGTCGTGCTTCACGTTTGAAAAAGCCTCCAGGAAAACGTCCTGCAGCGGCAAATTTCTCACGGTAGTCTACGGTAAGGGGTAAAAAGTCAATACCAGGGCTCGCTTTACGTGCAGATACTACAGTGGCCAACAACATAGTGTCGCCCATTTGTACTACTACAGATCCGTCCGCCTGCTTGGCTAATTTTCCGGTTTCGATTGAGATGCTTCGTCCATCTCCCAAATCGATGATTTCTTTTGTTACGTTAGGAATCATAAAATTTAATTCTTTGATTATACAATGGGTTTCAAGTTGTGTTGTGTAGTTGTTGTGTGTAGTTGTATGAAACCCAATGAAAAACCAAACTTTTTCAGTCAATAGTTGTTAAAATAAAAAGAGGCGCGTACGCACCTCTTTTTATTGATATTATTTTCTAATATTCAATTCTTTGATAATCTCACGATATCTGTTGATCTCTTTCTTTTTAAGGTAGTCAAGAAGACTTCTTCTCTTACCTACTAAAAGTACCAGGGAACGCTCCGTGTTATAATCGTGACGGTTCTTTTTCAAGTGCTCAGTTAAGTGAGCAATTCTGAAAGTGAAAAGTGCAATTTGTCCTTCTGCAGAACCAGTGTTTGTAGCCGATTTTCCGTGTTTAGCGAAAATTTCTTCTTTAACTTCTTTAGTTAAGTACATGCTAATATTATTTTAAATGATTATTATGTAGTGAATAAGGATATCCTATTCGGGTGCAAAAGTAATCTTATTTTTTGAACCTGCAAATAAAAATACAAGTGAATCTATTCATTAGGAGGATGCAGGGCTAAAAAAGTTTGGCTATTTCGGCATTTACAAATTCTAAGAAGCGCTCATCGGACTCGTCAAAAGTATCGGCAATGTTAGAATCGATATCGATTTGGCCAATATTTTCCCCATTGACAAATAAAGGCACTACAATTTCGGATTTAACCGAAATATTGCAGGAAATATAATTGTCCTGTGCACTAACATCCGGCACCACAAAATTCTGGTTGGAGATTGCCACCTGCCCGCAGATGCCTTTCCCAAATGGAATTATAGTATGGTCTGTTGGTTCCCCGGCATAAGGGCCCAGGATTAGTTCTTCCTTATCGCCATTCTTAAAATAAAATCCAACCCAGTCGTAGTAATCGATATTGTCTTTTAAGAGATGGCAAACCTGTAATAATTTCTCTTCGCGTAAGGTGTTACTATGATGGAGTATGTCTAAAACCTTAGGGCGTAATTCTTCGAAAGTCATGATGTATCTTTTTACAAAAGTATTATATGGAACTGTATTTAATTGCATAAATTTGTTAAAAATAAAATAGTGAAAGTATACCTCCGAAAATACCGGCTTTTTTTTATTTTCCTGGTGTCCCGTCCTGAAATAGCGATACAAAAAAAAACTCAATTATGTCTAAAGAGAAAAATTATGTAAAGCGAACCCAGCGAGATTACAGTATGTCTCTCAAATTGCAAATCGTCCATGAGATTGAACGAGGAGAGTTATCTACACATGGAGCTTGTAAAAAATATGGTGTGCAAGCACGTTCAACAGTTGTTAGTTGGCTTAGAAAATTTGGTAACTTTGATTGGGAAACCCAAACCCCATCTCAAATGGCTAAAACACCTGAACAGCAAATCATGGAACTCGAAGCTAAAGTTACGCTTCTTGAAAAACAGAAAGCTCATCTGGAGCAACAAGTTAATTTTACGGATAAGAAAGCTATTATTTTTGATATGCTTATTGATATTGCAGAGAAAGAATATAATATCGATATCCGAAAAAACTCATCACCCGAACAATTGTCCTATTTAAAGAAGAACAAAAACAAACCTTAGGTTTTACCTGTAGTTTGTTCGGGATAGACAGGCAGGTCTATTATCGTAGCATTAAAAGAAAAATCTTAAAGCAATCAAAGTCTGAACAAGTCATTCTTATGGTAAGAAAGATTAGGATGAAAATGCCTCGTATCGGTACGAGAAAGTTGTATTATTTATTAAACCAGGAGCTTAGAGCATTGAAGATTGGAAGAGATATGTTTTTTAATATCCTCAAAGTAAACCATCTGCTAATATCTCCAAAACGGAGCTATCATATTACGACTAACTCATATCATCGTTTTAAAAAACACAAGAATTTAATTGAAAACTTAAAAATAATACGTCCTGAACAGGTTTGGGTATCCGATATTACATACATCGGAAAAAGAAGTAAGCCCTGCTATTTAAGCTTAGTAACAGATGCATATTCAAAACGGATCATGGGATTTAATGTAGCTACTAATTTAAATGCCGAAAATAGTCTTAAAGCTTTACAAATGGCTCTTAAGAGCAGGAAAAATAGTTGTTTGTCGTTAATCCATCACTCAGATAGAGGTATACAATATTGTTCTGATGAATATCAAAAAGTGATACGCAAGACTAAAAACCTGCGCTGTAGCATGACTGAGTCTTATGATCCATATCAAAATGCGGTCGCTGAAAGGGTAAATGGAATATTAAAACAGGAGTTTTTAGTAGATAGGTATAATGATCAGCAACTTAATATTATTAAGTTAGTAGTTAAGGAATCTATACAGATTTATAATCTAGTAAGACCGCATTGCTCTAATCATATGCTTACTCCGATGCAAATGCATCAGCAAAAAGAAATAGAAATGAAAACCTATAAAACAAAAAACAGAAGTAACCATGAAGCTACTTCTGTCTAAAAAATGTACTTTTATTATTATTAATCCTGTATTGCTATTCTAGGACTAGACATGGTCAAATTTTTCCTTGTGTATGGCGTGCTGCTACTGGTGTATAATTACTATTTACAACACTATGATGCCGCCAGGAATGAAGTGGACGGCTTCACCGTCATCGTAGCCACACAAACCAAAGAACTGTTATCTTTCTTTGATGTCGACGCCATGATTACTGCCGATCCCTTTGCTCCCAGTGTCAGGCTCTTTATCCAGAAGTATTATATCGCTAAGATTGTAGAAGGCTGTAATGCGATCAGTATTATGATCCTGTTTGCGGCTTTTATCATTGCTTTTTCAGGACGCTGGTATAAAACTGTCGTCTTTATAGTATTTGGTATTTTAGGGATCCATTGTTTTAATATCCTCCGGATTGCCCTTTTGGGGATTGCGTTGTACCGTTACCCGGAATATACCAATATGTTGCATGGCGTGGTATTTCCGTTAGCCATCTATGGCGCTGTATTTCTACTATGGTATTTGTGGATTGCTAAATTCTCTGATTTTGCAGGTGATGGGAAATAAAATACTAAAACTGGCTTTACTCGCTCTGGGAATTATAGCCCTGGCCTGCGTAAGGATATTTGAAGACCGTCTTTTTTATGATCCATTCCTTATTTATTTTAAGTATGATTACCAGCATCAGGAGTTTCCGGACTACAATGGTATGAGATTGTTTTGTGGGCTTGTCTTTCGCTATGCCCTTAATATGATACTCTCGCTTTTTATTATCTATGTCCTCTTCCGCGATCGGGAAATGCTCAAAGTACTCGGGGTTTTATATGGAATCCTGTTGGTACTGCTATTGATGGGCCTTTTTGGATTGCTTCATTTTTCAGGAAAAGAGAATGCACTTGCCTTTTTTTACATCCGCCGGTTCCTTATACAGCCTCTCTTTGTCCTGCTTTTTATTCCGGCACTTTATTTTCAACAGTATGCCGGGAAGAAAAATAACAGTCTTTAACCGTTTTAATCGGTAATTTTAAATATTTTTGCAGCAATCACAGAAAAGATGAATTTTAAAAAGTCTACATGTATCGTAATGGCCTTGCTACTGATGGTATCCAACATCGGCTTCGCATTCACGGTGCATTTTTGTGGTGATCAACTTGCTTCTGTTTCTACGGGGTATGCCCTAAAGGCAAATCCGGGAAAAGCATATTCCTGTTGCGGGGAGCAGGTCCAGAAAGCATCCTGCTGTAAGGACAAAGTGGTCAAAGTAAAACACAAATCGGACAATGTAATCACAAAAGCCTTAAGCGTTACTACGGATAATTTTTATGTTATTCCGGAATGGAAACCGTTGGTTTTTGCGGCTTATCCACAGGTACAAACGCCTTCCGATGTGGCTTATTATTGCGATGCCCATGCGCCACCACTCTTTCAACTCTATTGCCAATACATTCTTTACGCCTGATTTTTACTGTTTGAACTGGAAGTTTGATAACAGCTGTTATCGTTCGATTATTTTTAAACATTAAAATTACAGTATGCAAAAACAAATCTTAGGGATATTGTTTGCCCTGTTTTCCGTGGCATTATCTGCTCAGGAAAAACTGGAGGGCGTTATCTATGAATCCACTGCCACAGAGGCTACACTTCCCTTAGCCGGGGCTTCAGTAGTATGGTCGGGGACCACAATTGGAACCCAAACCGATGAAAAAGGAATTTTTTCCATTCCTTATACACAGGAACATTCCCAACTGGTAATCAGTTTTGTGGGATTCAAGTCCGATACCATTACGGTTACCCAAAATAAAAAAATCAACCACCTGCTTTTTTCCGAAAACACACTACAGGAAGTCATTGTGGCGAAACGGCGCAAGAGCCTGGAGCGACTGAGCGGAACTACTGCGAATGTGCAGGTTTTAGGCCATAAAGAACTGCTGAAAGCCGCCTGCTGCAACCTTTCGGAGAGTTTTGAAACGAATCCTTCTATAGACGTAAATTTCTCGGATGCTATAACCGGAAGCAAGCAGATTAAAATGCTGGGCCTTACCAGTCCGTATATCCTGATTGCCGAAGAGAATATTCCCTCCGTTCGCGGTGCTTCCCAGGCTTATGGGCTTTCTTTTACCCCGGGTACCTGGGTGGAGAGTATCCAGATTACCAAAGGTGCGGGATCGGTTGTGAATGGTTATGAAAGCATTTCTGGGCAAATCAATACCGAACTGATCAAACCGATGAATGACATTCCATTTTTCCTGAATGCTTACGGTTCGACAGATTCCCGTTTTGAACTGAATACGCACTTTAATAAAAAGGTAAGTGACAAATGGTCGACCAGCCTGTTCCTGCATGGGAATACAAGAGTAGCGAAAAACGACATGAATGATGACGGTTTCCTGGACAATCCTTTAGCGAAACAAATCAATGTGCTAAACCGATGGCAGTATGTAGATGCTGAAAAAGGCTGGGTGAGCTTTATCAACCTTCGCTATATGAAAGATGAAAAGCAGGCGGGACAACTGGACTTTGATAAGAAAAGAGACAAGCTGACTACAAATTTCTGGGGATCGGAAGTGAATACTGAAAAAGTGGACCTTTCGGCAAAATTAGGCTATGTATTCCCGGATATGCCGTACCAGTCGATTGGTTTCCAGAATTCATTCAACAGCCACAAACAGGATTCTTATTTTGGGCTGAACCAATATGATATCCACCAGAAGAGTTTCTATTCCAACCTGATTTTCAATTCGATTATTTCGAATACCATGAATAAATTTGCGACCGGATTAAACTTCACCTATGATCAATATGATGAGTTTGTCAACATCCGTGACTATAGCAGGATTGATAATTCGGTAGGTGCTTTTTTTGAATATACCTATGATAATTCCGATAACCTGAGTATTGTTGCCGGAGGGCGGGTAGATGTACACAACCGGTTGGGCACTTTTTTTACGCCAAGACTCCATGCGCGTTATAATCCCTGGGAAAAAGGAACCCTGAGAGTTTCTGCAGGAAGAGGAAAACGCCTGGCGAATATTTTTGCTGAGAATCAATCGCTTTTTGCATCTTCACGAACCTTTTCAATTTTGAATTCAGGCGGAAAAATCTATGGGCTGGATCCTGAGATTGCCTGGAATTACGGACTGAGCTTTATACAGAAGTTCCATCTTTTTGCTAAAGAAGCTGAGGTGGTTTTCGACTTTTACCGAACGGATTTCCAGAACCAGGCGGTGGTAGACCTGTATCAGGGGCCACAGCAGGTATTGTTCTATAATCTCGATGGAAAGTCTTATGCGAATAGCCTGCAGTGCGAATAGCCTGCAGTTAGAATTTAATTATACGCTTACGACCCATTTGAGCCTGCGTACGGCTTATAAATATTATGACATCCGTACCGACTACAGAAGCGGAAGCAACGAGCGTCCTTTGCAGGCAAAAAACCGTGTTTTTGCTAATATAGCATATGAAACCCATGTCACTGATAAAGGGCGGCAATGGAAATTTGATTATACCTATAATTGGCTGGGCAAGCAAAAATTACCGACTACAGCCTCCAATCCACCGCAATACCAATTGGGAGAATTTTCGCCTTCTTTTTCACTGATGAATGCGCAGATTACCCGTTCGTTCTCTCCGGTTTTTGAAGTGTATGTGGGAGGGGAGAACCTTACAAATTACAAACAAAAGAATGCTATTGTAGGCAGTGACGATCCGTTTGGAGCCTATTTCGACAGTTCTATGATTTATGGCCCCATTTTTGGGCAAATGTATTATGCCGGACTGCGTTTTAAAATAATATAACTGATTAAAAACACGATAAAGATGAAAAAAATAATTTTTGTATTGCTGGTTGCCCTGATGGGGATTTCTGTAAATGCTCAGGAAAAGAAGAAAAATGCCAAATATGATATTGCAGTGAATGGCAACTGTGAACTTTGTAAAAAAAGAATTGAAAAAGCAGCGTTCAGTGTGCCGGGCGTTAAGTCTGCCGTATGGCATTCGGATGATACGACACTTCATGTGATCCTTAACGAAGAAAAATCGGATGTTGTGAAAATTCATCAGGCTGTAGCGAAAGCAGGACACGATACGGACCAGGTAAAAGCCAAGGATGAAGATTATGAGAAGTTACATCATTGCTGTATGTACGAAAGGAAAGGTTAAAATGCAGAACCTCAGGTCACAACACCTGAGGTTTTTTTTGCTTAAAAAAGATTAGTAAAAAGCAAAAGTAAGCAAAACGATTAAAACAGTTATTATACAGAGGTTTATAAAATGGTAGTACAAAGTTGGAGGTCGGTGTACGACAGGTTTTGGACTTAAAAAGACAAGGTTAGGTTACTAAATCATTACCAGTTTAGTCTTGTAATGATTTAGATAAAAGACTATAATTCAATCTTTTGCATTCTTTTTCATAGTTCCTTGTAACTCATTGATAGTTAATTTTAAACATTAAACAATTGAGTTATGGAGACAGTTAAAAGATCCACCTTCAAGTTATTGCTTTACTTGAAGAAAAATGAACCAAAAAAGAACGGTAATGTACCAGTTATGGGACGTATTACCATCGACGGAACCCCTAAAACATTCGGAACCAAACTAGAAATTGATCCCAATAGCTGGGATTTAAAACACGGTCGTGTATTGGGTAAGAGTAGCTTGGCATTAAGCACCAACCAGAAATTGGATAAAATCCGTGTGCGCATCAATAAGATTTATGATGAGATGCTCAAAGATGAAGGCTTTGCAACTGCACAAAAAGTAAAACTTTCGTTTTTAGGCGTTGGTGTCATGGAAGACTCTCTGCTAAAAATCTTTAAGAAAAACAATGAAGATTTCGAGAAAATGGTTTCCAAGGGAGAACGCTCACAAAGCACGTATTACAAATATAAAATTGTCTATAATCACCTCAAGGAATTTATCACTTGCCGGTATTATAGAGATGATATGGCTTTTAGAGAATTGACCTGTGACTTTATCAGGGAATTTGACTTGTTTTTGCGGGTGGATAAAGGCTGTACACATAATACCGTTTGGGTTTATACAATGCCTTTATATCGTGTGGCAGAACTTGCAATCAAGAATGGACTTATCAGAAGAAATCCATTTGAAGACTATGAGATTTCTATGAAGGAAAATGATCGAAGCTATTTATTGAAAGAACAGGTAGAAACCCTTCTTTTCCATACCCCAACAAAAGAAAAATATGAGCTTGTAAAAAATCTTTTCATTTTTAGTTGCTTCACTGGATTAGCTTATATTGATATCAAAAAACTAAAGAAGAGTAATATCCAGTCTTTCTTTGATGGCCATGAGTGGATTATAAGCCGTAGGCAAAAATCTGATGTTGCTTCAAATGTGAGATTAATGGAAATTCCTAAGCGATTAATCGAAAAATATGCAGGTATTACCCAAAACGATTTTATTTTCCCTGTCCCAACCAATAAGATTTGCAATAGTTATATTGATAAATTAATTCAGGAAGTTGAGATTATAACAGAGCAAAAAGTAACATTTCATACGGCAAGGCATACTTTTGGCACTATGTTTTTGACGGAAGGCGTACCACTTGAAAGCCTAAGCAAGATGATGGGGCATAAAAATATTTCAACTACACAAATTTATGCCAAGATAACCAGCCAGAAGATTAGCAAAGACATGGATTTAATATCACATAAATTTAAGGCAATGGAAGAAGCCTTTATTGAAACCATTTGATATTTACAATAAAAATAATAGTAAGCAGGACTTAACCATCCTGCTTTTTTTATGCCCACACTTTTTATCCCCAAAGCACATTTATTTCCCTTCCTTATCCCCTTCGCATAAAAGAGCTTTGGTTGGATATACTGAAAAACATATCGGAAAATTCAGGGCAAATCCCAAGAAATATTTTCCAATATCCTTTTGGTGGCTTTCATAGCCACAAACGCTTAAAAATCGTTAAAATTCTGTCAGATAAATTCTGGTTTTGTAATCACATAGACCATTTCTTAATGCCTTTTCCACTGGCTTCCACATAGGTTTTTATCCAAGAGCCAGTATGCTGTTTGTCCCATTTCAAGAGCAAAGATATTTCCGTGTTCTTAACGCAACAGAAAGGTCAAGCCCTGCGGTTTTGCCAAAAAATCTCCACCCATCCGGGTAGTATTTTTTGTCAAAACCTTGCTGTTGCTAAACACGAACCTTTTATGCTCGTGAAACGAAACAAAGCATACTCCGGCTCTTTAAACGAATAAAAAAAATGTCAGAAATGAAAAAATACAGCATTAGAAATGGTAAAAGAGAAACGAAACTTCAGCACCTCCTCTCATTACCGAATAAATCAAAAAAAATAAAATAAGAACAAAATCAATAACGTAAAAAATAGAAATTATGAACATTACAGGAAGATTGACGAGAGATGCGGAGGTACGCACAACGTCTCAGCAAAAACAAGTAGTAAACTTTTCAGTAGCGACAAATGACAGCTACCGTAACAAGCAGGGCGAACGCATAGAGCAAACGACATATTTCGATTGCTCCTATTGGATAACGCCCAACGTTGTCAAAATCCTAACTAAAGGCACATTGGTAGAATTATCGGGAAGGGTAACTGCAAGAGCGTGGACAGGCAATGACGGAGAAGCAAGAGCAGGTCTTAATTTCCATACCTCACAAATCAAAATGCACGGAGGTAGCAGGAAAGCGGAAACAATACCGGCAACTGCACAAGCCGAAAAAAATAAGGTTACAGCACAGGAAACAGATGACGACCTCCCATTTTAACAGCGAGTATTCAAACAATTTTCAAAATTTAAAATCATTTTATCATGGCACATAATATCAATTTCAACGAAAGAACAGGACGTTATTCATTCTTTAGCGTACAACAAAAAGCGTGGCACGGTTTGGGGCAAATCGTAGAGCAATACCCAACGAGCGAGGAAGCTATCAAACACGCAGGGTTAGATTACGAAGTTGTAAAATCCCCATTATTTACCAAAGGTTCGGGGATTATCGAAACGACAAACGGCATTGAGATAGGCAGTAACGAATTGGAAGTTCCTAATTATTTCGCCAACATACGCACGGATAACAACGCAGTATTAGGTGTAGTTGGTAAGGATTACCACATCGTACAAAACCGTGAAGCCTTTAATTTCTTTGATGTTATTGTAGGTGGTGGCGAGGGTATTCTGTATGAAACCGCAGGAGCGTTAGGCAACGGAGAGCGCATATTTATTACAGCCAAATTACCCGACTATATCCGTGTGGGCAATGGCGATGATGTTACAGAAAAGTACATTTTCCTAACTACTTCACACGATGGTAGCGGAAGTATCACAGCTGCATTTACACCTGTCAGAATTGTTTGCCAAAATACGCTGAATGCTTCACTACGCAGTATGACCAATGTAGTTCGTATCAAACATACTTCGGGAGCGAAACAGCGTATTGAGAACGCTCATAAAATTATGGGACTGGCGAACACTTTGAGCAACCAATTAGAGGATATTTTTAATGAATGGGCAAGCGTAAAAGTAACAGACCAAGAAGTGAAAAAGCTAATCCAATTGGCACTTTGCCCGAATAAAGAAACGCTTGACTTAATTAAAAAAGGTGCAGAAGATGAAATTTCAACCTTGTTTAAAAACACCGTTGATGATGCTTTTTCTTATGCGATGATAAGCGAAACGCAACAAATGGACACCACAAAAGGCACATTATTCGGAGCGTACAATGCCGTTACAGGCTACTATCAGAATGTACGAAATTACAAAAACGATGAAGCCAAGTTGCAGAGTATTGTATTGGGTGGTACTGCCCAACTCAAATCACAGAAAGCATTTGAATTATGTACAGCCTTTGCAACAGACGGTGCGGAAGTCTTAAACCTTAATTAAATAACTATAGGCTACCGCTTTAATCGGTGGTAGCCTTATAAAAACTAACATTATGGCAAATTGGTGTAGTAATACGGTAGTTTTCGAGGGTAAGCCTGAAACAATCGAACAGATACAACAACTATTCAAGTTAATGGCAGAAAAAGAATTAATAGAACAATGTGGGCAATTACCCGATTTTGTTTCTGAAAATGATGGAGGTTATTTCTTTGCCATCTACCAAAATGAAGGCGATACAGGCATTTTTCAATACGAAACAAAATGGTCTCCTAATATAGAAGTTGTACAAAAAATAGCAGAATGCTATAAAGTGAATTTCATACAGGATTATAAGGAATTGGGTTGCTTGATATATGGCAGAGCAACATTTGCTGACAAGCTACTCACAGATACTAATTTGAAAGATGATGATTTTGAAAAGTATCAGTTTGACGAACAAGCCGATACCTATCATTTTGAGGGCAAAGAATACGACAGCGATTGCGAGATTTTGGAAACCTTGTTAGAACAGAAAATAGCCAATCATCAACCCTAAAAGCAAGAATAATGGAAACTAAAATAATTGCCATCAAGTTTGTCCGCTATGATGTACCCGAATTGGAAACCCTACAATTTGCAAAGGTTTATCTATTGAGAAAGAAACTGAACAAAGGCGAAAAAATGAACAGAGCGGAAAAGAATTGGCTTGCAGATTCAGTAAACCGAAATGCCTACTTCAAAAGAGCCGTTCCCTTAATGGGTTATCGGTTTGGGTTTGAGGATGTTTTGAAAACCTATGTAGTAAAACAATACGGCAATTGGTCAGAATATAATGCCCCCGACAAAACAAGCCTTAAAAGTATTGTGTATGGCAGGATTGACCAAATAGCAGAAATCAGTAATTAACATTTAAAGTAATGAAAGTAACAGATTTAAACGGTTGTCAAATCGAAGTAACAGACCTTGAACAAGCTATCCAAATAACAGTAGAATACAAGGAATATAGACACAAGGATAAAGGTTTTTCCGAGTTTGACAAAAGGCAAAAAGTCTATTGGGTGGATATGTATGAGAAACTAAAAGTAATAAAAGAACAATTATTAACAACTAAAATTTTACAGCAATGAACACTAATTTTTTTAATCAGATACAGCAGTTGGACTTTACAGGAGTTTTACAACTGAACATTTCAAAAGGAGCAGAAAATAACCTAATCGTATCGGTTATGCTCAACAACGAACAATGCGGAGATAACGCCAAAAACCTAATTCCGCCATTGATATTTAACGCTACACCGCAGGAGTTTGATGATGGTTTTTTTGAGCAAATAACTGCACCTATCCAAACCGTTTCGGGTTTAATGGTAGATATGGAAAAATTCTTAAAACAATTGGAAGAAGTCAAAAAGCAATCGGCTATGGAGAAAGAAAAAGCCGATAAACAGAAGAAAGAGCAGGAAGCCAAAGACAAGAAGTTCAAAGACGGAATGGCAAAAGCTGATGAATTGGAGAAGGAATGCAAATTCCGTGAAGCGTGGATGAAAGTACCCGATATAATAGAGTTTCCCGAAAAAGCAGACGAGATACGCAAACGTAAAAATGCACTATCTGACAAGTTTGCAACACCGAGCCTTTTTGGAGAAACCGAAGTAGAAAAACCCGAACCACAGCAAGAGGAAAAGGTTTTTGATGATTATCCTATTGATGAAACAGACGAGGACGAACAAAATTATTAATCTAAAATTTCAAAATTATGTTATTAGCAACGCAATTAGAACGAATTTTTATACTCAAAGATAAAGGACAAGACATCAAACTGACCGACCCCGAACCACGTTGGAGTGTGGAAGCCGTGATGAATTTTTACGCCAATATGTACCCGATTTTGACAACGGCAAAAATATCTGCACCGCAAATAAAAGACGATGCCGTAGAGTACAAATTTGAGAGCGTAATGGGTACAAAAGGTTAAACCAAAATTGTAAAAAAGATGAATTATGCAACCACATATAATATCGGGGATTATCAAAATCCCAGAACAGAAACGACAACGGCAATTGCATCGACAGTTAAACGAGTTCGCACAGTGGATGCAAAGACCAAAAGATGCAAACCAAGTACAAAAAGACAAACGGAAAGCCGTACCGATAGCAATGTTGCCAATGGTTTTCTAAAGTCCACATTTCTGCCTAAACTGAAAACAGAACAATCTTTCCAGGCTTGTAAGGAAACAGCAAAAATGGAGAGGGATATTTATCAATCCCTTTCTAAACTTGCCGAGCATTATGGCGTAGAACCGATGCAGACACAGATTTACGGCTATCCTTACAATATAACTTTGGCGATGTGGGATATAGAAACCAAGTTAAAACGCACCCATTTGAATTGGGATAGTTTACGATTGGTACAGGACAGTAAGAAAACCTTTTTTATAAGTGAGGAACGGTACGACACAAGAACGACTTTGTATTATATTCCTATCATTCCGCTCTTTAAAATGCTCCATAACCTGAAGTATAAAAAGACCGCTCAATTGTTGGTTTCCGTATTCAGTTATTTATACCACATTGCCGACCTACCTTATTACCGACGGGAAAATAGCTATTTGTATTGGATGTATGAAATGATGTGCGATTGGGTGGAACAGGACGATGAAACGGATGAAACTGAGAAATACAAAGGCGAGTTAAGACAAGCCGAACAAATTGGAGATAAGATAGAACAGAAACTATTCAATCGTATCAATTTACAACTATTTGAACAGCGTTTAAACAACTTCAAAAGCCTTGATGAATTTGACCAAGAATGTTGGCAATTAGCTTCTAAAGTTTTTGTACTTTTTACGGAATATCCCACAACAAGTATTTTTAGAAACGCCCCCATTTCGGAACAAGACCCTTATAATGATGATTGCGATAATGAAACCATTGGAATGGAAAAATATATTTCATTTGTAGCAGATACCAAAGGTTGGTTGTATGAAAGCCTTTCGGAAAGTATCAATAATGAATTTAATGAGTACGGTGCAATGGCAGAACCTACGATTTCAAAGCACTTTGACGGAAGCGAAATAACAGCAAACAACCTTGATTTTGAAAACCGCTTGTTTCCCATATTGAACGACTTATGCGGTTTATTAAATGAATATAAAACGACAGTAAAATGAATAACCTAAACGACATCACGGAGAATTTTGGAACATTATATTTTCCAAAATCTGCTTTGGTTTTTTATGAAACCAAAGGAACAAATACCGATAGCTACGTGGAGCATTTCGATATGGACAGAAATGGAAATCCAATAAATGCGCATCTTTTGACGGTAAAAGAAGCCAATGTATTGGCAAAATCATTACAGACCGACGAAGAAAAGAACAAAGCTTTTTTAAAACCTAAAGGAATTTTGCCAACCAACATTCTGCACATCAATCCGAGTGAAAAAGGTACGGTACTTTGGTACACCAAGGCACAGCAAAGGCAATTGTATTTTGTAAATGGTTTGGGTATTCCGAACGGAAAAGCACAAGTACCGCCAATGCTTTGGTTTGCCAGTAAAAATAGTCTTTCAGTTTTTGCTTTGAAAAGCGACAGAAGACCCACAGAAAAAACGCTTTTGCATTACGCACCATTTTTCAATGTGTATGAAAACGGCAACGTTTGTATGGGAACGGTAAATATTGATATTCAAAATTCGGCATCCGTGGAGGAATTTATACAAGCTTGGGAAAGCTATTTTTTCAATAGCTATTTCAGTCATTTATTGGGAAATTACAATCCGATAAACGGAAATTGTGTAACCGTTTGGAAAAACCTAATTGGTACAGATAAAGCCTTCCCGAAAGAGGTATTGAAACCGAATAACAAAACACTTAAAAATCTTTTGTGATGAATATAGCTAAACAAAAAATACATTTTACGGATAGCGATTTAATCAATCCGACCAATCCGATTTTAGTAAATTTAATTGGTGCAGGTGGCACAGGTTCAAAGGTTTTGACTGCATTGATGGAAATGAACCACAGTTTAATTGAGTTGGGACACGCAGGATTACAAATCCGCCTTTGGGATGATGATTTAATTACCCAAGCAAATTTGGGCAGACAGCGTTTTGCAGAATCTGAAATTGGATTGTACAAATCCGTTGCACTAATTAACAGAGCCAACCGATTTTCGGGAACAAATTGGAAAGCAGAAACGATAAAATTTGAAAAAGACTGTTTGGATAAATTGCCCGAAAATGTAGGTGCAAGTATTTATATTTCTTGTGTAGATAGCGTAAGAGCAAGATTTGAGATTGCGGACATTTTAAAAATGCTGAACAACGGTAAAGCCTATTCCAACCGCCCACGTTATTGGTTAGATTTTGGCAATAGTCAACACACAGGGCAAGTGCTAATATCTACAATAGGAACTATCCAACAACCCAATTCCGAGAAATACGAAACGGTGGCAAGCCTGCCATTTGTTACCGATGAATTTGCAGAACTACTGAAACAGTCCGAAGAACAGGACGACACGCCAAGTTGTTCACTTGCCGAAGCATTAGAAAAACAGGATTTATTTATCAATTCATCTTTGGCACAAATGGGATGTTCCCTGCTCTGGAATTTGTTCCGTTATGGAATGTCAGAATACAGGGGGTTTTTCCACAATCTGAAAGATTTTAATACCCACCCGATAAAAGTCGCCTGACCCGAAAATCGGGCGGCAAAAATGCAATTCCTCGCTACGGTCGGAAACGTATTTTTGCATTTAATTAGGTGCAACCACTTTGCCAAAATGTACCACTCCACAATTCCATTTCCTTACATTTTACCAAAAAGGTTGCGTCATTATTTCGTGGGATATTCGTTATCCCATTTTGCTTTTGGCGAACTTCTTTTCTTTTTACATCTGCGACCAAAGAAAAGAAGCAAAAGAACGTCGCTTTTTTACGTCTGGTTTTTGGTAATTAAGTAAATTTGTATTTTACTAAACTAATTGCTTTGTTCTGATATATAAAATACTCATTTCGTCATTTTAGAGCTTAGCAATCATGCTAAAACGATACAATACAACACAATTACGATATAAAAAATGGGACGACACGACCGCTCAATAAAAATTGCGTTTAACAAAACATCGGGAGAAATTCTTGATGCAGACAAAGTGTTTGACATAACCAAAGACGCATTTCAAATTAGAAGAAAATATCACGAAAAAAATCTTGAACTTTCTTGTTGCGAATGTGAACAAGATTTAATGGTTTCAGGTAGTAAGTATGACAGACTTCATTTTAAGCATAAACCGGGACACGATTTTTGTATTTTAGCAGATGGAAAACTTTCTCCGTACGACCACGAAAAATTAACCGCAATTCTAAAAGCCAAAGAAAGCGACAGACACAAAGAACTGAAAAACAAAATTGGCGTACTTTTAAAAATCGTATCAGGCGTTGATTTAAACACTATTCAAATTGACAACAAGTTTATCGTCAAAGACAACGAGAAAAGAAGACCAGATGTTTATTGCAAATATCAAGACAAAGAACTTGTATTTGAAATTCAACTTTCTGATTTATCGCTTGGCTACATTCTAAGTCGTCAAAACTTTTATAAAAAACACGGAATGTATCTAATTTGGATACTTGACAACTTTGATATACACAATCAAGGGACTTTAGAACGAGATATAAAATATTTAGCCAAGTATGAAAACTTTTTCAAACTTGACGAAAAATCAGAAACACTTAAACTTGATTGCGATTACAAGTTCCCTTTCCTCACAGACGACAACAAATTGCTAACGAAATGGCTCAATAACTCTGTTACATTGAATGAACTAAAATTTGACAGCGAAGTTTTTCAAGTGTATTTCTACAATTATGGCGACAACAAAATAAAAACGGAAACACTTCAAAAACAAAAGGTCGAAGAATTAAAAGAAGCCGAAAGAAAAAGACGTGAACAAGTAAAACTTGAAAATGCAGAAAAAACGGCAAAAAAAATAATTACTAAAATTGCAGATTTCCGAAAAAAGAAATCTCAAAATTTTGACATTATTTCAATTGAAATTGAAGAATTGGACGATTTTGAACTCGGTATTCTAAACAAAACATTGGACTTAAGAGGAAAAAGTAAATCGCCTTTAATTAAATGGATTGACGAAGCAACACAAGACGATGTTGTTTTTCTTAGTTTCATTTTAAAAACGAATAACATTGAGCTTGATATATATTCTACAGAAAATGGCAGAACACCTTTACAAGCTTTATTCGAAAATGAGAATATTCACAAAACTATGCCTGCATTGTATTTATTTAAAACAGGTTACAGACTAACCGAAAATGATAAATTAACATTGTCTAAATTTAAAGATGAACAGAAAATAACAGAAGAAAATTTTCACATTTTCAATTTTTGTAATAATCTGAAAGATAGAAACCTTGTTTCAGATGTTGTTCGTTTTTCAAAATTACTTTTTATTGTGGAAACTGTACGAAAAGAACAAATGGTCTGGTACAATTATACGAAAGGCAATGTATGGGTTTCATTCGCCAATAATGCTATTCAAAGTTACAGTGAATATTGGGAGTATGTTGAATTAGTCTTTAAGCGTTTTGGATTTTGGGACAAACTAATTCAACTTGACAAAAAAGGAACTTTTCAAAAAAAGGTTGAACAGTTTTACTCGAAGATGCCAAGACAAAAATATGATTTTGACGAAGTTTTTAACGACCTTTATCCAAAAGATGGAATATGAACATACAGAGATCAACAGAAACATTTTTTGTGCTGGGGTGAATTTAATGCTTCGAAATCCGCTTCTTCGCCAAGCGCCAAACATATTGAGTTAATATTGCTTGGGATATTCGTTATCCCATTTTACTTTTGGCGAACTTCTTTTCTTTTCACATCTGCGACCAAAGAAAAGAAGCAAAAGAACGTCGCTTTTTTACGTCTGGTTTTTGACTTAACGCTTTTTAAAAGATATTTTTAATTCATTAAATTTGTTGCTATTTCGTCTTCAGAAAACCAACCTTAAAAAGCTCATCAATGATAGAAACGTCGATTACTATATCTGTAAACCGAAAATCAGATATTGAAATAATACAACAAAAAATTATTGAAAAGAGCTTGCAGTTCCCGATTTATATCTGTGAATATGAAAATAGCTATCAAATAAACTTCACAAGTGATTATGAAGAATGGGAATTGGATACTGCAATGCAAAATTGTTTCCCTGATTACGAATATACTACAGACCTTGAAAGAGGATGTAAAGAAATCAGAATTCAAATTTCAAGATACCAATCAGAACTTTGCACCGATGGTTGGGGAAGACCACTTGAAAATCCCTTAGATGAAACAAAATATCTAATTAAAAAGTCAGCCCATAAAACGGAAAATTTCAACCCTAAAATCAAGGTTCTATTTGAAGATAAAGAACAGTATTATTATGTGAATATTGTGGATGGTATAAACAAAGCAACTGATGAAAAGGGGTTTCTATTATTAGATAATTTCAAAACTAAAATTGAAGATAGTACGGCTGAAATATTAAAAGATAGACTTTATAAATCTCAACTAGAAGCCTTTCATTCTGGATATAATAAATTGTCCGAATTGGTAGAAGGCGATTTTAAATTATATCTGGAGAACAAAAAGAAAAAAACAAGAGAAATTGAAAAATTACCTCGAAAAATTATCAGGGATTTCATAAAGGCTTGTAATAGTTTTGATGAACTTGGTATGTTTAAAAATCTTGACAAAGAAGTTGTTTATGAAAGACAGTTGAATTGGGAAACCTTATTAAGAACTGATGGAATTACTGAGTTTAAAGAACATCTAAATTCAACAGAGCAAAAGTTGTGTAAAAAAGACTTTAAAATCAGGTCGTCATGGAGTATTAGTTTACCGGGCGTAACCATTGGTGTTAAGTATTTCCCCAAAACATCCAATTCAGAAGAAAGGCCATTTCAAAAATATGGCCAGATACAATTTGTATTAGAAAACAATATGATAATTAGGATTATCGATGAGAGTTAAATGCACTTCTCAATCACTTTTTTAAAATCTTCGGTATCGCTACCAATCAGTAAATAACTTGAAAACCCAAGTTCTAAAAGAGACTTTGCCACTTTATCTGCATCAATATCGCTATGGGCAATTAGTTTTATAGTTGGATATTTCGCATTCAATTCATGAAGTTGTGCCAGCACATTTTTGTTATAAAAATCAAGGTCAATTACGCAAATTTTAGGAAGCGTTTTCAGTGCTGATAATTGAAGTAATCCATCTTGTATATTCTCCGAACGGAACAATATTTCATTGCCTAAAGCAGTAAGGTCATTGTATATCGCATCAATAATCGGGCTTTTGTCATTAATAAAAGCTAGGGTAATTTTTTCTTGTGCTGTACCAGTTTCCATATCATCATACTTTTTGAAGTTGATGTAGTCCTGCAAAAAAATAAGGCGCAGGCCACTACACTTACCGCACATTGAGGTACTGGTATACCCGACAACGAATAAGCGAGCACCTACGCCTATGGCATAGGTGTTCTTTCTTATTGTCCCGTTGTCTAAAAATTACCAGTTTTCAATGTGGGACTTAAAGTAAAAACACTTTAAGATTTTCTATATTTCGATACAAAGATAGTAAACTGCTTTTGATACTCATCATACCTTTAAAGCCAAATAGGTCAAAAAAATGATTAATAACCAGCTTTATTGGTTACATAATTTTGCTCTAGTGCAGTGAGTATATCTGATTCTTTAAAAATAATTTTTCCCCCTATTTGGATAAAGGGTAATATTTTATCATTCCTATATTGCTGTAATGTACGTTTGCTGATGTGCAATAGTTCACAAACATTCTGACCAGAAAGATATATTTCGCCGTTCATTACAGGTCGGTAATATTTCAATATTTCCTCGATGTAATTTCTTAATAAGAGTATCATTTCGTGATGGTCTATAATCTCTTCGGCTTCATTAGTTATTAAATCCATCGGTGTCTGTGTTATACGGCTGTCCGGCTTCGAGCAAAGTCTTTACATCCGAGAGTTTATAATAATTTTTGCGGTTCAATCTGGAATTCGATAATATGCCTTTATCCTTATAAGTCTGTAAAGTCCGTTTGGTAATCTTCATCATCAAACACACTTCCTGGTTATCCAACCACTTCTCTTTATTAAAAATAGAGGCATATTTTTCGGTGGCACTTTTTGTTATTTCCAAAAGTTCCTTCAGCTCATTTTTCATTCCATCCAATGCGGATTTCTGTATTGCGATTACTTCCATTTTTGTTCAATTTTCGGTGGAAGTTGAATTTACAGAGACTTTTAAAGGGATTGGAAAAGCTGGATTTGAATGGCGTTGAAAGGCAGTATTTGGCTTTTACTAACCTGTAAAAAAAATCGGATAAGCTTTTGGGCTATCCGATTTTCTTCAAAACTATATTTATAAAATGATTATCTGCGTTGGTCGGTTGGTTCAGTTTTTATCTCCACTTTCTTTTTTTCCTTATCGTTTTTCTCACGGGAATAAACCCATAATGACAATAGCCCGAAGATAATCAGTGCATAAGCTATCCATTTGCCAACACGTTCAATAAACTTAATGCCAACTGATTTTTCATAAGAGGAAAAGCTTTCTGCTCCTATAGGACTTCGCCTGTAAAATTTTCTACGATTAATCCAGTAGCGAAGCACCAAGCCTAAAACCAAAAATAGTATTCCTATAACTAATGATGCAACCATAATAATAGCTATTACATTTCTACTTTAAATTTACGAAAATTTTGTTTTGAAACATCGGAAAAAATCAAAATTCAACCTTGAAAGCATAAAAAATCCTGCCTTATTGGACAGAATTTTATTTATTAATCGCTACTGTTGAATTGGAAAGTGAGTTTCTTTTCATTTCCAAAACTATCAGAGATCCATACATCAAAGGATTGCGACACAGTGGATGTAGAAGTGTAATACAATCGGAACTGCTCTGTTGGTAAAGGATATAAATCGTTCGGCAAATATGCAGGTTCATTATAATATCTTAAAATTCCCTGCCCGTCAAATTGAAAGTAACGGATAAAATACTTGGTATTATTGTAATTTCCGCTTCGTTTTATCGTCATTCTTATTTCGACGGTTTGCCCATTCGACACATCTTTTGGAACAGGCATAACCTGTACTTCAAAAGGAAAATTATTCTGTATTTCGAGTTCGTCATCTTTGCTACAAGATACCAAAGCAACCGAACTTATGAGGATTGCCAACAATACATACAGTGGCAGAAATCCTATTTTAAATGATTTGAAAAATGTTGTCATTTTTATACGTTTTTTAAAAGTTAAACCTTATTCCCGCACCTGCTGATGGTCGGAATTGTTTCATATCCGTCCCCCATAAAACCTTTGTTCGCCCTTGCAGGACTAACACAAATCGGTCGGATAGATACGTTTCAAAAGTCAGTCGTCCGCCAGCTCCGTAAATGAAATTGTCATCACTCACTATTTTTGCTCCGTCATCCAACATTGCTTCTCCACGGTTGATGGTTTCATAACCGATTACACCAGTAATTCCGGCATTCAACGTTATGTTTTTTCTAGCATCCCCCAAGAGAAAGATGCTGTAACCACCTTCGGCTGTGTAAGTTTCTTGCGGTATGCGGAGGTCTTTATAGGAATGGTATTGGTGCGTATATTCTAACGCCCAAAGCTGGTAATTGCCGTTTTTTCCATTTACGGTCATTGCTAAATTGATGTAATAATCGTTTCCGATTTTATCGTCAGATAATACACCTGCACTTACTTCCAAGCCTTTTTGCTTAGGCAACATTCGTTGTGCCTGACTGGCGGTAATGCCCATCAAAACGAGCATCACCGTATAGATATACTTTTTCATATTGTTGTTTTAAATAGTTATTAAAATTTCAGGTGCATATCGTTAATCAAGCGAGCCTTAATTAGATCCGAATTTTCTACTTGAAGTGTTTGATGTCTGCCACCGTTTTTCTCAAAGATTTCAATCAGTAAAACCTTGTCATCGGCAATGGTAAACTGATCTAATAGGAACACATTTTGTTCAATTGCCTTTCCACCAATCTCATCCAACGGCTTATAAGTACGTAGCGGTATCATTGGTCTTTCCTGCACCACGGTACGTTTTGCTACCTTTTTATCTACTACTTTGAAATTGATAAAATCAATCTGAAACGGCACATTGGTACGGTTTCTCAATTCTGTATGGAAATAGTATTTGCCGTTGTGAATGTAAATTCCTTTCAGGATAAATTGAATACCAAAACTTTTAGCACCGATATGCTTTACAATTCGATTATTGTTCTTGTAAATCGTTTCCAAAAGCAAGCCTGCCAATGATGGCGAATTATTACCCAATTCTTCAAAAAGCACATCGTTTCCATTCTTTTTATCCACTGCTTTTTGCATTGTCAACAGGTCGTAGCTCAACGCTTCCGGATATGGACTGTAATGCACATTGAAGCTGTAAAAGCGACCATCATTGGTAATGACCGAAAAATTGGTTTCCGTTTCGAAATCTTTTACTGATGCTTTTACACGAAGTACGTTTTCCGCATCGTCCGCCTTTCCTGCAATTAGGTATTCGCTACCCAAATCCACATATCGTATAGCGGTCGGGAAAATCAAATGGGTAGTCTTGTCATAAGTTACCTGCATTTGGTATGGTTCTATCTTGCCCAAAGCAAGCGGTGCTTTTATGCTGTCTTGTGCAAAAGTGTTTACGGCAAAGCCGATGATAAGGGCAAAAGCCCAAAAAGTTTTTATATGATTTTTCATCTTTTTAATTATTTGAGTTCAACATTATTTTTTAGATACAAGGAAAACCTGATGTCCTGCTTTTAGCGTAATTTTTGGTGTTCGTATTTTTTTTGCGAAATAACCCGAAATGCCTTGTACTGCACTTTTACTGAGGTCGGAACCAATCTGTTGTCCTGTTGAGGAGTTCATATTGAAACTTGAACCTGTGGCATTTCCCATATTGGCAACAATGTCTGTTACGGCATTACGCTCTGGCGAATATGGCACATACAAACCTTGCTGACCATCGAGGTCATAGATGGTTATATCCACAGGAATAATATTGCCCTCCAACTCAATGGAAGTAACTTTTAATTGTAAACGTCCTGCCTGAAATTTCCCGATTGCCGTTAAAATTGTTCCCTGCGGAATGGTACGGTTTGGCGTTTGTGCAGGCTCTAATAAACGCAATCGTACACCACTTTCGCCAATAATGGTCTGTGTTTCCTGTATGCTGGCTTTTACGCTATTTTTTGGTTGAGCCACTTGTTCTACAGATCCGGCAGTATAGAAACCTCGGTTTTTGCTTTCGCTCCAGTCCGCTAAAAAAGCACTATCAGTAGGTTCTCTGTACAAAGCCGATACAGCCTTTTTTCTTGTTGGTGTAAATGCTACAAAATATTCTTTCTGCGAATTCGAAGAAGAACCTCGGTCAGCACTATCTGTGCTTATCGGTTTTCCATTATTTCCTCCCGAAGGCAGATACTTTGAAGCCATCTGATACGATTTTTCCATCAATGCTAATTGGTCATCTACAGTTGCAGATTTAGGAATATCTTTTTCCGCTAGTTGTTCTTTTAATTCGTCCAATTGCTTGCGTAGTTCTTGTGTTTCGCTGTTATTATCCTGATAAAATGAACCTAATGGGTTTTGTGCATTTTGGTAGCTGTTCAATGTCGAAGTGCCTGATTTTCCAGCCATCATACCGTTGTTTTGGTCTTCTTCGGGCAACTCCACTTTGGTTTGCCGTGTGCTATCGATATTCCAATAGTCCGATAGCGTAGTCAGGGCATTTCGTTTTTCCTGATCTTTCTGTTCCAACATATCTTGCTCATAAGCTTTTTGCTTATCACCTTGCATTCCTTCTTCAGAAGATTGAGGAACGGCATCATTTAATCCGATGTTTTCCATTTCTTTTTTGTCTGCCGATGGTTTAAATATGAGGTATAAACAACCCATAAAAACAATCCCCATTAAACCAAAAATGATTGGTTTTTTAAATCGTTCAATAGTGCTCTTTTTATCCTCCGTAAGGTTAGATGCTTTGTTTTCGTCGCCTTCCTCAACAAGAATGCTGACCCTTTTTTCATTTTCTTTCATAAAATTTATTTTTAAAAATTGTTTTCAATGTATCCTGCAACTTTTCAGGACTTTCTTTCTTTTTTAGGACAGGGTTTTCGATATGCTCGATGACCAAATTGTTATTGGCTTTGCCTGCATCATACCATACTTTTAAAATGACCCCTGCGGTAAGCAGTAGATATCCTATAAAAAAGTATAAGGTGTATTTATGCTGTTTGCGAACCGGCAATTCCCGCCATCGTTCGTCCAACTTGTTAAAATACCTGTCCATATTTGCTCTTAATTTTTTCATACTTTAACTGTTATTGGGTGTTATAGCCTAAAGCGTCTTTGTCCAATAGGATTTTTCTGTTTTTCAGTTTCACTTACCATTGAAATTGCTTCATTAGCTTTGGGTGCTGTTTCAACAGAAAGGTTGAGGAGTTCCGAATGCTTTAATATATTTCCAAACCGGTCGTTCTTTTTTACCTCCATTTTGCTAAGGTCAAATGTTCCGTTTTCGTGTTTTACCCACGAATTGCATTGAACACTCGGTCGCTCATCTCCTGCCCACTGGAGGTAGCCAGTAAGAATTAAATCCCCTTTTGGCAAATGTTCTTTTCCGCTACTACAAGCTTCCAGATATTCGCTGATACTGCCTTTTAGTTTGCCGGGATAAGCCGATTGGGTATGGAAATAACTGTTATAGCCTTTATCCGAAAGAGTTTTTGAGAACGTGTCTAAATCGAGTAACTGTTTCATAATATTTGGTTTTAGCGTTGAATAACTTCAATGTCCTTATTCTCAACAACTGCAAATTTTTCAATATTGAAACCTTGTGGGTTATTGTCTGAACGGACAGAGTTTACAAGGAAACAGGACGTTACCAAGCTTCGCTTTGTCACATTGCTGGAACGGATGATGAATTGCTTAGCGTAAGTACGCACTGCATAAGGATAATTGTCGAAATTGCAGACCACACTGTCCACCTCGATACGTTGCTGTACATTTCCCGATATGATACGATTGTAATAACCTTTTTCTGAAAGGTCTTTGTAGTAATCAAAGGCACTTTTATCGGCAAGATTGAACGCTCGTTTCATATTGCTTTCAATAGCATTTTTGTCGGGTGCAAGTGTAAAAAAGAGTTCGTGAAAACGCCTTACGTGTTCTCTTGCCTCAACCGGGCGGTTGATGGATGCATCTTGCGAAAGAGCCAACATCAATGATTTTCCATTGTCCAACACATAAATTTTTTGGCGCTGTTCTGTTGCAAAGCTGTAAGATTTCCATACGGCATACCCGACAACGCTAATGCAGAGAACAGCAAACACAATGGCGAACAGCCTTATCTGTTTAAAGCTATTTTCGATATTTCTGAGTGTTTTAAATTCCATTTCTTAAAAGATTAATTTGTTTTTACTTATTGATTAGCCTGCCACCAATATTACCTGCAACAGATCCAGCTCCAGCTCCAGCAAGATTTCCCGATTTCATTGCCGTTTGGTTAACATTACGGGTAAAGTTTCCTGCACCGCCAGCCTGAATAATCCAGCCTGTTACCGTTGGAATTGTAAAATATCCTACGATACCAATAATCATAAAAATGATATACACGGTATTACTTGTATCGGGTATATAGGTTGGGTCGGCGAGCATTTCGATGTCCCGTTCCAATATCAGCGATTGTATTCTTGCCAGCATCGAACTGAATAAATCGGATACAGGAAGCCAGAGGTAAACGCTTACATACCTTGTAAACCATTGCGTGAGCGTAGATTGAAAACCATCCCACACGGAAATAGCAAAGGCAATTGGTCCGAGTATTGACAAGACTATCAGAAAAAATGTTCTTATCGTATCAATAACCAATGCTGCTGCCTGAAAAAGTATTTCCAATAAATTGCGAAACCATTCTTTTATTGCTTTCTCAATCTTGTAGGCTTGCCTGTCCATATACATTCCAGCCATTGTTCCAACATCAGAAGGCGACCAACCCAATTCCTCCAATTTCTTATCGAATTCTTCATCCGATGCCATATAAGCGGTTTCGGGATTTCTTACCATTGCTTCATATTCCAATTGGTCTTTCTGCTGTTGCAATTTGTTGAGGTCAAGCACCTGATCTTCGAGAATAGAATGGGTTCCTGTTACTATCGGATTAAGTACCGCATTGATGGTTCCCAACACGATTGTTGGGAAAAACATAATGCAAAGTCCCAAGGCAAACGGACGTAATAACGGAAACATATCAATAGGTTCGGCTCGGCTCAAAGCCTGCCAAACCTTTAATGCCACATAGAACAAAGCACCTAATCCGGCTACACCTTTAGCTACTCCAGCCATATCACCAGCAAGTGGCATCATATCATCGTACAGCGAGCGCAGTACTTCGTGAAGATTATTCCATTCCATTTTACCAGTATTTTTGGTTAGCAGTTCCATAGAGTTCAAGTACTCTTTTGGCATCGTTTTTCTTTTTCGCTCTCAAATAGCTTACAGAGATATTCTTGTTGGTGTAATAGCGAACGAGGCTATGATAGTCTTTAACTTCCTTGTACACACGGTCGATAACATCCATACGCTCTTTGTCGTTTAGCGAAAGGCTGGATGAGGTTATGATCTGCTTCAATTCTTTCAGCAGTTCGGTACTTTCATTTAGCAATGAAGAATAGCCGTTACCAATAGCTACCAATTCCTGTGGCGAAAAATTTGGGTCGTTCATCATCTTGCCGAAATTCTGAACATATATTTCCGAAACATCGCCTACCAACAAAACAGTCTGTTGCACTTTGCGGGCATCTTTGACCAGATTGTTTATAGCCTGTAGTTTGTCGTAGTATTCTTTGCCCTGTTTGTACACTTTCTCTACTTCCTTGAAGTTCTTAATCACATTACTTACAGTGGAAGAAGTCTGTATAATTTCGTTGGCACTATTGAGAATGCCTGAAGCTAAGTTCGTGGGGTCTGTAACTACCCATTGGGCTTTTGCAGATGGTGCTACGGCAAGCATCAGTGCTGTACCCAACATAAAAAGGATTTTTTTCATTTTCTTAAATTTTAAATTGTTAATGAATTATTGATTTGCACTATCACGCCGTTGCATAGCGATGTGTTTTATAGCGAGTTCTACATTACCATCCAGTTCGGATGCGAGTTGCATCACTTCCAGTTTTTCGGTTTCTTCGGTGGTGTATGCGAGATATTCCTCCAAACTAACTTCTGTGGCATATACCGCAGAATGGGTTCCGCCCAAACCAATCCAAACTTCTTTGTAAAGCCGTGATGGGTCATTGTTCATATTGATGGAAAGTACCTGCGCTTTTTCCTTATCAGTTAAACCGAGCATTGCCTGTATATCATCGAACTTGTTCATATACTTTCGCTGGTCGAGCAGGATTTTACAGTCACTGTTATTGATGATACTTTCCTTTACGATGGGCGATTGAATGATGTCGTCCACTTCTTGTGTTACCACGATGGCTTCACCAAAAAATTTCCTAACCGTTTTAAAGAGGTACTTGATGTATTCTGCCATTCCTTCTTTGGCGATGGCTTTCCACGCTTCTTCAATTAGGATGAGTTTTCGGATGCCTTTCAGCCTTCTCATTTTATTAATGAAGACTTCCATAATGATGATGGTCACTATTGGAAAGAGGATTTTATGGTCTTTGATGGCATCAATTTCAAACACGATAAAGCGTTTGGAAAGCAGGTCTAATTGTTTGTCAGAATTCAACAGATAATCATACTCGCCACCTTTGTAGTAAGGCTCTAAAACATTGAGGAAATTGGCAATGTCAAAGTCTTTTTCCCTAACCTGTTTTGCTTCCAGTACCTTGCGATAATCGCCCCTTACATATTCATAAAAACCATTGAAAGATGGATTTAGATTATCGTGTTTGATGCGTTCGATATATCCGCTTACGGCATTTGATAATGCCACTTCTTCCGAGCGGGTCGGCGGTTCATCATCACGTTTCCAAAGGGTAAGTATCAGTGTTTTGACACTTTCTCTCTTTTCAATATCAAACACGCCATCATTGGTGTAGAAAGGATTAAAAGCAATCGGATTATCTTCGGTATAGGTAAAATAAACACCATCTTCGCCTTTGGTTTTTCCTTTGATGAGTTCGCATAATCCCTGATAGGAATTACCAGTATCCACCAACAAAACGTGAGCACCTTGTTCGTAATACTGCCTTACCATATGGTTTGTGAAGAACGATTTACCCGAACCCGATGGACCAAGTATAAACTTGTTGCGGTTCGTGATGATACCCTGTTTCATAGGTAAATCCGATATGTCCAAATGGATAGGCTTTCCAGTTAATCGGTCAGCCATCTTGATACCGAATGGCGAAGGCGAATTGTGGTAATTGGTTTCTTCTGTGAAAAAACACAAAGCAGGTTCAATGAACGTGTAAAAACTTTCCTCACTCGGAAAATCGCCTGCATTGCCCGGCATTCCTGCCCAATACAAGGTGGCTACATCTGTAGTATTGTGCCTTGGTTTGCATTCCATCAGTGCCAAAGCACTACCGCAATCGTTTTTTATTTGTTTAAGTTCGCCTGGGTCATCTGACCAAGCCATAATATTGAAATGCGCCCTAATGGAAGACAGCCCAAAACTATGCGCCTCATTCAAGTACTTTTCAATCCACTCTTTGTTGATTTGGTTTGCCCGACTGTAACGAGCCAATGAGTGCATATTTCTTGCAGACTTCTCAAATTTTTGCAGGTTGGCTTCACTGTTATCTAAAAATAAATATTGGTTGTAAATGTGGTTACAGCTCAACAGCAATCCTACAGGTGCAGCGAACGACAAACGGCAATCACTTCGGTCGGTAGATAGTTTTTCAAAACGGGTATTGGCAGACACCGTTCCGGGCAAATCGTCGGTATCGGATAAAGTGTGCAGGCATAATCTTTTGTTACCTATACGAATTTCTTCGCCTCCCAATGCAATGTCTTGCATCGGTGTTCCAGCTTCCCTTGATAGCGTTAGGTACTGCTCCAATAATCCCTGTTTTTCATCTGTACCAATGATTTCGTCCTCGCTTAACCGTTTCAGTTTGATAAATCCGCTATCATTTACGATACGTTCAAACTGCGCAACGGCTTCCATAAAGCGGTGTATCACTTCCTTATCCCTGATTTCTTTCGGTACTAGTGTCCCTTTACAAAGCGAACTGAAATTGCTCTGCATTCGCATACGCTCTTTGCTCGTTTTGGTTAGAAACAGATAGCAATAGTGGTTCAGAAATGGACGTTCATTGAAATGGCGTTGGTAGGATTTTGCTAGAAAACTTTGGTCATCTTTTGCCAAATTGGGTGCGTAATTTTCCTTGATGTACCAATCCTGTTTATGAACTATCGTAAAATCTGGCAATGTTTTAATAGCCTTGTGCCAAGCGGAATGAATAGCTTCGTATTCAGCTGAAGCTACCGTAAATAGTTCGGGCAAATGAACTTCAAAGCAGGCGGTAATGTCTGCATCCTTTGACAGAATACAATTATTCTCGACCGCCAATAATGGAAACTTGCTTTCTAATGTTGTAGATTTTGCTGTATTTCTCATCGTACATTGGGTTTAGCTGTGAATTTTAAATAGCGGTGTACAGCCTTGCGACAAATGATGTAGCGGGGATGGCGTTTATTGGCTCCAATTTTCATCAAACCGTGTTCGCCATATTTTCTGTTCAGTGAGAAGGTTTGCCATATAATCAGCGAAGCACCGCCTGCACCAACAAACAAGCAGACGTAAGAATTAACTCCAATCATATATAGTATCATCACTAGGATTAGTGTGCCGAGCAATCCACCTGCAAAAATGAACAGGTATTGTGCTTTCAACCCTTTAAATTCCACCGTTCTTCCGATACCTTTATTGATGTTGTAATTACTCATAAGGCAAGGGATTAAAGGAAGAATGAGCGAAGGACGGTTGCCGCTACGATTAAGAAAATACACGCACCAAACCACGAAGCCGCCGTTTTACTTGTGTCGGGATCTCCATTACTGAATTTGTTGTACACTTTAACACCGCCGATGAGACCTACTACTGCACCGATAGCGTAAATGAGCTGTGTAGCGGGGTCGAAATAAGACGTTACCATTTGGGTAGCTTCGTTGATACCGGCTGTACCATTTCCCTGTGCGAACGCACCAATTCCTGACAGCATTGCCACGGCTGCCAGCAATACTTTTTTTCTCTTTTTTTTCATAATTGAAACACATTAAATTGTTATCCTTAACCCGCACCTTGCGGGCTTTCGGGACAAAGGTGTTTCAGAAATTGAGGTGTTATAACAATTTGGCAGTGAGAGGAATTACTTGGCGGTAGATGGCTTGATAAGTTTGATTTGAATTATTTCCTGACAAAGTTTTTCCGGAATTTGGATTACTATAAATTTTTGTATAAATTTGACACATTATGTCAACAGAAGTTATGTCAACAGAAACTATAGGGGAAAAATTAAGGCACATCCGAGAAAAAAAGGAGTTGCCTCTGCGGAAAGTTGCCGCTTTACTCGATATTGACGTTGCTATTTTAAGTAAGATGGAACGTGGGGAACGTAAAATCACAAAGGAAATAGTACTGAAACTTGCTGATATATATCGCTGTAACTCAGACGAACTTTTGGTTTCATTCTTGAGCGACAAAATTCTATATGAAATTAAAGATGAAGATTTAGGTATGAAAGCACTGAAAGTGGCAGAGGAAAGAGCAAAATATATAAAACAGAATAAGAAGAAATGACAATAAAACAACTCATAGAAAAATATTCTTCTGACCGAAAACATTACTTAACTAACAAGTATAACGAAACACTGCTTCGAAGTGATTTCTTAGATCCATTTTTTGAATTGATTGGTTGGGATATAAAAAATAACGCAGGAAAAACTACCAACGAAAGAGAAGTGATTTTAGAAGAAGCATTGAAAGCAAACGCTTCCGAACACTCAAAAAAACCTGATTATTCATTTCGTTTGTTTTCGGAAAGAAAATTCTTTTTGGAAGCTAAAAAACCTTGTGTAGCAATTGAAGCAAACAACGACACGGCAAAGCAAGTAAGACGATATGGCTTTACAGCTAAATTAAAAATCTCCGTCTTATCAAACTTCGAATATCTAATTATTTACGATACTTCGGTAAAAGTTGATGAGGCCGACAATTACAATAAGGCATTAATCAAAAAATATCATTACACGGAATACGAAAGCAAGTTTGAGGAAATTAAAAAACTGTTGGGTAAGGATGCAGTTTATTCAGGTGCGTTTGATAACGAGTGGCAAACTATTGAAAACAAGTTAAATCAATATTCCATTGATACCCTTTTTCTGCAACAATTCAATGAGTGGAGAAAGTTGTTAGGTAGTGAAATATACAATCACAATCCGAAAATAAAAGAGCAAGATTTAAACGATATTGTTCAAAGTTACTTGAATAGGATTTTGTTTTTGCGTGTTTGCGAAGACCGAAATTTGGAAGATTATCAAACGCTGTTAAAGTTCGCAAATTCAAGTGATTTTAATGCACTCATCAAGAAATTTGAACAGGCAGACAAACGTTATAATTCAGGGTTATTTGACCAGTTACTGAAAGATAAAATTGTAGAAAATATCAGTTCCGCATTTTGGATAATCATAAAACAACTCTATTATCCTGAAAGCCCTTATTCTTTCAGTGTGTTTTCATCTGATATTTTAGGCAGTATTTATGAAATTTTTCTGTCCGAAAAATTGACTGTTCAAAACGCAACAGTTGAATTGGTAAAGAAGCCTGAAAATATTGATAGAGATATTGTAACAACGCCAACATTTATTATCTATGATATTTTGCGAAATACGGTTTTGCAAAAATGTAAGGACAAAACCGACAAGCAAATTTTGAAACTGAAATTTGCAGACATCGCTTGTGGTTCTGGTGCGTTTCTATTGGAACTTTTTCAGTTATTAAATGATATTTTAATTGACTACTATTTAAAAGCTGACAAAACAAAACTTATTCAAACCAACATTAACACTTACAAACTTCCTTTCAAAATTAAAAGGGAACTTTTGCTGAATTGTGTTTATGGAGTTGATAAAGATTATAATGCAGTTGAAGCCGCAAAATTCGGACTATTACTAAAACTTTTAGAAGACGAAAACACATCTTCAACAAATACAAGCAAACCAGTTTTACCTGATTTATCCAACAATATTTTCTTTGGCAATAGTTTGTTGAACCCAACACAAGTTGAAAAGAAGAACCAAACTGAAATCAATCCTTTTGATTTTTCAAAACTTCGTTTTGATGTAATTATTGGTAATCCTCCTTATATGAAATCGGAGGATATGAAAAATATCACACCGCTTGAGTTACCGCTTTATAAAGCAAATTACGCTTCGGCTTACAAGCAGTTTGATAAATACTTTTTGTTCCTTGAACAAGGTATAAACTTGTTAAATGACGATGGAGTTTTAGGCTACATTGTTCCAAGTAAGTTTACCAAAGTTGGTGCAGGTAAGAAATTAAGAGAAGAACTTGCAACAAAGGGTCATTTACATTCGATTGTTTCATTTGGTGCAAATCAGATTTTTGCAGACAAAACAACTTATACTTGTTTACTGATTTTAAACAAAACACCTCAAAAAACTTTTCAATACGCAGAAATCAAAAGCCTGAAAAGTTGGAAAGTTCGTGAACCCGAAGCCGTAAAATATGCATCTAAAAAAACGAAAGAATTAGACAATGAAGTTTGGGTTTTAGTTCCGCCAGAGTTAACCAATGCTTACAACAAAATTGTTGCTAAAAGTTCTACGCTTATTGATTTAGTTGGTAGCGAGAATATCTTTAATGGTATTCAAACAAGCGCAAATGACATTTACATCTTTATTCCAACGAAAAAAGATGCGAAACATTATCATTTTTCCAAAAAAGGAATTGATTACAAGATTGAACAGGCAATTACGAGGCCTTATTTTCAAACATCATCAGGGGAAGACAATCTGAACACTTACAGAACTTTCAAGCCTAATGCAAGAGTTATTTATCCTTATCAAAACACAAAAAAAGGTGTTGAAATAATTTCGCTTACTGATATTCAGAAGAAATATCCGCTTACTTTTAATTATTTACAAAAGCACAAAGCAATTCTCAGCAATCCGAAAAGAGATATAAAACCTGAACCTGCTACAAAAGACGAATGGCATAGGTTTGGTAGACAACAAGGGTTAAATATTTCAGACAAAAAAGAAAAGATAATACTTGGAGTTTTATCAAGTGGCGACAAATATGCGATTGACAATTATGGAACGCTTTTCACATCGGGTGGAACGGCTGGTTATTGTGCTATCACTATGCCCGACAAATTCGATTATTCTACTTACTACATTCAGGCAATACTGAACTCAAAATATGTTGAATGGTTTGTAATCTTAACAGGTGAAATTTTTAGAGGAAGTTATTTTGCAAGAGGAACAAAAGTCCTCAACAACTTACCTATTCGTAAAATTGATTTTGCCAACGCAAAAGAAAAAGCACTTCACGACAAAATTGTTGAAACACAAAAAGAACTTATCAGCATACAAGACCAAATAGACTTGAATGCAGGAAACAAAAGAAACTTGACACCATTGCAAGGACAATTTGAAAGAGAAAAAGCAAACTTAGAAAAGCTGTTAGCCAAATTATACGATTTAGGCGATGACGATTTATTAATCCCTTTAATCAAAGAATTGTATGAAGCTAATTGAGAACGCAACAGCCGAGAAATTAAGAGGCGGATTTTATACGCCTGAGCCTATTGCAGAATTTGTTTTGCGTTGGGGAATTAATGGTAGCAATGACTTTGATATACTTGAACCAAGTTGTGGCGATGGTGTGTTTTTGGAACAACTGAAAAACTTAAAATCAAAATACAATTCAATTACAGCCATTGAATTTGATGAAATAGAAGCTAAAAAAGCGGATAAAATTGAACTTGAAAACAAGCAAGTAATCAATGACGATTTTCATACTTATTGTAATAATACAGAAAAGCGGTTTGATTTAGTTGTAGGCAATCCGCCTTACATTCGCTTTCAGTTTTTCGACAGAAATCAGCAAGCAGAAGCGGGAGATATTTTTATAAAAGCAGGTTTAAAATATTCAAAACTCACAAACGCTTGGGTTTCTTTTGTAGTTGGCTCTTCTTTACTATTAAAAGATAAAGGCGGAAAAATCGGTTTTGTTTTGCCAGCAGAAATTTTGCAGGTTTCCTTTGCTTTGCAATTGCGAAAATTCATTGCACAGTTTTACAATAAAATCAACATCATATCATTTGAAAAATTAGTATTTCCGGATATTCAGCAAGAAGTAGTTTTATTACTTTGCGAAAAAAATGGAACTAAGGAACATAACATTGAACACATCGAATTAAAAGATGCCAGCGAGCTAAAAAAACTTGACACCGCAAGACTAAAAAGCCCACAAAAGAAAATTGATTTCAAATCGAACAAATGGACTTTCTACTTTCTAGAACAAGAAGAAATTGATTTTCTAGAAAATATTGCAAAGAAAAGAAATATACCAACGCTTGGAAAATATGCAAAAGTTGAAGTTGGTATAACAACTGGAGCAAACGATTTTTTCACAGTTCCACTTACAACAGTTGAAGAATATAAACTTGAAGATTACGCTAAACCAATGGTCGGCAGAAGTGTGCAGGTAAATAGTGTAATTTTTACTAAAGAAGATTGGGAAAAGAATAAATTCTCAAAAGCAAAAGCCCATTTATTGGCATTTCCTGATAGAGTAAACTTAAATCAAAACAATGGGGCTGCAAAATATATTGCCCACGGTGAAAGTTTAAACATTCATAAAGGTTACAAAACAGGAATAAGAAATGATTGGTTTGTAGTACCATCTTTAAAAATTTCCGATGCTTTGTTTATCAGACGGAATAATCTTTATCCAAGATTAATCATAAATCAGGCAGAAGCATATACGACTGACACAATGCACCGTGTTTTTGTAAAACCTAACACGGATATTCAAGCATTAACAGCAAGTTATTACAATTCGCTTTCATTGGCATTTGCAGAAGTTTCAGGAAGAAGTCACGGTGGCGGTGTATTGGAATTAATGCCAAACGAAGCAGAAAAAATATTGCTTCCATATCACAAAGCTAATGCAGAATTATTATCAAAAATTGATGAATTAATTCGAGACAAAACCGACATTGAAGAAGTGCTAAAAATCACAAACGAAGTAATCTTAAAACAACATTACGGCTTGACAGATAAGGAAATAAAGTTAGCTCATAGCATTTGGAGGAAGTTGTCTAAACGCAGGTTAAATCGAGGAAAAAATTTATAAATGACAAACATTAGATTAAATATATTACCTATTCCAGAAGAATAAAAACTAATCAAATACTATTACAAGCTATTAAGAAGATAAAAAAAATAGAAGTTGAAAATTTCCGATTACTGAAAACTTTCTCAATGGATCTTGAAAAAGAACTTTCTCTTGTTATTGGAAAAAATAATACAGGTAAGACTTCTATTCTTTCAGTTCTTGATAAATTTATAAATGAAAAAAGCAAATTTTCTTATGATGACTTGAATATTGATTTTAAAAATGAATTAGAAAATTTAATAAAATCAGCTAATGTTCCAGATGAATTTCCATCAAAAGGCATTAAACTGAAAATTTATATTGAATACAACGATACTGATGATTTGTCTAACATCAGCAGGGTGTTGATGGATTTAGACCCTGACAATAACAATATTGTTTTAGGTTTTGAATATACTGTAAGCTATGATGATTTTTTAAGAATAAAAGCTGACTTTGCAGTCTTCGCAAGCAGTGAAAATGCAAAAAATGTTAAGAAGAAAGAATACAAGCCAAGGGAACTAAAAGATTTTCTAAAGCAAAACTTAGAAGCATATTTTAAAATTCGTAAATTTTCTTTTGAATATGATACAGCTATAAACAAGATTACCGAAACTAAACCAATTGACCTTGTTAGCGAAAACATTAATTTAAAAGATATCATTAGCTTCAAGTACATAAGTGCAAGAAGAGATGTGACAAATAAGGAAAAGGAAAACACACTCTCAAAACAAACTTCTAGCCTTTATAAAAAGAAAGAAGATAGTAGTGATAAAACCCAGGCTACTGAGGATTTCAAAGACCAACTTGCTGAAACAGATAGTACATTGAGCGACATCTACAAAGACTTATTTAAGGATGTAATAAAAAAAGTCCAGAATTTTGGTGGCGTTAAGTTGAATGATACTGATATAGCAATTATTTCAACATTACAACACCGAGAATTGCTTGAAGGCAACACTACAGTAGTGTACACTCACGATGACCATAAGTTACCGGAGCACTACAACGGTTTAGGCTATATGAACTTAATAAGTATGATCTTTGAAATTGAAATTTTGGTGCAGGATTTCAAAAAAGATAAAGACAAGAAACCATCGGATATTAACTTACTTATTATAGAAGAACCGGAAGCTCATACCCATCCCCAAATGCAGTACGTATTTATAAAGAATATAAAAAAGCTGCTTCGGGAAGGTGTCAAAAGAGATGATGGTATAAACAGACCATTACAGTACATAATTACAACGCATTCATCACACATCGTCGCAGATAGCGATTTCGATGATATTAAATATTTGAAAGCAACAACAAAGAATAACGTAACTGCAAAAAATCTAAATGATTTGAGAAAGCAGTATGACGCAGACCCAAGTCAGTACCAATTTCTAAAACAATATTTAACCATAAGCAGGGCTGAAATTTTCTTTGCCGATAAAGCAGTGTTAATTGAAGGAGACACTGAAAGAATATTGATACCTACCTTTATGCGTAAGGTTGATTTAGAAGAACTAGCACGCTTAAAAGCAGAAAATAAAGAAGATAATTTTCTTCCGTTATTATCACAAAACATATCTATTATTGAGGTTGGGGCATATTCCCAAATTTTCGAAAAATTCATTGAATTTCTTGGGATAAAATCTTTAATATTAACAGATATTGATGCTCTTAAAGTCGTAAAGCAAGATGATAATGGACAAGATATTTGGGGAGCTTGCCCTGTCGATGAAGGAACAAAAACCAGCAATTCAGCGATTAACCATTTTTTAAAAGCTGTTACTTGGGATGCACTGAAAACATTATCGGCAGCAAGCAGAACAATCAATCTTGGTAGCTCTAAGGTTTGTATTTGCTATCAACAGGAAGAAAGTGCTTATCACGCAAGAAGTTTCGAAGATGCTTTTATTCACATCAACCGAACTTTTGTAAACGGTAAAAAAGATGAATTTCACGGATTACAAAATAGGAAGTTATTTGATATTGCTACAAATAATGCTTTTGTGTTAGCTGATAAATGCATCAAAAAGAAAACTCATTTCGCTTTGGATATTTTATATAATAGCGATGAAGAATTTACCAATTGGTATATTCCTGCATATATTAAAAATGGTTTGTTATGGCTGAAGGAAGATTAGATTTAGAACTTGAAGTACAAGAAATATTTCAATCAATTGATGAAGGCAGAAATTTTCTTCTTAGTGGCGGAGCTGGAAGTGGCAAAACCTATTCTTTAGTAAGTGTAATTCGTCAGGCAATTTTAGAAAATCCAACTGCCAAAGTTGCTTGTATGACCTATACGAATGCGGCTGTTAAGGAAATTGAAGAAAGAGTAAATCATAAAAATTTAAATGTATCTACAATCCACGATTTTCTTTGGGATAATATAAAGCATTTTCAAAAAGAACTTAAAGAAGCTATTTGCAAATTCCGGTTATATTGATCACCCCATTCCGTTTTAAAGTGAGCACCTGATTCCAGTTCAAAATGACCACCTAATTCCGGTGCAAAGTGAGCACCTCCGTTTTGATTAAAAACTATATTTTTTCATCTGTTAATTAGTATTCAAATATAATAAAATATCACTCTTTGTTTATTCCTCTTTTCTTTCTCATGGATTCTCCATGTAATTCAAGCCTATGAGATTGGTGTATAAGTCTGTCTAATATTGCATCGGCTATCGTTTTTTCTCCAATTATATCATACCAGCCTTGAACTGGTATTTGTGATGTCACGATTATAGAGCCGTTATTATGCCTGTCCTCTATGATCTCTAAAAGAGTAATTCGGTTATGGCTGTCAAGTGCCTGGAGTCCAAAATCATCAAGTATTATAACATCCTGTCTTTGTATTTTGGTAAGTTCCCGTAGATAAGTACCATCTGCTTTAGCCATTTTTAGTCTAGCGAACAATTTTGAGGTATTAAAATAACTTACCTTAAAACCCTGTATACAGGCTTGATAACCTAATGCAGTACCTAAATAACTTTTACCGACACCGGTGCTTCCAGTGATTAAAATGTTTTCGTTTTTCTCTATAAATTCGCATTCTGCCAGACGCAGTACCATGTTTCGGTCCAGGTTACGTGATACATCAAAATTGATACTTTCAATATTTGATTTGTAATGGAATTTGGCATTAGTGATACTTCGTTCAATACGACGATTGTACCTTTCATCCCATTCTGCATCAATAATCATCGATACAAACTGGTCAAGGGTATAATGATCTGTTTTCCCGCTTTCAATGGCTGTTTTAAAAGCATTAAACATGCCATAAAGCTTCATTTGTTTCATTTTGGTTACTGTGGATTCATTCATTTTTTCAAGATTTAATTTAGTTATAATAGTGTTTTCCTCTTATGTTACTGTGATCGGGAAGTTCCTGCTCAGGTTCTTGATCAAAATCAATATGATCCAAGTTGTTTTCTAAAATGTTTTGTATGGTCTTAAAATTGTAAATTTTAAAATCAAGTGCCCGCCTGCAGGCATTTATTAATCGCTGTCTGCCTACCTTTTTTTCAAAATTCAGTATTCCTAAACAGCTTTTATAAGCCTGTTCTGGATGATTTCTGCTTTCGATTATCTGCATTATATATTCTCCTACTGACTCATCAATATTATTAGCCCATTCAATGAAGCGGGCAGCACTCCATTGGGCTACAAATTGATGTGTACTGGCTAAATGCTCAGGAGTTGTTGTATAGACATAAGGTTTGTAGTTTCTTGGATGTACAGCTATTCGATTGTATTTATAATAAATCTCTACTGTTGATTTGGTATATAACAGCTTGGCTTTCTTCTTTACATATTGATACGGAACGCTGTAATAGTTTTTGTCCTGGCTTAATTGAACATGACCGTTTTGCATTACTGTTGCAAAAGACTGGTATTTAATTTCAAAACGATCTTGTGGGAGTGGACGCAGTTTTTCTTTCTCGTCTTCTAAAAATAATTCAAAGCGGGAATAAGGGCGTCCTGTCAGTTTTCTGTTATTGTGAGAGTCAAGTAAATCCCAGATCTGCTGGTTTAATTCTTCCAGAGAAAAGAACTTAGTTTCTTTTATGGTTACATAAATCCTTCGATATAATATCTTAACAGCTCCTTCAACTAGTGACTTGTCTCTGGGCCTGTAAGCTCTGGCAGGTAAAATTGTGGTTTCGTAATGTTCTGCTAAATCAGCCAGGGTTTCATTGATTGTCGGTTCAAAACGACTGCTTTTTATTACGGCAGATTTTAAATTATCTGGAACAATGGCGGCAGGAGTGCCTTCAAAAAAGCGCATGGCATTTTCTACCGAGTCAACAAAGTTTTCCTTTTGCTGGCTCATGGAAGCTTCAGCATACGTGTATTGGCTAGCGCCCAATATTGCTACAAAAAATTGTACTTCTTTGACTTCTCCAGTATCTATATCAATAATTGAGAGTGTCTTTCCGGCATAATCAACATACATTTTATCACCAGCCTTATGGTTCATATGCATGACCGGATTAACTCGTTTGCCCCATATATTGTAATGATAATGAAATTGTGAAGTTCGATAACCATCAGGATTTACAGCAATATATTGTTCCCACATATGCTGTACGGTAACGCCAACTTTTTTTAGTTCACGTTCCATTTTAGGAAAAAAATCATAAAGTGTCTGTAATCTCGGGCTAATGGCCTCTACACTAGTCTGGGAGAATAAAAGTTCCAGCTCTGCATCGGTTTTTTGGTCGATTAATTCAAAGCTTAATTCGAGAACTTCAAATAAAGAAATATATTTCTTTACCGTATTTCTTGAAAGGGATAAGTAGCTACTTATAAATAACTTACTCTTTCCATTACAATAGAATTTAATTACTTTTCTAATTTTACTCATGTCTGTTATTTTGTTTGCCATAATCCGTAAATTTTTAACGAATGTATGGTTCTAACAACATGAAAAAATCAATAGTTTTTAATACTTAATTCACCACAAAACTTGGTGGTCAATTTGCTCCGGAATTAGGTGGTCAGTTTGCTCCGGAACGGGTGGTCAATTTACTCCGGAATTAGGTGGTCAAATTGACCGGTTTTTCCAGCTATTATCTCATTGGCTAATGATGAAGAGGTTAGCAGAGTTTCTATTGACGACACAAACCCTATTCCTAATAATTATTATGATGATTTGGAAGATGGTATACAATATAAGGAATATGTCAGGTTAAGGGATGGCATTATATCTCACGATGAATTGCTTTTAGTTGCAAACTATCTTTTTGACAAATACCCAAAGCTTAGTAGCATTGTAAAGTGCAAATTCCGGTTATATTGATCACCCCATTCCGTTTTAAAGTGAGCACCTGATTCCAGTTCAAAATGACCACCTAATTCCGGTGCAAAGTGAGCACCTCCGTTTTGATTAAAAACTATATTTTTTCATCTGTTAATTAGTATTCAAATATAATAAAATATCACTCTTTGTTTATTCCTCTTTTCTTTCTCATGGATTCTCCATGTAATTCAAGCCTATGAGATTGGTGTATAAGTCTGTCTAATATTGCATCGGCTATCGTTTTTTCTCCAATTATATCATACCAGCCTTGAACTGGTATTTGTGATGTCACGATTATAGAGCCGTTATTATGCCTGTCCTCTATGATCTCTAAAAGAGTAATTCGGTTATGGCTGTCAAGTGCCTGGAGTCCAAAATCATCAAGTATTATAACATCCTGTCTTTGTATTTTGGTAAGTTCCCGTAGATAAGTACCATCTGCTTTAGCCATTTTTAGTCTAGCGAACAATTTTGAGGTATTAAAATAACTTACCTTAAAACCCTGTATACAGGCTTGATAACCTAATGCAGTACCTAAATAACTTTTACCGACACCGGTGCTTCCAGTGATTAAAATGTTTTCGTTTTTCTCTATAAATTCGCATTCTGCCAGACGCAGTACCATGTTTCGGTCCAGGTTACGTGATACATCAAAATTGATACTTTCAATATTTGATTTGTAATGGAATTTGGCATTAGTGATACTTCGTTCAATACGACGATTGTACCTTTCATCCCATTCTGCATCAATAATCATCGATACAAACTGGTCAAGGGTATAATGATCTGTTTTCCCGCTTTCAATGGCTGTTTTAAAAGCATTAAACATGCCATAAAGCTTCATTTGTTTCATTTTGGTTACTGTGGATTCATTCATTTTTTCAAGATTTAATTTAGTTATAATAGTGTTTTCCTCTTATGTTACTGTGATCGGGAAGTTCCTGCTCAGGTTCTTGATCAAAATCAATATGATCCAAGTTGTTTTCTAAAATGTTTTGTATGGTCTTAAAATTGTAAATTTTAAAATCAAGTGCCCGCCTGCAGGCATTTATTAATCGCTGTCTGCCTACCTTTTTTTCAAAATTCAGTATTCCTAAACAGCTTTTATAAGCCTGTTCTGGATGATTTCTGCTTTCGATTATCTGCATTATATATTCTCCTACTGACTCATCAATATTATTAGCCCATTCAATGAAGCGGGCAGCACTCCATTGGGCTACAAATTGATGTGTACTGGCTAAATGCTCAGGAGTTGTTGTATAGACATAAGGTTTGTAGTTTCTTGGATGTACAGCTATTCGATTGTATTTATAATAAATCTCTACTGTTGATTTGGTATATAACAGCTTGGCTTTCTTCTTTACATATTGATACGGAACGCTGTAATAGTTTTTGTCCTGGCTTAATTGAACATGACCGTTTTGCATTACTGTTGCAAAAGACTGGTATTTAATTTCAAAACGATCTTGTGGGAGTGGACGCAGTTTTTCTTTCTCGTCTTCTAAAAATAATTCAAAGCGGGAATAAGGGCGTCCTGTCAGTTTTCTGTTATTGTGAGAGTCAAGTAAATCCCAGATCTGCTGGTTTAATTCTTCCAGAGAAAAGAACTTAGTTTCTTTTATGGTTACATAAATCCTTCGATATAATATCTTAACAGCTCCTTCAACTAGTGACTTGTCTCTGGGCCTGTAAGCTCTGGCAGGTAAAATTGTGGTTTCGTAATGTTCTGCTAAATCAGCCAGGGTTTCATTGATTGTCGGTTCAAAACGACTGCTTTTTATTACGGCAGATTTTAAATTATCTGGAACAATGGCGGCAGGAGTGCCTTCAAAAAAGCGCATGGCATTTTCTACCGAGTCAACAAAGTTTTCCTTTTGCTGGCTCATGGAAGCTTCAGCATACGTGTATTGGCTAGCGCCCAATATTGCTACAAAAAATTGTACTTCTTTGACTTCTCCAGTATCTATATCAATAATTGAGAGTGTCTTTCCGGCATAATCAACATACATTTTATCACCAGCCTTATGGTTCATATGCATGACCGGATTAACTCGTTTGCCCCATATATTGTAATGATAATGAAATTGTGAAGTTCGATAACCATCAGGATTTACAGCAATATATTGTTCCCACATATGCTGTACGGTAACGCCAACTTTTTTTAGTTCACGTTCCATTTTAGGAAAAAAATCATAAAGTGTCTGTAATCTCGGGCTAATGGCCTCTACACTAGTCTGGGAGAATAAAAGTTCCAGCTCTGCATCGGTTTTTTGGTCGATTAATTCAAAGCTTAATTCGAGAACTTCAAATAAAGAAATATATTTCTTTACCGTATTTCTTGAAAGGGATAAGTAGCTACTTATAAATAACTTACTCTTTCCATTACAATAGAATTTAATTACTTTTCTAATTTTACTCATGTCTGTTATTTTGTTTGCCATAATCCGTAAATTTTTAACGAATGTATGGTTCTAACAACATGAAAAAATCAATAGTTTTTAATACTTAATTCACCACAAAACTTGGTGGTCAATTTGCTCCGGAATTAGGTGGTCAGTTTGCTCCGGAACGGGTGGTCAATTTACTCCGGAATTAGGTGGTCAAATTGACCGGTTTTTCCATTTTTAGTATTTAAAGTTCTAATTTTGCATTTTGTGGTATAATTCAATCTTTGATCGGGAGTTATTGTTTTCAGGAAATTAAAAAACTCCAATTCTAAAAGATTCCTCTGAAAAAGATCTTCGGGATGGATAAGCTGATAAATATCTTCTTCCCAAATCGAATCAATGGTAATTAATTCTGAAGAATTCATTTCAAAAAAACTCCCAAAATTACCCGTGAAAATATAACTTTTATTCTCGGCCAAATCAGATAATACGGCTACCGACTGCTCTATTTTTACATAAGCTTGCATCATAGTAATCACTTCTTCTAATACTTCACTTCGTTTTTCTTGACTATCCAGGGGTTCAAAAGAAAATTGATCTTCTAAATTTGTAATGGGGTTTATTTCCATAAATTAATTTTTACTCGGAATAATTTATTAATCCAGCATTGTTTGGCAAAAGTAAATAATTAATTAAAGCATCATTCTATTAAAAATGGTTATATATAACTATTGTAATACGACTTTCAAATTTGCTTCTTTGTATTTTTAACAATACAATAAAATAGAGAATCGTGAAAAAAATATTTTTAATCTTAGTATGTACCTTTACAATTATTATGGAAGGAAACGCCCAAAAATTAAGTTCGATGCACTGGCTAAATGAACCCGCTGAATGGGAAATTAAAGACAATAAATTGACAATGGAAGTTACGCCGCAATCGGATTATTGGACCAAAAGTCATTATGAATTTACTGTTCACGATGGTCCTTTTTTGTATACAGAAAGAAGTGGCGAGTTTGAAACGGTGGTAAAAATGAGTGGAGTTTACAAAACACGATTCGATCAAGTATGTTTGATGCTGCGAATTGATGAAAATAATTACATCAAAACGGGTGTAGAATACGTGGATGGTGTTTATAATATTAGTACCGTTCATACCATCGATAAAAGTTCTTGGAGCGTGATGGCTTTAAAAGAAAAGCCCAAAAATGTTTGGATGAAAGCCGTACGAAGATTGGATGCTGTAGAAATTTTTTATTCCCTAGATGGAAAAAACTTCACCATGACCAACACCGTTTATTTTCCAGAATTCAAAACAGTGCAAGTAGGAATGATGGCCGCAAGTCCCGATGGAAATGGTTTTAAAGCTATTTTTGAAGAATTTAAAATAATCCATCTTCCAGACAAAAGACGTTTAGAATGGCTACAGAAGAATCAATAATTGACAAAATTATTTCCTTATGTTGTCTGGGGTTTTTTATAAAAATCCTTGTTTTCTATGATTAAAATTATAGAAATTATATCATGACTTTTTATAGTGGTAAAAGCGATAAAATTTTCCTCTTCCAATAAGAATTAAAAATATTATTAATTAGGCTAACTATGTAAAATTTTAAATGAGTACTATAAATAATTTATTATCAAAAAGTAAAAATATTTACTATTAATATTCATAATATCTTAATGTCCGCTAGTATATTAAAGAAATAAATTTCCTTAATTAAAAGAATCAAAAATGTTTAGCTATCAAGAATATTACACAGAGAATAAATTTTCCTTATTTATAAAAAAAATCTGGGTTTTGGATAATTTGTTCAATACCAATATAATTGCAGGTAAATCGGTACTCCCAAATGGTTGTTTTAATATTGCTGTTATCGAAGGAAATGGTCTTAAAATAAAACATGTTGGTTGGGACAAACATTTAAGCACTGGAGTCTATTTCTGTGGCCAGATGACTCAAGCGATTGAAGTTGATATATTGCCAAATTCAAAAGCAACTATGATTCAGATTTATCCTTGGGTGCCTTCTTATTTTATCTTAGATGATATGAGTAACTTTAGAGATGCAATTATCTTAATTGATAGCTTCAAATTTAACTCAGAACTAATAGGAAAGTTACCAGGTCAGAGCCATCGAGTTATATATAAAACTATAGTTTTTGTATTTGCACCATTATTTAAAACGGGATCAGTTCCGGATTTGATTTATAAAGCCACGAGCTTAATAATGAGTAATAACGGAATACTTGCAGTTTCTCAATTAGCAACGGAATTAAGTTGCTCAACTAGGCATCTCCAAAAAGTATTTAAGAAGCATATTGGATTATCTCCTAAACAATTCTCGCTTATAATTAAACTCCGCAATATAATTGATGATATTGCTTATCCTAAAAAAGAAATTTTATCAATAACAGATCATGCTCTTGATAATGAGTTCTACGATCAGGCTCATTTTATACATGCTTTTAAATCATTCGCTAAAATTTCTCCAAAAAAATTCAATATTACAGATTACTTTTTAACCTTAAAAAATAGTTAGTGGTTCGCTTTTTTACAATTTAATAATAGTGCTTTAATTTTAATTTTAATTTTTTAAATCCAAAACAAAAACTATATGAATCACAAATTAATTATCGCCAGTTTTATACTAATAATGCTCCATCCTTTAGCAAATATGGCACAGAAAACACCTGCATCTGAATCTGTAGAACTTTACAATGAAATCTTAACAGCTGATCAAAAACTTTTCACTGCTTTTAATAATTGTGATACCGCAACCTATCGAAAATTTATTAAAGACGATATTGAGTTTTACCATGATCTTGGTGGTCTAAATATTGGCGCGGACTACGAAATGAAATCTATTGAAGAAATGTGCGCAAGAGGGAATCACATCAGAAGAGAATTGGTTAAAAGTTCTCTGGAAGTACATCCAATAAAAGGATATGGTGCTATTGAGATAGGAATACATAATTTTTATCATACCAATAAAGGCCAGAAAGAAGAAAAATTTAGTGGTACATATAAATTTGTACAGATCTGGGAACACAAAGACGGACTTTGGAAACTTGCGAGGGTCATAAGTTATGGACATAATGAAGTACATAATGATTAAGGTTTTATTTCTGTCAGTGCTTCTATTATCAATGTTTACGGCAAACGTAGATGCGCAATATGTAACTCTCAATGGACATGATGTGTCAGTATCTTCTCTTGATAGATTTATTTTAAACGAGATTGATTCAAAGGAAATACCCGCGATTTCAATTGCAATCATAAATGATGGAAAAATTGTTTATCAGAAAAACGCCGGTGTTAAAGATTTTATTACCAATAAATCAGTTGATGAAAATTCAATCTTTGAAGCTGCATCCTTATCGAAAACAGTATTTGCATATTTTGTAATGAAACTTGTAGATCGTGGAATTCTGGATTTAGATAAGCCCTTGTATAAATACATGATTTATAAAGATATCGAAAATGATAATCGTTATAAAAATATTACAGCACGAATGGTTTTGGATCATACTTCGGGGCTTCCAAACTGGCGCACATCAGATTTCGCAGACCCTAAAAGAAATTTTAAAGAAGGTGATTTGTACTTAAAGTTTAATCCAGGTTCGGCATATTCTTATTCTGGTGAAGGTTATTATTTTTTATCAAAAGTGATTGCTAAACTTACAAAAACCGATCTTACGACACTAGACAATCTCTTTCAAAAAGAAGTTGCTTTGCCGTTGAATTTACAGCACTCTTGGTTTAGTATAAATAATTTTATTGTAGATCATAAAGTCACAGGCTATATGAATAAAAAGGCAGTAATTCGTTGGCCAGGCTCACTCCCTGATTTAAATTCTAAGACATTTGGAGCGGCTGGTGGCTTACATACAGATGCGGGTAGTTATGCAAAATTTTTAATTGCCTTGATGAATGGTAAAGGTTTGTCTAAAAAGAGTGTGAATGAAATGTTCAAATTTCAGGTTCGCCTTGATCAAAATAAAGATTACGACGGAGATATTGGTTGGGGCTTGGGAATTGGGATCAGGCCAGGAGTAAACGGGTTTGATTATAATCATAGAGGAAATAATGGGAATTTTCAATCCTATTATCTTATTAATGAAAAAGATAGGAGTGGATATGTCTTTTTCGTTAGTTGTGATAAAGGTGCTGAGTTTAATGAACGCCTTAAAAAATTATAATAGTTTAAAAAATAATTTAAAAAAATGAGTCAAAGGATTGTCATACTATTTTATTTCCTCTTAGACCAATTTTTAAAATATACAGTTTCAGATAGTGATAATAATGGATGTGATATTCTTCTAAATTTAATTGGAGGAACGGAAACCGTTCAAAAATTTATAAATAAACAAGGAATAAATGATTTTACAATAAAAGTAAACGAGCAGGAAATGAAAACTTGGGAAGATCTTTATAAAAATGCAACAACGCCATTAGCTACGACCGAATTACTTGAGAAATTTTATAAAGGAAAGGTACTTAAGAAGAAAACAACTGCCTATTTATATCAAAAGATGGAGGAGACAACACGAGGGACAAATTGGATGAAAGCAGGTCTTCCTGCAGGAACAGAACTCGCACACCGAACAGGGTTTTCAGCAACAGATAAAAATAATTTGAGAGTTGCGATGAATGATGTGGGAATTGTAAAACTTCCTAATGGAAAACATTTCATCATTTCTATTTATATAAAAAACACAACTGAACCAAGAGAAGATTTTGAAAAAATTATGGCGGAAATAACCAAATTGACTTGGGATTATTATATGAAAAAAACAGATAGTGGTACCACCAAAGGCAAACACCACAGAAAAGTTTAAACGAAGTGAAAAGCATAAAATTACTTTTAGGTCTTTTAATAATTACACTGTGTTTTTCTTGTTCTACAAAAATGAAAACAATAAAGAGTTCCTTTGGTAAGGTTACCATACATCCAGAATTTAAAAAATATTTTGATGATTGCCAAGTTGATGGTAGCATCGCAATTTATGACGAAAAGAAAAAACATTGGCTGGTTTCTGATACCGTAAGTTCAGGCGCTGAAACTTTACCTGCTTCCACTTTTAAAATAATAAATTTACTTATTGCACTAGAGACAAAAACTATAAAAGATGAAAATGAAATCGTAAAGTGGGTGGGAATTACGGATACAATAAAATATGGTTACAGACGTGAAATCTATCAAGATATGTCCGTGAAAAAAGCTTTTGAAGTTTCAGCTGGTTGGGTTTTTGTTGAGCTGGCAAAAAAAATAGGTAAAGAAAATTATAGAAAATATTTAACGCTGTGTGAGTACGGAAACGGTAATCTAAATCAAAAAGATGCGGACTTTTGGAATTTTGGGTATTTTGGAATTTCGCCAATCAATCAGGTGCAGTTTTTGAGAAAACTTTACGAAGGAAAATTACCTTTTTCCAAACATAATATGGACGTCGTAAAAAAAGTGATGATCATCGATCAGAAAGATGATGTGGTAATCAGAGGGAAAACAGGTTGGACACGGGAAAATGAAATAAATACAGGTTGGTGGGTTGGCTATTTGGAGAATAAAAATGGTGTTTTTTTATTTGCTACAAGACTACTTCAAGATAGAAAATTGAAAAGAGATGATTTTGGAAGGTGCAGAAGGGAAATAACAAATAATATATTGACAGACTTGAAAATAATCCATTAAAAAGTAGAAATTTTTAATTCTGATTCAACAAAGAAAACTAATGGAACTTTCTTTTGTAATGTTTCTCTCGTCCCATTTGTCTTAAAAGGAGATTACCTTATTCTAATAATAATAATAACAAAAGAAATGAAAGCATGAACAATTATAAAATAGAAATTTTAGATAAAATTTGTTACACCGAACTTGTTTTCGCAAGGATTAATAAGAAACTTTCATTACAACTTTCAAAAGAGAAAATTATTGAAATGATTGATGCAATTATTCTAGAAACTAATGAAGAACAATTTCAAAAAGAAGGAAAGAATATTTACATCACAAATAAGGAAAAAAATATAAGGCTTACGATAAATTCTTACACGAACAGAATTATCACAGCCGATCAACTGAATAAGTTGAAAGAAAAAACAACCAACAAACCAACTAAATAACTTAAGTTAAATATGAAAAAAGCATTTTTAGCAATCATTTTTTTATTTACAATTACATTTTCGTTTGGACAAAAACAAGAGAAGCAATTGCAAATCAGCAAATCAATCAAAATTGATGATGGTAAAGAATTATTGAATCAAATGACCGATTCGATTTTGGCGAATCATTATCAAAATATTCATAGTGTTTTAATCAGTTCTAATGACAAATTGGTTTATGAACATTATTTTGGCGGCTACAATCGCGATTCTTTACACGACTCTCGCTCTTCCTTTAAATCGATCACCAGTTTATTGGTTGGGATTGCAGTTGATAAAGGTTTTATCAAAAATATAGACCAAAAAGTATATGAGTTCTTTCCAGAATATCCTTTTTTGAAAAAAGATAATTTTAAAAAAATGTTAACCATTAGGAATCTATTGGAAATGAAATCCGGTTTTGATTGCGAAGAATTTAACGATACCAAAGACTGCGAAGAGGAAATGAGTGCGAGTGAAGATTGGGTAAAATATGCATTAAATATTCCTATGAATAATAAGCCTGGAGAAATATGGTCTTACACCTCCATAGATCCGATGATTTTAAGTGGCATTATAAGAAAAGCAACAATGATGTCTGTTACTGATTTTGCTGATAACTATTTATTTAAACCTCTCGGTATTTCAAAGTACAGATGGACTTTAGATTCCAAAGGAAATGCAATGACAGCAGGATCATTTTATATTTTACCTAGTGACATGCTCAAAATTGGTCAACTGGTAAAGAATCGTGGAATCTGGAATAAAAAAAGTATAATTTCAAAAAAATGGATAGCGCAGTCTACCCTATGTGATATTGTAATTACTGATTTTTCATTTATGAAATCGAGTAGAAGTACAATTGCATTTCCCCAACCAACATATTATGGGTTTTATTGGTATCGAGAGCAAATAGAAACAAACGATTTTAAGGATGATATACTTTTCGCTTCTGGAAATGGAGGACAGTTCATTATTATTATCGAAAGTTTAAACTTAACAGTTGTTTTCACTCAGGGAAATTATGGGTCTTTTAAGAGTAAGCAGGCTTTTGAGATTTTAGCAAAATATATTTTACCTAGTTTTAAAAAATAGCGTTTAAACAGATTAAAAAAAAAAACATAAAATAAAAGGTCACACAAATCAGTAACAAAAAAATCCAACAAAATGAGCAAAAAAACACTTTTTCAATTAGCAATTTTAGCATTACTTTTTACTTCTTGTATGAAACAAAGTAATAAAAATACACATTCTGAAGTATCCGAATCCTTTTTACCAATGCAAATTGGAAATTATTGGAAAAATAATGCCCAAAATTATACTGAAATTCAGGATACCGTTAAAATAAATGGAGAAACCTATTACAAATTTTATTCTTTAATTGGCGGTGATGCGGTATCAACTACCTATTTGAGGATTGATAAAGACAATCAACTTTGGGAATCGTATCCATCTGATCCAAAATCGAAATATTTGAAAGCGCGTTTCAACGGAAAGATAAACGATACTTTTTTTACGCTAAATGATAAGAGCGAGAATGATAACAAAGTAACCATCACTGAAAAAACAGAGAAGAAAATGACTTTTTCCTATGATATGATTTATCATCCAAATTTAAAAGGACAACCTAATCCTGTAAGTTATATTAAAGGACAAGGTTTTGAAGGCGATTGGAACGGTTTGAAAATAAATGGAGTCATTATAAAATAATAAGAGTATTTATATTCGTACTAAACAAAAATAAGCCACACAGATTTAGGCAGATTTGTTAGAGTTAATCTGCACAAATTTGCAAAATCTGCGTGCTTTTACAATTATAGTAGAAGTAATATATACTATTAAAAATCAAGTAAATTTTACATTTATTAGACCTAAAAATAGCTAAAAGAATTTGTAGCCATTATTTGATTATACTGTTGTTGGTTTTATTTATGCTTTTAAATGTTAGAGTAGTTTTAGAAAATTTTCCGCTTAATTATATTTTCCTTAACAATAACAAAAAAACTAAGCAATAGTTTTAAAGTCTTAAAAATCAATATTTATATAATAAAAATGATACTTTAAGTAATAAGTTGTCGTGACTTATTCTATAATTTGAATGTTGAAAAATAGAGGATTAAGCATTTTTAATATAACAGTCAAGCATTTCAGCCTATAAAAACACCAGCTGAGAACGAGGAGTTTTTTCTGAAACCAATGAATTGCCCACATCATTGCAAAATATATACTACCAAACAAAGAAGCTACAAGGAAATGCCTATAAAATATGCAGAGTTTGGTACGGTATATCGCTATGAAAAAAGTGGTGAATTGCACGGATTGACTCGGGTTCGTGGTTTTACCCAAGATGATGCACATATTTACTGTAGACCAGATCAACTCAAAGAAGAGTTTTTGAAGGTTACTGATTTGGTGAATTTAGTTTATGGAAAATTGGGATTTACTGATTTTCAAACCCAAATTTCTTTACGAGACAGTACTGATAAAGAAAAATATTTAGGCATAGACGAAATGTGGAGTCTAGGGGAGAATGCTATTATTGAAGCTACCCAAGAGCGAGGAATGAAAACCACCACCAAGGCAGGCGAAGCAGCATTTTATGGTCCAAAATTAGATTTTATGATACGAGATGCTGTAGGAAGAAAATGGCAAATTGGCACAATACAGGTGGATTATATGATGCCCGAAAATTTTGATTTGACTTATACGGGAATAGACAATGTGCAGCACAGACCCGTAATGATTGATAGTGCATTGTTTGGCTCTACGGAACGCTTTATTGCTCTTTTAATTGAACATACTGGTGGAAATTTCCCCGTTTGGCTCGCACCAACCAAAATAATTTTGTTGCCTATTGCATCAAAATACATATCGTACTGTAAAAAAATTGCTACTCAAATTAACGAGGAATTCGACTTACAAATTGAAGTCGATGAACGGGAGGAAAAAATTGGTCGAAAAATAAGAGATGCCGAAACCCAGAAAATTCCCTTTATGCTTATCGCGGGCGAAAAAGAAAGCCAAGAAAAAAAAGTTTCGATTCGAGTACATGGAGAAGGTGACAAAGGAGTCATTTTGGTTTCAGAATTTATAGAGAACTTTAGAAAACAAATTAAAATAATCTAAATGATTTTAGTGTTTAAAACAAATATAGACACTATTCATAAGATAGATATTGTTGAACCTATGTTGAACAGCATTTTCCATAAAACTAACTGGAATTTTGATTTAGAAGACTGCGATAATATTCTAAGAATTGATACTAAGAAAAATAGTACTCATTTAATTATCGAAAAGATAACAGCAATAGGTTTTTACTGCGAAGAACTTTTATAATTATTTTAAAATAAAAAAATTAACTTTCTAAAACTTAAATTTTTTTATAATGATTGGATTGTCTCACTTCTAGAATAAAAATAATTAAATGGCAATATAACCAGATATGAATAAAAGAACAGACGAGGTAACTAAAATATTTTTTAAATGAACTTGACATGAATATAGAAGATATTGCTTATGGTAAAACAGACACTTATTTTGAAATATAAGATTTAGCTAAAATTTCACATATTCATCCGACACGTTTGATAACTCGATCAAACAAACTACAGGAAAAGCTCTTTGTAAAATTTCTAATGAGAAAACTATTACAATTGCGAAAAAGCTTTTGGGAAATCTAGGCTTTACCATTTCTGAAGTATTTTTATAAGCTTGGTAAAGGAAATTAAATTTGTATGATATGCAAAGGTAATCCAGCAAAATTTTAACGTTAAATAATTATGAGTTAGTAAGAAAGCTGATGTTGATATTAAAGCAAACATCTAGTTTAATTGATTAGAATTTAAAATTAACTGAATGGACAAATTTTACAATGAAATTCTATATAATTTGGAAGTGGAGATTAAGAAATTGGAGATTGAAACCGATTGCCCAATACAAAGGATTGAAACCGTTATACCCATTATTATACAATATCTTTCCGAAGTAAAAGTATATGTGTTAAAAAATGGATTTAAGAATATTGAGGAGGAGATCCACTTTTTTAAAAAACTGAAGCCCACTATTGTTTCAAAATTAATTTATTATAATGCCATTTATAAAATAGAAACAAAGAAGCCCAATGATAAAAAGGCTATTAGGAAGTACCTTAAACAAGAATTAAAAAAACTAAAAAGATATTTTGACAACAATCTTGAATTTTATAAATACTATCGAACAAAAAATTCATTTATTGACGAAAAGCTGTTTGTTCGTGGAAAACACGATATAAAATTAAGTTTGGATACCATTTATTTTGAAACGGACCATAGATTCTCCACTTCCCACGATTATAAAATAGCAAAAATTATTGCTAATGACCTGATACAAATCTATGTCGAAGACCAATTAAACAATAATGAGAATAATAAGAATAATGAAAAAAACAACTGTTCACCTTTAATTTGGACAGGAAATAAAACAGCATTAACCGAATTAATTTACGCACTATATTCACAAGGTGTATTTGGTAATGCAAGCATCAAAGTAATAACCAAAACGTTTGAACATGCTTTTAATGTTGATTTGGGTGACTTTTATCACACATTTATGGAACTTAAATCCCGAAAAATAAACCGTACAAAATTCCTTGAAAGTTTACGGGACGCATTGATTAAAAAAATGGATGAACAGGAAGAAATGTAAGCAGAATTATTTACAAAAGACCTCATGGCAGATGAATACCTTTTCTCCGATCAATACTCTCGGAAACCTCTGGAGTTTCTTTCTTTTTATCAATTTGTTCCTTAGATTCTTCTTTATATTCTGGTGTAATAGATAGCTGTATTTTTCTATCAATAGAAGCCAATTCTGTTTTCAGTTTGCTCAATCTACTTTCCTTTGTCCACGTACCTTTAACTATTTCCTGAAGTATCGGTAAATCTTTTTTCAGTTCTATAATTTTCTTTTGTTCCTGCTCGATATATCCGGGGAGTTTTTCAAGTGCATTTAGAAAATTCATATTTGCCAATTTCGCATCGCTGGCAATTATTCCGTTATTGTAGGTATACTTGATATTCCCTTCTCCCTGCACTAAAAAACGATTTATTCTTATATCCACACCCTCTTTTTCAGACATTTCGGTTTTAACCAAGAGCGTAAATCCATATAAAGCACCTATTTCTTCATACTGTCCACCAGTACGGGCTTTGTCTGCAATTTGGTTGAGTTTTGCACCAATCTGTTTCATATCCGCATTGAGCGATAAACCATCCAATAAAACAGGGTTTGCAATATTATTATCCGAATTTTTCTGTATGCGTTGTTGCAGGTTATTCCAATCGAGGCTCATTCGTTCCAAACGAGATTGTGCGCTTTCTAACATAGCGGTAACATCTTGCAACTTATATTTAGAACTGACTTTCGAACGGTTAAAAGCCTGTTTTTCACTTTCCAGTCCTGCAACTTGTTTTTCAATTTTCGCTTTATCCAACAGGTCGGTATTGCCCGAAAGGATAGCCACATATTCAGAAAAATTCATTCCCGATTTTTCATCCATACTTCCTTCATCAATGGTGCGTTTACCAAGATTATTGGTTTTAAGTTGGTCTATAAAAAGTTGCTTGTTGTACAAGAGATTGAACTTATAACTGTCTAGTGATTTTTCTGTAGCATAAATAATTACATCAACTTTATTATCACCAAAATGTTTTGCAATTTCATTGCCTTTGCGTATTGCTCTCCCATCCCTTTGGGTAAGGTCGCTTGGTCGCCACGGCGTATCTAAATGATGAACAGCAACGGCTTTTTTCTGTGCATTCACACCAGTCCCAAGCATACTTGTAGAACCGAAAATCACACGGATTTTACCCTCATTCATATCCTTGATAAGTCCTTTACGCTGGTTATCGTTTTTGGCTTCCTGTATAAAACGGATTTCGTATGCCGGAATACCGTGGTCTTCCACCAATTTGCGTTTTATTTCTGAATACACATTCCATTCGCCAGGTTTGTAGGTTCCCAAATCAGAAAAAACAAATTGCGTTCCTTTCTGTGAGTTGAATTTATGGTAATATTTTGCAATGTTTGTCGCACAATGCGAAGCCTTGTTATCGGGATGGTCTTCATAAATTGAATTAACCATTCGCATATCCAACGACATCTTTCTGGCATAATCTGTAGCGATAAGCATTTTTGCTTTTTCTTCCCTTTGCGATAAAGGTGCTCTTCCTAACAAAGTCGCATTGCCCGATTTTGCAAAATCCATCAGGTTTTGGATAAATTTTGTTTGGTCGGGCGTTGGTGGGATATTGTATAAAATTTCGTTCTTTTCAGGGCGGTCAATCCCAATATCTTTTGCTGTTCTGTAATCTGTAATTTCTGAATAAAATTGTGCCAGTTCCGGCACTTTAATAAAGTAGCGGAAACGTTCTTTTGCCACGATATTATTGGCAACCGAAAATTCATAGTCCGTAGTTTTCCTTGCATAAATAGCCGACCAAGCATCGAAACAATTAATTCCTTGTTTTTCCAACGCTCTTGGTCGCAGGTATTTGAACAAAAGGTACAATTCCGTCAAAGAATTACTAATGGTTGTGCCAGAAAGGAAAGTCGCACCCATATCCGCTTGTATCTTGTCTTGAATAGTTCGGATGGCAAAAAGCAGGTTCATTGCTTTTTGGCTTCCATCCACATTTCCCAATCCTGCAACACGAGTATGACGTGTGTTAAACATTAGATTTTTGAACTGATGGCTTTCATCTACAAACAGATGATCGATGCCCATCATTTTAAAGTCCACAATATCATCCTTTCGGTTATCAATATCGTGTTGCAGGGTTTTCAGTTTTACTTCAAGATTTTCTTTCCTTTTGATGGCACCTGCAAGCATCCCTCGGGTAACTTCATTACCTTCAGATTTCAAGGCATCGAGATTTCGCTCTACACTGTCCAATTCAATTTGGAGGATTTCTTTTTGCATTTCGGGCGATTGCGGTATCATACCGAACTGGTCGTGTGTAAGGATTACGCAATCCCAATCGTTGTTTTTAATATCCCCGAAAATGCGAAGTCGTTTTTTCGGTGTAAAATCTTCTTTGCCAGGATAAAGGATTTTTGCGTGTGGATAGGCGGTTCGATAAGCTTCGGCAATTTCGTGAACATTACTTTTTAGCCCGATAATCATCGGTTTGTGTGCCAATCCCAAACGCTTCATTTCTTGCGAAGCGGTACACATTACCAATGTTTTTCCAGCACCAACTTCGTGGTCGCAGATAGCACCATTGTTCAGCTTTATCATCCAAACGGTATCTTTTTGGCTCGAATACAAGTCTTCAATACCTAAAGATTTTCTATCCAAACCCGGAAATTCCTGATGGCTTCCGTCATAATTCGGTCGTACAAAACAGTTGAATGTGTTATTGTATTGGTTAGTCAGTCTATTTTTAAATTCATCGTTTTGAGCGTGAAGCCAATCGGAAAACGCAGTACGAATTTCATCAATTTTTGTATTCGCCATTTGTATGGCTTCCATATCTCTGACTTTAACTTCTTGGTCGCCAACCGTAATTTTTTTGGTAATATCTGGCGTGGTATTTACGAGTGCGTGTTTGAGCAAAGCAATCCCATCAAAGGTTCTACTCTCTGATTTAACTGCATATTTATCCCATATAAGCACATTCTTTTGGTTACATTTTACCGAAAAATCATCCGAAGTTTCAGAATAATGGATCTTTACGTCCGTATCGAACATATGCGAAGCAAAACGGGCATAAATCCCTGTGGGTATCCAGCGTTCGCCGAGATTGAAGTCCAGTTCTTCAAACTCAATACGTCTTGGTTTGGCTTCTTCCAAAACCGTAAGACTTGCTTTGGCTTGTGCATCATCGGGATTACTTTCGAGGTAGGTTTTGACCTCAGCGGATTTCTCAATTACGTTTCCAGCAATCCATCGTTCGGCTATATCATATTCCTTTTGTAAAGGATTATAGAAAATACGACCGTGTAGGGCTTCTTTCAAAGCATCAGTGGGCAGATTGCTGATTTCGGATATATAGTCCAAATCCACTTTACCGTATTTGTTCAGTGATGATGCTAAAGCTTCATCGGGATTGTCTGTTGCTAAAGTGGTAGTTGAAAAACTGACTGGACGACTGAAAATATCCGCTTTATGCACCACACCGCCAACCACACGTTCCAAATAGGGAATTTCCTTGCCTGCACTGTCTGTCTTAATCAGTTTGATGTTTTCGGCACTATTCAGGTTGCCATAACTTTTTACAAAAACATTGTACAAAGTATTCAGCGTTTCTCTTTCGGCTTTGTGTTCATTTTGCTTTTCGGCTTCCTTTTGATACAAATCGTGATAGCTATCTCTTACTGAAATGTAGGCTTCAGCTCTTGCTTTTTGTAAGGAAGGTAATTGCAAAGGATGGACCATAGCAGTAGCATTGTTTTTATCAACGTCTTGCAAATGTCCCACCCAACCATTATCTACAACAAGACAATCATTTCGATGGAAGAATTGTAATTCTTTGCCGTAAAATGCAGGTTCTGGAATGGTGTTGACAACGGTTTGCTTTTCAGCTTGACCATTTCCGTTTATGCCCGAAAACAGGTCGCCAATAATTTCCTGTGCTTTACCGAAAGTTGAGGTGTTTCCATTGGTATTTACCTTGGAAATTGGAGATGTATAAGGTGGCTGTATCGTCGAACTGAACAGGTCAGCTTGACGAACAATATTGGCTCTTCTCTTCGTGGAAGTTTGCCTTTGAGTTTGAGTGCCTTTTTTTGGTGGAGCAATAACCGCTATCTGCTCGTCCACATTTTCAAATAAGTCGAAAATGCTTAATTGTTTTAATTCCTTTGGATTTTCCCGAATGGTTACAGGTGTTGGTTTAATCGTTATAGGTTCTACAATGGGAGTTATAACGGTTGGTGTAATTGAAATTTGTATGTTCGGCTCGCCGTTGTACAAACTCAAATTCAGATGCTTTCCAAAATCTTCTGATAGCATTTGTTTAAGGTCTCTTGCAATCCCATCAACACCATCTTTATGCGTATAAATTAATGCAGGTTTTCCATAAGGATCGGTGTCTAATTTTCTGTCGGTATGCACAATTCTTGTGCTATCCTGATAAAAAGCATTACTCGGGGTATTAAATTCTGTTGTCTTGCTTTGGCAAAACATTTCTTCCAATTCGGTCAAACTTTGTTTTGCCGTATTTTTTTGCAGGATTATCAGGTCGCTTCCAACTTCTGTACCTGCAAATTCTGTAAACAAATTATTTGGCAAACGAATGGCTGATACCAGATAGTTATCTTTCATCAATGCCCTGCGTATCGGCTCATTTTTCGGACTATTGAAAATACCTTGTGAGGTAATAAAGGCCAACAAGCCACCGTCACGGAGCATATCCGTTCCTTTTAGAAAAAAATAATTGTGGATGCTTCGGGATGCCTGTATTTTTGCTTCCTCTTTACTTCGGGAATAGGAAAGGTCGAATATGGAAGTGTCGCCAAAAGGGATATTACTTGCAATTACGTCATAGGTATTTTGTTCCTTTTCGGGAATTTCTTCAAATCCAGTTATACGAATATTGCTTTGAGGATAAAGCTGTTTCAAAATTTTGCCTGTCAGCAAATCTTTTTCATAAGCAGTTACATTGGGTTGCTGGTTTTGGGAAAATGATTGTATGAAAGAACCAATACCTGCGGAGGGTTCAAGGAATTTTCGAATGTTGAGACCGCTATCACGCAATGCGGATGACATGGCATCTATAACCTGTGGCGGTGTATAGAATGCAGTCAGCACCGAACTTTTCATACTGTCCACATACCTGCGGTAGTGCTTTTCGTCTTCCGAATTTTCTTTTAATAGTTGATGGAGTTCCTGTGTGAGTGCAAAGAGGTCGTGTTCGGTTTTTCGCCAATTATTAATATCTATTTCATTTCCTATAGGATTCAACACGAATTTAAGACCACCAAATCCGCTGTATTGCATCATTAGTAGTCTTTCGCCTACGGTTGCTTGCCGTTTCTCCATTTCCAGTTTAAAAGCAATTCGTAAGGAATCAATATTTTGTTGGAGATGTTGCTTTTTACTGAAGCCCATTCTCCTCAATCCAGATTGCGATGGTTCCGGTTATTTCTGTGTAGAGTTGGTCAAACTCGTAACCGTAAGCGAAGTCATCAGTTAGTTCATAATTGGAGAAAACAGATTCGCAAACACGGAACATTTTCAGGGCAAATGGTCGCAATTCTTCATCAGCCATTATGGTATCAAACTCATTGCAAACCACCTGAAAAATGGTATCGAATTTGGAAAAATATAAACCTTCAAAAAGGATATAATTGGCTATCTCGTTACATTTTTCAATGTCATTTCCAGATTGAAAAGCACCTTCATACGCATTGCTTGCCCAAGAGGAACGCTGATTTATAAATTTTTGGTCATTTGCTTTTTCTGGAAAGCTGGTGTTTAATAATTCATGCAGTCGTAATCTGAAATACGAGAGGTCTTTTTGTGTATCCATAATTAATTTTGTTTAGCATTTTGCTTGAAATCTAAAATTATAGCAGGAAACTAGAGTTTTTAAAGAAGTGGCAGGGTTTGGCTTTTAGAGGTGGGATTTGGCTCAAAGAAGAAATCGGAACGGATTAATTTGTATTTTTGTATGGTATATAAAATTTTCACAGACAGTCTTATGAACCAAACAACGTTAATAAAAAACATCTCTAAATACATTAAATTAAGCCACGAAGAACTTTCTAATTTTGAAAATTTTTGGACAGAAAAAACCCTGGAAAAAGGCGATTTTCTATTAAGAGATGGAGATGTTTGTAAGTGTGATAACTACGTAGTTTCAGGAGTATTAAAAGCATTTTACATTAATTCTGAAAATGGAAATGAAGAAATTCTATACTTTGCTATTGACGATTGGTGGGCTTCTGATTTAAACAGTTTTTCCAAACAGGAACCTTCTATTTATAATATTCAAACCGTAGAAAAAACTACTGTTTTACAGATAAATTATCATTCTTTTCAGAAATTATTGTTTGAAATTCCATCTTTGGAGAGATATTTTCGAATAATATTAGAAAGTTATCTCGGAGCTTTGCAAAAAAGAATTATTTACAGCAATGTTTATGATGCTGAATACAGATATTTCGATTTCTTAAAAACGTATCCGGATATTGCTCCCAAAATACCTCAATATTTAATTGCATCCTATTTAGGCGTTTCTGCTGAATTTGTAAGTAGAATTCGTAAAAAGAATAAAACATCTTGAACTAGATCAATTTTTCTTTCTCAAATAATCAAGAATTTTGCCTCATCAAATTTTAAAGAAGCAAATGAAAAAAGTATTGATTATTAACGCAAGCGTTAGAAACGAACGGTCTTACAGTAGAAAACTATCACAACTTTTTGTAGAAAACAGAAAGTCAAAACATCCAAAAGATATCTTTAGTTATCGAGAAGTTGGTACGGAAATAATACCGCCAATCGATGAACTTTGGATTGCGGGTGCATTTATAAAAACTGCGGATAGAACCGAAGGAAACCAAAAAGCATTGAAGCTGAGTGATGAATTGATAAAAGAATTGAAGGAAAATGACATTTATGTTCTTGCTACACCGATGTATAATTGGTCAATTCCGAGTGGTTTGAAAGCTTACATAGACCAAATTATGCGGATAAATGAAACCTGGAAATTCAGATCTGGAGTTCCAGATGGTAATTATGTTGGTTTGTTAGAAAACAAAAAAATGTTTATCCTTTCGAGCAGGGGAGACACAGGATACGGTGAAAATGAAAAAAATGAATATATGAATTTTCAAACAACCTATTTGAAATTTATTTTTGGTAATATAGGCGTAAACGACATCATTATTTTTTCGTTAGACAATGAAGAATTTGGAGGTGAAATTTTTGAGAATTCTAAAAGAGACGTTTTTGAAGCTATAAATTCGATAGAATAACGGAACAAATATTTTGAAGGAGGTATTGATTGAACGGGCAAAAAAATAGGAACGAACTGATAACAAAGTGTAACCCACAATCCAAAAAAAAAACTAAATAAACCCTCTTAAATTTTCAGAGGATTTATTGTTTCTTCAAAACCTGCAACATCTTCCCAACCTCAATATCCATTCTCGAAAAGGCAAACCATTTTTTACCCAAATCTTTTAGTGATGCTCCGATATGATAAAGCTCCGTATTATCAATAATCAAAAAACGGTCGTGGGCATCAGCAAAAATCTCTATTTCGATACTGGGATATTGACCGTTATACCTTTGCAAATCTAGCCTTAACTGGTTGCTGATATTCTTGGTGTAGATGATTGCGGTTACATTATCACTGCGTTTTCCAAGTAAGGTCAAAACGCTATCATCCACATAATTATCAAGCAGAATAATAGATCTTTTGGCATTTCGGATAATATCTGAAACAAAAGCGTAGGCATCGAAAACTTGTCCATCATAAAAAACACCTTTTTCACTTTGCAGTTTGTCGCTTTCCAAAGCTTTAAAAATTTCTTCAAATTTTTGATCGGATTGTAATTGTTTGATTTCAATCTTATCCAAACGATGAAATAGCGAAGCATTGCTGATAAGCATCCTGCGCATTTCTACAAAAGCGTTCATTATTTCAATACTGACTTTTATGGCAATTTCCGAACGAAGTACAGCAGAAAGCATTGCAATGCCTTGCTCAGTAAAGACATAGGTCAAATAACGTCTTCCACCGTAATTTAAACTTGAGGTTCCAAATTGGAACCTCAAGTTTTCAACTTCCTCTTCGGTCAGTTGAAAGCAAAAAGAAACAGGAAATCTTTCAGCATTTCTTTTTACGGCTTTGTTGAGGTTTTTTGTTTCCACCTGATAAATACTTGCCAAGTCACTATCTAGCATAATCTGTTGACTTCTTATGGTATAAATCTGATTTTCAATTTCCTGCCGACTAATGATAGCTTTATTTTCCATTACTTTTTATAATTCTTGTTTTTCTCAAATTCAAAGGAACTTTCGGCTTTAACGTTCAGTACGATATAAGCATCGAATTTCTTTCCAGCTTTGCTTTTCATTCCCTTAATCAGTGTTGTTTTTCCTTTATTCACAAGGCTTTCAATATCAGAAATACTGATTTGTACGCCACAAACATTGCGGAACTGTACCCAATTACAATTTTCATCCGGACATTTTACAATCTTATCTCTGATAATCAATTGTTGGTTTTTACATTTCGGGCAAACAAGTTGAGGCAGGTTTTCGTTGGCAATGATAGTTTGCAACAATTCATCCGTAATAGATTTTGCATACGTTTCCATTTCACTTTGAAATGCTTCAACATCAGCTTCGTCGTTTTCAATTTTCTGCAATGCCAATTCCCATTCGGCTGTCATTGCCACATCAGCAATTTTTTGGTCTTTTACCAATTCATAAACCTGCAATCCTTTTTCGGTTGGGACGAGAGATTTCTTTTCCCTTTGGATATAATTTCGGGTAAATAGCGTTTCAATTATTGATGCCCGTGTTGCAGGTGTGCCAATACCAATATTTTGCAGAGCTTTACGTTCTTCCTCATTTTCTATCCCTTTCCCTGCAGTTTCCATAGCCATTAAAAGCCCGGCTTCGGTATATATTACAGGCGGTTTAGTTTGTTTTTCCAAAACGGAGGCTTCTTTTATTTTAAGTTCATCGCCCTTTTTTAATTCAGGCAAATCTTGTAAAGATTCGGTGTCATCGTCTGCAAAATTTCCTTTGATATAGCGCCAACCAGGTTCAATAATCTTACAGCCTTTTGCAGTAAAATCATAATGTACAGTATCTAAAGCAACGTCGGTTATCTCTTTGGTGCAAACTTGAGAAATCGCTTCCAGCAGTCGAAAAGCAATCATATCATACACTGCATTTTCTTTTGCATTTAATGCCGATGGAATTTTTTCTGTAATCAATAAAGCGTGGTGGTCGGTAACTCGCAAATCATTCACGATGCGTTTATTAAAACGTCCCCATTTTATTTTAGTTAATGCTTGTTTGCAGTTTTCCCTGTCTTGCAAAGCTCTTACAAGATTTGGAATTTCAGCCCACATATCTTCTGGAATATATTTGCTTCCCGTACGAGGATAAGTGATGAATTTCTTTTCGTAAAGGCTTTGGGCAATGTTCAGCGTTTCTTCAGCAGAAAGGTTCAGCTTTTTGTTAGCTTCTTTTTGCAAGCCTGTCAAGTCAAAAAGCAAAGGCGGTTGTTCGGTTACATTTTTAATTTCTATGGCTGTAACCGTTGCACTATTTCCGTTTCTTTCGATGGTTCGTAAGGTGTCGTCTGCCAGCTTTTTGTCATCCCATTTGGTTGTGGAAAGAATTTTAAACGCAATCATTTCCTTGTTGTGCAACAATTGTATCTGATAATATTTTTTTATCGAGAAGTTTTTGTTGTCAAAATAACGCTTGCAAATCAAAGCCAAAGTAGGCGTTTGCACTCTTCCGAGCGAATAAATACCATTTCCAGCCATAATGCTCAATGCTTGTGTAGCATTAATCCCAACAAGCCAATCGGCACGGCTTCTGCCTTGTGCAGATTGATACAATCCGTCAAATTCTTTTCCGTTTTTCAAATTATCAAAGCCTTGTTTAATTGCTTTTTCAGTAAGTGAACTTATCCATAATCTTTCAAAAGGCTTATTGCATTTAAGGTATTCATAAATGTAACGAAAGATGAGTTCTCCCTCACGACCTGCATCTGTAGCCACGATAATACTATCACACCGATTAAACACCTGCTCTATTATTTTCAGTTGCTTTACTGCACCCGTATCAGCTACATAATTTTTGTCCTTTTTTACTTTGCGTACAGTCAATAAAAAAGGGTTGGGAAGTATCGGAAGCGAAGCTTTCTGAAAACCTGATATTCCATAATCTTCGGGCATTCCTAATCCAATTAGGTGTCCGAATGCCCACGTAACACAATAGCCGTTGCCTGTTAGGTAGCCATCCTTTTTTTCGGAAGCACCCAACAAACTGGCTATTTCTCTTGCTACGCTTGGTTTTTCTGCGATTATTGCTTTCATAATTTACTACATTTTTCTGCTTTTAGATTTAGCAGGTGCTTGTGGTTTTTCCTGTTGCTCTTGCTGTTTTTTATCTTTTGGTGTTTGTTGCTTCGGTTTTAAAGGCTCTTTGATATTCTTGGTAGCTTCATTGGTCTTACCATCCGAATTAACCGCAGTTTGCGTTTTGTGCGCTTCGGTTGGTTTCGCTTGTTCTTTAAGCTTATCGGGATTTTGGAAAGAGAAGACTGTTTTGTTGGTTTCCTTATTCAACGTGATATAACCTTGGTACGGCTTGCCTTGCTTGTCTGTCAAGCCACTGATATAAACCGTTTGACCAGCTTTAAACTTATCGTATTGTTCATTATCCAATTCCTTACCTCTAAAAATTCTCGGAACTTCCTGCGAATTATTTTGCTGATTATTTTGTCCGTTACTTTGCGTTTGCTGATTGGTATTACCTCTATCGAACAGAAATTCAACATAGCGTTTATCTGCATTGAACTGTACCGTAGCTTCAAACTCAGTTCCTTTTTTGGAAATCATTCCCTCTAAATACAGGGGTTTGCCTTCCATTAAAGTTTGCTTTTGCTCATCATTCAGTTTTACGCCCTTTATTTCATCGGGTATTTTTATGTATTCTGTTTTCAGTGCAATCAATTCATTGGTTAACCTATCCACACTGATAATTGACGGAATGGGTTCGTCTGTTTTAGGGTTTTTCAAATCAACCACACGTCCCATATTTCCTGAATCGAGTAAGTTTTTCTTGTCTTCATCAGTAAACTTATGCCCGAAGAATTCAAAATTTAGGTTCGGCTCTTTGCGAATACCGTGAATGGCGACTACTACCTTACCTTCATCATTATGTTGCAAAGAAAGACGGGCATCCATTCGGGTAACGGCAGTGCCGAGATTTAGGCTTACGGGTACAAGCTCATTGGTTTTAAAACCTTTCAATAAAGGTTCCAATAGGTTCATTTTTTCAAGACGCTCTTTGCCTAATCCGAGATTGTTCATTGTTTCCCAATCAATCTGTTCCGGTTTGTAACGGTATTCGTTATTTTCCGGTGCTTTTTGTGTTGTTTCCATATTATTTTTATTTTCTTGTTTAAATTCAGGCTCAACTTTTACCTCATCTTTTTTCATTTGTTTTTCGCCTTCTGGAGTAGGATGATCTACCTGTTTTTGAAGTTCTTTTGCTTTCTTTAAGGCTTTATTGGCTGGTATTTTGAAGAATGTAAATTTGGTAGGGTCTTTCAGTTGTCTGTAAAAATTTGAGAAGAAATTAGAAATCAAATCACCCTGTTTGTCCACCCTCATAAATTCGCTTTGGTTCTTTTTTATTGGGTCGACGGTTTCCATTTTTCCGTTTTTATCAATGCTTTTTACAGCTTGGATTTTCATTTTTTCTTTATCCAGCACCAACAATATGTCCGATAATTGTTCGGGCTCTTCTTGCTTATTTGTAGTTTCTTCGCTCATAATCTGAAAATTTTAAGATTTCAATGCCGAAAATAACAGAAGCGTTTACGGCATTTCACTAAGTGGCATTCAAAGGCTATATTTGGCACTTACTGGCATTTTATTTAGGTGTCGGAGGATTAAAACTCTCTCTTATAAATTGATGAACATCCGACAGTTTGTAATACAATTTTCCGCTGATGGTATAATAAGGTAGTTTTCCGTTAGAGCGGTAACGTTGCAATGAACGGTTGCTGATCTTGAGCATTTGGAGTAAATCCTGGTTGTCGAGTAATTCCTCGCCATCAATATTATTTCGCTTCTTTTGAAAGTTTTCGATATTGTCACCAAGCATATCAAGCCTGTCCATTAGGCGTTCCATCCACGCCACAAATTCCATTCTGTCAATATTCATCGGAATATAATTTTAAGTGTTCGTACCTATTTTTTATCTGTCTTTAGTTTTCTGCCTTTTTCGATATAGCTTTTACCTCTTGCCATAAGTTCGCGTACATATTCGTCACTGCTCTGTACTGCATTGGCATTGAGCATATCCTTAATGGCACCAATAGTGTAGAAATATTGTCCATAGATTTTTGAATAAGGAATCTCTCCTTTAGTACGCATCCGCCATAAGGTTTTCTCGCTTATGTGTAGGTATTGGCATACGTCGTGGTTGTTGAGCCAAAGGTCATCATAATTGGTCACTTCTAATCTTTTCAGATAGTCAGCGATAGCAGTGATACGATTGTTTAGCTGGTTCCACGCTTCTTCTTCGATGGTTATTATTTTCATTGCATAACTTTTAAAGTTTACTATGCAAAGTTGAAAAGAGTGGCAAAGTTTGTCTGCCAAGCCTTGCCAATTGGTTTAGTGTTTTTTTTTAAATTTTTACATAAAGGCAAAACCCATATCTGATAAGGGTCTTAAGGCAGTTTGAATATTTGGCAATGGTGGTTTATTGCTAATGTTTGCCAATTGGTTGATATGGGCAAAAAAAAAGCAGTACACGATGATGTACTACTTTGAAACGAATAACTCAATTAAACTTAAAGGTCTTTGTCCATATATTCTTCAATTGATAATTTGAGCTGGTCTAAAAATAAGGTTCTGGAACCAGTTCGGGTTTTCATTCTGTGGAAAGAGTGATGCAGGTCTCCGAGCGGAATACGGAAAAGTATCTGAAACATAAGGCTGATTTTACGGATGCCAATTTTTCCGTGAGAAATAACACCCGAAGCATAAAGAGCATATATCAATTCGATTAAGGCATTTTTGCTGTCTGTCCAAAATATATCTTTGGAACTTTCCGGCTTTTGCAATATCACATCGGGACTTTCATCGGGATTAATTTTTGTTATCAGATAAGTGTAGAGCAATTCATTGCAGATAATCCTCGCAGTTTTATAGTCGAAGAAAGTCGAGAATTCCGGGTCTATTTCAAATACTATGCTATTAAGACCATCGTGGTAGTTAATGTTTCCACGTTTGAAGTATGTATCATCACGATCTGTCCGTCCTGAGCGGTAATACCTGTAAAAATCTGATTTACAGATATGTTCGGTATATTCCCGTTTCAGATTTGCCAATTGGCGAGAGAAATAACTGTAATACATCTTACCGTTACTAACAGGGCAAGTGGTTTCAATGCGATATATCTTATTGTAATAAATCAGCTTACCAAGTATTTGTGGTTTAATAGAGCGAAAGAAATGGATTTCTTCCTCATCGTTTTTAAATCCTTCCTCAGTAAGGTATTTCTTAACTGAAAATAAGAGGTCTTGAAGATACAGGGTCATTTCGTAAGCCTCATCAATCAACCTTTTGCTTTGTGATAAAATCTTATCTTCTTTATTGTGTATCTCTAAAAGGATGTTGTCTAAAGAATATTTCATAGCTAATAAATTTTGTGATGCTTGCCAAATTTAAAAATTTGGTTTACGCCTAATTAATTTACAAAATTTCAAAGATTTAATGATAATAATTCCACAGTTGCACCCCACTGGGGAGAAATTTTTTCTAATGATGAAGGTAAACCAAACATCAAAATTCCTAAAAACTATAATAGTTAGATCGTGAAAAGGAGTTTTAAATCACACAGATTTATTATATTTGCTACTGATTTACAAGGAAATTGAGTAAAAATGAATGCAATGAGCACCATTACTAAATCGTTACCGACAACGATTTCCAACAGTGTAAGCCCCTCTATTTAAGCTACTTTTTGATACATGAATCTTTTTACTAAAAAAAAAGTCGATAAAAAAATAATATGTCAAAAAAACGTATAGATTTGCACGACTAAGACTCCATTCAAAAAAATGAAACTAATTAGACAAATCGTTAGCAATAATAAAGGCATTTTTGCTTTTTCGTTGATATTTGTTTTTATTTATGCCGGAATTTTTAGAAATGCAATTATTGGTTCTGCTTCTGCCAATACGTATAGCATCCAATATATCCAAAAACAAAATTCACCAAAATTCTTATCGACAAAAATCACATCACCGGGGAAACTTTCCTTAGTAGATGAAATGAATAAAACCGATAAAGATTTAGGCGATCTGGAATTTGATGCGGTTAATTTTTCCGACAGTACCGGAGTGAATTTGTTTTTTAAACTTTCAAAATTTACCTCTCATCAGTTAGAGGCATTACATTCACAACTTACACTTCCGCTTTACGATCTTTTTTGTAAATGGAAATTCCATCTTCTGTAACTAATAATCCCTGTATTTCACAGCATTTAGCCTGTGATGATAAGATTATTAATCCTTCTGATTTTCGTTAGTTAGTTATTTTTTGGGTCTTATTTCCCAATGCATTTTCAGTGTTCGTTTTTTATACGCCAAAGAAGCCTGATGTTGTAGCTGTGTATGGAATATGATAGCCACTGCTGTTGTCCTTTTATGGGCAACAGGTACTTTTTATTACCCGGAAAGTGCGAGGTGTTGCGTTGGATAAGACTCAGGAATAATTTGAATCTCAGGCTTCAATAGAGAAGAACCCCCAATGAAAACAAATCCTGTTTCTTTTGATGAGCATGAAGTTCTTCACGAAATAAAACATTTCCTGCCTGCGCAGGCTCCTTTAAAAGATTTTGTACATCATAATACGTTACATGCTTTCCAAAACATGAAGTTTTATGATGCGATCCGAAAAGCATCCAAGATATTTGGTTATAAAGTATTCCTTTCCCTGGCGGAATACCGCGATTTTTATGCTTCCGGAAAGATCAAAAAAGAACTGTTGGAGCGCACGATTATAGAGCGAAAAGGCGAAAGTGCTTTGTCGGAATGGACCCAAAAGGCATTGCATGGAAACTATAATTCTTCCATCTTGCCCCGTATTGGGATGCTTCGGGATAGCTGGAGAAAACACTACCATATCGACCTCGATCTGGATGTCCATCCGATACTATTCCGTATCCTTTGCAGCTATTTAGATCAGGGCATTTCAATATGGAGTTTTCCTATTGAAAATAAGGGATTCCTTTCTTCCATGCGGGAAATGGAACGCAATACTTACAGCAGTTTCTTTAAAAGCAAAAGAGCCAAAAAACTATTGCTAAAAGGGGAAAATGACATCGCTGAGCTATTGAAAATTGTAGTGGGCGACGAGGCGCTTTATAAACAATATATTTATGACCAGCAGTTTGTGCACCAGGGTTGGTCGGGAATGGTTTCTGCAGTAGAGGACAATCCCGGGACATTGCTGGAACGTCGGAATATTACCCTAAAAGAGCTGATCATTTTTGAGCTCTTGCTGGAAATCGATGCTTTGGATCAGCGCTTTGGTGAAAACTGGGCACCGCTGGCAACCAATTTAAAAAACCGTCCGTCCAATCTTTTTGCAGCCATCCCAAGAACAGAGCAGAATGAAATCATGATGATCTGGCAGGATGCCTATGAATGGACATTTTATGACCAGGTTTTAGCCGGTGTGGAGGGCATAGGGAAAGTAGAAAATACCAAAACCGAAAAGAGTTTTCAGGCAATGTTTTGTATCGACGACCGGGAATGTTCCATCCGGCGTTATGTAGAAAATACAGATCCTAAAAGTGAAACTTTTGGTACTGCGGGTTTCTTTGGCGTAGAGTTTTATTACCAGCCGGAACACGGAAAATCATATACGAAAGTATGCCCGGCTCCGGTGATGCCTAAATTTTTAATCAAAGAAATAGGCAGTAGTGCCAGGCAGGAGAAAAACGTGCACTTCGCAAATCATACCCATACCCCGGTTGCAGGGTATGCGATGACACAAACTGTCGGCTTTTGGTCGGGACTGCGCCTGGCGATGAATATATTCAAGCCCCGAATGAGCTCGAAAACAGCTTCTTCTTTTCGCCACATGGACCCACATTCCAGACTGACCATCGAAAATACCAATCCCAATGCAATTGAAAATGGGCTCCAGATAGGATTTACAGTGGAGGAGATGGCTGTCAGGGTAGAAAACCTGCTTCGAAGTATAGGCCTTGTTACTGCTTTTGCCCCTATCGTTTATATTGTAGGGCATGGAGCGACCAGTGTTAATAATACACATTATGCGGGATATGATTGCGGTGCCTGCTCTGGAAGGCCCGGATCGGTTAACGCCAGGGTGCTGGCTTTTATGGCCAATCATCCTGAAGTACGTTCGATATTGACGGCTAATGGGCTCCAAATTCCGGAAAGCACCCAATTTTTTGGGGCTTTGCACGATACCACACGGGATGATATTACCTTTTACGATGAAGAATTGCTCACCGAAGCTAATGCGGAAGCACATAAAAATAATAAAATCACATTTGACACCGCTTTGGACCTGAATGCGAAAGAGCGTTCCCGAAGATTTGAATCGATAGATACCACTTTATCGGCAGCCAAAATACATGATAAAGTTAAAACGAGATCAGTGTCCTTATTTGAACCACGTCCTGAACTCAATCACGCGACAACAACCCTGTGTTTCGTAGGACGGAGAAACCTGACCAAAGGCTTGTACCTGGACCGTAGGGCTTTTTTGAATTCCTATGATTATAAAGTTGATCCCGATGGTAAATACCTGGTTGGGATATTGGCAGCTGTGGCAGGAGTCTGTGGCGGTATTAATCTTGAATATTTTTTCTCCAGGGTCGATAACCAGAAGCTGGGTGCTGGTACCAAACTGGCACATAATGTTATGGGGCTTTTTGGCGTTGCCAATGGAATTGATGGGGATTTAAGGCCTGGACTTCCGAGCCAGATGATCGAAGTACACGATCCGATTCGCCTGATGGGCATTGTGGAACATTTTCCTGACGTCGTACTGGAAGCTGTAAAAAAGAATCCGGCAACTTTTGAATGGTTTGAAAATGAATGGGTACGCCTTGCGGTAATCAATCCTGAAACACAGGAAATCATGGTTATGAAAGACAGCGTATTTGTTCCTTATAAACCGATAACAGCCATACATACGCTATCGGATGTGACACCTTTATTGGAAAAAACTTTGGGAAATATTGATGTGCACTTACTAAAACAAGATTAAAGGAATGGATTTTATACTTCAGATTTTTATATTAATTCCGTTAATCGGATTTCTTATCAGTTTATTTATTCCGGCAAAAAAGGAAACCATCATTTCCTGGACTGCTTTTTTTACGGTAGGGCTCCACATGGCGACATTCCTGGTTTTTTTGGTGTACTGGTTATGGAATGGGCATCCGGTGCTCAACCTGAAAGAAATTCCTATCATCAAGACATCCGGTTATGAGTTCTTTATCGATTTTTATTTCGATAAAATTACAGCTGTTTATCTTTTTGTCGGTTCCTTCCTGACCTTTTTGGTGACCATTTACAGCCGGTATTATTTGCATCGGGAATCTGGGTATAAACGTTTTTTCAATACCATATTGTTTTTCTATTTCGGCTATAACATTGCGGTGTTTTCCGGGAACTTTGAAACGCTATTCATGGGTTGGGAGGTTTTGGGAATTTCCTCTTTTCTGTTGATCGCCTTTTACAGGGATCGGTATTTACCGGTGAAGAATGCCCTAAAGGTATTTTCGGTCTACCGGATCGGGGATATCGGAATGATATTGGCGATGTGGGCCAGCCATCACTTGTGGCATGAAAACATTACGTTCCTGAAATTGAACAATTATGAACTGGTTCATGAGCATTTGTCCGGGCATAGTGCAATTGGTATTTTTATTTCAGTAATGATTTTAGTTGCAGCAGCAGCAAAATCGGCACAACTTCCCTTTTCCTCCTGGTTGCCGAGAGCAATGGAAGGGCCAACACCGTCCAGTGCGATTTTTTATGGATCCCTATCGGTTCATTTGGGTGCCTTCCTGTTGTTGAGGACCTTTCCATTTTGGGAGCACCAGACATCAGTACGGATACTGATCGGGGCTTTGGGGCTTGCCACGAGTACTATTGCCTCCCTGATTGCAAGAGTCCAATCTTCGGTAAAAAGCCAGATTGCCTATTCTTCAATAGCCCAGATTGGTATTATTTTTATCGAAATCGCATTAGGGCTGGAAGATCTGGCATTGGTTCATTTTGCCGGAAATGCTTTCCTCAGGACCTACCAGCTTTTGGTATCGCCATCCGTGGTGAGTTATAAAATCAGGGAGCAGTTGTATAATTTTAGTCCAAAACAACATACGATTGAAGATACTTTTCCGAAAAAGATTGAATATTCCATCTACCTGCTGAGTCTGAAAGAATGGAATCTGGAATTGTTTATGGATCATCTTGTTCGCAGGCCTTCTAAAAGTATCGGTAAAAAACTGAGCTTCCTTACCGTGAAAAGATTGTATATCTTATTCATTCCGACGTATTTGATTGGTTTGTTTTTGCTTTTTTTGGTAAAAGCAAATCCTACCATAAGCCAATACCTGCCAGGCTTTTTCTCCATACTGGGTTTTATTCTGGTTCTGAAGTCATTCTCGGAACGCAAGAGCCCGCTTTTGGCATGGCTGCTCATTATTACCAATCATTTCTGGGTCGCGCTGGCAATTTCATTCAACGAGCATTTTTCGCTTTTAGAAGGCCTATTTTACCTTAGTGGGGTCTTGGTTGCGGGCGTTGTGGGGATTTATTGTCTGGAGAAACTGCGCAAGTTTGAAAAAAACATCAGCCTGAACCGTTTCTATGGCATGTCCTATGAGCATCCAAAACTGGCATTATTGTTTTTACTGGCCTGCCTTGGTTTAATGGGGTTTCCGATCACTACAACATTTATAGGGGAAGACCTGATTTTTAGCCATATTCATCACGATCAGTTTGTACTGGCCTATTTTACCGCTTCGAGCTTTATTTTTTCCGGGCTTTCTGTGGTACGGATGTATGCGAGGCTCTTTTTAGGACCGCATCAGAAATCGTATCATGAGATTCCGTATAAGTCAGCATAATACATTGAAATTAAAACAAAAAAACAAAAAGTATAAAATGGATTTAAAAAACAAATTGCAGCTCCCAAAAGACGGAATAGCTGGATTAAAGGAGAATTTTTCTGCCGATGCAACCTCGGGGTTCATCGTTTTTTTACTGGCATTGCCATTAAGCCTTGGCATCGCAAAAGCATCGGATTTTCCACCATTAATGGGACTTGTTTCTGCAATTATCGGAGGTATTATCGTGAGTTTGTTAATGGGATCCCGCTTGACAATTAAGGGGCCGGCTGCAGGATTAATTGTTATTGTTGCAGGTGCAGTGGCCGATTTTGGTGGTGGTGAATTAGGATGGCACCTGGCTTTGGGAGCGATGGTAGTGGCAGGATTAGTACAAATATTGTTCGGTGTATTCAAACTGGGAAAACTGGTCGACTTTTTTCCACTTTCTGCGATTCACGGAATGTTAGCTGCTATCGGTTTGATTATTATCGCAAAACAGATTCCGGTATTGCTGGATGTGGACCCGACCATGACAAAAGGCTTAGGCCCCATCGCATTATTGGGACATATTCCAACATTTATTGCGGATCTTGATCCAAGAGCCGCAGCCATCGGGGTAGTGAGTCTTGCGGTAATGCTGGGGTGGCCATATATTAAAAATCCGTATATCAAAAAAGTACCGGCTGCTCTTGTCGTATTGTTGATTTCGGTTCCTGCTGAATTGATCATGCATTTCCAGACTACAGAACCTGCTTATGCTTTGGTACATATTGGTAACCTGATGGAAAACATCAAGGTAAATGTTAGTTTCGATGGCGTAGCACAAACAGGCATATTCGTTAAATATGTGGTGATGTTTGCCTTAGTAGGTACGCTGGAGTCGCTATTGACTGTAAAAGCAATTGATTTATTGGATCCCTACAAAAGAAAGTCTAATACCAATAAAGACCTGGTGGCGGTAGGGATCGGAAATACTATTTCGGCTATTTTAGGAGGATTACCAATGATTTCTGAAGTTGCCCGTAGTTCTTCGAATGTGAATAATGGTGCTAAAACACGTTGGGCTAACTTTTTTCATGGGGTGTTCATTCTTGTTTTTGTTTTGTTGGCATCGCATTTAATTGAGCTGATTCCAAATGCCGCTTTGGCAGCTATGCTTATTTCGGTAGGAATCAAATTGGCGCATCCAAAAGAATTTGTACATACCTTTAAAATCGGAAAAGAGCAATTGGCGATTTTTGTAGTCACTATTTTCTTTACCATGTACGAAGATTTATTGGTAGGAATTGCGGCAGGGATCGTATTAAAAATGATTATCCATGTAATTAACGGCACTCCGATCAGTTCTTTCTTCAAAGCACCGACCGTAGTGTCATTTGAAGGAGACCAATATTTGGTAGAAATAAATAAAGCAGCGATCTTTACGAACTTTTTAGGGATCAAAAGAAAATTAGAAGAAATTCCTACAGGATTCAACATTGTGATTGATTTAAAAAACACCAAATTAGTAGACCATTCCGTGATGGAAAGCTTGCATCATTTTCAGCATGAATATGAGGGGACTGATGGAGGAACCGTGAAAATCATTGGACTGGAAAATCATAAACCCACCTCAGGACACGAATTTGCTGCCCGTAAATTGCAGTCAAACTAAATACAGTATAGAAAAAGACGATAAAAAAATGAAAGTATTCAAATCTCTAATAGCCTCAATGGCGTTATGCGCTCTCCTTGTGTCTCAAAATGTAGTAGCGCAACAGCAGGCTACAGAACCTGTTGCCCCAAAGCAGCAGTTTTGGAAAGATCGTAAGGTCTATCTTAATGAAGATGGTTCCAACTACCTCAAATTTACCATGATGACACAGGTGTGGTTAAGGGATCAGCAATACAATCCGGGCACGACCATTTACGACACGCCTAAAAATAGCGGCGCTGATATTGGAATCAGAAGATTCAGGGTACAAATGTATGGGCAGCTGACCGATCGTGTTTTTATTTACAGTCAGATTGGGGAGAATAATTTCAATAACATTTCCGATCGTAAACAGGGATTCTTTATTCATGATGCGGTAGGGGAATATGCTATTGATACAAAAATGTTGTCTGTAGGTGCCGGATTATCCGGATGGACCGGGTTATCCCGTTTTTCCGCTTCTGCTGTAGGATCGCTTATGGGGATTGATGGGCCATTATTCCTAGAGTCTACCAATGATGTTTCAGATCAGTTTGTCCGTAAGTTATCAGTATAGGCCAAAGGTAAAATAGGAAAATTTGATTACCGGGTTGCATTTGCTCAACCTATGGCGATTCAAAAAGGATCCAATTATATCGCGGCTATTGGCGAACGCTCTACTTTTTCTCCGAAACCACCAAATGTACAATACAACGGTTATTTTCAGTACCAGTTTAAAGATCAGGAATCCAATCTTATCCCGTATGCAACAGGAGCCTACCTTGGGAAGAAAAATGTACTGAACATTGGTGCCGGAATCATTTACCAACAAGATGCCATGTGGCATAAAAATGTTGCAAATGATACTATACAGACGAATATGCTGCATTTGGCCGCCGATGTATACTATGATGCCCCGATAGGATCAAAAGGGCAGGCTATCAGTTTCTACGGAAATTTCACGCACTACGATTTTGGAACAAATTACATCCGTAACAACGCTCCGATGAATCCTGCAAACGGAACCAAAGATCCCACCATCCTGAATGGTAGCGGAAACGGTTATCCGGCTTTCGGAACCGGAAATGTGCTGTATGCGCAATTGGGGTATAAATTCAGAGACAACTTAATCGGGAAAACAACATTGATGCCCTATGTCGCAATTCAGCACGCCCACTATGAGCGCCTGAATCAGGATATGAATTTTTATGATGTGGGAGTAAACTGGCTATTGGCCGGACAAACTTCAAAATTTACGGTCTCTTACCAAAACCGTCCTATATATAATACAACAGGTGATTTAACCGATCACAAAGGTGCTATTATTGCACAATATCAGGTCTCTTTTAATTAATTTTTTGTTTTTGGTTAGGCTATTTTTTAATTAAATGTAGAATCCGGAGTTTAGGCTCCGGATTTTTTTTTGTAAAGAAGAATTTCTAAAAGTAAGGGCGTTTTTAGAAATCAGTATGATGTAATTCGACGGAGTAGCGTTAGGGGTTAAAAATAGGAATACCGTAATACTGTGAAAATGAAGTTAAAAAACAATAAAAACGTATATTTCTAAAAATTAGCTTCCAATTCACCGAAATTATAGCTACTTTCACCACCCTTAAAAACAACTAAATGAAGAGCAACAATAAACTTTTTATTGCGATAATAATTGGGTTGGTATTAGGAGTGATATTTGGAGGCTTGGTGCACTATTACCTACCGGAAAGTATCCCTACTTTTTCAAAAAATATCAAGCTTTTAGGTACTATTTTTATTCGATTAATACAAATGATAATTGCCCCATTGGTGTTTTCAACACTGGTGGTAGGAATAGCAAAAATGGGCGACCTGAAAATGGTTGGTCGTGTAGGAGGTAAGGCGATGGCGTGGTTCATTTCCGCTTCTATGATGTCGCTTCTTATCGGGATGGTTCTTGTCAATATCCTCGGCCCCGGCAGAGATACCAAGATCACACTTGGAGATACATCCGCTGCAAATGATTTATTACAAAAGACGCAGGAATTTTCGCTTGCTGATTTTGTGAACCATGTGGTGCCTAAAAGTATCTTTGAAGCCATGGCGACCAATGAAATATTACAGATTGTAATATTTTCGATTATGTTTGGTATTGCGTTGTCCTCTTTGGAAGCCATTTCGAAACCCATTATCAAAACACTGGATACAGTATCTCATGTGGTACTGAAAATGGTTGGTTATATTATGTGGGTAGCACCTTTGGGTGTATTTGGTGCAATTGCTGCTTCCGTTGCCGACCACGGTTTTGAAATATTTACATTGTATGCAAAATACCTGATTGATTTTTCGATAGGCATTTTAGTGCTTTGGGCCGTTCTTTTACTGGTCGGTTATATGATCTTGGGAAATCGTTTGTGGGTATTGCTGAAAAGGATCCAGAGTCCTTTATTAATTGCATTTTCGACGACCAGTAGTGAAGCCGTATTCCCAAAACTTACCGAAGAACTGGAACGTTTTGGGTGTGACAGTAAAATCGTTTCGTTCACACTGCCATTAGGCTATTCTTTCAATCTGGATGGTAGTATGATGTACATGACTTTTGCGAGTCTTTTTATCGCCCAGGTCTACGGTATCGATATGCCGCTTGAGAAACAATTACTGATGTTAATCGTCCTGATGCTAACCAGTAAAGGCGTTGCGGGTGTGCCGCGTGCCTCTTTGATTGTCGTTGTGGCTACCTGTGCGATGTTTGGCATCCCTCCTGAAGGGATTGCCCTGATATTGCCAATTGACCATTTTTGCGATATGGCGCGTAGTATGACGAATGTGTTGGGGAATGCTTTGGCGACCAGTGCCGTGAGTAAATGGGAAAACAAATTAGAATAATAAATATTATATACTTTTTTTGATGAATAATTTTGAGTGGAAAAGCCTGATTGATCCGGTTTTTTATATTAATCTGGAACTCGGGGGGGTACAGATCGGTTTGTGGGTCGTATTGTTTATAATTTTTGCTGAGACTGGCCTTTTTGCCGGATTCTTTTTGCCTGGAGACAGCTTGCTTTTCCTTGCCGGAATTTACAGTAATGAATTAGTAGAGCAATTCATTATTATCGATGGTGATTTTGTAAATGTATTGATCCTGGTGATTTTAGTCGCTGTGGCCGGAATCCTGGGGAACTTTGCAGGATATTGGTTTGGTGCGAAGAGCGGTGTCTATTTGTATAACAAGCAGGATACTTTTTGGTTCAAGAAAAAATACCTTTTCCAGTCTAAAGATTTCTTCGAAAAATATGGCGGTAAAGCCATTATATTTGCCCGTTTTTTGCCTGTTTTCAGGACGTTTGCTCCTATTATTGCAGGGATTGTGGCTATGGATCAAAAGAAGTTTACCTTTTATAATATCGTAAGTTCATTTGTATGGTCGTTCACGCTGATTATGTCAGGGCATTACCTTCAGAAATTGTTTGAAAAAGAGTTGGGAATTGATTTGAAATCCCACATTGAAATTATTATAATCATCATTGTGCTATTTACCACAGTGCCGGTTTTGTTTAAGTTATTGAAAAAATCACCACCAAAAGAAGATACATCTTTATAGTCTTATTGGATAATCAAATAAAAAGGGGCGCTGAATATTTCAGCGCCCCTTTTGTTTTTTATTCTGTGTCGATTGTTTTGATTTCTGAAATTAAGATGCCTAAGTTTTTAAATATTATATCATAGACCTAATGCAGGGATCGTATTTCAAATTGTAGGCTTGAAATCCTTATTAATTGTATTTAGCGGCATTATTTTAAGCTTATATGAATCAAGCAACGGTTTTATGATGTACATCAACGACGGCCATAAGATCTATCGCAATGCGAATTAAATATTACTGTATTTAAAAGTTACTTTATACTATTTCAGTAAATGATTGTAGACTAAAAAAAAAGGGACGTTTATAAAAAACGCCCCTTTTAGGAATTAAGTGGTATGTGGATTACATCATCCCTGGCATACCGCCGCCCATTGGCATTCCGCCTCCGGCATTTTCTTCTTTAATATCAATTAATGCACATTCAGTAGTAAGGATCATCCCAGCAACTGAGGCAGCATTTTCAAGGGCTACACGGGTTACTTTTTTAGGATCGATAATACCTGCTTTAAGCATATCAACATATTCATCTGTTTTAGCATTGTAACCAAAATCTCCTGTGCCTTCAGCTACTTTAGCTACAACTACCGATCCTTCCAGTCCTGCATTCTCTACAATAGTGCGTAAAGGCGATTCTACTGCACGGGCAACAATCTGAATTCCGGTAGCTTCATCTGCATTGTCTGCTTTGATGTCTTTTAAGGCGTTTTTAGCTCTTAAAAGTGCTACACCACCACCAGCAACGATTCCTTCTTCTACAGCGGCACGGGTTGCATGTAATGCATCGTCTACACGGTCTTTTTTCTCTTTCATCTCTACTTCTGAAGCAGCACCAACATAAAGAACGGCAACACCGCCAGCTAATTTAGCCAAACGTTCCTGCAGTTTTTCGCGGTCGTAATCAGATGTAGTAGATTCCATTTGTGATTTGATCTGGTTAACGCGGTTTTTAATCATTTCCGCATCACCTGCACCACTCACTAAGGTCGTATTGTCTTTATCGATGGTAACTTTTTTAGCAGTTCCCAACATTTCTAAAGTTGTATTTTCAAGCGTGTATCCTCTTTCTTCAGAGATGACAGTACCACCGGTAAGGATAGCGATGTCTTCCAATAATGCTTTTCTGCGGTCTCCAAAACCAGGAGCTTTAACAGCAGCAATTTTTAAGGCACCTCTCAATTTGTTTACTACCAGTGTAGATAAAGCTTCACCATCTACATCTTCTGCAATAATCAATAAAGGTTTTCCAGATTGTGCTACTGGCTCTAATATTGGCAGTAATTCTTTTAGGGAAGATACTTTTTTGTCGTATAATAAAATGTAAGGGCTTTCCAGTTCTGCTTCCATTTTCTCAGAATTGGTTACAAAATAAGGAGATAAATATCCTCTGTCGAATTGCATACCTTCCACTACATCAACGTATGTATCTGTACCTTTAGCCTCTTCAACAGTGATAACACCTTCTTTTCCAACTTTTCCAAAAGCAGTAGCGATTAATTCACCAATAACTTCATCATTGTTAGCAGAAATAGAAGCAACTTGTTTGATTTTGTCAGTGTTGCTGCCTACTTCAGTAGATTGTTTTGCAAGATCAGCAACGATAGCTTCTACAGCTTTGTCGATTCCTCTTTTAAGATCCATTGGGTTAGCGCCAGCGGCAACGTTTTTCAAGCCTTCTTTAACAATTGCCTGAGCCAGTACAGTTGCTGTAGTGGTTCCGTCACCTGCTAAATCATTGGTTTTAGAAGCTACTTCTTTAACCATTTGTGCGCCCATATTTTCAAGGGTGTCTTTTAATTCAATTTCTTTTGCAACAGATACACCATCTTTAGTAACTGTTGGTCCACCAAAAGATTTTCCAATAATTACATTACGTCCTTTTGGTCCTAATGTTACTTTTACTGCATTTGCCAATGCATCTACACCACGTTTTAAACCATCACGTGCTTCAATATCAAATTTTATTTCTTTTGCCATTTTGCTTTTTAATTATTTACCTGTCATGCCTGTAATGTATTTTGAAAAATACGGAAAGGAACATGCAACAGATGGATTTACGATTTAATTAGATCTTATTTTTTGAATCGGGCTTGTATTGCTTAAATGATAGCCAGGATATCGTCTTCTCTCATGATCAGGTAATCTTTACCTTCGTGTTTCAATTCCGTACCAGCATATTTGCCATATAAAACAGTATCGCCAACTTTTACGGTCATGTCATGATCTTTAGTCCCGTTTCCTACTGCAACCACATTGCCTTTTTGTGGTTTTTCTTTAGCGGTATCAGGAATGAAAATCCCGGATGCAGTTTGAGTTTCTGCCGCTACTGGTTCAATAAGAACACGATCTGAAAGAGGTTTGATGTTTAAAGCCATAATCAATTATAAATTTAGGTTGTTGTTTATAAATATAAAATAAAAATTTTCTAATAACAGTCAGAAATTATGCCAATACGAAATGCTGACAATATGGGTAAAAAAAAATGCCAACACGTCAGTGTTGGCATTTGCAGAACGATATGTTTTATTCTTAGTTTGCAGGAGTTTCAGCAGGAGCCGGTGTCGTTGTTGGAGTAGCGGCTGGTGCTGTTGAAGCCGGTGCAGCAGGAATAGTACTTGCTGGAGCGGTTGGGATTGATGTTTCGTCGATGATTTTAGAACCGTTAGCACCGCCATTAGTAAAGCTTAAGCTGGATACTAAAATCAGGACAATTAATAACGTTCCAAGTGCCCATGTACTTTTGTCCAGGAAATCTGTAGTTTTTTGAACGCCACCCATCATTTGGGAACTTCCAAAGCTTGAAGATAAACCTCCTCCTTTAGGATTTTGAACCATAATTACTACGATCAATAGAAAACAAACTATTGTCATCAGGACTAAAAAAATTGTAAATGAAGCCATTGTCTAATTGTTATTTTGTTGTAAAATTTTTATATCTAAAATTCGGTCTGCAAAGAAAGCATTTTTTTCTGGATATTTCAAAATTAAAATCTCATAAGCTTGTATTGCTTTCTGATATTTTTTCTGTTCCAGGTAAACTTTTGCCAAAGTTTCGGTCATAAGATAAGAACTTTCGGAATTAATCCGCTCATTTAATGAAACTGCAGGGGTAGCATTTTTGACCGAAACGATCTTCGGATTGGTTTCGATGAACTTATCAATCAGCTCCTTTTTTTTCTGTCTTTCCGGATCAATTTTAATAACCGGTTCTACTGTTGGAGCCGGATTTTCGGGGGTTGTATGCCGTTCAATCGGTTTTAAGTGGGAAAGTTGCAGCCATTCCTGGAACGAATGTTTTTCATCATTGGAAAAATCCAGGGGTTTACCAATACCTAAGTTGAATTCAGGTGTCGGTTCAGGTGGGATTGCCATCAGATCGACTGTTGGCTGGTCTATATCGCTTTCCAGTACCGGTTCAGCAATAATCTGCTGCTCTGGTATTTTTTCTGCTGGAACGGCATGTAAGGCCGCTTCTTTAATGGATTCCAGGATAGAGGCTTCGATCGGGCTAATTTTTAACTCCAGAGGTTCTTCTTTTATAGCAGGCACTGCCGGAGCTTCTTCTTCAGGAGTTGATAGTTCTGTGTCAGCAGCAGCAAAATATTCGGATGTAATAAAATCGAATAAAACTGTCCGGTCGGTGGAATGGGCTGCAGTGATCTTCAATGCCTGATTGTACTTGAAACTGTCCTGATTATAAAGGCCTTTCAGGTGTAGTGCTCTTGCACTTTGAAAATAGGGAAATTCATTTACGATTGCCTCCAATGAGGGCGTAGTGTCAGTAGTGACGGTGCCTGGGTTTTGAAGGATGGATGTAAAATCGTTTAAATTCAAAATCATTATATTTTATTCAGATAGCGCAATTACCACTTTGCAAGTGATTCGTTGAAAATATCCTGGGTGATACGGGCAAAAATTTCATCCAGTGCATTGGATAAGGTCGAGCCTGTCAATTGTTGGCTTCCGGGATAATCGAAGTAAAATGAAAATGGTTTTTCAAAATCATCATCGGGTTTATTGCGATTAGTGAAACGGACATTCACACGGATGGTCAGCCGGTTTTCGGAAGCAGTCTGATCCGCACTTGCGGTCATAGGAGAGATGCGGTATTCTACAATTTCACCTTCATATAAAAGATCGCCGCCTGAATTAGTAAGGTTCAGATTCGTCTGGTTTTGTATGATGTCCTGCAATTTTAAGGTAAAAGTTCGCTCAATTCCCGGCTCTACTAATTCGGCATTGTTTTGGAAATAGTTCACCTGGAATGATTTGGCGTCAATTTTTCCGGTTCCGGTAAAGTTGTAGACAGAACATCCGTTCAGTGTGAACAGGACTACTGCCGCTAAAAGGTAGTGTATGTTTTTCATCATATTCAAAAAGCCAAAGATAGGTTATAAGTCAAATTGTTTAATTTTTCGGTATAAGGTTCTTTCTGAGATCCCCAGTTCGTCTGCAGCAGCTTTGCGTTTGCCTTTGTTTCTTTCGAGCGCTTTTTTAATGAGTTCAATCTCTTTTTCTTCCAAACGCAGCGTTTCTTCCTCCTCTACAGTTTCGGCAAAAAGATACTCATCATCGGTCTCGTTATAATTTTCCGGATGCGAAGGATGTTGGTTTTGATTTTGGATTACTGCCATGCGTGGTGAATCTTCAAAATCAATCTGGTTATCGTTGCCGGAGTTACTGCCGTAGATTTTATTGATCAGGTTTTTATTCGTTTCCTGTACCTTATTATTGTTGCCGTTTTGCATGAGCTCCAATGTTAGCTTTTTGAGGTCATTCAAATCGTTTTTCATATCGAAAAGCACTTTGTACAATATCTCCCGTTCATTGCTGAAGTCATTTTCGCTTTTTTTGGTTTTGACGACTGCCGGCAAGTTAGTCCCTTCGGACGGAAGGTAGGACTGAAGCACGGCCAGGGTGATGACCCGATTGGTTTCGAGCACCGAAATTTGTTCTGCCGCATTTCGGAGTTGCCGGATGTTACCACTCCAGCGGTATTTGGTAAGGTAATCGACTGCATTGTCCTCGAGGCGGATTACTGGCATTTTATATTTGTGGGCAAAATCAGAAGCAAATTTGCGAAACAATAAGTGGATATCATCTTTGCGTTCCCGTAAAGGTGGCAGGCTGATTTCTACTGTGCTGAGTCGATAATAGAGATCTTCCCTGAATTTTCCTTTTTCAATGGCATCAAACATATTGACATTGGTGGCTGCAACGATCCTCACGTTTGTTTTTTGTACCTGTGAAGAACCGACTTTTATAAATTCGCCATTTTCCAAAACCCGAAGTAACCGCACTTGTGTGGTAAGAGGTAATTCACCGACTTCATCTAAAAATATCGTACCGCCATCAGCTACTTCAAAGTAACCTTCGCGTGTATTTGTAGCTCCGGTAAAGGCGCCTTTTTCATGGCCAAAGAGCTCACTGTCAATTGTACCTTCCGGAATAGCACCGCAATTGACTGCGATGTATTTGCCATGTTTGCGATGGGAAAGTGAATGCACAATTTTTGGAATGCTTTCCTTTCCTACACCACTTTCACCGGTCACTAAAACCGAAATATCGGTAGGAGCCACCTGTATCGCTTTTTCAACGGCGCGGTTTAGTTTAGGGTCATTTCCAATAATTTCAAAACGTTGTTTCGTGGCTTGAATACTTTCCATTTATATTATTTTAATTTTCAAAAAAAGCTATAGTATACTTTTGAAATTTAATTCATTTCGGAATATCCGATGGCTTCACCAATAAGTGTACCTGAAGTACAGCTATTGATTTTTGCCAGTACAAAATCACCAATTTTATAGTCTTCCCTTGGAAATACTACGGTGATGCTTTGTGAGTTCCTGCCGGAAAATTGCTCCTGTGACTTTTTGGAAGTTCTTTCTACCAATACTTCTACCGTTTGCCCGATAAAATCAGAACTACGGCTCCAGCTGTGTTGCTGTTGCAGGTCTACAATCTCCTGTAGGCGCCTCATTTTTGTTGCTTCAGGGACGTCATCTTCCGTTTTTCTGCCGGCTAATGTGCCCGGACGTTCGGAATAGGCATACATGTAGCCAAAATTATACTGTACATAAGACATAAGGCTTAAAGTATCCTGGTGATCACTTTCTGTTTCGGTAGGGAAACCTGCAATCATATCCTGGGAAATGCTGCAGTTTGGGATGATGGCGCGAATTTTATCAATAAGTGCAAAATATTCCTCACGACTGTGAAGGCGATTCATCTCGGTCAGAATACGGTCACTACCTGATTGTACCGGAAGGTGAATGTGCTTGCAGATATTTGGATGTTTGGCAATGCTGTACAATACACTTTCGTGCATGTCCTGAGGGTTCGAAGTCGAAAAACGAATTCTCATTTTTGGAAAAGCCACTGCGGCCATTTCCAACAACTGATCGAATTTCACGGCAGTAGCTTTTTGCATGTCTGAAGCTTTGTCGAAATCTTTTTTGAGGCCGCCACCATACCATAGGTAGCTGTCGACATTCTGCCCTAAAAGGGTAACCTCTTTAAAGCCTTTGCTCCATAAGTCGGTGATTTCTTCCATGATACTTTGTGGTTCCCGGCTGCGCTCGCGTCCACGGGTAAAAGGGACTACACAAAAAGTACACATGTTATCACAGCCCCTCGTAATCGAAACATAAGCAGAAACACCGTTGGATTGTAATCGAACGGGTGAAATATCGCCATAGGTTTCGTCTTTAGATAAAATAACATTGATCGCGTCACGGCCTTCTTCCACTTCTTTGAGGAGATTCGGTAAGTCTTTATAGGCATCAGGGCCTACTACAAGATCCACGATTTTTTCCTCTTCCAGGAACTGGCTTTTCAGCCTTTCAGCCATACAGCCTAAAACGCCCACTTTCATTTTGGGATTGATGCGTTTGACCGCATTATATTTCTCCAGCCTTTTACGGACGGTAAGTTCCGCTTTATCCCGGATCGAACAGGTGTTTACCAGGACCAAATCGGCCTCTTCTAAAATCTGTGTAGTATTATAGCCTTCATTAGCCATGATTGAAGCTACGACTTCGCTGTCAGCAAAGTTCATGGCGCAACCATAACTTTCGATGAATAATTTTCGGGTATTTCCTTTGACTTGTTCTAAAACAAGACTTTGACCTTGTTTGTCTTCTTCAATAATCTTTTCCATAGTGCCGTACGAGCTCGGTTTTATTCAAAAAAGCAAAGATACAATTATTATGAGTAGTGACATATTGTCAGCAGTAAAATGTGAATATATTTTATTATCATTGTATCCAAATCTACTCAAACCACTACGTATGAACTATAATTACATCACGAAAAAAATTCAATCTAATCAGGATCTTGATTTCGGGGATATTTTAAATAAATCATTTGAATTATTTAAAAAAGTCTGGCTTCAGGGGTTTTTAATGGTTTTGGTTAATTTGCTTATTATTGGGGCACTTGTGGGAGTGCTTATTATTCCTATGGTGGTTTCCGGTGTCTATGCCGGCATTTATTCCCCGGAAACATTCTATGGAGGGGCAAGTGGGTTGATTTTTTTAGGTGCTTTTCTCTTATTTTTCCTCTTGTTTGGATTTATAATGATGCTGAATGTTAGTATGCAGGCCGGATTCCTAAATACCTGCAGGATGGCTGATTTGGGTAAAGATGTAGGATTTGAAGGGTATTTTAAACTAATCTCCGGCGCCTATTTTTTTAAAACACTTCGACTTTCAGCAGCTTTTATAGGTATTTTTATGTTGGGCTACATAGTATGTTTTCTGCCTGTTTTTTACCTGATTGTCCCGCTGTCGTATTTTGTTGTGATTTATGCTTTTAATCCTGAGATGTCGGTATCCAATATTATTAATACATCTTTTAAAATAGGAAATAACAAATGGCTGTTCACGATTGGGATGGCTATAGTTGCAGGGGCTATTTCACAGGTAGGTGTCCTATTGTGTGGTATTGGGTTCCTTTTTACGGCCTCTTTTGCACGCATCCCGATGTACTTTATTTATAAGCAGGTCATTGGTTTTGATGAGCATGATGAAATTGATACTATAGGGACGACAGGGGATGACGATTACGTATATTTGAAATAATCCGCAGGCATCTTTGTGAATCCAATTACCGTGATTGTTATTTGTCAGGAATAAAATGATCTTTTTGGAAAGTAAAGATTTTGATACTATATAATGTAGCATAATAAAACCCGAACTAGAGCATACTTGCATTAGTTCGGGTTTATTATAATAAGATAAAGTGCCGGTAAAGGGTGAAATGTGAAATACGAAGTATTCGCTGCAATGTGATAATGAATGGTTTTAAAAGGGCGTTTTTTTGCTTGAATTTGAAATGGATTTTTTTAAAATTCAATCAAAAACTCAAAATTTAAAAAATTCATATACTTTTGCAATTACAAAAAATAAGCTGATGGCAAAGAATTTAGTGATAGTCGAGTCGCCTGCAAAGGCAAAAACAATAGAAAAATTTTTAGGGAAAGATTTTCAGGTAGAATCAAGTTTTGGGCATATAGCCGATCTGCCTTCCAAGGAAATAGGGGTAGATGTAGCGAATAATTTTAAACCCAAATACGAGGTTTCCCCGGATAAAAAAGCCTTAGTCAAAAAGCTTAGGGATTTATCGAAAAATGCAGAAACGGTATGGTTAGCGAGTGATGAGGACCGGGAAGGGGAAGCTATTTCCTGGCATTTGGCAGAAGAACTTAAGTTGGATGAAAGCAAAACAAAAAGAATTGTTTTTCACGAAATCACGAAATCAGCTATTCTTAAAGCAATTGAAAATCCGAGAAAAATAAATTATAACCTGGTCAATGCCCAACAGGCACGAAGGGTTCTGGATCGACTGGTGGGATATGAGTTATCACCGGTACTCTGGAAAAAGGTTAAAGGAGGCTTGTCCGCAGGCCGCGTTCAGTCGGTTTCTGTTCGCCTCATTGTAGAGCGGGAACGTGAAATTCAAAATTTCAAAGCTGAAGGTTCTTACAGCGTTGTTGCTGAATTTTCCAATGAAGATGGAAAAACCTTTAAAGCAAAATTACCTAAAAATTTTGCCACCAAAAAGGAAGCGGAAGACTTCCTGAATAAGAATATCAATTCTACCTATAAAGTTTCGGATTTAGAAACTAAACCTACCAAGAAAACACCTGCAGCACCTTTTACGACATCTACCTTACAACAGGAAGCTGCTCGTAAACTTTATTTTCCAGTAGGTGTAACGATGATGCTGGCACAGCGACTGTATGAAGCCGGGCTTATAACGTATATGAGAACGGATAGTGTGAATCTTTCGAATGATGCTTTGGAGGCTGCAAAAGATGAAATTATAAAATCATATGGTAAAGAGTTCAGTAAAATCCGAACCTTTACCAATAAGAGCAAAGGTGCACAGGAAGCGCACGAGGCCATTCGTCCTACCGACATGTCGCGGCATTCTGTGAATATCGACAGGGATCAGGCACGTTTGTATGATTTGATATGGAAAAGAACCCTGGCGTCCCAAATGAGTGATGCAGCGTTGGAAAGAACAACAGTTAAGATTGAAGCTTCAAACCATAAAGATATCTTTTCTGCTACTGGCGAAGTATTGCTGTTTGAAGGTTTCCTAAAAGTGTACCTCGAAGGACATGATGATGAAGATGAAGAACAGGAAGGGATGTTACCGGCAATGAAGGTAAATGAACGCCTGTTGAATAATTATATTACGGCAACAGAACGATTTTCAAGGCCGTCGGCGCGCTATACCGAAGCATCACTGGTGAAAAAACTGGAAGAACTGGGTATTGGCCGTCCTTCTACGTATGCACCAACCATTTCTACTATTATTAATAGAAACTACGTAGAAAAAGGGAATTTTGAAGGGCAGGAGCGAAATTATACTCAATTGCTGTTGAAAGCCGGAAAAACGGATGAAAAACTATTAAAAGAAAATGTAGGTTCGGACAAAGGTAAACTGGTTCCAACCGATATCGGGACCATTGTAAATGACTTCTTAGTGAATCATTTCAATACGATCCTGGATTATAATTTTACGGCCAAAGTGGAGCAGGATTTTGATGAAATCGCTTCAGGTAATGAAGACTGGACAAAAATGATGCATGACTTCTACAACAAATTCCACCCAACAGTGGTAGAGGTAGAAGCTAATGCAGAGAGAGAATCCGGAGAACGCATATTGGGTAAAGACCCTAAAACAGGCAAGCAGGTTAGTGTACGTCTGGGTAAATTTGGACCGATGGCACAGATTGGAGAGGCAGATGATGAAGAAAAGCAGTTTGCCAGCCTGATGTCTGATCAGAATATTGGGACAATTACACTGGAGGAGACGCTTAATTTGTTTTTGCTGCCACGCGCTTTGGGAGAATATGAAGGCGAAGATGTAGAAGTGAATAATGGCCGTTTTGGCCCTTACATACGCCACGGCAAAACGTTTATATCACTGCCTAAAGGCGAAGATCCGTTGGATGTGACTTTTGTACGGGCACAGGAACTGATACAGGAAAAAGCAGCAGCAGATGCGCCAATTGCCACTTATAAAAATGAGCCTGTTCAGAAAGGGGTAGGTCGTTTTGGACCTTTCCTGAAGTGGAACGGTGTTTTTATCAATGTTAGCAAAAAATACAATTTTGATAACCTTTCCCAATCGGATATTGTTGAATTGATTGAGGATAAAATTAAAAAAGACATTGATAAAGTATTGCACAACTGGGAAGAGGAAGGTATAAAAGTAGAAAAGGCCCGTTGGGGGCGTTCTGTGGTGACGAAAGGCAAGATTAAGATTGAGCTGGGTAAGGATGTTGATGCTGCGGCGTTGACGTTGGAGCAGGTGAAAGAAATGATTGCACAAAAAACACCTGCAAAGGCAGCTAAAAAACCGGCTGCGAAGAAAGCTCCGGTAAAAAAAGCAGCAGCCAAGACAACAACTGCAACAAAAACAACTGCAAAAAAGAAATAATACATGGAATTTGATTTTCTACAGCCTTTAGACGGAGAATTGCTTCAGTTTGTTGAAGCTTTATCTCCGCAACAGCTGGGTAGTAAAATAGCGCTACATGCCCACAAAGATTTTCCGGATTTGTCCCGGGTGAAAATTGTGCTTTTAGGGGTTTTGGAAAATAGGGGAAATGGGCCGGAGGCTGGAAAAGTCGATGTGTCTCATTTCCGTAAAGAGTTTTATAGCCTTTTTCCAGGAAACTGGCATATTGAAATTGCAGATTTAGGAAATATTGTCCAGGGTGATACGATCAGTGATACGTATTATGCTTTGGAAAAAATCACAGCAACACTCATTAAGCGCAAAATCATCCCTATTGTGATCGGTGGTTCACAAGACCTGACTTACGCGCTGTACAGGGCTTATGATAACCTGGAGCAGATGGTGAACCTGGTGGCGATTGACAGCCGTTTTGATTTTGGGAAAGAAGTGCAGGAATTGACGGCCAATTCCTATCTCACAAAAATGATTATCGAAGAGCCTAATAACCTGTTTAATTACAGTAATGTTGGTTATCAAACTTATTTTAACGCACAGGAAGAGATCGATTTAATCGAAAAATTATTTTTTGATGCCTATCGATTGGGTGAAATATCCAGTAATTCCTCGATTGCCGAACCGGTTTTCCGGGACGCCGATATGGTCAGCTTAGATTTAACATCGGTAAAATCTTGTGATTCCGGTAATTTTGCTACTTTTGCTCCTAATGGATTTAATGGTAAAGAGATATGTTCGCTGTCCAGATATGCAGGAATAAGCGACAAAGTTTCTATTTTTGGCATTTTTAATCATAATAATACCGCGAATGAAGCAATGCTGATTGCGGAGATTGTATGGTATTTTATTGAAGGTTTTCATTACCGGTCTAACGAATATCCTTTCGGAAGCCGCGAGAACTATATTAAATACATTGTCCCTATTGATGATGAAGAATTGGTATTTTACAAAAGTGATGTCTCAGATCGCTGGTGGATCGAAATACCATTTGTTTCAAATGTTAATAATAAATTAAAAAGAAATACGTTATTACCGTGTACGTACGAGGACTATTTAGGGGCCTGTGATCAGGAAATCCCTGAGCGTTGGTGGAAAACGCAACGGAAAAACATAATTTAGTGAAAACGTTTTCTTAAAAAAACTTTAAAATAAGATTAACTTTTGTTGAAAAAAAATTAAGGTTTTTTTAATAAAAAAAATTGTTTTTGTAAAAATAAATAAATAGGTTTACGTCCTTAAAATATAAATACATAATAACCCAAATTTATATGAAGAAGTTCATTGCATTTGCAGCATTTCTCTCGCTTTTGATCAGTTGTGGCTCTAACGACAAGGGAGAGCTTGTAGGGGTCAAAGGAAAAAAATGGCATCCAGAAAAGCCATATGGTATGACTTTAGTTCCAGGAGGTTCATTTATTATGGGTAAATCAGACGATGATTTAGCTAATATTGATGATGCTCCGGCCAAGACGGTTACCGTTCGCTCCTTCTATATGGATGAAACTGAGATCACGAATAGTGAGTACAGAGAGTTCGTAGAATGGACGAAAGACTCGATTATCAGAATGCGTCTGGCAATCTTGGCGGATGAATTAGGTCAGAAGCCAGGTGGCGGAGGCGGTAAAAAAGGTGGCGCTACGATAGGCGATTATGCTTTTGCTGATGCTGATCCTGAAAAAATGTCTGCTTACGATAAATATATGTATGAAAATTACTATAGCGTTGGAACAGATGAAGATCCGTATGCCGGTAGAAAACTAAACCGCAAAATTGGATTGATCAAAGATCCACAGAAATATCCGGATGAATATTATGTTGAAGTAATGGATTCTATGTATTTACCCGCTGCGGAATCGTACAATGGACTGAGAACGGTTGATGTTTCCAAATTGAAATTCCGCTATACCTGGATGGATATCCAGTCTGCAGCGAAAGATAAAAATACCGGAACAAACCGATCAAAAAGAAGTAAGTACATCAAAACAGAACAAGTAGAGATTTATCCTGACACAACTACATGGATTAAAGATTTCGCTTATTCTTATAATGAGCCAATGCATAATGATTATTTCTGGCACCAGGCTTACGGGGATTATCCTGTAGTTGGAGTTTCATGGAAACAGGCGAAAGCTTTCTGTGCCTGGAGAACATTAAAAAAGAATGCTTACCTGAAAAGTAAAAAAGGAAGAGACCAGATCAACTCTTTCCGATTGCCAACCGAAGCAGAATGGGAATATGCTGCGAGAGGCGGTCTTCAGTCAGCATCGTACCCATGGGGAGGCCCTTATGCTAAAAACGATAGAGGATGTTTTCTTGCTAACTTCAAGCCAAACAGGGGAGATTATGCAGCAGATGGAGCGCTTTACACTGTTGAGGCTAAGTCTTACGATCCAAACGGATACAACCTGTATAACATGTCAGGTAACGTAGCAGAATGGACGGATTCGTCTTATGATGCAGCAGCGTATGAGTACGTATCAACAATGAACCCGAATGTACCGGATGCATCCAACAAACGTAAAGTTGTTAGAGGTGGATCTTGGAAAGATGTATCGTATTATTTGAAAGTGGGAACCAGAGATTTCGAATATGCAGATACAGCAAGAAGCTATATTGGCTTCAGAACGGTTCAGGATTATATGGGAACTCAGAATACCGGAAACTAAACTAAAAATTAACCAATTTTATTTTATATTAACTTAACAAACAAAACTATTTATTATGGCAATTTTAAGCAAAAAAGCAACAAATGTTCTTTACGGACTGGGAGCATCGGTAGTAATCATCGGAGCATTATTCAAATTAATGCACTGGCCTTTTGCAAGTGAAATGTTGATCGTGGGTCTTGGAACTGAGGCTTTAATTTTCTTCATCTCTGCTTTCGAACCTGTTGATGAAGAATTGGACTGGTCATTGGTGTATCCTGAATTGGCTGGTGGTGATGCAAAAAAGAAAGACGCTAAAAAACTTGTTGAAGCTACTGAAACACAAGGGTTATTGTCTCAGAAATTAGACAACTTATTAAAAGAAGCTAAGATTGACGGAGCATTAATGTCAAGCTTAGGGAATAGTATTAAAAATTTCGAATCTGCTGCAAAAGGAATTGCTCCTACAGTTGATTCAATTGCTTCTACTAAAAAATACAGCGAAGAATTATCTTTAGCAGCTGCTCAAATGGAATCTTTGAACGGACTTTACAAAGTACAATTGGAAAGCGCTAACAGAAATGCTGAAGCTAACAAAGAAATCGCTGACAACGCAGTTAAATTGAAACAAGAAATGCAGTCTATGACTTCGAACATTGCTTCATTAAATAACGTTTATGGCGGAATGCTTTCTGCAATGAGCAACAAAGGCTAATTAGTCAAAACTAATATTAAATTAATTTATTAAAACTAATTAGAAAAAATGGCAGGAGCAAAATTAAGCCCTAGGATGAAGATGATCAGCCTTATGTACTTGGTGTTCATCGCAATGTTAGCTTTAAATATGTCCAAAGAAGTATTATCGGCTTTTGGATTAATGAATGAAAAATTCGAATCTTCTAATAATGATGCCTTAGCGAGTAACACTAGCTTATACGATGCTTTATCGGCCAAAGCCAGTGAAACCCCTACTTTTGCTGAAGCAAAAAAACGTGCTGACCAGGTAAAAGCAATATCAAATAGTTTTTATGCTTACTTAGGTAAACTGAAAACTGAGATTACTGCAGGCATTGAAAGAGAAAATGGTAAACTTCCTTACGAAACTATGGATAAGGGAGACAAAATCGACGAAGGTTGGTTTTCTAGCGACGGGTATTCTAAAAAAGGTACTGAAATCGTTAGTACTATTGACAAATACAGAAATGATATGATCGCTGTTGTTGGAAATGACCCTAAATACAAAGGAATTGTTTCTGAACTTAACAGTAAATTCAGTACAGCTGATATTAAAGATAGAGAAGGTGTTACAAAAAAATACCTTGATTACAATTACAAAGGATTTCCATCCATTGCTTCTTTAACTAAATTGTCTGCAATGCAGAATGATGTTGAAGTAATCGAAGCATCTCTTTATAATAACTTCTTAGGGAAAGCTGCAGTTGCTGCTACATCTATGAATAACTATAAAGCAATCGTAATTACAGATAAATCAGCATTCTTTTCTGGAGAAGCTGTAACAGGTATGGTAGTTTTGGGTCGTTATGACGCAAATACTGTTCCTACAAAAGTAGTTGTGAATGGTGCAAACCAGCCAGTTGAAAACGGGCAGGTGAAATTCAAATTCGGTGCTGGAAATGTAGGAGAGCACAAAATCAATGGTAGCTTCACTTTCATGGAAGATGGAAAAGCAATTGATATCCCGGTTGAAGGTAACTATGTAGTAGTGCCAAAACCAAACTCTGCTACAATCTCTGCTGATAAAATGAACGTGGTATATCGTGGTGTAACAAACCCAATGACAATATCATTTGCAGGAATCTCTGCAGATAAAGTTTCTGCTTCCGGAGCTGGTTTATCACCTGCTGGAAAACCAGGCGCTTACACAATGAAGCCAGGTGCTGGTAGTGAAGTAGTAATTAATGTTACTGGTAAATTAGCAGATGGAACCTCAGTTTCTGATAAAAAATCATTCAGAATCAAAGGTATTCCTGGCCCTGTTGGAACAATCAGAGGTGAAGTTGGAAATGTAAAAGGTGCTAAGTCTAACTTAGAGATCGCTACAATTGGTGCAAAATTGGAAGATTTTGACTTTGAAGTAGGTCTGAATGTAGTTGGATTCAATATCAAAGCTCCTGGACAACCTACAATTGTTGTTTCTGGTAATAAATTGGACGCAAGAGCGAAAGCTTCTATTTCTAAAGCTGGTAGAGGTGATTTAATTGTGGTTTCTGAAATTAAAACGAAATTAGAAGGCGCTGGTTCTTACATGTTGCCAAGAACTGCACCGGTCTTTTTCGAAATACAATAATAAGTTTAAGCCTGGCGTTATACCATTACTCTTAAACAAAAAGAACTAAAAATATGAATTGGAGAAAATTTTCATTAGTTGTCATTCTGTTAACAGGAAGCGTAACTTCTTTTGCGCAATCAAATTTGCTGAATGCAAAAACACCGGCTGAAATAGGGGTAAAAACTGCCGCTCAGTTAGAGGCAGATAATGATAAACCACTACCTTACGGATATGTTCATGACAGGGATATCATGATGGGTAAAAAAGTATGGGAAATTATAGATCTTGATGAAAGAGTTAACTTTCCTTTATTGTACCCTATTGATACATCTGATATTGGTCCGGACAGACGATCATTATATGATGTGCTGACAAAAGCTATTAAAGCGGGTCAGATTACTGAAATCTATACTGATAGTTATTTCACGACTAAAAAGACAATGAAAGACATCGCTGCATCATTAACACGTATTGATACAACAGATGCGGGTAGAGAGCAATACAATGCGGGTCAGAAAATTTCTGAAGAATACATCAACAGACAGGATATTACTTCCCAGGATGTTTCGGATTATAAAATTTTAGGCTATTGGTATTTTGACAAACGCCAGGGAGAATTAAAATACCGTTTATTAGGTATTTGCCCTGTGGTTCCGGATGTCTATACCCTGAATAATGATGAGAAAGAATACGTTGAGCTTTTCTGGGTTTATTTCCTGGAAGCACGAGATGTGTTGCATAAAGCAACTGCTTTCAACGACGGAAACTCAGCAATGCCGATCAGTTTTGACCACTTATTAAACGCAAGAAGATTTAATGCAACGATCTACAAAACGGATAACGTTTACGGAGATCGATCGATTAAAGATTACATGAAAGAAAATGCCCAGTTGCAATTACTGGAATCTGAAAGAATAAAAGAAGCAATTCGCGACTTCGAACAGGATATGTGGAATTATTAATGCAGAATTTCTCCAATTCATTAAAAACTCTTATCATTTATGGTAAGAGTTTTTTTATTTTTGTGCCATGATAGATTATATAATTGTAGGTTCCGGCCTTGCCGGAATTTCGTTTGCAGAGACTGCTTTGCAGCAAGGCATGAAAGTGCTTGTTTTTGATAATGACTCACAAACCTCTACCCGAATTGCTGGTGGAATATATAATCCCGTCATTTTAAAGCGTTTTAGCGGACTCGCACAAGCGCAGGGTCAGATAGCGCTGCTCAAGGAGTTTTATGCCCGTTTAGAAGAGAAGCTGGGGCTTAAACTGGATTACAAGATGCCAGTGCTTCGAAAGTTTGCTTCCATCGAAGAGCAAAACAACTGGTTTGTTGCCGCCGATAAAATTACATTAGCACCATTTCTATCTACAAAATTTGTGACTTTCAAATACCATGGAATCGATTCGCCATATGATTATGGTAAGGTATTGCAAACAGGGTATGTCGATACTTCGGTTTTATTCGAGGGCTATCAGCATTATTTGGAAAAACAAGGCTGGCTTGTTCGGGACACATTTGATTATAGCGACATTGAACTTACCGATGAGGGGGTAACCTATAAAGATATAAAAGCGAGAAAAATTGTTTTTGCAGAAGGTTTTGGTTTGCATAGCAATCCTTTTTTTAATGACCTGCCACTTGATGGGACTAAAGGGGAATTGCTAATTATTAAAGCACCCGAACTGAAACTCGATGCTATTGTAAATGCCAGTATTTTTATATTGCCATTGGGGAACGATCATTATAAAGTTGGGGCGACTTATGAATGGTATGATAAAACCAATACCGTTACGGAAAAAGGCAAAGTGGAGTTGCTGGAGAAAATTCAGGAAACACTGACCTGTGATTTTGAAATAATAGCGCATCTTGCCGGCATACGTCCTACTGTAAAAGACAGGAAAGCGATGCTGGGAACCCATCCCGACTATTCAAATCTGCATATCCTAAACGGACTGGGTACGAGAGGGGTAATGCTGGGGCCGTATATGGCACGGATTTTATGGGAGCATATTGAAAAAGGTGTACCTTTGGAGCGGGAAATAGATATCCGCCGGTATTATAAGTAATATTTATGAGACGTGTTTCTTCCAGTCTTTATCATAATGGATGAATATATTGATCCAGATATTTCTGGAAATTCTCATGATTACGGGCATGAATACAATAAGAGTAGCTACGATAGCAATAAATGCCGTTTTAAGACTCGTTTGCAGGAATACAAAACTAATGACGAAAGCGGCAACACCAAATGCAATACCAAGACCGTAACTCACATACATAGCACCAAAAAAGAAAGAAGGTTCAATTTTATATTTTGTACCACAATGGCTGCAACGTTCGTGCATTTCGGATATTTTTGAAAGTTTGTAAGGATTTTTTTCTACAAACATGCTTTCTTCTTGGCATTTAGGACAAGTTCCTGTTAAAATACTATATAGTTTGGATCCTTTTTTTAACATTTGCAAAAAATTTGATTGAGTACAAATTTAACAATACTTAATCGGATTCACTTACAATAAATACACAAAATAAAACAGAATGCTTAATATACACAATTTATCAGTTTCTTTTGGAGGAACATATCTTTTTGAAGAAGTAACTTTCCGTTTAGGAGCTGGTGACCGGGTAGGCTTGGTTGGGAAAAATGGGGCTGGAAAGTCCACAATGTTGAAGATGCTTGCACGTGATTTTGCTCCGGATTCCGGAACAATTGCAACTGAAAAAGAAGTGCAAATTGGTTTCCTGCGACAGGATATTGATTTTGAGCGTGGCCGGACTGTGCTTGAAGAAGCGTATGAAGCCTTTGCTGAAATTAAGACTGTAGAGAAAAAACTGGAAGAGGTGAACCACCAATTGGTGACACGAACCGATTATGAAAGTGAAGAATATAGCAAAATTATAGAAGACCTGAGTGATTTTACACACCGTTTTGATTTGCTGGGTGGTTATAATTATGTAGGTGACACCGAAAAAATACTTTTGGGTCTTGGATTCAAACGGGAAGATTTCGACAAACAGACAGAAACATTTTCCGGAGGATGGAGAATGCGTATTGAGTTGGCGAAACTGCTGTTGCAGGCCAATGATATCCTGCTTTTGGATGAGCCGACCAATCACCTCGATATAGAATCGATTATATGGCTTGAGCAATTCCTTCGAAATTATCCCGGAGTTGTAGTGATTGTATCCCACGATAAAATGTTCCTGGATAATGTAACCAACCGTACCATTGAAATCTCTTTGGGTAAGGCGTATGATTTTAATAAGCCGTATTCCCAATACCTGGAACTGCGTCATGAAATCCGTGAAAAGCAGTTGGCAACACAAAAAAACCAGGCCAAAAAGATTGAAGAGACTGAAAAGCTAATTGAGAAATTCCGTGCTAAAGCTTCCAAAGCTTCCATGGCGCAATCGTTGATCAAGAAGCTGGACAAAGTAGAGCGTATTGAAGTTGATGAAGATGATAACTCGGTTATGAATATTTCTTTTCCGGTATCTGTTGTACCTGGAAGAGTTGTAGTAGAAGCCGAAGAAGTGACCAAGAAATACGGAGATAAAACCATCCTGAAAGATATTTCGATGTTAGTCGAGCGCGGAAGCAAAATTGCATTTGTAGGCCAGAATGGACAAGGAAAATCCACTTTTATTAAAGCGATTGTCAACGAATTTGAATATGAAGGAAATATCAAATTAGGTCATAATGTACAATTGGGGTATTTTGCCCAAAATCAGGCGGAGTACCTGGATGGAGAGATCACATTGCTACAGACTATGGAAGAAGCTGCAACAGATACCAACCGTTCTAAGGTTCGGGATATGTTAGGATCTTTCCTGTTTCGTGGAGATGATGTGGAGAAAAAGGTAAAAGTACTCTCAGGAGGTGAGCGTAACCGTTTAGCACTTTGTAAGCTATTATTGCAACCGATTAATGTGTTGGTGATGGATGAGCCGACCAATCACCTGGACATCAAGTCTAAGAATGTACTCAAAGCCGCACTTCAGAAATATGAAGGTACTTTATTACTGGTATCACATGACAGGGACTTCTTACAGGGCATGTCAAATATTGTGTATGAGTTCAAAGACCAAAAGATAAAAGAATATTTGGGCGATATCAATTACTTCTTAGAGCAACGTAATATGGAAAATATGCGTGAAGTGGAGAAGAAAGATGTTGCGAAAGCGGCTGCACCTAAGGAAAACAAATCGGTTTCCTATGAAGACCAAAAGAAAAATAAAGCGCTTCACAATAAGATCAGTAAAATAGAAAGCCAGATCAAACAGTTGGAAAATGATATCCAGAAAGATGATAAGGCATTAGCTTCGAACTATGACAAACATATTGAAGATGCTAATTTCTTTAAAGCGTACAATAAAAAGAAAGCGGACCTGGAAAAATTATTGGAAGACTGGGAACAGACCCAGATCGATCTTGAAAATTAATTCTGTACGATAACAGCACAGTAGTAATCCCTTATCGGTTTTACATAAAAAGCATCCTCTCCGGGATGCTTTTTTTAGTGCTATTCTTTTCGGAAATGTATTACAGGGTTTCAACATAGTCCATGAAATTTGCCAGTAGGGCTTCCTGCTCTTCCGGTACCTGTTGGAAGCGGTACTGTTTCCTTTCGCCATTTTCCATCACAAAGAGGCTTAGTCCGGAATGATAGGGAAGGAAAGTAGTCTCGATAAAAACCCATTCTTTTCCGGGGTTGTGGAGGATGTTATCATAATCCCGGAATTCTTGTTTGACGCGATAGGTCTTTCCTTTTTCAAGTTGGTGAATACTATTCATAATAGCGTATTAGTTAGTTAATCAGTCCGATTTTTTTAGAGTGAGCTATCGCTTCGCTGCTATCCCTGAAATAACAGGTAGCGACATTCAGGCTTTCGATATTTTTTAGGGCTGCTATTGTCTTTTCTTTTTTATGTTTTCCGGTTTGACGGATGTAAACTGCGGTGACGGTAACGGGAAATATTTTGCAAATTGCTTCATAGAGGAAGGGATCGTGCTGCGAATCATCCCCTAAAAGGGTATAGTGGAGGTGTGGATAAAACTCCAGGATATGCTTGATCTTATCAAATTTATGGTTGTGATCACCTCGGCCTGTCAGGAAAAAATCAGTTAAGCTTGTTTTGATATCTTTCAGGAGCATTACCGCACGGGGAAGTTCGTGCAGTTCTGTGAATTTTACGATAAAGCGGTACAGGTTCCATTCGCTGCTGGAGACATAAAAAAAAGCATTTTGCTCATTTTTTTTGTTGCGTCCAGCGGTGCTTAAAGCCTGGTAATGCGCTACGACATCATCGAATATCTTCCGGTCATTTACATTCCGGAATAAAAGGATATAGAGCTTTTTAAAAGGATTTCGCGTATGCGATACCAAAAAAGTATCATCAATATCCGAAATGAAACCTAACTTTCCTTCGAATGGGCGGATAAAACTACCTTTCTCCATGAGTTCTTCTCCATTGTGCATGATGCTGACGTGGTAATCTTTCCATCCGTGGCCAATGTCTTTCGGGAGTGGAATACAAAATTTAAAATGACCATCCTCCAATGATTTAGTATGTATTTTTTCGCCATGCAGGTGCAGGTAGATATCGGCATTTGCCTGTGTTTTAATACGAAACATCCGAATGATGGATTTCGCATTTTTAAAGCGTTTTTTCTGAAAATCATAATCTTCCTTACGGGTAGGTCGGAATACATGCCCCATAACGATTAATTCAGACGTATTGGCATAGCCCCGGTACAGCTTTAAAATTGGTTTCATAAATGTTAATGCATTTGGAGTTGGTTGTAACAAAGTACTACATTTATGTCAAAAAAAGAAATATGAGCGCGCAAAAGAATTATATTTTGGTGGTAAATCCCATATCCGGGGATGTTGATAAATCGGAGATTATAACTGCTGCCACGGCTTTTGCCAGTACTCATAACATAGCATTGAAAGTATTCGAAACTACAGGTAAGAATGATGAAGATGCAATACGTGCCCTTTGTAGTGAAGTGCTGCCGGAACGGATTATCGTTGCTGGTGGGGATGGTACTATTAAAATGGTTGCCGAAGCTGTGGAAGAATACGATGTGATACTGGGTATATTACCAGCAGGATCGGCAAACGGGCTTTCTGTGGATCTGGCCCTTCCCGATACACTTGAAGAAAATCTTGAGATCGCTTTCCTGGGTAATTGCATGGATATGGATATGATCAGTATCAATAATAAAAGAAGTCTCCACCTGAGTGATATCGGGATCAATGCGGAGTTGATCAAAAATTACGAAAACGGGAGTGTACGCGGTAAGTGGGGTTATATGCTGCATGCGATTACAACCCTAAAAGACCTGAAGGATCCCTTTGAGGCAACGATCACCACACAAGGCCGTACGCTCACGACTGAAGCCAGAATGATCGTAATTGCAAACTCCCAGAAATATGGCACCGGGGTGACTATAAACCCAAACGGTAAAATGAACGATGGTAAGTTTGAAATTGTAATACTGCGAAACCTGGATCTTATTGTTTTTGGGAAAATACTTTCCGGAAATATGCCTGTAGAATCAGATGATGTAGAAATTATCTCAACTGAAGCGGCACAAATACAAACAAATTTCCCTGTTAGTTTTCAGATTGACGGCGAATATTGTGGTGAACTGGATCTGCTGAATATAAAAATTTTAAAACATCAACTGAAAGTGGCAATTCCGTAAGTGCCTTTGAATGCTGATTGTTTAAGGAGAAAAAGAGATATCCTGTTTTTTTTGGGGTTGAAATTTATCTTCGGTTGATTAGGGAATATGTAAAAAGTGTAACAAATAAAAAAAGTAGTGTAACAGGTTTTAGATTTTAATAGAGCAATTTTACACCTCGTTTCCAAACAAACTTTTTTTTGTTTTAGTTTTTATCGGATATCGTTTAAAACGATGACTGTAAAGATTATAAAAGCGATTACAGTTTCTAACCCAAATCAAAAGAAGATACTATGAAGACCCCACCAAAGCCACTAACTACATTGTTGTCAAGAAGAGTACGTTCTGTTAATGAGATTAATTATCCGATTAATAAAAATGAACTGCCTCAGATTTTATTTATCTCCAGTTATCCTCCAAGAGAATGCGGGATTGCAACCTATACCGAAGATTTGATTGATGTTATGAACGCTAAATTTCATCATTCATTTGAACTGAAAATATGTGCTCTGGAGAATGAAAACGAAAAACATACCTACACCAATAAAAATGTAGACTATATTCTGGATACTTCAGAAAAAGATTCTTTTGATGAAGCAGCTACAGAAATCAATGAAAACGATAAAATTAAATTGGTGGTAATTCAGCACGAATTTGGTTTTTATGTGAAAAAAGAAAAAGAATTTGTGGCCTTCTTAGCGAAGTTAAAGAAACCGGTTACGATTGTTTTTCATACCGTATTGCCGAATCCGAATGAAGCATTCAAGCAGAATGTTTTGGATATTTTAGACCATGTTTCTTCAGTTGTCGTAATGACACAAAATGCCTCACAGCTTTTAATCCGCGATTATGGTGTAGTAGAAGCAGATATTACAATAATCCCTCATGGAACCCACCTCGTTGCCCATACTGACAGGGAAGAGCTAAAAGCCAAATATGGTTTTCAGGATAGAAAAATACTGTCTACTTTTGGATTATTAGGACCTGGTAAAAGTATTGAAACTACTTTAAATGCTTTACCTGCAATCATAAAAGAACAGCCTGAAGTTTTGTTTTTAATTATTGGAAAAACACATCCTACCTTGATGAAAGAGGAAGGAGAGCTGTACCGTAATAAACTGGAAGGCATAGTAGCGTCATTAGGGCTGGAGAAAAATGTAACGTTTATTAATGAGTATGTGAAGTTAGAAGCACTGCTTGAATACCTGCAGCTTACGGATATCTATCTTTTCACCTCTAAAGACCCTAATCAGGCCGTAAGTGGTACTTTCTCTTATGCGATGAGCTGTGGTTGCCCTATTATTTCTACGCCAATCCCTCACGCTAAAGAAATGCTGGATGGCAATACAGGCATCCTGATTGATTTTGACCAACCGGAACAATTGGCTACAGCGGTAAATCGCCTGTTGTCTAACCCAGAACTTAGAAAAAATATCATTGTTAATGGATTGCATAAAATAGCACCAACAGCATGGGAAAACGCAGCGGTAGCACATGCTAAATTATTCCAGCGTTTAGCGAATAAGAAACAACCGGGAAACATACAGCTTCATTATAGAAATCCAGAGATCAACCTGGCGCATTTGAAAAAAATGACGACAGATTTCGGAATGTTGCAATTCTCAAAAATAAACCATCCCGATTTAGAATCGGGTTATACCTTAGATGATAACGCGAGAGCTATGATTGCTGTAGGGCAGCATTTCAAATTGACGTTGGATAATCGTGATTTGGAATACCTGAGCACATATTTGAATTTTATCGAGTTCTGTCAGCAGCCTGATGGAAGTTTCCTCAACTATGTCGATATTAATAAACAATTTACCGATCAGAACGGGGATGATAATTTGTCCGATTCCAATGGGAGGGCGATATGGGCTTTAGGCTATTTAGCGTCTCTTACCGACATCATTCCGGAAGACATGTCCATCAAGGCCAAAATACTGTTCCACAAATCCCTGGGCAGGCTGAATGATATGCATTCGCCAAGAGCGATGGCATTCGCGATAAAAGGACTGTATTATTATAACCGCGATGAAGAAATCGTAGAAGTAATAAATTACACCCGATTGCTGGCAGATCGATTGGTACAAATGTACCGTCATGTATCTGTTTCCGACTGGATGTGGTTTGAAAGCTACCTTACTTATGCGAATAGTGTGCTTCCTGAAGCTGTATTATGTGCGTATGCGATCACTACAGACAGTGTATACAAAGAAGTGGCCAAAGAATCCTTTGATTTCCTATTGAAAAATACGTTCAGTGAGACTGGAATTAAAGTAATCTCTAACCGTAGCTGGCATATTAAAGGAGAAGAAAAAGAAGATTTTGGAGAACAGCCTATTGATGTAGCCTATACAATCATGGCGCTGCGTAAATTCCATGATATTTTCAAAGAACCGAGTTACCTGGAGAAAATGGAAATAGCTTTCAACTGGTTCCTGGGTAATAACCATTTGAGCCAGATTATTTACAACCCTTGTACGGGTGGTTGTTATGATGGATTGGAAGAAAAAAGCGTAAACCTGAATCAGGGAGCTGAATCTACAATCAGTTATTTAATAGCCCGTCTGAGTATTAATAAACACCTGAGCAATCAGGATGAGGTGGAGCATCCCCAGTCGGAACTGGAAATGAGCAAAACCAAAAAACGAAAACAGAAACTTTTTGCCCCAAAATAAAAGTTGTGAATCAATTGCTATGTCCCGTCCTGAAATAGCGATACAAAAAAAAACTCAATTATGTCTAAAGAGAAAAATTATGTAAAGCGAACCCAGCGAGATTACAGTATGTCTCTCAAATTGCAAATCGTCCATGAGATTGAACGAGGAGAGTTATCTACACATGGAGCTTGTAAAAAATATGGTGTGCAAGCACGTTCAACAGTTGTTAGTTGGCTTAGAAAATTTGGTAACTTTGATTGGGAAACCCAAACCCCATCTCAAATGGCTAAAACACCTGAACAGCAAATCATGGAACTCGAAGCTAAAGTTACGCTTCTTGAAAAACAGAAAGCTCATCTGGAGCAACAAGTTAATTTTACGGATAAGAAAGCTATTATTTTTGATATGCTTATTGATATTGCAGAGAAAGAATATAATATCGATATCCGAAAAAACTCATCACCCGAACAATTGTCCTATTTAAAGAAGAACAAAAACAAACCTTAGGTTTTACCTGTAGTTTGTTCGGGATAGACAGGCAGGTCTATTATCGTAGCATTAAAAGAAAAATCTTAAAGCAATCAAAGTCTGAACAAGTCATTCTTATGGTAAGAAAGATTAGGATGAAAATGCCTCGTATCGGTACGAGAAAGTTGTATTATTTATTAAACCAGGAGCTTAGAGCATTGAAGATTGGAAGAGATATGTTTTTTAATATCCTCAAAGTAAACCATCTGCTAATATCTCCAAAACGGAGCTATCATATTACGACTAACTCATATCATCGTTTTAAAAAACACAAGAATTTAATTGAAAACTTAAAAATAATACGTCCTGAACAGGTTTGGGTATCCGATATTACATACATCGGAAAAAGAAGTAAGCCCTGCTATTTAAGCTTAGTAACAGATGCATATTCAAAACGGATCATGGGATTTAATGTAGCTACTAATTTAAATGCCGAAAATAGTCTTAAAGCTTTACAAATGGCTCTTAAGAGCAGGAAAAATAGTTGTTTGTCGTTAATCCATCACTCAGATAGAGGTATACAATATTGTTCTGATGAATATCAAAAAGTGATACGCAAGACTAAAAACCTGCGCTGTAGCATGACTGAGTCTTATGATCCATATCAAAATGCGGTCGCTGAAAGGGTAAATGGAATATTAAAACAGGAGTTTTTAGTAGATAGGTATAATGATCAGCAACTTAATATTATTAAGTTAGTAGTTAAGGAATCTATACAGATTTATAATCTAGTAAGACCGCATTGCTCTAATCATATGCTTACTCCGATGCAAATGCATCAGCAAAAAGAAATAGAAATGAAAACCTATAAAACAAAAAACAGAAGTAACCATGAAGCTACTTCTGTCTAAAAAATGTACTTTTATTATTATTAATCCTGTATTGCTATTCTAGGACTAGACACTATGAAAAGAAAAAACCATCAGTTTGTGCTGATGGTTTTTTTATATGTAAAAATGAAGTCTTAGTTTTCGACAGCTTCACCTGATTTTCTGTAGATGAAACTACCGTAGATGTGTCTTCTTGCAAAACGGCTTGGCGATTCTGCATTCACCATTTTGATATACGTATTTTTCGGCACACCGATATATTCGTAGCTATTACCGTCAAAGTGTGTTACTTTTAGGATTTGTTTTTCGAAGTAAAAATCCTGAATATTGGATTTTGTAGTCGTTTCAATATATTCCTCACGGTATTTTTCCTGTGTTTCAGCATTGATACTTACAAGGAAATGATACGCTTCAATAACAGTTTTACTTTTTTCTTCAGCCTGTAATTTTCCTTCGTCATCATTTACAAATTTGTCAGGATGACTATCCTTCATTACATTTCTGTAAATCGTTTTTAATTCTTTTAAAGTAACGGTTTTATCAACCCCTAATAGCTTTCTATGCTCAACAATTCTTTTCATAACGCAAGTTTAAAATTTAACCCCTTGATTTTAAAGGGATTTGCTTGATTTTATTAGCGGTGCAAATATCACTTTTTTTTTTCAAAGTTTTTAAAAAATAATATAATTTTTAAAACTTTTTAATTGAGGGACAGTTATTTGCATCCTAAGGCCTGTTTTTAAGTGGGTTCGGTCAAAATTTGTATTTTTGTAAAAACTAATTTATAATGAAAACGAAAGTATATTGCCTACTGGTTATATTGATGAGCCTTACAGCCTGCCAGTCACAGACAAAAGAAACAGCTGTCCTAGTACCGGCACAGGAATTTTATCAGCAAACAAACAACAACAAAGTACAACTGGTCGATGTAAGGACGCCTAAGGAGTTTAGCCAGGGACATTTGAAAAATGCACAAAATATTCATTTGTACGATCAGGATTTCAAAAAACGGATCACTACACTGGATAAAAGTCAGCCGGTATATGTGTATTGCAAAGCAGGATCACGAAGTGCCGAAGCCGTGGAAATTATGAAAGCATCGGGCTTTAAAACGATTGTAGAGCTGGATGGTGGGGCAGATGCCTGGAAAGAAGCGGGAAAACCATTAGAGCAATAAATAAAACCAGATAGAAGCAAAAAACCATCAAAGCGATTTGATGGTTTTTTGCTTCATAACCGTCATGAAGGATTTTCAAATCATTAAGATTTTATTCCTATTTTTAAATCTTGAAAACAAACTGAAATTACTTGATTTATTCATGATCACAAAAGCAACATTACACGATATTCCTGCATTGACTACTTTAATCAATTCTGCCTATAGAGGGGAAACTTCTAAAAAAGGCTGGACTACAGAAAGCCATTTACTGGCCGGAAAAAGAACAACTGAAAAAGAACTGACCGAGATCATCCTAGAACCTAAAAATACATTTCTGAAATTTACAGATAACGACCAGATTATTGGTTCAGTTCTGTTTGTAGCGAAAGAGCACCAACTGTATTTGGGCTTATTAACGGTTTCACCTGAATTGCAAAATAGCGGGATTGGAAAAAAGATGTTGGCAGAGGCTGAAATTCATGCTGCAACTTTGGGATTATCATCTATTATTATGACAGTTGTTTCGGTTCGTGCAGAGCTTATTGCCTGGTATAAGCGTCATGGTTATGTTGAAACAGGGGAAAGAGAAGCTTTTCCAGAAAGCGAAATCCATATTAATATTTCAGATGAGCCATTGGAATTTATCTATTTAGAAAAACAGCTGTAAGGTTAACATAAAAATGCTCGTCATAAGTCCTTCAGGTGCATCTGTAAAGGTGATACATTTAATTTTATTATTTTCTGATACAGATTTGCATGAGTTTTATTTTGTGCATTGACAGAATAATAGCAAACAGAATGATAGATAGTAAAAAGTTTTTTTTGATAATAAGTGATTTGAATTATTTAAATCCAAAATTCACATAAGAAAAATTACAAGGGGTTTCAAAAGCTTAAATATGTATAAATCGGTCCTTATTTACTGGTGTTTTTATATTCATTGGGTGTCTGACCAGTAACTTTTTTAAAGGCTTTATAAAAAGTCGTTTTTGAAGTAAACCCAGATTCTAATCCCATCGCCAATAAATTATAGTTTTCATATTCAGAATTTGAGATCATTTCCTTTACAGCTTCAACCCGATATTGATTGATGTAATGGGCGAAGTTGTCTCCTGTTATCGTGTTTATAATTTGTGAAACATATCCCGGGCTTATGCTCAGTTTCTCAGCCACTTTTTCCCTGTTTAATGTACTGTCCGTATAAATGTGCTGCTCTTTGCAAAGAAGTTCTAATTTTTGAAAATAAAGATTGTCTACCGTGATAGATTCCCGATACTCTCCGGGTGTATTATTTTCTACAATTTGCAAATTAGTATTGGTATAGGAAACAGCTAAATCTTTATTTAGGAAATTGTAAATAGCGTCTTTGTTTGTGGCCAGTTTGTATTTGTAAATGCCTATATAAGCTGTCCAATGAATTATAAAAGTTCCAAATAAGGCCACTGCAGTCATAATAGCAGAAATGTCATAGTTAAGAAATAATCCGACCAGAGCGGTAATAAGCCAGGATAATAACAATAAAGAAACAAGGGTTAATAAGGTGGAAAAACCGGTCAATTTGACCACCTAATTCCGGAGTAAATTGACCACCCGTTCCGGAGCAAACTGACCACCTAATTCCGGAGCAAATTGACCACCAAGTTTTGTGGTGAATTAAGTATTAAAAACTATTGATTTTTTCATGTTGTTAGAACCATACATTCGTTAAAAATTTACGGATTATGGCAAACAAAATAACAGACATGAGTAAAATTAGAAAAGTAATTAAATTCTATTGTAATGGAAAGAGTAAGTTATTTATAAGTAGCTACTTATCCCTTTCAAGAAATACGGTAAAGAAATATATTTCTTTATTTGAAGTTCTCGAATTAAGCTTTGAATTAATCGACCAAAAAACCGATGCAGAGCTGGAACTTTTATTCTCCCAGACTAGTGTAGAGGCCATTAGCCCGAGATTACAGACACTTTATGATTTTTTTCCTAAAATGGAACGTGAACTAAAAAAAGTTGGCGTTACCGTACAGCATATGTGGGAACAATATATTGCTGTAAATCCTGATGGTTATCGAACTTCACAATTTCATTATCATTACAATATATGGGGCAAACGAGTTAATCCGGTCATGCATATGAACCATAAGGCTGGTGATAAAATGTATGTTGATTATGCCGGAAAGACACTCTCAATTATTGATATAGATACTGGAGAAGTCAAAGAAGTACAATTTTTTGTAGCAATATTGGGCGCTAGCCAATACACGTATGCTGAAGCTTCCATGAGCCAGCAAAAGGAAAACTTTGTTGACTCGGTAGAAAATGCCATGCGCTTTTTTGAAGGCACTCCTGCCGCCATTGTTCCAGATAATTTAAAATCTGCCGTAATAAAAAGCAGTCGTTTTGAACCGACAATCAATGAAACCCTGGCTGATTTAGCAGAACATTACGAAACCACAATTTTACCTGCCAGAGCTTACAGGCCCAGAGACAAGTCACTAGTTGAAGGAGCTGTTAAGATATTATATCGAAGGATTTATGTAACCATAAAAGAAACTAAGTTCTTTTCTCTGGAAGAATTAAACCAGCAGATCTGGGATTTACTTGACTCTCACAATAACAGAAAACTGACAGGACGCCCTTATTCCCGCTTTGAATTATTTTTAGAAGACGAGAAAGAAAAACTGCGTCCACTCCCACAAGATCGTTTTGAAATTAAATACCAGTCTTTTGCAACAGTAATGCAAAACGGTCATGTTCAATTAAGCCAGGACAAAAACTATTACAGCGTTCCGTATCAATATGTAAAGAAGAAAGCCAAGCTGTTATATACCAAATCAACAGTAGAGATTTATTATAAATACAATCGAATAGCTGTACATCCAAGAAACTACAAACCTTATGTCTATACAACAACTCCTGAGCATTTAGCCAGTACACATCAATTTGTAGCCCAATGGAGTGCTGCCCGCTTCATTGAATGGGCTAATAATATTGATGAGTCAGTAGGAGAATATATAATGCAGATAATCGAAAGCAGAAATCATCCAGAACAGGCTTATAAAAGCTGTTTAGGAATACTGAATTTTGAAAAAAAGGTAGGCAGACAGCGATTAATAAATGCCTGCAGGCGGGCACTTGATTTTAAAATTTACAATTTTAAGACCATACAAAACATTTTAGAAAACAACTTGGATCATATTGATTTTGATCAAGAACCTGAGCAGGAACTTCCCGATCACAGTAACATAAGAGGAAAACACTATTATAACTAAATTAAATCTTGAAAAAATGAATGAATCCACAGTAACCAAAATGAAACAAATGAAGCTTTATGGCATGTTTAATGCTTTTAAAACAGCCATTGAAAGCGGGAAAACAGATCATTATACCCTTGACCAGTTTGTATCGATGATTATTGATGCAGAATGGGATGAAAGGTACAATCGTCGTATTGAACGAAGTATCACTAATGCCAAATTCCATTACAAATCAAATATTGAAAGTATCAATTTTGATGTATCACGTAACCTGGACCGAAACATGGTACTGCGTCTGGCAGAATGCGAATTTATAGAGAAAAACGAAAACATTTTAATCACTGGAAGCACCGGTGTCGGTAAAAGTTATTTAGGTACTGCATTAGGTTATCAAGCCTGTATACAGGGTTTTAAGGTAAGTTATTTTAATACCTCAAAATTGTTCGCTAGACTAAAAATGGCTAAAGCAGATGGTACTTATCTACGGGAACTTACCAAAATACAAAGACAGGATGTTATAATACTTGATGATTTTGGACTCCAGGCACTTGACAGCCATAACCGAATTACTCTTTTAGAGATCATAGAGGACAGGCATAATAACGGCTCTATAATCGTGACATCACAAATACCAGTTCAAGGCTGGTATGATATAATTGGAGAAAAAACGATAGCCGATGCAATATTAGACAGACTTATACACCAATCTCATAGGCTTGAATTACATGGAGAATCCATGAGAAAGAAAAGAGGAATAAACAAAGAGTGATATTTTATTATATTTGAATACTAATTAACAGATGAAAAAATATAGTTTTTAATCAAAACGGAGGTGCTCACTTTGCACCGGAATTAGGTGGTCATTTTGAACTGGAATCAGGTGCTCACTTTAAAACGGAATGGGGTGATCAATATAACCGGAATTTGCAATATAAAACTATTTAAAGAATAAAAAAACATCCATCATAGTAGTAGGTTTCTTGATGATTTATAATGAAAATATATTTGGGAATAAATTAGGTGTAATAATTACCACACATAAATAAGTTGACGGTCTGTGGCGTACTGGGTAAAAACTAATTACATAATTAATAAAGCTGGATTTAATGAAAAACACATTTACTTTTATACTTTTTATCACTTTTTACTTTGTCTCCTATGCTCAAAGCACTACTGGAACCTATACGTTACAACAATTACAGGCAAGGTTCACGCATAAAAACTATACTGAAAACGTACTCTTAGATTTTCAAAAAACAATGTTCAGACTCAAAGAAAGACCGCAACTGAATGAGGATATTCCTGGCGAAGTAATTTCGTGGACTGGGCAAAACGGGGAGTACTCCTGGCACGAAACTTATCTTATAAAAAAAGACAAAGTGCAAAAAGTGGAGTTAATACCTAAAGACCACATTTTTTTGAAAAAACTGAACAGTTACGTTCCTGGGCAATCTAAGTTTACTTATGGGTATGATTTGTGGAGTTTTGCATTTGTTGAAAAGAAATTAAAAGACAATTTTTACTTAATAGAAGTGGTAGCAACATCGTTTAGCTCCATGCCTGAAATTATTACTGACGATACTTTGATATATCATTTAGAGTATAAAACAAAGGATTTTAAAGAATTTAAATTGGTTCGATTCAAAGATAGCAATGCTAAAGAATGGAAAGAAATTGACCAATATTGATCTTTTTACAGATAGTATACAAAATAAGTAAGATTTAATACTAACAGCTACTATAAGGTATTTGTACAATTGGCTTTATGGGAAGTTAGATTTGTATTTGGGATGATTTGGAAGCCGCCAAAGAGCATTTTAAAAACTGGGGATATTTAGAAAATCGAATATTTTAATAACTACGACCGTTAGTGCGGTCGTAGTATTAAAAGAGATCTAATTTTTTTGTTTGTTTTTTGTCTTTAGCGTTATCAGTGCAAAAAACGTAGCTGCCGCGACCATTGGAATATAAACATTGACGTGAAATATTTTGTCGATTGCCAATGCTACTAATCCAAAAACGACTATTGAAATAATAAAGATTTTAATTTTTTTTTTCATTGTTACCAATTAAAAATAGCTTCTGCCAGAAAACCAATAGTAGCCGCCGCAGAACAGCTAACAGCAGTGCTAACTATAGCGGCTGCATAAGCTGCTTGACCAGGACCTACCCACACATTTACTGCCCAAGCACCTAAAGCGCCGGAAACAGCACCACCAACATCAGCTGTTGCTACCACTGCAATCGCTTTACCTGGTTTTGTTTTTGCAGTTGTTATATGCATATCTTTATCATTTAGTATGCTATCCCAAATGTCATAATGATCGTTCCAGTAAGCTATACTGTGTTTGGCAACACTTGTCGCAGGAAACAAAACTAACAAATCCTCATTGCTTAGTTTAGTATCATTATAAGCATCCATTTCTAAAGAACTGATGTTTGATACAATGTGTGTAAGCTCTGCGTCATCTTCCATCATAATATTTTGTAAAACATTCAAGTATTTTTTGGCTTGAACCGATAGACGCTTATCGTCGTTATATCCAAATGCAGGAGTAACTTCTAATAAAGGTTTTGTATGCAAATTAGTATAAATGAGATTTTTTGCTAAAGATAAATCATCTGGATTTGTATAAAGCCCCTCTACTTCATTATATATAGTCTTGTCAGCGTAAAGCTGGAATTCGGTTGGTGTCGTGCTTCCTTCAACCAATGCTTTTTCCAGCTTAAGCATAATATCATTATGCTGTGTCCCAATAAAATCAAATTTAGATGGATGAAAACGAGTATTAACTGCTAATCTATTAGAATTTACGTTCGATAAATTTTCAATTTCTGATTCTGAATTTGAGCATCCTAGTCCAATCAGAACAGTAAGTAATAAAAGTGCTTTTTTCATATTATATTGATTTAATTATTAAATATGATTTTGTTTGCGCAAACGTTTGCAATCTATAATATTTTTATTATAAAAACCACAAAATATTCTTTTTAATATTACTGCTTCTTAAGTAGACTTGAATAATCATCAGGAAGTTCTGTGTCAATATCACGCAGATATTTTTCAATGGCGCTCATAGAAGCGTGACCGGTTATGAGTATTAATTTACTTTTTGCCTCAAAGGGCGTACTTCTTTTTACTAACTCTCTATAAAGTTTGGTAATAAATGTGTGCCTGAAACTGTACATTCCATAATCCTTTCCTAGCTTTAATTCTTTTTTATAAGATAAAAAAAACACACCTTTACAAAAAGCAGTCAAAAATAAAAAAGACCATCAAATTCCTTTGATGGTTTTACTTAGTAGCGTGAAGCATTCAAATATCTAACAAGCTTGTCAAAGATTTTTATGGAATCGTAGGGTGATAATTTGTAATTCAGATCGTATTAATTGCTTTTTCATTCGTTTTAATTGTAATTCCTTTAACAGTAAATGAAATGAATTAAGTATAGTTTCGTCAAATAAAATAGAGGCAATAAACTAAAAAACAGAAGCAACGACGTAACTAAATAACTACTATATAGATTGATCTTTACAGCTTTTTTTAACACGGCAATTTTCCAGGGAATGGTGCTGGGCACAATTATTTTAAAATCACCACTATTTAAGAGCAATGCAAATAAATATTTAGCTTATGCAATATTTACCCTATCGCTTCTAATCGCTAATCTTGTTTTTGAAATATTAGATAGTTACAAGATTGTACCTTTCTTGCTTTTTCTTGATGATATTGAATGGGCCTTTCTTTTTCCTGTTTTCATCTTTATGTTTGTTATACATCAGGTAAATCATCCTATTAGAAATTCGAAAAAAATCCGATGGTTATTTGTGCCCTTCCTCTATTCAGCCTTGGCAAATATTATTTATGATTGTGAGGTTGTGGCGCATATTTTTAAGATTCCAATTGTTCTTAAGACAGTAATCGAAACTTTAAAAGACTTTGATTTTTATATTATTCTAATATTTATACCTTTTATGGCTGTCTATACCTTCAGCTTCATTAAATTTTCAAAGGATAAACAAGAAAAGAAATGGATAGCTTTTCTGTGGTCCTTGGTTTTTACATTGTTACTTTCTTGGATAATTGCGGTTCTAATAGCGCTGTTTTTTGAATATGATCTTTCGTTTTGTATGCGGATTCTGGCGCTATTTGCTACATTTCTAATTCATTTTACGGCTTATTACGGAGTTTTTAAATACAGATTAGCCGATAACAAGCAAGGAATAGAGGCATTATTGAATAAGAGTGTTGTGTTGCTTACTGAGGGATTTTCTAAAGATGTAATTTTTAAAAAAGAAATCGAAACAGCTAATTTAGATTTATTCACAAAAGAAAATCCTTATTTTAAAAAATTGGAAACGCTTTGTGAAGTTCATCAAATTTATAGGGACAGCACATTAAACAGAGAAAAAGTTGCAGCACAATTAGGAATAAGTGCAGGATATGTTTCTCAATTAGTCAATGCGATCACGGGAGATAATTTTGCCAACTTTATAAATAATTACCGCGTAGAAGCAGTTAAGAAAATGATTTTTGATTCCGACTTTGAAAATTACAGTCTTTTGGCAATAGGGTTAGAATCAGGTTTTACTTCAAAGACGACATTTTATGACGCCTTTAAAAAAGCTACTGGAATGACTCCGAACAGCTTTCGTAATACGAATAAATAAGTTCGGATTTCTTCAGTCTTAAGCTATTCGGACTTTGCCATTTTTTATTTCATTTAGGTTTGCCCATGATAATCAACTTAATCATCTCAACTTTATATGAAATTAAATCGACTCATGTTCACTACTGCGATTTTGTCTGCGGTATCTGTCCAATCACAAACCATTCAAAAAAATAACCAACTGGAATTTTCAGTAGGAAATGATTTTGGCTTTTTAAAAAATCTTGAATTTGCGCCGGTAGCAATGTATGAGTATGAAGGTCTGATTTATAAATTAGGCTATACCCGGACTAGTAAAAAACAAAACTTATTTGAAGTTAAACTGGACTATCTTAAAGCGGAATTAAAAACAGATTTGTTATCCAACCTAAACACAGATTATTCTAAAATTGGAGTTGGTTTTTCCTATCTCAAACAAGTTTATAGCAAAAATGAATTTGCGGTACACTTAGGTCTTCAGTCGCAAACTACTACTTCTACTTATCTTAATGGTGATTATTCTCCGGCTCATAATGAGAATTATTTTACTTTTTATCAAGAATTTGGAATCAAAGCCAGATTTAGCTATCAATTGGATGAAAAGCAATATTTAGCATCAAAACTAACGCTTCCTGTAGTATTATTAAGAGCTAACAATGCCGAAGGCAAATTTTATACGTTAGACAATTATCAAACTATTGTATGGGATTTAGAATATGGCTACAAACTTTCAGATCATTTTGATGTAAAGGCAACGTATAACTTTAATTACGCTCGACTCCAGGTGCCAAGTGCTTATAGAGAATTGCAACATCAAATAAATCTGGGTATTAACTATAAATTTTAAGTATGAAACTTTTCAAATATACAGTCTACACTTTGATATTCGCTATTGTTCTTTTATTGACTTCTTGCGTTGATACGCTGATGGGAGATGAAGGTAAATACGACGAAGATATTTATTTAAATTATAATACAAAAACAGTATTGGAGTTGCCTTTCGATGGCGAATGGTATATCAATGCGGGAGGGAAGTCGCTAGAAGAAAATCATCATTTTGCTCCTTATCGCCATCAAAGATATGCAATGGACGTCGTGCAAAGGGTAAATGGGAAAATGATTTTTACAGGAGATGGAACAAAAAATGAAAATTATTATTGTTTCGGTAAGCGTTTAAATGCCCCTGGAGACGGAAGGATCGTAACTGTTGTGAATAATGTAGAAGACAATGTTCCTGGGATTCTTAACGAAGAGCAAGTTTGGGGTAACTATATTGTGATCGACCATTTAAACGGCGAATATTCCTGTATGGTTCATTTCAAAAAGAATTCTATAATAGTGGCAGAAGGAGACAATGTCCTCCGAGGTCAAATGGTAGGTCAAGTTGGAAACAGCGGTAATTCTAATGGGCCACATTTGCATTATCATTTGCAGACAACAGCGTCTCGTTTAACCGGTGTTGGGCTTCCTGTGCAATTCCTTAACTACTATGCCAACGATGTTTTTATAGAAAGGGGAGAGCCGATTACTTCTCAAATAGTGAGGAAAAATTAAAAAATAATAATTTTATCAGGTTTTTTATTTATTCTCGTAGCGATGGGAAGGATTCAAATATGTAGCCAGTTATTGAGGGTTGTTATAATATTATGAAGCGTCTTACACTAAATTGTGTTAAGAATAGCATACATATTATCGAGGTGATAGATAAAATGCCGACCAGGTTTTTTTAGTTTGATTTCGATATTCAAGAATTAAGGAAAGTAATAAAAATAAAAAAACCATCAAATTGCTTTGATGGTTTTACTTAGTAGCGGGAACTGGACTCGAACCAGTGACCTTCGGGTTATGAGCCCGACGAGCTACCTACTGCTCTATCCCGCGATATAGGATACAAAGATATAACAATTTCTGCTATAAAAAAAATAAAACCACTAACTTGCATTAATGGTTTCGGTAGTAGCGGGAACTGGACTCGAACCAGTGACCTTCGGGTTATGAGCCCGACGAGCTACCTACTGCTCTATCCCGCGATGTTTCGGGTGCAAAGATACGTCTAATATTGACTTCTGCAACAAAAAAATGAAAAAAATATTTTATTTCTTCTATTGACCTGATATGATTACCTTTGCAGGATAAATATTTTTTAAATGTCACACAAAGCAGGTTTTGTTAATATAATCGGGAATCCAAACGTTGGAAAATCCACACTCATGAATGCCTTCGTCGGAGAAAGGCTGTCTATAATCACGTCTAAAGCACAAACAACCCGACACAGGATATTAGGGATTGTGAATGGCGAGGATTTCCAGGTGATCCTTTCGGATACACCCGGTATCATAAAGCCAGCTTACGAATTGCAGGCTTCAATGATGGATTTTGTGAAATCCGCTTTTGAAGATGCCGATATCCTGATATATATGGTAGAGATTGGGGAGCAGAATCTGAAAGATGAGGCCTTCTTTAATAAAATTATCAATGCCAAAATTCCGGTATTGCTGCTGCTGAATAAAATTGATACTTCCAATCAGGAAAAACTGGAAGAGCAGGTTGCATTTTGGGCTGAAAAAGTACCGAATGCAGAGATTTTTCCGATCTCGGCCCTGGAGAATTTCAATGTGCCGGAAGTTTTTTCCCGTATCATTGACCTGTTGCCACTTTCGCCACCTTTTTATCCTAAGGACACTTTAACGGATAAACCGGAACGCTTTTTCGTAAATGAAACAATCAGGGAGAAAATATTACTGAACTACAGTAAAGAAATTCCGTATGCAGTAGAAATTGAAACCGAAGAGTTTTTTGAAGATGAGAATATCATCCGCATCCGCTCGCTGATTATGGTGGAGCGTGATACCCAAAAAGGAATCATCATCGGGCATAAAGGAGCAGCGCTTAAAAAAGTAGGTATTGAGGCACGTGCCGATCTGGAGAAATTCTTTGGAAAACAAATTCACATCGAAATGTATGTCAAAGTAAATAAGAACTGGAGAAGCAATTCGAATCAGTTGCGCCGCTTTGGGTATAACAATAAATAAAAAACATCATTTTAGATTACGAAAAACCCCTGGATAGTTTACTATTCAGGGGTTTTTCTGTTATGCGGAATGCAGTATTGGAATTAAGGGGTAATTATTTTTTCCATTATCGTCATGAGTTGTTGTAGCTGTGCGCTGCCTTTTCGTTTGTTGAGCCTGCCGATACAATATAAGAGCAGCCAGATATTGATGCAGACAAAAATAACAAAGGCATCAAAGGCGATAGGGAGGCCGGCACGCCATTTGGAAATAATGATGATAGCAAAAATGATGGAAATAAGGATCAGTATAAAGTGGATGGCCACAAAAATAGCCCAAAGTATTGGGTCAGGCCCGTAAAGGATTTTTATGGTAGTGCGATTGTCGTTCTCTTCCAGAAGCTCCAGCCGTAAGGTAGGAGACCAATATTCCCGCTTGCGAAGTCCCATACTTAACCAAATATATTTTCCGACAGAATTAATTTTATAATCCGGATCATACTTGTTCTTGAGGATTTCCGAAACTGATTTTATAGCTGCAGCAGATTGTAACGAAAATCGTTCAAATTGCTGCCTGAGTTTTATATTGTTTTCAAGATTCATAGAGGATGGCGAAATAACAGCCCTAAAATTAATAAATATACCATTCGTAGAATACTAACAAATAGTTAAACATATTTTGAGGCACTGCTAAGTGTTTGAGAATTAATTTTTAATTCAGGAAGTGCCAGATTGTTGATACCTATGAAACGAATTGCTACGACATCCAATTCAAGCACATCCTAATTGCCAGTCTATGTGAGTACCTATCAGTACAAAGACAAACGATATCATTTTTATGTGAATGGAAAAAATGGGAAATTGATAGGGAACACGCCTTGCAGCGCGATGAAAATCGTAATTAGGATTTTATGGTCCCTGGCGATTATCGCTATATTATGCCTGCTTGCTATGCTGGTATAACTGTTTTCTTGAATTCAAAAGCGAAGAGCTTTTGTTGTAAGATAACGGGGAGTGGGCTGGTAAAATACGGTCGCTAATAGCGTTTTAAAAAGCTTGTTTTTAGTTGTAATAAGATGAGAGATAGCCATTCTTGTAGTGGTAATTGTGGATATATCGAAAAAATAATACAAAAAATCCTTCGAAAACACTACATTTGCAAAATATTTGAAAAAGCATTATGAACAATATCGTTGCCATTGTAGGAAGGCCCAATGTAGGAAAGTCAACTCTTTTTAACAGATTGATACAAAGAAGAGAAGCTATAGTAGATTCTGTAAGCGGGGTAACCCGTGACCGTAACTATGGAAAAAGCGAATGGAATGGAAAGGAATTTTCGGTAATCGATACTGGTGGTTACATCAAAGGTTCAGATGATATTTTCGAAGGAGAAATCAGAAAACAGGTAGAACTGGCTATTGATGAAGCTGACGTTATTATTTTCGTTGTCGATGTCGAAGAAGGAATTACACCGATGGATGAAACCGTTGCGAAATTATTGCGTAAGGTTACCAAGCCGGTATTACTTGCTGTAAATAAGGTAGACAACGCCATGCGTGAAAAGGATGCCTTAGAATTTTACAATCTTGGAATAGGGGATTATTATACTTTCGCCAGTATCTCAGGAAGTGGAACTGGGGATTTGCTGGATGCATTAATTGATGCATTTCCGGAAAAACCAGAACCAACTCAGGAAGAATTGGAATTGCCACGTTTTGCAGTTGTGGGAAGGCCAAATGCTGGTAAATCCAGTTTTATTAACGCACTGATCGGGAAAGACCGTTATATCGTTACCGATATTGCCGGGACCACACGAGATTCTATCGATACCAAATTTGACCGTTTTGGGTTTGAATTTAACCTGGTAGATACTGCCGGAATCCGTAGAAAAGCAAAAGTAAAAGAAGATTTAGAGTTTTATTCCGTAATGCGTTCGGTTAGGGCTATTGAGCATGCTGATGTTTGTATCCTGATTATCGATGCTACCCGTGGTTTTGAAGGACAGGATCAGAGTATCTTCTGGCTGGCTGAAAAAAACAGAAAAGGAGTAGTGATTTTAGTGAATAAATGGGATTTGGTAGAGAAAGATACGATGTCTACTAAAGATTATGAAGTGAAAATCAGAGAGCAATTACAGCCTTTTACGGATGTGCCTATTCTTTTCGTTTCTGCACTGACAAAACAACGTTTGTTGAAAGCATTGGAGGAAACCGTTAAGGTACACGAAAATAGAAAGCAACGTATTTCGACTTCAAAATTCAACGACTACATGCTTAAGGTTATTGAAAATTACCCACCACCAGCATTGAAAGGGAAATATGTAAAGATTAAATATTGCATGCAGTTGCCAACACCAACCCCGCAATTTGTATTCTTTGCCAATCTTCCACAGTATGTAAAAGAAGCGTATAAGCGTTTTCTTGAAAACAAAATCCGGGAACATTGGGACTTTTCAGGAGTGCCTATCGAGATTTACATCAGAGAGAAATAAAAAAATTACAATATATTTATATAGAAAAAGCAAAATTCATTCCTTGGATTTTGCTTTTTTTGTAAATGAAAAACCCAATCGTATTGCATTTATTTTAAAGCTTACAGTATATGAAAAGAAAAAACTACACTACAGGAATCCTACTTGCCACTGTTGCGACTTTTATGGGGATGCAATCTGCTGCAGCGCAGTCATTGCCCGTCGAAGGAACTACTTTTATCGCAAGCTCCGGAAAAGAAAAATTTAAACTCCGCTTTCTTAAAGATGGACAATATGAATTTGTCGCTGCTTATGGCAAATATGTAAAAGCCAAAGATACGATCAGCTTTGCGTTGTTTGGAGAAAACCAGCGGTCCACTTTTGAAGTAAAAACTAAGGAATCACCACGCACAAACGGAAAGATACAAGTGACAATGAATTCGTATGGAGGATTCTATTACAGTAAAGACAAAATCTTTATCGGTACCCTTGGTAAAGGTGCCTTGTCAGAAAAGTTTAAAAGCCTGTCGGAATATATGCCGACTCCATCTGATTCAGACTCGGATGAGAGTCTTGCTGCTCCCGTTGTTTTTGAAATCGATGCCACGGAATCGTTGGTGTTGGTAAGAGAAGATGACTATGACGGGAAAGCAACGTTATTTAAATACGCAATTCCAGCAACAGTTTCGGAAGTTGCAATTGATTTTAATGCCTACACTTCAAAGCCCGTAACGGTTAAATTTTATTATGACAAAGAAACCAGCTCTTATAGGGTAGGTGAAGGAAAAGATAAACTGACCATGACACTTGTACCAGAATCAGAATCTGGGACTGCAACTGAGGCGAATTCCAATGCGGGACAATTGCCGGTATCCGAAGAAAAAGTAATTGCCAATTGGACCTACCCTGGAAAACCGGTTCAGGACTATGATGCTTATACAGTAGCTACCGATGCTACAGTTTCGGGTGATGCTGCCGAAGAAAAATTAGTAGAGCTACCGATGGCCAAAAATTATGCAGCAGCACTAAAGCAGGCTAAAAAATCCGGTAAACTCCTGGTGGTATATGCCGATAGTAAAAATCCAGATGCACAAAAAGATTTTGATGCCTTTATCAAAGAGATCCGTAGCAACCTTACATATTCAAGCTATGGCGATGCCGAAAGGTTAAAGGAAATCAATAAGTTTGATTATTATTTGGCAACTGCAAAAGACAAAAAAACAATTGAGGCATTTAAGGTCAAAAGTTTTCCGGCATTGCTGATTGTAAATGATAAGGGAGAGCTTATAACGCAGGCCACCGGCGATGCGGTATTGGATGTACGGTATAAACTGACTTCTACTAACGATTACTACAAGCAGATTACAGCACACCATCAGATTAATGCATTGGCGGTGAAATTAAAATCCGGAAAATATTCCACGCAGGAACTTCAGTCTTTTTTTAAAGCAGTTACCGATTCAGATCCGTATGATGGTCCGTATGTACAGGTGACCTATAATGATTTAGGGGAAAAAGTGGCTTCTGAACAGGATTTTAAACTAACCAAAGACGAGTTGGCGGTATTGTTTCAGAAACTGGTACAAACGCATCAGTCGGACACTAAACCCGATTTTACGTATGTTGCCATTCTGAAAAATGAATTGGATGGCAATGGCTATGCCAAAGTTATTTTTGGAGAAGATGAGGTGCAATCCGATCAGTCCGGCTTTGCAGTTGCAGAGTACCTGTTGAAATTCCTGCCACAGATTGAAGAAAATGAGAAATCAGGAAAACAGGAGACTACAGGTGTATATCGAAATGTCCAGGATGTTTTTCAAAGGATACTCTATTCCATGTCCGATTATGAAAAAGCAACAGAGTACCAGGAGAGAGCATTAACACTCGTAAACCAGTATTTTGCTAAAACCAGTAACAAGAATTCTTTTGCAGTAGCCTATTTCAGTGCACTGAATACCTATGCTGAAAATAGTGAAACTCAAGAGCACTACCTGAATGCTTTTGAGGGGTTTGTTACCAGTAATTTTGATGATAAAACCAGGGTGATTAACGCTATTGATGCAATTTATACCGTTGATAAGGAGCACGGAGGAAATGGCTATATTGATTGGTCTTCATATAAAAACCAGTTTGCTACGATGATGAATAATGCGGCCTGGTTTGTGGTGTCACACCCCGAACTGGACAGTTATGTAAAAAAAGCCCAAAACTGGTCGGAACTTTCCTTGATCATTAGTAAAGATAATCCGTATTACCTCGATACCCTGGCGCAATTGCTGTATAAGGGCGGGAATACTACCGAAGCGATAAAAACGCAGCAAAAGGCAGTACAGGTTTCAGAATCCTACAACAGTGGTCCTTATAATGAAGACCGCTATGTGGACGAACAAACTCTTTCAGAAATTAAACAGGTGCTTACACAAATGAAAGCAGGTACTTACAAATAGACCATAAACTAATTATTACGGTCAAAACCTCCGGTGCATTTTTAAAATGTATCGGGGGTTTTTTGTATTTTGCATAAAAAGCATCCCATTGAAAGTAGTGGACGGACCCAGCGAGTGTGCAGGAAGCTATCCACTGCAGTGGACGGGCTCAGCGAGTGTGCAGGAAGCTATCCACTGCAGTGGACAGGCTCAGCGAGTGTGCAGGAAGCTATCCACTGCAGTGGACGGGCTCAGCGAGTGTGCAGGAAGCTATCCACTGCAGTGGACGGACTCAGCGAGTGTGCAGGAAGCTATCCACTGCAGTGGACGGACTCAGCGAACGTGCAGGAGGCTGTCGATAATGGTAGACAGTTTTTTTTATTTGTTAGGCTGAATGTTTTTAGGCTGAAGTAGGGTAGCGGTACATTACTTTTCAGAAGTACAGCTCCAGAAGATGTTTTTTACAACAATTTCAGCTTCTTATATGTTAAATGTTTTTTAAAATAAATTTGTACTACATAATAATCCTGTTAATTAGCTGTTAAATAAACAAAAACAGTTAATTATACTTTATGCCACGTTTTCACCTTACGCTTCTTTTAGTACTATTAAGTTGTAGTGCCTATTCCCAGAATTCCTTTCAGATCAAAGGGAAAGTACACAGCAAAGAGGGTAACAAGCCCATCGAATCAGCCACAGTATATGTTGTTGCAGTCAAAGATTCCGCTGTAGTCGATTATTCGATTACCGAAAAAAACGGAAGCTTTTCCATTTCAGTCCGTAAACAGGCCAATCCGATACTGTTGAAGGTTTCCAGTTTAGGATACAAAACCTATGTTAAGCGGTATCCCGACCTGAATGCCAATCTTGATGCAGCGGAGATCCTGATGGAAGATGAAGCTACCAACCTGGATGAGGTCATCATCAAAAGTGAAGCACCACCGATTCGGATTAAAAACGATACACTTGAATTCAATGCCTCCTCGTTTAAAGTACGTCCCGATGCCAATGTTGAAGCGTTGCTAAAACAATTGCCCGGTGTAGAAATTGATAGTGATGGAAAAATTACGGTGAATGGAAAGGAAGTAAACCAGATATTGGTAAATGGGAAGCCCTTTTTTGATAAAGACGGTAAGATTGCACTCCAGAACCTGCCTTCAGACATCATTAATAAAGTGCAGATAACCGATTCTAAAACCAAAAAAGAAGAAATTTCCGGAGTGAAAGCAGCATCCAATAATGCCAGTATCAACCTGACGATAGACGAAGACAAGAACAAAGGATTCTTTGGAAAGGTGATGGGCGGTTATGGAACCGACGACCGGTATGAAAGTAGTCTGTTGGCAAACTATTTCAAAGGAAAACAAAAAATAAGCATATTGGCTTCTTCCAATAATATCAATTCCACAGGATTTTCGATGAATGAAATTTTTGATAGTATGGGAGGTGGCCGGAACAATTCCATTTATACCTCTGATAATGGAAGTTTTGGGATTAACGGAATGAATTTTGGCGGGGGCAAAGGAATTACCCAGTCCAATATGGTCGGGCTTAATTATGCCGATGAATTCATAAAAGATATGGATTTTAACGGAAGTTATTTCTATACGGATGCCAATGCTAAAAATACCAACCGCACCCGACAGGTCAATCTTTTGCCGGGCGGAAACTATACGACCGAATCGGATGCCCAAACAGTAGATGATAAATACGCCCATAATTTCAATACCAATTTTGAATATAAAATTGATTCTACGTCTACAATTTACCTGTCGCCAAAATTTGTAAAGGCGAATTCAAAATTCAGGAGTGATTCCAATGAGTTTTCGGAAGATGAAAATGGACTAAGGCTGAATGAGCGTAGTGCAAATACATTTGATGAGACCGATAATACCAGTTTCAGTAACCAGATTTATTACTTTAAAACCCTGAAACGAAAAGGAAGATCCATTAGTTTAGGTTTTGATAATGAAAATAGCAAAGACGAAACCAGTAACCTGAATCGTTCGGCAACTACCTTTTTCCGGGATACCGATAATGATGGGGTCATCGATGAGGTAAGTGAAGATAACCGGAACCAGACTATTTTTAACCGTAGAATTAAAGATTCCTATTCGGCATCATTTGAATATATGGAACCTATAGTGGATTCGGTACGATTGAAAATAGCGGTAGAATACAACAGGCAAAAAACGATCACCGATAAAAACGCTTTCGATTTTGATGGGTTGAGTGGCAGCTATTCTGACCGGAATGATTTATTGTCCAACTATTTGTCATCAGCCACAAATACCGTTACACCGTCGGCTGGGATTAATATCGAAAAAAACAAAATGTATTTTGGGGTATCAGCAGGTACATCCATTACTAAATTTGAAAATAATTCCCTGTATCTTGGGCAGGCAACTGTACTGAATAAGGATTATGTACTGCCGAGTGCCAATGCCTATATCAATTACAGATTCAGTAAATCGAAATCACTTTGGGCAAATTATACTTATACTGTCGATTTTCCAACAGCAAACCAGATTCTGCCAGTAGAGGATTTATCGGATGCTTTGAATACTTATATTGGTAATCCTGATGTAAATCCGAACAAGAGCCATTATACCTATATCAGTTTCCGGGATTATGATTATGCAACTAAGTCGGGATACAGCCTGTATGGTGGAGGGACATTCTATGACAATCAGGTAGTATCTTCTACGGTATATGATGAAAGCCGAAAAAGAACGACAACTTATGAGAATATTTCCGGATCGTATTCTACCTGGTTCGGAGGGAATTGGAATAAGTCGATAAAACATGAGGCGCACTCCTATAGATTTGGCATCGGACTGAGTGCCGGATATTCGAAAAGTATAGGGTATACCAATGGGGAGCTGTTTGATGCGAAGGCACTCCGATTGACGCCAAGAGTGAGCTTTAACTACGATTACGGAGAGTTATTCTCGATCAACCCGACCTATAATTTTACGTATAGCGATACGCAATATACCAACTATACATTGGAAAAGACCAGTAATGTGCTGCATAAATTCAACATCCAGACGACAACCTACTGGCCGAAACACGTAGTTTTTGGGAATGATTTCGGATACAATTACAATTCCAATATTGCCGATGGTTTCAAGAAAGACTTTTACCTGTGGAATAGTAGTTTGGGGTATAATTTCTTAGGCGATAAACTATTGGCTAAAGTGAAAGTGTATGATTTACTCAACCAGAACCAGAGTGCTACCCGTACAATTACTGCAACATCAATCCGTGATGAGGAAAACATCGTATTAAAGCGCTACCTGATGTTCTCTTTGACCTACAAGTTAGATAAGTTTGGCGGTAAAGGAAAAGAGCGCAAATCCAGACGCTGGATGGATTAATTTTATAGGTAAGAAGTAAAAGGTAAGAAGTGAAATGTAAAAAAAGATGCGGTAATCATCATTGTACTCTTAACTATTTTTACAATACTAATTTGATCTAATAAAAAGAAGCTGTCTCAAAACTGAGTCAGCTTCTTTTTTTTTAGTTTGTATTTTTATATGCAATTTTGTAAATTTAATCAGTGATAAACAGCTGATTATATATGAGATTCAAACATTATAACCAACAACAAACGATGCTTCTACCTTATTCGTTTGATGATTTAATTCCACATACACATGCGGTTCGAATAGTTGATCAAGTTGTGGAATCCCTTAATATCCAGCCTCTTTTAAAAGCGTACAGTAAAGAAGGTAATCCTGGATATCATCCAAAGATGTTACTCAAAGTGATGTTGTATGCTTATATGACTAATATCTATTCTTCGAGAAAGATAGAACTTGCACTTCGTGAGAATATCAATTTTATGTGGCTTACTTCTATGACTATTGTTGATCATAATACAATTAATAGATTTAGAAGTGATAAACTAAAAGAGAGTTTTAAAGAAATCTTCAAGCAGGTAGTTTTGATGTTGGCCTCAGAAGGACTGGTGAATCTAAAACAAATTTATACCGACGGAACAAAAATAGAAGCTCAGGCCGGCAGGTACACTTTTGTGTGGGGTAAGAGCATAAAAACCAATAAAGCAAAAATGCTCACCCAGTTGGAAGAATTATGGAACTATGCCCAAAGTATCGACAATGAAGATGACCCCAACCCGGAACCAACAGAGTTCAAAGAAATCAGCAAAGAGGTAATTGAGAAAACTGTAGCTAAAATAGATGCCAAACTCTCTGGTAATGAAAAGACCAGTTCTAAAGCAAAAGCTAAATTACGCTACATAAAAAATAATTTTACTTCCAATCTTGAAAAGTATGAAAAGCAAGAAGCTATTCTGGGAGAAAGAAACAGTTACAGCAAAACTGACACCCAGGCTACTTTTATGCGAATGAAAGAAGACCATATGTTAAACGGACAGCTCAAACCAGCTTATAATACTCAAATATCTACACAAAATCAGATCATTGTTCATTATACCATCCATCAAAATCCGACCGATACTAAAACACTCCAGCCTCATTTAGAAAATTTGGAACAAACCTTTGGTAAAAAAGTATTTAAAAAGATAAAAGAAATAACTACTGACGCAGGTTATGGAAGTGAAGAAAACTACGATTATCTGAAACAGAAGAAACTCAAAGCTTTTGTGAAGTATAATACTTTTGAAAAAGAACAAGATCAAAACTACCAAAAGAAACACAAGGCTTTTAGCAAGGAAAATCTCTATTACAATCCAGAAGAAGACTATTATGTATGTCCAATGGGACAAAAAATGCATAAAACATATCAAAACCAGAAAACAACAACTACAGGATACACCCAAACCTTATCGCATTATCAGGCCAAAAACTGTGAAGGCTGTTCACTTCGAGGTCAATGTTTTAAAGCTCAGGGAAACAGAAGCATCGAGCGAAACCACAACCTTGAAAGACATAAACAACAAGCAAGGGAATTACTACTAAGTGAAATAGGAATACAAAGAAGAAAGCAACGCTCTGCCGATGTAGAGCCTGTATTCGCTCAACTCAAGCATAATAACGGTTTTAGACGGTTTTCTTTAAAAGGACTTCAAAAAGTAGAATTAGAATTCGGATTAATGGCTTTAGGTCATAACTTAAGAAAGAAAATTGCAGCATAAAGGCAATTTTTTACTCCCGTTAAAATCTAGATAGTTAAAATCCAAAATTGTATCAAATAAAAAAACCGTCTCAAAATTTGTTTTGAGACGGCTTCTTTTTGTATAATAGGGAGATTTATCCTCGCCCCTTACTTTTGTCTTTTACATTTAGTAATTACCAGCTACCGCCGGAACCACCGCCGCTGAATCCGCCACCGCCGAAGCCGCCGCCAAATCCACCGCCGCCGAAACTTCCACCGGAAGATCCGCCACCACGGCCAAGGCTGCTGAGGATAATCATACTGGCAAGGTCGAAACCGCCACCACCAGTACCACCATTGTTGCCATTGTTTTTTCGGGAGATAATCACCAAGAAAATAATAAAAACGATGATCAGAACCAGAATGCCCCCACCCGAAGATTCGGACGGGTCTGCTTTTCTTTCCGATTTGTATTTGCCTTTAAGGACGCTGAAGATCGCATCGGTACCTTTATCCAGTCCGCTGTAATAATTACCGGCTTTGAATTCCGGGATAATGACATTCCGCGTAATTTCCCCGCCTATACCTGCTGTGATACGGTCTTCAACACCATATCCGGCAGAAATCCAAATGGACCGCTCTTTTAAGGCGAGAAGGATAAAAACACCATTGTCTTCCTTTGCCTGGCCAATGCCCCATTGATGAGCCCATTTTGGGGTCAGTTCGCCAATGCTCTCCCCATTGATGGTGGGGACGATAGCTACTACAATTTGTGTGGAAGTGGTATCGGAATACCGGATTAGTTTTTCTTCAAGGCTTGCCTTTTCCGTGGCACTCAGGAGCCCGGCATAATCATATACACTGGTCTGTAGTGCCGGTTTAGGCGGAATGGTAAATTGTGAAAACACCGACTGTAATCCTACAAACAATAGTAATACTGTCAGGAAAGTGTGTTTTTTGAGATGCTGTGCTGTTATCATTATCCTTTTGAGATTGTATCAGGCAACTCGTTGGTATCGTCTGCGTGGCTTGGGAAATAGCGCTGTAACTGCTCCCCTGCGCGTAAGATGCCATCAACAAGCCCCTGCTTAAAATTTCCATTTTTAAAATGAGCAACCATACAATCTTTGGTACAATCCCAAAAATCATTGGTTACGACATCATTAATTCCTTTATCGCCATAAATGACAAATGTTTTGTCTTCAATAGCCAGATAGAAGAGTACGCCATTTTTAAGGAGGGTTTCATCCATTTTTAAAAAATGAAAAACTTCCATCGCCCTGTCAAAAGGGTCAATGGAAGTGCTCTTTTCAAGGTGTACCCGAATCTCGCCAGAAGTTTCTTTTTCGGCTGTTTGAATCGCTTTTACGATTTCATCTTCTTCCGAAGCGCTCAGAAAATCTTCTACCTTGGACATAGTTTCGTTTTTTAGAATTTTACCTCTACTGGTTTTTCAGCGCCTTCAACAGCATTGAAATATGCTTTCTCTTTGTATTTTCCTAAAAACATTGAATTCGGGAATGTCAGGATATAGGAATTATAATCTACCACCGATTCATTATAGCGTACACGGCTGGTTTGAATCATGTTTTCAGTACTGGCAAGTTCATCCTGCAATTTCAGGAAGTTTTCATTTGCTTTCAATTGTGGATAAGCTTCAACAGAAACAAGAAGGCGGGAAAGTGATGAAGAAACTCCGCTTTGCGCTTTGTTGAATTCTTCCAGTTTTTCCGGAGTCAGGTTGTCGGCATTTACATTAACAGAAGTGGCTTTGGCTCGTGCCTCAACTACAGCAGTTAACGTGCTTTTTTCAAAATCAGCGGCTCCTTTTACCGTGTTAACCAGATTCCCAATTAAATCATTTCGGCGTTGGTAAGCCGTTTGTACATCGCCCCAGGTTTTGGAGACATTTTGGTTTTTGGCAACAGCACCATTCTTAATTCCTACAGCCCAAAAGCCAATAATGGCCGCTATAGCTACAATTACAATTACAGGGATTAACCATTTTCTCATTTTCTTCTAGTTTTAAGTTGATTTTTGTTTTTGTATGCTCGGTATTTCCAACAACAGCTTAAAGCTGGTTTTTAATATTGTTCAATTGTGCCCGGATAGATTCCAGTTTGTGTATGATTTCATACTTGTCCAGCGTTTTCTTCTGTCCTTCTTTCAGGTGTGTTTTGGCTCCTTCGAGTGTAAATCCACGCTCTTTAACCAAATGATAAATCAGTTGGAGATTTTTCAGGTCTTCGGGGGTGAACATCCGGTTGCCCTTGGCGTTCTTTTTGGGTTTCAGGATATCAAATTCCTTATCCCAAAAGCGAATGAGCGATGCATTGACATGAAAGGCCTTCGCCAATTCCCCAATACTGTAATATCTTTTTTCTGGTAAGTCTAATTGCATTAATCGAGTGATTGGTTTTCCTGGTTAGCTAATTTTGATATGACAAGGTACTCTTTTGCGGAGATATTTCCGTAATAAAAATTCAATGGATTGACGACTTCACCATTTTTGTGTACCTCGTAATGGAGGTGTGGTGCTTCAGAACGTCCTGTGCTTCCAACATAGCCAATGATATCCCCACGTTTAACACGTTCTCCGGCTCTTACTTTGTATTTGCTCAAATGTCCGTATAACGTTTCATAACCATAACCATGACGTACAACAATGTGGTTTCCATAGCCTGAGGCAGTATTGTCAGCACGCTCCACAACACCATCGCCTGTTACATAAACGGGTGTACCTGTTTTGGAAGAAAAATCCATTCCCGCATGGAACTTCCTGACTTTTGTAAATGGATCTGTACGGTAACCGAAACCAGACGCCATATGCTTTAGGTCTTCATTTTTTATCGGCTGGATGGCTGGAATTGCACTCAGCAGTTTCTCTTTGTCTTTTGCCAGTTTCAGAATCTCATCCAGTGATTTGGATTGGATCACCAGTTCTTTGGATAATATGTCAACCCGTTTTGTGGTATTTATGACCAGTTCTGAATTGTTATAGCCTTCGAGGTCCTTATAGCGGTTAATTCCGCCAAAACCTGCTTTGCGTTGTTCTTCTGGTATCGGAGTGGTATTAAAGAAAACGCGGTAAATGGTATTATCCCGCTCTTCAATATTTTCCAGTACCGCATCCAGCTGATCCATTTTCTTATTGAGTAGCGCATACCGGATTTTTAAATTGTCAATCTCCCGTGATTGTAACCGGTCTTTCGGAGTTTCGAAATAGGGTGTATTCAACAGGATTACGAAACACAAAAAACCAAATAATGCCGAAGAAGCCAGGAATAGTAAGATAACACTTAACTTTTTTCCTTTTTTAGGCTGTATTTTTCTATAGGCCAGATTTTCCGTATCATAGTAATATTTTACCTTCTTCATATTTCAAAAAATGCTATTTTTGCAGCGCATTAGGAAAGCATTACCTTCTGTTTTTAATAAGTTCAAAACAAATTTAATAAATGTTTCATTTGTTAAAGCCAATTTTTTGTTTTTATTACTATATAAAGGCATCTCAGCAGGCAAGAAGCGCAGTGGATGGTAAAGATTTTCCGCCCACAGGCTTACTAAAACGATGAAAAGCCCAATGCATACAAATTTCAATTTTTCAAAATAAAACCATGAAATCACAAGACATTAGAAAACAATTTCTCGACTTTTTCCATAGCAAAGGCCACCTCATTGTGCCTTCCGCCCCTATCGTGCTTAAAGATGATCCGACCCTGATGTTCAATAATTCAGGAATGGCACAATTTAAAGAGTACTTTCTGGGGAATGCGACGCCTAAAAGCAAGAGAATAGCCGATAGCCAAAAATGTCTTCGTGTTTCAGGAAAGCATAATGACCTGGAAGAAGTAGGAATTGATACCTACCACCATACGATGTTTGAAATGCTCGGGAACTGGAGTTTTGGTGATTATTTTAAAAAAGAAGCCATTCACTGGGCCTGGGAATTATTGACCGAGGTTTATAAAATCGATAAAGACATTTTGTATGTTACTGTTTTTGAAGGTAGCGAAGAAGAAAACGTGCCTTTTGATCAGGAAGCTTACGATATCTGGAAGACTTTAATTTCGGAAGACAGGATACTGTTGGGGAATAAAAAAGATAATTTCTGGGAAATGGGTGAGCAGGGACCTTGTGGGCCTTGTAGTGAAATCCATGTGGACATTCGTTCTGCAGCAGAGAAAGCCCTGATTCCGGGGAAAGAGTTGGTAAATGCTGATCATCCACATGTAGTGGAAATCTGGAATAATGTATTCATGGAATTCAACCGTAAAGCAGATGGATCCTTAGAAAAACTACCTGCACAGCATGTAGATACCGGAATGGGATTTGAGCGTTTGTGTATGGTATTGCAACACGTACAGTCCAATTATGATACGGATGTTTTTGCTCCGCTGATTCAGAAAATTGAAAGTATTACTGGTGCGAAATACACCATGAAAGCGAAGGATGATGCCGAAGAGAAAATCAATATTGCCATACGCGTTATTGCCGATCACGTACGTGCGGTAGCCTTCGCGATTGCCGATGGGCAACTGCCTTCCAATACCGGAGCAGGATACGTGATCCGTAGGATTTTACGTCGTGCTATCCGTTATGGTTTTACATTCTTAGATACAAAAGAAGCTTTTATTTATAAATTAGGGGAAACCTTAAGCGAGCAAATGGGCGATGCGTTCCCGGAGATCAGAAGCCAGAAAAATTTAGTTCAGAATGTGATCCGTGAGGAAGAAAATTCTTTCTTAAGGACATTAGACCAGGGATTGCAATTGCTTGAAAATGTTATTGCTTCAACGAAAGAGAAAACAGTTTCCGGACAAAAGGCATTTGAATTGTACGATACTTTCGGTTTCCCGATTGACCTTACAGCATTAATCCTCAGAGAAAGAGGTTTGGCACTGGATGAGGCTGGTTTTGAAGCTGCTATGCAACAACAAAAAGCACGCTCCCGGGCTGCTTCTGAAACTTCTACAGATGACTGGACAATCCTGATAGAAGGAAATACAGAAACATTCGTAGGATATGACGAATTAGAGAAAGAAGTTAAAATTACACGATACCGAAAAATAGATTCCAAGAAAGACGGTAAGCTTTACCAGATTGTTTTGGACAATACGCCATTTTATCCGGAAGGCGGAGGTCAGGTTGGTGATAAAGGAACCTTATTTACCGCAAACCAGGCTATTGAAGTATTGGATACTAAAAAGGAAAATAACCTGATCCTGCACCTGACGAAAGAACTTCCTGAAAATCCGGAAGCCAGTTTTGTAGCAGTGGTCAATAGTAAATTACGACGTGACTCTGCCGGGAATCACTCTGCAACACATTTGCTGCACCAGGCATTACGCAGTGTCCTGGGAACTCATGTAGAGCAAAAAGGATCTTTGGTGAGCCCGAACCACCTTCGTTTTGACTTTTCTCACTTTGCAAAAGTAACCGATGAAGAATTGCAGCAGGTGGAAGATTTTGTCAATACCCGAATCAAGGAACAATTGCCGTTAGTGGAAAGAAGAAGTATTCCTTTTGCCCAAGCAGTGGAAGAAGGTGCCATGGCACTTTTTGGAGAAAAATATGGTGATACAGTACGTGCGATCAAATTTGGAGACAGCATGGAACTTTGCGGGGGAATCCACGTAAAAAATACAGCCGATATCTGGCACTTTAAAATTGTTAGTGAAGGTGCCGTTGCGGCTGGAATCCGTCGTATCGAAGCAATCACTGATGAAGGGGTGAAGCAATTTTTTGCGACAAAGGAACAGACATTAAAGGAGATTAAAGAAACACTTAAAAACCCACAGGATACCGTAAAAGCAGTGGTAGCATTACAGGACGATAATGCCAAACTGAAAAAGCAGGTGGAAGCTTTGCTGAAAGAAAAAGCAAAAAACCTTAAAGGCGAACTTGTACAGGAAATCCAGGAAATCAATGGCGTACAGTTCTTAGCGAAGCAAGTGGATCTGGATGCTAATGGTGCCAAAGACCTGGCGTATGAGCTTGGAAATCTGGGAACCAATGTATTTCTGGTACTGGCTACGGCTGAAGAAGGAAAACCAATGCTGACCTGTTACATTTCCAAAGAACTGGTAGCGGAGAAAAACCTCAATGCCGGCCAGGTTGTTCGGGAATTAGGCAAGTACATCCAGGGCGGTGGCGGTGGGCAACCGTTTTTTGCAACCGCTGGTGGAAAAAATCCAGCAGGAATTAAGGAAGCATTATCCAAAGCAGTGGATTTTATCAAATAAATAACCTACACTATAGATCGAAATGCAATTTGTCTTTCGGTCTTTAAACGTTGTCATAGTATGGATTTCAGAACCCAAATACCCATTCTTAAAAATAATCACCCAATTGATTATGATTCCAGAGTGGTGTCTTTGGGTTCTTGTTTTGCAGTAAACATCAGTGAGAAGCTCCGGCATTTTAAGTTCAGTACAACACTGAATCCATTTGGGATTTTATTTCACCCCGAAGCACTGAACAAATTCATTACTATAGTTTCAGAGAAAAAAAAGATTACCGAAAAGGAATTGTTTTTTCATAACGAGTGCTGGCATTCTTTCGACGTTCATTCTGAATTGAGCCATCCCGACCAGGAGCAGCTACTGAATGTATTAAACGAGCGTATTTTGGAATCGCATGCTACTATAACAGTTGCATCACATGTAATTATTACGTTAGGGACGGCTTGGGTTTATCGAAATAATGATAGTGGGGAAATTGTCGCCAATTGCCATAAAGTGCCGCAAAAGCACTTTAAAAAAGAAATAGTAAGCATTGAGGCAATCATTGATAATCTTCAAGATAGCATTAGAGCTATTAGTGAGATGAATCCCAATGCGCAGGTTATTTTTACCATTTCACCTGTCCGGCATAGCAAAGATGGTTTTGTGGAGAATCAAAGAAGCAAAGCACATCTTATTGCGGCATTGCAGGCAGTGTTACATCAGCCGCTTTTTGAAAACAAAACGTACTATTTTCCAAGTTATGAAGTGATGATGGATGAATTACGGGATTATAGATTCTATGCTGAAGACATGATTCACCCGAGTGCATTGGCCATTGATTATATCTGGAGCAAATTCCAGGAGGCGTCAATATCGGAAACCTGTTATCCGTTGATGAAAAGAGTTGATGCGATTCAGAAAAGTTTAGCACACAGGCCGTTTTATTCCGGTTCTGAAAGCCATCATAAATTTGTAAAAGACCTCCACCGCAAAATGAGTCAACTGGAATCAGAGTATCCCCAGATCGTCTTTCCGAAAAGTTAAATGCATTTTGAGGCAGATTATTTTTCTTTAAATTTATAAAAAAAGGTAAATGAAAAAAATTATTATAGGTGTTGCTGCAGTGGTTTTAGTCGTATTGTTATTCCGATTTTGTGAATTTAAAAAACAAGACGGTTCTTCTTTAACAAGTGATACTAACCTGATTCAGCAGCAGATTGTAAATGTCGGGAAGCTCGTTGTGACAGAAGGGCATTTTTCGGAAGTATTGACGTATAAAGACCAACAGAAATACTTCTTGGATGTGCTGACTTTTGAGAAAAAGGCATTAATTGTTGTGAATGCAGATGTTACAGTAGCCTATGATTTACGGCAGGTTACTTACGATATTAATGAAAAAGATAAAACGATTACCATTACTTCCATTCCGAAAGAGGAAATTAAAATCAGCCCGGATATAAAATTCTACGATGTCAATCAGAGTAAATTAAATCCTTTTACCGGGGATGACTATAATAAAATCAACACACAGGTCAAAGAGAAGCTAAAACTGAAAATAGAAAAGTCGACCCTGAAAACCAATGCGAAAAATCGTTTGGTAAGTGAGTTGTCTAAAATATTGATCCTTACCAACTCAATGGGATGGAAGCTTGAGTATAATGGTACTGAAGTCAAAACGGATAGTGACCTGCAATTGCAACTGTAGGTTTACTGTTTATTTGCTTTGGCCTTTGAAAGCGCATCAAGCCAACTATTCAGCTGCCTGCGTTTGAAAACACAAAATGTAAAGTAAACGAAAAACATCACAATCCAGATCAAGGCCATCCGAACGCCGGATATTTCTGTGAAAAATAAAACCATTTGGGTTATAAAGCCCAGAATCCACGAGATTCCTAATGATAGATAGAGGACGCTGTAATAGGGTTTGAGCACTGGATAAAGACCCATTTTTCGGAAAAGGAAAAGCGGGAAAGTGAGAGCCAGCATGGTTAATGGTACCCCAAAAGCAGCCCACATGACTACTGTCTGTGGGTTGCTATCAATGTCTTTCATGAAATCGTATAGCTTAAAACTGAACTCCATGATATTGTTTTTCTTGTTCTGAAATCTGCAGTAACGATTTCTCTTTATAACCGAATATTTTTGCCAGTAGTACACTTGGAAATTCCGAAATGCCAATATTGTACATGTTGATGCTTTCATTGAAAAACTCCCTACGGTCAGAAAGTGCATTTTCGAGGTCTGAAACTCTTTTTTGCAATTCTGAAAAGGTAGCAGACGCCTGAAGGTTCGGATAGTTTTCGGAGACAGCAAATACCGATTTCATGGTTTTGTCCATCTGATTGGAAAGCTCTATTTTTTCATTTGGATCATTGGAGTTTAGGAACTGCGTCCGCAATTGAGTGAGTTGTGTCAGTACTTTTTCCTCGTAGTTCATGTATTCTTTTACCACCTTAATCAAATTTGGAATTTCATCAGCCCTTTGTTTGAGGAGCACATCGATATTGGCGTAGGCTTTTTGTGTGTTGAACTTCAGCATCACCAGTTTGTTATAGGCAGCAACCACCACGCTGATGATTCCTGTTGCCAGTAATATAAGGATGATAATAGTGATTATGGGATTCATAGGGGATAGGGTTAGAATGGTTTAAAATTAGAGAAAAAATCATTCCAGTTAAACATATTGGAACTTACTTCGATAGTGACTATGCCTTCTTTGATTGTTATCGGCATGATGAGCAATAAGGCCATGAACAGCGCAAATACTGCTGTAAAATAAAAAAAGGAATTGAGTAGCGGTTTATAAGTATTGTAATGATTGATTTTTTCCTGGAGTGTAATCCCAAAAACATCTTTGATGTTTTCATGTTCAATAATTGGGGTATTGCCTTCTAAGGAAGCTTTTCCAATGATCAGGACTTCATCATTTTCTTTCAGGAGGTACTGTGAATACCGATTGCTTCCGGAAGAATACTGTTCGTCGAGCGGCATCCAGATGAATTCAATTTTTTCAGGATTGACCTCAATCTGCCCGGTAGTATCCCGAATATAAAAACGTTCGCAAATGGTTTCTGAGAACACTTCCGAATAATTATAATCACCGTCTTTGTCTTTGGTAATGTCTTCAATCACATATTTATAACCAATACAGGCTTTTTTAAGGATGCGGGACTCGAGTGGTGTTTTGGAGATGGCAGTCCCTTCGATTTCAATAAGGCCCATCGCTGCCGATCTTATTTTTGAAGTAGGAAGTATGGCCTGGTATTTTAGAAAGCGATTTTTGGAACTGGGTAACATTTCCAATACAATTCCGGATACGATTATGATTAAGATGGCATAAGGGCCGGACAGGAAAAACACAATGATAAATACAATCGCAGCGGTGCCAATCCATATTTTTTTCCACAAGGGCTTTGGGTTCTTTTGCGGATAATGCACTTTTTTCCGATTGTCACGTATCGTCGATATGATCATGGCAATAAGCCCCAAAACAAATACCGAAAGGAATAAGATGGTAAAAGTGAGTAGGGCATAACCGTGATGAAATATCAAATAGGTGCAGCCTATTAAAGTAGGATTTAATGCAAAAAATAACCACTTGGGCCGGAGTTTTAGGGATAAAATTCCAGATAATATAACGGTATGAAATATCGCAATCCCGCAACTGAATAGCATCAGGAACACCACAATTGGGATATCCGTTTCAAAAGTATTAAAATAGTTCAGGAATTCGCTCATGGTATTTTGCGATAGTTATTTTTAATGCTTTTGGATATTATTGTACCGTTTAGTTTACATTTTCATTTTCGAAAATAAGTTCTAAACCGCCGGTAATCAAATGTGCAATTTCAGGTCGGGTTTGTTTTAATTTTTCCAAATGGATAAGTACCTTCTGGAGTAATTCAGTATCGTTGTCTTTGTTTAGTAATTCAGATATTTCTAAGGATAACAGCCAGTCTTTAGGGTGATTTTGCTTCACGGCATTAAATGTTTCGGCGATGGACATAACTGGTGTTTTTCCTTCGCGGATGTTTCTGATGTTCTGGTATAATGATTCCAGTTCTTCCCGCTTGCTGTTTTTTTGAGCTTTAATAGTGGTACTGGAAGGGACATGAGTAATCAGGTCAAAACTGTTGATGTCTGCAGGTCCGGAATAGGCAGAGACTATTTTTTTACCCACGGCCATATCGTAAATGCCCCATTCAGGTTGGAATAAAAGCGTTTCATTGTGTTTTACTGTGCAATCGGTAAAGCTGATAATGATAATTTTTCCCTGGATGTTTCGGGTGCCTGTAATGATTTTACCGGATACTGTAATATTTCCTTCAAACTCAAGCGTAACACGTTCCCCTTCATATATTGCATACGCCTGAAGATCCCGCGGGCTCATGTCTTCGATAGCAAGATTAATGCCTTTTAGTTTGCCTACAGGGCTTCCAAAACCTTCTGAATGATAGGATGTGGCATGCCCGACTAATTCTTTCTCTCTGTAGGATAGTGCTGTCTTACCGGTAGTTTGCAGGTACACCGGTTTGTTGTTTTCGGCAATGACATTTGTAAAAACACCTGAAACCTGAATTCCGGTGCTCAATTCAATCGTGCCCAACGCGTTGGATTGTATCAGTTTTTGTATTCCTGTTAGGCCGCCGGTTCGTAAAGCCATGGTATTGGCAAATTCTTCTAAAACAGAGTTTAGATGGGCGAAATCTGGGGTAACATACAATTGGGGCTGTGGTTTGGTGATATCAAAACTGCGGTATGCTGCGTCAATGTTATACGGTATTTTAGTCACGCTATCGGTCATGCACCAGGCGCTTTCTCCTATTGAAGAAAGTAGCCCTGCGCCATATATTTTAGGATTGTTGAGGTCACCGATAAGGCCATATTCAACAGTCCACCAGTGCAGGTTTCTGATAAGTGCCATTTCGGATAGTTCCCCCATATTATTCTGCAAATCTTCCACCTTTTTTTCAATAGCGTCAATTTCATTTTGTGGAGTTCCTTCGGCTTCTTTTAATATCGAAAGTAGTCGGATCGCTTCATACATTTCATAATCGCGGGAAGAGGAAATAGCCTTACAGCCAATTTCACCAAATCTCCTAAGGTATTCGGCATATTCCGGATTTGCAATGATTGGTGCGTGCCCGGCTCCCTCGTGGATGATGTCTGGTGCGGGTGTGTATTCAATATGTTCCAGTTGTCGGATATCAGAGGCAATTACCAGGACATTATAAGCCTGGAATTCCATAAATGCATTAGGAGGTATAAAACCATCTACAGCCACAGCAGCCCATCCAATTTCTTTTAAGATGCGGTTCATACCATACATATTGGGAATATGTTCTGTTTCTAGACCTGTTTTTTTAAGCCCTATCAAATAGGATTCATGGGCAACTTTTGAAAGGTAATCAACATTTTTACGCATTACATAGCGCCATACAGCCTGATTAATAGGTGTATATTCATCATAATCCTGCGGCTTTATAAATTGTTTTAAGTGTTTTGGTAAACGATCTAATAAGGGATTGCTTTCAAATGTTTTCATTTTATAAGTCTGAATGTTGGATTGCTGTAAAAGTACACTATTTTTATTTTTTTAAGAATAAATGAATTTAAAAAAATAATCGCTAAATTAATATTGATTGAACAAAGTTATTTGTTTTTGTGATTTTATTACGTATGTTTTATTTTGTTTTATTGATTTTTTCTTTTTAGTAAAAATATGATGTTAATGTTTTATTGTTTTGTGTTAATTGCTGAATAATGGTTGTTGAATTGGCTTTTCGGGATGTTATATTTTTAATGTTAAAATATTTGTAAATACAATTGGAAAAATTATTTTTACGGTCAATTAACTAATCTTTAAATTTTTATTATGAAAAAAATTTTTCTTTTCCTGGCGGTAGCTGGAACATTCTTCACTTCTTGTAGTAGTGATGACGATTCAAATGACGGAACACCAGTAACTCCAGGAGCAACAGCTATCACATTAACTTCAAATGTTGCAACTGTAGCGTTGGGTGGATCTTTTACATTTACAGTTACTGATAACTTAGCAGCTAATGTAACAACTACATCTCAATACTTTGTAAATGATGTAGCAATCACTTCTAATGTTTATACTCCAAGTGCAGTTGGTACTTATAGTGTTAAAGCAAAGAATGGTACTTTAACTAGTGCTGTTGTTACAGTTACAGTTACTGCAGCTCCAGTTGTATCTCCTAGTAATTCTTTTGTTTTAAATAATACAAACTATGAAACGCCAGTTGTTGGATTTGGATTTAGAGGTATATATGAAGCGGGTACAGCAGGACAGTATTTGATTTTATGGGACTTTAATCCTTACAAAGAAGTAGGTTCTGGTAATTCAGCAACTTATCCAAATGACTTATACTTAACTTTTGCTTTGCCAATCGTTCCGACAGGTCAAGATGCAGATGGTGAGCCGACATTTACGATTCTTTTTCCTACGGTAGCAGACTTCTCTTGGAATTCGACTACATTGCCTACTTTGCTAGATGCATATGTAATCTCAAATAATGTAGCTTTATTACCTGAAGATGCTGACGAGAGAGCAGCTTTGATTGCTGATGTAAGTTTGAATATTACTGCAATACAATTTCCAACGGATACATCTACTGCATCTAATTTAGCAGCTACTTATTCAGTAACATTGAATGATGGTAAAGTAGTTCAAGGACAGTACAGTGGTACTACAGGATATTACGATGCTACAGGTGCGAAAGCAGCTAAAATGAACGTAGCTCCTAAAAATGTAAAATTGTCTAAAGGCAAAATGCATTTAGCTAAAAAATAATTTAATTTAAATTATTTTAAATAAAAGCCGCCAATTGGCGGCTTTTTTTATGGTATAAAAATATATAGTATTGTAAGCGAAAATAAGTAAAGCAAAGATTGTTCTATTGTTTTTTTTGTTTTATATCTTGTTTGGTGTTAAAAATTTTGCAGATTAAATCCGTAAAATTACTTTTATGTTCTAATAACTAAATTTTAAATTTTCAGTATGAAAAAAATTTTCTTCTTTTTAGCAGTAGCGGGTAGTACTTTTTTTACCTCTTGTAGTAGTGACGATGATGTAGCTTCATCAATTGTTTTGACATCGAATGTTCCGACAGTCGTTTTTGGAGAAACATTTACATTAACAGTAAAAACTGACTTAGCAGTAGATGTTACGGCTGGTTCACAGTTTTTTGTAAATAATGTAGCGATTAGTAGTAACGTTTTTACACCGCCAACAGGTGGGACTTATACGATTCGTGCAGTTAATGGTACATTGACTAGTGCAGACATTACTGTAAAAGTGACTGCGCCACTTAATTCGTTTGTGGTTAATGGTACAGTGTACAATACTGAAACTTCAATTTTAGTATATTTAGGAACGGATGAGAATAGTATGAATAACTGGATTGCAGCAGGGTATAATGCACTAACAGAAAATGAAATGGATGTGTATTTTACTACACCACAAGTTGGTGCTGTGACGTTGGAGTATCCAACTGCAGCTAATTTTGTATTTGGTGCTACACCGGGATCACAATTTTTATATGGAATTATTGGAGAAGATGAGTTAGAAGGTGATGAAGAAAGTTTGACGGCTTTAAATCTTAATCTTACGACTATCAATGTGCCACAAGTAGCAGGTGATCCTCAAAATTGGACTTATACTTATGATGCTGTATTTGTAGGTGGAGAAACTGTTGTGGGTAATTTTAGTGGTGATTATTTGTTTTATAATGCAAGTACGCCAGCTGGAAAAACAACTGTTCAGCCGATAAAAAGAATTCACTCTTCTTCATTAAAAAATGGAGCTAAAAAAGCATATTTGAATAAAAAGTAATGCATTATTTTAAATTGAAACTATGCCGATTGAAGGGTGGTGTTTAATTTAATAATTCTTATTATAAAAGAAAGAAGCCGCAATTAAGCGGCTTCTTTTGTGTAATATAGTTGTGATTATTTCTTGGCTTCTTTCTTTTCAGGAGGGAATTGCGCCAGGATTCGTGTTACGAACTCATTAATGCGTTCCTCTTTTTTACTGGTATCCCGTGTTAAAACGCCTTCACCAACACCCTGCCAAATCAATTCTTTTTTCTTTCCGTCAATAAGGTCGATGTATAATGTTCCTTCGCTGTAGGTGTTTACTGTCGTGTAGTTTCCGCCCCACATCCAGGGATTCCATCCCCATCCCCATCCGTAGCCCCAACCGGCATTGAATTGGCTTACGTTTACCTGTTCGCGGGATTTGGTAAAAATATTGATCAATAAGTCCGGATTGTCGCTTTTTGAAAAACCTTTGGCGGTAAGTTGTTCGTCAATGGCGCGTAATATCCTTTTTTTATCCAAATCAGAGATTTCTACTTTATCGATTCCGGTCTTGTAGAATGCGAAAGTTTTGTATTGTGAGAAATCGGTGTTTTTGTCATAATCGCTTTGTACTCTTACTGAGGCACAGGAAGCGAGAATGAAAAACAATACTAATGGTGTAAATTTTAGAGCTTTCATATTCCCAAATGTGTTTGTGTTAACTATTTTGTTTCATTTCCGGCATTTAAAATTCAACCGATAGGACTGTGATTAAAAATCCAGAATAGCATCATCTACTATAGTAGGGATGGTAACTTTTAATAAAGGTTGCGTTTCCATAGCCCTTTTAATTGCGAAGATGGCTTCATCATTCCTGGCCCAGCTTCTTCTGGCAATTCCATTGTTGACATCCCAGAACAGCATGGATTCCAGGCGTCTGGATGCTGCTTTTGTTCCATCAAGAACCATACCAAATCCACCATTAATTACTTCGCCCCAACCGACGCCACCGCCATTGTGAATAGACACCCAGGTAGCGCCCCGGAAACTATCGCCAATTACATTTTGTATTGCCATATCAGCGGTAAATCGGGAGCCATCGTAAATATTAGAAGTTTCGCGGTATGGTGAATCTGTTCCGGAAACGTCATGATGGTCACGCCCTAATATGATATAACCAATTTCCCCTTTTTCAATTGCTTCATTAAAGGCACGGGCTATATTTATACGGCCTTCCGCATCAGCATAAAGAATCCTGGCTTGCGATCCTACTACTAATTTGTTTTCCTGTGCGCCTTTGATCCATTGAATATTATCCTGCATTTGTTGCTGGATTTCTACTGGAGCAGTTTTGGACATTTCTTCTAATACCGCACAGGCTATGGCGTCAGTTTTTGCTAAGTCTTCTGGTTTTCCGGAAGCACAAACCCATCGAAACGGGCCAAATCCATAATCAAAACACATAGGGCCCATGATATCCTGAACATAGCTCGAGTATTTGAAATCAATTTTATTGGGTGCAAATACATCAGCACCGGCACGGGAAGCTTCTAAAAGGAAAGCATTTCCGTAATCAAAGAAATAGGTGCCTTTTGCAGTGTGCTTATTGATGGCTGCTGCGTGTCTTCTAAGGGTTTCCTGTATTTTCTCTTTGAATAATTCCGGTTTATCGGCCATCATAGTATTGGCTTCTTCCAGGGAAATTCCTACAGGATAATAGCCACCTGCCCAAGGATTATGCAATGAGGTTTGGTCACTGCCTAAATCAATATAAATATTTTCGGTATCAAACTTTTCCCAGACATCTACAATATTGCCCTGGTAGGCAATAGAAACTGTTTCTTTCTGGGCTTTTGCCTGTTGTACTCTGACGGTCAGTTTGTCGAGGTCTGTAAGGACTTCATCTACCCAGCCCTGAGAATGGCGTGTTTGTACGGCTTTTGGATTCACTTCAGCACATACGGTAATACATCCCGCAATGTTTCCTGCTTTGGGTTGCGCACCACTCATACCACCTAAGCCAGATGTTACAAATAGTTTTCCGGCTAATCCTTCGCCATTTTTGGAAATTTTCCGGCCACCGTTCAATACTGTGATAGTAGTGCCGTGTACAATTCCTTGTGGGCCAATGTACATATAGCTGCCTGCGGTCATCTGTCCATATTGGGAGACACCAAGAGCATTAAATTTTTCCCAGTCATCGGGTTTGGAATAATTTGGGATTACCATTCCGTTGGTTACGACTACCCGGGGGGCTTCTGCATGTGATGGGAAAAGACCCATTGGATGCCCGGAGTACATTACTAATGTTTGTTCTTCGGTCATTTCCGAAAGGTATTTCATGACCAACAGGTATTGTGCCCAGTTTTGAAAAACAGCACCATTTCCGCCATAAGTGATTAATTCATGTGGGTGTTGTGCTACCGCATAATCCAGGTTATTCTGGATCATTAGCATAATAGCTTTTGCTTGTTCACATTTTCCGGGATATTCTGAAATTGGCCTTGCAAAAATTTTATAATCCGGGCGAAATCGGTACATGTAGATTCTGCCGTAGGTCTCTAATTCTGCCAGGAATTCTTTGGCTAAAATAGCATGCTGATCCGCAGGAAAATAACGCAGGGCATTTCGTAAAGCCAGCTTTTTTTCGTCTGGAGAAAGAATTTCTTTACGCTTTGGTGCGTGATTAATAGCAGTATCATAAGTTTTTGGTTCCGGTAATATAGCGGGAATACCCTGCCTGATTTGCTCGTGAAAAAGCGATCTGGTGTCTGTATCAGAAATAGTATCGGATGCTATTTGTGTTTTGTTCATACTGTTGTATCTGTTTATAGTGCTTTTGAATCAGTTGTAAAATGTAAGTGATGGCTATTATTAACGCTTTTTTTTTCGTCCTTCGGGATCTGTGAGGCTAAAGCCGTACGGGCAGTGACGGCAGCCATTTTTGCAGCAATACCCTCTTTTTAAATGAAATTTTTCAGTAAATACTTTATAGCCTTCGGGAGAGTAATAAAAATCTTCTCCCTCCTTTAGTTTATTTTCATTATTTTGGCGGTCCATTCTACAAATTTATAAACTTTAGAGGCAATGTTTCTAATTGTATCAAAATATTTTCTGCCGAAACGTTTTGCAGGAATTACAATTTATCCTTTTGTAATCCTAAAGAAGCGGGAATACTGTAACGACCCTGTGATACTCAACCATGAAAGAATCCATTTGAGACAGCAGGCGGAGTTATTGATCCTTCCTTTTTTTGTTTGGTACCTTTTCGAATTTTGCATTAAGCTGATCCGCCACCGTGATCCCCATAAGGCCTATCGGGCGATTGGTTTTGAGCGTGAGGCGTATCGGAATGAAAATAACATGAGCTACTTAAAAACAAGGCCTTTTTGGGCTTTTTTGAAGTACAGGAATTCAATAGATTCTTAATATTGTAGGGGCACTTGGATAATTATAGTAGTTTTGTGAAAATTAAAAAAGCTAATGGTACTGGCAGAAATTCCAAATCAGCTGATCGATTTTCCAAATCATGGAGTATTCCTCCATATAAAAAGGGAAGATACGATTCATGAATTTATTTCCGGGAATAAATACAGGAAGCTCAAATATAATATTTTAGCAGCTCAGGAATCCGGTGCAAAGCGACTGCTGACTTTTGGAGGAGCCTATTCCAATCATATTGCCGCAGTTGCTGCTGCAGGGAAATACTATGGTTTTGAAACGATAGGGGTAATCCGGGGCGAAGAATTAGCATCCGAAATAACACAAAACCCTACACTTGCTTTTGCTGCAGCATGTGGTATGCAGTTCCAGTTTGTCTCCCGATCCGATTACCGTCAAAAAGACCAAACAGATTTTCTGGAGCCGCTTCAGGAAAAGTGGGGAATGGCTTATGTTATTCCTGAAGGAGGGACTAATATATTAGCTGTGAAGGGTTGTGAAGAGATCCTGACGGATAAAGACGGTGATTTTGATTATATTTGCTGTGCAGTCGGAACCGGAGGTACTATTGCAGGGCTTATTAATAGTTCGGTAATGCACCAGCAAGTCCTTGGATTTCCCGCTTTAAAAGGGGAATTTCTAAAGGAGGAAATTGAAAAATTTGCTAAAAATGACCGCTGGATGCTTGTAAACGATTATCATTTTGGAGGTTATGGTAAAGTAACTCCTGAATTGATCGCTTTTATAAATGATTTTTATAATCAAAATAAGATTCCTTTGGATCCAATATATACTGGAAAGATGGTTTTTGGCGTTATAGACTTAATTACCAAAGGCTTTTTTCCTAAAGATTCCAAAATATTGATGATCCATACCGGAGGATTACAGGGAATTGCCGGAATGAATAAAAAATTACAAACTAAAAAACTACCGATACTCAATGTCAACGCTTAAAAAAATTTCACTTCTTTTTATTATCCTGATTCTTTCAAGTTGTGGCTCCGGAAAATCAAAAGTTAAAAAGGGGAGTAGTGCACAACCGAAAAAGGAATTGGTCCGCAATAAGCGAACGTCTGTCGCGACGACAAAAAGATCAGCCGCAAACCAAAAATCAGAAACGGAGACTTCCCGTTCTGAAGTACTCGTTTCGACCTCTAAAACGACTGTGACGAATGAAATTGTAAATGCCTATATCGACCAGTTTAGTCCGATAGCAAAAGAAAATATGAGCAAATATGGCATTCCGGCGAGTATCATTCTGGCGCAGGGAATTTTAGAGTCAGGTTCAGGATTAGGTACCTTAAGTAAAAATGCCAACAATCATTTTGGGATTAAATGCCACACCGGATGGGAAGGCGAAAGTGTACGGCATGATGATGACTCGGCACAGGAATGTTTCCGAAAATATACTGATCCAGGAGAATCCTATAAAGACCACGCCTTATTCCTGACCGGCAGAAGCCGTTATGCAGCGCTTTTTAAGCTTAAAAAAGATGATTACGAAGGCTGGGCCAAAGGACTTAGGGCTGCGGGTTATGCAACTGATCCTAAATATCCCGAAAAATTAATTGGATTAATCCAGCGCTATCAATTGCAAAAATATGATATGCAGGTAATGGGAAAAACCTATAAAGAAGAGCCTGTTGTGGTAAAAACGGAAACAAAAACCACTACAATTATTACAAGTACGCCTGAAATAGCTTCAAACGATATTACGTACAAAGTACAGCAGGGTGATACGCTTTATTCCATATCGAAAAAGTTCAATACTACTGTCGATGAACTGAAAAAGAAAAATAACCTTTCTGATAATGCGATCGCAATAGGGCAAAACCTTAAAATATAATATTACTATTTACTTCAAATAGTCCGATACAAAACAAACCCTGGGATAAATAGAGCTTTCAGGGTTTTTTAGTACTGTATGGTAGCCGATAGTACAACTAAAAACAATTTTTAAAATTGCTCCTAAAAAAACTGTAGCTCTTTGTAACTTTGCTTTTTTGAAATTTGAAAAACAAAACTATGTTATACGAAAGAAGTAGCCAGCTTTTTGCTGAAGCAGAAAAAGTCATTCCTGGTGGCGTAAATTCTCCGGTAAGAGCCTTCAAGTCAGTAGGCGGAACACCCATTTTTGTCCAGAAGGCAAAAGGTGCTTATCTTTATGATGAAGATGGCAATCGTCTTATCGATTATATAAATTCCTGGGGTCCGATGATCTTAGGCCATGCCTATGAGCCGGTTGTAAATGCTGTTGTGGAACGGGCCAAACTGGGTACTTCATTCGGTATGCCAACGGCTTTGGAAACTGAAATCGCACAACTTGCTGTAAAAATGGTTCCCGGAATCGATAAGATTCGTTTTGTAAATTCGGGGACAGAAGCTTGTATGAGTGCCGTACGATTGGCAAGGGGTTTTACAAAGAAAGATAAAATTATAAAATTTTCCGGATGTTACCACGGTCATTCCGATTCTTTCCTGATCCAGGCGGGGAGCGGAGCGATTACTTTTGGAGCGCCCAATAGTCCGGGTGTTACAGCTGGAACTGCAAAAGATACATTGTTAGCACGCTACAATGACCTCGAAAATGTGGCTGATATCATTCGGGCAAATTCAGGTGAAATTGCCGCAATCATTATTGAGCCTGTCGCAGGAAATATGGGATGTGTGCCGCCAGCAAAAGGTTTTTTGGAAGGATTACGGGCTTTGTGTACTGAAAATGGTATACTATTACTATTTGACGAAGTAATGACTGGTTTCCGATTGGCACAAGGTGGTGCACAGGAACTGTTCGGTATCCAGGCGGACATCGTGATGTTTGGCAAAGTGATTGGGGGCGGGCTTCCTGTAGGAGCATTTGCCGCCCGTCAGGAAATTATGGATTATTTGGCACCACTTGGGCCAGTATACCAGGCCGGGACACTTTCGGGTAATCCGTTGGCGATGGCAGCTGGACTTACTATGCTGCAGGAAATACACAATGACGCTACACTTTTTAACCGTTTAGCTGAAAAAACAGCATACTTAGAAAAGGGAATCGACAAGAAATTGCAGGAGTATGGTATTAAATACACTATAAACCGTGTAGGATCGATGATCTCTGTACATTTTGATGAAAGACCCGTGACAGATTTTGAGAGCGCTAAAAACGGAGATAACGATACTTTTAAAAAGTTTTTCCATGGATTGCTGAAAGAAGGTATTTACATTGCACCTTCGGCCTATGAAACCTGGTTTATAACTGATGCATTAAGCTACGAAGATCTTGATTATACTATTGAAGCTGTAGGGAAGGTTGCAGCGACTTTCTAATCGTTTACAGTAAGCAAAAAGAGCCTTGAAATATAAATTCCAAGGCTCTTTTTTTTTATAAAAAAGGCTGTCTATTGCGACAGCCTCTAAAATGAGCATTATTTTATTAAGCGATTCAGTAGTTCTGGATTAGCTTCCAATTTCTGAATTTCAGTAGTATCAAAAATACTTTTTATCTTGCGAAGAGTGGATTCAGCAATCAAATTTTTTCTTTCGTCGCTCAACGTTTTGTCTTCCAGTCTTCTGTACTTGTCAAAAAGTATTTTTTGTAAATCCTTTTGTTTTTCCGGTGTTATCTTAATGTATTCCATAGCGGCATATACATCTTTTTTTACAGAAGTATCAATACTATTTTCTTGTTGTGCATTCGCAGAAAAAGTAACAGCAAAGAAAAGTACTAATAGCGTGACTATTTTTTTCATGATAATAAGTTAGTTAGATAATTTGTGTTTCAAATCTAATTAATTTATCAGTCAACACAAAACTATTTTCTTAAATCTAAACCTTTTTATTGGTAGAAGATTCGTTTTTTTTGTGATTTTCTGCTCTTTTTTGGCGTTTTTCTGAATTTAATTTATCAAGCTTTACCAATTGCTCCGGAGTAAGGATTTTTTGAAACTGCTCTTTTACAGCAGTTCGATTAGCTTCCATTTCAGATTTCCGTGCTTGGCGTTCCTCTTTAGTCAGTGTTTTTTTACTGTCTTTGTCCGCTTTGTGTACTGCAAAATTTGCTTCTCTTTTTTCATTCTGTGCGATCAGGATTTTTTCAACCTCTTTTTGTTGTGCCGCAGTCAGGTTTAACGTTGCAGTAAGTTTTTGTAACTGTCGCTGTGCTCTTTGTTCCGGATTAAGTTGCTCCCGTTTTGGTTTTGCGTCATTGGTTGCGGTATTTTTTACTGCTTCTTGTGCAAATGTTGTCATTCCGACAATCAATAATGCGCCTACTAACCATTTTTTCATAATCTTTATTTTTTAATTGTTCGTGAGGATAAGACATTGAAAAAAGGAAAAGGTTTAATCGATGTGAGATTTAAATTGGATTAATATAAAATAATTGTTTTTTGATCACTAAATTTGCCACCGTGAAAAAAATCATAATCATATTCTCTTTGCTAATTGTGCTAAAACCCGTTATTCCGGTTTTGCAGTATGCTGCCAATTATGATTATATTGCTACTGTGCTTTGTGTGAATAAAGCAAAGCCGGAAATGCATTGTAATGGAAAGTGCCATTTGATGAAAGAGCTTGCAAAAGCTTCGGAAAATGAAAAACCGTCTTCATCAGAAAAGAAAAATTCAAACGTAGAGGTGAATTTACTTTTTGCACATGAAATTCCAGATTATAATTGTATCGTATTTCGCAACGATAGCGGTATCAAAACACCTTTGAGCCGTGAGAACCTCTATGCTCCGGCTGATTTATTTTCGATCTTCCACCCACCCATTTTTATTTCTTAAAAAAAATCTGTTTTACATCAGTTAATGATGATTTATGCCTTGGCCGTATGTACTGCTCAAAGGCATGACTATGCATTCAAAAAATTTAAAAATAAACTTTAAGAAATGAAATTACAATTAAAAAATATCATAGCTGTAGTGGCTATCAGTACCCTTATGTTCTCTTGCAGCAGTGATGATGATACTCCTATTGTTGAAGGAAGTACCGGAAAAATGGAGATTGAATTTGATAATTCTGTTAATGGAGATGACCTGATACTCAATACAAACTATCTGAATACCAATGGTGAAACGCTGAAGATTTCACGGTTTTCTTATATCGTATCTAATTTTGTGCTCATTAGTGCTGATGGGACTGAAAAAGTATATCCTAAAAATGAAAGTTATTTTATTATTAATGAAGGGGAGCAGCTTACCACAGTACATCTGGTAAATGTCCCATCTGGAGATTATGTGAAGATTCGTTTTGGACTTGGTGTGGATCAGGATCGTTACGGGCAAGGAGAAACTGCACAACAGGATTTCTGGGATGTTGCTGCAGCGAATAATCTTACCTGGACCTGGTCGACAGGATATCGTTTTATAAATTTCCAGGGTACGTTCACTTCCCCGTTAGTTTCGGGTGAAAAAGAATTTATGGTGCATCAGGGGAGTAATTCTGCAACCGATAATTACCGTGAGATTACCCTTGATTTCCCTACTACTGCAAAAGTGCGAACAGATGCTTCTCCGGCAGTTCATTTGATTGTGGATGCGAATAAAATCCTGGATGGAGAGGCCAAACTGAAACTATCCGATTATATGAACGTGGCCAATACGTCAGCCAGTATTATGGGAGGCCAGGCGTTAATTACAATTGCCGGAAATACTACCAGAATGTTTGTGGTGGATCACGTACATGCAAACGGACACTAAAAAGTAGTTTATCATCCTTACGGAGCCCTTTGGTTTCGTAAGGATAAACTCAAATAAGATGAATAAACTACTGTTTCTTTTGGTAACGTTCTGCTTCATAGGATGCCAGAACGATGATGCTGCGGAATATACTGAAATTGATACGCCAATGGCTTTTCAGGTTCCTTCCAATTTTCCGCCTTTAGCCTATGTTATTGCAAATAATCCTCCCACTACAAAAGGATTTGAATTAGGGAGAAAGTTGTTTTATGACGGCAGGCTATCTTCAGATGGTACAGTTTCGTGTTCTTTTTGCCATGAGCAAGCTACTGCATTTACACATCATGGGCATGATTTCAGTCATGGTGTTAATAATCTCGAAGGGATACGCAATGCACCCGCCATCCAGAATATGGCTTTTCAAACGGCTTACTTTTATGATGGGGCTTCAGCGAATCTTGAAATGCTATCAATAGTCCCTATCCATAATCCTGTGGAAATGAATGAGACGCTGGAGAATATTGTGCAAAAGCTCAAAGGGGATGCGAAGTATAAAAAACTGTTTGCAGAGGCCTTTAACGGTGCTGAAATCAGTTCTAATTATATGCTGAAAGCATTGGCGCAATTTATGACCATGATGGTTTCTGCCAATTCCCGATACGATCGTTATGTGCGTAATGAACCCGGAGCTACCTTGACCCAACAGGAGCTTACAGGTAAGGAATTATTTACACAAAAGTGTGCTTCCTGCCATACCACCGATCTTTTTACAGATAGTTCCTTTCGGAATAACGGCTTGCCACCGAATCCTTTTTTGAATGATAAGGGTAGGGAGGTAGTGACGGGATTCGAGTATGATCGCTATAAATTTAAGGTTCCAAGTCTTAGGAATGTAGCTTTGACAGCGCCTTATATGCATGATGGGCGATTTGGCTCTTTGCAATCGGTGCTTAATTTTTACTCGGGCGGAATGTTGCATTCTGATACACTCGATCCGTTGCTGAATCAGGATGGCCAATTGGGAATACCATTGGATCAGCAACAAAAAGAAGCGTTAATTGCATTTTTGAAAACATTAACTGACGAAGAATATATAGTGAATCCGCTATTTTATTTTCAAACCTAATTACAATGAAAAAATATATTTTATTAGTTACGATTTTACTATCAACTCTTGCTTTTAGCCATGAGCGCATGGATACAATTGCAAAATATCATTTTCAGAAAATGATGTTTTTTGATGATGACGATTGTGATACTTGTGGCTGCTCAGCAAGTGGGGGAAGTATGGGATTTAGTTCAATGCTGAACCAGAATTTTGTGGGGCTACGCTATATCCGTCAAAGTTACAGTACCCGGGACGGAATTTTTAATAATTCACCCTGGATCGACCAGACTTTTAATACCGTTCAGGCCTGGGGAAGAATTCCAGTTTCAAAAAAGATTCAGATTACTGCTTTGGTGCCCTATCATTTTCATGAAAATGAAAAAACAACTGGTGCACAATCGATCAGTGGACTAGGAGATATTACGGTGATGGCCTTATATACCGTTTTTGAAACCACCAGGGATACAGCTGTTTTTAAACATACTGTTCAGTTGGGTGGTGGTGTGAAAGCGCCTACAGGGAAATATAATAAGGAGAATAATGGTAGTGTTAATCCCAGTTTTCAGGTAGGAACAGGAAGCTGGGACTATGTACTTGCGACGGAATATATCGTTCGGAAAGACAATCTCGGACTGAATACGATGTTGAATTACACCATTAAAACCGAAAACGCAGATCATTACCAGTTTGGAAATCAATTTAATTATGGGAGCACATTATTTTATGCCTTTTCTACGGCTAAAATGAGTTATGTTCCACAGTTAGGGATTGCAGGTGAAGTAACCGAAAGTAATAAAGAATATGGACATAATACATTGAAAACGACTTCTGGCGATATCTTCTTTGGTAAAATTGGAATGGAGATTGGGAGAGACCGCTTTTCGTTAGGGCTCAATGCGATGTTACCTATTAATCAAAACCTGACCGGAGGTTTGGTGAAAGCGGACTACAGATGGTCTGTGAATTTGAATTATAGCTTATAAGAATAATGTACTCTAATTAAGAAAAGAGCGCATTCTGTCCGTCAGAATGCGCTCTTTTTTATTGAAATTGGGATTCTTTTTTTAATGCTGTAAAAAATTTCATAAAGCGGCTGTAGCGCCTGTTGGGTTGCTATGGAAATTGTACTTTTGTCAAAAATAATAAAGCTATGTTATATAAATTGCGCATCTTCGGAATCGCCATTGCGATGGCACTTGTAGGATGTGGTGGTGCAAAACAGCCATCCAGATACCTTTTGAAATTCAAGACTACAGCAGAACTTCAGGCTTTTCTACGCTATGATAAAGGGCATTCCATTCCCCTGGTCAGTGCGCATCGTGGTGGGCCAACGGTAGGATATCCTGAAAATTGTACACCAACTTTTAGCAATGCCACGCGTTTTCATCCCGCTGTTATTGAAACGGATATCGCTTTAAGTAAAGATTCGGTTTTGGTAATGATGCATGATAATACACTGGACAGAACAACAACAGGAACCGGAAAAATCGAGAATTATGTTTTTGAAGAGTTGAGAAAACTACGACTTAAAGATACGGAAGGAAAAGTTACAGAGTATAAGATAGAGACACTTGACGAGGTTTTGCAGTGGAGTAAGGACAAAGTGATTCTAAATCTCGATATTAAGAAAGGTGTGCCTTTTAGAATGATTGTTGATGCTGTCCGGAAAAATAAGGCAGAATCTTATGTGGTTATTATTACCTATAATGCGAACCAGGCTGCAGAAATTGCGGCACTTGCACCGGATCTTATGATTTCAGTTTCTGCACGTGGTAAAGAAGATGTAGAGCGTATGGAACAATTAGGTGTTAAAGCTGAAAAAATGATTGCTTTTGTAGGGGTTTCGGAACCTAAACCCGAAGTATATGAATACCTGCATTCCCGTGGAATAAGCTGCATATTGGGTACTATGGGGAATTTAGATAAAAGGGCCAAAACAAATGGTGATGATTTGTATGCAAAACTGGTAGAAAATGGCGCAGATGTACTTTCGACAGATCGTAATCAGGAAGCCGGAGCCGCACTTCTGAAATTAATGAAAGAGCGGGGATTGACTTCCAGACATATTATAGAAGTCAAATAAGAGCAATAAAAAAGTCCCGGATTTCCGGGACTTTTTTTGAATTAATTGTATTGAACCTCAGAGTAAGTGTTGTTATGATTACTGAGAAGGGAATACCTTATTTTATTTCCTGAGTTAATCTTCTGTATAATTCAGGGTTTGATTTTAGTTTTTGTAATTCTTCAGGAGATAATTGTTTTGCAAGAGCAGCCTGAGTTTCGGTGATAATGGTATTTTTATCACTTTCGGTAATTTTAGATTCAGCCAGGATTTTATTCTTGCGATAAATCGTATTGGTTACTGTCTTTTGAGTATTTTCATCAAGATGAAGGTAGCTATTCAGTTCAATCAAATCATTTTTAGTGGAAGTAGCAGCGTTTGGTTTAGTGTCCTGTGCGGTTGCACTGATTGTTATTGCAAATAAAAATGCAAGGATAGCGAATGTTTTTTTCATAATTGTATTGTGTTTTTTTGTTTGATCTTTAGGGTTTCAAATCTAATTTATTTTACCATAAAAACAAAATTGTTTTTCGCCTGATTGTGAAATCAATAGCGGTATTAAATTAAAAAGGAGAAATTCATTGAATTTCTCCTTTAGATATCGATTATTTTTCGTGGTATTCGGCAGTTTTGTTCTCGCCGTCAACAACTACTTTTAAAATCCCGTGTTTAGAAAGTGCTTTCATAGCGGTATCCCATTTTTTGCCACTTAAATCGGATTGTATTTTTAATAGATTTAGCGGCATGGCGTTAGCATTGCTTTTTAAGAGGTCAATAATTGCTTTTTCCTCTTCCGTCAAATCAATTTGAACCGTTCTTTTCTCCGGACGCATTTGTGGGAAGAACAATACTTCCTGGATAGAGGCATTGTTAGTCAGGAACATAATCAGTCGGTCCATTCCGATTCCTAGGCCTGAAGTTGGAGGCATTCCATATTCTAACGCTCTTAAGAAGTCATTGTCAATGAATTGTGTCGCTTCATCATCTCCTCTTTCGGAAAGTTGTAACTGGGCTTCAAAACGTTCTCTTTGGTCAATAGGGTCATTAAGCTCAGAATACGCATTCGCAACTTCTTTTCCACACACCATCAGTTCAAAACGTTCTGTAAGTTCCGGATTATCACGGTGCTCTTTACAAAGCGGACTCATTTCTTTTGGGTAATCTGTTATAAAGGTAGGTTGGATAAAATTGCCTTCACATTTCTCTCCAAATATTTCATCTATTAGTTTTCCTTTCCCCATTGTGGCATCTACAGGAATACCCATGCCTTTTGCAGCTTCAAATATTTCCTGTTCCGATTTTCCTGAAATATCAAAACCGGTAAATTGCTTAATTGCATCGGTCATGGTAACGCGGGCATAAGGAGCTTTAAAGCTTACTTTATGTTCGCCAAATGTAGCATCTGCCACACCATTTACTGCGATAGCACAATGTTCCAAAAGGTTTTCGGTGAATTCCATCATCCAGTTGTAGTCTTTATAAGCTACATAAATTTCCATTGCTGTAAATTCAGGATTATGAGTACGGTCCATACCTTCATTGCGGAAATTTTTAGAAAACTCATAAACCCCGTCAAAACCACCTACAATAAGTCGTTTTAAATACAATTCATTGGCAATCCTCATATATAAAGGAATGTCAAGTGAATTGTGGTGTGTTATAAATGGGCGTGCTGCTGCACCACCTGGAATGGATTGCAATATTGGTGTTTCAACTTCGAAATAGCCTTTGTCGTTAAAAAAGTTACGCATCGCATTGAACAGTTTTGTTCTTTTGATAAATACTTCTTTTACCTGTGGGTTAACAACAAGGTCAACATATCTTTGGCGGTAACGCAATTCAGGATCGGTGAATCCATCGTGTATGTTTCCTTCAGTATCCGTTTTTGGAAGTGGAAGTGGGCGCAATGTTTTGCTTAGCAGGGAGAATGTATTTACCCGGATGGATTGTTCACCTACCTGTGTGGTGAATAACTCTCCTTCAACACCGATAAAATCCCCTAAGTCAATTAGTTTTTTGAACACTTCGTTATAAAGCGTTTTATCTTCGTCAGGACAAATTTCATCACGGTTGATGTAAATCTGAATTCTTCCTTCACTATCCTGTAAGGAGGCAAATGATGCTTTTCCCTGAATACGGGTACTCATTACTCTTCCTGCTACAATAACTTTCTTTCCTTCTTCAAAAGTATCCTTGATTTGCTTTGAGGTATGGTTTACCGGAAACAAATTGGCGGGATAGGGGTTGATGCCGAGTTCTTTTAATCGGCTCAGTTTTTCTCTTCTGACGATTTCTTGTTCTGAAAGTTGCATAGTGTATTAATTTTAAGGCTGCAAAGATACAGTTTTTATTTTATTTTATACATTTTGTTAGTATTTGCATCCATGTATTTTGGAGGTATAGTTATTTGTCATATTACTTTTTAAGAGCTTATAATTGATGTTTTTTTGTTTTATAAAAAAGCTTTTCTGTAAGTAGTATAAGACAAAACAGACTTTTAGCCGGATGTTGAATTTGTGCTGTTTTAGTTTGTAACTTTGTGGGACTACAAAATCAGGATTTGTGATGGGTAATAAAAAAATTTTATTAGAAGATTTAGGTCGTAAGGATTATAAAGAGAGCTGGGAATACCAGGAAAAATTATTCCAGGGTGTGGTGGATCTAAAAATCAAAAACCGGAGAGAAGCATTGGAACTGCAAACGCCGAACTATTTGCTGTTGGTGGAACATCCGCATGTGTATACTTTAGGCAAGAGTGGAAGTATGGATAATATGCTCCTAAGCGAAACGCAACTAAAAGATAAAGGAGCTGTTTTTTATAAGATCAACAGAGGTGGGGATATTACGTACCATGGCCCGGGTCAAATCGTAGGCTATCCTATTTTGGATTTAGAGAATTTTTTTACAGACATCCATAAATACCTTCGCTTTTTGGAAGAGGTGATCATACTGACTTTGGCAGAATACGGAATAACCGGAACAAGGAGTGATGGGGAAACTGGAGTTTGGCTGGATGCCGGCACACCGTTTGCGCGAAAAATTTGTGCTTTGGGAGTCCGTGCTTCCCGTTGGGTTACTATGCATGGTTTTGCATTCAATGTGAATTCTGATATGGGTTATTTTGATCATATCATCCCTTGTGGTATCCGCGGTAAAGCAGTTGCGTCCTTAAATATAGAATTAGGTGTCGAAAAGGTTGATGAGGCAGAAGTAAAATCAAAATTGCTGAAGCATTTCAGTACTTTGTTTGAAGCGGAGTTTATTGAAATGGCTAAAACGGAGTAATCAGGAGCTTAAATTGCTTCCGTAAGCTCGAGTGTTAATTGCTCGGGTAAAAGGCGGAATGACATACGGTGGTATTTTGTAGTGCCATATTTTCTGATGGCTTCCCGATGTTCTTTGGTGGGGTAGCCTTTATTTTGTTTCCAATTGTACATTGGGAATTCTTCATGAATCATGTTCATATATTCATCCCTGTAGGTTTTGGCCAATACGGAGGCTGCTGCAATGCTTAAATATTTGCTGTCTCCTTTGATGATACAGCTGTGCGGAATGTTATCTACCGGCTTAAAGCGATTACCGTCTACAATAATATAGTTAGGTATAGGCTGTAATTTTTTAATGCTTTCCTGCATCGCATGTATCGACGCATTCAGGATGTTGATTTCATCTACTATAGAAGGTTCAATATGCGTCACGGAATAGCACAAAGCACTTGCTTCGATTATTGGTTTCAATAAATCCCTGTTTTTTTCTGAAAGTAGTTTGGAGTCATTCAGGAGATCATTTTTAAAATCCTCCGGCAGAATAATAGCGGCTGCAGTAACCGGTCCTGCCAAACAACCTCTCCCGGCCTCATCGGTGCCGGCTTCTAATGTTAAATTACTGTAACATTTTAAAAGCATCTTTTTTTTGGTAAAAATATAAAATTTGAGTGAACATCTTAGACATTATCACATATTTTGAATGAGATTGTAGGATAACCTTAAGTTTGGTGCTTTTTTTTTAACACAGATCAAAAGTATTATTAGGTGTTAATATTTGGTTATTTAAGAAATTATTAAGAAGTTTGCCAGATAACTAACTCAAATAAATTTAATATGAGATCGAAGTTCAAATGGATTTTTACGCTTTTATTAGCGTTTTCAATGCAGTTTTCGTTCGCACAACAGAAAACTGTTACTGGTGTAATCACCGAAGGGGGATTGCCTTTACCCGGTGTAAGTGTGCTTGTTAAGGGTACTTCAAGAGGTACTCAAACCGATGTTGATGGTAGATATTCTATATCAGCTAATCAAGGTGAGGTTTTGGTTTTTAGTTCTATAGGAATGAAGACTAAATCTGTAAGTGTTGGAGCTTCAAGTACTGTTAGCTTAGCATTGGAGCCAGATGCAGAAGATTTAGGTGAGGTTGTTGTTGAAGGGTACAAAAAAACAACAAGAGCCAAGTCGAATAATGCAGTTGTTACTGTTTCGGCAGGAAAAATTGAAGGGCGTCCAAATGCAAACTTTATTCAGACTTTACAAGGTCAGGTTGCGGGTCTGAATATTACTACAGGTTCTGGTCAGCCAGGATCTAATAGTACGGTTATCTTAAGGGGAGCTGGTTCTATCAATGGTAATATTGAGCCGTTGTATATTATTGATGGTGTGCCTTTGAATGTGGACAACTTCAGGACTATTAACCCTAATGATATTGAGTCTGTGTCAGTTCTTAAAGATGCTGGGGCAACTTCTATCTATGGTAATAGAGGAGCAAATGGTGTAATTGTTGTAACAACCAAAAAAGGTAGTTTCGATTCTGCATTAGAAATAAAATACCAATCTACTTATGGACTAACTGAATTACAGAAAAATAAGTACAATACAATGGGTTCTGCTGACTTACTAAGAACAGAAAGAGCATACGGTGTTGGAAGAGGGTTTGGTAAAACAGATGATCAAATTAATGCGTTAGCTAATGTTAATACAAACTGGAAAGATGTATTTTTTAGAACAGGAGTTTCACAAAACCATGTGTTAAACCTTACTTCAGGAAGTAAAAATTTATCTTCTTTTACCTCTATTGCTTATTTAGGGCAGGAAGGTATTCTTAATACAACTGATCTGAACCGTTTCAATTTTAGAAATAACCTTAACGGAAGATCAGATAATAAGAAATTTACTTATTCTACAAATGTAACTGTAAACTACTCCAGAAGAAATGAAGCAACTAACGTTGGGACAGGTGGTGTAAATCAGAATTATGTATTAGGAGCTAATAACTCATTGCCATATATATCACCAAATGAATATGTGAACAGTGCACAATTATTAGATTTATATAATACAAGTGGTAGTTTGGCCTTAACGCCATTATTTCTATTGGATAAATTGAGTAATGATAATTTCATTGCTCGTACAGAAGAGTTAAAATTAATTTTGAGCGGAACTTTAGGCTATGAATTAGCAGAAGGTTTGAATTTAGGAACCAGAATTGGTGTTGATTATACTCAAAATAATAGCTTAACATCTCAAAGTCCAACTTCTTTCAACTCTTTGTTGTTCCAGGTTGATAATGAATTCCTTGGTTTTCAAAGTGAAGGATTTACTAGAGACGTACAAATAACTGCTGTTACAAGTTTAAAATATAGTAAGACATTCAATGAAAAGCATACTTTAGACCTTGGGGCTTATACAGAATATAATAAAGGACATTATAAGTCTTTTAATTACAGACAGGATGGTTTAGATCCTATTACATATTCTCCAGGAAACGGCAGTGGTTTTGTAGGTTTTAATCCACAAACACCTGAGTTTTATGTTCCTACAGTAGGAGCTTCTAAAATTGAAAGTGGTATGTTCTCGTATTTTGGTACTGCTGATTACGATTACGATTCTACTTATGGCATTGGTGCAACAATCAGACGTGATGGATCTTTCCGATTTACAGGAGATAATCAGTGGGCTACTTTTTGGTCTGTTTCTGGACGTTGGAATATCAATAATGAGAGCTTTATGGAAAATTCAGTATTTGATATGCTGAAATTAAGAGGTTCTTATGGTACTACAGGTAATCAATTGATCGTTGGTCAAAACGGATTTAATGGGGTTAGCTTACCTTACAACTTAAGTAATTTTGGTAACTCATATAATAATGCTAATGCATACGCTTTTGTACAGATTGGAAATCCAAATTTAAAATGGGAAACTGTAAAACAAGCTAATATTGGTTTGGATTTTGAAGTATTCCAAAGTAGATTAAGTGGTAGTGTTGACGTTTATGAGAAGAAAACAGAAGATTTGTACCAAGGGGTTCCATTATCTGCGGTAACTGGTTTTACTGAAATCAATGATAACTTTGGTTCATTGAGAAACAGAGGTATTGAATTAAGTGTTCGATATGATGTAGTACGAAATGCTACTGATGGATTTAAATTTTCTGTATACGGTAATGGTTCTTATAACAAAAATGAGTTAGTGAAATTACCAAGCGAAAACGGTTTGGTATGGGATGGTGGCTTAACGGCTAACAGAGAAGGTGATGTTTTGAATCAATACTATTTAGTTAAATATGCAGGGGTTAACCCAGCAAATGGTAACCTTTTGTTTTATGACAAAAATGGTGCTTTGACTGAAAATCCAAACGACAGTGATAGGGTATTTACAGGTAAATCTGCTTTGCCAGTTTATCAGGGTGCATTTGGATTTGATACTTCTTACAAAGGATTTTTTATTGCTACTCAATTCACTTTTGTTGCTGATATTGACAGGTATGATTATGATTTATCTGGTTTGCAAGATCCGTCTAACTTAGGACAGTTTAATGTTTCTACAGATCTTTTAAGAGCTTGGACTCCAACTAACAGAGTTACTGATATTCCTAGTTTGAATGCAACTAACTTAGCATTAGATTCTTTTTCTGACAGAAACTTAAAAGATGCTTCTTATATCAGACTTCGTAGTTTGACAGTAGGATACGATTTTCCACAAAGGTTTTTAGATCAAACATTTATTAAACATTTGAGAATTTTTAGCCAGGCAGAAAATTATGTGACTTGGTCTAAATGGCGTGGTTGGGATGCAGAAAGTACAAGAGCTGCTGACCAATACCAATATCCAACTCCAAAAATTCTTTCTTTTGGGTTAGAAGTTCAATTTTAAAAAAAAAACGTATTATGAAAAAAATAAAAATTTGTTTATTATTATTGGTAGGAATCTTTGCTTCCTCCTGTGATGATGCACTGGATATTACACAACCAGGGCAAACAAGTCCTGAGGCAACATTTACCTCAATACAAGGTTTAGAATTGAATCTTGCAGGAGTATATGGAAGATTAAATTATGAAAACACGATTTCCTTTTCTACAGTTTTTACTGACGAAGTTGGATTGGGTGTAAGTAATGGTGGCCAAGGAATCAATGATGGTAGTTATTCTTATGTATTAAATACAGGATCAGACGGACCTAACTCTATTTGGTCTTCTTATTATAGCTGTATCAATAATTGCAACCGTTTATTAATTGGAGCACAAAGTGTTCCAATTAACTCTGATGATGATCAAGAAAAATTTGATCATATCTTAGCTCAGGCTAAGGCAATCAGAGCTTTTGCTTATTTTCAATTGTTGTCTTATTTTTCTACTGATTTAGCAGATGATTCTGCTTTAGGAGTAATGCTTTTCGAAGATGCACCAGTATACGGTTCACCTACAATTCCAAGAAGTACTAATGGTGAAGTTTTTGCTCTGATCAATTCAGATTTAGATTTTGCTGTTGATAACCTTGATGAAACATTATATTCTTCAGGAGACAATACTGCTTTCTTTATTTCTAATAATTTTATCAATGCTTTTAGAGCAAGGATGGCTGCTTTTAGAGAGGATTATGTTACTGCAGAAATGTATGCTGATCAAGTAATGGGTACAGTTGGGCTTTCTTCTTATACAGAGTATCCTGCGATATGGAATGATAGCCAAAATGGAGAAGTTATTTTTAAATTATCTCGTTCAATAAATGATGCTAAAGTAGGTAGTATCTGGGCAAGTGTAAATGCTTCTGTGACAGGTTCACCGTTTTTTGAAATTGGACGTTCTCTATTTAATTTATATGATGCAGCGAGAGATATTCGTTATAAAGTTGTAATGCACCCTTCTGGTCAGCCAGCTCAGGATTATCAAAATACTCCAAATTATAGAGCAGATGATATTCTTCCGGTTGGTAAATATACACGTACAGAAAATACCAATTTATTAGCAGATATTAAAGTATTCCGTGTTTCTGAGATGTATTTCATCAAAGCTGAGGCAAGAGCTGCTGCTGGAGATTATGCTGGTGCTGCTGCTGTGTTATATGAAGTAATGGAAGCTCGTTATAATCCAAATTCTGCACCTCCTACACTTCCTGTTTTTGCAAATGCACAACAAGCTTGGGCTGGTATTTTGCAAGAAAGAAGAAAAGAATTGGCTTTCGAAGGTCACCGTTATGTTGATTTAAAACGTTTGGCTGTTAAAGCGGGTGTTACTATTGATAGAGATCCTAAAGATTGTGAATTTAACAATTCTTGTACATTCTCTAACACAGATCATAGATGGACATTACCAGTTCCTACAACAGAACTTACTGCGAATCCTCAAATTAGAGGACAGCAAAATCCTGGTTACTAATTTTTTAAATTGAATTATGAAAAATATAAAACTTTTTTTAATCCTTTCGTTACTGGCACTTTTTACAGGCTGTGATGAAGATCAGGTTATCTTCGATAATCAAAATGGATTCGCTCAATCTGCTTTCGGGGCGGTTGGACAAAATTATGGTGTTTTTGATGATGGATCGCGTGTTGCTGAAGTAAGAGTTGATGTTACTACAGTTTCCAGTGTTGATAGAACAATTGCAGTGTCAGTTAATGCAGCTAAGTCAACTGCTACTCCTGCAATGTATACTATTGAAAGTACTTCTTTATTTGTACCAGCAGGTGCTAATAATGGTTATATCAAGGTTACAGGGCATTATGATGCTATACCTGCTTTCCAAATATTCCGTTTGGTTTTAGATCTTACGGATGTTGCAGGTACACATGTTGATCCTGCTTTATCAGAGCACACAATTATTCTACAACAAGCTTGTACGTAAGGTGCTGCGGGACTTTATAATGTAACTGTTGATGTTTAAGGTGATGCTGCGCCAAGCCATCAGGTTACTTTAGTGGCAACAGGAGCTGATAATACTTTTTCTATAACTTCTTCTTGGGGACCTGCTTTTGTAGCTGCTCTTACAGGGAACAATGCTTATTTAAATAGATATCTTTATCCAGGAAATATAAAAATTAATTGTGATGATACAGTTGTTTTTACAGGAACTGATACAGGGACCTATGATACAGGAGGAACTGGAACATTTGATGAGGCTACGGGTAAGATTACAATTGACTTATCTCAGGGATTGTTTACTGGTTCATTTATAACTACATGTGTGTTTACACCAGTACCATAAGGATGGGAATATAATTTTTAACAAAACCTTTCACGACTTGTCGTGAAAGGTTTCTTTATTTAGATCATGAAAAAAAATATTTTATTACTATTGTTATTTCCTGGCTTTGTGTTTGCTCAAAATAATGAGCAACGTAGCAAAATCATTGCTGCCTATAATGAAGGAAATATTAAAAAACTTAAATCCAAGGTTGAGTTATTTCAACAGGAGCAGGCAAAAATGATTGCAAATTATAAGAGTCAGTTTAAAGTTGTTGACTCTGAGCAAAAATCGTTACAGCGTATCTTTAATGGTGAGCCTGTTTTTTTTACTATTGGTAACGCTGGTGCCTCACGCACAATTAGCGCTAATAAGTTGTATCCCGGTGGAGGATTAAATCTTAATATAACCGGTTCAGGTATGGTTGCTGGTGTATGGGATGGTGCAGACGTACGGACAACCCATCAGGAATTTGTTGATAAAGTTACTATCACCGATGGTTTTACCGCTACATTAAGTGATCATTCTACGCATGTAACTGGAACCATTTTGGCTACTGGTATTAGTCCTGACAGAAGAGGTATTGCTTACAATGCTTCTGCCAGAACAAATAACTGGACTAATGATGTTTCGGAAATGATAGGATTTGCTCAAGGAGGATATTTGGTCTCAAATCATTCTTATGGATACCAAGCGGAAACATTGGCAAATTGGAGGTTTGGAAAATATGATGATACTTCCGCTACAATGGATGAGATTATGCATACTTTTCCATATTATTTAATTGTGTCTGCAGCCGGAAATGATAGAGCAACTACGTCAATAAGTCAAGTTACTGCCAAAAACGGTTATGATTTATTAACGGGTATGGGGACTAGCAAAAATGGTTTAACTGTTGCTGCAGTTTCAAATGTGGATAATTATGTAAGCGCGAACAGTGTTATAGTATCTAATTTTACAAATTTTGGACCTACAGATGATGGGCGTATTAAACCAGATATTTCAGCAAAAGGTGTTAATGTGAATTCTACTATCAGTACTTCTGATACTTCATATGGTACAATGAGCGGAACTTCTATGGCTACGCCTGGAATTACAGGATTAGTGGTATTGTTGCAGGATTATTATAATACTGTAAATTCACATTTTATGAAAGCAGCAACAGTAAGGGGTTTAATCTGTCATACTGCTAAAGAAGCAGGTGCGGGAAAAGGTCCTGATTATAGAATGGGTTGGGGTTTAGCCGATGGAGAAAAAGCAGCTCTCCTTATTCGTGATAATGGAACCGGTACTTTTATTGATGAAAGAAATTTACTGAATAATGAAACTTTTACGAAAGTAATCACGATCAATCAGGCTCAGGATATTGAAGTTTCTATTACATGGACCGATCCGGAGGGGCAGGTAAATAATAATACACCAGATGATAGAACAGCAAGATTGGTAAATAATTTAGATTTAAAAATAACGAATAACGGTACAACATATTACCCTTGGAAATTAAATCCATTATTACCCGTTAGTAAAGCTACTCAGAATTCAGACAATGATGTTGATAATATCGAAAAAGTTCATATTTATAATGCGCAACCTGGAACATATACTATTCAGGTAACTCATAAAGGAACTTTGGCAGGAGGATCTCAGGAATATTCTATGATCGGAAATGTTTCAGGTGGAACATTGGGAATCAATGATGTGTCGGCAGATAAATCAATATTTATTTATCCTAATCCAGCAAATGATAGATTAAATTTTACATTACCTCAGAATCTTATTTTATCAGATGTAATTGTATACGATATTACAGGAAAAGTAGTCGTGAACAAATTGAATGCTGAAGCAAAACAAATCGATGTTTCGCAATTAGGAAGTGGTGTTTACTTCGTGAAATTTATTTCTGAAGATAAATCAATAACTAAGAAATTCGTTAAGAAATAGAAATGAATTAGGGATGCTTTTTGCATCGAAAAATTTAATAGATAAGCCCTCATGCATTCATTGTATGAGGGCTTTTTTTATAGTCTTAAAAAAAAACAGTTCTGATTTCTACTGTATAGTGCGGAATAATAGATCACTTTGGCAACCGATAATTTGACATTACATTATAGGTCTATTAAGTCTCAGATCATGGTGTATAATTAGCTGTACGAAAAATAAGGATTAAATACTATTTATTTTAACATTCCAAACAGTTGACGTATTGTGGATTTTAACACAATATTTCCAGTCTCAAGCAAAATACAATAATCTACAATTGTAGTAAATAAAAATTATTAGCCTCAATCACTAATAATAGTGCAATGTTTTTTTATGATTTTATTCAAATTATCATTTTTATTTAATAGTATCGGATAGTAATCGAAGTAGAAAGGTTAAAAAGATCTCAGGATTTAAAATCCTTTCTTGGGAGGTTATCACGTCGGCGAAACGGGCAGGAGAGGTATGTCGTAATCTGATATTCTTTTGTGATTTATTTGTATAGGTTTGGGTTTTTATTAACTTATACAAATAAATTATGAGGTCAAAATTCAAATGGATCGCTTCGCTAATTTTAGCATTAATGGTTCAGATTTCTTTTGCACAGCAAAAAGTAGTTACGGGGGTAGTTACAGATGGCACTTTGCCATTGCCAGGTGTGAATGTATTAATTAAGGGTAGTATCAGAGCTACACAGACAGACTTTGATGGTAAATATTCCATCAAGGCACAGGAAGGGGACATATTGGTTTTCTCTTTTATTGGAATGAAAGAAGCAACCGTAAAAGTAGGGTCTTCCGCGACAATCAACCATGCTATGGATTCCGACAGGAATGAATTGGATGCTGTAGTGGTTACTGCATTTGGAATAAAGAAAAGTGCCAAAGCAGTAGCTTATGCTGTACAGGAAGTGAAAGGGGCCGACTTAAACAGGGCGTCCAATAACAGCTTGTCCGGGGCTTTACAAGGAAAATTAGCCGGGGTCCAAATCACGCCTTCCAGCGGGGCACCGGGAGCTTCATCACAGATTAACATTCGTGGTGCGCGGTCATTTACAGGGAATAATACCCCTTTATATGTAATCGATGGAATGCCCGTTGCTTCAACAGCAGACTATAATACCGGGAATAGTGTTACCGGTGCCGATGTAGCTAATAGAGCTGTCGATATCGACCCTAATGATATCGAAAGTATCTCAGTACTTAAGGGTCAGGCAGCAGCAGCTTTATACGGATTACGTGCTTCAAATGGAGTTATCGTAATTACAACCAAAAGTGGAAAAGGCCTGGCAAAAGGAGGAAAGCCCGTTATCAGTTATGCTACTTCTGTAAGCTTTGAGACGATCTCTAAGAAACCGACATTGCAGAATGAATATGCACAGGGAGCACAAGGCCAGTTTAATCCTTATTCGTCCACCAGTTGGGGACCTAAGATCTCCGAACTGCCAAATGATCCTACCTATGGGGGGAATGTCTCAAATTCTTTCAATGGTGGAGTATTGCGTCCGGGAATGTACTATGTGCCACAAAGGGCAAGTGCCGGACTGGATCCATGGGTGAAACCATCAGCACCAAATAATATAGATGATTATTTTAGGGTAGGGCATACTATTAATAATTCCGTAAACCTAAGCCAGGCTACTGAAAAAACCAATTACTCTTTTGGATTCGGTAATGCCACACAGGAAGGATTTATGCCGGGTACTGCAATGAAGCGTTACACGCTGAAAGCAGTGGTGGATACCAAGCTAAATGACCAATGGTCTACTGGTTTTTCTGCCAATTATGTACAGACTAAAATTAATAAAGCCTCTTCTGGAAATGATTCTCCTTTACCTGGAGTTTTCGCTGCACCGCGGAGTTATGACCTGAAAGGGAATGGTTCAGCATCTGCTACCAATCCGTATGAGCAGGTGTTTTTTAGAAAGAATGTATTCAATAATCCATATTGGGCGGCAGAACACAATGAGTTCAGTGAAAAAACAAACCGTTTTTATGGTAATGCCAACATTCAGTACAAACCGGTTATTAGTGCCGATGGCGATAAAAGGTTAGCGTTTAAATACCAGGCCGGTATCGATTCCTATACGACAAATTACAGGGATGTTTACGAATTTGGACACCAGCATGATCTTACCGGTGGTTCCAGCCGTATTAATTTATATGGCGTTACTACCGATGTAATCAATTCCTTACTGACAGTGAATTATAGTATGGACATCACCGAAGATTTGAAATTTGATGCTTTGGTGGGGAATGAGTACAATCATGAAAATAGCAAACGTTACAATGATGAAGGTTCAGCACTTAATTTTGGAGGCTGGCAAACCATTGAAAATGCACGAACAGTAACTTCGCAGGAAACCAGAAGGCAATACCGCACAGTGGGCTTTTTTGGAAATGCTGGTTTTTCCTATAAAGACATGATTTTCTTGAATGGAACCATCCGTAAAGATATTGTATCGAGCATGCCAAGAGGGAATCGCTCTTTTGTGTATCCATCCGTATCCTTAGGGATTGTGCTGACAGAGATCGAAGGATTAAAAGATAATTCCATACTTTCCTTTGCGAAAATTAGAGGTGCTATAGCTGAAGTAGGCCAGGCAGGTGATTATTATAAAGACTACTACAGAAGACCGAGTTATGGCGGTGGATTCTGGTCGGGAGTTCCGGTACAATATCCATTAGGAGATACAAGTTCTTTTATACCGAATTCAGTATTGTATGATCCAAACCTGAAACCACAAAATACAAAATCGTATGAAGTGGGAGTAGACCTGAAGTTCTTCAATAACAGGATCGGTATTGATTATGCTTTTTCAAGACAAAATGTAACCGATCAGATTTTTGCCGTGCCATTGGCAGGTTCAACAGGGGCTTCCTCTTTTGTAACGAATGGTGGAAAACTACACACTATTGCACATGAAGTAATGTTCTTTGCCAATCCGGTGAAAACAACAGATTTTGACTGGAACTTTAATGTGAATTTCTCCAAAGCAGATTCTTATGTGGATGAATTGGCAGATGGTGTGGATAATATTACCCTGGGTGGTTTTGTTACGCCTCAGATCCGTGTAAGTAAAGGAGACCGTTTCCCGGTAATTTACGGAACCAGTTTTGTCAGGGATGAGCATAACAATATTATAGTAGATGCTAACGGAATGCCGCTTTTAGGAGAGGAAAAAGTGTTAGGGGAAGTGATGCCTAAATTTGTATTGGGTGGTTCTACACAATTTACCTACAAGAGAGTATCTGTTGGAGCGACGTTCGAATGGAAAAATGGTGGAAAAATGTACAGTGGAACCAATAACCTGCTGAGTTACTATGGTGTGGATTCCAGTACAGGAGACCGTGACTTGCCTTATGTTTTTCCAGGAGTAAAAGAAGATGGTTCTAAAAATGATGTCATTGTCCAGGGATCAACAGACCGGTTACGACTGGAAGACCGACTGAATGGTATTACCGAAAACAGTGTGTATGATGCAAGTTTTGTGAAATTGAGAGAAGTTACGATCGGCTATAGCTTTCCAAAACTAATGAAAGAGATGGTAGATCTTAGGATTTCAGCTTTTGCCAGAAATATTCTGTTATGGTCTAAATTACCAAACCTTGATCCGGAATCATCACAGGGAAACAACAATATGGCTGGAGGATTTGAACAATGGTCAATCCCACAGGCAAAAAGTATGGGTTTCAGTTTAAATGTTTCCTTTTAACATAATAGCGAATACAATGAAGAAAATAAAATACATAACCGCAGGGCTTTTAAGCCTCTGCCTCTTCCAGGCTTGTTCAGAGGACAAGATGGATGAGATTAATGAGAATACAAATAATCCGATTAATGTACCAAGCCGATTGATCATTACCGATGTAATGACAGCCTCTGCTTTTTCACTAACCGGAGCGGATCTTTCATTCTACACGGGGGTCTATACCGAATTGCACGGTGGTGGGCACAATCAGATGTACCGCGCACAGATTCGATCCGGGGAGCCACAGTTGTCGGCAACCTACAACAATATGTGGAACGCCAGCTACATCCAGCTGCGTACATTAAAGATTATCATTGATAAATGCAGTACCGGGGAAGAAGCAGGAAACTATCATACACTGGGAATTGCAAAAATCTTATATTCCTATAATTTAGCAATGCTGACGGATCTTTTTGGTGATGTTCCACATTCTGAAGCCCTACAGCCGATAGCGAACAAACAGCCCAAATTAGACAAGCAGGAAGACATCTACAATGAGGTGATTGCCGGTTTGGAAGAAGGAATTCTGGAGCTTAGTAAAACTACAGGTTATGCCAGTTTAGGAAATCAGGATCCTATCTATAGAGGGGAAGCGCAAAACTGGATTAAGGCGGCTAATGGTTTGTTAGCGCGTTATACCATGCGTTTGTCACACAGGACAGCCGACTATGCCGCAGTAATTGCGTATGCGGATGCTTCCTTTGCAGCGCAGTCAGAAGAAATGAAATTTGTAAACGCTCAGGTACCAAATCCTTTTGCACGTTTCCACAGGGATCGTTCTGCATTATTTGTGTCGAAGAGTTTTTATGAGAAGATGCTGGCAAATGGTCCTGCAGATGCAAGAACAGAGTCATTCTTTACGAAACTGGAAACGACTCCGGGATCAGGTGTTTTCGAAGTGAAACCATTGGACAACGCACAGGAGAATCCTTTAGAAGGACAGAACCTGTATTCCATTTCCGCATTAATGAGTGAGTCAAATCCTATTTATATGATGAGCTACCATGAACTGCTATTCTTGAAAGCAGAAGCACAGGCGAGATTAGGACAGGATACGGCAGCTTTGGAAACCTTGGATAAAGCACTCGTTGCTGCATTTACAAAAACACAAAGGGTAACTTTTACACCAGAACAGGCGTCAACCTATTTTGCCAGTTTGGGAACCTTGACCGGAAATGATTTGTTGAAGAAAATTATGTTGGAAAAATACATTTCATTCTATGAAAATGAAGCCGTAGAAGCCTATAATGATATCCGACGCCTGAACGCTATGGGGAATGCTGATTTTATTCCTTTGGTACATCCTTCGCCGAATAAGTTTCCACAACGCTTATCCTACGGGAATTCTGATGTATCACGAAACCCGAATGTACAGGCCGCTTATGGGGACGGAAGTTATGTCTACACCGAAAAAGTATGGTGGGCAGGCGGAACCCGATAAAAGGATTATTGGTGTAGTAATAACATCATAAACATTCCTTTAAACCCACATCAGGCTGCATTTACAGTCAAAACCCATCAAGATTTTTTTGATGGGTTTTTTTATGTAAAAAAAATTACCTTTGTCCAAAATGTTATCCTGTTTATGATAAAGAAATTAGTATTGGCTTTACTGTTGTTATTCCCTTTTATTTTGATGGCTCAAAATAAAAATGCGGGGGAGGATAAAAAAGCAGAAAAAAGCACCTTCCAAAAAGCGAAAGAGGCCAGGATCAAGGAAAATGCCGAAAAAGCACCTATTAACTTATACCGGATTATCACTATAGATAGGGATACCACATTTGTGGATACTTCACTCACCATTCAGAAAGAATATAAATTCAATTGCCTGCGTAAAGATAATTTTGGGTTGCTTCCTTTTGCAAATGAAGGACAAACCTATAATACACTTGATTTTGAACTGACCAACTTTTCCCCTTATCCGGAATTTGGATTCAAAGCCAAACATTTTAATTACCTCGAAACACGGGATATCAAATACTATTCGGTAGCGACACCGTTTACCGAACTCTATTTTAAGACCGTTATGGAACAGGGGCAAATGCTGGATGCATTCCTGACCCTGAATACTTCCGAAAGACTGAATTTTTCAATTGCCTATAAAGGACTGCGTTCCGTGGGTAAATATGTGAACCAGGTTTCCAGTAACGGAAACTTCCGGTTTACAACGAGCTATAAATCCCATAAAAACCGCTACCTGCTCAATGCACACTTTACAGCGCAGGATTTGTACAATGATGAAAATGGGGGAATCCTCAGTACTGCCAATTTTGAAAGTGGCGAAGATCCGTTTACCGAAAGGGCCCGATTGGATGTTTATTTTGATGATGCCTCTTCCATGCTAAAAGGAAACCGGTATTTTATCGACCATTCCTTTAGGATCAATAAAGAAGGCGGCGATAATAATTTACGGATTACCCACCAGATGAATTTTGAAAATAAATCGTTCGAATTCTCGCAGCCTACCATAAGTACGCGTTTTGGACCTTCCTATGTTTCTTCCAATATTAAAGATAAAACCCGCTACAATCGGTTTTATAATAAAGTAGGAGCCACCTATGAGAATAGTACTATAGGCGAAGTGCAGTTTTTTATAGAGGATTTTAGATACAACTATTATTACAACAGGGCTATCTTTGATGGAACAGGGCTTATAATCCCAAATAAATTAGGCACAACAATCAATAGTGTTGGTGGGCAGTACCGTTACCAGAAAAACAATTGGAATGGTAAGTTTTTATATTCCAGATCCATTTCCACCCAGTCCATTTCAAACCTGGATGCTTCGGTAGTGTATCGTTTGGATGATAAGAATCATTTTACATTCCGATACCAGAACATCAGTAAGCTACCGGATAACAATTATAGCCTGTATCAAAGTGGTTACACCGAATACAACTGGTCCAATAGTTTTAAGAACCAGAAGATCAATTCACTGCATGTAGAGGCGAAGACGCAATGGGCGACCGCATCATTAGAATTGACTACCCTAAACGATTACCTTTATTTTCAAAATACACAAGCCCGCATTGATTCGCTTATTGTAAAACCATTCCAATACAATAAGGTGATTAATTATATGGCTTTCAAAGTAGCCAAAGAATTCAAATTCGGAAAGTGGGCTTTGGACAACACCGTATTATATCAGAAAACAGATCAGTCCGATAAGATCTTAAACGTGCCACAACTGGTGACCCGTAATACGATTTATTATTCTGATTTTATTTTCAAAAAAGCAATGTACATCCAGACCGGGATTACCTTTAGCTATTTTTCAAAATACTATGCTAATGATTATAACCCGCTGATTGGGGAGTTTTATGTACAGCAGGAAAAACAAATTGGGGATTTTCCGATGTTCGATTTCTTTATTAATGCCGAAGTCGGGCAAACCCGCATTTACCTGAAAGCAGAACATTTTAATTCGGCACTTTCAGGATATGATTTTTATTCAGCACCCAACTATCCTTACCGTGATTTTATTGTACGGTTTGGTCTGGTTTGGAATTTCTTCAAATAGGCAATTGACATATACTATACAGCAGCCAAACAGTACAAACTGTTTGGCTTTTTTGATTTACAGCCCGGGGATTCCCAGGTGGTCCGATGGGAATAATAGGAGTAATGGCAAAAAATAACGTCTAAATCATATCAACTTCTTATCTTTGCAGCGAAAAATTGTAGACAGTTTAAATATGAAATACGCAAAAAATATTTTAGAGACTATTGGTAATACACCTTTGGTAAAACTAAATAAAACGATAGAAGATATTGAAGCCCTCGTGCTTGCTAAAGTAGAAACGTTTAATCCGGGTAATTCTGTAAAAGACAGGATGGCTGTAAAAATGATTGAAGATGCAGAAGCAGACGGGCGTTTAAAACCAGGAGGAACCATCATCGAGGGAACGTCCGGAAATACCGGAATGGGACTGGCTTTGGTAGCTATCGTAAAAGGATATAAGCTTATCTGCGTGATTTCCGACAAACAATCAAAAGAAAAAATGGATATCCTGCGTGCCGTAGGAGCAAAGGTAGTTGTATGTCCAACAGATGTAGAACCAACCGATCCACGTTCGTACTATTCTGTTTCAAAGAGACTGGCAGAAGAAACGCCAAACGCATGGTATGTAAACCAGTACGATAATCCATCCAATGCTATTGCGCACTATGAGCAGACAGCTCCGGAAATCTGGGAACAGACAGAAGGTAAGATTACTCATTTTGTAGTAGGTGTAGGAACAGGAGGAACAATCTCTGGTGTGGCAAAATATCTGAAAGAAAGAAATCCAAATATCAAAATCTGGGGAATTGATACCTACGGTTCTGTATTTAAAAAATACCATGAAACCGGAATTTTTGATGAAAATGAAATCTATTCCTACATTACAGAAGGAATCGGAGAAGACATCTTGCCTAAAAACGTTGACTTTTCATTAATTGACGGTTTTACCAAAGTAACCGATAAGGACGCGGCAGTATACACCCGTAAACTGGCACTTGAAGAAGGTATTTTTGTAGGGAATTCAGCTGGAGCAGCCATCAAAGGATTGCTGCAGTTAAAAGAGCACTTCAAACCGGAAGATGTTGTTGTGGTGCTTTTCCATGATAGCGGAAGCCGTTATGTTGGAAAAATGTTCAATGATGACTGGATGCGCGAAAGAGGTTTCCTGGAAGAGGAAATCAAAAAAGCCGAAGATGTAATCAAAGACCATATTGATAAACCATTGGTAATTGTACGTACCGAAGAATTGGTATCCCATGCCATTGAAAGAATGCGTAAATATAAAATCTCACAAATCCCGGTAATTGATATCAATGGATTTGTAGGTTCAGTAGATGAAACAGATTTATTCCAGAGTTATGTTTCCGATAAAGATGTAGCAGATAAACCCATTCGCGAAATAATGGGCAAACCATATCCGATTGTAAAACTGGGTACTTCAATAGAAGAAGTCTCTAAATTGTTCAGCAAAGACAATCAGGCCGTATTGGTGGATTTAGGAAATGGCAAACACCATATCATTACCAAATACGATATCATCGGTTCTATAAAATAAGGAAGTAAGAAAACTAATTAGATAGTTTTGTACTGATAAAAAATAACCCTTGGTATATGCCAGAGGTTATTTTTTTACTCTCCAATCAATACACCCGAAACATTCCAGGAACTGAAACTGCCCCCTTCATTTGCGCCCTGTGGGATAGTTACCGTAATCGTATGACTACCGGCAGCCATCGGCCCTAAATCGATCCAGTACGGATTGGTCACTGTACCGGGACACCAATTGGAACGGCTATAGTCCGAAGAGGATAATCCGTTTTCAAAATTCCCGGAAGCAGGATTGCTCAATCGGTAGGAACCGCAATCCGTTCGCCATGGCGCCAGGTCAAATATCGTTTTTCCATCCAGTGTAATAGTATTTTTCTTAGGGATAAATTCATCTCCGTTTTCCCAGCCTCCATGGCCCGTAGTGATATAACGCAATCGTGCATTTTTCAAAGGTTGTTTCAGTTGGAATGTAACTTCCAGCCCTTTTGGCGTATTGAATAAAGTACCATATTCCTGGCCGGCCATTTCCATAACATTCGTAGTATTAAAAAGTGGCAGTACAAAAGTGTCAGCACGAATAGCGGATTCTTCGTCGGGATGAATGGTAAGGTCAAGGCTTACTTTGTGCCCGCCTTTATCATAATTGCCTATAGTCATTCCAATATAGACTTCCTGCCCGCTCAATGCCGGGATCAATTCTGAGATTTCCTGACGGTACAAAACGCTATCCTGCCACACTTTGTTTTTTAGTTTTAGGGAATTGTACTGGTGGATGCCAAAAGGCGTAAAAAAGCGCATTAATTCTAATAAGGGAGTATAGTTATCGGTTCTGGCAATGCCCTGGTATTTCTTCCCATTACCATTGTCGTAAACCGGCAGGCTGCTGATTCCTTTTTGCAGGCCATCTAAAAAAGAGACGGAGCCTTCCATAGGAATCACGAATACCGATCCCGTACGGTCATAAGCATCCCCATTGGATTGCTCTGTCACCGCAGCAAAAACAAGGCTGCCATTTTTTATTTTGGGTAGTTTTACTTTTTTGACCAGTATGGTGCCATTCGCAAAACGCAAAATAGAATCGTTGGATTTCGATTGATCGGAGAAGTTGATGATTTCGTTTTCAAAAATAGGAATCGTTTGGAATTTGCTTTTCCATAAAATATCGCGATAGGTCAGTACATCCACGGTTGGCGTAGTGGCAGCCGGTAAGGTGAGAACCGCAGGAGTTTTTTTTAGGATTTCAATTTTTGTGGCCAATACCTGATAGTTTCCATTTCGGTTCACTTCAAGCACAAGGCCTAAGTTTTGACCTAAGACTGAAGGGCCGCCTTTTTGAGGTAACGCATTCGTGTACCAGATCTCAATAGTATTGGAGTTGATACTAATTTTAGCTTTTTTGCAAGGATAACCCAGTATTTTCTTCGTGTCCGGCAGCAGTTCAAACTTTTGTTTTTCCAAAGCAGTACTGTCGGCAACCAGGATTGTTTTTTCGTTTTTCAATTGGGCAACCTGGTAAGTGGTGTTTTTAGGATAGAAAGTGTAGGTCTGTTCGATAGGGAAACCCGCTTTCTTTTGCAGTATTTTTTCCGTTGTCACCAGGCTGGTAGTCCCTGAGGCTAGAAGAAGTATAGGGTCCTGGTTTTCAATGACGGTTCCATTAGAACTTTTGGTATAGGTGACTTGTATCGTTTTACTTTTTTTCTGGGCTGTGGCCGAAAAGCCAACAAAAATTAAAAGGAAGAATAGAAGTGTAGGTTTCATTGTAAGGAATTAGAAAGTTGAAAAAACAAATATAATAAACGGTACAATACTATGGGGGATTATAGCGATTCCCTTTTTTAGAAGTTTATACTTACCGGAACAATAACACACCCTATAGAAATTAAATACACACCTACCGAAATAGTAAACACGCCTATAGAAAGTTAATACACGCCTACCGAAATAGTAAACACGCCTAAAGAAAGTAAGCACACGCCTACCGAAATAGTAAACACACCTATAGAAAGTAAATACACGCCTACCGAAATAGTAAACACGCCTATAGAAAGTAAATACACACCTACCGAAATAGTAAACACACCTATAGAAAGTAAACACACGCCTACCGAAATAGTAAACACACTCATAGAAAGTAAAAGCGCACTATTAAGTAGTCCTATATTCCGGGACTATAAATAAAATGCGCACTCCCTTTGACCGCATACGATAAGAGTTGTAAATTGCCCGGTAAAAGAAAAAAGAATGAATTTTACCGCTATCGATTTTGAAACGGCTACTGGTCATCCGGAAAGTGCCTGCGCAGTAGGCATAGTGACCGTTCAAAATGGAATAATTACCGATGAATATTATACACTGATCCAGCCACCACAAAATGAATATTGGTATCGTAATATCATGGTTCATGGGATCAAACCTATTGAAACCTGGGATAAGCCATTATTTGATGATTTGTTTCCTGAAATACAGAAGCGTTTGTTTGGGCAAACAATAGTGGCCCATAACGAAGCTTTCGACCGGAATGTATTAACGAAGACCATGAAATATTACGGCTTGTATTATGATGAGCTCGAAATTGCCGACCGTTGGGAATGCACCTGCAAAATATACAAAGCCAAAGGCTATAAACCAGCCAATCTGAAAGCCTGCAGCGAACGAAACAATATTGTGTTGAACCACCATGAAGCCTTATCCGATGCCCGTGCATGTGCACAACTGTATCTGTTGCAATAAATAAATTTTAAATATAAAAATCTAATAATCACCTTCTAATACATTTTTATGTAACTTTAAAGACCCCTTTTTTTATAAACGTTCAAATTCGTTCATGATGAAAGAAGATTTTTTACAATATGTATGGAAATTTAAAAAATTTAATTTTTCAGATTTAGTTACTACAGTCGGTGAAACACTTGTGATTTTAAATTCAGGCGAAGACCATTCAGGCTCCGGCCCTGATTTTTTCAATGCGCAGATCATGATTGACGATCAGATTTGGGCAGGCAACATCGAAATACATTTAAAATCCTCGGATTGGTATGTACATGCCCACGAAACCGATGTTGCCTATGAAAATGTAATCCTGCATGTCGTGTGGGAACATGACACCGAAGTCTACCGAAAGGATAATTCCGAAATTCCGGTTCTCGAAATCAAAAAGTACATTGCTCCAAATCTTCTAATGCGGTATAAAGCATTGACTGCGGGGAAATCATGGATTTATTGTGAGAAACAGCTCGAGTCCATCCCTCAGTTTACATTGATGCATTGGCAGGAACGCCTTTTTTTTGAGCGCCTGGAACGAAAGTCCGTCAGCATTACGGCCTTGGCGGAGCATTCTGGCAATGATTGGGAAGCTGTGCTTTTTTGGATATTGGCTAAAAATTTCGGACTGAATACCAATGGTGATCTGTTTTTAAAAATAGCCCGTTCCATTCCGTTTACCATAATCCGTAAGGAAGCTTTTGAGTATGAAAACCTGGAAGCCCTCCTGTTGGGCCGCGCCGGATTATTAGCGGATGAAAAAGAAGATCAGTATTACAAGTCCTTACAAAACCGTTGGATGTATTTGTCTGTCAAATACCAATTGGCACACGTACACATTGACCCGGTAGCATTTTTCCGGCACCGTCCCGATAATTTCCCCACCATCCGGTTGTCTCAGCTGGCCCAGTTATACCACAGGCACCACAATTTATTTTCCAAACTCATTTGTTGTGATACCGTTACACAAATTAAAGCCATACTTGAGGTCGCAGTCTCGCCGTACTGGAAAACCCATTACCAGTTTGACCGGCTTAGCCCTCCTAAAAAGAAAGTCTTTTCGGATGCTTTTATGGAACTGATTATCATCAATACAATTGTGCCTTTACAGTTTACCTATGCACTCCAAAATGGGCGCGATTGTACAGAAGAAAGCATCTGCCTGTTGTCGGCAATGGCTCCGGAAAAGAATGCGGTGCTGGATAAGTTCCTGGAATTTAAAATAAAAGCCCAATCAGCTTATGAATCGCAGGCTTTGTTACAGCTCAAGAAAGAGTATTGTGAAAGAAAGCGCTGTTTGGAATGCGCTATTGGGATAGAACTCTTAAAAGGATAATTTTTTTTATTAAATTTACGGCCATCAAACTAACAGTCACAATGGGATTTATTACGAACATACGTCATTTCTTTGAAAAGCATGGTTTTGAGGTTTCTTCCCGTCTTGCAGATAAACTGGGGATGCGTGCCAGTAGTGTGCGCCTTTTCTTCATCTATATTTCCTTTGTTACCATCGGGCTTTGGTTTGGAGTATACCTTACGTTGGCATTCTGGTTAAAGCTGAAAGACATGTTTTACACCAAGCGAAGTTCGGTGTTCGACCTGTAACTGCAATTGTTCATGGCCAGTACAAATACTACTGGAATGACTACAAAATATATGTATCTAAAATATACCCGGCAACAACGATCCGGGATACTGCTTTTTTTTACGGTGATTATTGCCTTGCAGTTCGGGTATTTCTTTTCCGATACTACGTTCAAAGAAGCACCAGATGCCGAACAGGAGCAATGGCTCGCCTTGCAGCCCGGTATTGAGCAGCAGAAAATAGAAAAAGCTAAAATAAAGGCTGCAATCTTGCCTTTTAATCCCAATTACATTTCGGACTTCAAAGGCTACCAACTGGGAATGACACCTGCAGAAATTGACCGCTTACTGGACTATCGGAAAACTGGCCGTTATGTGAATAGCCCGGAAGAATTCCAGCAGCTAACTCAAATTTCCGATAGCCTGCTACAACAAATCACTCCTTTATTTAAATTTCCCGATTGGCGTAAAAATAAAAAAAAGGCCTCTTTTTCAGTCGTGCCTAAAAAGGATCACCCGGTTTTTTCAATGGTGGATATCAATACAGCGACGCAGGAAGAACTGATGGGAGTAAAGGGGATAGGACCGGCATTGTCAAAGCGGATTCTGGAACAGAAAGAAGTGTTGGGTGCTTTTGCAATGTTGGAACAGTTAGAAGGCATTAGAGGTCTTTCGGCTGAAGTCATTCGGGAACTGGGAAAGCATTTTAAGGTGATGGCAGGTCCACCGCTGAGGAAAATAAACATCAATACTGCGAGCCTTAAAGAACTGGCACTTTTTCCCTATTTCAGCTATCCCCTTTCCAAAGAAATAGTGACTTTTAGAAGTATGAATAATGGCATTTTGAATATTGAGGATTTAACAAAAATAAACGGCTTTCCTGTTGAAAAGTTAAATTATATTGCCTTATATTTGGAATTCTAAAAAAAATAAGGTAAAAATGAATTTCGAAACAAGCGAAGCGCAAACGATGATAGCGCAATCCATCAGGGATTTTGCAGAAAAAAATATCCGTCCTAACATTATGAAATGGGACGAAGATCAGATATTTCCAGTAGAACTTTTTAAAGAACTGGGGCAGATGGGTTTTATGGGAGTTTTAGTTCCGGAGGAATTAGGTGGTTCCGGATTAGGATATCATGAGTATATTACCATTGTTGAAGAAATTTCAAAAGTAGACCCATCGATAGGACTTTCAGTTGCAGCACACAATTCATTATGTACGAATCACCTGTTGACTTTCGGTAATGAAGAGCAAAAGAAAAAATGGATTCCAAAATTGGCAACTGCCGAATTTATTGGAGCCTGGGGATTAACAGAACACAATACCGGATCGGATGCGGGAGGTATGAATACCACTGCAGTACGTGATGGAGACCATTGGATCGTAAATGGGGCTAAAAATTTCATTACGCATGCCATCTCTGGTGATATTGCTGTTGTAATTGTACGTACAGGAGAAAAAGGAGATTCTAAAGGAATGACTGCTTTCGTTTTCGAAAAAGGAATGCCAGGATTTACCTCTGGAAAAAAAGAAAATAAATTAGGAATGCGTGCCAGCGAAACTGCCGAATTGGTATTTGATAACTGTCGTGTTCCGGATGCCAACCGATTGGGTGAAGTAGGGCAGGGATTCATTCAGGCTATGAAAATTCTGGATGGTGGCCGTATTTCGATTGGGGCACTTTCTTTAGGAATTGCGAAAGGAGCTTATGAAGCTGCTTTAAAGTATTCCAAAGAAAGACATCAGTTTGGTCAGCCTATCAGCAGTTTTCAGGGGATCTCCTTTAAATTAGCAGACATGGCTACTGAAATTGAAGCTTCAGAATTGCTGTTGCATAAAGCGGCTTACCTGAAAAACAACCATAAACCGGTAACCACTTTGGGGGCTATGGCAAAAATGTTTGCTTCGGAAGTATGTGTAAAGGTTTCCAATGAAGCAGTACAGATCCATGGTGGTTACGGATATACCAAAGATTTCCCGGTAGAGAAATTCTACAGGGATTCTAAATTATGTACGATCGGAGAAGGAACTACAGAAATCCAGAAAGTAGTTATTTCCAGAAACCTGTTGAAAGACTAAATACGCTACTACAATATATTTAAGGCCGTTAGCAATTGCTAACGGCTTTTTTTATGCGTTAAAAAGAAAAGTTTAGAATTAATCATAGGGTGTAAAGAATGCTATTTTAATTATTTATTAACACTATAACGTTTTCGTGAAGTGGCGCTATTCGGTATTTGTAAAAAACAAGGTTAAAGTTTGTAGATTGGATAAAATTTAACCCCAAAATATATGAAAAACCTACTTTTGACAGCTGCGGCTGTCTGCTTTCTATTCGGTTGTAGCCGGGAAGAATTTATTGATGACACTCAGGCCACAGCTACGGATCCTACTGTAGCAGGAAATGGCGATTTAGCTTCCCGTTCTATTGGCGGAAAAGTAATGATGCAGGCCTTTTATTGGGATGTACCTGCGGGAGGAACCTGGTGGAATACGGTGAACGCTAAAATCCCTGCCTGGAAAAATGCCGGAATTGATGCCATATGGCTACCGCCTGCGACCAAAGCCCAGAATGGAGGATATTCCATGGGATATGATCCCTTTGATTACTATGATTTTGGAAGTTACAATCAGATGGGGAGTGTCGAGACCCGCTTTGGTTCCTTAGCAGAAATACAGACCTTGATCGCCACCGCGCATACCAACGATATCAGTGTGATTGCAGATATCGTTATTAATCATAATAGTGGTGGAGCTTCAGAAGCCAATCCGTTTACCGGAGGGACTACTTACACTAATTTTCGAGACTGGTCGAAATTTTGTGTAAACAGTTCTTAGTGTTTAATATTACACCTTTCTCCAAATATGACCAAGAACTGATTCATGATTAATCCCCAGCTTGGTATTGCATTTATCCAGCTTTTTTCACAATTTTGTATTGCTAAATAGACTGATTTCTTGACGCTTTTTTCATCTGGGAACTGCACTTTTGTTTTGGTATATTTTCTAATTCCCCTGTTTAAGTTTTCTATTGTATTTGTGGTGTACATTATTTTCCTGATTTCAGCAGGATAGGCCAAAAAAGGCATGAGATTTTCCCAATTCTTTTCCCAGGAGCAAACGGCATATTTATATTTTGCTTCCCAGTTTTTTTTAAATTCAGCCAGAGCTAAAACGGCTTCTTCCTGATTTATTGCAGTATATACTTCTTTCATTGCACTGCAAAATGCTTTTCTATCCTTAACTACTACAAACTTAAGGCTATTCCTTATTTGATGAACAATGCAAAGCTGGGATTCTGTATTTGGAAAAACACCTCTGATAGCTTTTGTAAATCCGGTAAGGTTATCTGTACAGGCAATGAGAATATCCTTTACTCCACGAGATTTTATGTCAGAGAGTACAGTCATCCAAAATGAAGCCGACTCTTCTTTATTTAGCCACATTCCTAATACTTCTTTCTTACCATCTGTTTTTAGTCCGATTACAATGTAAATTGCATGGTTTTCATATTTCCCATCTGTTCTTACTTTCATATGCACAGCATCCATCCAAACAATCAGATACTGTGGTTCTAAAGCCCTTTTAGTCCATAAATCAACATCAGCCAGTATTCTATCAGAGATGGTCGAAATCGTGGACTCACTTACTGATATCCCATAAACTTCTTTAACTTGTTCTACAATATCACTACGGGTCATTCCACGACTGTACATTCCTAAAATAGCATCTTCAATCTTTTCACTCATCGATTGGCCTTTTCCGATGACCTGAGGCTCGAATTCACCATTTCTATCCCGGGGAATAGCCAGGACCATATTGCCCAAAGTCTCTGATTTTATATTCTTTGAGAAAGAACCATTACGGCTATTGCCTGTATTGTATCCGTCAATATTATGCTTCTCATATCCCAGATGAGCATCCAATTCTCCCTGGAGTAGCTGTTCAATGCCTTGTTTATACAGGTCTTGAAAAAAAGTATGGAAGTCTTCTTTGTTTTTAAATTGCTTTGCAAAATCTTTGGGTAATTTACCATCTTCGATCATAATCCGCTCTTTTTAAATTATTTAAATGTAGTTCTTTTAAATTCTATACTTAATGATCTGTTGTTTTTTGGCTAAGCCTTAAAATCTCAAATCAAATTAAAATCAATTTCTACGTTTACACAATCTAACGACTACTCCCTAATTTTCAGCCTGCTTCCGGTAAGTTCATTCGATCGGCACTGGATTTTCATCCGAATGATGTGCACAATTCAGACAGTGGTTCTTTTGGTGGTTTCCCTGATTTGTGCCATGATAAGCCCTATGTGCAGGACTGGCTGTGGGGCAATGCGAATTCGGTAGCCAAATATTATAAAAACGTAATGGGCTTTGATGGATGGCGTTTTGATTTTGTAAAAGGCTTTGATCCTTCGGTAGTGAAAAACTGGAAAAATGCCGTTGGCGGTTTTACCGTGGGGGAATATTGGGATGGAAATGTGAATACTTTAGACTGGTGGACGAGCCAGGCAGAAGCCAGTGCATTCGATTTCGCCTGTTATTATGCCATGCGTGATGCCTTTAATGGAAATAACCTGAATAGCCTGAATAATGATATGCTTTGGAAAAGAAATTCGTCCCGGGCGGTAACTTTTGTAGCGAATCATGATACAGACGAAATCTATTCCAATAAGCTGCTGGCGTATGCTTATATCCTGACGCACGAAGGGTATCCGACATTATTTTACCGTGATTATGAAGAATGGCTGGATAAAAATAAATTGAATAACCTGATTTGGGTGCATAATAACCTGGCATCGGGGAATACAACACTATTGTATACAGATACGGATGAGTATGTAGCAAGAAGAAACGGTTATGGGACGAGCAATGGACTGGTGGTGTATATTAACAATAGTGATTCCTGGCAGGAACGTTGGGTACAAACCAATTGGGCCGGTGCAGTAATAAAAGATTATACCGGGAATTCTTCGTGGGAGCCGGTTACACAATCGGACAAATATGTAAAGGTTCAGGCGCCGCCAAGAAGCTATACGGTGTGGTCTAAAAAATAATTGGTGGTTTTATTTTGTATTCCGGAAATTAGTTATAAGTTTGCAGCCTTAACGAGAGGAGGTGTTATATTATGTTAATTATACCAATTAAAGACGGAGAAAATATCGATAGAGCATTAAAGCGCTATAAAAGAAAATTTGACAAAACAGGTGTTGTAAGACAACTGAGATCACGTCAGGCTTTCATAAAACCTTCAGTTACGAAAAGAGCACAAATTCAAAAAGCTGCTTACATTCAGAACATGAGAGACAATTTAGAGAACTAATACTTATTCTCTTTATAATATAAACCGTTAGTAGGTAAAGTTTAATAACTTTGCGACTAACGGTTTTTTTATGCAAAATAACAAACAATCTTTTCGGGATTACCTGCAACTGGAGAAGCATTATTCGCTACTTACGGTGAATGCTTATGGGAGGGACGTGGAGTTTTTCCAGCAATTCCTGATTTCGGAATTCGAACAGGAAAGTCTGGAAGAGGCTAATTACAGTCAGATCCGGAGCTGGATCGTTTCTTTGGTGGATGGTGGTATGGCGAACAGCTCTGTGAACCGGAAAGTAGCATCCCTGAAAGCGTTCTATCGTTTTTTGTTGAAGACAAAACAGATCGATTTGAACCCGTTGGCAAAACACAGAGCCTTGAAAGCGCCTAAAAAACTACAAATTCCTTTTTCGGAGCATGAGGTGTCGGATGTTTTTCAGGAATTAGAATTTACGGATGACTTCTGTGGAAGGCGGGATAAACTGATTATTGATTTGTTGTATACGACGGGAATGCGTCGGGCGGAATTAATTGGATTGAAAGTCAAATACGTTGATCTGTCGAATCATACGCTTAAAGTATTGGGCAAAAGAAATAAAGAACGCATCCTGCCGCTGTTGCCGGTATTGGTTCGGGAGCTTGAAATGTATTTTTCGGAACGTAAAAAGCTATTGGATATTGTGGATGACGAGTTTTTGTTTGTAACGTTAAAGGGCGTTAAATTATATGATTCTTTTGTCTATCGATTAATAAATGATTACTTTAGTAAAGTCTCAGAGAAGGTAAAAAAGAGCCCGCATATCCTACGTCATACGTTTGCGACTCACTTACTGAACAATGGGGCAGATTTAAATTCGGTAAAGGAATTATTAGGACATTCCAGTTTGGCTTCTACTCAGATTTATGTTCACAGTAGCCTGGCGGAATTGAAAAAAGTTTATGGTGATGCGCATCCCAGAAATAAGAAATGATTCAAATGTTAAACAATTAAAAATTTGATTATGAAGGTAAATGTCCAAGCTGTCAATTTTAATGTTGATGCAAAACTTTTAGGATTCATTCAAGAGCGAATGGATAAATTAGAACGGTTTTATGATAAAGTAGTTTCTGCCGATGTTTTTTTGAAGGTTGAGAATACAAGTGATAAAGAAAATAAAATTATTGAGATTAAGATTCATGTCCCCGGTGACGAGTTTATTGTTAAAAAGCAATGTAAAACTTTTGAGGAAGGTACGGATTTAGCCTCTAGTTCATTAGAAAGAGTTTTGTTGAAACGAAAAGAAAAAATAAGAACACACATATAATTGAATTTTTTTCAAAAATATTTTGAAAAAGAAACAAAAAGATATACATTTGCAGTCCGTTAGAAATAGCGGACTTTTTTATTCTATTCGCCGATGTAGCTCAGCTGGCTAGAGCAGCTGATTTGTAATCAGCAGGTCGTGGGTTCGAGTCCCTCTATCGGCTCTTAATTTTGAGAAGCAAAGAATATAAAAGTTGGGGAGATACTCAAGCGGCCAACGAGGGCAGACTGTAAATCTGCTGTGTGAACTTCGCAGGTTCGAATCCTGCTCTCCCCACAAAACTGATTATTTTGAATCGGATCGAAAGTGAAGAGTTGATGAGATCAGAGGATTGCCGGTGTAGCTCAGGGGTAGAGTGCTTCCTTGGTAAGGAAGAGGTCTCGGGTTCAATTCCCGACATTGGCTCAACAAGTAAGAATTTGAACACTAATATATAACTAAGATTAAAATTAAGTAAAATGGCAAAGGAGAATTTTAACCGTTCCAAACCGCACTTAAATATAGGTACAATTGGACACGTGGATCACGGAAAAACTACTTTAACTGCTGCTATTACGAAAGTATTATCAGATGCAGGTTACTGTCAGGCAAAATCGTTTGATCAAATCGACAACGCTCCAGAGGAGAAAGAAAGAGGTATTACAATTAATACATCTCACGTTGAGTATGAAACTGCTACCCGTCACTATGCACACGTTGACTGTCCAGGTCACGCGGATTACGTGAAAAACATGGTTACAGGTGCTGCTCAAATGGATGGTGCTATCATCGTTGTAGCTGCTACTGACGGACCAATGCCACAAACTCGTGAGCACATCCTTTTAGGACGCCAGGTAGGTATTCCAAGATTGGTTGTATTCATGAACAAAGTGGATATGGTTGATGATGCTGAGTTGTTGGAATTAGTAGAAATGGAAATCAGAGATTTATTGTCTTTCTATGACTATGATGGAGATAATACTCCAGTAGTTCAAGGGTCTGCTTTAGGTGGATTGAATAATGATCCTGCTTGGGTACCAAAAATTCTTGAATTGATGGCTGCTGTTGATAGCTGGATTGAAGAGCCAATTAGGGATACTGCAAAACCATTCTTGATGCCGGTTGAAGATGTATTTACAATTACAGGACGTGGAACTGTTGCTACAGGTCGTATCGAAACTGGTATTGCTAATACAGGTGATGCTGTTGAAATCATTGGTATGGGAGCTGATAAATTGACTTCTACTATTACAGGAGTTGAGATGTTCCGTAAAATCCTTGACAGAGGTGAAGCTGGAGATAACGTAGGTTTGCTTTTAAGAGGTGTTGATAAAGAATCTATCAAAAGAGGAATGGTTATCGTTAAGCCAGGATCAGTAAAGCCACACGCTAAATTCAAAGCTGAGGTTTATATCTTGAAAAAAGAAGAAGGTGGACGTCATACTCCATTCCATAATAATTACCGTCCACAGTTCTACGTACGTACAACTGACGTAACTGGAACTATCATGCTACCAACAGGTGTTGAGATGGTTATGCCAGGGGACAACTTAACTATTGATGTAACATTGTTAAGCCCAATCGCATTAAGCGTAGGTTTACGTTTCGCTATCCGTGAAGGTGGTAGAACTGTAGGCGCAGGACAGGTTACTGAAATTGTTGAGTAATTATTTAGGTACTAAATAAATTGAAGCCAGTAGGGTTTTTATGATTCTACTGGCTTTTAATACGGGCGTAGTTCAAGGGTAGAATAGCGGTCTCCAAAACCGTTGATGGGGGTTCGAATCCCTCCGCCCGTGCAAAAAAATAAATAGCATGGCAAAAGTTGGTAATTACATTAGCGAAGCTTTCGGGGAATTAAAAACGAATGTTACTTGGCCGGAATGGGCTGAAGTGCAACGATTAACCATTATAGTTGCGGTTTTTTCAATACTATTTGCTCTTGCGACTTGGGGAGTAGATGTGGTTTTTGCAAAAGCAATAGCTGGTTTCTTTTCTTGGATAAATTCTTAATATTCGTGTAATGACAGATAGTAGTGTGAAAAAATGGTACGTTGTAAGAGCTGTAAGTGGACAGGAAAATAAAGTTAAGGCTTATATTGAGACCGAAATCAATAGATTAGGTATGTCTGATTATATTTCTCAAGTACTTGTCCCTACTGAAAAGGTGGTTACAGTAAAAGACGGAAAGAAGATCAGTAAAGAAAAAGTATACTTTCCTGGTTATGTTATGATTGAAGCTGCTCTTACAGGAGAAATTCCTCATATTATTAAATCAATTACAGGAGTTATTGGTTTTTTAGGTGAAGTTAAAGGTGGTGATCCAGTTCCTTTAAGGATGTCTGAAGTGAACAGGATGTTAGGTAAAGTGGATGAGTTAGCTGTGAAAACAGACAGTCATTCAATTCCTTTTAATATTGGGGAAACAATTAAGGTGGTTGATGGTCCTTTCAACGGGTTCAATGGAACAGTTGAGAAAATCAATGATGAAAAGCGTAAACTTGAAGTGATGGTTAAGATTTTCGGAAGAAAAACACCATTGGAGTTGAGTTTTATGCAAGTTGAAAAAGTATAATTTTTGTTACATATATAATAAACCACGTTAATCGCTTCCAAGAGAGACGTGTTAAATTTTAAGAAATGGCTAAAGAAATTAGTAAAGTAGTTAAACTACAAGTTAAGGGAGGTGCAGCGAACCCATCGCCACCGGTTGGACCTGCTTTAGGTGCTGCTGGTGTTAATATCATGGAGTTCTGTAAGCAATTTAATGCTAGAACACAAGATAAACCCGGCAAAATTTTACCAGTGCAAATCACTGTGTATAAAGACAAATCTTTCGAGTTTGTTGTTAAAACGCCACCTGCTGCTATTCAATTATTAGAAGCTGCAAAAGTAAAATCTGGATCTGGGGAACCAAATCGTAAAAAAATCGCAAGTGTAACTTGGGATCAGATTAAAGCTATCGCTGACGATAAAATGGCTGATTTGAATGCATTCACTATTGAGTCTGCTATGAGCATGATCGCTGGAACAGCTAGATCTATGGGTATAACTGTAACTGGAGACGCTCCTTTTTAATTAAGAAAAAGAAATGGCAAAATTGACAAAAAAACAAAAAGAGGCTGCATCAAAAATTGAAAAGAATAAACTATACTCTTTGAAAGATGCTTCTGCATTAATTAAAGTGGTTGCTTCTGCAAAATTTGACGAGTCTGTTGATATCGCGGTTAAATTGGGTGTAGATCCAAGAAAAGCGAATCAAATGGTAAGAGGTGTGGTTACTTTACCTCACGGTACTGGTAAGGATGTAAGAGTTCTTGCGTTAGTTACTCCGGATAAAGAAGCTGAAGCTAGAGCTGCTGGTGCAGACCACGTAGGTTTAGATGACTACCTTCAAAAAATTAAAGATGGTTGGACTGATATTGATGTGATCATCACTATGCCAGCTGTTATGGGTAAATTAGGTCCTTTAGGTAGAGTATTAGGCCCAAGAGGTTTAATGCCAAACCCTAAAACAGGAACTGTTACTATGGATGTGGCTAAAGCTATTCAGGAAGTAAAAGCTGGTAAAATTGACTTTAGAGTTGATAAAACTGGTATTGTTCATGCAGGTATCGGAAGAATCTCTTTCGGAGCAGAACAAATTACTGAAAATGCCCACGAAATTATTCAAACATTACTTAAACTTAAACCAACTGCTGCTAAAGGAACATACATCAAAAGTATCCACCTTTCAAGCACCATGAGTCCTGCTATTGCATTAGACCCAAAGGCAGTATAATAATTGGTAGTTAAAAATTTTTAGTATGACTAGAGAAGAAAAATCAATCGCGATTGAAGATTTAACTGCACAGTTAGCTGGTTCAAATATTGTTTATGTAGCAGATATTTCCGGACTAAATGCAGAGACAACTTCAAACCTTAGAAGAGCTTGTTTTAAAGCAGGGATAAAATTAGAAGTAGTTAAGAACACTTTGCTTGAAAAAGCTATGGGTGCTTCCGATAAAGACTATGGAGATTTACCATCTGTTTTAAAAGGTAACACTTCTATATTTTTTGCAGATGTAGCAAATGCTCCTGCAAAAATCATCAAAGATTTCCGTAAAAAATCGGATAAGCCAGTTTTCAAAGGGGCTTATATCAACCAGGAAATCTATATTGGTGATAACTTATTAGATTCATTAGCTTCGCTGAAATCGAAAGAAGAAGTTATTGGGGAAATCATTGGATTACTTCAATCACCGGCGCAAAGAGTTATTGCAGCTCTTCAAAACCAATTCTCGAAAGAAGAAGAAGTTGCTACTGAAGCTGAATAAGCCAAACAGAACGCACTTAATAAATTATAATTTTACAAATCATTTTAAACGATAGAAAAAATGGCAGATTTGAAACAATTCGCAGAACAATTAGTTAACCTTACAGTTAAAGAAGTTAACGAATTAGCAACAATATTAAAAGATGAGTATGGTATTGAGCCTGCTGCTGCAGCTGTTGTAGTTGCTGCTGGTGGTGGAGATGCTGCTGCTGAAGAGCAAACAGAATTCACAGTAATCCTTAAAGAAGCTGGAGCTTCTAAATTAGCTGTTGTAAAAGCGGTTAAAGAATTAACAGGATTAGGTCTTAAAGAAGCTAAAGATTTAGTTGACTCTGCACCTGCACCTGTAAAAGAAGGTATTTCTAAAGATGAGGCTGAAGGTCTTAAAAAATCATTAGAAGAAGCTGGAGCTGTAATTGAACTTAAGTAAGTTACACTAGGTTTTAAGAACTAGGTTTAGGCCTTGGGCAGAAACGCCCAAAGGCCTAAACCATTTTTCGTATATTATATTTTATGCGTTTTTTTTATCAATTTTTTTAATCAAAATTTTGTCCATTGATGATAACAAATCAGACTGAAAGATTAAATTTTGCCTCAACCAAAAATATTCCTGACTATCCGGATTTTCTTGATATTCAGGTTAAGTCTTTTAAAGATTTCTTTCAACTTGAAACTAAATCCGATGAAAGAGGCAACGAAGGTCTTTATAACACCTTCATGGAAAACTTTCCAATTACCGATACCAGAAACCAATTTGTATTGGAGTTCCTTGATTACTTTGTAGATCCACCACGTTACACAATCCAAGAGTGTATTGAGAGAGGACTTACATACAGTGTGCCGCTTAAAGCCAGGCTGAAACTGTATTGTACCGATCCGGAGCACGAGGATTTTGAAACGATAGTTCAGGATGTATATCTTGGAACAATCCCTTATATGACACCAAGTGGTACATTCGTGATCAATGGTGCAGAAAGGGTTGTTGTATCGCAATTGCATAGATCACCAGGGGTATTCTTTGGACAATCGTTTCATGCAAACGGAACAAAATTATATTCTGCCAGAGTAATTCCTTTCAAAGGATCATGGATTGAATTTGCTACCGATATCAATAGCGTTATGTACGCCTATATCGATAGAAAGAAAAAATTACCGGTTACTACATTGTTCAGGGCAATTGGGTTTGAAAGAGACAAGGATATCCTTGAGATTTTTGACCTTGCTGAAGAAATTAAAGTTTCTAAAACTGGACTTAAAAAATATATCGGAAGAAAATTAGCTGCCCGTGTATTGAATACATGGCATGAAGATTTCGTAGATGAAGATACTGGCGAGGTAGTTTCTATCGAGCGTAATGAGATTATCCTGGATCGTGATACTATCATCGATAAGGATAATGTGGAAGAAATCATCGATGCTAATGTGAAAACCGTTTTGTTGCATAAAGAGGATAATAACCAGGCTGATTATGCCATTATCCACAATACGCTTCAAAAGGATCCAACAAACTCTGAAAAAGAAGCTGTTGAGCACATTTACCGTCAGTTGCGTAATGCTGAACCGCCTGATGAGGAAACCGCTCGTGGCATTATCGATAAATTGTTCTTCTCTGACCAACGTTACAACTTAGGTGAAGTAGGTCGTTACAGAATGAACAAAAAACTTGGTTTGGATATTCCAATGGAAAAGCAAGTGCTTACCAAAGAAGATATCATTACCATTGTGAAATACCTGATCGAATTGATCAACTCTAAAGCAGAGATTGATGATATCGATCACTTGTCAAACCGTCGTGTAAGAACAGTTGGTGAACAACTTTCTGCTCAGTTCGGTGTCGGTTTGGCCCGTATGGCGAGAACCATCAGAGAGCGTATGAACGTTAGAGATAACGAGGTGTTTACACCTATCGATTTGATCAATGCTAAAACATTATCATCGGTAATTAACTCTTTCTTTGGAACAAACCAGTTATCTCAGTTCATGGACCAAACGAATCCATTAGCAGAGATTACGCACAAAAGAAGATTGTCTGCCCTTGGACCTGGTGGTCTTTCCCGTGAAAGAGCCGGATTTGAGGTACGTGACGTTCACTATACACACTACGGACGTTTATGTCCTATTGAAACACCAGAGGGACCAAACATTGGTTTGATCTCTTCTCTTGGAGTGTATGCTAAAGTGAATGGAATGGGATTCATCGAAACACCATACCGTAAGGTAACCAATGGTAAAGTTGACTTGGTTTCTACTCCTGTATATTTAAGTGCAGAAGAAGAAGAAGGTAAGATGATTGCTCAGGCAAATATTGAAATGACTGAGGACGGACAGATTACTGCCGACAAGGTTATTGCCCGTGAAGAAGGCGATTTCCCGGTTGTGGATCCGAATGTTGTTGATTATACTGACGTTGCTCCGAACCAGATCGCATCGATTTCGGCTTCATTGATTCCTTTCCTGGAACATGATGATGCTAACCGTGCGTTGATGGGATCAAACATGATGCGTCAGGCGGTTCCTTTGCTACGACCAGAAGCCCCAATTGTGGGTACAGGTCTTGAGCGCCAGGTAGCGTCTGATTCCCGAGTATTGATTAATGCAGAAGGTCCTGGGGTTGTAGAATATGTGGATGCTAATATCATCACCATTAAATATGACAGGTCAGAAGAAGAAAGAATGGTAAGTTTTGACTCAGATGACAAAACCTACAATTTGATCAAATTCAGAAAAACCAACCAGAGTACTTCTATTAACCTGAAACCAATCGTAAGAAAAGGGGATAGGGTAATTAAAGGACAAGTACTTTCTGAAGGATATGCTACCCAGAATGGAGAGCTTGCTTTAGGTAGAAACCTTAAAGTGGCGTTTATGCCATGGAAGGGATATAACTTTGAGGATGCAATCGTAATTTCTGAGAAAGTAGTTCGTGATGACATTTTTACCTCTATACACGTTGATGACTATTCATTGGAAGTTAGAGATACTAAATTGGGTAACGAAGAATTAACGAATGATATTCCAAACGTTAGTGAAGAAGCTACCAAAGATTTAGATGAGAATGGTATGATCAGGATTGGTGCTGAAGTAAAACCTGGCGATATCCTAATCGGAAAAATTACACCAAAAGGAGAATCAGATCCTACTCCGGAAGAGAAATTGCTTCGTGCAATCTTCGGGGATAAAGCAGGTGATGTAAAAGATGCTTCGTTAAAAGCATCTCCTTCATTACACGGTGTGGTTTTGGACAAAAAATTATTTGCGAGAGCGGTAAAAGATAAACGTAAACGTTCACAGGATAAAGATAGCCTGGCGAAACTTGAAATGGACTTCGAAGTAAAATTCGTAGAGCTGAAAGATAAGCTGGTTGACAAATTATTCAATATCGTTAACGGAAAAACATCTCAGGGTGTAATGAATGATTTGGGTGAGGAAGTATTACCAAAAGGTAAGAAATATACCCAAAAAATGTTGAATGCTGTTGAAGATTTCGCACACCTTAACAAAGGGATGTGGGTAGCAGATGATGAAACCAATAAAATGGTGAATGACCTGATCCACAACTACAAAATTAAGCTGAATGACCTTCAGGGAGCACTGAGAAGAGAGAAATTCACCATTACAGTGGGGGATGAACTTCCTTCAGGAATTTTAAAACTGGCTAAAGTTTACATCGCTAAGAAACGTAAACTGAAAGTAGGGGATAAAATGGCAGGACGTCACGGAAATAAAGGTATTGTTGCCCGAATTGTTCGTCACGAAGATATGCCATTCCTGGAAGATGGAACACCGGTAGATATCGTGTTGAACCCACTTGGGGTACCTTCACGTATGAATATCGGTCAGATTTATGAAACTGTTCTTGGATGGGCCGGACAGAAATTAGGTAGAAAATATGCTACTCCAATTTTTGATGGTGCTACATTAGACCAGATTAATGAATTGACAGATGAGGCTGGAATTCCAAGATTTGGACATACTTACCTTTATGATGGAGGAACTGGTGAGCGTTTCCACCAACGTGCTACTGTCGGTGTAATTTATATGCTGAAATTAGGGCACATGGTTGATGATAAAATGCACGCACGTTCTATCGGACCGTATTCTCTTATTACACAACAACCATTGGGTGGTAAAGCTCAATTTGGTGGTCAGCGTTTTGGAGAGATGGAGGTTTGGGCTCTTGAAGCTTATGGTGCATCCAGTACATTAAGAGAGATCCTAACGGTTAAATCTGATGATGTTATCGGTAGAGCTAAAACTTACGAAGCAATCGTTAAGGGTGAATCTATGCCGGAACCAGGATTACCTGAATCGTTCAATGTATTAATGCACGAACTTAAAGGTCTTGGATTGGATATTAGATTAGAAGATTAATTCACTTGGGAGTGGTTCTGCTGCTCCCAATTTTTAATGTTTTTTATAAATCGACTACGATTATGATGAATAAAAATAATAAAGATAAAAACACGATAAAAAGGTTTAGCAAAATCTCTATTGGACTGGCATCTCCGGAATCTATTCTGGCGGAGTCAAGAGGTGAGGTTCTAAAACCTGAAACTATCAATTATCGTACGCACAAACCGGAGCGCGACGGTCTTTTCTGTGAAAGAATTTTCGGTCCCGTAAAAGATTTTGAATGTGCTTGTGGTAAATACAAAAGAATCCGTTACAAAGGAATCGTTTGTGACCGTTGTGGTGTGGAGGTTACGGAGAAAAAAGTACGTAGAGACAGAGTAGGTCACATTAATCTTGTTGTGCCTATTGCTCATATCTGGTATTTCCGTTCTTTACCAAATAAAATTGGTTATATCTTAGGCTTGCCGTCTAAGAAACTGGACATGATTATCTACTACGAAAGATATGTAGTAATCCAGGCTGGTATTGCAAAAAATGCTGAAGGAGAATCATTACAACGACTTGACTTTTTAACTGAGGAAGAATACCTGAATATCTTAGATAGCCTTCCACAGGATAACCAATATCTTGACGATTTTGACCCTAATAAGTTTGTTGCCAAAATGGGAGCAGAATGTATTATGGACTTATTGGCTCGAATTGACCTGGATGAGTTGTCATACCAGTTACGCCACAGTGCTAATAATGAAACCTCAAAACAACGTAAAACTGAAGCACTGAAAAGACTTCAAGTTGTAGAGTCTTTCCGTGAATCTAACCTGAACAGGGAAAATCGTCCGGAATGGATGATCATGAAAGTTGTTCCGGTTATTCCACCAGAATTAAGACCTTTGGTGCCGCTTGATGGTGGGCGTTTTGCAACATCCGATTTAAATGATTTGTACCGAAGAGTAATCATCCGTAACAATCGTTTGAAACGATTAATGGAAATTAAGGCTCCGGAAGTAATCTTACGTAATGAAAAACGTATGCTTCAGGAATCGGTAGATTCATTATTTGATAATACAAGAAAAGCATCTGCTGTTAAAACAGAATCAAACCGTCCGTTGAAATCCCTTTCTGATTCCCTGAAAGGTAAACAAGGTCGTTTCCGTCAAAACCTTTTGGGTAAACGTGTGGATTATTCTGCCCGTTCGGTAATCGTCGTTGGACCGGAATTGAAATTGTTCGAATGTGGTTTGCCAAAAGATATGGCTGCTGAGCTGTACAAACCTTTTGTGATCCGTAAACTGATCGAAAGAGGAATTGTGAAAACAGTGAAGTCTGCTAAAAAAATTATAGACAAAAAAGAGCCTGTAGTTTGGGATATTCTTGAAAACGTAATTAAAGGGCATCCTGTATTACTTAACCGTGCTCCTACATTGCACCGTTTGGGTATCCAGGCATTCCAGCCTAAACTTATCGAAGGAAAAGCGATTCAGCTTCACCCATTGGTATGTACGGCATTTAATGCGGATTTTGATGGTGACCAGATGGCGGTTCACCTTCCTTTAGGGCCTGAGGCGATTTTGGAAGCTCAATTATTAATGTTGGCTTCTCACAATATCCTTAACCCTGCGAATGGAGCACCAATTACGGTACCATCCCAGGATATGGTCTTGGGTCTGTATTACATGACCAAAGAACGTTTGTCTACTCCAGAACATAAAATTTTAGGTGAAGGCCTTGTTTTCTATTCTGCTGAAGAAGTAAATATTGCATTGAACGAAGGAAGACTGGAATTGAATGCCAGTGTAAAAATTCGTGCAAAAGATTTCAATGACAATGGAGAATTGGTATATAAAATTATCCAGACTACTGCCGGACGTGTACTCTTTAATGAAGTAGTGCCAGAAGCAGCAGGATATATCAATGATGTATTGACTAAGAAAAACCTTAGAGATATTATCGGACATATTTTAAGTGTTACCAACGTTCCAACAACTGCGGCTTTCCTTGACAATATGAAAGATATGGGATACAAATTCGCTTTTAGAGGTGGTTTGTCCTTCTCATTAGGGGATATTAGAATCCCGGAACAAAAACAACAGTTAATTGCAGATGCCAGAGAACAAGTTGATGGTATTTCTGTGAATTATAACATGGGTCTTATCACCAATAACGAACGTTATAACCAGGTTATTGATATTTGGACTTCTGCGAATGCACAGCTTACGGAATTAGCAATGAAAAATATTAGAGAAGACCAACAAGGTTTCAACTCTGTATATATGATGCTTGATTCTGGGGCGAGGGGATCTAAGGAACAGATTCGTCAGTTGACTGGTATGCGTGGTTTGATGGCTAAGCCTAAAAAATCGACTGCCGGTGGTGGTGAGATTATTGAAAACCCGATTCTTTCTAACTTTAAGGAAGGTCTTTCGATCCTTGAGTACTTTATCTCTACTCACGGTGCACGTAAAGGACTTGCGGATACGGCGTTAAAAACGGCGGATGCGGGGTACTTAACAAGAAGGCTTCATGACGTTTCTCAGGATGTTATCGTGAACACGGTAGATTGTGGGACGCTTAGAGGTGTTGAAGTTTCGGCATTGAAAAAGAATGAAGAGATTGTTGAATCATTAGGAGAAAGAATCTTAGGACGTGTTGCATTGCAAGATGTAATTAATCCATTGAATAGTGAAGTTTTAGTTCCTGCTGGTGAGCAAATCACTGAAGCATTTGTAAAACTAATCAACGCGGCTCCAATCGAAAGAGTGGAAGTACGTTCTCCGTTAACCTGTGAGGCGAAAAAAGGTATTTGTGCCAAATGTTATGGTAGAAACCTTGCTACAGGTAAGATGACTCAAAAAGGAGAAGCTGTAGGTGTAATTGCTGCCCAGTCTATTGGGGAGCCAGGAACACAGCTGACACTTCGTACATTCCACGTTGGTGGGGTTGCGGGGGGTATCTCTGAAGAATCAAGTATTGTAACACGTTTTGCCGGTAGACTGGAGATCGAAGATCTTAAAACAGTAAAAGGTGAGGATAACGAAGGTAATGCTGTTGATATCGTAATTTCACGATCTACAGAATTGAAATTGTTAGACGTTAAAACGGGTATTGTCTTAAATACGCATAACATTCCTTACGGATCTAATATCAACGTTAAAGACGGGGATGTTGTTGAAAAAGGTACTGTAATCTGTAAATGGGATCCTTATAATGGAGTTATTATTTCTGAATTTACCGGTAAAATTGCTTACGAAGATATCGAACAGGGACAATCGTTCATGGTTGAAATCGATGAGCAGACAGGTTTCCAGGAAAAAGTAATCTCTGAAGCCAGAAATAAAAAATTGATTCCTACTTTATTGGTTTACGGTAAAGATGGTGAATTGATCCGTTCTTATAACTTACCAGTTGGTGCCCACTTGATGGTGGATAACGGGGAGAAAATTAAAGCGGGTAAAATTTTGGTAAAAATCCCACGTCGTTCTTCAAAAGCTGGGGATATTACAGGAGGTCTTCCTAGAATTACAGAGCTTTTAGAAGCGCGTAATCCTTCGAATCCAGCTGTGGTTTCTGAAATTGATGGAGTAGTTTCTTTTGGAAAAATCAAAAGAGGTAACCGTGAGATTGTGATTGAATCTAAATTTGGTGAAATCAAGAAATACCTTGTGAAACTTTCAAGCCAGATCCTGGTACAGGAAAATGACTTCGTAAGAGCAGGTGTGCCATTGTCTGATGGAGCAATTACTCCAGATGATATCCTAAGAATCCAGGGACCTGCTGCTGTTCAACAGTATCTGGTAAATGAGATTCAGGAAGTATACCGTTTGCAAGGGGTAAAAATCAATGACAAGCACTTTGAAGTTGTGATTCGTCAGATGATGCGTAAAGTAAGAATCCAGGATCCGGGTGATACCCTGTTCTTAGAAGATCAACTGGCACACACCAGAGACTTTATCGTTGAAAATGATAAATTATACGGAATGAAAGTGGTTGAAGACGCAGGAGATTCTGATAACCTGAAACCAGGCCAGATCATTTCACCACGTGAATTACGTGATGAAAACTCCTTGCTGAAACGTACGGATAAAAATCAGGTAGTAGCAAGAGATGTTATCACAGCGACAGCAACTCCGGTACTTCAGGGTATTACACGTGCATCACTTCAGACGAAATCATTTATTTCTGCAGCATCGTTCCAGGAAACTACGAAAGTATTGAATGAAGCCGCTGTAGCAGGTAAAGTAGATGGTCTTGAAGGTCTTAAAGAAAATGTTATTGTTGGACATAGAATCCCTGCCGGTACCGGTATGAGAGAATATGACAATATATTGGTAGGTTCTAAAGAAGAATATAACGAGTTATTAGCAACAAAAGAGGAATTTAATTATTAATTACTATGAGCGATTCTAAACAACAACAAATTAATATCGAACTGGATGAGAAGACAGCAGAGGGGATTTATTCCAATCTGGCAATCATCAACCATTCAGCTACGGAATTTGTACTGGATTTTGTGAGTATCATGCCTGGTATTCCCAAAGCGAAAGTAAAATCAAGAATAGTTCTTACTCCTCAGCATGCTAAGAGACTGTTGAAAGCCATTGGAGAAAACATACACCGTTTCGAAAGTGCCCATGGTGAAATTAAAGATACCGAACAGCCTCCTATTCCGCTTAACTTCGGTCCTACCGGACAAGCATAATTCAAAAAGCCTCTCAGAAATGAGAGGTTTTTTTTTGCTCTTACACAACCTTATTCTACGTTTAACGAGAAACTATTCCTTATACTTACGACTGAAATCAATGTGTTCTTAGTAAGAAAATATTGTATTTTACCAGCGTCTAATTATATCTTTTTTTGATTTGCTACTTTTACTGGATAAACAGGTCTGTAAATTAATTGTATTTTTTTTAAATTGTTGCATTTGTCAGTAAACTTCGTGTATAATTGTAGTATTCGTGTTTTGTTTTTAACAAATGAATGGTGTTATATGAAAAGTGTTAATTGCGTTTTGTGTAAAAAAAATGCCATATATAAGGTGATTATTAAATTATTATCAAATATTTTAAATTTTCAATCATACTTCATCTCTCAATTGCTTTTTTTACGGATACGTTAATTATTTTGTGTTTTTTATTCTTGTATGTTAATTATATGTTATATTTTTCCTCAATATTTCACCTAATAATTTTCATTTATGATTAAAAACTACAAAACTATGAAACATCTTTTTACAGGATGGCTTTCAGGCTTTCGTTCTGACAAATCCGGTCAGGCGTTGGTTAATGATTTCGGAAAGTTTAGAAACGTTGTTTCTTTGGCTTTCCTTTTGGTGCTGTTTTTTAGCGTTACTGCTAAAATCAATGCACAGACAAATATTGCGAATTATTCATTCGCAGCTACTACAGGTAATACGTACGTGCCTATCACAGGAGGTACTACTGTGTTCTCTGGAGCCTATGACAATTCTGTTTCGGCAGCAATAACTATGGGAGGGACATTTCCTTTTGGGGGGGTAAATGTAACCACATGTTATATCAGTACTAATGGATTTATCACATTCGGGGTAGCTCCATCGTCATCAACATATGCACCGCTTTCCACATTAGAATCAACTACTGGGGCTATTGCTGCATTTGGTCAGGATGCCGGAGCATCTACTGTTACTGGCGCTACGCCGCTAATCAGCTATTTGAATACAGGAGCTGAGTTTGTGGTACAATATTCAGACCATGCTAACTATTATAATAGAACCTCAGAGCGTCTGAATTTCCAGATTAGGCTTACCTATGCGACAGGTGCTATAAATATTGTTTATGGAACTAATACTAATCCAGGTGTTGTTACCAGCGGTACAACTCCACAAGTTGGAATTAGGGGAAATAGCATTAATTATGCAACAAATGTCAATAATTTATATGCCTTAAATGTACCATCTAATACTACTTGCGATTGGTCAAAAGCGGTTACAGGGTTTAGTAATGCGAGTACTTTACTTTTTTCAGGAACAGATAACGTTGCTGTAAAGATTCCAGCGGGTCTTTCTTATACCTGGACTCCTGCTAATCAGGGCCCTGTGCGTACATTTACTGCGGCTACAGGAATCACGACAAGTAGTGCTACAGTAAATTGGACCGCTCCTACAGGGGCTACACAATATAATGTACAGTATCGATTACCTGGGAGTTGCGACTGGACTGACTGGAGTGGGAATCCAGTTATGACCAATTCAGTTACGTTAACAGGTTTGTCTGAGCTAACGAGTTATCAGGTTAGGGTACAAGCCTCTAATGGTGCTGTGAGTTCGATTTATTCTCATATTCCAAATGCAGCAGGTACCGGAAATGGATATTCAGCAACAGGGAGTTTTAAAACACTGGCTTCATGTACTGTGCCTACTGGAATAGTTGTTTCTAATATTACTCCTAATTCAGGGACAGTAGCTTGGACGGCCTCAAATCCTATTCCATCTGGTGGGTACGAGTATGAATTGCGTACCAGTGGTGCTGCAGGAAGTGGTGCGACTGGTTTAGTTTCTGGGGGAACTACAGCTACCCTTTCTCAAAACTTTACAGGTCTTACTGCTACTACAGCATATTCTTTTTATGTGAGATCTAATTGTGGTTTCGGTGCTTTTAGCGTTTGGACGACTGTTTCTTCTTTTAGTACCCCTTGTAATGCTGTTGCACTACCTACAGTTTTAGAAGGATTTAATACGGCAGGAATTCCATCATGTTGGAATACTTCTGTTGTGACAGGTACTCAGAGTTGGATACAAATAAGTGGTTCAAGTGGAGATATTACGGCTCCTTATGCCGGAGCAGGTTTTATGGAAAAAGATTATACTTCCTCTGAAGCATTATTGGTATCTATGCCGATAAGTTATACTTCAGTAACAGCTGCCAGCAGAGTAAATGTATTTTTGCATCGGCATGCATCTGCAGATGTCGGAGATCAATATGTAATATATGCTAACACAACGCCATCACTTACTGGCGCAACACAATTGCTTTCGGTTTATTCGAAAACGACTATAGTACCAACGGTAGCTGCTACAGGATGGTATAATTACCTAATAGATGTGCCAGCGACTTTTAATGGAAGTTCTTCTGTTTATATCATTATAAAAGGAATTACAAGTGCAGGATTTAGTTCTTATGATTTAGGGGTAGATAATTTTAAAGTAGAAATTACCCCAACGGATACTGTAGATTTAGCAAATTTATTTTCATTCAATGTAAATGCAACTCAGGTATCTGCAATTGGAACGTGTCAATCAGTAGATGTTCATGCACAGGCTTATGAAGCTGGAGTAACAGATCCTGCTGGTCAGGCTCCTGGTTTGGTTTCATGGATAGGATATTCTACAACAAATACAGATCCGTCTACATGGCCGGAAACAGCATTTACTACAGCGACATTTACTGCTAATGTAGGAAACAATGATGACTTTAAAGTTACATTATCAAACTTACCTGCTGGAACCTATTATTTTGCCAGTAGATTTCAATTGAATGGAGGTCCTTTTAGATATGGTGCCTCGAATAACGGTTTTTGGAATGCGACAACAAATCCTAATGCTGTTTTGACTGTTACAGCTCCTGTGGCAATTGCTGCTGCTTCATCTGTTTCGTCTATTTGTGCTGGCAGTACAGTTACTTTAACAGCAACAAGTGCTAATGCAAACTATACGTATGCATGGAGTAATGCTGCTGGCAGTGGAACTTCAGTGGTGGTTTCGCCTACAGCGACAACAACTTATACTGTTACGGCGACAGATACTGTTACAGGTTGTACAGTTACAGCCACAGTAAGTGTTGTGGTAAATGGTATTCCAACTCCTATAGTTGTAACACCATCTTCTGCAGAACTTTGTACCGGAACAGTGCAATTGCTTACTGCATCTGGTGCAGTGCCTCCAGCACCTACAGCGATTGGAAATGCTACGACTAAAACAACGGAGACAGAAGAGTTGACTGCGTTTTGTAACAGAAGGCCAAAACTGGTATACCAAACAATTTATACTGCTGCTGATTTAAATGCAGCCGGAATTGCAGCCGGACCAATTTTATCTATAGCTTACAATATTACAAGTGTAGGAAGTGCTGCGAATAATACAAATTTCACAGTTAAAATTGGAACAACGACTAATGCAGTATTTCCAAATACAAATTTTGTAACAACCGGGCTTGCTACAGTGTATGGCCCTGCTACTTATACTCATGCTATTGGTTGGAATACAATAACATTTACAACTCCATATGTTTGGGATGGTATTTCTAATATTGTGGTAGAAGTATCGCAAATTGGTATTGATTCATTGTATAACACTGAAACATTCTATACGCAAACAACTGGTAATACTGTTTTGTATCGCTATGGTATCGACGCAGGAGCTGCCGTGTCTGCATCGAATAAAAGGTTCAATGTGAAATTTGGTTATAATGCAATGTCACCTATTACATGGTCTTCTACAGGAACGAATGATTTATTCACAGATGCCGCGGGGACTATTCCTTATGTAAGTGGTACGCCTTCAATTTCAGTGTATGCTAAACCTACTGGATCTACTACAATTACAGCTAATGGAATGAGTACTGCAGGATGTTCTGCTGTAGCAGGAACTGCTGCTCTTACTGTAACAACTACACCAGCTCCAACAGGAGAATCTACTCAGGTTATCAGTGCTGTTGCGCCGGAAGATGCTACGGTTGAAGATTTGGTTGTAGTAGGAACGAATGTACTTTGGTACGCTTCATTAGCCGATCTTCAGATAGGTGTTAATCCGTTGGCTCCAAATGCCGTATTGGTGAATGGTGCTATTTATTATGCAACTCAGACTGTAAATGGATGTACAAGTATTCAAGCTTTTGCAGTTACAGTTACGGTTACATTAAAAACAAATTCGTTTGATATTAAAGAATTGAAATATTATCCGAATCCCGTTGTTAGTGTATTGAATGTGTCATACAATAGCGAGATTACCACTGTGGAAGTATATAACATGATTGGACAACGCGTAATTGCTGTTGCTCCTAATGCGACTACTGCAGCAATTGATATGAGTAGACTTCCTTCCGGAACGTATATCATACAATTCAAAGCAGATCAAAAAATCCAAACCGTGAAAGTGGTGAAGAAATAATAATTTGCATTTATATTATTAAAAGCCTCCTTCGGGAGGCTTTTTTATTGGTATCAATTGATCTGTAATAGTGTTGTGGAATAGTTGTTCATGCTTTCTGGTGCTGTAAGCAAAAAAAAGAGGCCTCTAATTGATTAGGGGCCGCTTTTAAACGTATTGAAAATGGTATTTAATCAAATTCTGAAGTAAAGAATAGTTTTACATTCGGATATTTGGTTTGAGTCATTTGGATGGTAAAATCAGAATCCGCTAAGAAAACCAATTGGCCATATTTGTCTTTGGCGAGGAATTTTTGTTTGATGCGTTTGAATTCGGCAAATTCAGCACTTTTAGGATCATTGGGTTTTACCCAGGTCGCTTTATGTACCGGGAAGTTCTCATACGAACATTTAGCGCCATATTCGTGCTCCAGACGGTACTGAATTACCTCATACTGAAGGGCACCAACCGTTCCGATTACTTTACGGTTGTTCATCTCCAAAGTAAATAATTGGGCCACACCTTCGTCCATTAACTGATCCACGCCTTTTTCCAGTTGTTTGGCTTTCATAGGATCTGCGTTATTGATATAGCGGAAATGCTCCGGTGAGAAGCTTGGGATGCCTTTAAAGCTCATGATTTCGCCTTCTGTCAGGGTATCGCCAATTTTAAAATTCCCGGTATCGTGCAAGCCTACAATATCACCAGGGTAGGAGATGTCTACAATTTCTTTTTTCTCTGCGAAAAAGGCATTGGGGCTGGAGAATTTAAGGTTCTTGTTCAGGCGAACATGCATGTATGGTTTGTTGCGTTCGAATGTACCGGAAACAATTTTTATAAAAGCCAGACGGTCACGGTGTTTGGGATCCATATTTGCATGGATTTTAAATACAAATCCTGACATTTTCTCTTCCTTTGGATCTACCAGGCGGGTTTCTGATTCTTTTGGGCGTGGTGATGGAGCGATCTGTACGAAGCAATCCAACAATTCCCGTACACCAAAATTATTAAGTGCCGAACCAAAAAATACAGGCTGAAGTTTTCCGTCCAGGTAAGCGTCGCGATCAAAAGGAGGATATACTTCATCAATCAGTTCCAATTCTTCCCGCAGTTGTACTGCTGGTTTTTCGCCAATTATTTTTTCAAGCTCCGGATTTTGGACATCAGAAAAAGCAATCGTTTCTTCGATGTTCTTTCGGCTATCGCCACTAAAAATATTGATGTTCTTTTCCCAGATATTATAAATTCCCTGGAAATCATACCCCATTCCTATTGGGAAACTCAGGGGAGTTACTGTTAATCCTAATTTTTGTTCCACTTCATCCATCAGGTCAAAGGCATCTTTACCTTCACGATCCAGTTTATTGATGAAAACAATCATTGGAATATTACGCATGCGGCATACTTCTACCAGCTTTTCCGTCTGTTCTTCGACACCTTTGGCAACGTCAATCACGACAATCACACTGTCAACAGCAGTCAGGGTTCTAAAGGTATCTTCGGCAAAATCCTTGTGCCCGGGCGTATCCAGGATATTTATTTTCTTATCCTTATAATTAAAAGCCAATACAGAGGTGGCTACCGAAATACCTCTTTGGCGTTCGATTTCCATAAAGTCACTCGTAGCTCCTTTTTTGATCTTATTGTTTTTTACCGCACCCGCTTCCTGAATAGCACCTCCAAATAGAAGCAGTTTTTCTGTAAGCGTTGTTTTACCGGCATCCGGGTGGGAAATAATCCCGAAAGTTCTTCTTCTATTTATTTCTTCAATAAATGTCATGGCATATTTTTTATAACGAGTGCAAAAATACATTTATTATTTCAGAAATCCATTACTTCAGTGATTTGGGATGCTGAAAGTGTGGGGGTTTCAAATTTTAAACCCAGGTATCATATTTACAATAGCGGCTGGCCTGCTTACTTCGTTTAGATGCGCCTTTTAGCCTATAAATAGCTTGCATTCAGCTGCTGTATAATTTTTTGTTAATACGATGCCGTATAGTTGTATAATGTTTTCGAATTGTTATTTTTGTTGATTGCAAATAATTGGGTTGCTATTGCGTTTATGAAAGGGATACTCTAACTATTAATTTTAAAGTAAAAGATAAATTTATACTGATGAAAATAAAACAGTTGTTCTTTGGTTTGGCAATATCCTTGAATATAGCGGCTTATGCCCAGGAAAGTAAAAAAGAAGTTTTATTTACCATAGATAACAAACCCTATTATACTGATGAATTTACCCGGGTTTATAATAAGAATTTAGATCTTGTTAAGGACGAATCCCAAAAAGACATCAATCATTACCTCGATCTTTTTATAGCCTATAAGCTAAAAATTAATAAAGCAAACAAACTTAGTTTGCAAAATAACCCACAATACCAGGCTGAGCTGGCATCCTACAGGACACAACTTTCTAAAGATTATGTGACCGATACGAAAGTTACCAAAGAACTTATTGAGGAAGGCTACAATCGATCGCTTAAAGAAATTAAAGCAGCGCACATTCTGATTCTGGTAGATGAAAATGCGGCTCCGGCAGATACTCTTAAAGCTTTTAAAGAAATTTCAGACCTACGGAAACGTGCCGTTAACGGAGAGAAATTTGAAGATCTGGCAGTGAAGCATTCACAGGACCCGTCTGCGAAAGATAATAAAGGCGAATTAGGATATTTCTCCGCTTTTAGAATGGTATATCCTTTTGAAAGTGCTGCCTATAAAACCAAAAAAGAGGGGATATCACAACCGGTACGAACACGTTTTGGCTATCATATTATTAAGGTAGAAGACATACGTGATAATCGTGGCGAAGTTACCGTGAGCCATATCATGATTATGAAGCCGGCTAATAATCCGACGACTACAGCTGAAAAAGCAAAAAGCACCATTGATGATATCTACCAAAAATTAAATCAGGGTGAAAAATTTGAAGATCTGGCGCGTCAGTTTTCTGAAGATCGGTCTTCTGCTCCCGAAGGCGGACTTTTATCACGTTTTGGTTCCGGACAGCTCAGCTCTGAAGAATTTGAGCAGGTGGCATTTGGGCTAACAGTTCCTAATAGCTACAGCAAGCCTTTTGAAAGCCAGTTTGGATGGCATATCGTTAAACTGATAGAAAAACATCCGGTAAAAACATTGGAAGAAGCTGAAAAAGATTTAGAAAATAAAGTGCGTAAAGATGATCGCTCCCGACTGATTACCAATTCTCTGAACGAGACATTGCGTAAGAAATATAAAGTTGTGACAAATCCCGGGTTGTACGCTAAAATTTCAAAAGCAATCACCGATTCTTTTTATGGCGACGAATGGAAAATGCCAGGTGATCCCGCAGAATATGCGAAGCCATTAGTAACCATTCAGGACAAGCAAATTAACGGAACTGTCTTTGTAGCTTTTCTTAAAAATGAACAAATTGCTAAAAGTACACTGAAACCCCTTAGTAAATTGATAGGTCAGTTGTATGATAAGTTTGTCGATCAGCAATTGAACATCTATTATAATGAAAATCTCGAAAATGAATATCCTGAGTTCAATGCTGTGATGGAAGAATACCGTGATGGACTGTTGTTATTTGAATTAATGGAAAAGGAAATCTGGGAAAAAGCAAAAACAGATACAATAGGACTTGCGAATTTTTATAAGGAGCATGCTGCGAATTATCAATGGAAAATGAGAGAGGATGTTATCATTGCGTCTTCTACAGATGAAGCAGTAATCAAGAAAGCCCGCAAATTATTGAAACAAAATAAAACGGCCGAATTTATTAAAAAAGAACTGGATGCTACAGATAAGGTAAATGTAATGATCAATTCAGGCGTTTTTGAAGAAGGAAATCACGCGTTGCCGAAAAATCTAAAACCTAAAACCGGAGTGTCGGATGTGGTAAAAGAAGGAGAATACTATTTTGTGGCCAAAATCAATAAGATACTACCGGCAGGACCAAAGACACTCGAGGAAACCAGAGGAAAAGTAATCAATGATTACCAGCAATTCCTGGAAGAAAATTGGGTAGGAGATTTAAAGAAAGAAGCGACAATTCAGGTGGAAAGACCCGTTTTTGAACGTGTAAAACAAACCATGCAGGCCAAGAAATAGAAATGCTAAAACGAAGCTACATAATTGGAATGTGTGTGTTACTGGTGTCTTGTAATAAAGACGTAAAGCCAGAAGCCATTGCGAAAGCCAATGATTCCTATTTGTACAAGGAAGATGTTGAACATCTCGTGCCTACCGGTACTTCTAAGGAAGATAGCCTGGTGATTGTAAAGAATTTTATCGATAAATGGGCGACGCAAAAATTGCTGATTGATGCGGCAGAAATGAATCTGAGTGATGAGAAAATCATAGAATTTGATAATCTTATAAAACAGTATAAAATTGACCTTTACACAAAAGCATATATAGAAGAGGTCGTAAAGGAAAGGGTTGATACCGCTGTTTCTCCCAAAGAATTAAAGGATTATTATGATGCGAATAAGGAAAATTTTAAGGCAAATACCACGTTAATAAAACTACGTTATATAAATTTGCCGAAAGATCATCCGAAGTTCGAGACGATAAAAAATAAACTATTTAATTTAGGAAAAGGAGACCGTAAACTACTGGATAGTTATGCTGTTCAGTATAAGGGATACGCGCTGAATGACTCTGTTTGGGTCGAGATGAACCAGGTCTACCGTAAGCTGCCCTTTATAACACCCGAAAACAGAGGGAATTATATTATTCCCGGAAAGTCGATACAACAACAGGATTCCTTGAATGTCTATCTTGTTAAAATAGTGAAGGTGCTGGATAAAAATCAGATCAGTCCTTTCGAATATATAAAACCAACTTTACGACAAATCGTATTGAATAAAAGAAAGCTGGAGCTGATAAAAAAAATTGAAAAAGAAATAACTGATGATGCGATTAAAAATGATAAATATGAAATCTATAATAAATAGAGGAGCGATTCTGATGATGGGGATTTTTGCTTTCTGTAGCGCAACTGCGCAGGAAGTAATTAAGGAAGATGTGGCTGAAGCTAATGTGGTAAAGAAAATAGAACCCAGAAAAAAAATTGATGGTGTAATTGCTGTCGTGGGGGATTATGTAATATTAGATTCTGATATTGATAAGACGTATCTGGAAATTACTTCCCGTGGAAGTTCGGTAGAAGGTATTACCCGTTGTGAGTTGCTGGGGAAACTATTGGAAGATAAATTATATGCACACCATGCGATTCAGGATAGTATCATTGTAAAAGATGCTGAAGTGAATGAGACCATGGACCAGCAATTAAGCTACATGGTGAGCCAAATTGGTTCTATGGAAAAAGTAGTGCAGTATTTCAAGAAAAGTAATGAAGAAGACCTGAAGAGCCAACTTTTTGAAATTATCAAAATGGATAAACTGGCCTCTAAAGAGCAAAAAAATATTGTGGAAGCGGTAGAGATTACTCCGGAAGAAGTACGTGCTTTTTTCAAGAAGATACCACAGGCTGAATTACCGGTATTCGGAGCTGAAATGGAAGTTTCGCAAATTGTTATCGAACCGGAAGTGACCCAGGCCGATAAACAAAAAGTAATTGACAAGCTAAATGAGTTCCGAAAAGATATTTTGGAAAACAATGGTAGCTTTTTCAGTAAGGCCGTTTTATACTCGGAAGATACCGGGTCAAAATCAAATGGTGGATTTTACAGAATGAATAAAAAGACACCTTTTGTGAAGGAATTTAAAGATGTAGCTTTTAGTCTTGCTGAAGGCGAGATTTCACAACCTTTTGCTACAGTACACGGCTATCATATCATCTATGTAGAAAAAATCCGTGGCGCAGATATTGATTTAAGACACATATTATTAGTGCCAAAAGTGAATAATGATGCACTAAAAGCAGCAAAAGAAAAAGCGGAGAAAATTCGGGAGAAAATTGTGAGTGGCGCGATTACATTTGCTGATGCAGCCCGAAGTGAGTCAGATGAGAAAGAAACGAAAACCAATGGTGGTGTACTTTTGAATCCTAAAACTCAGGATACCCGTTTCGAACTGACCAAAATGGATCCTAAGTTATACAGCCAGGTTTCTGACCTGAAAGACAAAGAAGTATCCTACCCAATATTGGAAGAAGATGAATTGGGTAGAAAAAAATACAAACTGATTACAGTAACCAATCGTTACAACGAGCATACAGCTGATTATTCACAGGATTATATCAAAATCAAGGAATTGGCATTGAAGGAAAAACAGATCAAGGCGATTGCAAAATGGTCCGAAGAAAAGATCAAAGAAACCTATATCAAAATCAACGGGCAATATAAAGACTGTGATTTTGCAAACAACTGGCTTAAAAAATAATAATATCTGTAGTGCTTCTTTTTTAGGAAGCACTACTCTTTTATTGGAAAAAGTTCTTTATAATTGTACTTGTAAACAAACATTAAAATATGTCAGACGTAGCTGCTATTCAGAATCTGGTTCAAAAGCAAAAAGAGCTTAAAAGGGAAATTGCAAAAATAATTGTAGGTCAGGACGATGTCGTCAACCAGATTTTACTCAGTATTTTTTCCGGAGGGCATGCGCTTTTGGTTGGTGTTCCCGGATTGGCAAAAACGTTGATGGTGAATACGATCTCTCAGGCACTAGGGCTTGATTTTAAACGTATCCAGTTTACACCGGATTTAATGCCTTCCGATATTTTGGGAAGTGAGATCCTGGATGAAAACCGACAGTTTAAATTCATCAAAGGGCCTATATTTTCGAATATTATCCTCGCCGATGAGATCAACCGTACACCGCCCAAAACACAGGCTGCTTTATTGGAAGCGATGCAGGAAAGGGCAGTGACTATAGCTGGGCACCACTATAAATTAGCATTGCCTTATTTCGTATTAGCGACACAAAATCCAATTGAGCAGGAAGGGACTTATCCGCTTCCGGAAGCCCAGTTGGACCGTTTTATGTTTGCAATAAAATTGGATTATCCCTCTTTTGCAGAAGAAGTTCAGGTGGTTAAAAGCACTACTTCAGTTTCGGATGTGACAGTGGACCCTTTGTTTACTTCAGAAGAAATTATTGGATACCAGCAGTTGATTCGTAAAATCCCAGTTGCCGATAATGTAATTGAATATGCAGTAACTTTGGTGAGTAAAACGCGTCCCGACAATCCACTGTCCAATGAATTTGTACGCAATTACCTAGATTGGGGAGCAGGGCCAAGAGCCTCACAGAACCTAATATTGGCTGCAAAAGCACATGCTGCATTTAATGGTAAGTTTTCCCCTGATATTGAAGATGTTCAGGCAGTAGCTATTGGTATTTTACGACACCGTATTATAAAAAATTATAAAGCCGAAGCCGAAGGGATTTCAGAAGAGAAAATCATTGAGAAATTGTTCTGATATTTGAGGATTAACAGGCGTTGTAGCTTAAAATAGCAATCACATAATTAAACTCGTTTTATTTCAGAAATTCATAATTTTGGCTCCTGTTTCAGGCTGTTGAAATAGTAAGTCCATTATTTAGAAAGGTTCTTAGTTATAAGGGCCTTTTTTTGTAAACGCTAAATTCCGAATTTAATAAAAAATGGATTTTAAATTAAGGATTATGCAATATTTTAGATATAATTCAAATATTTTTTAATAATAATCATTCAAAATCATTTTTTAACAATAATAACGCCCTGAATTCGCTCTTTTACTAAAAATAGTTCAAATTACAGCTGAAATGCTTAAATTTGCAGCACACGAAATATAACAAAAAAATTAAATAAAAAAGTTAACATTATGGCTTTTGATATTGAAATGATTAAGAAGGCGTATGCATCTATGACAGAGCGTGTAGATAAAGCACGTGAACTTGTAGGGCGTCCGTTGACACTGACTGAAAAGATTTTATATTCCCACCTTTGGGAAGGATCAGCTTCTCAGGCTTTTACACGAGGAAAAGATTATGTTGATTTCGCTCCGGACAGGGTAGCTTGTCAGGATGCTACGGCTCAAATGGCTTTACTCCAGTTCATGCACGCAGGAAAAAGTAAAGTTGCAGTACCTACTACGGTACATTGTGATCACCTGATCCAGGCAAAAGTAGATGCAAAGACCGATTTGGCCAGAGCAAAAACGCAAAGTAATGAAGTATTTGATTTCCTTTCTTCAGTATCGGATAAATATGGAATTGGATTTTGGAAACCTGGAGCGGGAATTATTCACCAGGTAGTATTGGAAAACTATGCTTTCCCTGGAGGAATGATGATCGGAACCGATTCTCATACCGTAAATGCAGGTGGTTTAGGAATGCTTGCCATCGGAGTTGGTGGTGCTGATGCAGTGGATGTAATGTCCGGAATGGCATGGGAGCTTAAATTTCCTAAATTAATCGGGATCAAGCTGACTGGAAAATTATCCGGATGGACTGCCCCAAAAGATGTTATCCTTAAAGTTGCCGGAATTCTTACTGTAAAAGGTGGAACTGGAGCAGTAGTAGAATATTTTGGTGAAGGCGCACGCGCAATGTCTTGTACTGGTAAAGGTACAATCTGTAACATGGGAGCTGAAATTGGAGCTACAACTTCAACTTTTGGTTATGATGAATCTATGGATCGTTACCTGCGTTCTACAGATAGAGGAGATGTGGCTGATGCTGCAAATGAAATTGCAAAATACCTGACAGGTGATGATGAAGTATACGCTGATCCAGAGAAATATTTTGACGAAGTAATCGAAATCAATCTTTCTGAATTGGAGCCTTACTTAAACGGTCCTTTTACACCGGATTTGGCTACTCCAATTTCAAAAATGAAAGAAGAAGCACTTAAAAATAACTGGCCTTTGAAAATTGAGGTAGGTTTAATTGGTTCTTGTACGAACTCTTCTTATGAAGATATCTCAAGAGCAGCTTCGTTAGCGAAGCAGGTAGCGGATAAAAATTTAAAAACAAAATCTCAGTTCACCATTACTCCTGGTTCTGAGTTGGTACGCTATACAATCGAGCGTGACGGATTTATTGAAACGTTCGACAAAATTGGTGCTACAGTATTTGCTAATGCTTGTGGGCCATGTATTGGAATGTGGGACAGAGAAGGTGCTGAAAAAGAAGAACGTAATACAATCGTTCACTCTTTCAACAGAAACTTCTCCAAACGTGCCGATGGTAACCCTAATACATTGGCATTCGTTGGATCGCCGGAATTGGTAACTGCTTTGGCTATTGCCGGAGACTTGAGCTTCAATCCACTTACAGATACCTTGATTAATGAGGATGGCATAGAAGTTAAATTGGACGAGCCAACAGGAAATGAGCTTCCGCCAAGAGGTTTTGCTGCTGAAGATGCTGGTTTCCAGGCGCCATCAGAAGATGGTACCGGAGTTCAGGTTGTGGTAAGTCCTACTTCAGAGCGTTTACAGTTGTTGGAGCCTTTTGACCCATGGGATGGTAAAAATATTACCGGAGCTAAGTTACTGATCAAAGCTTTTGGAAAATGTACTACGGATCACATCTCTATGGCTGGACCATGGTTGCGTTTCAGAGGGCATTTGGATAATATCTCCAATAATATGCTTATCGGTGCAATCAATGCTTTTAACCAAAAATCAAACTTGGTAAAAAATCAATTGACTGGTGAATATGGTACTGTTCCAGGTGTACAAAGAGAATATAAAGCTGCAGGTATGCCAACAGTAGTTGTGGGCGATCATAACTATGGTGAAGGTTCTTCCCGTGAGCATGCTGCTATGGAGCCTCGCTTTTTAGGAGTTAAAGCAGTTTTGGTAAAATCTTTTGCGCGTATCCACGAAACCAACCTTAAAAAACAAGGTCTTTTAGGATTGACTTTTGCAAATGAAGCAGATTACGATCTGATTCAGGAAGATGATAGCTTTAACTTTGTAGATCTTGTTGATTTTGCACCAGGCAAACCATTAACAATTGAATTACAGCACAAAGATGGTAGCAAAGATGTTATTCTGGCAAACCATACTTATAATGAAGGACAGATCGGTTGGTTTAAAGCAGGCTCTGCTTTGAATTTAATTGCTGCTGCTGGAAATGCATAAGTAGAATGTGTGATACATATCAAAAAACTCCCTGTGCAGACAGGGAGTTTTTTTATGGGCAATAATCTCAGGATGGGTTTATAAATACAAAAGTCCGCTCTTTTGGAGCGGACTTTTAACTTTAAATCAAAAAACTAAGCATCTTAATGTCAAAAAGTGCCTTAGTGCCTGCTAATAGTAAGAGTAACGACGTACTTTAGAAATATAGCGTGCCAGGCGTATTACCTGATGGCTGTATCCGTATTCGTTATCATACCATATGTATAAAACAATATTCTTCCCGTCCGGGGAAACAATAGTTGCGTTACTGTCATAGATTGAGGGAGCTGATGTACCGATAATATCGGAAGATACCAGTTCGTTGTTAAGGGAATATTTAATCTGTTCTACCAATTCGCCTTCCAGGGCATAGCGTTTCATGATATTGTTGATCTCTTCGATCGAGGTATTTTGTGATACTTCGAGATTTAAGACAGCAAGGGAGCCATTCGGCACAGGTACACGGATCGCATTGGATGTTAATTTTCCGGCCAATACGGGTAGTGCTTTGGCAACAGCAGCTCCGGCTCCGGTCTCGGTAATGACCATGTTTAATGCAGCTGCTCTTCCGCGACGGTATTTGCTGTGCATGTTATCTACCAGATTCTGGTCGTTGGTATAGGAATGAATCGTTTCTAGGTGTCCTTTAACAACACCCAATGTATCTTCGATCGCTTTCAGGATGGGAGTGATAGCATTGGTAGTACAGGATGCAGCAGAAAAAATAGATACTTTATCAGGATTGTATTCATTGTGGTTTACACCGTAAACAATATTTGGGATTCCTTTTCCGGGTGCGGTTAATAAAACTTTGTCTACACCTTTGGAAACCAGATGACGGCTCAGCGCTTCTTCGTTTGTAAAAGCACCGGTATTGTCTATAACCAGGGCATCTTCAATACCATATAAAGTATAGTCGATTTCTTCCGGGCTACCCGCTGTAATCATGTGCACAGTAGTGCCATTAATATTCAGTGCGTTATTTTCAGGATCTGCATGCACAGAACCATGGAAATCACCATGTACAGAATCATAGCGCAATAGCGAAGCGCGTTTTTCTAAATTTATAGCGTCATTTTTGTCCCGGGTGACGATGGCACGAAGGCGCATTTGCGTTCCTTTTCCTGTTTTGGACATCAGTTCACGGGCCAAAAGGCGACCGATTCTTCCAAAGCCATACAGGATAACATCTTTCGGCTTATTGTGCTTAAAATCTTTTGCATTTCGAAGTTTGTCGATTACAAAAGCAGTAGCATCATTGTACTTGTCATCCTGGAGATGGTATTCGTACGTTAATTTACCAATGTCAAGTTTTGATTGTGGCAGGTCCAGGGCCATAATTGCTTGCGCAATTTCAACAGAATCAAATACGGAAATTGGTTTTCCTACAAATTCCCCTGCATATTCATGAAGATTGATAATGTCACTTACATTGCGGTCAATCAGTTGGTTTCTGAAAAAAACCAATTCGATCGATTTATCATACCATAAGTCACTTATGATCTTAATAAATTCCACTCCTGCCCGGCGTCGATCAGCCTGAAATGAAAGTTCTTTTTCGTACAAAACGTTATTGTTCATAGTAAAAGTAAAAAGGTGTGTGTGTTGCTTTTTTTAAATTTGCTGCAAAAATATAGATTTCAAACGTTTTCGTAAAGCTTTTTTGTAAAAATTTTCTATAAAAAAAAGCCAGTCGTTACAACTGGCTTCATTGACGGGGGATTTAGTTTCTTTTACCTGAATATATAGCGCTCGATTTGACCGTTAGGATTAAGTAATTCTATTTTTGTAAGAGAATTTTCCTGTTTGCGGCTTAGTATAGCCGAAACCATTTCGATATCTTTTACTTTTTGATTGTCTATTGTAAGAATGATTTTACCTGCCAGTTCTTCAAAACTTGGATTTGTAGTTTCTTTTATTTTGACACCATAATTCAGGTTGAATCGTTTCTTCTCGCTGCTGTCCAGATTTTCCAATTGTAATCCGTTGTAATCATAAGCTAAAAATTCATTTTTCGTTAATGTAACTGGAGTTACCAACGTTTTTTCATCGCGGATATAAGTGACGCGCACGACATCTTCCGGACGTTTAGTGTTTAGGAATGCAGCAATATCTGCATAGGAATAAATAGCGGTATTATCCAATTTGGTGATAATGTCTCCTTTTTTGATGCCTGCAATTGCAGCCCCTGATTTTGGGGTGACCTTATTTACAAAAAAGCCTTGTGTGGCTGAGATTCCTAATTCTTTGGATGCTTTATCGTTGAGCTCTCCGCCTTCAACACCAAGGATGCCGCGTTGTACATTGCCAAATTCCAATATATCATCGATTATTTTTTTGGTGATATTGGACGGTACAGCAAAAGAATAGCCGACATAGGAACCTGTCATGGATGAAATCATAGTATTGATCCCTATCAGTTCCCCACGGGTATTGACTAATGCACCACCACTGTTTCCGGGATTTACAGCCGCATCAGTCTGGATGAAAGATTGCATGTCATTGGCTTGAGAGCCTAAATTTCGTGCTTTTGCAGAAACAATTCCGGCAGTTACAGTAGAGGTAAGGTTGTAGGGATTGCCAACAGCTAAAACCCATTCGCCTACCCTGATAGCATCTGAATCCCCAAAAGTGCTATAGGGCAATTTATCATTAGTATGGATTTTAAGTAGGGCAATGTCCATTTTGGAGTCCGTTCCGATCAATTCCGCTTTATAGGTTTTTTTATTATTCAGGGTAACTTCAATTTCTGAAGCATTATTGATCACATGGTTGTTGGTTACGATATACCCATCGGCAGAAATAATTACTCCGGATCCAGTTCCAACCTGTGCTTGTGGCTGCCCGCCCTTATAGCCGTAAAAAAACTCCATCATAGGATTCGAACGGGTGACATAGGAAAGGTTTTTAATGTGTACGACAGAATGTACCGCTTTGTCTGCTGCATCGGTAAAATCCAGTGTTTCAGGTGAAAGTCCTACAGTTCTGGTATAGTTGCCGGAAGCAGTAGTGACCATTGATTTAGAAGTGTCTGAAAAGACCGCATTTTCATCAAATAATAGTTTATAAGCTCCCAAAGTAGTAGCGCCACTTAACAGTGCTACTAAGAATAAACTCGAAAATCTTTTCATGGTGTGTATGATAATTTAAATAATTAACAGTAAAATTATATAAATATTTGTCCTGTAAAAATCAGTTTAACGAACGATTAACAATGATTAACGAAGCATTAATATTTGTACTTTTGTACTATTGTTCGCTACAGTAATGTAAGTTAGTGCTACGTAGAACAGCATTTGTTAGTAACAGTGCTGGGCTGAAGCTTTGTAGGCCAGGGCGATTATTTTAAATATAAAAAAGATGCATATTACATTTTATAAATATCAGGGAACAGGGAATGATTTCGTTATGATCGATAACCGGAATCTGTCATTTCCAAAGGAGAGCAGGATTATTGAACACCTTTGTGACAGACGATTTGGAATTGGTGCAGATGGATTGATTTTACTTGAAAACCATCCCACGGAAAATTTCAGGATGGTATATTTCAATTCTGACGGTAATGAAAGCAGTATGTGTGGTAATGGCGGCAGGTGTTTGGTTGCTTTTGCAAAACAATTGGGTGTCATAGAAAATGAGGCTTCTTTTGAGGCAGTGGACGGAATGCATCATGCTACCGTAAGTGGAACAGGAATTGTGTCGTTGCAAATGAAAGACGTAACGGCTGTGGACCATTATGAAGGGCATGTTTTTTTAAATACGGGTTCTCCTCACCATGTTGAAATAGTAGATGATCTTGAGGGATTGGATGTAAAAGGATACGGTGCTTCGATTCGGTATGGTGCATTATATGGTGCAGCTGGAAGTAATATTAACTTCGTGAATCAGATAGGCGATGCCATTTTTGCTGTTCGTACTTATGAGAGAGGTGTAGAGGATGAAACTTTTTCCTGTGGAACAGGCGTAACTGCAGTGGCTATTGCAATGAAAGCTACCGGGAAAACCGATGCAAATCTTGTCCAGCTTGAAACTCCGGGTGGGACTTTGGAAGTCGCTTTCGAACAGGATGGAACGACTTTTACGCAGGTGTTCTTAAAAGGACCTGCGAAATTTGTTTTCGAAGGAACCATTACGATTTAATTATGATAACCTTACAGGGAAAGACAATCTACCTACGTGCATTGGAGCCGGAAGATCTCGAATTTGTATATGCAATAGAAAATGATGAGGCCGTTTGGGAAGTAAGCAACACGCAAACACCCTACAGCAGGTTCCTGATTAAGCAATACCTGGAAAATGCGCAACAGGATATTTATGAAGCCAGGCAATTACGGCTGGCCATTTGTGAAAATAATAGTTTTAAGGCCATAGGGTTGATTGATCTTTTTGAGTATGATCCAAGAAACCAACGGGCGGGAATTGGTATTGTTATCCAAAAAGGGGAAGACCGGAATCAGGGGATTGGAAGCCAGGCTTTAGGGTTGTTGGTTCAGTATGCCTTCAGCCATTTAAATTTACATCAATTATTTGCAAATATCAGCAGTGAGAATGAAATTAGTATAAAGCTTTTTACTAATTTTGGATTCGAAAAAATTGGAATTAAAAAACAATGGAACCGGGTTGCAACCGGCTATACGGATGAAATTCTATACCAACTCATAAATATTAACAACTAAAATTAGCTGGCTTTGAACTTAAAAAAAATTGTACTGATTGCCCTGGTCGTTATTGTTGCTGCGGCATCAGTATATGGTTATATGATTTATAGGGATATTTTTTCCGCCAACACCAAGTTTGAGGAAGCGGAAACCTATGTGTATGTCCCTACAGATGCTACTTTTTCGGATGTGCAAAAATTAGTGTCGCCCTACGTGGAGAATATGGATCGTTTTATGATGGTCGCCAAGAAGAAAAGTTATGATAGCAATGTGAAAGCAGGTAAGTTTTTGCTTAAAAAGGGGATGAACAGCAATGATATCATCAACTCTTTACGCCAAAGCCTGCCGGTAAAACTCGCTTTTAATAATCAGGAAACACTGGAAGATTTTGTAGGCCGCGTAGGCAGTCAGATTGAAGCCGATAGCTTAAGTCTGCTGAATGCGGTAAAAGATAAAAAATTTCTGGAGGAAAACGGATTTACAGAAGAGAATGTACTGAGTATGTTCATCCCGAATTCCTATGAATTTTTCTGGAATACCTCTGCTGAAAAATTCAGGGATAGAATGGCAAAAGAATACCGTAATTTCTGGACTCCAGAACGTATTCAAAAAGCCGAAGCCCAAAACCTTACTCCTTTACAGGCCAGTACGCTGGCTTCAATAGTACATAAAGAGACGGTAAAAAAAGATGAGCGTCCGAGAGTGGCCGGGGTATACCTGAACCGTTTGAAATCGGGTATGAAACTCGAAGCAGATCCTACGGTGATTTATGCGGTAAAGAAAAATAGTGGCGATTTTCAACAGGTAATAAAAAGGGTACTGTATAAAGACCTGGAAACCGATTCTCCGTATAATACCTATAAATATGCAGGGCTTCCCCCTGGTCCAATTGCTATGCCTGATATTACAGCGATTGACGCCGTTTTAAATCCGGAACAGCATAATTATATCTATTTCTGTGCCAGTGTAACCAATTTTGGGTACCATGAATTTGCTGTAACGCCAGCCCAACATGAAGCGAACAGGCAAAAATATGTCGCCTGGATCAACAAGCAGGGCGTAAAAAGATAATTATTATTTACTATTTTACAGAAAAAAGCCTTACTGACTTAAAAATCAGTAAGGCTTTTTTTATCTCCATACTGCAATTATTGAATGGTAGCGATGGGGGTAAAGTAAAGAAATTGTAAAAAATAGTATTTTTTTTAAAAAAATATAGGGGGGGTGGAAGGGCGTCTGAATTTTGAGGCAATCGAATGAGAAATAGTCTCTTAGGGACTTTCTGAAAAATTTAACATGCTGATTTTCAGGTTCATTATATTTGTGTTATATTTGCACCCTAGTAATTTCATGGGGGGACAGCGTCATGAGAAAATTGAAATATGATTAAAAAATGGATTTACTATGCAGGACTGATGACAGTTACCGGCTTTTCAAGTTTGGGATTTCATAATGTTGGTGCAGAGAAAAACGAATGGTTTCATGTGTCGGAGAGTGAGAAATTAGAAGTCTCCGTGCCTTCAAAGGAGGAAATTGAAACAAAACAGGTGACTGTTCCTTTTACAGGAAAAACGTATACCGGCTTTAAGCAGGCCGTGGCATACAAAGAGTCACAAGGACAGTATAAATTAGTCAATACTTTTGGCTATATGGGGAAATACCAATTCGGAATGTCTGCATTACGAGCAGTTGGTATTACAAATGCAAATCTCTTTTTAAATTCGCCTCTTTTACAGGAGAAGGCTTTTAAAGCTCTTTTAGCGATCAATAAGCACGAATTAAAGCGTGAAATTGATATTTATGAAGGAAAGGTCATTAATGGAGTAAAAGTTACAGAGTCCGGTATTTTAGCTTCAGCCCATCTTTTAGGGGCCAACTCTGTAAGGAGTTACCTGAAAAGTAATGGTAAAAAGCATAAAAAAGATGGTTTTGGAACATCCATAAAAACCTATATGAAGAAATTTGGTGGCTATGATACTTCTGGTATTATTCCCAATCGAAATGCTAAAGTGAACATGTTGTAATTTTAGCGCAGCATACAAAAAAGCCCCTTACGAATTTAGTAAGGGGCTTTTTTTTAGGTCTTATGGATAATAAAAATGGCAGGACGGTTGTGTAGGTCCACCTTTGTTTTTTTCCATTCAGCAACTTTCATTGTTTTAATGTATTCTGTGGGCAATGTAAGGTCGCAGGCAATACAAAGCAGGGTTGAAGGCTGTAAGGCCTGTAGCAGGTCTTCTATGAGCTTATTATTGCGATACGGTGTCTCTATGAAAAGCTGGGACTGGTTTTTATCCAAAGATAATTTTTCAAAAGTTTTCAAAGCCTGTTTTTTTTCAGATTTATCAATCGGAAGATAGCCGTTGAAAGCAAAACTTTGGCCATTCATGCCGGATCCCATCATGGCTAATAATATAGAGGAAGGACCAACTAAAGGTACTACCTGTATGCCTCTTTCATGTGCGATTTTTACGATTACAGCTCCGGGATCGGCAACGCCAGGGCAGCCAGCTTCAGACATCAATCCAATATTTTTTCCTTCGAGGCAGGGTTTGATCATCTGCTCGTGTTCCGAAGTCTCGGTATGTTTGTTTAATGTACTAAGGCGTAGTGAGGGTTGTGGTTTTTCCGGAGCGATGCTTTTGATGAATTTTCGGGCTGTTTTCTCATTTTCCACAATAAAATCATCAATAAAATCAATGGCTCTTTTTACCGTTTGGGGTAATACATCCAGAGGGTCAGATTCTCCTAAGGTGATCGGGATTAAATAAAGTTTTCCTTTAAACGGTGTGGCTTTCATTTTTTTATTTTTAATGGATGCGGTAAAGTTAGTACTATTTCGATAAATCCTCAATAATCTTTTTCAGCTGTTCCAGCATAAGGTCTTTGTCTTTTAGCCGTGCCTCGTAAAGTTCTTCTATTTTTCCGGAGATATGGAGGTTGTCATAATAAGGTTTCTCATAAAAAGAAACTGCTGCCGTGTCTTGTGTCTCTGAAAAATCAGCTACTTCTAATAATTCAATTACAGGAATATGCAGTACGCGGGCGATTTCAATGAGACGTTCTACACTAAGTTTGGTTTCGTTCTTTTCCAACTTAGAATAAGCGGGCTGCGAAATATGAAGTAATTGCCCCATGTACTCTAAGGTATAGCCTCGTTGAAGGCGTAATGTCCTGATCTTTTCGGTTATCCTTTCCATGCTTAAAAAAAGTTATGTTTTTTGTAAAAATAGAATTTTATTTTAAAAAATATGATAATTAGTATCTAATTATTTTTAAAGTGTTGTATTAATGTTTTATATTTAGGATATATCCATATAATTGGGATGAGGCTTTGAATTACCTATTTTGTGATTTAAAGCTTTTTTAATCGCTATGGCGTGATAAAAAAGGAGGTAGTCGTTTTTGTGTATTTGTAATACTGCTATAAAACACAATTTAAACTTTAATTATAATCTTTGGTTAATGTTTATATAGCGCAGGTTATAATTAAGCTGCAAAAGTTGTTGTGTACTATTGTGTAAAAATGGAATTTTGAATTGTAGATTATTATTGTGAAAGTCGGGTGGGCTTAACAAGTAAATTATAATAGATGTTTATAATGCAGTCAAAATAACGGTAAGGATTATTTTGTAGCAATTTAAGGAATAGCATGAAGCCAATAACAGTTAAACAGAATAAAGAAAAAGATTGCATTTCGGCATGTTTGGAGTCTTTAGGGAGCTATTATAATTTGCATCATACCATTGTATGCAATAGTGATAGTAAAGCTATCAGAAATATTGACATGAATATTCCGGAATTGCTCTTGCGGGCTGGTAAAGTCGGCTTTAAAGGAAAGAAGGTGAAAAGCACCGTTCATACCATAAACAGAATGCGGCTTCCTGCAGTAGCTCAAGTGTGGAGAGGTGATAACCTACACTATATTATAGTGTATAAAATTGAGGATAACAGGCTAACGGTTATGGATCCGGCTTTTGGTAAATTAATCCCCTATTCTTTGGCAGGTTTTAACCGAATATGGTCTGGAGTGCTGGTATTGCTCGTCTGTCAAAATAATGCAATTCCCAATGGTGTTCCCTTGCTGTTAAGATAGTATATAGGAATTGATGGGTTAATAGGCATGGTAATGCCCTTGATAAAGAGTGTAGTAGGAGATTTTTTTTATATTTGTTTCGTTGAAAAGCCATCTTGTAAAAGATGGCTTTTCTATTTTGTGTAGTAGTAAATACTTCTTTGAATTTATGACTTGTGCTATTGTAATAGCTTCGTGGCGATCAGTGTACAAGCTTCATCGAGCATATTGTAAACATTAGAAAAGCCATTTTCAAGTCCATAATAGGGATCCGGGACATCAACATTTTCATTGGGGAATAACTCGTCCAGTATCATGTTGACTTTGTTTTTGGCTGGTGCATTTGGAGCCAGCTGTAAGACATCGCTGTAATTGCTGGAATCCATCACATAGATATGGTCGTACCGGTCAAAATCCGCCACGTTAAAATGGCGTCCTCGTTGGTGGGTGATATCGAGCCCTTTACTTTTTGCGATAGCGATGGAGCGGGAGTCGGGTTGCTTGCCTACGTGCCAGTTACCGGTTCCGGCAGAATCTACAATAAAGTGTTCCCTGGGTAGTTTGGACTGTAAAATCCCTTCTGCCAAAGGAGATCGACAGATGTTTCCAAGGCACACCATGAGTATTCTAACCGGCATGGTCTGTTAAAGTGATAATTTTTTATGAATGTCGTCCACGAATTTCTTGAACTGCTTGTCTGTAGAAACCAGATTGTCTACTGTTTTGCAGGCATGAAGTACAGTGGCATGGTCACGATCTCCAATTTGGGAACCGATATTGGCCAAAGACGACTTGGTGAATTTCTTAGCAAAAAACATAGCCAGTTGTCTCGCTTGTACGACGTGTCTTTTTCGGGTTTTGGATTGTAACGTGTCTACATCCAGCTGAAAATAATCAGAAACTACTTTCTGGATATAATCGATAGAGATTTCACGTTTTACATTTTTGACGAATTTTTCTACTACCTGTTTTGCTAAATCAATTGTTACTTCTTTTTTATTGAAAGAAGACTGGGCGATCAGGGAGATGATGGCACCTTCCAGCTCACGTACGTTTGATTTGATATTTCGGGCTACATATTCGATGATTTCATCCGGGATTTCTACCCCATCACGATATAATATGTTTTTTAGTATGGAAATACGGGTTTCGTAATCCGGTTGGTGTAATTCGGCAGAAAGCCCCCATTTGAAACGGGAAAGCAAGCGCTGTTCGATGTCCTGCATGTCGACCGGAGCCTTGTCGGAAGTCAGGATGACCTGTTTTCCGTTCTGGTGCAGGTAATTGAAGATGTGGAAAAATACATCCTGGGTACCGGCTTTTCCGGATAGGAATTGCACATCATCAATAATCAGTACATCAATTAGCTGATAGAAATGAATAAAGTCATTTCGTGTATTTCGTTTTACGGATTCAATATATTGTTGTGTAAATATTTCGGCAGAAATATACAATACGGTCTTGTCCGGGTATTTGTCTTTGATTTCCACACCAATAGCATGTGCTAAGTGTGTTTTTCCTAATCCGACACCGCCAAAAATCAGTAGGGGATTGAAAGAAGTGCCTCCCGGTTTGTTGGCTACAGCCATACCGGCAGAGCGGGCTAAACGGTTGGAATCTCCTTCTAAGAAGTTATCGAAGCTATAGTTTGCATTTAACTGGGACTCAATTTTTACATTGCGGATTCCGGGAATGATAAATGGGTTTTTTAACTCCGGGTTTTTATTGTGTAAAGGAACATCAACTTCCTGCGGTTTTACAGGAGAACGGTGGGCACTTGGCAATTGTTCCGTAAACGGTTGTTTATTGCCATAAGTGTTTTCCATTTTGATTTTATAAAGTAACTTTGCACTTTTGCCAAGCTCTTTCGTCAATGCCACTTTTAATAATTTTACATAGTGCTCTTCGAGCCATTCGTAGAAGAATTTACTAGGAACTTGAATATATAAAGCATTATCAGTCAGCTCAACGGATTTGATTGGTTCGAACCAGGTTTTGTACGCCTGATCCTGAATATTGTCCTTTATAAAAAGGAGACAGTTTTCCCATACCGATTCAGCAGTTTTAGTCAT